>JABARE010000029.1 GCA_019187365.1 Saprospiraceae bacterium | reverse complement strand
ATTTTCATAAAATGATCGAAATTTGTCTTGATGTTGTGCATATAATTTGTTTGTATGAAACAACAAATTACTGATTATCAGTGATATGCGCAACATCTTTTTTACTTATTTAATAGCACAACACGTTGATTACTACTTTTCAGTTGCCGACCAAAGAGACCCCTCTTTTCAACAGGATAGCATTATATTGTGTTTTGGTGAGTCCATTACCGTTGGCAAAAAGATATATAAAAACACAGGTATCTATTTAGATACTTTTAAAACAAACTTTGGCTGCGATAGTGTCCTATTGACTAAACTGAAAATAAATGAAATGATCATTACGGAATTAAGTAAGGTCCTATGCGGAAAAGATAGCTTCCATTTGGGAAATACCGTCCTCAAAACAGAAGGGAGATATTCAATTGTTTTGGAAAGTACAAATAGATGCGACAGTATTTTAAATGTAACCATCACCCGTGATCATTCAAATCAATGCGATAGCATTTGTGAGATTCAAATTCCAAATGTTTTTACACCCAATGGTGATGGCGTCAACGATGAGTTTATCTATCCTGAGATAAATTCCAGCTTGAGTAGCATGAAAATATTCAACCGGTGGGGCAATCTTGTTTTTCAATCCACTCAGTCAGGAGAAGGTTGGGATGGAACTTTCAATGGACAAAATGCAAATCCTGAGACTTATATTTACCTTATTGAATACGAATGTATAACAGGAGCTTCAAAAATAAAAAAGGGCTCAATAACATTAATTCGATGATTCATTTGCATTGTCCGAAAAAATCATGAGGTCCAATAACATCACATGGACAATCCTTATAAGTGTATTATACAATATACTCTGCGCCCAATCCCCCTATTCCAAAACCTACTCCACCCACGAAGGCCTCATACATCCTCAAATAACTACCCTCTTCAAAGACACACGCAATTATTTGTGGATTGGAACCAAAGGTGGCATTTCCAGATTCAATGGAAAAACTTTTGAAAATTTTGATGTAGCGCAGTTGGGAATATATGGTGATGTCCAACAGTTTTATGAAGATAGCAGCCATTGTATTTGGGCCATAGCGAAAGATGGCCTTGCCATTTACAATGGTGCAGAATGGGAAGCATTTAAATTTGAAGCCGCGCTTCACGATGCCAGTGGCTCGGCATTTTACAGGGATAGCTTTTACTATATTGACAGTTACAGCGAACTGAACATTTTCTTCCATGGTAAATTTTACAAAAGAAAACTCGTAAATCTTTGTGGAAATTCATTGCGGAATATATTTTACGATCCCTTTTCCCGAAAATTTTATACTGTACTGGTCAACAGTTTCTCCATCGGAATTTATGAAAATGATACCGTCAGAATTCATAAAACTTTCCAAGCCGACGAACTAGGAGCTTATTCAAGATTAAGAACATTTGTATATCGAGTTTTTAAAGATGAAAGGGCCTTTATTTATGATCTGAAAGATAGTCTCATTGATCAAATACCTGTACTCTTTGACAAGGGAGAATATATTTATACTCCAAATAATGATAGAGAACCATTATACTGGAGTGCACAATATGGATTGAACAACAAAAATTCTAATTTGCACTCTTTTTTCAAAAATGTCAGAGGAAAACCTGACATGACTTCCCTTTGGATAGATTCTTATAATTATTGGCTTGGCACAGAACGCGGTTTAGTAAAAATTCCTAAAGCAGGATTTCAATTTTACAATAGAGACAGCATTCCTTTTCCATGGGCAATTTCAGAAGATAGTCATCAAAATATGATTGTGGGCGATTTTTTAAATGGCTTGTATATGATCAAACCGGATGGAGGTATTCATAAAATCAGCTCAAAAGATCGCTGGTATTTTCATCCGGCTTTAGATCCCACCGGACGCATTTTTTTATATAGGGAAAATGAAATTTATGCTTTGCGCCAAAACGAGTTTCAACACTTACCTAAACTTTCAAAAGAAAACCCCGCATTTACTGCATCCCTTTATTTGACTTGGTCTACCCAACTCCAAAAATTATTAGGGGCCCAAAGAGGTGGATTTTTTATCTATGAACCCAACACTCAGGAGCTGGAATTTGTAAAGTGGGACCATAAAGACTTTTCGAGTTTTCATACCCTATGTTTATATGAGGATGCAAAAGGAATGATTTGGGCAGGCTCCAGAAAAGGATTGATCAAGTGTGATATCCATCAACAGAAGTATCAATATTTTTCCAATGAACAGTCTACAGCTAAAGGGATATTATCGATATGCAAAGCAAGCGATACAAGTATGTACGTAGGCACATACAATGGTGTATGGGAATTCGGACTCCTTTCACATACATATACTCAAGCCTTAAAAATTCTTAAGAATAACATCATAAGCAGTCTGATCAATTACAATGACAGCCTTTTATTGATCAGTCACAACAAAGGTATAACCGCCTGGAACCTGAGAGACAAAACGCAATATCGCGAATTTAATTTCAACAATGGCTTTCCGGGGATCATGCCGGATCAAAATGCAGCTTTTTTAGACTCCAGAAGAAACTATTGGACAGGTGCATTTGATCGATTATGTGTCATTCCTTTGGAATCCTTATGGCATGAAGGCGAAGCCCTTCGCATCCAATTTACCAAATTAAATGGTGCCTATATTCCCTATACTCAAACAAATAATATCATTCAAACCGGCAAAGGAATCAGCGTTGAATTTGATGTTATAGGCACTAACAGACCTGTGGATTGCACATTCAGATATCGCATTAAAAACAAAACAGAATGGTCAGATTGGTTTTCTTATCAATATTTCTTCTTGCCGGAACTTGCATCGGGCCATTACACCCTTGAACTGGAAACGAATTGGGAGGTCATTCAAAATAATCACAGAGGTAAAAACGCTGTATTGGACTTTACTGTAGATCAAAAAATATGGAAAGAACCCTGGTTTCCTTTGTTATTATTTTGTTTGTTATTGATATTCATCACCGGTTTGGCCTATTATCTCTACCGCTTTCAAATGAGTAAGAAAAAAATTAACTTACTGCAACAGGAAACCAAATACCATCAGGCAAGAATGTTAACCGCACAGATCAATCCCCATTTCATGAGCAATTTTTTAACCAGTATCCAGAATTCGGTCAGTTTTCAGGATACAGAAAAAGCCAATGAAAAATTGCTGCAGGTAGCAGATTTCCTCCGCAAATTTTTAGGGAGCATCAACAGTAATGAACAGGGGGGGTTAATCCGTTTGAGCGATGAACTGGAAATCATCCGCTTATTTTTAGAAATGCAAAACGTACTTCATAACGGCCAACTCAAATGGAATTTTAATTTACCAAATGAATTTGATCCAACAGAATGGCTGGTGCCACCTCTCTTGCTGCAACCCTATGTTGAAAATGCCGTCGTCTGGGGAATTGACGGCAGAGAATCCCGAAAAGGTCTAATAGATATTACAATTCTAGAATCCGATAAAAATTTAATTATTAATATAGAAGATGATGGCATCGGCATCGAGCAGGCTAAAAATTTAAGACCTCATCGCGAACGCAAAATGGAAGAGTCAGGAGCTCAAATCGTCAGACAGAGAATTGCATTACTACAATCTCTGGGCATTGAAGTAAATTGCAACGTTTTCAGTGATGATAACGGCACCAATGTCAGTATAAGCTATCCTAAAATACCGGCATGAACTATTATATAGTTGAAGACCAGAGTGATCCTCGGGAATTGATTCAAAAATATTTGTCAGAAGATTTTCCTCAATTATCAATGGCTGGTTACTCTGATTCTTATTCTTCCGCATTGAAGCAAATTCCAGTGATTAAACCCGATCTTTTACTGCTGGATATCAACCTCGGAAGTCACGATGCCTACCACCTTTTGGATCAGTTTCAAAGCAATAGATTCTTTTGTCCCAAGCTTATCATATTCATTTCAGCTTATGTAGACTCAGATAGAATTTTAAAAGCCTTTGAATATTACCCTTTGCGATACATCACAAAACCCATAGATCGCAGCAAACTTCAGGTTAGCATTGACCAGGCTATTCACCAATTTAACCTCATTCAGCAAATTGATGAGAACAGAATCCCCATCAGATCCTTCCAGAAAAATAAACTTCGCATACCCAAAATACGCGGAGAAATTGAAATTCTCGACATTGAACACATTTTATTCCTCCAATCATCCCATGAAGGTCAGGTAACAAAAATCTTCCATACGCTTAGCCCTTCCCCTATTCTTTCCTCTCGCCACCTGGGTTATTTCAAAGATGTGCTTTCTGAGCACAGACATTTTTTTTCGATCAGCCAAAGCACATTGGTCAATTTAAACTACCTTAAATCATATACGCATCAAACCAAGACAATCCAGCTTTACAAATGGTCTGAAACCCTCTTGGCTTCCAGAAGAGGGGGAGAAGAATTAAAAAGATGGTTGTGTGGAGAGTGATCTTGTTTTAGTCCTTCATCGACCAATGCGTTTATATTCACTTTATACTATTCATGCAATTGTACATTTTGTATTTATACAGGGAGATAAAAATTGATACGGGGTATTGGTTAGAACCTGGCGAGCAGGGCACAGGTTAGAACCTTGCGCCAGCAGTGAGTACAACAAAGACTTACAAAGTTCGAATGACGTTTCCTTGTCCCACCAGACCTTTATACACACCGAGGGTTTCCGTGGCTGAGAGCCTGCTCCCTGCGTTGGCGTGCACGGAATGCCAGGCATTTTTCTGAAATTCCGCCTGCTGCTTTGGTGAGCAGCGGAGCAGGAAATCGTACTGTGCCGTAAGCGCCTCCTCGTCCCCCTCCACGGCCAGCAGACCGTTGTACCCATGCACGAGCAGGTCGGGAATGTCGCAATGGGGGGATGCCATGACCGGACGACCCAGCGCCAGGCTGTCCTTCAAAAATACCGGACAGCCCCCTTCCGTGTCGCCCCTTTCCGTTCTGCGGCTCCACTGAACGCTCCAATGGGCATGGCGGATGGCCTGCAGATAGTGCCCTTCGTCAAGTGAGCCGCGCAGCACAACGGAGTGCTCCGGATGGCTTCGGACCCACCCCGCGATCTCGCGGTAATACGAACGATCGTTAGACTCTCCGTAAAAAGTAAACGAAAACTTTCCGGCATGCCGCGTCCGCAGCGCTTCCAGCACCCCAAGCTGGTTCTTCTTTTCGTTAAAGGTCGCCAGTTGAACAAGCCGAAGCAAGCCTCCAGCCGGAAGCATCTGCACCATGGGGCCCCGGTCAAACAGCATGTGTACGATGCTTATGGATTCCGCCGGAATGCCGTAGCTGATCAACAGGCTCCGCGAATAATTTCCCTCTACGATAAACACCCCTCCTCCTTCCGCAAGCCGCCGGTAACCCTCAAGCGTCTTTGGGTTTCTCTGCACGAGGTACTCGTAGTCGAACCCATAGAGCGATATGCAAAATGGTATGCCGCAGTTCAATAAAAATTCTGCATGCCGCAGTGCCATGTGTCCGAAATGCACGTGTATCAATGCATACCCTCTCAGGATTCCGTTTCCCGGCTCAGGTCGCTGCAGCCATCGCTGAAAACGCACGCGCCAGGACAAGGGATACGCACTGATCCGGGAAAAATTGATCGTGCGGCGCACCGGTGGTGGTTCACAAATGTAATGGTCGGCATACATCGCGTGCGAGCACCGCACTTCCGTCAATGCCATCATCTGCTCGAGCCAGTGCATCGTCAACGGCAAATAGGTGTCGACCAGATGCAACACTTCAATTTTCGACATCCGCTCTGTTTTTCGCCACCATGCGCATCCAAACCAACAAGCTCAGCGCACGCATGCGGAATTCCCTGGAACGCGGGGAATCGATGTGTAAAAATTCCGGAGCATCTCCACGCCATTTCTTCAGCCAGTGTGCCAGCTGTGTCTCCACCGGCCCGTAAGAAACGAAATGGCGGCTCCTGCCCACAAGGCCGAGAGCCCATTCCATACATTGCGGCAGATACAAGCGCTGAGCGACTATGTTTGCCTCCACCCAGGCGGGTGGTAATCCCGTTCGCTGCCAGGGTATGCGCATCAATTCCGGCGGCAGGGAAGCTCTTAGCACCCGCAGGTAAAATTTGCTGTCCTGCTGGTCGCGGTCATCTACCGCATACGTGCTGGCCAGCCATCCCAGGTCTGCAAAAGGAATGGCCACCGGTGCTCTGGCCGAAAGACCATACACGCTGTAAGCCGCCTGATTTCGTACCCGATGCATGGCAATAGCGGGATCCATGCAAGGAAAATCGAGGTAGCTAAGGTCAAAACCGTCGTGCTCACCGAACAGGTGAAAATACCGCTTTCCCGCTTCTCCGTCGAGGCGTTGGTTCAGTCCACTGCATCCTGCATAGATTCCACCCCCGTAGAATCCGTGAAAATACGCAGAAATGCCACCGAGCAGGGCATCGTGCTGGTCTCCTTCATGAAGATGTCCCAAATGCAACATTCCTTCGGCATCCCAAAAGAGCTGCAACCTGCGTTCAAGCCAGCGCTCCTCATCGATGGGATAATGCCGGTGGGGAATGCCGGTTTGCCTGGCTACCCGCTTCGATAAGCTCAATTCCCACGCACCCTGCCGGGCAAAACACCGCGCTTCCACTTTTCGCCGACCCGATAGCAACCAGGCAATCCACCGGCTGTCGAGTCCTCCGCTCAGGCCCACCGCTACCAGCCTGTCTTCAGGGATCTGCAGGTCCATCACACTTCGCTCCATGGCCTCAACACATGCCTCCTCCTCCTCCTTTCCTGCCCGTCGCCTTTCCCCAATCATCGACCAGCTCCAATACTGACCCCCCGAAGCCTCTGTCCCATCTTTCCTCCACGACAAAACCTGCGCAGGTCGTACCCTCACCATTCCATCAAACCAGCTCTGCCCTGAAAGCAGGTGCCCGTTGTACCAATAAGATTTCGCAGCATTCTCGCTGATCCGCAATGGCAATTCGGCCAACTGGGCCAATGGGAGCATGCGCGATGAAAACCAGGTGCAGCCTTCTCCACTATACCGGTATAGAGGATACAGACCCAACGGATCATTTACAAGCTGTACGATCCCCGCATCCACGTCGTAATAGATCAGGGCATACATGCCATGAAAGACCAGCGCAAGCTGCAATGCGTGATCTTCGCGAAGTCCCGTCAATGGAGCATGCTCCATGAGTTTGTGTACCGTTTTCTCTGCAGCGTTACGCAGCACTACATTGCCAAATACGTACAGCCCGCGTGTACCCTTCTCGTATTTTACCAATCTTGACACATCGCCCAACCCATACAAACGAACGTTTGTTTGTATGTGCAGTGGAAGATAGCCCCAAGTGGAGGGATCCCTGAACATGGCGCCGTTTCCAATAATCAGCAGGCAATCGCGCATGTCATACGATTTGCATGCGAAGCAATCGCATCATTTTTTTTCGGAAAAACAAAGTATAAAGACCGAGTAACACCAAGCCTCCGAGTGCAAGGGTAACAACCGCCGGCATTGCAACGCCTTTCAGTCCCCACAACGCCACACCTCCGGCACAGCTCACCCCCAAAAACCGCAAAAGCGGTTTCCATACCAAGGATGCATGGTCGAGGTGGGCCGACAATTTATAAGCGGTATAGAGTAAAACTGCCAGACTCACCCAACAGTTCAGCCACAGAAACATCGTCATCCGCGCTCCTGTAAAATAGATCACCGCAATGAATGCGTAGTTGAACACCAAAACAGCAATGTTCCATTGCAACAGTCTTCTCGATTCGCCCAGTGCCAATAGTTTGCTGAACAAGAGGTTGTTTACAGAGCGGATCATGGCCATGACGCAGATGTAACGCGAGAACTCCAGGATTTGGCCCCCTGGATCGCGAAAGACCGTCGCAACGACGAAATCCAAATTTGCATAAAGCAAGGCGTATAAACCAAGGCACACGATGGCGTGGCTCAGCATGGCCTCTCCGACAATGTGGCTCCGGGCAGCTCCATCGTTCCGGTATCGCGACAACACCGGAAAAATGGCTTTGTTGAAAATGGGATTGATCTTTGAAAAGAGCAGATAGCTCAGCTCAGAAGCAAAATTGTAAGGACCGAGTGCGGACAGTCCGAACACCGAAGCAACGAGCACCGTGTCGAAATTGCCCTGTACGAAACTAATGCCCTGGTTGCTCACCTGGTAACGGGCAAACGAAAGGTGTTCCTCAAGGGGTTCTCCGGGCGAGACCGGAATCCCCCTCCTTCGAACGAAGCATGCGCACAAAAAATAGAAAACGGCGAAACGCAATAAAAAAGCCGCAGGAAAGACAAGCAAAGGGTCGTAATGCCAGATCAGCGAAACGAGCAGTGCAAATTCAAAACTGGCTCCGGTCATCTGGGCCAATCCCAGCTCGCGTTGCCGCAATTCGCGGGTGAGCAACGCAGCATCGCGCGAACCGCAAGCAATCAGCAATAACAAAACCATGCTCATGACGACCACCGGAAAATGAGCAGTGAGGTAATCCCCTTCGACTCCAAAGAAAACCATCCAGCAGGCAGCCACACCGAGGGCCAGCAGGATCTGCCTCTTTTGCAATTGCCTCATCAGCGCCTCCGAGTACGAATGCTTCTGTATCAGTGAAACGAACATGCCTGGCTCGAACAAAGAAACGGCCATGCGAAAGACGACCTGAAAGATGGCGTATACTCCCATCTCCTTATACCCCAAAAACCTTCCGATCAGAAAGTAGCCTGCGAGCTGCAACACCGTTAGGTAAACGGACGCGAGCAGTTGCCACCTGAAAACCCTGTTGAGGTCAATGGAACTCGCTTCGATGTGTTCAGCGGACGTCAAATATTTTCTTTAAAGGCCAAAAATAGAACATGGCGGGCAGGTAATTTACGCGTTCGATTTCAACGTCGCGGCCGCCACATCGCAACAGGATCTTCCCATTGATGCAGCCCAGTCCTTCGGGACCCGTGGCGTGTGCACTCTTTTTCAAATGAATGATGTAGCGGTCGTCCAGCAAATAGCGTCCAGGCATTTGGGCCATTCGTTCCCAGGCTTCCTGCCATTTGCAGCCATCGATCGCAATGTAACGAAGGTAATCACTCTCCCGGTAATGGTTTGCGTGGCGACGATCCTGGGGTACTGCCTGCGTTTCCGCATTCAAGACACGGGGCAAATTCAGTGCTGCGTGCCGCGTAAGCAAGTCGCCGGTTTTCGCGTCGGTGAGCCCCGGATCGACCGGCAAAAATGCGCGAAACAGCACATCGCCTTCGTCGAGACCGGGCGACAGCAGGTGGAAACAATATCCAAAGGTTTTCTCCCGATGTGCACGCTGCCAAAAAACGGGGTGCGTTCCCCGGTATTGCGGTAGAGGCCCGTAGTGAAAGTTGATTGCTCGCTTTTGAACGTTGGCGAACGATCGTTCGGGTAGCCGGTGGCGAAGCCCTGCAGTGACAAGGTAATCGCAATCGTCAAGGAATTTAAATAGTTCCTGGTACCGGTCTTCTCCTGTAAAAAAAACGGCGTGACCGCGCATCATTGCATAAACAGACCAATAAAATTGTGCTGCCCGGTGATGCAGACGACGTCGCAGCTCGATGAATGCGCGGACACTGCGCAACCAAAAGCCCGGCTGACCGGGAAAGGGCAGCCCCTCCTGCTCGTCGATGAAAACCAGTTTGAGTCCGCCGGGAAACATCTTGTCCAGTGCCGCAATAAAGTGTACGGAAAATGTGCTGTCGGCGTGTCCGAGATAAACGGTTCTGTGCTGCCTTTTGTCCATACTCCCATCGCAAAGATACGGCCGGCGCCTGCTGCAGTTGCCTTGGTACGCCGGCACCCGGAAATCCGTAATATTGCCAACGTGTCTTACCCTTTCACACAGCGAAAACCGGGCCTCGCAACAGTCCTTGAAGATTCCGAGCGGCGCGCCATGTCCTGGCTGCTGAATGCATGGTCGCAATCCGCTGATGGAGGCTTTCCCCACAGCCGCTGCTGCCTGCTCCCAAAAAACCGGAGTTGGGCCCCCGGTTATCCCGAAACTACGGGTTACCTCATCGAAAATCTGCTGGTCCTCAACCCGGTGTTTCCCGCCAGACAGGAAGCCGTTGCCCTGCGGACGGGCGAGTGGCTGTGCAGCATACAACACCGGGATGGTTGGTTTTTCTCCGGCGTCCGTGGTCGCACACCCAGTGCTTTCAACACGTCCATGATCCTGGGGGGCTTGCTCCAGCTTTATCAAATCTGCGGACAGGAGCAAGCTTTGACAGCGGTCTTGCGCTCTCACCGATGGCTGATCACATCGATCGCCGACGACGGGCGTTGGACAAGAGGCCTCTACCGAAAGGATTACTTTTCTGCCTACTACGCGCGCGCCCTGTGGCTTCTGGCCCTTGCTGACCAGCAGTTGTTTTCAGGTAAAAATCGCGAGCTCCTCCAACGCAGCTTTCAGTATCTGTTCGATCTGCTGAGAAGGGATCCCTTTGTCAACAGCGGTTTCGATCCGGGTCGCCCTTCTCTGAGCCATACCCTTGCCTACGCCCTGGAAGGGATTGCCGGCGCCGGGGACCTGCTGGGTTGCTCCGATGCGGTGCTGTGGGTGGAAGGTATGCTGGAAAATATTAACGAACGTTCGTTAGTATATGGAAAAATTCCTGCCTCCTTCGGTCCGGGGAACAGGGTCGACGCATCTTATGTGCTCTGTGCCGGACAGGCGCAGTTTGCCTCGCTCTTTCTCAAATCCTTTCTGCGCAACCGTCGCCCTCCGCTGTTTGAAGCCGGGTCCCGGTGGCTGTCAGACCTGGCAGCCCTTCAGCAGCGCAGCAACCACCCCGCCGTCGACGGCGGCTTTTATGCGTCGTCACCAAAATGGAAGGGGTACTTTCCCTGGCGAATGGTCAATTGGACCAACAAATTCTTCCTCGACGCCTGCAACGCCTATCGCGCCGGGATCTAATGCACGGCTTCGGTCAGCGAAGAATGACCATTTTCCCAAAGTTTCCCTTGAAATAGGCGTCGGTGTCCGTGTCGTACTTATCCCACGAAGTGCCGTCGGCACTCCGCACCCGGAAACGGTACAGATATACGCCGTTGGCAAGCCGGTCTCCAAACTGATCCGTGCCATCGTAGGCAAAACTCGTCAAATGCGTGCCTATCCTGAGTGGTCCCAGCTCCTCCCTGCCTATCTCGCGAACCACCTTTCCCGAAACCGTCATGATCTGCAGAGAATAATCATCGGGGATCCTATCGCCGGTAATGGTATAAACAAATCGGGTTTTACTGGAGAAGGGATTGGGGTAATTGAACAAATTTCCGACCGAGGATTTGGTCACTACTGTAAAATCCACCAGGTATTCCTTGTCGGTAGCCGGGTTGCCCGCAGCATCGTAAGCACTGACGTAAAGCGTATGTACCCCGTCCCGCGTGAAGTCGCTTTCTATGGTCGCCCGCACTTGCGGATTTCCTTGCGAAGAAGGAAAAAAATGCACATTGGGCTGGGCAAAATACACGCGCTGTGGATTTCCCCCCGGTTCCCGGATGCGGATCACAAATGAAGAGGTGTCGTTGAGCAACAATTCGTGGTGGTCTTTCCGCAAAGTCAGCTCGATGAGAGATTTGCTCGAAACAATTTCGAGATTTACGATGCGGTTGCGGTCGAAAGTGACGTCCATATAAGGCTTGAGGATGTCGCGGCGCACGTAGAAAGGCAGTATGGCCGTATTGTTAAACAGGTTGGCCTCGGGTTGGTCATCTTCCGGGTTGAGTTCAATAAAGAGCTTGTAGGCACCGTAAACACTTGACGTGCTGAAGCTGAAAGGAATCTCGACGCTTTCCATCGGCCCCAGTGGCTTGAACCGCGCGTATTGCGTGGTCTCCCTGTTGTCCTGGCTAACGAGCGTAAACTTGACCAGCAGGCTGTCCATTGGCACTGCGCCGATGTTCTGTGCAAAGATTGCCGCTGAAAACAAATCTCCCTGATCAAGTGTGTCGGCATCCTTTTTAAATCCCAGTACCGGGTTGAAGGCTGCGTCGGGCAGCGAGAGGTGATCCACGCGCCAGTATGCCAACGCTGGAGGGGTGCGCGAAATGGAATCTGATGTGTGCCACTCGAGCAGGATTACCGGAAATTCAACAGCGGAAATTCCGCTCAGGTCAATTCCACTGGCAGGAACGGAAGAAGCCAGCAGTTGTTCGTTGCCGGAAGGGCCAACACCCAACACCCTGAGATCCTGAACGTCTTGCGCAGCATCAATGGTCGCCTGCAACCAGTGGAATCTACCCCAGGAAGATGCGGGACCGATGGGTTGAGATCGCACCATTCCCGATTCCTGTGGTATGGTAAACACATGTGCAACTTCCGTCTCATCCGTAAAATTGCCGATGTTCTCTTTGACTTCAAAATCGCTCCTTCCCTTGCGGAATACCAATACGTAGGGTGCAGAAGGAAAGGAACGCAGGCTTCGCACCTGCTTTGCGCCAAACGATTCCAAAACCGTGACGAGGTTGACCGGACCGTCTGCTTCCCACAGTTCGGGAAAATAGGAGTGCTGGTATTGCGTGAGCGCACTGAACACCACAACGTGGTCATAGGGGACCTCCTGTTGCAAAAATTGCATCAGCGCCTGCCGCTGCTCGCGCGTTTCGGTTTTAAAGACAAAAAATCGCTGACCCTGAAACCGGGCATCAGCAAAACTGTTGAAGTCTCCGCCGCCTGTATTGACCCAAAGCTCTCCGTTAACAGGATTGAAAACGTTGACGACGATTCCGCTGAAATCGGTGTTGTACTTCCAGTATTCATAATCGGCTGCCACGTCGTTGCCCACGTAAACCCTCGGGCGGATGAAACTTGGCAACTCGATGTATCCGTTGGTCGCACGGAATTCAACAAAAGATGATGAGTATTGCCAGTTGCGCGTTGGTTCGTCGATGCGCATTTTCTGCAACTCGTTTTTTCGCCATTGGAAAAAATGCGACTGATTCCATCCGGGACTGCTGCCCGGCAAATAAATAAACGAGGAACTCCTCCAGGCAAACCTTCCGCTCCCCAGACTGTCTGGTGATACGCGCCAGTAATAAACATTTTCCGGGAGCAGACGCCGCTGAGGTTTCCACTGCAGCACACCCCCGGTTTGCTTCACGGAATACTGCTCGCGCAACGGACTGTCGAAGTATTCCGAAGTATCGATTTCAAAGTAGTAGTTGCTCTCCGTGGCAAGGGTGTTGCTGTTGCCGGCAATGAGCAGGGGAGCATCGGTCTGCAAAATGGCAAACTCCGGAGGTTGCACCGGCCGCGCCTCGTTGCCAAAAACAAATGCAGTGTACCCTTTCTTTCCCTGTATCTCCAGTTCGTTGTTTTGCTCTGCCCAGGGTTTCGGCCCTTCATCAATGCGGTTGGAAGGATCAAGTTGAATGGTAAACAAATTATAGCCAACAGCTCCTTCTCCTCCTCCTGGAATGGCAAGTTGAACCGTTTGGCGAACGGAAGGGCGGGCTATGCGGCCATCAAAAACAACGCTTCTCTCTCCGCTAGGCAATTGGCGCTCGACCATCAGATCGAGACTATCTTTTTCGTGCGTTCCAAGGTTGAGTACGTCGAAGTTTAGATCAAAATGCGCCTGCGTGGCAAACACCGTTGGAGGATTTGTCCCAACCGATGCCGGATCCACTACAAAATCGGGGGCGTTGCCGAGGTTGAGCCGCACCGCAGGGTCTCCATTGAGCGTCGTCGAATACGCCTGCGTAAGCAGCCTCTCTCCTCCCTGCCCTGCAAGTTTCAAAAGGGTTTCCCGCAATGCGTCGCCAACGGGCATCCCATAACTCGTTTCGCCGAGTTGGCGGTAGAATTCGCTTCCAAACAATCCCAGGATGTCCGGAAATCCAGCGGTGGTGTTGGCTACATAGAGTATGGATCCGCGATCCGGTGCGAGGTTGTGCTCCTCGCTGATCGAGCGGTTCGGCGCAAACAAAGAACCCGCATAACAACCCAATGCCATAAAAAGATGATAGCGGTCCTTATTGAGGTAGGAATCGACGTTCTCCAGATTGAAATCGAGCCTCACCGCCGCTGAATGGCCCATAAACGTAATGATGGAGCTTCCTTCGTTGATGTATTTGCGCAACAATTCGCTGTTGGCAACTTCGATGGTGCTGCTGCTCTGCTTGTAGAAGGTTTCCACCTGGGCACCCATGTCGTTGTTTTCTATCACTCCTTCCATTCCGGCCAGTTGCGCGCTGATCAGGGCATAAATGGAAGGATCTCCACCCGAAAGATGCACAATGCGCTTCAGCCAGGCACGTGTTGATGCTTCGTGCGACGTTGCCGAAAGGTAGGCTTCGTGCGAACGCAGTTTGTCCAGGTAGGTTTTGATCTCATTCCCCGACACTGCGGGGAGCCGTCCGAATGAACAAAATGGGCGGTAATCGCGGTCTGAAACCAGGACGATGTCTGCAGCAGGAGTTCCGAAGGTAGGCACGAAAAAGTAAGCCGGGTCGGGTCCCCCTTCCCGGTAATACGGATATTCTAATCCTTTTCCCAAAATGAGAAAATACCGAATGTTTGGCCAGATGGTGCGCGCATACTGTGCGAAATTTCTCACTGCAAGACTATGCGTATGAATGCCATACGCAAATTGATCGTATAAACCGGCAACGCTCACCTTTGCAACGCGATAGGATCCTCCCGCTGCCGAGGCGCGGTAATTGGCATAGGCTTCGACGTAATCGGTTCCGCCAACCAGCTCCGCCATCGCAGGATGATAAAGAATGACGAAATCGTAATCTCCAGCATCAAATGATTCAGGGGTGAATGAATGCAATTGCCCGACCTCTCTCACCTCGGAAGCATTCCATACAATTACTTCGCGGTCGACATTCGACTCGGGAAGGGTAATGCGATACGTTCCGTTGGTCTCCCGCTGGCTTCTGAGGTAATAGCCATTGCTTAGATCGTATGCGGATATTTCATCGCCCCCGTCAAACTGCTCCAGTTCGATGTACTTTCGGATTACTCCCTTGTCAATATACATGCGGGCCCACTTCGCAAACTGAAAATTAAATGTTGCCGGATACTCATATTCAATGTGCGATACTGCAAGTCTGTCTTCCGGGCTGGCTTCTCCCGCAATGCGAAAGCTCATCGATGTTTGGACTTCAAAATTGGGGATCACAAGTTCCTTTGTTCGCACCTTGTACCCTGCAAAGAGTTCGGTCCCTTTGGAAATGCCGTCCACATAAAAATTGGCCCGGTGCGCCGTGTTGTCATCGCCAAATCCGGTGAGCCGAACGCGAACCATGGCGTCGGGCCCTGATGTGTAAAATGCCGGAAAGTTGAGGGAGAAGTCACGGGTTCGGAAAAGAGCTGAGCTAAATCCCTGGGCAGCATCAAATAAGGGGAACTTCTGGTCGCTGCCAAAGCTGACGCCTCGCTTAAAGGAAGATTCATGCAAAACCTCGATCGCCTTCCGCCGGTAGTAAGGATCTTTCGGCACAGGGGCGGACAGGTCGTTGGGGATGAGCGCGATTTCCATACCCCCGGGCTGGTCTTCCCAATGAAGGTAGTACACGGCGGTATCGGTAAACATGGAATGCTGCGGATTGCCCATCTCATCAGGCCTGTCAAAAAGCGCCTCGTCGAGTTCTCCCCGGTTTTTGCTGCCGTAAAACAACAGGTATCCCGTTGGCCCCAACAGGCCGGTCGTACTCCGGATCATAGGAACCTCTCTTCCCAGCTTGTACAAACGGAAATTTCCTCCGGCCACTTTGTCAAGGGGAATGCCGGCTGCTTCGAGGACCGGAGCGGAAATGCGGTAAATGCCGTCCTCCGCTACGGGGATCTTCCAGTATGTTTGCCCTGGCCGGATCCATTCGTTGCCGTAGAGGTCCTGACCCATAAAGCGCATTTGGGCGCTTGCATCCGGCAGCCACCAGATTAAATAAGCGATGAAAACACCCGTTTTTCCCCTCATTGCAAATCGTATTCTCGAACAAACATATTAAATTTTCTACTAATGTGTTAGGGGCTTGTAACCCGCTGTCTTGGTCAATCACCTAACGCGTGCGGGTAAACATTGTTGCCGTTGCTGCTTCCGGACGGGTGGGGTTGTCCTGCGGTAGCAGACGTGAATATGGTCTTTTAGGGGGGGCCTTAACGTTGATGCCCTTTCTCAAAATTACACATTTCCTGACTTTTCGGGGGCCAAATGACTGTGATGTGGGCCCAATTGCCCGGGGCGATGGATCGCAAAAACGGCGTCAGGTGCCGGTTTCCGCAAACTTGTGTTTCCACCGCCGATGCGACCAAAGCCAGAGTTGCGGAGCGAGCCGGATGTTTTCTTCGAGGGCTGCCGCGTACCTTTTCGTGATCTCTCCCTCTTTTAATGCTTCTTCCCCGTCCCAGAGTTGCAAAAATTCGACGTGATAAAAATTGCGTCTGACCAGGGCGATCCTGGCAAAAAATACGGCGCATCCAAGTTTGCGGGCAATGACCTCCGGTCCCTGAATAAAGGCGGTGCGCTGACCCAGAAAATCAACCCAGTGAACGTTTTCAGGCCCGGGCGGACTTTGGTCAGCACCAAACATGGTTATGTTGCGTTCTCCCTTTTTCCGCAGTTCGAGCAATACGCGATAGGCTTTGCTCGAAGGCAGCGTGCGTATGCCAAAACGCTCCCGGCCAAAGCGCATAAGCCCGTCGAAATAGCGATTTGACAGGGGCAGATAAAGGGAATATACAGGAGAGGAAACCGCCTTGGGCAGGAGCGAAAACCATTCCCAGTTGCCGAGATGGGCGACGTAGATCATCGCGCTTTTTCCTTTTTCCAATGCTGGATCGAAGATGTTGGGGTTGCCATATACAAAGCGTTCCTGAAGTTCTTTCTCCGATGCGCTGAACGATTTCAGGATGCCGAGCAACTGATCGCTAAAATGCGCGTAAAAGGCCTTCGCCAATTTTTTTTGCTGCGCCGGATCCTTTTCCGGAAAAGCCCTTTGGATGTTTTTTGCCACAAGGCTCCGCCGGTATCCTGGAAAATGCGACAGGAGCACCGCACAAAAGCCCGAAATCCTCTCCAGGATGGGCCAGGGAAGGCGGGACAACAGGAGCAGAGGCCAGTATCTCATTTTGGCTGACATGTTGGCAATTTGCTGAAGCAAAAGTACACCTCTTTCCCCGCTCCCCTGGAAAGGTGTTCTCTTGGAATTCACACCGGCATTCCCCTTTGCGAATTATTTTTATGGCTCCGCAGGACGCCCCTGCAATTCGGGAATTATGGAAAAGATACCCAACAGCATCATCCGGCAGGTCTTTCACCTCGCGCTGGTCGTATTGATCGGCGGCCTTTTATTTTGGGAACTCCGGGGCTTTTTACCTTCCTTCCTCGGAGCCTATACGCTTTACATCCTGATGCGAAAACCCTTTATTTGGCTGCATGCCCGCAAAAACTGGCCCAAACCTTTGGCTGCCATCGTCCTGATGCTGGCGAGCATAGTGGTGATCGTCCTGCCTCTGAACTCAGTCCTTCGCATGCTCTCAGCGCGCATCATTCCCAAAATCAACAACTCCAATGATATTTGGGGTGCCGTTGAGCAGTTTGTTCACGAGCTCGAGGCGCGTTACCAGGTCGAAATTCTCACACAGGAGCACATTGGCAATCTCGGAGATTTCATCCTGCGCGAATCGAGCCACCTTCTTGGCGTAACGTTTAACAGCGTGGGACTTCTCGCCATCACGTATTTTCTGCTCTACTTCCTCCTCTCCGGCGGCTCCCGAATAGAAAATGCTTTTACTTCCTGGCTGCCACTCAAATTGAAAAACCTGAACTACTTCCGGGACCACCTCAACAAGCTCGTATATGCCAATGCAATTGGCATTCCGCTCGTATCCCTGTTTCAATCCGTCGTCGCAGCAATTGGCTACTGGATTGCTGGTGTAGACGATCCCTTTATGTGGTTCATCGTTACTTTTTTTGCTTCCTTTATCCCGGTTCTCGGCGCCATGGTGGTCTATGTGCCGCTTTCACTTATGCTCTTTTACAATGGCGCACAAGCCTACGCAATCTTCCTGTTGGTATATGGTTTGGCGGTAGTCGGATCCGTTGACAATTTGTTTCGCATGTTTTTGCAAAAAAGAATTGGGGACACCCATCCGCTCATCACCATCTTTGGTGTGCTTGCGGGACTCAAACTGTTTGGATTCGTTGGCTTGATCTTCGGCCCCATTCTCATATCATTGATGCTTCTGCTCAGCGACGTTTACATCAAAGAATATGGCGAATACAGTAGTAAATAATATGAACGAACGTTTGTTAGCTTTTCTGTTTTTTTTAAAATGGGCGAAGTATCTTGCGCTGGCATTGCTGTTTTCGCTGTTTTCCCTCCAGGCACAACCCACTTTTCCGGTAAACGGGATCCGGCATCCTGAAACCGCCAGCTACCTGCTGATGAACGCCGAAATCCACCTGGACTCCGGAACGGTTTTGTCCCGCGGACAGTTGCTCATCCACAACGGCATCATCGTTGCGTCAGGGACGTCGGTACAGGCCGGCGACACCGTGGTTCGCATCGACATGCAGGGCCGGTTTATCTACCCGGCTTTTGTTGAGCCCATCAGCCACTTCGGCATGCCGGAAAAATCGCCTTCCCCCACCAAACCGGATTACGAAAGCACACGCCCGGGAAGCTATGGATGGAACGACGCGCTGCGCTGCGAGCAATCTGCCGCATCAGCCTTGCACTATTCCGACGAAAGCGCCGCCCGCTATCGAAAGGCCGGCTATGCGTGTGTGCAAACCCATGTTCCCGATGGCATCTCCCGGGGCTCCGCATGTGTGGTACAGCTCTACCCGGCAAACGAAAACGAACTCGTGCTCAATGCTGCCTCTTCTCACGTACTTCATTTTGATAAAGGAAGTTCTTCCCAGTTTTATCCCAGTTCGCTGATGGGCAGTATTGCCCTGCTCCGGCAGACCTTCCTCGACGGCATCCAATACGACCAGGCCATCCGTCCCCTCGAACACAACCTCTCCCTCGAGCACTGGCGTACCCTTCAGTCCCTGCCACAGTTGTTTGTTGCCGGGTCACCACACAATCTTCTGCGCGCATCCTCTCTTTTAAGTGAGTTCGGAATTCGCGGGATGCTCGTCGGCGACGGCCGCGAATACCAGCGAGCCGATGCCATACGCCGAACCGGACAACGCATCATCGTTCCGCTCGATTTTCCTGAACCCTACGACGTCGAAGACCCCCTCGATGCCCTGAACATCGACCTTTCCGATCTCAAACACTGGGAACTTGCCCCCTCCAATCCCGCCATCCTGGCAAACCACAACATTCCCTTTGTCTTCACCTCACACGGCCTGTCCGATCCCTCACAAATACTAACTAGCGTTCGTAAGGCTATTCGCCGGGGTCTGAGATCCGGACTCGCCCTCTACGCCCTGACCGCTGGTCCTGCAAGCTGGCTAAACGTCGACCGACATACGGGGACCCTTCATCCTGGAAAAACGGCATCGCTCATCGTAACCGACGGGCCCCTGTTCTCCGACAAGTCCCGCATTCTGGAGACCTGGGTTCGCGGCAGAAGGTTTCCCGTTCAGGAACGCTCCCTTCTGCCGGTCGCGACCGGGCGGTTTGCTTTAGAAATAGACACCCTTCGCTTGCACGGCGCCTTCAGCAGCGTGGCGAACAAAACGGAGTTTCGGCTGCTATATGCAGACAGCAGCCACTACTTTTTGCATGCCAAAGGAACGGGGTACTGGATATCCGGACAACTCGGTCGCAGCGGGCCCACGGGCCCCTTTATGCTGTTCTCTGCATGGAAAGGTGCAGGCAGTTTATGGAATGGCCGTGCACAGAGGGAAGACGGAAGCTGGACGGATCTGATCCTGAGGCCAGAAGGGCAGGATCCTCCCGACTCTACAAATGCAGACAGCACCAGCCCCGTTGCAGATACCGGCACCCTCGGACCGGTAAGCTTTCCCTTCACCGCCTATGGCTGGTCTCAAGCTCCCGCTCCCGAACATTGCGTCATTCGCAACGCAACGGTGTGGACCAATGAAAAAGAGGGAATCCTCCCACAAACCGACGTCTGGATTTCCCATGGCAAGATCCGCGCGGTTGGCAAGAAGCTCTCTGCTCCGGGTGCCCGCGAAATCGACGGCACAGGAATGCACCTTACATCGGGCATTATTGACGAACATTCCCACATAGCCGTAAACGGTGGAGTGAACGAGTGTTCGCATTCCAATACCGCAGAAGTCCGCATAGCTGATGTGATCAATCCGGAAGACATCAACATATACCGCCAGTTGTCGGGCGGGGTCACCACCGCACAAGTGCTTCATGGTTCGTGCAACCCCATCGGGGGCCAAAGCGCGCTGATCAAACTGAGGTGGGGCCTTTCCTCCGATTCCATGAAATTTGAGGGCGCCGATCCCTTTATCAAATTTGCTCTTGGTGAAAACGTCAAACGCAGCGGTGGTAACCAGTCTAACCGCTTTCCCGACACCCGGATGGGCGTGGAACAGGTTTACGAAGACGCATTTACGCGGGCGCGGCAATACGATGCGGCCAGGAGAGAAAATCCAAAATCCACACGTCGTGACCTGCAACTCGAGGCGCTTTCTGAAATTCTCCGGAAGAAGCGTTTCGTAACGTGTCACTCCTATGTGCAGTCTGAAATCAACATGTTGATGCATCTTGCACAGCGCTTTGACTTTCGCATCAACACGTTTACGCATATTCTCGAAGGATACAAACTTGCTGACCGAATGCGCGAGCACGGCGCCGGCGCCTCGGCCTTCGCAGACTGGTGGGCATACAAATACGAAGTGTACGAGGCAACGCCATACAACGGTGCGCTGTTGCACAACCAGGGTGTCGTCACAGCTTACAACTCAGACGATGCGGAAATGGCGCGGCGCCTCAACCAGGAAGCGGCCAAAGCCGTTCTTTATGGCGGTGTTCCCGAAGAAGAAGCCCTCAAATTCGTTACCCTCAATCCTGCACGTCTGTTGCACATTGACCACCGCGTGGGGAGCATCCGTACCGGAAAAGATGCAGACGTCGTTCTTTGGAGCGACCATCCACTATCGGTGCGCGCCAAAGCTGAAATGACTTTCGTAGATGGCGTACTTTATTTTGACCGGAATGCTGATTCAGGCCTGCGTGAAAGCGTTGAACGCGAGCGCAGCCGCATTCTTCAGAAAATGCTTCGCGCCAAGGCCTCCGGCGAAAAAGCTCAGAAATACAGCCCCCGGCGCAAGCGCCTTTACCACTGCGATTCTATCGGCGGAGACGATGCCGCAGAGACCGACGAAACGGATCATTGATTGCTTTTCTACAAGCCCATTCATTTGAACATGAATTTAACAAAATACATCGCCCTGTGCTTACTCTGCTCCGGCAACTCCCTTGTGCCCTTTGCACAACCGGCACCTGCCAAACCGCAAAAGGGAACTATGGCCATATCCGGCGCAGACATCCACACCGGAAATGGGAATTACATTCCTTCAGGCATCATCGTATTTGAAAACGGCAAAATCAGCTATGTCGGACAAGACCGGAGCCGCCTGCAGGGAGTAGACAGCGTGCTAGACGTTCCGGGCCTCCATGCTTACCCCGGATTCATTGCCATGGCCAGCAACCTCGGTTTGGCAGAGATCGAACAGGTACGCGCCACGCTCGACTACCGTGAACTTGGAAATTATAACCCTAACATACGTTCGTTCACATCCTTCAATACCGACAGCAAGGTGCTGCCGACCGTGCGCAGCAACGGCGTTTTGCTCGCACAGGTTGCACCACAGGGCGGAGTGATCCCGGGACAGTCTTCGGTTTTCCAGCTCGATGCCTGGAATTGGGAAGATGCTGTTCTCTCCGCAGACGAAGGTCTCTTTGTCAATTGGCCAAATCCCTCTGTATCCCGGCGACAGAAGTCCCAGGAGGCCGATCCGGAGAATCAATACCTGCAGGCAGTTCGTGCCCTCTATGAATACTTCGACCACGCTAAGGCCTATGCGCTGCTACCCGGAAACCCTGCCGAGGTTCACCTCGGCTACGAAGCACTCCGGAAACTGTGGACGCGCGAAAAGACGCTCTACATCCAGGCCAATCCTGCAAAAGCACTCGTTCACGCGATACAATTTGCCCAGCATTACAAGCTTCGCCTCGTCCTCGTCGGTGCTTCGGATGCTTCGCACATCCTGCCGTTGCTGAAAGAGAGCAAAACACCCATCGTGCTCTCTCAACCCCACCGGCTTCCCTCACGAACGGACGAAGCGGTAGATTTGCCTTTTGCCACGCCTTCGATCCTGCTCAAGACAGGAATACCCTTCTGCCTTTCCATGAACGGATTCTGGGAACAGCGCAACCTGCCGTTTCAGGCAGGACATTGCACGGCTTTTGGCCTCGATTACGAATCAGCGGTTTCGTCCATCAGCCTGCAGGCAGCCCGCATCCTCGGCATCGATGACCGCTGCGGAAGCATCGAAACAGGCAAAGACGCCACCTTCTTCCTGAGCAAAGGCGATGCGCTCGATATGAAAACCCACGAAGTCACCCATGCCTTCATTCAGGGACGCTCCATTGACCTCGACAATAAACATAAGGAACTGTATCGCCGTTTCAGGGCTAAATACTAACGAACGTTTGGTTTTTTGCTTCCTAAAAAACATGTTTACTCGCATAAATTTTTGTACTGAGGGCAAGGAAAGCCCAAAATGCGTCCAATCTTTGAGCCTTCGATGAAAGCGCTTTCGGGAAGAACGGCGTCGTTCTACATTGCCGGACAAGAACGGAGATTCCTCCATCTATATTCAAAAGCCAACCCTGTGAACCAGATACCCCTCTTTTTCCGTTGAATGCGTATGCACCTGTTGCTCGGTCATTTTCTTGCTTTCCTGCCCCTGACGGTCTTCTGCCAGACCGACACGACGCGCGAATACCATACCGTCATCGCAGGCAGGGAAGTGCTCGTCCAAATCGAAGGGAACGACACCACCCTGATTGCAGAGCTTGACCCTGCCGGCATACTGCCCCTCCAGTTGTTTGAACCCGATGAAGAACAGCAGCGGTACCTGAAATACCGGAGGTATGCATTTAAAGTTTATCCTTACGCTGCCCACGCAGTAAGGTTGTATAATCAGGTCATCTATGCAACCAAAGATATGTCGCCCAAAGAACGAAGAGCCTTCGTCGATAGGATCGACGAAACCCTCGAACAACAGTTTGGTCATACCCTTAAAAACTTTTCACGAACCCAGGGCCTCCTGCTCACAAAAATGATAGAGCGAGAACTCAACATCCCCTTCCTGCAAATCGTTAAAGAACTTCGCGGTGGCTTTGCCGCCTTTTACTGGAACCAATTCGGCAAAATCAACGGCTACCACCTCAAGGAGAAATACACAAAAGGTGAAGATCCGGTTCTCGATGCCGTACTCGACGAATTCGACATGAAAAAAGACCTCCCGGACCATGAATAAAAAACACCGATGGACGAGCCCATCAAACATTGCCATTGTCAAGTATTGGGGAAAACTCCCGGGACAGTTGCCCATGAACCCATCGCTAAGCTTTACCCTATCTTCCTGCCATACCGAAACCGAAGTGGAATGGAACAGTCAGCCCCCTTCCGGTGATAAGCGTTTTGTCTTTTACTTTGATGGCCGCGAGCGTCCTGATTTTACTCCCAAGCTTGAACAGTTTTTCCGCTTTCTCGACGGAGAAATGCCCTGGTTGCAGGATTGCTTTCCCATTATTCGTTCTTCTAACACCTTTCCCCACTCTTCCGGCATCGCTTCATCGGCATCGGCCATGAGCGCCCTGGCGCTATGCCTCGTTTCAATGGAACGCGACCTGTTTCCGGAACGGTTTCCTGAGGAGCTCCTTTTTTGGCGGCGTTCTTCTGAAATGGCCAGGATCGGGTCAGGTTCCGCCTGCCGTTCAGTCTTTCCCCTTGCCAGCCTTTGGGGTAAAACTCCTTCTGTTCCGGAAGGGGATGATCGCTACGGCATTCCCTTTGCTCACCGACTGCATCCTTTGTTCCACGGGCTTCGCGACTACATTTTTGTCGTCAACGCCTCCGGAAAAGCGGTATCGTCTTCAGCCGGGCACACTTTGATGGCCAAACATCCCTATCGCGAAGCCCGCATTGCCCAGGCACACCATAACCTGGATGCGCTCGTTTCCTGCCTCGCATGCGGCGACTGGAATGAATTTTCGCGCATTTCAGAAGAGGAAGCGCTGAGCCTGCATGCATTGATGATGAGCTCCCAGCCATGGTACCTCCTGCTGGAGGCAGAATCGCTGAACCTGCTCCAGGCAATAAAGAGGTTGCGGGAATCAGCCGGTCTTCCCGTGTGCTTTACCATCGACGCCGGGCCCAACATACACCTGTTGTTTCCGGAATCCTGCGAAAATGAAGTAGAAAACTGGATTGCCTCAGAATGGAAGGATTATCTCCTCCCGGGCAAACTGATCCGCGACTGCATAGGGAAAGGCCCTATTGAACGGTCATGAAAGTTGTACTAACATTTGTTAGTTTATGGATGATATGCCTTGCTGGCCACGCCCAAAGTTCAAGGCCTATAGCCGATCCTGAATTTGACCGAACGTTAACTTCGCTCCTAAAAAATGAAGTCCCTGCATTGTCCACCGCCGCACTGGCCGGATGTACCGAAGATTATCTTGTGCTCGACACGCGATCACGCGAAGAATTCGAAGTCTCTCACCTGGAGAATGCCCTCTGGACAGGTTACTCTGAATTTGATTCCTCTTTGTTGGGATCCGTGCCGGTCGATGCTCCCATCGTCTGCTACTGTTCCGTTGGTTACCGCAGCGAACGCATCGTCGCTAAACTGCAGTCGCTGGGTTATAAGAAGGTCTTTAACCTTTACGGTGGCATTTTCGAATGGGTCAACCGGGGCTTCCCCGTTGTAAATTCAGAAGGGAAAATCACCCATCGCATCCATGGCTACAACAAAAAATGGAGCCGCTGGATCCTGCATCCTGCAATGCGTGTGATATACTGATTGTTGGTTTGAAACAATGTTTAGGTTCCTTCTTGTTCCGGGACGACATGCGCCACTTCTCCCAGGGAATGTCTTCTTTGGGCTAACTGCCCCTTGCTTTTGAAGGAAGTTGCTTTAACCAACCAACGTTAATGCATCACGTAGGATCATTCCAGATGTTACACCGCTCGAGCACGATGTTTTCCGTATAAAATAGGCGGGTCGTACGGGCAAAATTCTCGGAATAATCCGAGACGTAAAAGTGGTCTGCTTCCTTCTTCCCAGCACTGAGCTGGTTGCGCTCAGCCAGCGCATTGCGGAGGGCTCTTGCTGTATATTCCGTAGCATCAAGCACGCGAACGGTCCCGCCATATTGGCTCTCAATTTCGGCCCGAATCAGCGGGTAGTGCGTACAGGCAAGGAGCAGCACGTCGATGTCCTTCAGGCTCGGGTCAGACAGGTAGGTATCGAGTACGGAACGGCTGATGTCGTTATGAACAAACCCTTCTTCGATCATCGGCACCAGGAGCGGTGTCGCAAGGCAGCTTAGCCTGGCATTGGGATCGGCACGGGAAAAGAGTTTTTCGTAAACCCCCGATTGCACCGTGGCGTGTGTAGCGATCAGCCCCATCTTGCTGTGGGGGACTTCAAGCGCTGCCTTCACCAGGGGGTCTACCACGTTGACAAAAACTGCCTTGTCCTCAAAAAATTCGAGAAGCACGTCGTATGCAGCCGTGGATGCTGAATTGCACGCCACGACTATGGCTTTGCAGTCTCTTTCCAGCAGAAAGCGGCTAATGCGCAGCGAAAAATAGCGGATGGCATCATGGGATTTTTCCCCGTAGGGCAGGTGGGCAGTATCCCCGAAATAGATGATGCGTTCTTCCGGCAGCAGACGGTGTATGGCAGATGCAACCGTGAGGCCTCCGATGCCCGAATCGAAAACGCCGATGGGTCTGGAGGCTTCCACAGATCAAATACCGAGTTTGCCCTTTACCTGTGTGAGGATGTCCAGACTTTCTTCGGCATAGAGCAGCATACCGGCACTCGAATCAAAAATGTAGGTGAAAGACATTTCTGTGGCAACCTGCTTGATGGCGTTGTTGATCTTGTCGATTACCGGCTGCAGCAACTCCTGCCGCCGCGTAGCAAGCTGCCTTTGAACATCCTGCTCGTATTTTCCCAATTCGGCTTCCTGTTCTTTCAGTTTGCGCGCTTCTTCTTCCAGCGCCTTGGGACTGATTTCACCGGACTGCTCCCTGCGCTGCAATTCTTTGTACTTGGTTTCGAGTTCCTGTACCATCAACTGACCTTTCTTCTCGAGTTGTGTTTGCAAGGCCTGAAGGGTAGCGTCAGCCTGTTTGACCTCGGGAAGTTCGGCAAGCAGCGCCTGTGAATTTACATAACCAAATTTCTGTGTCTGGGATGATGCCGGGGACGCAAATGCAAGTATCGCCACCGCGATCCATAAAATGTTTACCTGATTCATTCTGTCTTTAAATTGAATAGTGGGAATTTTTCCGGTCGATGGTCTCAATTGGTTTTGAGTTTCTTGAGAAGGACTTCCGTGCGGTCCAGTTCTTTGTTGAAATAGAGTATGCCCGCCGTTCCGCTCGTATCAAATATGGCATCGAGTCCGTTGGCCGTTGCATATTCCTGAATGGCGGTATAGACTTTATCCTGAATGGGGCGGACCAGGTCTTGCCGCCGTTTGAACAGCTCCCCGTCTTCTCCAAATTTTTCCTTTTGCATGCGCCTGGCTTCTTTCTCCCTGGAAGCGATCTCTTCTTCTTTACCACGCCGCTGCTCCTCGGTCATCAACACCTGTTCTGCCTGGTACTTATTGTACAGGGCCTTGATCTTGTCGTATTCGACGGCAATTTCCTGCTTCCAGCCGGCGGCAATGCGGTCCAACTCTGCCTGGGCTGAGCGGTATTCTTCGAGGTTGTCGAGGATTTTGTTGACATCTACCAATGCAAATCGCTGCGCCCCGGCGCTAAATGACGCGACAATCATCAAAAGCAGGATCCAGAAGGTTTTTGCGTTCATTTTTTTATTTTGTGCGTGATTTTAACGTATGCCACGCCGGAAAAGTGCACAAAATTAGTGCATTTTACCCTTCCTGCGGCCATTCTCTCTCTTAACTCTTATGCGCCACAGATCGTTTGCGGCCTGCCTACTTTAACCCAAACTTAACCATGTGCCAAAGCCCATCTCTCTCCCGGCGACAGTAGCGGGGCTTTTTATCTTTGCAGATGCAAGTATGGGAAATTGACGACCGGGACCTCGACGTTGAGGCTTGCCGAAATTTGATAAACAGCGATTGCACCCTTGGCCTGTCTTCCGAGCGCCTGAGTCTGCTGCAAACCCGCCGCCAGCAACTGGAAGACCGGGTCCTCAATGGGGGCACAGCCTACTACGGCGTCAATACGGGTTTTGGCGCACTCTGCAACGTGACCATCCCGAAAGACCAGCTCAACAACCTTCAGTCTAACCTGCTGCGCTCGCATGCCTGCGGATTTGGGCAGCCGGCTTCCCCCGATGTCGTCCGCCTGGCCCTCCTGTTGAAGATATTCACCCTGTCCCGGGGCCATTCTGGCGTAAGGCCTGCCCTGGTGGAATTTCTGGTGGAGCTATACAATCGCAAGCTTATCCCCTATGTTCCTTCCATGGGATCACTGGGGGCCTCCGGCGACCTGGCCCCCCTGGCTCATCTTTTTCTCCCTTGCATCGGCGAGGGACATTTCGACCACAATGGGAACAGGGTGGCAGCCTCTGACATGCTGGTACGGGCGGGACTGAAGCCTCCGATGCTGGAAGGCAAGGAGGGCCTTGCCCTGCTCAACGGAACCCAGTTTTCGCTTGCTCTGCTCCTGGTAAATCTGTTTGCCGCAATCCGGTATTTCGACATCGCAAACCTCAATGCTGCATTGTCGATGGAAGCTTTCAACTGCTCACCTGCCTTTCTCACAGCAGAAATCCACCTTCTTCGCAGACAGGAGGGGCAATGCGCTGCAGCGGCACAAATCCGGACATGGCTCGAGGAAAGCGACCTTGCCACGCGCCCCGGAAAATCAATACAGGACCCGTACAGCTTTCGCTGTGCTCCCCAGGTACACGGAGCTTGTATGGACCTGATCAACTGGGCGACGAACATAGCATCCCGGGAGATCAATGCCATTACCGACAACCCCATACAACTTCACAATGGCGACATGGTATCCGGTGGAAACTTCCACGCAGAAGCCCTTGCTTTTGCCTCGGACAGCCTGGCTATGGCGCTGAGTGAACTGGCAAATATTTCGGAAAGGCGCCTTTACCAGTTGATCTGCGGCAACCGTGGTCTTCCGGATTTTCTGACCAAGGATCCCGGACTAAGCTCGGGCTACATGATCGTACAATACGCCGCTGCTGCCGCCGTCAGCATGAACAAGCAGCTATCGAGCCCCTCTTCCGTAGATTCCATCGTTTCCTCCAAAGGCCAGGAAGACCACGTGAGCATGGCAGCCAATGCGGGCTTGCGTTGCAGGCAGGTAGCAGAGAATACGGGCATCGTGCTGGCTATGGAATGGATGACGGCCGCGAGGGCCCTCCTCCTTGGTGCCCCCCGTCCGCTCGGGCCAGCACTCGCAAACGTACACACCGCCTATCAGGCGAAGTTTCCGCTGGTCTCTGAGGACCACAGTCCCGCAGAACGCTATTTGCCTACCTTGCGTTTTCTTGAAAATCAGCTTTTCCCGGATTCCTCGCGGTAAAACGACTGTTTATCGGATTCCTGCTGCGCCATTGCGGCAATGGACTCTCCGGCTTTCTTCCTATTTTTGTATTTATGAAATATGCACTCGTTCTGACTGTCTTTCTGCTTTTGCAGTTGACGTCCTGTAGTTCTCTCAAGAAAGGCTGGGACAACCTAAACCTTTTTCCGGTGAGTCAGGACGTAGAACTCGGAAATCAGGTATACCTCGAAATTGCAAACAACCCCGGTGAATATCCTGAACTTGCGGAACAGGGCAACGAAGAAATCTATCGTTACGTAAGGGGCATTGTGAGCAAAGTGTTGAAAAGTGGCAAAGTAGAATATGCAAACGACTTCGAATGGAAGATCACGCTTCTCAACGATCCGAAAACGCTGAATGCCTTTGCAACGCCGGGTGGCTACATTTACATTTACACGGGTCTCATTGGCTTTCTCGACTCTGAAGATCAGCTTGCCGGGGTGATCGGCCACGAAATTGCACACGCTGCAAAACGGCACAGTACCAAACAACTCAGCAAAATTCTTGGCGTACAGGTGCTGGCTGATGCTGCGCTGGGAAAACAGGAGGTCATCAAACAAGTTGCTACAACGCTGTTGGCGTTGAGCTTCAGCAGGGCGCACGAAACGGAAGCAGATTCCATGTCGGTGATCTACTTGTGTCCCACCGAATACAACGCTGCCGGTGCAAGTGGCTTTTTCAAAAAGATGGAAGGCCAGCCTACGCCACCTTCCTGGCTGAGTACGCACCCGAACCCCAAAAACCGCATTCAGCAGATCGAGGATAAATACCGGCGCATGGGATGTACCGGTACGTCGCGCAACGAGGCGGACTATGCCCGCATCAAAGAGCGGATAGCAAAAATCCCCGCACCACCCAAAGTTCAAAATCAGGATCCTCAAAAAGGAGAAACCAAAACAACGCCCGCAAAAACTTCGAATCCTGCTCCCTCCGGAGATGGCGATTCAAGACACAAAAAACTCGAAAAACCAGGAGGAGGAAAATAAATCCAGCTCCTTATCCCACAGTGTATTCAAGGGGTTCCTCTTCTTCTCAGCCTTCTATTTTCCGTCGATGATGACCGGCGTGTTGCGATCCATCAGAACGACTTTTGCGTTGCTGGATTGAACCAGATTCTGGTAGGCTTTGATCCATTCATACTGAAGCTGGCGTTCGGTGAGGGTTGCGTTGATGATCTTTTGATAATCCGCGATGCCCTGTGCTTCGACGCGCTTGCGCTCCGCTTCCTGTTTTTCCTTTTGCAGAACATAGGTCATTTTTTGTGCGTCTTGTTCTGCGCGGATCTTTTCTTCTATCGACGCACTTACAGATTGGGGCAAAACGATGTTTCGCACTAACAGTTGTTCGAGCACGAGTCCGCGCTGCTCAAAATTTTCCTCAATGCTCTCAAAGATCTTTTGCTGGAATTCGTCGCGCTTGGTCGAGAAGAGTTCGATGGCCTGGTAGTAAACGGCGTTGTCGCGGATTTTTGTCCGGGCAATGGGCCTAACGATCTTGTCGACGTAGTCGATGCCGATCTCCTGAACAATGCGCGGAGCCTCCGAGACTTTCATGCGGAACAAAACTGTAAGGTCGATGATGACCTCAAGACCGTCGTTGGTCAACACGCGGATGGCGTCATCCCCCACCTGGCGGCTCTCGTCGTGCAGACCGCTCATGGTGTAATTTTGTGTTTTGACATCCATTCGAACAATTTCGACAAGCGGGTTGATCAGGTGAAGACCGCTTTCGAGAATCTCTGGCTTAACCTTTCCAAATAGTTTTTGTACGCCAATCCGGCCGGCGTCGATTTCGACGATGCTCGAAAGGAGGAAGCCCGTAATAACGAATCCGATGCCCAGAAACCTCACCGTCCGGACTACCGTTGCGACTCGCTGGTCGGGGTTCCTGAACAGGAAGCCAGCAAATAACAGGAGAATGCCAATGGTTATGAGTGCCATATACAGGGATTGGTGGTAGAATAACACCCCGAGGACCCAAAGGGTTCCAGTCTGCTTCGTTTTGCGACGATCCATCGAAAATCATCGACGCAGATCCAAATTTCGCCCTTTGAATTCAACTACCTTTGGCCCTCGTGACCCGAGGTAAATGCGCATAGCCATCAACGCCCGTTTTTTGACAACGCCCCGCCTGGAAGGAATTGGCTGGTACACGTATGAAATTGTAAAGCGCATGATCGAGCGGCATCCGGAACACGAATATTTGTTGCTCTACGACAGGAAAGTGTCCCAACCCCTCATTGTACATCCGTCCGCCAAGGCAATCGTATGCCGGCCACCTGCACGACATCCCTTACTGTGGATGGCCTGGTTTGAATGCACTTTACCGATGGCACTCCACCGCACTCAAGCCGATGTGTTTTTCAGTCCCGACGGGTACTGTTCGCTTAGGACACGTGTCCCACAATGTATGGTCGTTCACGACCTGGCCTATCTCCATTTTCCATTACACGTTCCCGCTCTGGTGCATGCCTATTACCGAAATTTTGTGCCTCGCCAACTCCAGAAAGCCGAACACTTGTTCGCAGTTTCCGACGCAACGCGGAAAGACATCATACGATGGTTCCCCCGTTGTAGCGGGAAAATCAGCATAGCCTACAACGGAGTCAGGAATTGCTTTCATCCGCTCGACGAGCCTACACAGGCTGAGGTGCGACGGGAATATGCCGGTGGAGCTGAGTATTTTTTATTTGTCGGCGCCATTCATCCCCGCAAAAATGTAGAGACCCTGGTTCGCGCCTTTGGTATGTTCAAATCGAAAACCGGATCCAATACAAAGCTCGTGATTGCAGGAAGGCTGGCCTGGCACACCGGCAACTTTCTTGCCGAACTGAAAGCCTCCGCTTCGAGGAGCGACATCATTATACTGAATTACCTCGACGGCGATACCCTGGCGAGGGTGACGGCATCCGCCGTCGCCGTGGTTCAACCCTCCCTTCTCGAAGGATTCGGCGTACCGGTACTCGAAGCCCTCAATTGCGACATTCCCGTCATCGTCTCAGACCGCTTTTCCCTTCCCGAAGTAGGCGGCCCCGGCGCCTTCACTTTCCCCGCTGAAGACGCCCATGCCCTGGCTGCCTGTTTGGAAAGTGCCTTACAGATTGCCGGCCGGGAATCGAGAATCGCCCTGGGAAGATCACACCGGGTACAATTCGACTGGGACCGGTCGGCTGAACACATCTACGGACACCTTTTATCTGTTGCACGCTCTTGCCCATCGCGCTGAGTGAACCCTCTCTTCATATTGCGATTAGGATTATGTGTTAATTTGAGCATTTTGCCATAGCCAATTCGACGATTTGACTAAGTTTGCCATCAAATCTTACCATCATGAAGCATTTCTACCTAATTCCTCTTTTATTATTCTGCTTCCTGACCGCCGATGCGCAGTATTACGTTCTGCCATTTGTCGGGGCCGGAAGCAACCCCGGTGGCCTGAACAAAGACAACGAATACCCTCCCGGAGGCGGTTTGCCGGCAGGATGGGCTACCGTGTTGTCCGGAGCCAAGCCTACCAGAACCTGGTCAGCCGTTCAGAACATTCCCTTTCCCTTTCAGTTTAACGGCACGGACGTAACGCAATACAAGGCGGCCTCCAGTGGCGTGGTGACCTTTTCCGTCGGCGATACCACCACCGTGGATTATGACAATGAGGCGCTCCCCTCGGCAAAGATCCCCGATCAATCGGTACTCGTTTGGGGCCTTGTGTGCAATGCAAACGACTTTATCGTGAGCAAGACCTTCGGCACCGCACCAAACCGCCAGCATTGGATCAGCTACAATTCCTACAGCGAGCCCAACCTCAAGTCAGGCTGGATTTACATCTCTGTGGTATTGGAGGAATCCACCAACAACATCTACATAGTTGACCAGCGCACGCAATGCGTTTTCAATGGTCAGGTATGCCAGGATAAAACTGCACTGACCCTCGGCCTTCAAATCGATAAAACCACCGCAGTCGAAATTCCGGGATCGCCCAATTACAAAAGCACCAACACGAACATGTTCATCCCGGATGACAACTCCTACTTTCAGTTCATTCCCGGCATTCAACCTGCTGCCGACGTACTCGGTCGCAAACACATTCTGGCTCGATATTACCTCACGCGCGATTTTCCCATTCCACTTACGGGAAAATTTATGAACAGCGGCTCTGGCAATATCACAGACGTTGAATACGGTTTCAACATAGACGACGGCGCACTGGGGTCTTTCTCCGGAACCGTATCCAATCTAAATGCAGCCCCTCTTGAAAATTTTGACGTCCTTCACCCCGATCCAATCGTTGTTCCCGGAGCGGGAACCTACCGCATCAAAAGCTGGATGAACAAGATCAACGGCAACGATCCTCCTTCTTCCTTGGACGACACCATTCGTTCCGTCATCATCGTAAACGACTCTGCCGTCACACGCAAACTCCTGCACGAGAATTTCTCCTCTTCTACCTGCCCTCCATGCAAACCCGGCAACGAGCGCCTTCATTCGGTTGTTGGACAATATCCAGGACTCTATTCTGAACTCACGTATCACTTCTATTTCCCCACACCAGGAGATCCTTACTACACAAGCGAATGCGCCGACCGCAGCAACTATTACAACGGTATCAACAGCATCCCGGCGACCCTGCTCGACGGACAGATCAACATTAACCCGAACGGCTACCTTGAAAGCACCTTTGAGGAGTGGCAGCGAATTCCATCATTTTACACCGTTAACCCTTCCGGAAAGGTCGATGGAAACAAAGTCTCCATAACCGTCGATGTCAGTGCCCTGCTGCCAACTAAGGCAACGACCCGTTTGATTGTTGCTGTAGCAGAAAAACTAACGGTCAAAAACGTCAAAAACAACGGGGAGACTGAATTTCCTCATGTAATGAAAAAGATGGTCCCGAACGCAAGTGGAACCCTTACCGGAATCATCCAGGCTGGAGCAACCAAGACCTTCAATTTAAGCTGGACGATCCCCGGCTCATACCGTTTGCCGCTCGACGCACAGGCTGCCAACATCATCAACCTGGCAACCGAGCACAGCATCGAAGAATTTGACGACCTCGAAGTATTTGCCTGGCTCCAGGAAAGCGATAAATCGGTGCTGCAGAGCAATTCGGCAGACCTGGAATTCGTCGTTGCCAACAGCAATCCCGTAGCCAACAAACAGCTTGTTGCCTATCCGACGCAAACCAGCGATTACTTCTTCCTCGACATGAGCGCTTTCTCCTCCACAGAACCCCTTCGCGTGCTGATTGCCGATGAAACCGGTCAGATCCGGCACGCCGAGAAAACTTCGCTCCGGTCCCTTTTCGTAAATACGAGTCAGTGGGCTTCCGGAGTTTATTACGCCAAAGTGATCGGACAAAATGAAGAAGGCCTTCAAAAAGTCGTTGTCATTCACTGATCTCATTAACTGTTCTCAATAATCTAAAGGCTTTGCCAGTGCGGCAAAGCCTTTTTTATTGATGGCTGCTGCCTAATAAAGTCGGTTCTTTATGGTCCCGTTTCGTCATAATTAAAACACCCTTCCCAATAAAGCTTCATAACACTCACCTTAGCCTTACACATTGAGACGAACAGTCGTGTGTTTATTCGGGGTGCCCTGCAGTACATCGGCAAATTGGATCCGGGGAGGATCTCCCGGTTGCAAAAAAAAAACGCCTGCATTGCTGCAGGCGCTCGTTTATAGATTACAGGCGTTAAGTCCCTGATCAGTTATCGCTCATGGCAATTTCTCCATGCAGGCCATACTGATTCCCGATCATGCTCTTGAGGGCCTTACGCGCAAAGAAGATTCGACTTTTTACCGTGCCGAGGGGCAGTTTTAGCTCGTCGGCTATTTCCTGGTACTTGAAACCGTGGTAATAGCGAACAAAAGGAATCCGCAAACTGTCGTCCAGTCCGTCAACCATGTTGTTCAATTCCTTCATCATAATATCCGAATCCGCACGGTTTTGAACGGCATTGCTCATGGAGTTGATGTAGTATTGGTTTTCGCTGTTGTCACTTACAATTCCGCCTTTGACTTTGCGCCGGTAGTTGTTGATGAAAATGTTTTTCATGATCGTGATGAGCCAGGCCTTGAAATTGGTCCCGGCCTGAAACTTGTCGCGATTTGACAAAGCCCGGTAAGCCGTTTCCTGGCAAAGATCCTTGGCATCTTCTTCATCGCGGGTCAGGCTGAAGGCAAAATTCTGCAGGGTCTGGGTTTGCTTGTCGAGGAGGGTATAGAATTCAAGGGTTGACATATTCTGTAATTTTAGTTCAAATGTACTACCTTGTTTAAGTTATTCCAAGAAATGCTTAGACAAAACTTGTTAAAAAAATACTAAAAAGCATGACGCCTTGATAAGGTATTGATTATTAATGTTTTGTGCGATTTAGGGTGGTCGGTCATCGTTCAAATTTTTTTGTAATCTGGCGGTTGTTTACTTCTGGGCCTTTTGAAGCAGGCAAAAGCCCACACCCAAAAAGATGAGGTTTGGGATCCAGACGGCCAGCAAGATGGGCAATACCTCGTTATTGGCAAAGGTCAGCGACATTTTTGATAAAAAGATGTATCCCACGCCCAGCACCACCCCCGCCGCAAGGTGCAGCCCAAGCCCGCCGCGGACTTTGCGGCTGGCAATGCAGGCGCCGATAAAGGTGAGGATCAGGGTCGTAAACGGGTCGGCGGTCCTCCGGTGGAGCTCGACTTCGTATACTTTGGTAATTCCGGACCCTTTCTGCCGTTCCTTCTGGATGAATTTTTTCAGCTCTTTCGTCGTAAGCATGTCCTTTTCGTTGGAAATAAAGATAAAGTCCGACGGAGCGAGGTGAATGGCGCTGTCGATGGATTCGCCTTCGTGAATCTCCAGGGTCTCTGAGCTGTCACCGATGCTGCGGATCTCGTAATCACGAAGCGTCCAGATGTTGGGGGGCTCTTTCCATTTGATGGACTTTGCTTTAAAGAGCATGACCATTTTCTCCCCTTCAAATTTCTCCATGCGAAAGTCCAGACCGCTGGTGTCAACGGGCTGGTAGATCCTTAAAAAGGCTGTCACGTCAGGAGCAACAAATAAGTGTACGTTCCGGTCCCGCGTTTTGATATTACCTGGCTTGATGTACGTATTGTCAAACGTGCGCAGGGCCTTGTTGGATCTGGGAATGAGGTAATGGTTAGCAAGCAGGTGCGTTCCGGTAAAAAGTCCACCAGCAAACAGAAAGGGCCAAAGAAGGCGGGTGAATGACATTCCCGAGGTCAGCATCGGAATGATCTCGGTCTGGCTGGCCATGCGCGAGGTGAAAAAAGTCACCGTGATCAATGCGTATAATGGAAACAATAGAGAATGTATCCACGGAATGAAATTGAAATAGTATTCGCGTATGACATACCACGCGCTGATGTCTTTTGATAAGAATTTTTCAATTTTTTCGCTGATGTCGAAAACCACCGTTACCAGAGAAAAGAGCAATACGATAAAGAGAAAAGTCAGGACGTATTTCCGAATGATGTAGCGATCGATGATGCGAAAAGCTTTCAAGGCGTCCTTTTTACAAAGTTCGGTTAATTACAGGCAGAATTTCTCTTTTCCATTCTGCAAACCGTTGGTTTTGAATTTGACGTTGCGCTTCGGAGAGGAGCCAGGAGTAAAAGGCCAGGTTTTGGAGGCTGGCGATCTGCAAGGCCAGGAGTTCTCCGGCATGGAAGAGGTGCCGCAGGTAAGCCCGAGAGTGTTCCCTGCTGGTTGGCAACGTCAGGCCTTCGTCAACGGGCCTGAAATCGCTTTTCCATTTGCCGTTTCGCATGTGCAAAATGCCTTCCGTCGTGTATAAAATCCCATGTCGTGCATTGCGCGTGGGCAAAACGCAATCGAACATATCCATTCCGGCGTCGATGGCGTCCAGCAGGTTCTTGGGTGTACCGACGCCCATAAGGTATCGGGCACGATCTTGCGGAAGCACTTTTCCGGCAAGATGTACCAATCGGATGAGGTCTTCTTCTGGCTCCCCGACGGAGAGTCCGCCTACGGCGTATACCGGAGCGTCAATCTGGCTGATGAACGCCAGGGACTGTTCGCGGAGGTCGTCGAACACGGATCCCTGGGCAATCGGGATAAAACTCTGCGAATGGCCATAGATGGCCTGTGTTCGCAGAAATTGTTCCACACCGCGTTCCAGCCAACGGTGTGTGATGCCCATTGATTTTTCTGCATAGCTTCGGTCGCAGGGCCAGGGTGTGCATTCGTCTAATGCCATCATAACATCGGATCCCAGGATGCGCTGGATGTCAACCACGCTTTCCGGCGTGAACAGGTGCTTGGATCCGTCGATGTGCGAAGCGAACGATACGCCTTCTTCCAGGAGCTTCCTGCGCGCACTGAGGGAAAAAACCTGGTAGCCGCCACTGTCGGTAAGCAGTGCCCCGTTCCAACCCATGAACCGGTGTAATCCCCCCGCTTCGGCGACTACTGCGGTTCCCGGCCGTAGGTAGAGATGGTAAGTGTTTCCCAGAATGATCTTCGCATCAATTCGCTCCTGTAATTCGCGCTGGTGTACGGCTTTCACGGTGGCCTGAGTCCCTACCGGCATAAAGACCGGGGTAATGATCGCTCCGTGGTCCGTATAAAGTACTCCGCATCTCGCGCTGCTGCCTGGCGTCTGGTGCGTACATAAAAAGCGCATACTCATCCCTTCCGACTTTGCATCCTGAACAAGACACCAAGCATAAGCGAGAAGCCTATCAGCGCAGAACCTCCTTTGCTTATGAATGGCAAGGGAATGCCAATAATGGGAAACAGGCCAAGGGTCATTCCGATGTTGATCACAACGTGCACCAGGAGCAGTCCGCCAACGCACGCGGCATACGTCCTGAAAAATTTATGCTCGGCCCGCTCGCTCATCAAAAAGATGCGGTAGATCAGCGCACAGAAAAGGAGGATCACGGTGGCTGCACCGATAAATCCCTGTTCTTCGCCGATAGAGCTAAAAACGAAATCGGTTGATTGCTCCGGAACAAATTTCAATCGCGTCATATTGCCATTGAGGTACCCTCGGCCTGAAAAGCCTCCTGCCCCAATGGCCACTTTAGATTGCAGTACGTTGTAAAGTGCACCCCTGGGATCGCATTCGGAAGGTTTCAGCCACACCTTGATGCGCTCCTGTTGATGGGGCTCCAGTTTTGACACCACCGCAACAGACGTGTAAGCAACCAGGGCCAGAATCGCTACTCCGGCCGGCAGAATCAAGGCCAGCCATTCTTCCTTTAGTTTCCACAAAATGACCAATGCAAAGGCCAGCAGGCTGATGCCAAGAAGCATTCTCTGTTCCTGCGGCAGTGCGTTTCCCGCCCAAACCATTCCTGCCGCCCCTGCAGCAACCAGGAGCCATTGAAAGCGAACCGGTCGCATAAACGCGGAAGCGGTGACCAAAGCGGCGATGATCAGGCCATAATTTACCGAGGCCAACGGATAAATAAAAGAGACGATCAGCGTTAAAAACAACAATGCGATTCCGAGGAAATACCATGCGTTCAATCCTTCGATGAACAACATGATCAGGAACGACAGAAACACAAGGGCAGAACCGGCATCGGGTTGTAACAATATGAGCAGCATTGGAGAAAGGATCAACCCAAAGGCTATTACCTGAAAGTACCCTTGTCGCAAGTTCGTCCGGTAGTATGTCATGAACGATGACAGGGCCAGGGCTGTACCGAATTTTGCCAACTCTGTTGGCTGGAACGAAAATCCCCCCAGGCTAAACCATGCCCGCGCTCCCTTAACCTCAGAACCAAAGAACAGTACGAGCAGGAGCAGAAGCAATGACATGCCGTAAACGAGATAGGCGAACGTATGCCAGAATTTTTCTCCAATGAGCTGGGCTATTCCAAAAGCAGTCAATGCGCCCAGCAGATACATGCTGTGCTTGGTCATTGGGTTATCGAAGCTCAGATAATCCGTCGTAACGGCCTGGCCATAGTGAATGGAATACAAAACGAGCCAGCCGACCGCAAGCAGGCTCAAATATAGCCCGATGGTGATCCAGTCGTAGTGTTCAGCTTTGCGCGCGGAAGCCATGGTTACATTTCATCGTAGGCGATTTTGTCCATGGACAGAAAGGCTGCCGGAAATTTTTTCTTAACCTGTTCGAGTGCATGACTTGCCTCGTTGCGCGAGGCGAATGCTCCGGCCCGGAGATAGTAATAGGGTTCTTTATATTCCCACTTTGTTTTGAAGGGAAAATGATTTTGAAATTTGCCTTTCGTTTGTTCCATCAGCCTGCGATCCGTTGTTGCTATGATCACCATTCTCCAGCCCATAACGTGCGTTAGGGTTTCGTTCCTGCGCTTAAACGCTTCGACAACGCGGGCAACCACCTCGTCTTCCGTTATGGTTACCTGTGTTTGTGCCGACAACACAGGAATAGTCAGTGCAAGAAAGAACATCACTGCGAGGCCAGGCTTCAGCATCGGCTATGAGTTTCCGTGGCAGTTTTTAAATTTCTTTCCGCTTCCACAGGGGCAGAGGTCGTTCCTTCCAACCTTTGGTGCGGCGTTGCGCACGGTTTGAATGGCTTGCCTGGCGGCCCCTCCTGCTTCTTCTGCAGCACGGCGCATATTTTCTTCACTCCGGCTCGTAGTCGTTTTACTGTAATCGGTTCTTTGCGCCCGGGCTTCAGAAACCTGTTGGTCAACCGAAAACATAAGGCGGCATTTTGCCAGGTAGCTCGTAATTTCCTGATTCATCTTGTACACGAGCTGTTCAAATAGTTTATAAGCCTCAAGTTTGTAGATGACCAGAGGATCTTTCTGTTCAAAACTGGCTGCCTGCACCGACTCCTTGAGCTCGTCCATATCGCGTAAATGCTCCTTCCAGTTCTGGTCGAGTTTCATGAGGGCAATGGTCTTCTCAATATCGCGCATGATGCTCCTTCCCCCTGAAGAAATGGCTTCGTCCATTTCGACTCCGATCGGCATGGGTTCCGTCGTGCCATCTGAAACGGGAATGGCCACACGCGCATACTTGTTGCCTTCTTGTAGTTTGACATTTCGGATCAGGGGTAAAAGCACTTCCCTAATCTGCTCCGCCTTGTGATGGTACCAGTCGAAAAACTGGTTTCCGATTTCCTGGGCGATCTCTGATTCCGGCGCCTCCCGGAATCGCGTTTCGTCAAGGCTGGGTTCAAAGCCTAATGTCGAAAGCACTTCATAGATAAAGGCCTCATAGTCTCCTCGCTGTTTGTGCTTGGCTACCAGCTGCTCGACCGCCGAATGAAAGGTATAGCTCAAGTCAACAGCCAGACGATCGCCATACAATGCGTGGTTTCTCTTTTTGTAGATGGCCTCCCGCTGAATGTTCATTACGTCATCGTATTCGAGCAGGCGTTTGCGGATACCGAAGTTGTTTTCTTCAACCTTTTTCTGAGCGCGCTCGATCGACTTGGTCACCATGGGGTGTTGCAACACCTCTCCCTCCTTATGTCCAAGCTTGTCCATTATGCCTGTGATCCGGTCGGAATTGAACAGGCGCATCAGGTTGTCTTCAAAAGAAACAAAAAACTGGCTGGAGCCCGGATCCCCCTGTCGTCCGGCACGTCCCCTTAACTGCCTGTCAACGCGTCTCGATTCGTGTCGCTCCGTGCCGACAATGGCCAATCCTCCCGCCCGCTTCACCTCATCCGTAATCTTGATGTCGGTTCCGCGACCGGCCATGTTGGTGGCAATGGTCACCTTTCCAGGCTTCCCGGCTTCGGCGACGATTTCCGCTTCCCGCTGGTGCTGCTTTGCGTTGAGCACATTGTGTGCAATGCCCCTCAACTGGAGCATGCGGCTCAATTTTTCGGATATATCGACCGAGGTCGTTCCCACCAGCACCGGACGTCCATCCGCAGTGCATTTTGAAATCTCGTCAATGACAGCATTGAACTTTTCCCTTGCGGTTTTGTAAACCAGATCTTCCCGGTCATCGCGAACCACCTTTTTATTGGTAGGAATGACAACGACGTCGAGTTTATAAATTTGCCAGAATTCACCCGCTTCTGTTTCAGCCGTACCGGTCATACCGGCAAGCTTGTGGTACATCCTGAAATAATTCTGCAACGTAATGGTGGCATAGGTTTGTGTCAACTCGCCAACCTTTACGCTTTCCTTTGCCTCAATGGCCTGGTGCAATCCATCCGAATACCGCCTGCCTTCAAGTAAACGGCCCGTACCTTCGTCAACGATCTTCACGTGACCTTCGATGACGACGTATTCTTCGTCTTTCTCAAATAAAGTATACGCCTTGAGCAACTGGCTTACGCAGTGGAGGCGCTTTGACTTGATCGAAAATTCATCGAGGATTTTTTCCTTGGCCTTCACTTTCTCTTCCTTCGGCAAGGCATCATCGTTCTCAAGTGAATGGATCTCTGCTGAGAGATCGGGGATCACAAAAAAGTTGTTATCAGATTCCCCTTTTGATAAAAAATCTATGCCCAGGGCAGTCAATTCAACCTGGCGGTTCTTTTCGTCTATGGTAAACAGAAGCGGCTCATCAGCCACCCTCATATTCTTTGACTGCTCCTGCATGTAATAATTCTCCGTCTTGTGCAGGATGTTTCGAATTCCGTCTTCACTGAGGTATTTGATCAGTGGCCGCGCCTTGGGCATGGCCCTGTAGGATCGAAACAGGTCAAGACCGCCTTCTCCTTCCTGATAACCGACAGAAGCCTGCTCGGTTATTTTTTTCCGGGCATCGGAAAGAAATTGCGTAGCCAGCCGCCTTTGCTCATTGATGAGCTTCTCAACCTTCGGCTTGAGCACGTTGTATTCTTCGCTTTCTTCGTCGACGTCCACAGGACCAGAAATGATGAGAGGCGTGCGGGCATCATCGACCAGAACGCTGTCAACTTCGTCGACCATGGCATAATGGTGTTTGCTCTGAACCCTTTCGTCAACCGAACGAACCATGTTGTCGCGCAGATAGTCAAATCCAAATTCGTTGTTGGTACCATACGTGATATCACAGCGGTATGCCTGCTTGCGCTGAACCGAATTTGGTTTGTATTTATCAATGCAATCAACCGTTAGCATTAAGAACTCAAAAATCGGCCCGACCCATTCGCTGTCTCTTCGCGCAAGGTAATCGTTGACCGTTACGATGTGCACACCTTCTCCGGTCAAACCGTTCAGGTAAGCCGGTAGTGTTGCCACCAGGGTTTTTCCCTCTCCGGTGGCCATCTCTGCTATTTTTCCATCGTGCAGCACCATCCCTCCTATCAGTTGCACATCGTAGTGCACCATGTTCCAAACGATTTGGCCCCCTGCAGCCATCCAACTGTTTGCGTAATGTGCAAAGTCTCCGTCAAGCTGGATGTAGGGTTTTGTCACAGCCAGATTCCGGTCGTGATCGGTTGCGCGAACCGTGATCTTTTCGTTTTCCGTAAAACGCCGCGCGGTCTCCCGCACTACGGCAAAGGCTTCCGGCAAAATGGTGCGCAGGACTTCCTCAATCTGCTGATCCCTCTCCTTGATCTTGCGGTCAATGGCGTTGTAGATATCTTCCTTGGAAAAGACGTCTTCTTCCCGTTCGGCGGATTCCCGCAATTCGACCAGCTCAGAATCAATGGATGCAAGGTGTTCGCGAATGCGCTCCCTGAATTCATTGGTCTTGTTGCGCAAACCGTCGTTGTCAAGTGCGGATATGACCGCTCCGGCCTCGTTGATCTGCTCCACAACCGGACCATAGGCCTTTACGTCCTTTTCCTGTTTGGTGCCAAATATTTTCTTGAGAAATCCTAACATCGTCTGGGTTTGCAAAATTACGCTATACCGCACAAATCATTCCAGCCTGCCTTAGCGTGTCATTTTGTCAGGTCTCTTCGCCCGGCCACAATCGATCGCCATTGTCCTGTACCCATGCCCATTGTCTGAATTGCCCGCAAGCAGCTTAGCGACCATTCGCCCTTTTGCCTCCACACAATTTTGTAACGCTCTGAATATCAGCGCAATAACTTATAACCGTTCGAAGGGTAACGATTATTGAACGCCTTTCTGGACCATGTGTTTTTGGCAAGCAAGTTTTTGTGCACGTCGGGGATTGCCGATTTACTCAATCAAGGATGTTTTAGCATTTATACTTCCACCTCGAAGAGTACCGGACGGGAAGGAGCGGCATCAGAATGAATGGGTGCCAGCTGAAGATTGATAAAATAATGACCATCTCTTACCCCCTCTGGCACATAGATCAGCTCTGTAATGGTGCATTCCTCTTTTCGGCGTTCACTCCAAAACGCCCGATGTGCTGCGAGTTTGCCACCATCCGATTCCCGGTCCACCGAGGGCAGGTCTACCAACAAATGGCGAAAGCCCATCGATGCGATCCATTTTGCAGCCTCTCCGGACAGATAAGGAGGATTGGTCCCGGAATAATGCCGTTGTTGCTTGGCGGTTTCGTTGGGTAGGGTTCGCAAAACCAGAAAAGGCGTAGGCTGCTGCCCTTGCAACAGCACCCGTAGGGTCGTCTCTTCTATTACGCGGTCACCATCCGGCCTGAGGGTGGGATACACTGAGATCAGAATCGCCATTCCCAGATACTCCCGCAAGACCCTGTTTACGCTCTCCCTGGCTTCCGAAATATGTCCGTAGCATTCAGTATGCGTTCCTCCCCCGTGAAAATTCAAAAAGTGGTTATAAAAATTCACCGAACCCCCGCTCGCAACGCTACCGGTGAATGTTTCCGCTTTGACCGGCTGGTCAGCCGTAAAAGGAGCAAAAAAGCAATTGACCTGTTGGAATTCCACGATAAATGGAATCGACAAATCAACGCCCCTTTCCAAATTAATCCTACACAGCTTTCCTCCCCAGTCGACCTTAATTTCCATCTCTTAATTTCTCTTGTCGACACCCCAATTCAGCTTGTCGCGCAGCGTTTTTAGAAAACCCGTCGGTTGAAGCCTGAGCAAGCCTATGTCGAATTCTTCTCTTCTGATGGCCAGTTGGTGTTCAGCCGTAATGACTTCGTATCGAGAATCCAGCGTGCACAAAAAATTGTCCGCCCGCCCCTCAACTTCAAAGCTGAGAACGACATCATCCGGGATCACCACGGGCCTAACGTTCAGGTTGTGCGGTGCAACCGGCGTAATGATGAGGTTTTTCGACTGGGGAAACAGGATGGGCCCTCCGCATGAAAGTGAATATCCGGTTGAACCGGTAGGAGTTGCGACAATGAGTCCGTCTGCATAATAGGAATTGAGATAGTCTCCGTTGATGTACGTGTGGATCGTGATCATCGACGAATTGTCTCGCTTGAGCAGGGTAAAGTCGTTGAGCGCAAAAGGTGTGTCCCCAAAGAGGTTGTGTGATGAGTCAAGTCTGAGAACACTCCTCTTTTCAATTTCGTACATGCCGTTTGCCAGGTAATGAACGGCATCGACGATCAGTTTTTTTTCGGTACTTGCCAGAAAACCCAGCCTGCCGAGGTTGATGCCCAGCAAGGGAACTCCTGAATTGCGAACATACGTTAGTGCCTTCAAAATGGTTCCGTCACCCCCGAGGGTGATAAAATAATCAGGGCGCTGCCGGACGATATCTTCGTGCGATTCCCAGACCGGGCCCTCCACCCCCTCCGGAAGCTCATGACTTTCCAAAAAACTCCGGTTGAATGCAAAGCCGGCCCGATGGTTTTTCAGGCTTGACACCAGGGCCAACAGATGGGCCTCGTCCTCCTTTTTGATCTTCTGACAAAAAATGAATACTTTCATCAAAAAGCCCTTCTCGTGTGAAAATAAATTCCCTTTTCCGCCAAGTGGTTTATGCTGTAAAGCGCATTGAATTCCACCAGGTCGTTGACAGTAAAATTAATGCCAAATCCGGTGCTGTACAAAAAAGTATTTACCAATGGGTTGTTTTCCTTGTAAAAAGGGTCATTCACATACGCCACATTAAACTGCAAACTCAGGTCGATATCCAATTTTATGCGCAGCACGGGCTCTCCTTTGATAATCCGGAATAAGGTCCATCGCCCTGACCCGATTTGAATCCGAAGCTGATTGTTCAGGTATCCGTAATCCAAGCCGTCAATCACGTAGTATTCGTATCCTGATATGTTGGTATCCGTATATCCAAGCCCTTTGTAAAGATTATATGGAACCTTGTCCTGGGTCAGGGATTTTCTTACGCCTGCAGCCATTTCCATCCGCAATTGGCTGGTCAGCATAAATGCAGTTTTAGCCGTCTGCGAAACGGACAAATTGAAAAAGTTGCCTGAACCGGGAATACCCGTTTGCCGCAATTGGGTAGAAAAAATCCACCCGCGACTCGGCCGGATAGAGTGATCTATGCTGGCATAGTTCGCGGTGAGCAGTCCCTGCACATATTTTTGTCTGCTATCGCCGCGAAGAAAGAAATCAGGATAGGTGGCCGCCATCTCAGATGAAAAGGTATTGTTGAAATGATGCAGACTCAGCTGGAAGTTCCAGAATTTATCGAATTTGTAATAAGCCAGCGCAGAGACTTCCCTTTTGATATAGAGAATGTTGGATTGGTCCTTGACAAATACCAGCTTGTTTCCACTCGTTGTAACCGCCGTCTCTTTGTACTCTGTGTAATAATAGGCTCCCCCAATGCCAAAGGCTGTATTCCGGGACACAGCGGGACGCTGGTATCGCAAAGCAAACCGGTTGGTATAACCAAAGTGGTAGTTCAGCCTCAGGTCGTCCTGAATTCCGGTCAGGTTTATGTGGTTGAGAGAAAATCCGAGGTTGATTCGTTCCAGGGAACGCCGGTGTTCTTTCCACCAAACGTTGAAATTGCGGTCGGCTAGTTCCGCAATCAGGCTGGGATAGAAATACCAGTTCTCATCGACATCGATGAAGAACCTGACCGTCGCAACGCTATCATAGTCAATGAGGGGCTTGACTTCAAAACGGGTAAAAAGATGCGTTCGCCGCAAGTCGGTTTCCAGGTTGATCACCGCTTCCTTCAAGCCGTTAAGCATCAGGGTATCCCCGGGAGCATATCTCAGTTCTCGCTCCACGTACCACGACCGTGTTTTTTCCATTCCGATAAAATGGTATCCGGATAGGACAAGGTGGTTGTAATCCTGTGTTTTGGCTACATAAACAGCAAGCCAGGACAGACATACTGCAAAGGCTTTTTGCCACAAATCATCAAACGTTTAGATAGCTCATAAGCAAGTTGAGGCGCTCCTGAAGCGCATCGTCCACAGCGGCATCACACAATATCCGGGCAATTTCAACTTCGTGCCGCTCCATGGATTTGATCAATTGTTCCGGTTGTTCGCAAAATAAATCAAGATTAATAAAAACGTTTTCGAGATCGCACGACTCGACTACAAAACAGCTCAGCACCTTGCAATCTGCATCTTCTGCCAGGCTGCACATTCGCGCCAAGGAACCATCGTGACGTCTCATTTTCAGAACGATGAGGCAATTGGCTTCACCGCTTCCAAGTACACGGCGATAGAATCGCACCAACTCCTGAAAGGTGATGTAACCCGTGCATTTGCCAGAATCTCCGATGATGACAGCGCAGGAAGATAGTCTGTCAAGCAACATTGCCCAAACCCGGGCCATTGGAGCTTTGGGGTCAATGGCGACAAATTCCTTGCAGTCCGATGCCTGGAGTAGATCCTTGTCCTCCCGCTCTGTCAGTCCCACTTCGGATACTACTCCGATGCACACCCCTCCTTCGACGACTGGAATTTCCGAACAATTGCATTCGCTGAACAGTAGACGTGCCCTTTCAACGGTATCCCCTGCTTGTAAAATGGGTTTATCCCTCTCCCAAACGAGCACGGTGTTCATGAGGCGTCAGACTTTAATTTAACGGGAACTTTTTGCATTAGATCAAACCGTTCCTGCTGGATTTTTTGCTGGTCTTCTCTAAGCGAGGCGGCAATGGCGCTGTTCATCCTGAAGCCATTCTCCCGGAAGGCGTCGAATGCAGGCAGAACCCTGATATAGGCCAGAGCCTCCGTGGTCATGATCATTGCTGTTTCGCGAAATCCCAGGGAAACCGCCTGATCGAGGTGTTCAAATGCTTCCATGGCCATTTCTTCAACGGAGTATGCGCAGGCAATATTGAAATGGACGGCGGGATTCGACGGATCGTTTTCCAGGGCCTTTCGAAATGCCTCTATGGCTCCTTTGGCATCGTATTGTTTGAATTTACGGATCCCATCCTGCTTGAAATTTTCTGCCTCCTTGACTTTGCGCAAGTTCTGAAAGTAACCCGAAGGTTGCTTCTTGCTCTTTGGTTTGCCCTCCTCTTCCTCAATGAGTATGTAGCGCCCTCTCTTTTCAAATGCCCGTCCGGAAGGGGTTTCACGCCGACGGCCGTACCGGTCGCGGAAATAATGGTTGTTGTAACGGCGGTCAAATTCCTGACCATCCATGATCATAAACTTGTATGCATCATACCATCCAAGCAGGGCAGAAAGGGGAAAGCCAAAAAATCGACCCAGCCAGATGGTGATCGCAATATATGCTAGTCCCAGTTCCGGTTGGCGCAGGTAGAAACGATGAACCCCAAAGGCTCCCAGGAATATGGCAAGAAAGATGGCAATCGCTTTCTTTTTCATTCTCCCATAAATTTAAAACTCATAATGGCAATGTCATCGGGTAACTCCGTTTTCTTTCCAAAATCGAGCACCTCATCCATAATATCATGGCAGATGGCCTGGGGTGGATCCGCATGGTGCGCAGCAACGAAATCCCTGATCATTTCAGAAGAGAATTGATGCCCCCCCCGGTTTTTTACGTCCGTCAGTCCGTCAGTAAATGCCAGCAAAAGCGAACCGGGAGTCAGATCCAATTCGCCCTCATGGTTGTCGGGCAAGTCCTCAAAATGGCCAATGATGGTTGTAGTCGCTTTGAGGTCGGTGATGCTTCCTTTGCGGTAAAGAACGGGAGGAATGTGGCCAGCATTTACGTAATATAACTTCGCCTTTTCGAGATCGGCCACGGCAATGAAAAATGTTAGGTATTTTTCTCCCTTGGTAATGCGCAGTACCGCCCGGTTGAGTACCATTACCAATGTTTCCAGGTCCTTGTATTGCTGTGCCAAATTCTGCACAAGCGCTTGAAAGTTGGCCATGATCATGGCTGCCGCTATGCCCTTGCCCGAAACATCGGCTATGCAAAAACACAACTGTGTCTCTGAAAACCACAAATAGTCAATGTAGTCTCCTCCCACTTTATAATGCGGCCTGTACACATTTGCAAGGGCAAATTTGCTTCCCTGGGGCATTTTATCGGGGATCAGCATGCTCGTCACCTCGCGGGCAAGTTCCCATTCCTTTTCCTGTATGATCTGCTGCCGGACCAAACGTTTGTTCTCTATGGCTACAGCAACGATGTTGGTAATTGAAGTAATGAGCTGAATGTTGTTGTAAACGTCGTTGCCTTTGTTGATCCCACTGACCAGAGAATATGCGATGGGGATGGATTTGTGGTAAACGGGAATGATGAATTCAAATTCCTGCAATATTAGAGGATCGCTTTTTTTAGTTGTATGCAACCGGGTGTATTTCAGAAAAAGCGGCGGCAACTGTTCCAGTGCGTGCTTTTCGTCGAGGTTGTGGCTTACCGCCTGTACCCAGTTCTTGTCGTCCTTTACAAATAAAACGAGTTTTTCAATGCTTAGTTCCCAGGTAAGAAAACTTTTGTACATATTGAACAAGACATCCTGGGGCAGGTTGTCGTTGATGGCCTGGGTAAGATTTAACAGGGAAGTGAGCTGCAGCTGTTTCAGGCTGAGCTCATTTTGCATTTTTTGTAATATGACCTCGTCGCGGTTCATTGGGCTATATGGCCTTTTTAACTTCCCACCGGTCTCTCATGCGCGTTGCAATAACCTGGAACGACAGGATGAGCAAAACTACAATAATAGAGGGAATCCATGCCAACATTGGCTTGCCGGATATGGCATAGACGTATTGCTCCTGCAATATGTTGCCAAGGGTCGGAATGGGTGGCTGCAGACCAAAACCCAAAAAAGACAGTCCAGACTCAAGCAGTACCGCCAATGCAAAATTTCCCGATGATTGAACCAATACAGATCCGGCTACATTCGGCATTACATGGTGAAAAAGAATCTTGTATTCTGCCATTCCCATGGTGCGTGCCGCCTGAACAAAAAGCATTTCCCTCCATCTCAGTACCAATCCCCTGACGAGCCGGGCAACATCTCCCCACATGGTCAGACTGATGGCAACAAATATTGACCCCATCGAACGCCCAAAACCCATGATCACCGCAAAAGCGAGCAGTATAGTGGGCAATGACCAAAATACATTGATCAACACACTGATCAGCTGATCGGTTTTCCCTCCGTAAAAACCGGCTAAACCCCCAAGAATACCCCCGATCACTATCGAAAGAAACACCGCAGCCAGCGCTATGACCAATGTGTACCTTAACCCGAGCACCACCCTGCTGAAAACATCCCTTCCGAATTTGTCTGTACCAAAAAGGTAAACCATGCATTGGTTTGATTCAGCCGCTTCAGCAGGTATACAACGGTATATACTGCGCTGACCGGTCAGATAGCGCGTTGCAAAATTTTCAGGACGTGCAGTCGCAATGGTGCAGTTCAGGCAATGTCTCGCTCCTGCTTTCTCCAGTGCGAGTTCCGAAACCTGATTGTTGGCATGAACTGTTTTATCCGGAATGATCAAGTAGGCAAACACACCGGCAAACAAACATATTGACAGGTAGCCAACACTAAAATACAAAAATGCTGTGCGTAACATCACTCAGGACCTTTGAGCTTATCATTTTGTACATGCCGCTTTCTGTCCCTGTTGGTTTTTTTTTCCATGTTGTCGGTAAAAGCCTTCTCCAAATCCACTTCCAACTGGTTCGCCAGGCAACAGAGTACGAACAACACATCAGCCATTTCCTCCTCCAAAGCAGATCGTGCAGCAGCCGCCTCGTCAACCGTTTTGAATGATTGTTCACCGTGAGTTCTTGCCAGAATGCGGGCCAACTCACCAACCTCCTCTGCCAGCAACAACCCGTTTGTCTTAACATCAAAATAGCGTACGCCGAATTCCCTTATCCAATCGTCCACGCGCTTCTGGTATACCTTCATTCACTCTTTGTTTTTGGTGTCAATCCAAATGGTAACAGGGCCGTCATTTACCAATTCAATTTTCATGTCCGCGCCAAATTCACCTAAAATGATGCTCTTTCCCAGCAAGGCCTCCATGGTGGTATAAAAATATTCCCACAAAGGCTTAGCTTCTTCAGGCCTTGCTGCTCCGGTAAAACCGGGTCTTCTTCCCTTGCGCGTCTGCGCGAACAAGGTAAACTGGCTCACCATCATCACATCACCACCCATATCCAACACAGAAAGATTCATCAGTCCGCTTGCATCCGGGAACAAACGCAATTCAGAAATTTTGCCTGCCAACCAGTCTGCATCGGCTCTTTCATCTTCGTGTCCAACCCCCAGCAACACAACCAGTCCCCTTCCCATGGTACCCGTATGCAGCTCACCAACGGTAAGCGATGCCCTGGAAACGCGCTGGATCAGCGCCCGCATGGCCAAATTTTAAACATTAGAAGAATCATGAATATCTAATTGTATGGATGGCAGTTTATATAAAAATTATTTTACATTTAACGTTCTTACTTTCTTCACCACAATTCACAAATCTGCAGCATTTTAAGGTGCTCTGATCTTCGAATTTCAGCCAATGGGCGACATACGCGGTAAAAAGCCCCTGGTTCTTCACATCATTGTTAACATCGCTTTTGATGATTTATAAACATTATTTAAATTTCACATAAGTTAAAAACTTAAATAAAAACCTGAAAATAAATCAAATATAATAGTTGAAATTAAGTGAATTAAATGTGGATAACTAAATTTTACGGTTTTCCCCTTTCTGACATGGTCTCATTTGCATTACAGTTCTTCTTTAAAATAAAAAACTATAGATAGTAGATGGAAAAGTCCAGTATCCGAAATGTTGACCGGGTGAGAGATATTTGAGCCGTGAAAATGAACGGGAAAACGGATGGAATTCAAATTTGGCTCTGGATTGGAATGGGCTTATTGCTCGTCCAAATCTTCCTGGGGGGAGTTACCAGGCTGACGGGAAGTGGGTTGAGCATAACGCGTTGGGACATTGTTACTGGATTGATATACCCTCTAAATGACCAGGACTGGTCCGTGCAGTTCGAATTGTATAAGAAAACTCCGCAGTACAAGCAATTGAACAGCGATTTTCAACTTCAGGACTTTAAATTTATATTTTTCTGGGAATATTTTCACAGACTTTGGGCAAGAATCATGGGTTTAGTTTTTGCCGTTCCTTTTGCCTGGTTCCTTTTTAGAAAATCATTGCATCGACGGGAAATCTTGCAATTGGTAGGACTCATATTCCTTGCCGCATGGGTTGCCGCGCTCGGGTGGATTATGGTTGCGAGCGGACTGGTTCACCGTCCGTGGGTGCATGCAGTCAAACTTTCGCTGCACCTCATTTTCGCAGTGACTACCATTTGCTTTCTGCTATGGATCATTGTTGAGAGAAGCGATCATTTAGAAATTTCGTCGGATCGGGGACTCCAGAAAGGGGTGACGATGCTGGCAGTTTTGATCTTCATTCAAATTTTCATTGGTGGAATGATGGCTGGAATGCGGGCTGCCATTGTTGCACCGGACTGGCCTACGATTCAGGGTAGCTGGTTGCCTGAGGGAGTTTTTTCCCTTAGGGCTTACTCGGAATCCGTCTTCAACCATTACGAGCGATCACCGGAAGGACCTATGATCGTTCAGTTCTGGCATCGCACCGTTGGGTACGCTATTGGTCTTTTGGCTTGCTGGTTAGCGGTAAAGATGGTTAGAAAGTATGAAGGTCATTGGAAAATATCTGGTATGGTGCTCACACTGCTGATTTTAGCTCAGATTTTGCTTGGGGTGGGGACGCTGGTAAACAGCGTGGGCAACATTCCTCTGTGGTGGGCAGTATTTCACCAAATTACCGGTATAATTTGTCTGCTCTACGTGCTTTACCTCCGTTGGGAGAGGTTTAGCTGATTGATTCTGTGCGATATGTGGGCGAAAGAACTATTTTTGTCGTGAAAGGCAAAAACATGGATGTTGAAATTAAGGTGTCGGACCGGTTTAAATTTATTGAAACAAAGGGGCAGGGACCTACCTTGTTGTTGCTTCACGGACTGTTTGGTGCATTGAGCAATTTTGAGGGGATACTCTCGGAATTTGGCAAAAACTATCGCGTGGTGGTGCCCATTTTGCCCATTTACGAATTGTCATTATTGAGGGCTTCGGTATCAGGATTGGTTGAGCATGTGCACGAATTTGTTCATAAAATGGGATATGAGGGCATCAACCTGCTCGGAAACAGCCTTGGAGGGCACATTGCCCTGATGTATGCGATAGACGATATGCAACGCATAAAGAGTCTGACCCTAACGGGGAGTTCGGGCTTATTTGAAAGTGGCATGGGCAGTACTTTTCCTAAAAGGGGCGACTACGATTTTATCCGCAAAAAGACGGAGGAGACCTTTTATCGACCTGATGTCGCCACGAAAGAGCTGGTTGATGAAGTATACGATATCGTAAACGACCGGGCAAAGGCGATCCGGGTCGTCGCGACTGCAAAATCGGCCATTCGGCACAATATGGGAGATAAGTTGCACCTGATCCGCATACCAACGCTGCTGATTTGGGGTAGGAATGACGGCATCACCCCCCCTTTTGTTGCTGAAAAGTTCCAGGAGCTGCTTCCGGATGCCAGTTTGTTCTTTCTGGAGGAATGCGGCCACGCGCCCATGATGGAGAAACCAGAGGAATTCAACGCCATTTTGGCAGATTTTCTGCTGAAAGTCAATAATTTAAGCTAAAATTGTCCATAAAGGGTTTCCGGCCGGTCGAGGCAGCGTTTTTAAGGGTTGGGGAATCAAAGTATGAGCTAATGGTCTCGTGGAAATAGATAAGATCATACAAGGATGTCTTCGGGGAGATCGACTCAGCCAGAAGCAACTGTTTGATCGCTTTTCAGGCAAGATGTTAGCGGTCTGTATGCGGTATTCAAGGCACCGCATGGAGGCAGAAGACCTGCTTCAGGATGGTTTTATAAAAGTATTTACCCACCTGGACCAGTATAAATCAGATGGCCCGTTTGAGCAATGGGTTCGAAGGATCATGATCAATACGGCCATCAAAAACAGCCAACGGAAGAGTTTTCAAAATGAATTCGCCGCAGGAGAAGAGCTCCCCGAATCCCAGGAGCTTCCAGAAATCATCGACAGGATGTCGGAAACGGAACTGCTGCAGCTCATCAACGACCTTCCCGAAGGCTATCGCATGGTGTTTAATTTATATGCTATTGAGGGTTTTTCACATCGCGAAATCTCTGAAGTGCTTAAAATTGAGGAAAGCACTTCAAGGTCCCAGCTTGTGAAGGCCAGAAAGGTGTTACAGGAAAAAGTTATCGGTCAACAAAAGACTATCCTATGAACAAACCGGGGAACGGGAAATTACTGGACAGCTTGTTCAAAAAGAAATTAGAGCATTTTGAGCTGAAGGCTGGAGACCACGTCTGGGAAAAAATTGCCAGACATCTCGACAATGAGAAAAGAAGGCCATTCGCGTTCGGGAACTGGAATAACTGGGTGTGGGTATTGGTACTTACTGGTTTGCTGCTGGGTTTAGCCGGTCTGTTTTGGTATCTCAACAACCACAAATCAGAGCCAGGTAAAAAAGACCCGGTTGATTTGCCCATGCATTTTGATATCAGCCCGCAAGAAGGGCTGGCATCCATAAACTCAGATGTTCCGTCTCCAAAGCTCGAGCAGGAAGGGATGGATCAAAGGAAATCAGGTACTGGGCAATTGGTATCGACCAGGGTCAAAAAGAATAAACCTATATTTCCAAAAGGTCATGGCTCCCGAACGGCGCAACCATTGTCTCAACCAGAGGAACAGCTTGCCAATGAAACATCATCATCCATACGGGAAACAGGGATGACGGAGAAAATGGACATATCCAATGAAAACGCGGATGCTCCTGCCGGCAATGAGCTGATCGCCTCTTCAGATCCTATGTTTCTTGCACCAGACTCAAAGCTGGCACACGGCCCGTTGCATTCATTGGAGGCTTCCACTTCTGCAACGAAACATGAAATCAGTGCACTTACAGAGGGCTGCGAAGTTTACCAGGCTAATGGGGCGAGAGCCTATGTAGATGCTTATGTGGCTCCGGAAATTGCTTATCGGCGGTTTTCTGCTAAAGAAGAGAGCCTTCTGGCCTATGCGGATAAAAGAGAACGCACCGAAAAACCCCTGCTGTCCTATGCTACAGGAATCAGGGCTTCATTTGTCCTGGGATCGGGCATCGCATTCAGAACGGGAGTGAGTTTTGCCCATCACACGGAAAGGATTGACTACGTGAAGGAAACGCAAACCATCACCATTGAACGCAAGGACAAAGACGGCAATGTCATTGGTACTGAGACAATCCATATCGATATTATGGAAAGTGACCGCAACAAGTTCACTTACATAGACATTCCTGTTATGGTTGCTTACGAAAAGGACCTGAAAGATTTCATTTTGAGCGTTAACGGCGGTTTTGGCATAAACGCAATGGCAAAACAGTCGGGAAAAATTTACAAACCGGACCAGTCTTCCTTATATGTTTTGAATGATACCAACGGCGAAGGAGAAAACAATGTGTACAGAAGCCGGGCTGGTATAAGTCTTTTGGCCAGCGTTGGACTGAACTACAAGTACAACGATCGCATTTTACTAATGCTTGAACCCTCGATGCGGTATTACTTGAAACCGATCACTGCTGACAACTACGGCCTTGAGCAACGCTACGCCTATTTTGGTCTCAACGCAGGGATCCGTTACAGGATCCGGTAGATGCCTCATTACTGAGGTGAATGTCAATGTAAAATTGACAGCAGGGTTTCAATTCCAGCATTGGAATTGAACGCATAGGTCTGACTGGAATTCCACGACAGCTAAAGGGAAGTTATAAGTTTGACATGGGTCCTTCACCGGTTGAAGGCGATGTGATGGTGGGATTGTAAAATGTCTGTCCGTAGGCGAAAAATGACTTGGAAAAGACCTGGTTAATTTTGTTTCCAGTTAAACGAATTGATCATCTCCATCAAATCCTTTTTGACAAATTCGGTAACCGGGTGCAGTGAATCCGGCTTTGTCTGAGCACGAAAATATAGAGAGGCTCTGAAAAAATGTTTGGAGCTGTCAGTGAGGTAAAATTGAAAGGGAGAAGCCGCTGGTCCCTCAATATTGAAAATGAGGCCATAAACGCCATTGGGTTTGGTCAAAGGCAATTCGTCGATGTAATTTGCTTTTTTCTGATGCTCGCGGGCGAGTTTGTGAGCATCGCGGATGTATTTTTCCAGATCAGAGGGTGAGCGCAAAGGATAATACGAGCAGTATACCGTACCGTTGAAAACAGGCAACTCGATGTTAAGCCAGCAATCATTTTCTACTTTTTCTTCAAAAAAGGTGCTGTCTTTTCTGGGATTAGCATAGCTTGGAAGCAAGAATGTATAAGGGCATTGATCACGAACGTATTGCTGGAAATCGTATTGCGGATAGACGATCGCAGGATACATCCGCGGTTTAGGCGACAGGTTCGATTCTGTACAGGAAACGAAAAGCATGACCAGCGAGGCAAAAAAAAATAATTTCGAGAAGAGCCTTGTGTTTCGCTGCATAGTTCAGATGGTAACCTTTACTTGTTCTATCCGCTTTTTGGTAACGGAAGCAATTGTAAATTTGTTTCCCATGATCTCGACGACCTGGTCTTTGTGAGGCATATCGCCACAGTGTTCGAGGATGAGTCCTGCTATGGAATCGGCGTTCCCTCTTGCTTCTTCGAATAGGGTTATTTCAAGACCAAGTACTCGACACATATCGTTGATCAGAGTTTTGCCATCGAAAAGGTAATTGTGCGGATCGAGGCGAACAAAGTTTAGCTCATGCTGTTCGTCAAACTCGTCTTTGATCTCTCCGACGATCTCTTCCATGATGTCTTCCATGGTTACCAGGCCGTGAGTTCCTCCGTACTCATCCACTACGATGGCCATGTGTTTGTGTTGTTCGCGGAATTCGTTGAGCAGCTCCTTCAGCTTCTTTGACTCGGGAACGTATAACACATCTGTTCGGATAAGCCTTTGCCATTCAAACGAAGTGTTATCGTCCAGATGTGCAATGAGGTCTTTAGAGTGGAGAATACCGGTAATTTGGTCGTAGTCATCGGTATACACAGGAAGTCGGGAAAAACCACATTCTCTGACGGTTCCCAAGGCTTCGGCAAAGCCGGTGGAAAACTCTATCCCGTATATGTCTGTCCGCGGGGTCATCACCCGTTTGACGGTCACATCATTGAATTTGATGATTCCCTTTAAGATGTTGACTTGCTTGTCTTCACGGCTGTTTGTGGTGAGTGCGAGATCTATTGCGGTGTCGAGGTCTTCTTTGGTCGTGGACTGTAAGCCAATGCGTTTGGAACTCAGTTTGTTTTCTACCCTTCTCGTCATGAGTACCATGACGTGGGTGAAAGGAAAAAGTAGATAATAGAGCACGCGGAGAGGGGTAGCGATGGCTATGGCAAATTTTTGTGCATTGATCAAACTGTATATTTTAGGCATTAACTCTCCGAACAGCAAAATGAGGGTAGTCGCACCGATAACGGCGATCATAAAGTAAATCGTGTAGCCTGTTTGCTCTGCACTAAAGGGCAGAGAGGGGAATGCAAATAGCACAGAAGCGCCCCAGTGTGCGTAGTGTTCGGGGGAGATGAGCAGCGAAAGAAGCTGTTCTGTTGAAAGCGCGATTCCTATGTTGACGACGGTATTGCAAATGAGGATGAGCGCCAGCAGATGTCGGTGACGGTTTTTCAGGAAGGAAAGTGCGCTGGCTCCGGGGACCTTGCTTGAACTGAGTGCATCCAGCTCTGCTTTGGTCAGAGAAAAAATAGAAGTCTCAGAACCCGAGAACGCACCGGAACAAAGAAGCAATACCAGGATCAGGAAGGAAAAGCCAACTACTTGAAGGGGAATAAACAATAACAAAGATGCCAATAATCCGGAGGTCGCAAATATGGAAGGGTCAGGATCCAAGAATGAAGATTGGGTGAATGTGCTGGGTTGGGGTTCAGAATGGCAGATCTTCCTGATTTGGATCAGCATGCAGATCTTCCTGATTTTTTTCTTCCGTGTGATGTCCCGACGGGGGCGTGTGGGGAGCATCTCGTTTTTCGAGGATCCGGAGAACGTCGGCAACGATTTCGGAGGCATAACGCTCTCGCCCTTCCTTATCTGTCCACTTGCGGTGGGTGAGTTTACCCTCTACGTAAACGAGCATCCCTTTTCTAAGCGATTTGGCGCGTTCTGCCATAGCGCGCCAAAGCACGATGTCGTGCCATTCAGTTGCCTTTTGCCAGTTGCCGTTGCGGTCTTTATAGGATTCGTTGGTAGCGATCGACACGGTTGCCCGCATGACGTTGTTTTCGAGTGTTCTGATCTCCGGGTCCTTACCCAGATTCCCGATGAAAATTACTTTATTTAACATAGCCCTTTCTTTAATGAGTCCGTTATAAAGCGGCGCAGGACACTTGGGAAAGCAAAATTCACCAGATTTTGGGTGTTTTCAAAGGAAAGAAGAGGCTTTATTTTAGCGGAATGCGCATGACAGCTCAAGCGGTAGAAGATGCAATGAACCAATTGATGGGAAAGAACGGCTGTTTTGGATGCAAGGAATTCCGGACGGGTAGGATGGAGGATCCAGGGGAAGGCGTCTTTTAGACGATAATCGTCAAAATCAGCGGCTTCCGTTTTGTTTGAAGTTTCAATCATCGGCAACTGATGTAATCCGCCCCAGATGTCATCATGATCGCGTTGGTGTATGGCGCACTTGCCGTCGGGGTCAACCATCAGAAAATAGTTGAAATGCCTCTCGTGCCTTGGCAGTTTCTTCTTCTTGGCTGGGTAGTCCCGGATCCTGCCGGAACGATGCGCCTCGCAGTAAATCGCAAAGGGGCAATCTGAACAGCCCGGTGCAGCCGGTTTACATTGCAGTGCGCCAAAATTCATTATCGCCTGATTGTAGCGTGCAGGAGCCGATTTGTCGAGGTATCGCTGTGCAAGTTCCTGCCAGGAAGCTTTTAATGCGGATGTGTCGGGCAGGTAGGGAATGCCCAGAATGCGAGATAACACGCGGATTACATTGCCATCGATTACAGCGGTAGGATGACCGAAGGCAAAGGAGGCGATTGCCGCGGCGGTATAGGAACCAATTCCGGGTAAAGTGGAAAGCGCCGCCGGAGTCTGTGGGAAGATACCGTTATAATCGGATTCCAGGATGCGTGCTGCACGCAAAAGGTTTTTAGCGCGGGCATAATATCCCAATCCCTGCCATTGAAGCAAAACGGCTTCCTCCTTTGCGTTTGCCAGCGAATTCAGCGTTGGAAATCGCTTTAAAAAGGAAATGTAACGCGACCTTGCCTGGTCTGATCGCGTTTGTTGCAGCAAGACTTCTGAAATCCAGATTCGATAGGGATCGCGTTCCTCGATCCACGGGTCTTTTCTCGGATGGAGCGAGGACCAGTGATAAAGTTTTTTGCGAAACGTTGAGGGTGAAACCATTGCAGCCAACTCGTCAGGAACGGGCTTTGCGGACGGGGATGTTTTTCCGGTAGTAAATGTACATACCCGCGATGCCAGCAGTAATGAGCAGAAGGGCAATGATCTGTGCCTGAGACAGTTCGGTTCCCATTATGGAATAACGGGGATTCACGCGCAGGAATTCGATGAAAAACCGCTCCGTTCCGTTAAGCAAACAGTAAATAAAGAATAAAACGCCAGCCCGACTAACGATCGTTCGCAACGTCCAGAGCAGTCCCGTAATCAGGGCAGCAAGGGCTATTTCATATAGGGGAGTTGGAAATACGGGAGGAACAAGTTGGTGACAGTAGTTCCAGGTGCAGTTTTCGATGAGAGTGCCTTCGTTGAGCACATTGTGTGGATAAGAAAATGACCACCAGCTGTCAGGTAGAAAAAACCATGTGGGTTTGGCAAGTTCATTGACAATTCCCCAGTCTCCGTCTCCGGAAAAATGACAACCCATGCGACCTACGCAATATCCTGCCATGAGTGCGGGTGCAGCCGCATCCATCATGTGTATGGCAGGAATGCCTTTACTGCGGGCATAGCGGGTGACCATGATGAATGCGAGCAGCAAACCTCCGTAAATGGTCAAACCACTTCCCGAGAAAAATTCTCCGATGGGATCCCGGAGAAAAGCATTCAGGTTTTCAAGGACGGAAAAGAGTTTGGCTCCGATGATCCCGTACAGGGCAGCCAGAGCCGTTATGTCGAAAATCCGGTCTTTAGGACGAACGAGTATGGTGGAGTAGACAGCAGCTTTCCCCCGGTCTTTAGCATAGCGCGGATAATAATAAAGTGCAGCCAGGGCAGCCGCGATAAGACCTGCCAGCATGTTTCCCTTTAGAGAGAAAACCACTGATGCCGGATCGCGGGTAAATTCAGCGCCGTGTGCAAAGGCATAGCCCAGTTTAAAGGCGATGACGAAGTAAAACAAACTCTGTAGCAACAAATCGTTTAGGGAGAGGGGACGAAAACTGGATATGCGTTCCTCCCGGGCAGACAATATGCCATCGCCTTCTTTTCTGCCCAATTCAAGGTAGGTGAGGTAGGCGCTTACTACAAACGACAGGCCGAGAAACAGGCCGAATGTTTTGACCACGGCAAAGGCATTGTCCGGTCCAAAGCCCGTCAGGCTATGTATGATGTAAGACAGGTCGGGCCACATGGCAGGAGCAAAAGAATATTTTGTGAAAAAGGCTATATTTGCAAGCGTAAAAGTAAGCTATTTATGCATGCTTATGCCAGGATGGTTTGCTTGCTGTGTTGTACACTGGCAAGTTATGGGGTTTCTTCTCAAGGAAGTCTCACTGCGTCAGCGGGTATGAGCCTGATGTACACGAACAATCCCAAAACGAATCCTTCCGACGACGCAATGAGCGGCTACCTCGTGGGTTTGTCGGGAAGGATGTACAAGAACAGGTTTTACCTTCAACCTGGGGTAGAGCTGCACGTTGTCAAACTTTTTGCCCAAAACAGCCTCGATCCTTTTTCAAACCTCCCTTCTGCCTACCTGGTAAAAATCCCGATGATTCTGGGTTTTGACCTGCTCCGATCTGAAGTATTTGCACTTCGTGCATTTACTGGTGGACAATTGAGCTTCACGGCAGGAGTTGACAAAACGAAGCGGGGTCTTACCCGCAAGGACGTTAAAGATGCACAATTCGGACTGCTTTTTGGCGGCGGTGTGGATTTCGGAATCCTCAATTTCGATGTCCGTTTTGAAAAGGGGCTTATGGATTTTTACGTTCAAAAGGGATACAAGGCAGATTTTGTGATCTTTTCTGCGGGATTGCGATTCTGAAGTGCACACAGGGCACTGGAGCGCTATTCGATTTAATCTACAGCATACGGATGAATTTCCCTGGGCTTCCGATCATGGGTACCGGAAGCGGGCGACGATGCATATACGCAATCACTTCTCAACGTCCCGAGTTTAACCCGGATCAGAGAATTGGTCGCTTCAGGAGCGAGAGGAGCTGCTACGCGGAGGTAATTCCGGGTCCATCCCTCCAAAAGACCGTCAGTGCCTGGCGATTCGAAAAGCACCTCGTGAAAGGTACCCCCCTGATTCTCATAAAAAGACCTTTTCATTTTCTCTGAAAGGATGCGGAGCATCTCACTGCGATCCCGGCGAACGGAAGGAGGAACGGAAAGCGCCATTCCCGCCGCCAGGGTATTGCTGCGCTCCGAGTAACTAAAAACGTGCAGGTAACTCAGCGCCAGGTCGCGAATGAATTCATAGCTGTTCTGAAAATGGGCGTCCTCTTCTCCTGGAAAGCCTACAATCACGTCGGCGCCAATACAGGCAGTTGGATCTATTCTTCGAATGCACGCTACGCGGTCTGCGTAAAGTCCTATCCGGTACCGCCGCTGCATTTTGGCAAGTACGGAGTCGTCTCCCGACTGCAGGGGCATGTGAAAGTGGGGCATGAACTTATCAGAGGCAAAAACAAAATCGATGATCTCATCAGAACACAGATTGGGCTCAATGGATGAAATCCTGAAACGGCACGGTTCTTCCAATTTATCGAGTGAACGCATCAGGTGAATTAAACGAGCATTGCTGCCGGGATCGCGATAATCACCAATATTAACACCCGTTAGCACAATTTCACGTACACCGCTTCGGGCGATCGATCGGGCCGTGTCGACCAGCATTTCAATCGACCCGCTGCGGGAACGCCCGCGTGCAAGTGGAATGGTACAATAGGTGCACTTGTAATCGCAACCGTCCTGTACCTTTAAAAAGCTGCGTGTGCGACCCTCGAAGGAATGCCCGGGAACAAAGGCGGACAGTTCCTCAATGGGCGAGCAATGTATGCGCGCGTTGAGCGGATCCGTGACGGAAGAACCGAGGTAACGCAGAATATCAAATTTTTCTGCGGCCCCGAGCACAGCGCTGACTCCGGGAATGGAAGCAATTTCACCGGGCTTTAACTGAGCATAGCAACCAACGACGATGATGCGTGCGTCGGGGTTAAGCCGGAGAGCCACACGTACGGCTTTTCGACATTTTCGGTCGGCCTGATCGGTTACACTGCATGTGTTGATGACATACAGATCACTGGGTTGGTTAAATGGAACTTCAGCGTAGCCCGCGCTCAAAAACAGTTTGCCAATAGAGGAGCTCTCTGCGTAGTTGAGTTTGCAGCCAAGGGTGTGAAATGCAACGGTGAGCTGTGTTGCCATAGCGGGAAGGGCAAAGTTAGGAACTAATGCAGAATGTACCCCGAGGGTACTCGCAGGAGGGGCATCAATCGGTCACGGGTAAGGGGTCGGATAAAAGTTGCTTTTTAGACGTCCGCTGCCCGGAAGAAAGGAATTGCCTGTACGCGTGAAGTTGACGAGGCGAAAGAAAGGTCTGGGGATCCTCCCCGTTGCCAATGGCGCTATTGACCCTGCAGGCCTGAAGAGGCGTCATGGAAACGAACCGGTAGCCGGAGTTCAGGAGGTAGTATTTGGTATCCCCGTCTTTGCGAAACGGCCCGGGCGATCTGTGTGGCATTCCCGCCATTTTGAGGGAAAGGGCAGCTGAATAAACCTCCAGGGCAACACCGGCGCTCTTGCCCGCCTCCGCCAAAGACGCCAGGTTTGTCTGCAATGGGTCATACCCTACCCGGACGACTTCCCGGCCGTACATAAAGCCCGATTCGGTATGGACCACCCCCGGAAGTCTGCCAAAAAACTTTTCTCCGGACCAGAAACAGGGCGTTACAAAGATGACCAACTGATGGCCGGTTCTATGTGCCCGCAGCTCTTCTTCCAATAGACTCAGGTAAGGAGGAAGGGGTTGACCTCCTCGCAGAAGGGCAGCTGCCATTTTGGAGACGACGCCATAGAGGCTGTAATCTCCGGAAAGGCGGCCGCAAAGTTCCGACAAGTCGGCGTTTATAATGCGTACGACGGGATTGTTCCAGGCGGGCTCCCCAAATTGTTCCAGCACCTGCCGGTCCTGGCCTTTTGCGTTGTTGTAAATACAAAGTGGAACAAACAGCGTTTCAATTGCCTCGACGACAAGGGGATGCCTCAAGACCCGATGACCAAACTGGCGACAGGTACCGCAACCCGGAACTTCCTGGAACAAAAGAAAGATGGGTTTTCCCTCCTGTTGTGATAGTCTTCGCGCCTCCGCGAGGTCACGCCGCCATTGAACGTCGCCCAATTCAGGAGGGTTGCCTGCCGTATCGGTCAGGCAAGGTATGAGCAGGAGAAAAAAGGAGAATAGACGGCCTTGCATTGAGGAGCTAAATATAGGGTGTGAGCGGTAGATTTGGAGAATGAACCCGATCATTGTTTCTTTGCCTTAAATTGCAACAATTGCCGCGAAAAGTAGATCCTGCGCATGAGCGGTTCGAAAGGGAATTTCTTCCGCACCTGGATGCCCTCCACGTATTTGCTTTCCATTTGTGTTACAACGAGGACGATGCGGCAGATTTGGTACAGGAGACTTTCCTGAAGGCTTTCCGGTTCCTCGATAAGTACGAAGAGGGAACTAATGCGAAAGCCTGGTTGTTTAAGATTCTGAAGAATGCGTACATCAATAAGTACAGGCAGGAGTCGCGCCTGCCTGCCTTTGTCGATTACGATGAGGTAGCGGTATACCAGGAGGAAGAAGAGGGTCCTGCTACGACCTATTTCGACCTGAGAGAAGAGATTTTCGATCAGATGCTGGGCGACGAAGTCTCCACGGCGCTCAACGCGCTGCCAGAGGAATTCCGCACGGTTATCTGGCTTTGCGACATTGAGAATTTCAGTTATGAAGAAATCGGCAAAATTGTCAACATCCCCATCGGAACGGTGCGCTCTCGCCTGTTCCGGGCGAGGAACATGCTCAAGGAAAAGCTGAAGGACTACGCTTCTTCCATGGGCTTTAAAGATCACAGGGGAAAGAGATTAAGCCGGAACAAAAAGGACCAGGGAGAGCAACTTTAAGTAAGATGATATGGAAAACGGCTTATTTCCCGAACTGGTACAAAAAATTTCCCGGTATTTCGACCGTGAGATGAACGCCCAGGACGAACAGGAATTTTTAAAGGAAATCGAAGGGCACCCTGCGGGGCATTCGGCCTTTATCAAAGAGAAGGCCATCCGGGAAAAGCTCAAAGCCAAAGTTTACCGTCCGGCGCAACCAACCTACCTGGCAAGCCGTATCATCGGGAAGATCAAAAAGGACTCTGCCTGAAGTCCGGAGCTGAAGCAGTATGCCCATACCCCCTAAGGTCTTTACGGGGAATTGCTTTAGTTTTGCGGGCTTAGCCCGATATGTTCCACGAAAAATTAGAAGCCATTTTAGAGCGGCATCACTACCTGGAGGAGCGGATGTCGGATCCTGCGATCGTCGGAGACCCCGAGCAGTATGGAAAATTCTCAAAGGAGTATAAGGACCTCAGTGGGCTGGTAGAGGCCTATAAATGTTACCAACGCAAATCGGGGGAAAGGGCTCAGGCTTTAGAACTGTTGAGGGATCCGGATTTGCGCGAGATGGCAGAAGGGGAATTGACACAACTCGACGAGGATCTGGAAGCACTGGATCTGGAGCTGAAACAGAGGCTGGTTCCCCGGGATCCTGAAGATAGCAAAGACGTCATTTTTGAAATACGATCGGGGACAGGCGGGGACGAAGCGAGCATTTTTGCCGGAGACCTCTTTCGCATGTACACCCGCTATTTCGACGCGAACGACATGCAGTATGAAATACTAGAGCAGAGTGAAGGCAATGTGGGGGGGTACAACCGAATTGTTATGGAAGTGCGGGGTGATCAGGTGTACGGCAAGCTCAAATTTGAATCCGGTGCGCATCGCGTTCAACGGGTTCCTAAAACGGAATCACAAGGAAGGGTTCACACATCTGCAGCGACGGTAGTCGTTTTCCCCAAAATGGAGATGGAAGAGGTCAGCATCAACAAAGCCGATTTGCGCGTAGACACGTTCCGGTCAAGTGGCGCTGGGGGGCAACACGTTAATAAAACGGAATCGGGTGTCCGTTTTACGCACATTCCATCCGGGATTGTTGCCGAATCGATGGATAGCCGGAGTCAACACAAAAACAGGGAAATTGCTTTTAACCGATTGCTCCAAAAGCTGAGGGAAGCGCACATTGCCCGATACGAATCCGAAATTTCAGGTCAACGAAGGTCCCTTGTTGGAACTGGAGACCGATCGGACAAGATTCGCACCTATAATTTTCCTCAGAACCGGGTGACGGATCACCGGATCAACCTTACGCTTTACAACCTCGATAGTGTAATCAATGGAAATATGGATGAGATCATTCAGGCGCTGCAGGTCGCAGAAAATGCAGAGCGAATGAAAGGGGAGGCTGAATGAAGTGTGGGCCGTAAGCCGGGAAAGTTTTATCTATTGCAAGGCGAGAGATTACGATGGAGCCTTATCAGAGTGCTTGCAGTGGGAATTCCTTGCAGCTTTGCCAAAAGGGCAGATGAACGGAAATCTTGTACGTACTTTTACACAAAGCGAGCGGATGATTAAAAGGAAATCAATTTGGACGGCGGCTGTTGGCATCTCAATGGCCTTGTCGGGGTGCAGCCTGGGTGAACCCTCCTGGGATACGCGGCTGCTGGCCCCTCTGGCGAAGACCAGGCTAAGCATACGGCAATTGGCACCAGAAGATGAGATCCAGGCAGACAGCAGCGGTTTGCTGCACCTCGTATACAGGACGGATCTATACGGACTGACCATCGATTCTTTTTTCACGTTCAGCGACACCACGCTGAAAAAGGCGTTTAGAATTGACTCGCTCTACCTTTACAACGCTTCTGCCTCCTACCCCATTAGCCTGGGCTTTCTGGCCAGGAATGCGGGTACCGTTGGTCAGCTCATCATTCTCTTCAACGGCTCCAGGCAACCGATCCCTGCTATTGCAAACATTTCCGGGCCACCGGTTGAGATCAGCGCGGATACCATTTTTCAATCCATGACGCTAGAGCAGGGCATTTTAGATCTCAAACTGATCAACGGCCTACCCATTGATATCGAGAACGTCGAGTATTTGCTCAAAAACAGTGCAAGAGGAGACATCGTGGCAAGTGGGGTCATACCTCTGGTCCCTGCAGGCGGAACGGTTCAGGCAACCACTGACCTGGCAGGAAAAACGGTAGAAGGAAGGCTGACTGCTCAATTGGTAAAACTGTCTTCACCCGGTAGCCGCGGAGTTGCGGTAGAGATTGACACGTCTGACCAGGTCATTGCAGAAGTAAGGGTGTACGACTTGCATCCTTTTACTGCAACGGCGGTATGGCCTGCCCAAAACCTCATCAACGATAAGTATTATTTTATGCTGGAGGGACTTGATGTCGAATTGAAGGACGTGTTCATAGAGCGGGGCACGGCGCGTTTCCGGTTGTCAAGTACCTTGCAGGATTCCGTGCGATTTACGTACCAGTTATTGACTGCTGTCAAGAACGGAGAGGCATTTGGGAAGAGCATCATTCTCCCGCCGGCTCCACCGGGCGGCGTTTCTCAGAGGAACATTGAAGAACCACTAAACGGATATCAATTTATGCTTGCCGGTGAAAACGGGGATACGTTTAACCTGCAATACAATGCGGTCATTGCCTCGATCGATAGCACAGGAGTTATCAAGACGCTGGGTAAAAATGACAGCATGTATGTGGAAGTTGCATTTGAGAAACTACAGCCCAATTACGTCAGAGGATTTCTGGGGAACGATGTTTTGGGCACCGGACCTTCTGTTCAGAGCCTGGACATTTTCCAGGCTGTTTCTGCCGGCAACATCGACGTTAAACGTGCTTCCTTGTTTTTGGAAGTTGAAAACAGGGTTGGCGTCGATTTAGGATTGCGCATTCACCGGTTGGAGGGAATTGGAACCCTTTCGAAAAGCAGTATTGCGCTTGAGTCTCCCCTTATCCAATCCGAAATTGCCATTCCCAGGGCAGTTGACCCGGGAACCGGTGCGGGAGGTGTGCAGCCAGGAACGCTTAAGCTTGAACTCAACGAACAGAATGCTAACATTGCTACCTTCCTGAGCAATATGCCAGGGGAGATCGGCTATGATGTGTCGCTGCAGGTGAATCCCAATGGGAACATTTCTCAGTGGGAAGACTTTGCCTATGAAGGAGATCTGCTGAATATGAGCCTGCTGCTTGACCTGCCCATGGAAGTTTCTTTGAGGGGACTGACAATGGCGGATACTTCACAAATGAACGTGGGAGGAGATCGCTATGAAAGCGTTTCCGGAGCGGTGTTGCACGCGTTCTTTTCCAACGAATTTCCGTTTGACACAGAAGTACAATTGTACCTGCTTTCAGCAACCGGTGAAGTAACCGATTCGCTATTGCCATCAGCGTTTACGATCAAGGCTGCAGCCATTGGCAACGACGGGATAACGACCGGGGCTGTGGAATCTAAAGTGGACATAACAGCAGATCGCGGGCGCATTGACCGCATTTTTACAGCAGATAGAATGATACTCAAAGCAACAATGAATACGCAGCCTGCAGGAGAGGGTGTCCGCATATTTGATGACTATTTTCTGGAGATGCAGCTAACAGCTGATTTTGTTTATACACTGGGTGAAAAATGATTAAGCATTTGAATGGTTTTAACTTAAGGAGGCAGCATTTTAGTATTGGTCTGCTGGCTTTGCTCTTTGTTGGAACCAAAAGCGTGGGCCAGCAGTACCGGACGATGGAGTTTGAACAAAGCAGACAGAAATCGGTGGTTCTGTTGGAGGCAAGGGAAGAACTTGGATCAGAGCATGTTTCTGATGGCTTTTTCGATGGATACATTGGGGGAGAGAAATTGGACGGAGCGCTAATCGAAGATGCAGTGCAGGGGCTGGGATCCGAAAATCTTCTTGGTTTGCGATACGGCGTGACAGCGCTGATGCGATTGGCATGGCGAGGGGAAGGAAATTATCTTTTGTTTAGCGCAGGACATGAAAGACAAATTGAGGCGGTATTTTCAAAAGACGCTTTCCAGGTTTATTTTCAGGGCAATAAGACTTTTGAAGGCCGTTCGGCGCAACTACACCCACTGGAGTTTGACCGGGTCGATTACAGCTTTGCCAAAGTGGGATTTGAAAAGCAAAGCGATAACTATTTTTTTTCCGGGAAGCTGGGGCTTGCAACGGGATCCAACTACCGGCAACTCGATACCAAAAGGGGAAGTCTGTATACTGCCGTTTTCGGTAGAGAAGTTGAGCTGGATCTGGCTTTGGCTGACGAAAGTTGGGAAGGCAGCCACTCGGTAGTTTGGAATGGAGATGCACTGGGATTCATTTTCGATGCCGAAGCCGGATGGAAGTGGACTCATGGAATGGTCGGGGCGAGCATTAAGAATATTGGATTTATAGATTGGCAAAACAAAGTGCGGAAACGCGTTTACGATACGGTTTACAACTATTCGGGCATAGAAATTTCTGAAATATTGGATTCTTTTGCTTTTGACCTGAAAGGACAAGATGACATCGCTTCAGATTTTGCAAGGACGGATGAGCTTACGAACGTTCGTACCAACATTCCCGGGGAGTGGTGTGTTTGGCTTCGTCAGGGATTTTTAGAAAACAGGCTGGTATTAACAGGAGCGTACGGAGCGTATCTGGCGGATAACGCCAGGGCTTATTATTCTGTTAGAAGTACTTTATATATACTTCCGGGGCTCTATGCCGGGGTTTCCTATGGAAGAGGAGCTTATTCACTGGCTGACTTTGGGATGCATGCCGGCATTTTGCTTGGGACGAGGATTGGCGTGCACGCGCATTGGGATTCCATCGGACATCTGCTTGGAAAGGAGGGAAAGTTATCGCGGATCGGAGGGGTGGTATGCAGTCTTACCCTTTAGGAGCCATAACAAGAGGTTAAAAATCGAGGCCTAAAGAAAACAGCCACCTGGGCTGGCGCAAGCTGGAATCTTCAATTTTCCAGGCGTGATCAACGCGAAGAAAATATCCAAAAAGAGAGGTCCTGAAACCGAAACCTGTTCCCGCTATCCATGGATCTTTTCTGTAACTCAGACTGACCTCGACTACAGGATTTTTTGAGGAGAAGTCGGTTGTGCCGGAGGCTTCAATTTTTGGAAGAAATCCATCCCAGATGACGGCGGCGTCGCAAAAGGCGATTACCTGGAAGTTGCGAAGCAGGTTGTTTTTCCAGGGATGGAAGTATTGAAATACAGGTACACGTATTTCCGCAGAGTAGCCAAAAGCTGAAGATCCGCGGCGGGCGCCATAATCATGGCCCCGGACTTCCGTTGCCAATGCAGAGTAGACGTATTCACCTGTTGTACGCAGGGGCATGGTAGAGGCGTAGCGCGGAAGCAACCAGTTTTCCGTACCGCCAGTATGATAGAGGATGCGTTCGCGTCCAAAGCTGGCATATGCGAAGGCTCTATGTGAAAAGCTCGATTTTTCTAAGAGTGTCAGGTGGTAGCGCGCGTCCGCACCGGCCAGTAGCAGGGCTCCTGGAAAAAGGCGGGCTTTGTGGCCGGGGGATATTTCAAATCTTTTAGAGACCTCAAAAAACAGTTTGAATTGCCAGCCTGTGCGAATGTTGAGCGAAAGGTCGAGTGCGTTGTCGAATACAAATTCGACCCTGGTTCCAATGCGCTGTTGAGAAAAGTCGGTGGAATCGAAAAGGGTCCCCGGGCTGGTTGACAGATAGCGGAGCCGGTCGTTGCGCACGGTTGTTATGGCCTTCAGAGCCGTATAGTGTGAAAAGGGATAGCTGGCGGTGTGTGAAAACAGCCAGGTAGAGTTCTCCTGCTGAAGGTCTTCAATGGGGACACCTGAAACAGGGTCTTTCTGCCTGCCGTAATGCAAAGTATAGCGGTGGTCGATGCGCCGGAGGCGGTGTTCAAAACTCAGATAAGCCTCCATGCCATTAAAGGTTGTGGGAATCCGGAGGCCGCTTTCCAGGAGATAATTTTCGAGTACTTCTGCTATGCGGGCTTTAAAGAGGATTCCCAATTCTGGTACGTTGAAGTCAGCAGCGTTTGTAGTGTAGGACTGAAGTTGTGAGCTTAGCAATTCATTGTTGAGGGACGTGGAAAAGTCTTCAATCAGGAAGCGGTCCCGGTAAGCGATGGCGAGGTTGCTGTTGAAGGGCTGGTTGAAGGGTAAGGAAGTTTGCAGAAGAGCAGGATGCGGGGAAGAGGGTTGACGTAAGTTGCGTTTCTTTTTTTGCTGGAATTCTGCGTAGAGGGTAGAGAGATTGGGAGGGTTCCCGAAGGGTGCCTGGAAGTAAAGGCTGTCTGAATCGGAAAGGGCCTGAGACAAGGGGGGATAGGCTATAGAATCTACTGTGACGGAATCAGAAGGGAGAGAAGGCGCAGAAGGCTTAAAACTAACGTCTGTTAGTTTATGGGAGAGGAGAAACGTTTTGTTGGAATGCCGGTGGACTGGAAAGAGTTCTGCACCATTCCGGGTGCTGAAGATCAGATCCGGAGTACCATCCATGGGGAAGTCGAGCAATTGACCATCGTGATAGAGCATCCATTGTTTTGAATGGGCAAATTGCGTTTGCAGCAGGAGTTCACGGTTTGCGAGCTGCCATTGGATTACTGAGCCACCGTCGATGACGACGAGAGGCTTGGGCGTGGGTTTGTCGTTTGCGGCGCGGAGAAGGGAAATCGCAAAGAGTCCAAAGGGAGCGAGGGCATCTTGTGAACCAGGCTTGGCAGTGGGGTTTAAGGGAAATCGGTTGGAGCGGAATGCAAGGGTTAAGCCGGTGTCCGATGGGATTAGCCCAATGTCGAGATCATCCCACCGGTCGTCAGTAATTTTGGTGTATTGCCTGGTTTTCGTCGAGTACAGGAGAATGTCCGAAAACCCGTTGGTGTTGGCTGAAAGTGCGAACAGATCCTTTCCGAGGTGAGCTGCGGTAAAGACCCTTTGGATGTCTTCGGGCAATAGGTGTATCCGCGATTTTTTGACCGGGTCCTGAGTGCGGAGATAAACTCTGTTCCTTTTTTCGTAGACAATGCTGAAGACATCTGATTCCTGATGAGGAATGACGATGGGATAGCTGTTATCCGGTGGGTACAATTTAGACTTGCTTCCGGTTGCAAAGAGTGTATGCAATTTTCCTGTTTCCGGGTCGAGGGTACGAACCCGCCGCCTTCCATACTGGTTGGTGCCGAGGAGGAAAAGGCGTCCGTCGTAAAGAGAGGGAGACACGTCAGATACGATCTCATCCGGTTTCAATTTGATCCGCTTCCCGCGATAAGGCGGGGAGTTTGATCCGGGAAGGTTCGAGTACCACGTTTGCCATTCGGTTTCCAGTGCGGCAAAGGATTGTGAGAATACGATCTGGGCAGCATCTTCAACGTCTTTATGGATGCGGGTTATGTAGAGCCAGTTCGAAATGGACTGTTCTCCGTAGTGGTGTACGACGAAGTTCCAGAACGAGACGCCGGCGAGCGAGGGGCATTGAGCAGAAAATTTGCTGAAGCTTTGACCTTTCCATTGTTGCAGGAAGGCTCTTTCTGCCTCCTGGTCCCATCCGTAGGTAAGATAGCGAAGAAGGCCTTCTTCAAACCAGGCTTCGAGTTGGAAGTCGACAACTTGCTGGACGGCATCCTGGAGGGCGGTTCCGTCGAAGAAGGAGGCGAAATAGAGTTGGATGAGGCCGCTTCGAAGCATATTCCTCAAGAGGCTGTGATTGCCATCGAAGAAGAGAAGGATTTTTTGACCTTTCAGTCTGGGAAGGGTTTTCCATTTCTTTTCAGGCCAGATGCCGTCCAGGTTGATGTTGGTTTGTGCATGATCTGAAGGATCTGCATAGAGGACGAGTTCAATTTTGTCTCGCAGATGGAATTCAAAGAGTTTTTGGATGGCTTTGTTCTCGGATTCGGCAATTTCGGCTATGAATTTGGCTGATTCGCGGGATTTGCCATAATAATACAGGACGAAATGGGAGGTTTCGTATTGCCACCAGTTAAATTGGTCGTCCGTGTATTGGACCTTATTTTTGCCGTAGGGTTCACGGCTGTTTTGGGCAGGACTGGTTGCAGCCTGTAGGAACAGGCTGAGAAAAAGCAAAGCTCTCAGGACCCCTGGTCTCATAGCGGACATAATCATTGCAAAATAGAACATCCCATGCAAATAGCGACATTCTGCTTCAATCCCTTTTTTGAGAACACCTACATCGTTTACAACGGAGAAAAGGAGGCATGGATTATTGATCCCGGGTGTATGACACAGGCTGAAGAGGAGGTCCTGATAGACTTTTTGGATTCGGGTAGTCTAAAGCCAGTGAGATTGCTGCTGACCCATGCGCATATTGACCACATTCTGGGTTGTGCTTTTTTATTTGAAAAGTATGGGCTACTGGCGGAGATGCTTGTACAGGAAGAGTTGCTGATGCAAACGGCAGGAAGCATTGCCGGCATGTACGGCATTCCCTATCGCGCAAGCAAGTGGAATAAGAACTTTCTATTTGAGGGGCAGGATCTTCTGCTGGGCGACCAGGTATGGAGAACGATATGGTGCCCTGGGCACAGCCCCGGCAGCCTTTGCTTTTATCAGGGCGATGAGGGAGTTCTGATTGCCGGGGATGTACTGTTCGACGGGAGTATAGGTAGGACGGATTTGCCTGGGGGAGATCACGACACTCTGATTCGAAGCATCCGCGAAAAACTGTTTGTTTTGAGCAATGCAACAAAGGTTTTTCCTGGCCACGGGGGACCTACGACCATAGGAAAGGAAAAGATGACCAATCCTTTTTTGCAGGAGGAATAATGGAATGTTCCACGTGGAACAAACAGGAGCCGGAGAACGCTTGAGGGCAGTAAATATCCAAGCAAGGTTCCACGTGGAACACTAAAGGAAGTTGAACAGAAACGGAGTTAGCTTGGGAATCAGGAGCGGGCCATGACCCATTTGGCGATGCTTGGGGCTAGTTCTTTTTGGGATTTGGCGCCTACAAATACGCCAATATGTCCTCCTGGAAAAGCATAATGTTGTTTGTCGTCCGTACCGAGGTAATCCATGACCGCCGTGGTCGATTTATTCGGGATGATGTTGTCCTCGGTGGCATAGACGTTCAGGAAAGGGACGGTCATATTTTTAAGGTCAACCCGCCGGCCACCCAGTTCAAAAGTTCCTTTGACCAACTTGTTTCCCTGGAAGAGGTCTTTGATGTATTTCCGGTACATTTCCCCCGAAAGGTCGGGACAATCGTTTTTCCATTTTTCCATTCTCAGAAAATTGGCAAGTTTGTCCTGGTCTTCTACCATTTCGAGGACCCCAAAGTATTTGGCTACATCCAAACTGGGTTTTAGCATGCTAAAGGCGCTGTTGAGCATTTCGGCCCCGACTACCCCAACGGTGTCAACCATGGTGTCGACGTCGAGGTGTTTGGCCCAATTGTAAAGCATGTTGCAATTGGCATCCTCAAAATCGTATGGTGCTACAAAAGTGGTCAGGGTCTTGAATTTCTCGGGGTGTAAGGCCGCATAGATCATACTGAATAAGCCGCCTTGACAAATTCCCATCATGTGAATCTTGTCGACCTTGTGCCGCCTGCGTATAAAATCGATTGCATCCCCTAAATAGCCAAGGATGTAGTCTTCCATCGTCAAGTACTTGTCGGCTTTGCTCGGATAGCCCCAATCCATGATGTAAATGTCCAAACCTTCCTCCAGGAGCTTGGCCATGAGGCTGCGGTCGGGTTGCAGGTCCAGTACGTCGTGGCGGTTCATGATGGCAAAGGACACCAATACCGGTATGTCGCATTTGGCCGGAGTCTTGCGTATGTACCTGAACATCTTGACCTTATCGCATTCCCAAACCAGTTCCTTGGGGGTGGTGGCGACTTCAACCTCTTCAATTTGGCGGAGGGTGGTATAACCCTTCTGCATTTTATCCTGAATGTTGAGAAATTCCTGGAAAATAGAACCTGTGTTGACCATGTGTTTTTAAAATTGAGGCCCAAAAATAAAAAAGCCTGAATGCAGATTCAGGCTTAATATGATAAATCAATAGAATCCTTACTTTTTGCGGGAAGTTTTAGCTTCTCCCGCTTCGGGCACGTCCTGGTTTCCCTGGCTGCGCTCGAGGTTTCTGACCATTTTCTTCAACTCATAGAGGCTTTTGTACACTTCGTCCATTTCGGTGCGGGTTGCAACGGGAAGGTTTGCGAAGAACATTTTTTCCATTTGGATGTCCAGCTCCTTCTTTATCGAAAGTTGAAGGCTGCTAACTTCCGTCATGAGTTTGCTGTAAGAGTCGCCCTGGAACATTTGGGTAAAGTGCTCGTCGCCGAGAACCATCCACTCCTGGAACAATTTTACCATGCTGTCAACAGACTCGCCCTTTTTCAAGCGGTCCGTTACTCGGGAGGCCAGTGCATCCATGACTTGAATCCCCTCCTGGTAAATCATGTACTGAAGTTCGTTGTTTTTCATGCTCAGCAGGGCCATCTTATCGTACAGCTCGCTCCAGACTTTTGCGTTTTTCACGTTGCTGTTTTCTTCAAACAACCGGGATATTGGGGAACTCGCCTCAACCATGGCTTGCTTCCAGTTGGTATAGAATTCAACCATCTGCTGGAAGGGGCTTGCCGACATCCAGGGCTGTTGGAAGGATTGAGAACGGAATTGTTGCAGGTTGTTGAGACCCATTTCGGCAAAATGCTTCATTTGTTCAACAAACTGGCGGTTCATCACATCCATCTGGCGGCGGCTTTCGTCGGGAAGAAAGCTAAAGAAGCTATCGAGAAAAGCCTTGTACTTGTCTGCGTTGAATTGCTCTTTGTATCGCTCGTAGCTGAAGGCATTTTGCTGCATGGCGGAGAAGAGAGGAGCCCAGAGGTCATAGAATTGGCGCATGCCCGAAGCCATCTTTTGCATGCCCTGGAAGGACTCGGCTGCCGTAGTGTTTGGCATCTGCTTCCACCATTCGCCATAGGCAGATTGCATCAACTCCATATAGGATTTCACAAAAGGCGACCATTGGGAAGCCTGCTCGCTCCATTGTTTCTGAAATCCGTTGCCCTGAAGAAAGGGGTTTGATTTCATCATCTGGAAAAAGGGTTCAGCATTCATGTTGTTGCTCATGAAGCCGTTCATCTGGTTGTTCCAGTTCTGCCAAAGGTTCGTCCAATCTGCAGGCTGGCCGGAAAAAGCTTTCGCGTTGTCCTGCTGGCTCTGCTGGAAAGTCGTCTTGGCCCAATTCATCTGGTTTTCAAACCAGTGCTGGAAAAAGTTTTTAACGGAATCGGAGGTTTCTTGCATTTTTTCGGCAGTATGGGTCATTTGTTCATTGGCCATTTCATAAACACCGGCCTGCGCATGCAGGGCCTCTTTGTAAATTTTATTGCCTTTGTCGAGGGTCTCCTGTACAGCAGGAACGTCTTTAGTAAGATGGCGCGTAGCATCGACAAACTGGTCGACAACCTTGGCCTGCGTTTCGACTACTAAATCTACGAGGTTTTTGGATTTGTTGCTTTTGTTCGTTGACATGAGGGAAGTTTTAATGAATGGATTGCTTTTCTTTGTGGCGCAAACATATTACAAAAACCAGCGCAAAACTGCTAAGGAATTATTAATAATCGTTAATATGCTAAAAACAGGAGACCAGTTCAGGCATCGTTTCTGCTATTCTCAGGAAGATGTAGAGCAATATGCACGCGTTTCAGGGGACGTAAACCCCTTGCACATTGATCCGGAAGCAGGGCGCAACAGCATGTTCGGGCGAAACATCATGCACGGATTCCTGGGAGCGTCTGTTTTCACCAAAATTTTCGGAGCGTTGTGGATGGCCGACGGACACGTTTATCTGGAACAGACCCTCAAATGGCTTCGCCCGATGTTTGCCGACGTGGAATACGAAGCCGTGGTGACCGTCGTCGAAGTCTTTCCTGCAAAAAACCGCGTGCGCTATGAGTGCGCAATTTACGATCCGGCTACCGGCGATAAAACAATTTCCGGCGAAGCCCTGTTGCTCAATAAAAAGCAATACGTGTGGCCGGAAGGAACGGTATCATGACGATAGTACTAACATTCGTTAGTTGTTACTGATCATCTTCAACACAGGCCGCCCTGTTGTGCGATGGCTGAGCATATAAAAAGGTCCGGGGGGTTATGCCGGACCTTTTCGATTTGCCGGGAAGGATTCCTGGCAACGGATAATTTAGCGTGTTTTTATCCGAACCTGTTATTCCATTTTGATGAGTTTGAACAGATATTGGCGGTCGCTGCAGCGCAAGCGCAGGTAATAGTTTGCGGGAGTGAGCCCGGAAGTTTGAAGGGAAAGTGCATTGGAACCGGCAGTGACCTGCAATTGCTGCTCGAAGGCCCTACGGCCATAGGCATCTACGATGTCCAAGGCCACGGCCTGTTCAATTGGAGAAAAGAACGAGAGCCTCAGGGTCTGGTCGAAGGGATTTGGAGAGACAAGAAGGTCTTCCAGCGCCGAAGAAAATTCTTCCACAGGGCCTTCGAGGCTGCCGGCGGCTTTGATGTTAATGCTGTAATCTTCTACTTCGCCGTAGGGGAAAGTCTGGCATGAACTCGAGTAGCCACCGTATTTCACAGCAACCCTCATGCGCACTTTTGCGGTCGCCGCACCGGTCGGGATGGTGATGTTGGCGCTGAGCAGACTGGTGCTGTTCGTTTTCTTGGAAAAGAGCAATTCACCGGCGTCGTCGAATGACTTGTTGTTGTTAAAGTCGATCCAGACGCGCCAGTAGAGGTTGCCGGAGCTACCGGTAGTTCCAGCCTGGTAATTCAGCGTATACGTACTGCCCTTGCTTACATCGGTCACCAGAGCCGTCCCGTCGTAATAGCCATTGTCGCTGCCTGAGCTGCGGTCGATCGATCCAAGTTTAACCCTTTTAATCCATTCGTATTTTGCGTTATTGCCTTTGGATGCACAGTATCCGGAACCGCTAAGCGTTTTGAAGGTCAACACGGCTGTAAAGGCGCTGGTTCCACCGCTGCAAACGGATTGAACGCGAACATCATAATTCGTCCCCGGGGTCATTCCGGTCATGTTTACACCGGTTCCAGGCACGTTGACCTGATACCAGGTGCTGGATGAGCTCAGCTTGTACTGGAAATTATAAGATACCGCACCGCTGGCGGCTGACCAGGTCACGGTAGCGGAAGTTTCCGTGATGTTGGATGCGGCGAGATTTGTTGGAGTAGGACAGGTGCCGCCTGTGGTAGTGAAGTCTACAGTGCCGGAATAGGAACTCTCACCGGAAGAGCAGACTGTTTTAACCCGGGTGTTGTAGGTAGTGGAAGGACTTAACCCCGTCATTGTGTAACTCGTACCGGTCGTACTGGCCACAGTCCAGGTGCCCGAACTGGAAACTTTGTATTCGAATTTATACGAAAGGGCTCCGCTAACGGCATTCCAGTTGCCCTTTGCGCTGGTTTGTCCGATGTTGGTGATGTTGAGTCCCGTAGGCGCTGTACAACCGCCGCTTCCGCCGCAAGTGCCCAGACAATAGGCGCCACCGACTTCTGAGCGGATCTTGTCGCCAGGAAGAGGGCCAAAGCCGTTGCTGAAGTTGATGCCGTAAGAGGTGAGGTGACAGTAAGACATGATGGTGCCTCCGTTTTGTGGTGGAGGGCCTGCAGAGCAACCTCCTTCCGGCGTATAACAGTTGTCTATTGGGCCACCGGTCCATCCGCACCAGTGCGTGTGGTTGGATCCGAGGTTATGTCCCATCTCGTGGGTCATCACCTCAACGGTCCAACTGTAGGTAGGAACACTTTTGTAGGTAGATGAAATGTTGCTGTAAGCATACCGGTAAGAGGTGCAAAGCACGTCGAGCCAGGCAACACCGCCGATGTTGTTGCCACCAAGCGCCGCCAGGTGAGCAATGTCGCCGTTAAAGGTCGGGCGTTTGGTTTTAAATTGATTGAGCGCAGTGATGCTGCTCGTTTTGGAGTAACCATCTTCCGTAGTCCAGATGAAGATTTCTGAGATGGCCGTAGGAACGCTTTCGTTTGCATAGAGCGTAGCTACGTTATTGAAAACGGCGGTGATCCAGCTTGCTGTTGCAGAAATGCCTCCTTTGTTCACGTAAAGGGCATAGTCGCATTCGATGTAAACTTTCACACAGCCACCGGCGCTTTGGGGTCCGCGGGGGCTCGTTTTAGAATGGAATTGCTCGAGCTGGTCGCTGTAGCATTCAAAGGGAACGTCTTCGGTGATATCAAGGTCATTGTAAAGGATCAGTTGTCCGGGAGCTTCATAGTTTGGCTGGATGACGATGTTGCCGGCGCCGGACGAAAAGCTACCGATCAACAGGTCGGGGAAAATGCTGATCGATGCAAGCGAGGAACCTTCGCTTCCCCGCACCACCCCGCGGTAATACACGGCGTGGCCTTCAAAAGAGACAGGCCCGTTGCCGTCTGAAGTCTGCAATTGAAATCCGTCGGAAAGCAGGTCAACGCGGACGAGATCTAGTATGGCAAACGAACGTTCGTTCACAGGCAGTTCAAGGCTGAGCCATTGCGGTCGTTCACTCACCAGTTTACCGAGCAGCCGCGTATCGGCTACAACGGATTTCAATGCATTTTCCTCTACGCCGCGCAAGGCATAAACGGGCTCACCCGAAAGAGCGAGCGGATTGCTGAAGGCAAAGGGTTGATGCTGCTCTTTCGCAGCGGCCACCTGCAAAGCAACCGGAGACAAATTTTGCTGGTCAACCCGGATGACCGGAAGGTCCTGGGCGAAAACGCCGAAGCTGATCCATGCGAACGCTGCGGCCAATAATCGGTTTTTTAAAATAAATGACATTGCACAAATTTTATGAGTTGATAAAATTCGGGAGGAAGAACCGCAAACGGATATGGAGGGAAGAACGGGACAAAGGTATGTTCATTATCCAAGGTGAACATCAGGGAAAACACCCATTTTTTAAAGAAATTTCCCCGTGTTTTCCCTGACGAAGGATTCCCGAGCAGAAGGGCCCCTGAACGGAAACAACCAGAATAACAAGGCATTATAGTTGGAATGCAATGTGTATATAAACTTGTTAAATTTATAGGACATTCTTTGAAAGCACGTTATGAATTGTTAATGTTGTAATGAGACATGTGGTGGAGGCGGTGCTTTTCACCCCATGCATACGACAAATTATCGGAGTGAAACAACGCGCAAAACTTGTAAAGAAGGGTGGAATTGAATTTATCTAATTTTGCCGGAAGAACCCGCGCTCATTATGCACGCAAGGGCATTCGTCATCTATGGAGAAAATAAGGCTCACCCGCAGTTTCACTTTTGATATGGCACACGCCCTGCCGGGTTACGACGGCCCGTGCCGAAACATCCACGGACATACTTACCGGCTTTCGGTGAGCTTGCTGGGGACCCCGCTTCTCGAACCAGGCCATCCAAAGGATGGCATGGTCTTCGATTTTGCCGTGTTGAAGAAAACGGTCGAACAGTCCATTCTCAGCAGCTTTGACCATGCACTGGTGTTGTCTAACCGGGAGGACCCCGAAATCGTGGCAGCCCTTTCCAGCCGATACGAGCGCTTAGTCTGCCTGGATGTGCAGCCCACCTGCGAAAATCTGCTGCTTGCTTTCCGCGGGCGCCTGCTTGCCGAACTTCCTGACCACCTTGAGCTGGTATCCCTCCGGCTCGATGAAACACCCAATTCCTTTGCAGAATGGCGGCGGGAGGATAACGCAGGGTGAGTTCGCCAACGCAGAATACGACGGACACCAATCCAGACCGGGCTTTATACATCTTTCGAAGGCATGAGTTCATGCTCTGCAATAACTAACTTTAAATCATGGGCTATGCAGGGCTTCCTATAAAAGCAAAGCCAAATTGGCAGACAAAGGCATAAAATCCAGTAAAAAGCACGACAGAATGACAGGATTGTACAACTGGAAGGAGATTTGAGGCGGGATAAGGAGCACTAAACAACGAGTATGACGTACGAGAATTTTACCATTAAAGCCCAGGATGCTATACTGAAGGCACAGCAGATTGCTGCCGGGCTGGAACAACAGGTTGTTGACACCAGCCATTTGGCGAAGGCCATATTGGAGACAGACCCCAAGCTGGTAGAATTTCTTTTGGAGAAGATGGGGGCTGATGTTCGAAAGCTCGGATTTGAGCTCGAAACAGAGATGCGCAAGTTGCCACGGGTTATGGAGGCAGAGAAGCAGTATCTATCGAACGAGGCCAACGCCGCATTGGTTCAGGCAAAAGCGGTCAGCAAGGAATTTGGCGACGATTACATTTCGCTGGATGCTATGCTCGTTGCCCTTGTAAAGGGAACAGACGCCACGGCCAGGATACTCAAAGCAAACAAGGTTACCCGTGAGGGATTGCACCAGGCCATACTCGAGTTGCGCAAGGGAAAGAAGGTGAGCGAGTCGGGTGGCGACGAAGCGTTCAACGCACTCAACAAATACGCCATCAATTTTACGGAAGCTGCGGAGAGTGGAAAGCTTGACCCCATCGTGGGTCGCGACGAGGAGATCCGCAGGATTCTGCACATACTCAGTCGACGAAAGAAAAACAACCCGATCCTCATCGGCGAGGCAGGCGTTGGAAAAACGGCCATCGTAGAGGGGATTGCCTGGCGAATCGTGAAGAGCGACGTTCCCGAGAACCTGCGCGACAAGCGCATTTATTCACTTGACTTGTCGGCGCTGATTGCCGGAGCCAAGTACAAAGGCGAGTTCGAAGAGAGACTCAAGGCGGTGATCAAGGAAGTCGTTGAATCCAATGGCAAGATCATACTTTTCATAGACGAGATACACACGCTGATCGGAGCCGGGGGTGGTCAGGGAGCCATTGATGCGGCCAACATTCTCAAGCCGGCACTTGCCCGAGGCGAGTTGCACACCATTGGTGCGACGACGCTTGACGAATACCAGAAGTATTTCGAAAACGACAAAGCGCTGGTGCGCCGTTTTCAAACGGTAATGATCGAAGAACCGTCGGTGGAAGATACGATCTCCATTTTGCGGGGCATCCAGGACAAATACGAAGTATACCATAAGGTTGCGATCAACGATGCGGCGCTCATTGCTGCAGCAGAATTGTCGCATCGCTACATTACCGAGCGGCAATTGCCCGACAAGGCCATTGACCTGATCGACGAGGCGGCTGCCAAATTGAGACTCGAACTCGACAGCGTTCCGGAAGACATTGATGAAATGGAGCGCAAATTGCGTCAGCTCGAAATTGAGCGCGAGGCGCTCAAGCGCGAGAAGGACGACAAAAAGGTTGGTGTGATCGAGGGCCAACTGGCAAATGCCCGCGAGAAACTCGAGTCGTTGCGCGCGCAGTGGAAGGCTGAAAAGGAAATTGTCGATGCCATCCAAACCATTAAAAAGCGCATCGACGAGATCAACGTGGAAGCAGAACGTGCCGAACGCGAAAGCGATTTTGAAAAAGTTGCACGCCTCAAATATGGAGACCTCAAAGAACAGGAAAAGCAGCTACGCGAAGCAGAAGACAGGTTAAAGGCTTTGCCTGAAGCGTCGAGATTTACATCCGACACCGTTACAGAAAATGACGTTGCGGCCGTCGTAAGCAAGTGGACCGGAATTCCCCTGCAAAAAATGATGCAGAGCGAAAGGCAGAAGTTGCTTCACCTCGAAGAAGAACTTGCGCAGCGAGTCATTGGTCAGAAGGAAGCGGTTGTGGCCGTTGCAGATGCCGTCAGGCGATCGCGTTCCGGCTTGCAGGATCCCAATAAACCCATTGGTTCGTTTATTTTTCTGGGGCCAACGGGGGTGGGAAAAACCGAACTCGCCAAGGCGCTTGCCGATGTGTTGTTCGACGACGAAAAGGCGCTTACCCGGATCGACATGAGCGAATACATGGAATCGCATGCGGTCTCGCGTCTCATTGGTGCCCCTCCCGGTTACGTGGGCTACGACGAGGGGGGACAGCTAACGGAAGCGGTGCGCCGCAAACCGTATTCAATCATTTTGCTCGACGAGATCGAGAAAGCACATCCTGACACGTTCAATATTTTATTGCAAGTGCTTGATGATGGTCGGTTAACGGACAACAAAGGGCGAGTGGCGAACTTCAAAAACACGATCATCATCATGACGAGCAACACGGGATCTGACCTGATCCTGGAAAACTTTGAAGATCTCGAAGCGGTTGGAGACAAACATCGTACAGAAATCATCGAGACGACGAGGCTGGAGGTTTTCGACCGGCTGAAACAAAGCGTCAGACCTGAATTTCTCAACCGCATTGACGACAAGATCATGTTTCTGCCGCTGACGCGCGATGAAATATTAAAGATCGCAGAACTGCAGTTAAGGGGATTGAAGAAGCACCTTCAGGAGCAGGGCATTTCTCTTGAAGTCAGCGAAAAGGCCATGAAGCTGCTGGCCGATCTTGGATACGAGCCCCAGTTTGGTGCTCGTCCGCTGAAACGCGTCATCCAGAAGGAATTGGTGAACGAACTTGCACGGTGGATGTTGTCGGGGTCTTTGGGCCAGGAAAACAAAATCGTGGTAGATGCCGATGCGAAGGGCTTCAGTTTTAACGGAAAGTCGAGAAGCACATCGGACGGGACCGAGGTAGCAGCCGCCGAGCGTCAACGGCGCATCGACGAGTTGACCAAAGCAACCCGGGATGTAGAGGAGGCGGCTCGCAAGGTTTCCGGCAACGGGGATGGCGACAAACCCAAATAGGCCATAGTGCTATTCCTGTGAAAAGCGTTCTTCAATGGGTTTTCCCTCGACCAGGAGCCCGCTGAGCAGTGCTTTTCCATTATGGATGCGGACGATGGCTGTCAGCTCCGGCGGAGCATCGGTCCAACTCCACAGAGACTGAAGTTTTTCTTCCCGAACTTTGTTTTCCTCGAGAAAGTATTTGTCAAACGGAAAGTTAAAGTAGATCAGGTTCCCTGGTTTAAGGAACAAACGAACGTTCGTTTTCAGGTAGGACGGAATGCTGTTGGAAGGGGACCGCAGTACAGAGGCGATTTTGCCAAAGCCCGTTGCATCGTTTTCTATGACCAGATAGACCGTTTCCCCTTCGCGCCAGCTGCTGTCTTCAACCGTTCGGAAGGAATCGGCATAAAACGACAACTGGATATATTTTCCGCTGATGGAAGATCCTGAAGAAACGGCCTGTGCATGGAACCGGAATTCAGCGCCAGTATCGAGTAAATGCAGGTGATCTCGGATCATCCAAAGGGGAAGTGCGAGCTGGATAGCTGCTAAGGAGAGCAGAGCGTACCTTCTAAGAGAATCAGAATTCATGGCGTTGGCTGTTTTTGAGGATCCGGTAATTGACTAGAAAAAAGCCTATTCCCAACAATACGAATAGAATGCCCTTGGCAATAAAACTGAGGTCGTAATCCAACAGGCGTGCTCCAATGGCGAAAGCGAGTAAGACCAAACCACCGTTGACACCAGCCAACTTGTTGTTTCGGAGACCTGATGCGATCTCATAAATTCCCAGTCCGATCATAAGAAAGGATACCGCAGTCGAAGAAATGTTGAAAAACATACCGAGACCAAAGCACCAAACAAAGGGAACGAACAGGTATTTTACCGGGTGCAGGTTGCGGGGAGATTCTACTAACAAACGTTTGTATAAAAGCCAGACTGCAATGGCAATGGAAGCAAATGCGGCAAGGCTTTCGGGAGAAATCAAAGCGCTGGTCTGCCAAAGATTTTTTTCCGGGAGTTTATCCCAGAAACCTTCAAAGCTGAGTTCAAAGAGCAGAAAGGCGGTCCCGGCGTATCCAAGAACGGGGAAGGCACGGGCAAAGTAGCTGTGTTTTTTAAATGGCTGGAGGCCGCCGATCAGGGAATAACTGGCAAATAGACCAAAGAAGGCGGGACTGAGGAAAGCATCGTATTGGTTTCCCAAAGAGACGAGAAACAAGATGAGGGAAAGGGAAACACCCCAATGATGCTGAGAAACAAGTGGCTGATCTTTATTTGAGAGCAGCAGGCTGCGGTAATGGGGTGCCAGACCGGCCAGCAGAAGCAGGTAACCCATCCAGTTATCCCGGTTTTCAGGTGTGTTAAGACTCTGTAGAACATAAAGGCTTGCCCCGGCCAGTACCAGCAGAGAGGTGACCGAGGAACGCATGATGTACACGAGTGGAATGGAAAGCAGGCACCAAGTAAGCAAAAAATCACTGAGGCTCCCGGACAGATGAAAGATCTGTGCGATCAGGCTCATGCACCCCCCCACAGCAAACACCAACAGTGAAGAGGCACTTTCTCTCCAGGCGGAGTGGTCGGATTTTCGGAGTAAGGTGTAAGCACACAGCGCCTGGCAGAGGAGGAGCGGGACAAAAGCCAGGACGGATTTTGTCAGGCGGGAAAATTGATCCCAGTTGTGGGCGAGGATGAACAATATGCCCAGTCCCGTGAGCAAAGAACCGATGATGCTGAAGAGCAGTATGACGCGGTTGGGGCTTTGGCGACGCCGATCGTCATAATAGGCCCGAATGGCATCGGCCGTTTCGGTTGGAATTACACCCGCTTGCACGAGGTCTCCTAGGTCTTTCAGCAGTCCCATGGCAAACGGAAGAAGTTTGGTGAAGCGAATAAAACGCGATGGGGACGCAGGGCACGATTGAAATCAGGCATTGAGGAATTTTCTTTTATAGATGAGGTAATAAATGGCAGCAACGAGGATACTGCCTCCGGCGATGTTTCCGAGAACGACGGGAAGCAGGCTGGCAATAAAATTTGCCCAGTTCAGCAACGGGCCGCTTGTGGCCGGGGTGTTTGTATCGGAGAGAAGTATGCCCAGTGGAATCAGGTACATATTGGCAACGCAGTGTTCGAATCCGGCGGCAACAAAAGCCGACACAGGAAACAGGATGGCAACGGCTTTGTCGATTACAGACCTGCCGGCTTGTGCCATCCATACGGCCAGGCACACGAGTGCGTTGCAGAGTACGCCGCTAAAAAAAGCACTGGCAAAGGGCAGGGAGAGCTTAGCCTGAGCAATGGATATGTATTGTTCCCTAACGAGCTGAGCATTCATGCCGGGGTGTCCTGAGTACAAGACAAGCAGGGCGAGGCCGAAGGCGCCCAGGAAATTGGCGAGAAGGGCGAGACCCCAGTTGCGGAGAAGCTCAGAGCTTGTGAGTTTGCGGTCAGCCCAGGCCATGACCAGCAGGTTGTTTCCTGTGAAAAGTTCGGCCCCGGCCACCACGACCAGGAGCAGGCCAAGGCTGAAAACCACTCCGCCCAAAACGCGTTTGGCTGCAAAACCCAGAGTCGGATCAGAGGCGACCAGGGTATAGTACATAGCACCCAGGGCGATGAATCCGCCAGCGAGCAGCCCCAGCAGGAAGAGGGAGAAAAGGGGAAGACGCGCCTTGGCAACGCCGAGTTGTTCAACGCGTTCGGCAATTTCGGCGGGGGAGAACGCGTCGGAGCCAAAGATCCCGGATGGAGGTGCAGGGGGCATATGCAGGTCAAGATACGAACTTAGAGAGGAGTACCGAAAATTTTGTGCAGATCGCGAGGGCGCATGACAAGGTTCAATTCCTTATCATTGCTGTACCATGCACGGACACATCGCTGAACAGCACGTCGACTGGAAAAAAATCGCTTCGCCGAAAGAGCTGTTACTCACCATTGCCGGAGTTGTTTTTGCCAGTCTGGCCCTGAAGGGGTTTATGATCCCCAACCGCTTTCTGGACGGGGGCATCACCGGTTTGTCTATTCTCCTGCACGAATTGACCCACGTCGACATTGCAGCTTTTCTTTTCTTTCTCAACCTGCCCTTTGTTTATATTGGGTACCGGAAGATAGGGAAGACCTTTGCGATTCAAACCCTGGTAGCGGTTCTGCTGCTGGTGCTGGCCCTTCGCTTATTCGATATAGAGCCGGTGACAAACGACAAAGTGCTCATTGCCGTATTCGGAGGTTTTTTCATTGGGTTGGGCATTGGGTTGGTGATCAAAGCAGGTGGGGTCATAGACGGAATGGAAGTGCTGGCAGACTACACCAACCAGAAATACGGTTTCTCGACGAGTGAGTGGGTGATGTTGTTCAACAGCGCCATCATACTGACGGCAGCGATGAATTTTGGCCTGGAAACGGGAATGTATTCACTGCTCACCTACTTCACGGCCATTCGAACGGCAGATTATGTAGTGGATGGATTTGAAGAATACACAGCGCTGACCATCATTTCTTCGAGGGAGGAAGCCATCAAGGAAATGATCGTCAAGGATTTCAACAAGGCCATCTCGGTATATCGAGGAGAGCGCGGTTTTTTACCGGGGGCATACGAGGTCAGCCATGATTGCCAGATCATCGTGACCATTGTAACGCGATTGGAAATCCACCGCATGCGCAAGGCAATTTTGGAGATAGATCCCGCGGCATTTCTATACATCACCGGAGTAAAAGAGGTGTCGGGAGGAGTTGTCAAAAAGAAAGTACTTCGCTGAGAACAGTGAATGCTTTTTTGTATGAACAAACGTTCGTTAGTTTACCGATGCAAATCAGAAGTGGAATTGGTAAGAAAATTCTGCTGCAAAACTGCGTGTAAGACCGTCGGGGCGAACCGGACGGACCCGCAAAGGAACCCCTGCCTGTAACCGCAGAAGATGCCGTGCTCCCGGCAGGTATTCGACGAGGGCGTTGGCATTGAGGGTCCAGCTGCCAGAACCCGGCACAACGCGCAACTGGTCGGTTGTCCGGTCCCGATAGGTGTCGTCGCCAAGATGCAGGATGGGCAGTACGCCGCCGCCCAGTTTCCAGCGAGGTTCCAACGGTAGAAGATACATGGCTCGAAGGGCTAGGTCCCCTTTGCGGCGGTAGGAAAACAAGTTGGTACCCGGATTGGGGAGTACAATCGGAGGCGGTGCGTCGTTGTCGGTTTCTCCAAGGGATTGTTGCCAGGCCAGCCCGAGCAGAATCCGGCCAAGATGGAGTTGTGCGCCCAGCAGGACGTCAATGGTACCGAGGCTGGGCTGGTAGTCGAAGGGAAGGGCAATCTCATCATCCTTCAGGTTGCCGTTGGAAAGGGGCCATTTTACGCCTGCGTTGACAGACAGGTTCTCATGGATCGCGTACCGAAGAGTTGTATACAGGTCACCGGGGCCCGAGGCCTCATAACTTTCGTTGGCCAGACGGGCTGCCGTCAACCTCAGGTTGATCTGCCAACGATTTCCCAAAAGGCGCGAAAATTCCAGAAAAGCAGCGGTTGCACCGATGTCGAAGTCCGCTTTGCCGTAGGATATGCCCACAGAAAATGCATTCCGCAAACCCTCTTCTTTGCGAACATCATCGCCACGAAGCATGCTGCTGGTGCACACTCCCGCATCGCTGCAGCCCTGGGCCCGGGAATGCGAGCAAATGCCCGGCAACAGGCTTACCATAATTGCCGACCATTTCAGATAACAGCAGAAATTGCGTTTTAAGGCGTAGGTACACATGGTTTTTTGCGCAATATAAGCAGAGAAATCGTGGTGGGAGCTCAGACAACAAGCGCAAGAGAACAATGGCGCAGGGTATCCTGCTGAGGATGGCCGTAGGTTATCAACATAGAACAAAAAGATTTTTAGCGTTTGGTACAGTTGGGTTAAACAAATTTAAAAAACTCCGGTCTATAGAAACATGGTGTTCAAAATGAAGGTATGTTATCCAATCGCTTTGATGCTGACCATGTTCAATTTTATATATGGTCAGAAGGATTGTTCCCGGCTTGCATCCGGTCTGACACCGCTTACGGATTTTGAAACCGGAGAAGTTTTTATGGCTTTTACAGGAGGACTTTATGCAAACCAATCAAACGAAAAGCCTGCGCTGTATCGCGATGATGCGGTCCGTATATCCGGACAGGTAAGGCCATTGAACGCCAGGGGCGCCGAAGATCCGGATGGGATCATTGGTTTTATGGCGATAGGGGCAAGCAATCCCCGAACGGAATTCGACGCGTTTGTCCGGATCGCTAAGGCTCATATTCGCATAAACCCAAGGTTGAAATTCGTCAATACGTGTATTGGTGGCCAGGGCATTCAGAAAATGAATCAGAAGACCGACCATTATTGGATAGAGGCGCAAAAATTATTGGACAGCCTTGGAATAGGAGTTCAGCAGATCCAGGTCGTTTGGATCGAGACAGAAAATACGGCCAATGGGAACACCCAATTTCCAGCATGTGCCGAGGAGCTGACCGCAGAATACCGGATTTTGCTAACAACCGTTCATCAGCTGTTTCCGAATGTAAAGATCTGTTACCTCGCAGCACGCGCCTATTCGGGCTATGCCAGCCCGGTTGCCGGGGGCGTGGGTAAGGGCTTATTGCATCCACGCGATTATTACAATGGGTGGGCCGTTCGTTTTCTGATGGAAAAGGTGATTGCTGGCAAACCCGGGTTCCGGTATTCGGGCGCTGGCCAGGAAATTCCCTTCACGACCTGGGGCAATTATAGCTGGACTGATGGGGAGCTTGCCAGAAAGGATGGGTTTTTTCTGGATTGTCAGGAAGACGTAGGCTCTGATGGTTTGCACCTGAGTTCACTGGGAGAACAAAAAATTGGACAATTGATGTTCGATTTCTTTTCCAGGGAGGAGACGGCTATTCCCTGGTTTTTTGACTCAATAACACGGAATGCAAACGAGGAACAACAGCAGAAGGATGTTTGGGTGGCTGCAGTTTCTTCGACGGACGGAATCGTAAAATATTTCACCTCAGAGAGACGGTCAAAGGCAATAATCCTGAGTGCTCAGGGCGTTTTGATCGGGGAATATGACACAGGTCCCGGCAACACGGTTCAAACCGGGGATCTGTCAACGGGAATTTACTGGATGAGTTTATTCAACCAGGGGTCGGGTTGGTCCAGGCCAAGTGCTTTTGTGTGCTATTAAAAGCCCGTTGAGCTTTTCAGTTCTTTTCGTTTCTTACTGGCCTGACACGGTGATTTCCTGTAAGATTTTTTGGAGTGTTTAACTTGTCCAGGCTGACAGGAGGGACACCGGGTTGGGAAGGTTTATTCCGAATGACTTCGTATGATTCATAGCCTTTGCGGACGGCTTTAACCTCCCAATAAAAGGCAAAGTTGCCAATACCTCCTTTGAGTTCTCGGACCCGGAAGCCCTGTTCATTTTGGTCCACTACAGCCAGGCCATACGTTTCGGCGGAGCGCGGCGTGAGTTGGATGGTCGCCTCGTCTGAGAGGGCAATTTCGCGAAAATGATCCGGATAGGGAACAAAGGCTTCGCCGGCGTGGAGCGCGGAGGTTCCGCGAACATAAGCAGCCGCTTCAGGCCCTTCAAGGCTGGCATACCAGATCTGTTTTTCAGGATCCGACGGATGATCAACGCAGAAATTTTTAATATCGGCATAGAGAACACCCTGGTTGTTGTCGTCGACGTACATGCCAGCCTTGCGGTCGCCGAGTGGATCGTTTACGGACACAAAGCCCCGGTTTGCAGCATCGTTGTCGTTGGAAAGAAAGTTATTGCCCGCGTAGACATTTGCGTAGGAGTTGTCACCGTTGAGGATCACGGCTCCCGTGTTTGGGGTGAGGCCCAGCGGGCCAATGGCCGATGAAAACTGAAGTTGATTGTCGGGGTTGATGTGGAGTAGCGCCCAGCGGCCGAGTTGTGCGGCGAGTTTTGAGTCTTCCTGAACGTCAATGGTGCCGTTGTTGGCATAGAGAATGCCGTTGTTTGAAAGGGTCACCATCATACCTGCCCTTCCGATGCCGTTGCTGTCGTAGACTTCGGCGAGGCCGTGATCCCCGCTTCCCGAAAAGAGATTGGCTCCTGCAAAAAAGTTGGGCGCCCCGGATGACCCATTGATGGTGAGCAGCGATGCATGTGGAACAGCGGGATCGAGCAAAAGTCCGCCGGCAAGCTGGTTCCCCATATCCTGCAGAATAAAGCCATCTGGGGTAAAAGCGTGGGTGAATGCATGGTGAATAGGATCCTTTATCCGGAACTCCCCATTGGCATAAATCCTTCCCAGGGAATTGTTGTTAGACTCCATTCCTGCGACTGCAGTTTGAAATGCGGTGTTGATTTGGAGATATCCGCTGTTGCCACCGGGTTGGTTTCCCGCAAGCAGGCGGTCGTTATAGAGGAAAAGAGTAGTACCACCTGGCCCTGGAAGGGTGTCCAATGTTCCGGCTGCGAATACACCATTTTGCGCACTGTTGAATCCGCCGCTTCCGAACAGGGTGAGGTAGCCGTCGACGTTGGAAACGCCCAGAGTAGCGGAAGAAGCATCTGAATTTCCAAACAGAGACAGGCGAGGAAAGGGCAAAGGATCATTGGTCCCCGTCGAGGCTCCCAGGTGAGCGATCAGGCGGTCGTTCGCTCCGGAAAAAAGGCGAAGACCGCCGTTTTTGTGCCTGGCTTCCGTTCCCACCCACACATTTTTCCATTTGACGTCGTTGTACATGGTCAGGCTGTCGGGCAAAAGTTCAATCCGTTCGAAAACATCGTCCGGGGTGAGCGCCTGCCGGGCGATCATCCCGACACCGGTATATAGCGCGTTGTAGGAACCGATGTCGTGATAAAGGCTACCAGTTGTTAGTTCCGTAAGGGCAGAACCAAATTCAAAGCGCAGTTTCGACGGATCAAGCACGGAGCGCGATGAAAACAGCAACCCGGTGCCGGCGCGAAAGTATTCGAGCGAGTCAATCGAGAGCACTGCGTTGTGGCTGACGGGATCGGTGCCATCGAAGCGAAGCAGGGTTCCCTGCCAGAACGAAGTATTGGATGGCGAAGGCGCGATGAAGGCTGTCCCCGGTTCGATGCTGAGGTAAGGAGGCTGGGGAGACCCTGTCCAGACGAGTTTTCTCGATATCAGGCTATCGGTGAATGCAATCCCATTGTTGTATTCAATGCCTCCCGGCACGGCGACCCAGGGAGATTTGAGTGGACTCAGATCCACTTCGTTGGCCTGTGAGAGCTTGAGGGTGCTGCCGTTGAGCGAGAGTTGCTGTATCTCGTTGGCGGGATCTGCGTCGGCGTCGTTGACGGAGTCGGTAATGGCGCCACCGTTATGGGACAGGGTGATGGTATTTCCGGATCTGGAAAGCGTTTGCAATTCGTTGACGGGATCTGCGTCGGCATCGTTGACGGAGTCGGTAACGGCACCACCGTTATGCGACATGGTGATGGTATTTCCGGATCTGGAAAGCGTTTGCAGTTCGTTTGCCGGATCGGCGTCGGCGTCGTCATTATCAGATACGGTTGCGGCATGCAACGCGTATGGTACCGAGAGGATCTGGCTGGTGCCTAACGACTGGTAGTTTGTTCCTCCGGTGGCATCCAGTTCGACTTCGAGCCAGAGCGTGTGAGCGCCCCAACCGATGGAGGAAAAAGTTCCAGCGGCAGGTGTGCCGGTTCCGACGTGCAGGCTGAAAATGCCTAGGTCGCCGGTTGTTGTCTGGTGGGTCTCAGAATACACTACCGTTCCTGTTGGGCTATCAGAGAGCATGCTCAGGCGGAGCGAGATGAGCTGATTGCGGATTGGGTCTCCGCTGGCATTGCGGGCCACGCCCTGATAGTTAAAACCCTGTGGTGCTTGTGCTCCCAGCCAGCAGGAATTCACGACGAGTAAAAGAAAACACAATTGTTTTTTCATTGGGGGTAAAATTTAATGCGTGGGTAAAATTGGCAACTCAGCGACATTGAAAAATGAAATCAAAACAAACGCACGGGGATGAATTAGATAAGTTATAGAGGGGACTCGTTGAGGGAACAAGGCCGGATCCAGGAATCAAGAGGCATTTCACAAGGTGTAGCACACCATGCATATTCAATCAAATTTACGATAATTTGGAGAATTCACTCCCCGTGTGCAGAAGGGAGAAGGGCTGGTGCAGCAGTGTGGGGAGAGTTAAAGAAGAGGAATAGATGGGACGGACGTTCCGTCGTGCGGTCTTCAATCGAGGAGCAGCATGCGATGATTGGCTTCTTCGTTATTAAACAGCAGCCTACAGGTGTATTGTCCGGCAGGAAGGCCATTTCTTTCCCATAAAAGGTGGTGGACGCCAGCCTCCTGGAAGCCGCGGTGCAATTCACCACAAAGTTGTCCGGAAGCGTTCAACAACTGAACCAGGACCCAGCCACGGGAGGGAAGCTCATATTGAAGGCTGGTATGGCTGCGAAACGGGTTGGGGACATTGGAAAGCGGAATGAGGGATTCCCGGCTCCCGGAATGGACGGAGGTGGGCATGGCCCAAACGCTCGACTGCCAGGAAGTGCCAACGCGAATGCCGTCAATGCGCAGTTTAACGCCGTCAAATAGGGGGCTTTGTGCGTAGTTGTTGGTCAACACGACAAAGGCCATGTTGATAAAATCCGGACCGTCGTGAGAGCTTACCAGGGGCATTGGGGGTTCAGCGGCCGGGACCCCATATTGGAAAAGGTACAGACTGCTGGTATCGTTGTCGGCTCCCGCCACAAATTGATATTTAAGAACGGCCAGATAGGTTTGCCCTGTTGAGAATGTATCGTTTGAATAATGCTTGGCCAGGCCTTCATATTTGCGCGTTCCAACAGAAAAGGAGCTATCAGATAATCTCTTAATATAGAGTTGTGTGTTGAGACTTGTCCTTCCATCGCCGGGATTGAAGCAAATGCCATACCCCATGGAGGAAGTTGATGGCAGGGAGTCGACCCTGAACATAAAGGAAAGGTAGAGGGAGCCCGAGTTCACAGAGGCAAAAGAATGAAGAAGCACATCCCCTTCGCCTGAATTTGTAATGAGGCAGGTATTGCCTCTGCCGGAACCCACATATCCGGGATATTCAAGACCGGGAGCGGTAACGGCAATGTTGTAGGGACCATTAACGCCTGATCGTTCCCACCCATGTGTCTTTTCAAGGCTGTCCAATGGACCGAAATCAAAATCTTCGGTAAACAAGTTTTGGCCAAGGGTTGCTGTGCCCAGGGCAAGCAGGAGAAGAGAAAGCAGCAAAGATTTTTTCATGTTTTAGTGTTCAGTTTATCAGGCTAAGATAACAAAAATCAGGAAGGGCAAGCGTTTTGCCATGGTTTCTAAAATAGTTCAGCGGGTAAGCGGTCTTAAAGAGGATCGTTCGTGAGGACATTCAGGAATAAATTGAACCCTTTCGAAGCCACATCAAGAGGGACGTGTTCGCCCCAGGGTGACGAGAACTAACAAGTGTTAATTCAATCTAGGAAAAGTCCAGTTTAAAGTACCATTGGATCAACAAAAACCAAGCTTTACCCCGGTATGACGCGATGCCATATAGGCTGCTGTGAAACCCAATACGCGGTGGAAAGAAATGATGCATTTTGAAAGGAAATTCATTAAAGGAGCATTCCCGATCGAATCAGCAGGTTTGGCCGCTTGCTACAAGTGAGCGCGAAATTGAGTTGTCCGCAAAAGAGCAAGGAAGAGTCGCGAGGTTTTTAATCGAGGATCAGCAGGAGATGGCTGGTTTCTTCGTTGTTAAACCGGAGTCTGCAGGTGTATTGCCCGGCAGGAAGGTAATTTCTTTCCCATAAAATGTGGTGGATGCCAGCCTCCTGGAAGCCGCGGAGCAGTTCACCACAAAGTTGCCCTGAAGCGTTCAACAACTGAACCAGGACCCAGCCACTGGAAGGAAGCTCATATTGAAGGCTGGTATGGCTGCGAAACGGGTTAGGGGCATTGGAAAGCGGAATGCGGGATTCCCGGCTCCCGGAAGAAACGGAGGTGGGCATGGCCCAAACGCTCGACTGCCAGGAAGTGCCAACGCGAATGCCGTCAATGCGCAATTTAACGCCGTCGAAATAGGGGCTTTGCGCGTAGTTATTGGTCAACACGACAAAGGCCATGTTGATAAAATCCGGACCGTCGTAAGAACTTAGCAGGGGAATTGGAGGTTCAGTGGCCGGGACCCCGTACGAAAAGATGTGCAGACTGCTGGTATCGTTGTCGGCTCCCGCTACAAATTGATATTTAAGAACGGCCAGATAGGTTTTCCCTGTTGAGAAGGTATCTTGACCATAACGGAGGGCGAAAGCCGCCTGTTTTCGAGTGCCAACATGATAGGTGCTATCCGACAATCTCCTAATGTAGAGGGGAGTATTATGATTCGTCCCTCCATTACCAGGATTGAAGGAAATGGCATACCCCACTGGTGAAGTTGATGGCAGGGAGTCGACGATGAACATGAAGGAGAGGTAAAGGGAGCCCGAGTCAATCGTTGAAAAAGCCCTAAAAACCAAATCCCCAGTGCCTGAATTTGTAATGAGGCAGGTGTTGCCTCTGCCGGAACCCACATATCCGGGATAAACGAGACCGGGCGCAGTGACGGCAATGTTGTAGGGACCATTGGCGCCTACACGCTCCCACCCGTGGGTTTTTTCAAGGCTGTCCAATGGGCCGAAGTCAAAATCTTCGGTAAACAAGTTTTGGCCAAAGGCTGCAGGGCCCATGGCCAGCAGGAGGAGAGAAAGCAGCAGAGATTTTTTCATGGTTTAGTGGTTAGTTTTGTAGTGCTAAGGTAATTCTTTTTTTAAGAGGGAAGTATCCCTTCGTTTAACTACACCTCATATCCAGGCAACAGCTTATCCAACTCAGATAATTTGGTATCCGGAATCTGTTCCAGTGTGGTCTTTAGCCATTCACATGGGTTTGTGTAATGGTGCAAAATCTTGTCATGTTGGCCCTGAATTCCTGGAGGGGTACCCACTTTTACGTTGACGAAGCGGGGGATATGGTTTCTCAAAAGGCGGGCGCCAAACGGCAGCACTCATCAGGTCTGGAAACAAAACGCCCATGATAGTGACTCCTTTATCAGCACGGGGAAAAATACCCCATGATGTGTACGGGGGCTACGGGAGAGGTATGGCTTAAGGCCATTCTTTCAACGCCAGCTTTAAATGCGTTCAGCTTCTGTGATTAGAAGACATATACTTTCCTGGCTATGCCGTTGATCATGACGATGTACAAACCGGGGAATGCCATATTGATTTGCCATACATAGTCCGTTCGTTTTTCTCGCCGGCATTCAACGGCCGTTCCGGTCATGCTGAACACTTCCAGTGAGACAATAGGCGAACGAGCGTTAGCATAAAAGGAACCATTGGAAGATGGGTTTGGGTAGATCAAAACAGCACTTTCCGGGAAGGTTTTTTCGGTTGTATGGGTCGCCTTTCCCGACACGCATTTCTTCAGGGCCAGGTATTTTGGATTGAGGCTGTCGACCATGGTTTCTTTTATTCCCCAACTTCCCCATTTTGAATAGCGACCGTGAGAAGAAAAGTGCATGAATAAGCCCCCGTGGTTTTCATACCAATGGTCGAAATACTGGCAATAAGCTTCCTGCAGGTCGGGATGATGGTTTGCAGCATTCAGCTTTTCGGTCAAGGCGACGATGTTGACGTTGGCACCGGTGGCAACGAGGTGCTGGCCTCCTTCATATACATTCAGGTCAAGTCCGAATTTGAGGGCTACGGCTTTATTTTCAAGCATAGACATATAGGAATTCGCCAAAGACTGCTTCATCCTGTCAACAATTTCCTGAGGTGTAATGGAGGCAACCAGTCCCCGGGAAACGATTTCGTCGGCGACGCCACCGCCAAAATAGGGAGCGATGGTGAGCGCATGTGCCACTGAACCGTGCGGGTTGTATAGGGAATCCGCGAAGAAGCTCAACAACTGGTTGGAAACCCAGGCGTTGCCGGCCTGTGTAGGGATGAGATGGACAAGACGGGAGTCGTCTGTAAAAACCGCGTTGAAAAGATGAAAAATATCGGCTGATCGTTTTGCAGTGTATTTCCAGGCCCGCTCCCACTCCGTCCCGGAAAAGCCCAACGAGGTGGCGAGGGAAGCTGCTTCGTGGTGTTGCGAGAAACCGGAATTCCAGACTTCGTTGCTGTATTCGAGGTAGATTTTAAGAGAAGGGTCTAACGAGGTTTCGAGCAGCATTGCCAGTTGAACTATGTATTCGTCGTCGGCCTTGTGGGGGATGTTAATCCAAAGGTCTTTATGGGTTTCGTTGCACAACTCGGCGACGTATTCCCAGGCAACGCCTTTTGGGGTGGCCTGGGTGTAGTATTGTGCAACACTGCGTTCGCCCCACTGAGAGACTGGAGAAAAATTGGTGCGCAGCCAGTCCATAAATCGCAGGCATTCAAAGTCATCCAGGAATCGGAGAAACTCGTCCGTGAAGGTGGGTATGGGCTTGGAGAGCGCGTAACCAGGAAGAACAAACTGGATTTGGGTAATTGGGTTGCTGCTGTCTGAACGTTCAATTTCGATGGCGACGCCTCCATTTGCAGGAACCAGTGTGTCAACGGGTGCATCATAGAGGCCGTTGGCGCCAAAGCGCAGACGAACCTGCCCTTTTCCGGTAACTACAAGGCGGAACAGACCACGCGGAAAGCTCTCCGGAGGCAGATCCCAGAGCACCAGGGTGCGTAGTTTTTGAGGAGGATGTACGCCGTCGTCAAAAGGAACGTGCAATGGATAGCCGCCAGCGGAAAGGGGAACGTCGAGTCCGGTGTCCCATGGTCCGGAGCCATCGGCGTTGAAAGGGATCCATTCGCGGCATTGCTTCATGGCATCTGCAAAAACCAATTCGGTAGAATAATCGCTTACTCCGCTAAGGTTTATGCCGACCGGGCGATTTGACTGTGCTGAGAGCGTGGTCGAACACAATATGCATGCAGTAACAATGAGTTTGATGAATTGCATTTCAATTCTATTCATTCGGGTTAAGGAGTGTAATTTTTCTGAGGGCCATTCTTGTTGATGTTGCATAGAAGTCGGCGGGGTATTTCTGAAAAGGGGCCGTTCTCCGAGGCAATTTATTGCAGTATAAAACGAAATTAGCAGAAAGAGAGAAAGGAGCATGAAAAAAAATACATATTCAGAAAGTTACCCAAAGTGGTTTTTCCGGAATGACGCATTCATCCGATACGGGCGTCACCGATTCAAAGGAAAGCAGGTAGATGAGAGCAAAGGTGAGAAAAAACCTGTATTAACCGCGAAAGGCGTTTATCCATGCAGCCTAAGGCTGATGTAGGCAGGTCAAACGAAGCGGCTTAAAGCAAGCCGGCGTCCTCCTGGTAAATTAGTTTTACCAACAGTCGTCCCACCATATTCAGGGTGTTGGGGTCGATCACGTCCATGTTGTCTTTAGCCGTGTGGTGGTAATGGGGGAATCGTTTTCCGTCGGGCCGGTTAATGATGTTGATCATTTTTATGCGTGCCACGGTATTGACGAAGTAGTGATCGTCGAGAACGCCCCCGCCGGATTGCCTGGGAAAATAGGCACCATAGCCCATGTCGTCTGCCAGAGTCCAAACTTTATCGACGATGTCTGCCGCAAAGTAAACGGAGTAATCTTCTTTGTAGAACGCCGGGTTTGTGCCGCCGACGATGTCGAGCAATACGCCGTAGCGCGGTTTAGTTTGGTCGTAATGGGTGTTTGCTGACCAGTATTGAGAACCCAGGGCCCAGGATTTTTCATTGCCCTCGGTCCCGTAGTCCTCGAGGTCGAACAGGACGATGTCGAAGCCAATATTTTTTGTGGGTTGAGCGCTTGCGGTGCGGACCAGTTCAAGCAGGATGCCGACTCCGCTGGGGCCGTCGTCGGCGCTGTCGAAGGCTTTTTTCCGGTTGACCGGATCGGGATCGGAGTCTGCCCAGGGCCGGCTGTCCCAGTGGGAGGCAAAGAGCAGCCGTTGCTTTGCTTCCGGGTGTACGCGCGCAATAATGTTGACACCTTTGAGTACCGTACCGTCGAAAGCTGTGGAGCGGAAGCGTTGTTCCTGCACCTCGGCGCCCATCCGGCGCAAGGTTTCGGCAAGCCAGTCTGCACACTTTGCATGTTGGGGTGTATTCGGTACCCGGGGACCAAACAGTACCTGCTGCCGTACGTAAGCGTAGGCACTGTCTTTATTGAAGGAAGGGTAGGTCAAGGCAGGTTTTGAAGAGGGGGCTTCTTTTTTAACGGAAACGTCTGATTTGCACCCAAAGAGCAATAAAAGGGCACAAAGAAGTCTGCAATGCGCACCAACCTTATTAGAGATACATCCATTCCGTTCCATCTTTTCCGTCTTTGAGTTGAATACCGGTATCTTTTAATGCATCGCGGATCTTGTCGGAGATCGCGAAATCTTTTCGTTCGCGTGCATCCCTGCGCATCTCGATGATGAGTTGCATCAGGCGGTCGACCACTTCTGTATTGGTGTTTCCGCTTTCATCGGCAAGACCAAAAACGCCATAAACGAACTGCTCCATATGGCTGGTCATCTCGTTCCAGCAGGAAGCGGAAATGCTATTTTTGGGAAGATGCCCGTCTTTGAGGGCGTTGATGGATGCTGCAAGTTCGAACATTCCGGCGAGAGCCTTTGGAACGTTGAAATCGTCGTTCATGTCGTTAACGGATTGTCTGAGGATCCCTCGCAGCATGGCATCGCGTTCTCCACCATCGGAGGAAAGCCCCGGCGGGGTGCTACGAAGAATGCGCATCGCCTCCATCAGTCTGCGGTAACCCCTGTCGGCGGCCTGAAGCGCCTCGTCGGTGATGTCGAGCGTACTGCGGTAGTGGGCCTGCAAAAAGAAGAAGCGCACGACCATGGGGTCGTAGGCACGAGAGATGTGTTCGCTGTTGCCCGAAAATAATTCTTCGGGTGAGATGGTATTGCCTTCGCTCTTCGACATTTTGCGGCCGTTGAGCAGCAGCATATTGGTGTGCATCCAATAACGCGCAGGAGTGCATCCGCAGGATCCGACGTTTTGGGCGATTTCATTTTCGTGATGCGGAAATTTGAGGTCGTTGCCACCGCCGTGAAGGTCGAACTGCTCTCCGAGGTATTTGGTACTCATGGCAGAGCACTCGAGGTGCCAGCCGGGAAAGCCAACGGACCAGGGGGAGTTCCATCGCATGATGTGCTCGTCGCTGGCTTTGATCCACAGAGCAAAGTCGGAAGGATGCTTTTTTTCATCCTGATTTTTCAAATCGTCGCGCGACTCAGCCAGGAGATCCTCAACCACCCTGCCCGAAAGTTGCCCGTATGGGTGTTTGTCCTGCAGGTATTTGACGGTATCGAAATAGACCGATCCGTTGCGGATGTAGGCGTACGACCGGTCGATGATGGCCTGAACCATTTCGATCTGTTCGATGATGTGTCCCGTGGCCCGCGGCTCTATGCTGGGGGGGAGGACATTGAAAACCCGCATCTTGTCGTGGAAGCCGTTGGTGTATTTCTGGGCGACTTCCATGGGTTGCAGTTGCTCGAGGCGGGCACCTTTGAGCATGCGGTCTTCGCCGTCGTCGAGGAGATGGCCTACGTCGGTGATGTTTCGCACGTAGCGCACTTTATACCCCAGGTGCAACAGGTAGCGGTAGATGATGTCGAAGGAAACAAAGGTTCTGCAGTTGCCAAGGTGAACTTCGTAATAAACGGTTGGGCCGCAGACGTACAGGCCTACCCTTCCGGGGACCAATGGTGTGAACAACTCCTTTTCACCACGCAGGCTGTTGTAGATATAGAGTTGGGGAGTATCCATCGGACAAAGATAAATTCGGAAAAAATTATCAACTGTGAACGTTTTACAAACGAGGAATGGTGGAGAATACGACAAAGAACGAGATTCATCCTGCCCAACCTTCCCGATCGAGGTTGCGGAAATGAATGGCTTCTGACAGGTGTTCAGTCAGTATGGAATCGCTTTCGTCGAGATCGGCGATGGTTCTTGACACTTTGAGGATGCGGTCGTATGCGCGAGCGCTTAGCTGCATGCGGTTCATAGCGGTTTTGAGCAGGGCGACGCCATCCGGTGTCAGCGTACAGATTTCGTGAAGGGCACCTGGGGGAATCTGGGCGTTGAAGTGAACGTGTTGACGTTCCCGGAATCGCTCCTGCTGACGGCGGCGTGCGGACAGGACCCGGGACCTGATTGCCTGGGAACCCTCGCCACCCGGGTTGCGCTCGAGGAGGCGGTCTGAGCTTACCGGGGTCACTTCTACGTGCAGGTCGATGCGGTCCAGCAGGGGGCCACTGATGCGGCTGAGGTATTTTTTTACGACGCCTGCTCCGCAGACACAGGGTTTTTCGGGGTGGTTGTAGTAACCGCAGGGGCAGGGATTCATGCTGGCCACGAGCATAAAACTGGCCGGGTAGTCCAGGGAGTGCTTGGCGCGCGAAATGGTGACTTTTCGCTCCTCCATGGGCTGTCGCAGCACCTCGAGCACGGCCCGTTTGAATTCCGGCAACTCGTCGAGGAAGAGAACCCCGTTGTGTGCGAGGGAGATTTCTCCCGGCATGGGGTTTGAACCACCACCGACGAGGGCTACGTCGCTAATGGTATGGTGAGGCGCCCGGAAGGGGCGCTGTTGCAACAGTCCGCTGTTTCGGGGCAGGATGCCGGCAACGGAATGGATTTTTGTCGTTTCAAGAGCCTCCTCGATGCTGATGGGCGGCAGAATGCCCGGCAGGCGTCTTGCGAGCATGGTTTTTCCAGCACCCGGGGGGCCCACGAGGATGAGGTTGTGGCCACCGGCGGCGGCTATTTCCATGGCGCGCTTGATGTTTTCCTGACCGCGCACATCCCCGAAATCATCCGGGGAGATGCCATCCGCGAGCATGGATGTGTCAGAAGGTTGGGCGCGGTAAGGGGAGAGAGAAAGACTGCCGTCCAGAAACCCTATGGCTTCGCGCAGGTTGTTGACGGGGATCACCTCAAGAGAACCGACGATGGCGGCCTCGCGCGCGTTGTCGCCCGGGATGAGCACGCCGCGGTAGTTTCTTTTCTGGGCGAGGATGGCCATGGGAAGCACCCCTTTTACCGGTCTTACGCCGCCGTCCAGGCTCAGCTCTCCCATGATGAGGTATTGCCCGACCATGGCATCGTTCATTTGCCGGGTAGCCGCTGCAATCCCCAGAGCGATGGGCAGGTCGTAGGCAGAGCCTTCTTTCCGGATATCGGCTGGTGCGAGGTTGACCACCAGTCGTATTCTTGGAAAGTTTAGGCCGCTGCTGCGGATGGCCGACTCGATTCGCTGAACGCCTTCGCGGATTGCATTGTCCGGAAGTCCCACGGTAAAAAAGTTGTTCTTTCCCGGAAGAACGGGACCGCCGGGGTTGATCTCGATGGTAATGGGCAATGCATCAACCCCGTGGACTGCGGCTGAATAAGACTTAACTAACATATGTTAGTATGAGGGTGTTCAAGTTGGAGCATCAGGCCCCATTGGCCCAAAGGAAGGCAATTCCCGGTATAAAAGTGTTTACGGTTGATTGGAAGAGGAAGGCCCTTTATTGTTCAGGCCCGGCTTTTTATTGAGTCTTTCGGGGAAGGGATTGTTCACGAATGGCCCGTGAGAGAAAACAGCGGTTCCGGTCAATGGGGGTTCATTCACTATCTTTGCGCCTCAAAATACATGGCTATGTACCGGTCGCACACCTGTGGGGAGTTGAGAATGGAACACTGTGGAACGCAGGTCACCCTTTCTGGGTGGGTTCAGATCGTCCGCAACCTCGGAGGCATGACGTTTATCGATCTGCGTGACCGATATGGGATTACCCAGCTCGCTTTCAACATGGAAAGCAAGCCGGAATTGTGTGAAATGGCGCGCAAATGTGGACGGGAGTTTGTGATTCAGGCTACAGGGGCGGTGCGCGAGCGCAGCAGCAAGAACCCCAACCGGCCGACGGGCGACGTAGAGATTGAGGTAGAAGAATTGAACGTCCTCAACCAGTCGGCAGTTCCCCCATTTACGATTGAAGACGAAAGCGATGGAGGCGACGAGTTGCGCATGCGGTATCGCTACCTCGACATTCGGCGCAACCCCGTCCGGCAGAAGATCGAATTCCGCCACCGGTTGGCTCTTGAAGTTCGCAACTTCCTCAGCGGTCTTCATTTCCTGGAAATCGAAACGCCCTACCTCATTAAGTCTACTCCGGAAGGGGCAAGAGATTTCATTGTACCGAGCCGGATGAACCCGGGTCAGTTTTACGCCCTCCCGCAGTCGCCCCAAACTTTTAAGCAGATCCTGATGGTGGCGGGAATGGACAAATATTTTCAGATCGTGCGCTGTTTTCGGGACGAGGACCTTCGCGCTGACCGGCAACCGGAATTTACCCAGATCGACTGTGAAATGGCGTTTGTTGACCAGGACGACGTGTTGGAAACATTCGAACAGCTTGCGCGGCATCTTTTCAAGACCCTGCTTGGGCATGAGCTCGGGACGTTTCCACGGATGAAGTATGAAGAGGCCATGGACCGCTATGGTTCCGACAAGCCGGACCTCCGCTTTGGCTTTGATCTTCGCGATTTATCCGCGATGAAAGGCGCCGGCTTTTCTCTGATCGACGATTCCCCCTGTGTAAAAGGAATTCTCGTTGACGATCCCGGTCAGTTTTTTACCAATAAGGAGCTGGGGTTGCTGACGGATTGGGTAAGGCGTCCGCAAATCGGCGCAAGTGGACTTATTTACCTGAGATTCAGCAACGACGGCATCAAAGCGACGGTGGGAAAGTACTATACAGCTGAGCAGCTCGAGGCAATTGGCAAGGCATTGGGGGCAAAGGCGGGAGACGTTTTGTTTGTCTTGGCCGGAGAACGGCATCAGGTTCTACGCCAGTTGGGAGAACTGCGCCTTGAGTTGGCGAGGAGGCTAAATCGGATAACCCCGGGTGTTTTCACTCCCTTGTGGATAGTCGATTTTCCCCTTCTGGAGTGGGATGAAGAAGAAAACCGCTTTTTTGCAATGCACCACCCCTTTACCAGCCCACTGCCCGGCGAAGCAGAGAAGATTTACAGCAGCGACCGGGCGGTGCTAGCCTCGATCCATGCAGCCGCATACGACATGGTGATCAACGGGGTTGAAATTGGGGGGGGCTCGATCCGGATACACGACCGCACCCTGCAGTCGCGCAATTTTGAGATCCTTGGGTTTGAGAAGGACGAAGCCGAGCGCCAGTTTGGATTTCTGTTAGGAGCATTTGAATACGGCGCTCCGCCCCACGGAGGCATTGCATTTGGGTTGGACCGGTTGTGCTCCGTCATGGGAGGCCAGACGTCGATCCGCGATTACATTCCTTTTCCGAAAAACAACATGGGCCGCGACGTCATGATCGATGCGCCTGCGGCGATTGACCCCAGACAACTGGGTGAGCTCCACCTCAGGATAGACCCCAAAAACTAACGGACGGTAGTATCTGTTTGTAAAAACCGGGTGTCTCAGCCTGGCAGGGGTTCCGTACAGTTGAACATCCATTGGATGCCAAAGCGGTCGCGGCAACTTCCGTAATAAGCGCCCCAGAACATATCCTGCAAAGGCATATCAACGATACCCCCTTCGGAAAGGGCGTTGAAAAGCCGGTCCGTTTCGCTGCGCGTATCGGGTTCAAGGTTGATGTGTAGGTTGTTGCCGAGAAAAAGGGGAACCCCCAGAGATTCGGGAGCATCTGACCCCATGAGGTGAAAGCCACCGAGGATAGGAAGAGAAACGTGCATTACGAGGTCGAGGTCTGCTTCTTCTACAGGAGCCACGCCGTCCTGGGGGGGTATATCCCTGAAACGTGCGATTTCATCTGAGTATTCTGTGCCAAAAACTTCTTTGTAAAAGGCAAAAGCCTCTTCGGTGTGATGCGGAAAGTTCAGGTAAATGCTGGTCCTGGCCATTTTGGTGGATTGTGTCTTTGCTGCAACGCCGCTCGCGTTCAGCCTCAAGCTTGCTTCAGGTGGGGTGGCTGAACCGAAAAAGAAAATGAAACCGGTTGGAGGGATGGCCCCGACTGAGCGGGAGTGTGTGTTGGCGCTTCCTTTCAGAAGAGTGCTGCCAGAAAAGCTTTACTGTTCGTGGTATGCCTGGTTGTGAACCAGTTGTGCGCCGCACTTGGCACAGGCCGTTTGAGTTCCTGCTCCGCCTTCGCAACCTTTGGCGCAGGTGTAATGCCATACGCCTTTGGCATTTTGTGCGGGTGCCGGAGGAGGAGCCTGGGCGGCTGCATTCGGGTCAGCTGTGGGGTTTGTCGCGGCATTTGGATCAGCCGCCGGAGCGGGAGTGGTGGCAGGAGCTGTTGTTTCAACCTGGGGAGCATCCTCCGTTTTGCTTTGTTCTTTGCATGAACTCAGGACTGCCAGGCAAAACAACAGGGTCATAAAGAAGAAAACTTTTTTCATTGCATCAAATTTTGGCTAAAGGTAAGACTTCCCGCGCGAAGGGAAATCCAAAATCCTCCATAAAGGAGGAGAAGCAATATCTTGCATCAACAAATTGCATCATAGCAAACGGACCATGATTTCAAAAGCTACAACGGTTGCTGCCTATTTGGAGGCGCTACCGGAAGATCGCAGGGGGCCCATGCGTTCTTTGCGGGAGACCATTCTCTCCAACCTCCCGGAGGGTTTTGAGGAATGCATTCAGTATGGAATGATCTCTTACGTTGTGCCCCACAGCTTATATCCCGGAGGATACCATTGCGATCCCCGTCAGGCACTTCCCTTTTTGAGCATCGCTGCCCAGAAGCACTACATTTCCCTTTACCACATGGGCCTGTACCAGGGACTCCTGCTCGATTGGTTTCTCCAGAGCTGGCCGCAGCATTCCAGCCGGAAGCCGGATATGGGAAAAAGTTGTATTCGCTTTCGCAAAACACAGGATATTCCATTTGAATTGATCGGTGCACTATGCAGAAAGATCAGCCCGGACGAATGGATCCGGCACTACGAAGCGGCGTTAAAGGCCTGAAAGGACCCCGAATCCCAGCAGCGCAGGGATGGTTGCAAAATCTGTGATAACAAATGGGGGAGGTCAGCCCTGTTCATTCTGGTATCAAAACTGAGTTTTTCGAGGTGCTCTTTATATTTGAACATGAATTTGCAACACCGTACACCAACCAGCAAAATACTTACCATTCCCGTACTGGTTGCCGCGCTGGGATACTTCGTCGACATTTACGACCTGCAGTTGTTCAACATTGTCGGAAGGGAATCCCTTGAAAAAGGGCTGAAGCTGTCACCGGATCAGACTGCGCGATACGATTACCTGCTCTTTCTCTGGCAAATGGGGGGAATGTTGCTTGGCGGCGTAGTTTTTGGCGTTCTCGGCGACAAGCTGGGCAGAAAATCTGTATTGTTTTCATCGATACTCATTTACTCCCTGGCCAACATTGCCAATGCATTTGTTACCGACATTACCACATACAAGGTCGTCCGTCTGATTGCGGGATTTGGCCTTAGCGGAGAGTTGGGTGCAGCAATCACCCTCGTGTCGGAGGTGATTGAACGCGAGCGCAGGGGCTGGGGCACCATGATCATCGTATCTGCAGGCGTTCTTGGCGCCGTTGCCGCGAACCTCATTGCCCGTCTTACCGAGTGGCAGATCTCATACATCATTGGTGGGGTGCTGGGGCTTGTTTTGCTAGGATTCCGCGTCGGGACGTTCGAAAGTGGCATGTTCACCAGTTTGCAAAAGACCGCGGTTCAAAAGGGAAATTTCTTTATGCTCTTTAAAGGGAAGGCCATTTTTAAAAAATACCTTGCCAGCATATTGGTAGGCCTGCCCGTATGGTTTGTCATCGGCATTCTCATCAAATTTTCCGACAAATATGGTGTGCTGCTCGGCATTCAGGAACGGGTTTCCGTTGCCGATTCGATCATGTATGCCTATATAGGGTTGTCTGTTGGCGACCTGCTCAGCGGATGGTTGAGTCAGGTCTGGAGAAGTCGCAGGAAAGTGATCTTTTCTTACCTCATTTTTACCGGCTTACTAACGTTCGTTTACCTCTATGCCAAGGGCATTGGGTTGACCGCTTTCTACTCATTGACATTTTTGTTGGGGCTCGCAGCGGGATTCTGGGCATTGTTTGTCAGCATGGCCGCAGAGCAATTTGGCACCAACATCCGGGCAACGGTTACGACGACGGTACCCAATTTTGTGCGGGGCGCGGTCATTCCAATTACCCTGTCGTTCAACTACCTGCTCGGATACCTTGGCATAGAAGGCGCCACGTGGATCGTCGGGGGAGGATGTATTTTGCTGAGTGGTCTTTCAACCTGGTCGCTATCGGAGACGTTTGCCCGCGATCTGGATTATTATGAAACGAGTTGAGAATGATGCCTTGTCCGCATCGTTGGGATCAGCGCCCGAGGAAAACGAGCAGGATTGAAATATCGGAGGGGCTCACGCCGCTGATGCGACTGGCTTGACCTATGGAAGCGGGTTTAACGCGACTTAACTTGGTCCGGGCCTCCATGCTCAGTGCGTTGAGGGCGTGGTAGTCGAAATCGGGGTGAAGTTTTATGTGTTCCAGGCGTAGAAGCTTTTCCGCCATTTCCTGTTCTTTCCGGGCGTAGCCTTCGTACTTGATCTGTATTTCAGCGCTCTCGGCGAATTCGGGATCGATCGGCGCAAGAGAGGCGTCGATTTCTGGAACGACCAGGCGAAGGGCGGAGAGCTGCACATTAGGCCTTGTCAGGATATGAAGCAGCCGCGTCCGGGATTCAAGCGGTGCCGAGCCAATGGACGACAGATACGGGTTGATCTGGTCGGGAGTCACCGAGGAGGATTGGAGAACGCGCAACACCGTTTGATGGGCTTCGAGTTTTTGCTGCACCCTTTCGAGGCGGGGACCGAGTGATTGCATGCTGGTAGCTGCGGCCCTTGGAGTAAGCCGCAGGTCAGCGTTGTCCTGTCGCAGCATGATGCGGAATTCAGCCCTCGAGGTGAACATGCGGTACGGCTCTTCCGTCCCCTTGTTAACCAGGTCGTCGATCAATACCCCGATGTAAGCCTCGGAACGAGACAATACGAACGGTTGTTCGTCCCGGAGTTTAAGCGCTGCATTGATTCCGGCGACCAGGCCCTGGCAGGCAGCTTCCTCGTAACCGGTGGTGCCGTTGATCTGGCCTGCGAAAAAGAGGTTTGCTACCAAGCGCGTTTCCAGGCTCAGCATCAGCTGAGTCGGAGGGAAATAATCGTATTCAATGGCATATCCGGGGCGGAACATGCGCACATTTTCGAAGCCTTCAATCCTGCGCAGTGCACTGAATTGTACCTCTTCCGGCAGGGACGAAGAAAATCCGTTTAGGTACACTTCGCAAGTGTCCCAGCCTTCGGGTTCTACAAAGAGTTGATGACGGTCGCGGTCTGCGAAGCGGTCGATTTTGTCTTCAATGGATGGACAGTAGCGAGGCCCCACACCGGTAATCCGTCCGGAGAACATGGGGCTGCGGGCAAATCCGGTGCGCAAAACTTCGTGAACCCCGGGACGCGTATAGGCGATGTGACAACACAGTTGTTTTTCGGGAACACGCGTGGGGAGAAAGGAGAATCGCGATGGATTTTGGTCGCCTGGCTGAATTTCAAGACGTGAATAATCAATGCTGCGGCCGTCTAGTCGGGGGGGAGTGCCGGTTTTCATTCTGCCGCTTTCGAAGCCGAGTGACTGCAGTTGTTCCGTGAGGCCCGTAACGGCGCGTTCTCCAGCACGGCCACCGCCGTATTGTTTTTCTCCAATGTGGATGACGCCGTTGAGGAAGGTCCCGTTGGTCAGAATGACCGCGCGACCGGTGATCCGGTGCCCCATGGTAGTGATGACCCCCCTGGCAGCGCCCCCTTCAACGATGAGTTCGCGAACGGTATCCTGCCAGAAATCGATGCCCGGATGGGCCTCCAGCAGGGTACGCCACCTCCGGGCGAACAAATTGCGGTCGCTTTGGGCCCGCGGACTCCACATGGCTGGACCCTTTGACCGGTTAAGCATCCGGAATTGTACCCGCGTTTCATCGGTAACGATGCCGGAAGCCCCCCCAAGGGCATCGATCTCCCGGACGATTTGCCCCTTTGCGACGCCCCCCATTGCAGGATTGCACGACATCTGGGCAATGGTCTGCATGTTCATCGTGACCAGCATAACGCGGCAGGACCGGTTTGCTGCGGCCAGAGCGGCTTCACAGCCCGCGTGACCTGCTCCGACAACGATGACGTCGTAATCCGAAAACATAAATTGCGTGCGAAATTAGCCAGAATGACGGGTTATCCTGAGCGATGCAAAGAAAGGCCCTTCGGCATCGAACAAACACAAACCCTATCTTTGTAAAAAACAGCAACCATGAAGCGATTGTTCTTTTGCCTTTCCGTCAGTGCCGCCGCGCTGAGTTCCTGCGCCCAAACTAAGCCTGTCGAGTCCGATGGATGGAAATTCATTGGCGACAAATGGGTGACCTTTGGTATCGACCACGACGCCATTCACCTTGGTGACCTAAGAGATTCCTACTCGCAGATCGTCGTTCGCGTAACCGACGCCCCGCTGCGCATGTACGACATGAAGGTGCATTTCGACAATGGGGGGGTACAAGACGTCGCCCTCCGCAGCAAAATCCCGCAGGGAGGACAGTCCCGGATCATTGACCTTCAGGGAGGACGGCGAAACCTGAAAAAAATTGAATTCTGGTATGAAACCAAGGGACGTGGACGGGGCAGAGCCCGCGTAGCCGTTTGGGGAAGATGAGTTCGGGGCAAAGGGCAAAATTGAATTGGAAAAGAACGACTCTCATAAAAGGGGGTGTCTTCTATGTACTTATGGCGGTATGGGTTTTGTTGCCAACGGTTCCACAATGCCAGAAAAAACCAGCTATAACCCATGAGTCCATGTGGATGTTGTATCGCGTTGGGACACCTGCCGTCAGCCCTGACGGAAAATGGTTTGTCCATTCGGTGACCGAACCTTCCTATAAACAGGGGGAACAGGTAAGCGACTTGTGGCTTGCACCGGTAGACGCTACTTCTCAGCCCCGACGCATAACGACGGGCAAGGCGGGAGAAGGATCCTATGCCTGGAGTCCTGACGGCCGGTACCTTGCCTTTACTGCAAAGCGCGAAGGAGACGAGTTTGCCCAGGTTTATCTGTTGAACATGAAAGATGGAGGCGAAGCCCAACGGCTGACGCGCCTTAACACGGGAGCCCGGTCGCCGGTCTGGCGACCCGACGGCAAGATGCTACTCTTTACCAGTTCGCATTTTCCAACGTGCTTTCACGACAGCTGCAACGCGAAAAAATCGGCCGAAAAGAAAGCCTTGCCCTATCAGGCACGCGTTTACACCCATTTTCCAATACGCAACTGGGATACCTGGCGCGACGATAAGCGCGCACACCTTTATGTTCAGCACATCGACAGCAGCGAAGCGCGCAACCTGTTTGCCGGTTTTGCATTGGCCGACAGTTCCGGGTTTTATCTGGACCGCGCCTGCTGGAGTCCGGATGGAAAAAGTATAGTTTTTACCGGATCCGACGAGTGGGAAACCCAGGCATACCGCGAAGCGGAAGGACAGATCTACCAGATGGATGTTTCCAATGGAATGGTGAGCCGATACTCGGAAAAAGCCATGCAATTTGCGTCACCGCAGTTTTCGAAGAAGGGAGATTACCTCTATTGCATGCGAACCGCCGCCAACAACGGACAGGTGTACAACCTGACGCGCCTCGTTCGTTACCGCTGGCCCAAAATGGATTCGGCGCTGGTCGTTGGAGATTCGCTGGATCGCGAAATACTGGAATATTCTTTGATCGGAGAAGGCATATATTTTATTGCCGAAGACAAGGGCCGCAACCGCGCATACCATTGCAAAACAGACGGCAGTGAGATGCACCGCATTGATCGGGCGAACAAGGGTTCTCTTTCCGGACTTTCGTTGTCGGACAATGTACCAACGGTTTGTCTGGTGAATTGGGAGAGCGTGGATGCACCTTCGGAAATCGTACGCATTGACGAACGGGGAGAGATCATACCATTGACCAGGTGGAATCTCCAGGCATTGGATAGCGTGGAGTTATCGGGAAGCGAAACCTTTTGGTTCCAGAGCCGTCGCGGCAAACAGATCCGCAACCTGCTGATCAAACCTCCGCATTTTGACCCCAAAAGGAAATACCCGCTTTTTGTCGTGATGCATGGCGGGCCTGCGGGGTCATGGAAAGAGTCCTGGTCGTACCGATGGAACTATCACTTGTTAGCCAGTCCCGGTTATGTGGTGTTGCTGACGGATTATACGGGCTCAACAGGATATGGTGAGAAATTTTCCCAGGACATTCTGGGCGACCCCTTCCGGGGTCCAGCAGAGGAGATCAACGAGGCGGCGGCATATGTCATTAACAAATATACATGGATTGACGGTGGCCGGCAGGCTGCAGGGGGAGCCAGCTATGGCGGGCATTTAGCCAACTGGATGCAGGCCACGACCCGGCATTACCGTTGTCTGATCAGCCACGCGGGTCTGGTCAACAGCATTTCCCAATGGGGAACCAGCGATGCCATTTTCCACCGGGAGGTCATCAACGGCGGCACCCCCTGGTCCGGAGCGGCGCTTTGGAAGGATCAGAATCCTGTCTTTTATGCAGAACAGTTTCAAACGCCCATGCTCGTCACAGTAGGAGAGCAGGACTTCCGGGTTCCGCTCAACAACAGCATTGAAACCTGGAACGTGTTGCAACGCAGGAGAGTGCCATCCAGGCTCATCGTCTTTCCGGAAGAGAACCACTGGATCCTCAAAGCAGAAAACAGCAGGTTTTTCTATAGGGAGTTGCATGCCTGGCTGGCAATGCATCTGACGCCCTGAACGCAAACAACAAGTCAGGTCTCAGTCTAAGACAAACAAGGAGAGGCAACACGCTGCGCTTTCGTGGAAATTCCTCCATGTCTGGAATTTAGATAAGCAGCAATGAAATCTGTTCTGAGAGAACTCAGGTCAAAGGAGTGCCGGTCCGGAAAATTCTTCTGGAGAGCTGTGTTCCAAGCCAGGCCATGGATAGGTAGGCAAGCAGGAGGTCTGTCAGGGTAAACCACAGTGGCGACGGCAACATGACGACGTTGATGATCCCACCAACAAGAAAGACCAGTCCAACGGCCATTGCGGCGGCGATGGGTCGAGTTCCGGAAAGTGAAACGGCGATGAAAGCTCCTGAAAACGTTCCGAGCGCATGGGCGGCAAAAGGCATGATGAAGTGTTGCGGCTGAAACAGGTGCATGGAAGCCTTCAGGCCCTCTGCAGTGGTCAGTGTTTCGGCCCCCTAAACAATCAGACGAAGTTACACATAAAAAAATGTAATCTTTGTCTATGGAAAAGCGAAAATTCAGCCGTGAGGAGAAGCTTAAAATCCTCAAAGAAGCCCTGGGACAGGGCG
>JABARE010000051.1 GCA_019187365.1 Saprospiraceae bacterium | reverse complement strand
CGAAGGGTATTCAAAGTGGACATTCCTCTGTGGGAACTATCGGGTAATGAGAGCCTGAGGTCGTTTCCTGGAAAAATAAAACCACCCAACACTCCTAAATACAAAAAGGTGGCAGTTTGAGCCTGCCTCTCTTCCCATCGGTATAAAGATCACCGTCGGTCGTTTCCTGGAAGTGCAAAATTATTTTGATGTTTTGATCTATTTATTAACTTTGTAACGAAAGTCTGATTAATAGGGGGGCAAACCAGTAGGCGACCACCCAGGACCTATCAATGCAATAGATTTATCCTGAATCGTAGCTCCTGCATACCCTGTTCCAGATCCGTGTATATAAACGGTGTCGCCAGAATTGCTTGCATCAATGGCGGCCTGTATGGAATTGTACTGTGCCAATGTTGCCGGCGAATTACTCACTGTACGAATCGTTGCATTTAAACTTAATGCAAAAAGTAAAAAACAAAGGTTGGCAATAATCCTTTTCATGACAATACTATTTTAAAAAGTTAATTAATAACTGATCTTCCAGGTTATGACCCCGGTGCCGGAGCTCCTGTCCGGAACCAGATTGACCAAAGTGCTGCCTCCCCCTTTGATCTTTGCGAATTTTCCCTTGCCTCCCGTAATGGTATCAGTTATGATAAAGGAACCATTCGGTTGCAGTTGGGAAGTTCCTCCCACTTCTATGACATCATCAGCCACTTCTCCGGTGAATATGGACTCAAAATTCGATCCCTTCCCTGTGATATAATCAAAATGAAAAGAAGTGACCATGGTGACATTGCCAACATCAGATATGACACCTACTCCGTCAAAGGAGATCTGTGCAGAAAGGGGTACCATACCAGTAGAATCAAAAGTCAGGGGCACAAAACTTTTTATGGTGTAGTCAATATTACCCGTGACGTCTTTGTTTTCAATGGTATAATCATCATCCTCGCTGCAGGAAACGAACCCGAGGCAGCTACACAGTAAAAGAAGATTCAAAATGGTTTTCATAATTTTTTAATTTTAATGGTTATTTTTAAAAACTCAAGGTCGACTCTCCATATACTTCAGCCAAGCTCAAGATTAGAGTCCATGTATCCCTTATTGTTGTCGGGAAAGAAAATGTAAAGAATTTTAAAATATTTTTTTCAAGAACTATGTGGTTCGACTAAACCGCATCCTCTGCCTGTATTAGTCCCCGGCATCATTCTATTTTCAATGAGAGTAAGTTTGCCTGCCCCGGCTAATCCGATTGAGTAGGGCACCTCTAATAACCCACTGTTGAGCCAGCCAGCCCGGACAGGCTCACCCACTCAATGAATTTAGGGAAACAAGATGAGCTGCAACGAAGGGTTTTGAAGCTAAATTCATTCTGGCATCAACAGGGAGTGAAGAGAGGTAGCCCCTTTCATTCTGGCATCAAAACTGGGTTATTATAGGTGTCCTGTATGCATGCATCGACCATTCGGCCTGCTTTAGACCGAACCATTTTCATTGATTCCGGTATGGAAACCCTCAGATCAAGCCCATATTGCCTGATCTGATTTAAGGGCCTTTCTTTGCCGGTATGAAAAATGTAAAAATGGGCTGGAGCCTAATCTTTCAAGCTTTGTTGACTACGGAGAGTTCCCTGACATCGAAGGTGGAGAGTTGTTCAAATTGGCGGAGGCGCTCGTGCAATTCTTCCTGGGTCAGGTAGCGCAATTTGTTCAAGCTGAATTCCTCAACACAGAAAGACGCCATGGTAGATCCGTAGATAATGGCAGTTTTCATATTGGAAAAGCTGACATCCCCGGTTCGGGCGAGGTACCCGATCATGCCCCCTGCAAAACTGTCGCCGGCTCCTGTCGGATCGACCACATCGGGAACCGGAAGTCCCGGTGCAAAAAAGATCTGCCCGTTGTGGAAAAGCAGCGCTCCGTGCTCCCCCTTTTTAATGACGAGATAGGCAGGTCCCATTTTATGGATGGCTTCTGCGGCGCGCACGAGGCTATGTTCCCCTGACAACTGACGGGCTTCTTCGTCGTTGATGGTGAGCACGTCGACCCTGGCGATTACCTGCTTCAGGGTATCCATAGCGTTGTCCATCCAAAAATTCATCGTATCCAAAACGATCAGCTTGGGTTTGGATGAAAGCTGGTTGAGAACGGAAAGCTGGATGTTCGGGGTGAGGTTGCCAAGCATGATGAAGGCACTGTTCCTTGCAGCCTCGGGCAATACCGGATTAAAATCAGCAAGCACGTTGAGTTCGGTGACCAGGGTATCCCGGTTGTTCATATCGGCATGGTAACTGCCGGCCCAGTAAAAGCTTTGTTTGCCGGCAACGCGAACCAGACCTTCCATATCGACCCCCCTCTGTTGCAGAGCGCGCACCTCATCTTCCGGAAAATCCTCGCCAACGATGGATACCAGTTTGATGTCATTGTACCAATAAGAGGCTGCCCAACTGATGTAGGTGCATGCTCCGCCTATAACCCTTTCCACTGAGCCAAACGGAGTCCGGATTGAGTCGAAGGCCATGGTGCCGATGGTGAGGATGCTCATGGTGAGGGGGTCAATTTTTGCATAAAAATAAAGCCCGGAATGCGAAGGCTCCGGGCTTTTTGCGCCCCCTCTTGGGCTCGAACCAAGGACCTGCGGATTAACAGTCCGACGCTCTAACCAACTGAGCTAAGGAGGCGTTTTTGAAAACGGAAGGCAAATATAGCACATGCCTTCAAAAATTTGGTCTAAAAATTCTCAGGACGACTGGAAACTGGCCGCTATCAGCGCCCGGTTAAGACGTGCTATGTTGCTCACGCTGATCTGTTTTGGGCATTCTGCTTCACAGGCTGCCACGTTGCTGCAATTTCCGAAGCCCTCCTCGTCCATTTGGGCTACCATTTTCTGTACGCGACCGTCTTGTTCAATTTTCCCCTGAGGCAACAGCCCGAGGTGGGAAACCTTAGCGGCAACGAACAACATGGCGGAGCCGTTTGGGCATGCAGCCACGCAGGCTCCGCATCCGATGCATGCAGCGGCGTCGAAAGCCATGGATGCCGTATCCCGCTCAATGGCTATGGCGTTGCCGTCGACGGGCTGTCCCGTATTGACGGAGATATAACCCCCTGCCTGAATGATGCGGTCAAAGGAAGATCGGTCGACGACCAGGTCTTTGATAACGGGGAAAGCTCTTGCCTGAAATGGCTCAACCGTGATCACGTCGCCGTCCTTGAAAAAGCGCATGTGCAGCTGGCATGTGGTCGTACCCTGGTTCGGACCGTGGGGCCTTCCGTTAATAACCATGCTACATGCACCGCAGATGCCTTCGCGGCAGTCGTGGTCGAACGCCACAGGTTCTTTGCGTTCGGCGATCAGTTGCTCGTTGAGTACGTCGAGCATCTCCAGGAATGACATGTGCTCATTGGCTTTGACACGGTACACTTCAAACCCGCCCGGTGAATCTGCCTTTTTCTGTCTCCAGATTTTCAGTTGTAGTTCCATGTTACATTTTATAGCAGCCGGAAAACGGCCATTGCTTTGCGTTAACAGGTGCGCATCTGCATCGATTCGGGCAGAACAGCATTGCTCTTGTCATTTGTAGCTGCGCGTCGCGATTTTTACATATTCGTAGTTGAGGGGTTCCCGGGTCAGTTCGGGTTCCCGGTCGAGGTCAGGCCATGCCCATGCTGCCACGTAATTGAACTGTTGGTCGTCACGCAGGGTTTCCCCTTCCCCGGTCTGATGCTCTTCGCGAAAGTGGCCTCCACACGATTCGTTCCGGTGCATGGCATCCACAACCATGAGCTCTCCCAGTTCAAGAAAGTCGGCAACGCGACCGGCTTTTTCGAGTTCCGGGTTGAACTCGTCGGCACGCCCTGGTACAAAAACGTCTTTCCAGAATTCACTTCGCAGGTTTCGGATGGCTTCACGTGCCGATTGCAGTCCCTGCAGGTTTCGAGACATGCCACAATGGTCCCACATGATCTTTCCAAGTTTCCGGTGGAAACTCTCCACAGACTGGTGTCCCCGGGTCTGAAGCAGTTGCTCGATCCGCATTTTGCATTTTTGCTCCGCTTCCTCAAATTGAGGTGAAGCCGGGTCAATGGCCGGAGTGCGGATTTCACCGGATAGGAAGTGGCCAATGGTGTACGGAAGAACAAAATAGCCATCGGCAAGTCCCTGCATCAAGGCGGAGGCCCCGAGCCGGTTTGCCCCATGATCGGAGAAATTGGCTTCTCCAATTGCAAACAAGCCTGGAATATTCGTCTCCAGGTTATAATCTACCCAAAGCCCACCCATGGTATAGTGAACGGCGGGATAGATCATCATCGGCGTGTTATAAGGATTTTCGCCGGTGATCTTTTCGTACATCTCGAATAAGTTGCCGTATTTCTCGGCAATCACTTCCCGGCCCAGTTTTTCGATGGTGGCTTCGTCGGGTTGCGCCTTTCCGGCCACACTGGCTTTGGACTTACCGTAGCGGCGGATGGCAGCCCCAAAGTCCAAAAAAACGGCCAAGCCGGTCGGGCTGACTCCCAATCCTTTGTCGCATTCAACTTTGGCGGCCCGGCTGGCCACATCGCGCGGCACGAGGTTGCCAAATGCCGGATAGCGACGTTCTAGAAAATAATCGCGCTGGTCTTCGGGGATGTCGTTTGCCGATTTCTGTCTGCGGCGTATGGCTTCTGCGTCTTCTTTGCGCGCCGGTACCCAAACCCGGCCATCGTTCCGCAAGGATTCGGACATCAGGGTCAGCTTGGACTGGTAGTCTCCGGATACGGGGATGCAGGTCGGGTGGATTTGTGTGAAGCATGGATTGCCCAGGAAGGCACCATTGCGAACGGCTTTCCAGATCGCTGTAGCGTTGCAGCCCATTGCGTTGGTCGAAAGGTAAAATACGTTGCCATAGCCGCCGGTTGCCAGCACGACACAATGTGCAGCGTAGCGCTCAACGGCACCCGTGATCAAATTGCGGGCAATGATGCCACGAGCCTTTCCGTCAACCACGACGAGGTCGAGCATCTCATGGCGGTTGTACATTTTTACGGTACCGAGGGAGATTTGCCGGCTGAGGGCTTGGTAAGCTCCGATGAGCAGTTGCTGTCCTGTCTGGCCTCTGGCATAGAATGTGCGGCTGACCTGTACCCCCCCGAAGGACCGGTTTTCCAGGAGGCCTCCGTATTCACGTGCAAAAGGAACACCTTGTGCGACCGCCTGGTCTATGATGGCGTTGCTGACTTCTGCGAGACGGTAAACATTGGCCTCACGGGCCCTGTAGTCTCCTCCTTTAATCGTATCGTAAAACAGCCTGTACACGCTGTCTCCATCGTTCATGTAGTTTTTAGCGGCATTGATCCCTCCCTGAGCAGCAATGCTGTGGGCGCGTCGTGGGCTGTCGTGAAACGTGAAGCACTTAACCTGATAGCCCAGCTCTCCTAAACTGGCGGCTGCCGAGGCTCCAGCCAGGCCGGACCCCACTACAATCACTTCGAGCTTGCGCTTATTGGCGGGTGAAACCAGCGGAACCCTGGATTTGTATTGAGTCCACTTTTGATCCAGCGAACCTTCGGGAATTTTTGCATCTAATTTCATGTCGCTCAAACTTGTCTGAAAAAGAGAATGACCGGAATGACGGCAAAGCCTACCGCTACAGCTACAGCATACATTTTCCCCACCATCCGGATCAACCCGTTGTACTTTGGGTGGTTCAGCCCGAGTGTCTGAAAAGCCGATTGGAAACCATGCCAAAGGTGCAATCCCAGGGCAAACATGCTCACAACATAGATCCCCACATAGTACGGATTGGCAAAAGCCTCAACTACCAGTGCGTTGAGGTCCTGGACCGGATGATCGGTTCCGGGATAGGACAAGACCGGGGCATTCCCCATTTTCATCTGTAACCAGAACTGGTACATGTGGAGCCCGAGGAAAATGAAGATGATCATGCCAAAATGGATCATATATTTTGAAAAGGAAGAAATGGGTGCATTGGATGAAACCGCGTAAGTCCTTCCCTTTGCTTTGCGGTTTGCCCATGCCAACGAAATGCCCTGTATCGCATGCAGCAGGATGGTAAGGTACAGCAGGTAAGAAGTCGTTTTGATCAGAGGGTTGTGCGTCATAAAATAGGCATAGAGGTTGAATTGCCTCCCGCCGTCGTATGCGAGCAACTGCAGGTTGCCGAGCAAGTGGACCACCAAAAATGCGATGAGGAACAAACCCGACAGGCTCATGACCACTTTGCGGCCAATGGACGAGCGGAAAAGAAAGTCAACCAACCATTTCATAAGCATGCATCTGTGAAACGCTGGCAAAGCTATGACATGCCGGGAAAAATGCCCTTGCCCGTGCTCAAAAAATGCCGATTATCCGCCGATGGCCTGCCCGAGATCCTCTATGAGGTCGCCAGCATCCTCCACGCCGACGCTTAGGCGGATCAGCGTATCGGATAATCCGTTGGCGATGCGCTCTTCCCTGGGAATGGAAGCATGGGTCATGGTTGCCGGGTGTCCGATGAGCGACTCTACCCCGCCGAGGGACTCGGCACAGGAAAACAAGCTCGTTGCAGCCAGGACGCGCTTAGCGTCTTCGAGCTGGCCTCCTTTGAGTTCAAAAGAAACCATGGCTCCGAATCCGCGCATTTGCCTTTTGGCAACGGCATGGTTGGGATGACTTTCAAAACCCGGGTACAAAACCCTTGAAACACGCGGATGCCCTTCCAGGTAGCTGGCAATTTGGATGGCATTTTCACAGGCCCTCTCTACCCGGAGGTGCAGGGTCTTTATGCCGCGAAGGACGAGGAAGCAATCCATGGGCCCCGGTACGGCTCCGCAGGCGTTTTGCAAGAACTTTAGCTGTTCGTGCAGTTCGCGGCTCTTGGCCACAACGGCGCCGTGTACGACATCGGAGTGGCCACCGAGGTATTTCGTCGCAGAGTGCAGTACGAGGTCAGCTCCGAAATCGATTGGGTTTTGGAGATAAGGTGAGGCAAAGGTGTTGTCGACACAGACGAGCAAGCCGTGATTCCGGGCTATGGTGCACACGGCATCCAGGTCGACGATGTTGAGCAGTGGGTTGGTCGGCGTCTCGATCCAAAGCAGACGGGTGTTGGGCCGGATTTGCCGTTCAATGTCGGCGGCATCCTGCATGGGGATGTAGCGGCTCTGGATCCCGAGTTTGCCAAAAACGCGCACGAGTTGCCGGTAGGAACCGCCATAGAGGTCGTTGGTGGCCAACACCTCATCGCCGCTCTGCAGCAATTTTATGACGGCATCCATGGCCGCCAGACCACTTCCAAAACACACCGCTCCGAATCCGTTTTCAAGGGAGGCAAGATTCTCCTCGAGTACCTGCCGGGTTGGGTTTTGGGTGCGGGCATATTCGAACCCTTTGTGATTGCCTGGGCCGTCCTGTACATAGGTCGACGTCTGGAAAATAGGGGTCATGATGGCCCCTGTAGATGGATCCGGATGGACTCCGGAATGGATGACTTTAGTATTGAATTTCATCCTGTTTTTTTTTGTTTGTGTAAATGTCAAAAAAAAATGCCACAAAGCCCGACAAGACCCTGTGGCATTGTTGTGCCCCTGAAGGCTTACAATTTATTCAGTATGTCGAATAACGAACGCTCGTTATCCAGGTTTATCAGTACGAGGTAATTTCCAGCGGGTAAGCCCTCCAATTCGATGCGGATGGGCTGTCCGTGTTGGGAATGGCCGGTACGGACGCTTTTGCCATGTGCGTCGATGAGGGAATATTCTGCTTCCCGGTAACTTCCTTCTGAAAGTTGGACGACGGCGTAGGAACTGGCAGGATTGGGAGCAATCCGCAAACCGCTATCGGCTGCGAGCTCGTCGCGGGTCGACACAATTTCCTGGTCTTTGAGGTAGGTAATGCTCGTATCCTGGATGATGCCGGTATTGTCTTCAAATTCGACAAAGCTCAAGCCTGCAATGGGTTCAGCTTTACCGGAGGTGAGCCAGCTATGTGTGGTATTGGTCTGGCTGCCAAAGGGAACGCCAAGAATCGAAATTTCAACCAGTTGGATGGTCTTAAGCTTGAGGCAGGCAAAACTGCCTTCGTTGGTCTTCATCGTACCCCATCCTTCTGCTGTGGAGTTGGTCATGTAGTTGACCTGCGCCGGAAATCCCCCGGCATCAAAATTGGCAGTGATGTCATTCTGAAAACTGTCGCCATATTGAAGCGGATACTTTACGAGGGTCATTTTGTTGTTGAAAACGATGGGCATGCCCGGACTGTAGAGTCCATGGATATAGAGCCCAGCTGAACCGGCCTCCATTATCGTATAGCTGCTGTCGTCGTTGGGCACCGGTACCGAAGCCATATTGCTTCCCGGGAACAGGTTTTTGAACGGGAGGTCATTGACCGAGATATACGCCGTGGTATAATCTTCTCCATCGGGACCGGAAATGTCCCACTGCTGGTTGCCACCCGGCTGGATAAAATCCTGGAGATCGAAACCGGAAATGTCGTCCAGGTCGACGGATTCAACTTTGATACCGGGTTTGGGGCCGTCGCTTGCCTTGTAGGTGATCTGGGCTTGCAGACTGAATGTGAGTGCGAACAAAAACAGCGTAGCAAATTTTTTCATGTGCAAAGTTTTTGAAGTGAACGGAATAAAGGGGATGTAAGCTCGATTCGCGGATACGGGCCCTAAAGGTAACAAAATTGGCGGGAATCTGCACCTCTTTTAACAGTTATTAACGACTGTCTCCCGATCCGGGTTCCCATGTGTATTCCAGGACGACAGGGCCGGCTGGCCCACCGAGTTGGGGTTTTTTTGAAATCTGCAACCGGATGCCCTCAATTTGGGGAAAAGCGAGAATAAGCCTGTCCGCCACCCGGATGGCAAGGTTCTCGAGCAGGTCGGCAGGGGCTGAAAATTCATTCGCCACCATCCCGTAAACCGCCTGGTAGTCGATGGTGTCCTGGAGGCTATAGGGCGCCTGGCCATTCATTCTGAAAGAGACGGTAATGCAGACGCGCAACTCGGTGAGCCACTTTTGCTCGGTAGAATAGACTCCAAAGTGTCCGAAAAATCGGAGGTCTTCGAGTTGAAGCTGCATCCGTTGGGCTTGTTTCATGCGGATAAATCCTTTGGCTTAGGGGTGCTTGCCCCCGCCGTGTTAACTTTGCACAAAATTGACAAAAGAAGATGAGTTCAAGAACTGACCGGTACGAAGGGCACGATTATTACGGTGTGGATGAGTTGCTCAGCGAAGAGCATTTGCTGGCCAGAGATGCCGTCCGGGCCTGGGTAAAATCGGAGGTCACCCCCGTAATTGAGACCTACGCCGAGCGGGCGGAATGTCCGGCACATTTGTTCAAAGGGCTGGCAGAGATTGGGGCTTTTGGCCCGAGCCTTCCGGCAGAATATGGCGGAGGTGGAATGGACGAAATCGCCTACGGGATCATCATGCAGGAACTCGAGCGCGGCGACTCGGGGATCCGTTCCATGGCCTCGGTTCAGGGGTCCCTGGTCATGTACCCGATTTACCGCTACGCCTCTGAAGAACAGAAGCGAAAATATCTGCCCAAACTGGCCAGCGGTGAGCTCATCGGTTGTTTTGGTCTGACTGAACCGGATTTTGGCTCCAACCCGGCTGGAATGATCAGCACGGTGCGCGACGACGGGGATGCCTACATTCTCAATGGCTCCAAGATGTGGATCACGAATTCGCCGGTGGCTGACCTGGCGGTGGTTTGGGCCCGGGATGCTTCGGGAACCATACTCGGCATGGTGGTAGAAAAGGATTGGAAGGGGGTGTCTGCTCCGGCCATCCATGGCAAGTGGTCGCTGAGGGCCTCGATCACCGGGGAATTGATCTTTGAGGACGTTCGCGTGCCAAAATCCCACGTCTTCCCCACCGTTCGCGGTCTGAAAGGCCCTCTGTCCTGCCTTTCCAAGGCGCGTTACGGCATTGCCTGGGGGGTAATCGGCGCCGCCCTGGACTGTTACGACACCGCCCTGCGCTATTCTAAAGAGCGCATCCAGTTCGACCGGCCGATTGCTGGGTTCCAACTGACACAAAAGAAACTTGCCGAAATGATCACGGAGATCACGAAAGCGCAGTTGCTGGCCTGGCGGCTTGGCGTGCTTGCCAACGCGGGCAAAGCCAGTCCGGCACAGATCTCCATGGCCAAACGCAACAACGTGCACATGGCACTTGAAGTCGCCCGCGAATCGCGCCAGATCCTGGGGGGCATGGGCATTACCAACGAATTCCCGATCATGAGGCATATGATGAACCTGGAGACGGTGCTGACATATGAAGGAACCCACGATATCCACCTGCTGATCACGGGTCTGGACGTGACGGGACTCAACGCTTTTGGCGGTTAAGGTTATATGCCGGGGGCACCCAACTCGTGCCGTCATTGTGAATTTATGAATAACTTTGAATACCCGTTTGGCGTTAATTTGAAAACGGTTAGTCCATTGACCACCCTCATCCACACGAACATTGCAGCACGTACCATAATTCAAGGTGTGACTGCCATTTACCGTATGCTGATCTTTTTAGGAGTGTTCCTCGGTGGTGAAGCTTTTGCCCAGCACCCCGGCGATATTTTCCTGCAGAACGGTTCATTTGAAGACCAGCCGGCCTGCTGCCGCCCGCCTGCCGGATGGGTGGACTGCGGATTTAAGGGCGAAACGCCACCCGATGTTCAGCCTGCCCTGGACGATGCCAACCGGCCTTTCTTCAACGTGACCAAAACCGCTTTCGCAGGCAATACCTACCTCGGCATGGTGGTTAGAGAGAACGACACCTACGAGCGCGTGGCCCAACGGCTATTGAAACCGCTACAGAAGGGAACCTGTTACCAATTCAGCATATACCTCTGCCGGTCTGAAACGTACCTCAGTGCCTCCAACCGCAACGAGCCGGATAAACTCAAGGAGTTTACACAGCCCATCACGCTGCGCATCTGGGGAGGGGATGCCTTTTGCCACCAGAAACAGCTGCTTGCCGAAAGCGCACTGATCCACAATACCGACTGGAAAAAATACGAATTTGAATTCGAAGTAAAACAAGAGATGTGGTACTTCGAACTTGAGGCATTCTATAAAACACCGGTTCTGTTTCCTTACAACGGCAACGTATTGCTCGACAACGCGTCACACATCAGCGTCATCCCCTGCCCCAGCGATGCAAGCGCCTATTCAGCCTACAAAAAAGAAAAAGATAAGGGACAATCAAAAACTCCGTCACCAAAAACAAAGGACCAAACCAGCAATGGCGGAACCGCATCTAAGCCCGATCCGAAGCCGTCAAAACCACGGCAGCGCGTGCTGAAATACCTCGACAACAAAGTGAGTGTCGGACAGGTATTCAAGATTGAGAAATTGTACTTCGAAACGGATTCTGCTGTGATAAAACACGAGTCGTTTGAAGTGATCGACGAATTGCTGGAATACTTGCAGAATAACAAGAAAGTACGCATCGAAATTGGAGGCCACACGAACAACAAGTGTTCGGAAAAATATTGTGAACGCCTTTCCTTGTTGCGCGCCGAAGCCGTCAAGGCATACCTGGTCGACAAGGGTGTAGATGCAAACCGGATCCACTGCAAGGGTTACGGCGGCAAGAATCCCGTTGCTTCGAATTCATCTGTGGAAGGCCGGAGACTAAACCAGCGCGTTGAGATCAAGATCCTGAGCCTCAGCGGCTGATTCCATCTGGCATCGCTATTGCAATCAACAGGCATCTGTGCTCAAAACTCAGGGTATCGTATTCCGCATAACGCGCTACAGGGAAAGCAGTCTCATTTTTGATGTGTTTACTGAAGCCGCTGGTCTGCAATCGTTTATTGCCAGCGGAGTTTACTCCAAAAACGGCCAGCGACTTGCATCTGCCTTTCAACCGATGCATTTGCTCGAAGTGGTAGCTTACTACCATGAACACAAAGATCTGCATCGCATCCGGGAGGTTTCATCTGTTTACCCCTACGTCTCCATTCCATTCGACATCCGGAAATCGGCCGTGGGTATTTTCCTCCTGGAACTCTGCCGCAAATGCATCCGTCCGCACCACCATAACCCATCCTTGTTCAGCTTTGTGCGCGGTGCGTTTTTAACGCTCGACCAACATGAGTTTGACCCTAACTACCATTTGCGTTTCATGCTGGATTTTGCTGCGCAGCTTGGATTTCAACCCAGAAACAACCATTCGCCAACACTGAACAGCTTTGACCTCGCCAACGGCGTCTTCGTACCGTACAATACAAGTTCGCCCTATCAAGTCGATCCCGAGAGCAGCCGGCTGCTGTCCGACTGGATGCGAGACCGTATGGCGGAGTCAGACATGCACAATGGTCAACAACGCAGAAATCTTTTACAATGGTTGCTGCTGTATTACCAGTTGCATATTGAGCAGTTCGGCACAGTGAAGTCAGTCGATGTTTTTCACGACATCCTCAGCGGAGCGCCTCCACGCTGAATGAGGTGCAAAGGGTGAAAAACCCTAAATGTGCCGGCAAGTTTATTCCCTGTGCTTACTATATTTGCAAAAAGCCCGTATGGATTTTAAGCATGCCTTTTTATTTGGCTTTTTTGCCTCCCTGTTGTTCTTGCAGTCATCGTACCTCTGGGCTCAACCTGGATTTGGCATCCAGTTGTTTCAGCGTGCGGAATTCCGAAATGGATATGGGAAACTTCTTTTGCGCGACGAATCGCCTGCGGCCTTTATCGGCCACCGGGCCCGGCTGCACGTTCAATATCCGGCCGAACGCTTTACAATCTTTGCCAGCATTCAGGATGTGCGCATCTTCGGGAGCGTACCGCAACTCAACTCGTCGGACAGCCGACTCTCAGCCCACGAGGTATGGGGAGAATACAGACCCGATTCCAACTGGACGCTTCGCGTCGGGAGGCAGGAGCTCCACTTCGACAATGCCCGGTTTTTGGGCAACGTAGACTGGACCTTTCAGGGTCGCTCGCACGACTTTGTTTTGTTGCGTTACCGCAAAGGAGGATTCAGGATGGACGCCGGAGGAGGTTTTAACCAGGGAAGTGAACGCCTGTCAGGCAACTTCTTTACCGTATCCCCGCAATACAAAACAGCACAAATGCTGCGGATCGAAAAAAGGCTTGGAAACCTGGACGTTGCCGCTCTGATCTGGAACGACGGCCGATCCCTAAATTCATTTGACAGTTTGGGCAACATCACCTCAGAAAAAATACACTACCTTCAGAATTTTGGGATCTCAACGCTCCGCTTCCGGTTTTTTAGCACCAGCCTGTCCGGCTTCTTTTACATGCAAACCGGAAGGGATGTGCAGGGGCGGCGAATGGAAGCATTTGATGTTTGTGCGCAGTATTCAACGGAGATTGGCCTTTCTCCTGGACTTGATCGAAAACTGGTTCTCACCACCGGGGTTGAGGTCATGAGCGGATCCCGTCCTGGTGACGGGAACAACCGTTCTTATTTGCCCCTGTATGGCACCAACCATGCCCACAACGGCTATATGGATTATTTTTTCGCCGGCGGTCGTCATGAAAACAACGTTGGCCTGGTAGATGTTTTTTTAAGAACCAAACTGGAGTGTAGCAAACGACTGTTCGTTTCTGCCAACGCACATTGGTTCCGTGCACAGGTTCCCCTGACCGATGGATCGTTGGCCGATGATCCAGGGAAGCAATTGGGCGTTGAGGCGGATCTAACCCTGGGCTGGATCGTGGCAGGTGATTTGTCGCTGCAATTGGGGTACAGCCACTTTTTTGCCGGCGACGCTATGAAATACCTGCAAGGTAACGGTGATTTTGATGAGTTGCAGCACTGGGGTTATGCCATGCTGATATACCGGCCGGGGATGGGAAAGCCATTTGCAGGCCTGTTGTTCTGATCCTGAAGATTCGGGAATTTTCTGTTTTATATAATTTTATAAACGAACGTTAGTTAGTTATATTACACTAATACAAACGTTCGTTAGCTCTCCTTTCCTTCGTGTCGGTATCCGGCGGTCAGGCGAAACAGGTGGAGGACAGCGGGAAAAACGGCCTGAACACTTTCCCGCGCTCCGCGCGTCGAACCAGGCAAAGCGATGATCAGGGCATCGCCAATCATTCCAGCCAGGCTGCGCGAGAGCATGGCATAAGGCATGCGCTGTTGGCCGTGGTCGCGCATGGTTTCTGAAATGCCCGGAATTTCCCGGTCGAGCAGGGGGCGGATCGCTTCCGGGGTGTGATCCCGAGGGGAGAGCCCGGTACCGCCTGTCAGCAGTACCAAATGGTATCCTGCCGTGCACAATGCCCTCACGCTGGCGCGGATTTCGTCGATGTCGTCCGGAATCACGCGGTAGTCGCTCGTATGAATTCCGTATTTCACCAGCAGATCGCTGATCTCCCTTCCTGCGGTATCCGATTTTTTTCCTGCGGATATGGAGTCGGAGCACACGATCACTGCTGTTTTAAAGTCGCCAGGCAGTTCGTCTTTGAAATCGGTCTTGCCACCGCGCTTTTCCAATAGCCGGATGGAATGTATTTCCACTCCTTTGTCAATGGGCTTGAGCATGTCGTACAGCGTCAGGGCAACCACAGATGCTCCGTGCATGGCTTCCACTTCGACGCCGGTTCGATAAATGGCCTGTACTTCCATTTCTATATAAACTTCGAGTCCTTCGATGGCGTAGCGTACCGCAGCAAATTCAACGGGTATGGGATGACAGTCCGGGATGAGCTCGCTCGTCTTTTTGACGCCCAGCAATCCGGCCACGCGGCCAGCTTCGAGCACGTCTCCTTTGGGGACCGTTTTATTTTGAATGGCCTCAATGGTTTTAGGGGTGCTCACGCGAACGATGGCCATTGCCCTGGCCATGCGATGCGTAAGAGGTTTTGCTGTAATGTCTACCATAGGAGTGCTTTCTTTTGCATGAAAGCGCAAAATTAGGCGGATTCGCCCATTTGCTGCAAGTTCTTCAAGTTGCCATCAATTTGACAGCAGCAATGAGCAGAACGGCTGCGAGTATCCTGCGCAGAGCGGTATCGCTGAATTTCATCGCCCCTCCATAAGATCCTGCGAGCCCACCCGCCGTGGCGGTGGCGATCATGGCCATCATCTGGGAGCTCCACCCGATCGCCTGTGTTCCCATACCCGCGAGTCCCGACAGGGAATTTACAAAAATGAACAGCGCCGATATGGCTGCCGTTTGCCGAAGGTTGGACCAATGCAAAAGGAGCAGTAGCGGACTGAGTATGATGCCTCCGCCGATGCCGATCATTCCAGAAAGAAATCCAATAGAGCCCCCCAACAGCATGGCCAGAGGGACGTTGAGTGTGCGGAGCTCCTCTCTGGTCTCCGGCAATTTGGAGAGCAGGCGGTATATGGAAAACAACAATACCAACGCGAGCAATTTGCGATAGAGGCCTTCGTCGAGTTCGATCCTGCCGCCGACGAATGCCGCAGGTATGGATGTGATGGCAAATGGAAGAAAAAGCTTTGGGCGGAAATGCCCTGTGCGGGAATACTGAATAAAGGCAATTCCCGAAACGATGCAATTCAGTACGAGTGCAGAAGGTCGCATGGTAGCGGCAGAAAATGCAAACAAGCTCATGAGCGCCAGATAGCCAGAGGCTCCCCCGTGCCCCACCGAAGCATATAAAAACGAAACCAGCAGCAGCAGTGGATAAAGCAGAAAAGGGTCAAACCACATGACGAGAAGAAGTTGTTTCTCTCTTTGACCTGCTGCAATCTCCGTTGGGAACTGGAGCCAGGGGTAGTTTCAGAAATTGGGCAGACATATGAACGAACGTTTATTTACCTGCAATCCGGAGCAACATATTCCGGAAAATGAAATAATGGAATGGCAGCATCAGGTACCAATATATCCGGCCCCAAACGCCTCTTGGTCTGAAGGTCGCGGTTTGTTTGAGCAGGCATCGGTTTTCGTTCTGGACTATGGAGAACTCCAGCCAGGCTTCTCCGGGAAGTTTCATTTCCGCAAACAGGAGGAGTCTGTGGTGTTGGTGGTCGGCGAGCAATACCCTCCAGAAATCGAGGGCGTCGCCGGGCTGAACATCGACTTTGCTGCGGCGACCTCGCACGAGTCCGACACCTCCCATGAGCTTGTCGATGCTTCCGCGGATTCTCCACAGGGCATCTGCGTAATACCATCCCTGGTCGCCTCCAATGCCAAAAAACCGTTGCGCTACCTCGTCGGTATTATCCTTCGCGATCTCAATCCATTTGCGGTCTTTAAAACATCCGTTGACGGGAACTTCGATGTATTGTTGAACGTCGAGATGGGTGAGACTGCTCGCAGCAGCGTCTTTCCAGCTCGAGACAACCATATTTTGCTCGATCTTTAAAAAGGCCATCTCGATGGCTTCCCTGTAGCTGATCAAATTCTGGGGAATCACATCGAGGATGCTAAACTCCTTACAGACAACGTCATTTCTCATGCTCTGAACGAGCTGTCGCGCGATGGTAAAATTTGCCGACGTCATTACGTTGAGCCAGTGTGCGGAGATGTTGGGTGAAATGAACGGGCAGGTAATGATGTAGCGTTTGTACCCGCGCACTTTTGCAAATTCGAGCAGCATCTGTTTGTAGGTGAGCACGTCGGGGCCCCCTATCTCAAAAGTGCGGTTGATGGCTTTGGAATTGTCAAGACAGCCGCTGAGGTAGTTGATGACGTTGCGGATGGCGATCGGCTGGCAACGCGAATTGAGCCAGCTCGGAACGATCATGATGGGGAGTTTCTCGCTGAGGTCCCGGATGATCTCGAAGGATATGCTGCCGGAGCCAACGATGATTCCCGCTTCGAGTATGGTATAGGGAATGCCCGAGTTGGTCAAAACGTCCCGCACTTCCCTTCTCGCCAAAAGGTGCCGGGACAGGCTCTGGTCGTTGCTGATGCCGCCGAGGTAAATGAGTTGCCGGACCTGTGTTAGGTGGGCAACCAGGACGAAACAGCCTGCCGATCGAATCTCGTATTCTTTGAGGGTCGTGGTGGTATCGCCAAGGGAATGGATGAGGTAATATGCCGCATCGTATTTCTTGTCCTTGAAATGTTGAATGGCATTTTCAGGTTTGAGAAAATCAAACTCTATGATGTGAACTTTGGAGAGCAGGTCCTCCGAGGGCTTAAAGCGTTTGCGGTCCCGCACTACGCAGGTCACTTCGTGACCGGCTTCAACCAGCACGGGAAGAAGCCGCATTCCGATGTAACCGTTCGCGCCGGTAAGCAGGATGTGCATGGTATACTTACAGAGTTTTAGCCGCCGATTTGCACCATGCTGCGGTTGATGATTTCCGAAGCGACGGTGCTCCCGGTGAGTCCCTCAAACTGCCCACCCAGTTTTTCCTTTTTTGCCTCCAGGCATTCGCGGATGAGGGGCACAATGTCTTCTCCGCGACGCAGGGGCGTGAGAAGATCGGTCTCGTCACGGGAGAATAGACAGTTTTTCATTTTGCCGTCGGTGGTGATCCTCATCCGGTTGCACCCGCTGCAAAAGGGTTCGCTCATGGTGCTGATAACGGCGAAGGTACCAGCGTGCCCGGAAATGCGATATGGTTTCGCGGTATCGTTGGCGTGCGTTTCGGTACGCTCGCAGTGGAACTCGGACGCAAGGGCATCCAGAATCTGCCGGTGAGTAACCACCTTGCTGCTATCCCATGCATTTCCCGAAAAGGGCATGAACTCGATAAAGCGTATATGAACCGGAGCTTCTTTCGTCCAGCGGACGAAATCCAGCAGTTCGTCGTCGTTTTCCCCGCGGATCACCACGACATTCACTTTGACGTGAAATTTTTCATTGAGCAACAACCGGATGTTGCCAAAAACGCGGTCGAAGGCATCGCGGCCTGTGATGGAAAAGAACCGCTCCCGCCTGAGGGAGTCGAGGCTCACGTTGATCGACCGAAGACCGGACTTTTGAAGCCGCGTGAGGTATTCGTCGATGAATACGCCGTTGGTAGTGAGGGCCAACTCTACGGGATATGCGGAAAGTCTTTCCAGAATCTCGCCGGCATCTTTGCGCAAGAGGGGCTCACCGCCGGTAAGGCGAATTTTTTTAACGCCCTGACCAACGAACGCCGCAGCAATGTGCTCGACCTCTGCCGCTGTCATCTTGACGGAGTGTGCATAAAAACCCCGTGGCAGGTCGTAGGGCATGCAATAGGAACACCTCAGGTTGCACCTGTCGGTGAGGGAAATCCTCAGGTAATCGTGTATCCGCTCAAAGCGATCCTTCAGCATGGTGCAATCGCGCTATGATGGTCGTTTTATGGGTATTCGGGCAATTCGATTCTGTCAAAGATACAGGACATCCGACTTTAAAACCAAGCCGCTCAATGCCCTGCCGAAAAATACTTGATGGATTTCTCCTGCATTTCGGAAAACTCTTCCTGGCTGATCAGGCTGTGCGCCAGTGGAAACACGACGTTGTCTTCTCGGAAAATATGGAGACGCATGAGTTCTGAAAGGGCAAGGCCCTGTTCAACGGCGAGGTCGATCACCACTGCCTGGGAAGCCGGGTCGGGAAGACGCGAAGCCAGGCCCATGAGGTTCAGCGTCAGGCTGGCAAGCTGCATCGTGCGGATGTGGTCACTTTCCATTACGTCCACCGCCGATTCCCGGATGGCACCTGTGCTGTGCTCACCCTTATCGATGAGCCGGTCGTGGAGCAAGGGAAAGAGCAACCTCTCTTCCCTAAGGTGGTGCAGGGCTACGGTTTCGTCGATGACCCGGTAAAACCCACCCAGGGCAGCGTTGCGTTCGCGGGTGATGCCCTCCTTGCGGATCTCAATGAGGATCTTCTCAAAGCGCTCCAGCGCTTCTGTAAGCTTCTGATGTTCGTCCATCAGTTGCTGGAGCAGTGGGGCGAGTTCATTTTTGGGTACGGCCTGCAAAGAGGGAGGATGGTAGGCATCCGGTGGATCCATGGGTGAAAATTCCGGTTCGCCATTGGTGTCCTTTTCCACATTGCGGCGCAAATAGTCTGAATTGTTTTCTAGATGGCTCATGACAAGTCCTGATTGTGATAAGGGGGTGTTCGAAGCGCAAAGGTAAGCTCTGGTGAGCACATTCGTTTCCCCACACAATTCTGGTCAATCGCCTGGTTTATTTGCAAAACCTTGCAAAGAGGTTCAGAGTGGGCATTGTCTCTTCAGAATATTGCGAAACAGGGATCCCAGAAATCCATAAAACGTTGCACACCAGGCGGCAATTGCAACATAAATGAAATAATTGGGAATGGGAAACAAAAACTGAAGTTGCATGGCCTCTGCCATTTCATAAGTACATGCCGTGTACATTCCCAGCGGGAATACCGCTCCCCAGTAAAGTGGGTCGTAGGCAAACGGAAATTTTTTGTACACGTGACGCCAGGCCGCCAGAATGAACAACATGGGTATCCACCACGACCCCGTCGCCCAATAAAAAACGGTAAATCCCTTGAGAAACGCAAGAGTCGAATGAAGAAACGGGGCATGGGGTGTGTTGATGATGAGCAACGCTCCCGCAAGGGTGGAAATGGCCATAGCTCCCATGTTGATCCAGTAAGGAGGAGAAAGATCTCCGGGAGAGAACTTGAAAAATGTATAGCGGTAGAATATCAACGACATCATCCAGATGTATAGCATACCACCCCAAAGCCACATGGAGAATGCAAAAAAGTTGATGATAAGTTTATAAGATTCGAAATGTCCGGAGAGTTTGGCGCTGAGTACAGCCAGAGACTGCGTCGAAACGACGGCAAGCAGCCACGCGCCGTTGATGCCTTCAGACAGGGATGGCTTGTTTTCCTTTATGGTAAAGGTTGTAAAGATGGTAAAGGTGAGCATGAGCCACAGTACAATGGCGATGATCCAGAGGACAACGGCAACGAGGTAATTCTGAAGCAACAGTATAAATTGCGTTCCAAGCACGCAGGTAGCAGCAACGATGGTAAAAAATCCGGGGCCACGTGCATGGTCAAACAGGTCCTGGAAAAACCGCTGCGAAAAAGCGATCAGCCTGCCGAACCAGCAGACGCTGAGTACGCAATAAAGCAGGATATTCAGAACAAAAAGTGCCCTTGCAAAAAGGACCATACCCTGCAGGTAAGCAGCAATTGAAACGATGCCCGTGGCCATCACCATTGCAAAATAGGAGGGAGAGAGGCCGGCCACCATATTTCGCGCATTGCTCCATGCGACGGTTGAAACCGGTCTGTTATCTGTAGTGGTCTTTGCGGATGGGTCAGTTTGCATGGAGGGGTTTGCTTTTGAGGGCTACAACAGAGCCCCGGGTGTTCGCTGGCGTTCGGCTTCCGCCTGAATGACGGCCTTGATGGCAATTCGCTGGAAGACGATGCAGAATAAAGCCACTACCGCAAGAAACATCCAGCAAGAAGTCCATACACCCGTTAGTTTCAAAAGGTAACCAAAGATAATTGGGCAAAAGAAACCACCGAGTCCACCAAGTACTCCAACGATGCCACCCACTGTACCGATGTTGGCGGGATAGTAATCCGATATGTGTTTAAAAACAGATGCGCTTCCGATGCCCATCATGATCCCGATGATGAATACAAGGGCGGAGAAGATCCACTTGTTGGCCTGAAAATATATGTGGGTGGCGCCTTTTGCGATCAGTTGCCCTTTGCTGATGCTGTCGCCTGGTTCCACCTGTGCTTCATGCCAGAATGAGGCGTTGGGCAGAAGCAGAAAACTCTCTCTGTCCTTCTTTATACCAAATGATATGACCGCCTCTGATCCTTCACCACCTCTCTGTTGCAGTGCATACTGAACATCGTCGATGAGGATGCCATCGGGCTGAACATCCTTTACGATACCGGCACCTTTTGCAGTAATACCTTCGCCAGGTGCCATGATCTCCATGCGCGGCGGGAACAGAAAGAACAGGCAGACGATGCAAACGCCAAATACCCACAGCAGAAGGATTCTGGCCCCGAATTTGTCGGCGAGAAGACCTCCACCGATGCGAACGAGTCCTGCCGGCAGGCTGAACGCAGTAGCCATAAAACCCGCACTGACAATGGACATGGTATATACGTTTACATAATAGGGAATGAGCCATTGTGCCAGCGCAACGAAGCTACCAAACACAAAGAAGTAGTAAAGGCCGAATCGCCACACCCGCATTTCTTTAAGCGGCGCAAGTCGCTGGCTCATGGTTTTGCTCTCTGTTGGTTTTTTGTTCTGGGTGCCGAGAAAGAAAGCGACGGCCATGATTAGCAACAGGACTGCATACAATTGAGGAAGGGTTCTCCAACCCTCGAGTTGGGTTCCATTGTGCGTAAGCTTATTGAGTATGGTAGGTGCAAAAAGTGTAGTCATGGAGGCGCCGATGTTGCCTGCACCAAAGATGCCCAGTGCTGTTCCCTGCTTTTCTTTCGGAAACCACAAACTTGTGTACGCGACACCGGTGGCAAACGTGCTTCCCGCCAAACCAAATACGAAACTGAGTCCTAAGAATCCCGAATAACTGTTGGCACCCGACAACATGAAGAGTGGAATGGCCGACACCACCAGCAAAACGGTCATGACCCATCTTCCGCCGTAGCGATCGGTCAGGATTCCCACGGGCAATCTGGCAATGGCTCCAACAAGTACCGGCACACCAAGCAGGAAACCCACTTCAACCACGGACCATTTGAACACACCGTTGTCTACCAGGTAGGTTACCAGTACACCGTTGATCATCCACGCTGCAAAGCAAACGGTGAATGCAAGGATATTGAGCAAGAGGATGCGGTTCGCGAGAGAAGTTGTAGGTGTCGACATGGTTCACATTTGCTTTGAAGAAGGTTCAACTGTTGGTTGGGATGAGATTGTCTATTTCGAGTTTATAACGGAATACAGGATCTACCACATCCACTGAATTGATGATGTTCGTCAGTTGCCGGATCAGGCCGGTACTGCAATCGAAGATCCATGGGTGGATAGAAAGCTCTCCCTTGATCCAGGCGCGTTGCGCAATCCGGGTCTTGGCCAGGTTTCGCGCCTGCTCAATGGTATTCAATTCCACAAGCCTTCGCTCGCGCACATCGAGGTCGGCAATTGCTTCAAGTTCTTCGCGGTATTTAGCATAGACTTCCTTAATGCTGCGGAGCCAGTTGTTTACAAATCCGTAATCGGTATTCTCCATGGCTGCCGAAACTCCTCCACAGCCATAGTGCCCGCAAATGATTACGTGCTTAATTTCGAGAATGTCTACCGCATAGTACAGTACGCTAAGCAGGTTCATGTCGGTTTGGATGACCACGTTAGCGATGTTGCGATGGACGAAAATCTCACCCGGCTGGGTACGTGTGACTTCGCTGACGGGGACTCTGCTGTCGGAGCATCCAATCCAAAGGTATTCCGGCGATTGCCCGGTAGCAAGTCTGCTAAAATACTCGGGATCAGCAGCTTTGCGTTCCAAAGCCCAATTTTGGTTGTTTTCGAGTAACTTCGTATAGCTCCTTTCCATAAACTGCTTTTACTGCGAAGTTACTCTATAGGCGGTTCAACCGGCATTTTGAAATTCATTCTCCCTTTGCCGGGAAACTTCGGACTCAGGCGGACCTTAAAGGTTCCACCAGGAACCAGCAGTGCGGTGCGAGCTATCGGATGGTAGCTGCTGCAAGCACGGTACCGCACACCTTCCCATTCATATTCAAATTCGATGCCTTCGCCACGGCCAAACACGGAGCAGTAGGCAGTCGTCACCCCATCGGCGTAAACTGCCTGGTTCAACAGCGCGTGGTCGACCCGGAAGGCGTTTACCAGGAAATAGCCAACGACCGCGATCAGAACTACCAATACCAGGCTGACCAATTGGCGGGGTCTGGTGCGGTGGGTATAGAGGCGGAAGAGATTAAAAACCAATCCCGTTGTCAGGATCAGTAACAATAGACTTTTTACGATCTGGCTGACCAACAGTTCGTCGTCCGCGACGATCGCCAGGAACATGGCTCAGTTATTTTTAGGCCGGTGCACCGACCATTCGGCACCCGGACTTCTCACCTTTTTGCGGTTCCAGTTCCACATTACCTGCTGGAAGGGGCGCCAGATGTAATCGATCGGAGGCACCAGGAAGTGGATCATCCTCGAGAAGGGGATCAATCCTATGATGAGAAATGCAAAGATGATGTGGAGCTTGACCGTCCATGGCAGCGGTACAATACCGGAAATTTCGGGCTGAAACTTAAAAATGGAATAGAGGTAAGGGGTGAGGAGCGAGGAGAACCAGGAGGATCCCCAGCGGAAATTATAGGCAATCCACAACCCCAGAAAGGTCTGGGTGATGAGGACAACATAGAGCACAAAGTCCATTTGGTTGGTCACAAATTTCAGTCGCGGAGTCGTGTAGCGACGGATGAACAGGTTGATCAGACCAATGAGCATGCTGATGCCGAAAATGAATGCCGTGACTTCGAGTATCATCAGGCGAACGGGCTGGCTGTTCCATGCAAGGACGCTGTTTGGAAAGCAAAAAGCAATGAGGTGTCCGCAAAACAGGAAAAGCACGCCCCAGTGGAAGGGTACCGATCCATAAAACAGTCTTCTTCCTTCGAGGAATTGCGATGAAAGGGAAGACACCTGGAATCCGCGATAGGTGTATCGATAAATGGACCCCACCAGAAAAACCGCAAGGGCTATATACGGTAATGCGATCAGGGTAAAATTGTCAAATGCATTCATGGTGAAGAATTTTACTAATCTTTTTCAATGTTCATTTCATCTTCAATCATCCGGCTGAAGTCTCCCGTACCGGGCGAGGAGGAGCAACCGCCTCCGATACCGCAGGCAGAAGGAATGTCAGCATTCCAGTTTTCAACGACGAGTTCCTCTGCTGTCTCGCCCTCTCCGAAATCTCCGATCATCGCCAGGTTGAGCGATTGCAGCAGGCTTTTGAATACAGTGCGGTACGGCTGAGAAAAGTCGAGGACAGCTTTGAGATTCTTTTTATAAACCTCGTCCTTTTTATCCATCTTGTCCGTCGAAAATTCGCCGATCATTTTGCGCAATACCGGAATGAGCATACTCTGTACGAGTTCGGTGCGCAATTCGTCCTTTTCCATACGTTGGATCAGGCGAAGTATATTGGGAAGGTGGTCCGACAATTCAGTGAAACAATCGTTCCCGGCTTCGCGGTGTTCCTGGTTCAAGTGAACGAGCAGTTGCCCGCGTTTGTAATCCTCTCCAAACAGGGTAAAGCCAATGTCGAGTGTCGTAATGGCCTGGACATCGAATGTCCGGAGAAAAACTTCCTGAAATTCAACCATGGTAGCCGCTTCCAGGAATTGTCCGAACGCTTCAGAAAGATCCATCATTTCCGGTGCCTGCGCACACAGGCGCGCATAGGCCTCACGGATCCGGCTGTAGCTCTGCTCGTTTGCCGGATAGGTAAATAACTCCGCGAAAAGGGCGTAATCCGTAGCCAGTCCCGCGCTCATCGGAGGATTGGATTGAATATTAATTGCTGTATCGTTTGGCATGATTTCCATTTTAGCGCGTCATCCGATGCAATGCATCAATTGCCGCGGCGTATCGGGTTCTTGATGCCGAAGCCCACTTCTCCCTTAGCGTCTCCGGTGAAATCCATCAATTCAATGGCTTGTTCGCGATGTGCCGGAGGAATGACGAAGCGGTCTTCGAAACGTGCAAGTGCGGTGAGGTAAAAGATGCCCTCTGCGTCTTCGCGGCTCAGTCCGCAATCCTGCAATACCTGGTCCGCCTTTTCGACGCTGACATCACCTACCGTTACCTGACGCCGGTAGATGCGAACGGCCATCAGCTTTTTCCATTTGTCTTTGATGTACTCTTCATTGCCTGCGCTCAGCATATTGGCAAGATATTTCAAGGGAAAGCGCACCTGGTCGAGGGTTCCCCAAAGATCTTTCGTACTGGTGTCGTACAGCCAGTTGTCGTCCCAATATTTTGCCATTGGGTTCATTTTTTCCGACTGCTGGGTATTGTCGACCTGCTTTACGGTAGCCATAACCGGAAGCAGTGGCGGTACATAAAACAGCATGGGCAGTGTGCGGAATTCAGCATGCAGCGGAAGTGCAATCTTCCATTTCTTCACATACTTGTAAACCGGTGAAAATTGTGCAGCGTGAATGGTTGAATCGGCGATGCCGTTCATCTTGGCAGCGCGGATCACATTTTTATCAAATGGATCGAGGATCATGTCAAGCTGCTGCTGTATGAGGCTTTCCGTATTTGCGCTTGCTGCTGACTGGATTTTAGAGGCATCGTAAAGCATGACGCCGAGGTAGCGTATCCGTCCGACACAGGAATGCATGCAGGCGGGAGCAAGTCCGGCCTCAAGCCTTGGAAAACACAGAATGCATTTCTCCGATTTTCCGGTAAACCAGTTGTAGTAGGATTTTTTATAAGGGCATGCCGTGACGCACATTCTCCATGCGCGGCAAACCTCCTGGTTGATCAGCACAACGCCGTCTTCTCCACGCTTGTATATGGCTCCTGACGGACAAGAGGCCACACAAGCCGGATTGAGGCAATGATTGCAGATCCTGGGCAGGTAGAAGAATGCCATGCGCTCAAGCTGGAACATCACCTCCTGCTCTGCCTGCGACAGCCCCTCCATATTGGGGTCGTTGCGTGCATAGTCGGGCGTTCCGCTGAGGTCGTCATCCCAGTTTGGGCCCATTTTGATGTCGATCGGTTCGCCGGTAATCAGCGAGATCGGACGTGCTGTGGGCTGGTCGTCGCCCTCGGGCGATTCGATCAGGTCGAGGTACTTATAGGTAAACGGCTCGTAGTAGTCGTCGATCACCGGGAGGTTGGGGTTGTAGAAGATATTCGTCAAGCCCCTCCTTTTGCCGGCGCCCCGGAGTACGATGCTTCCGTTGTTCTTTTCCCAGCCACCCTTATAAATGCCCTGGTCTTCCCAGCGAGTAGGATAGCCGGTACCCGGTTTTGTCTCGACGTTATTCCACCACATGTACTCTGCACCCTTGCGGTCGGTCCAGATGTTTTTACAGGCTATGGAGCAGGTGTGACATCCGATGCATTTGTCGAGATGGAACACCATTGAAATTTGAGAACGAACTTCCATAATCGTTTAAATTTTTTCAGCTGTGCGCCGTTGCTATTATTAAAAGTGATGCATTCATTTCTGCGCCTGCTTACCAAACAAGTTTTTCCATTTTTTTCACTACAACGTGGGTATCGCGTTGCGGAGCAATGGGCCCCCAGTAATTGAAGTGATAAGAAAACTGGCCGTAACCACCGCACAGGTAATTCGGTTTGAGGTGAGTGCGCGTAACGCTGTTGTGTCCGCCGCCTCTGCGGTTCCCGCGCAACTGCGACTTGGGAATACCTACCGTTCGTTCGGGAACGTGGTAAACGATGCAGCTACCCGGGGCGATCCTGCTGCTGACGACAGCCCTTGTTACATATACGCCATGGTCGTTGTGCACTTCAACCCAGTCGTTGTCCTTTATGCCAAGTTTTTCAGCATCTCGCTCGCTGAGCCAGCAAGGTTCACAACCTCGCGACAGCGTGAGCATGCGGAGGTTCTCCATGTATGTGGAGTGGATGTGCCATTTTCCGTGAGGCGTGAGGTAGTTGAGCGCAAGCGCCTTCCCGTTTTTCCAGGTCTCCCGGAGGTCACCGTAGACTTCCGGACGCGGAGCCGGTTTATACGTGGGCAGGTGTTCGCCGTAGGCAATATACATTTCGTGATCCAGGTAGAAATGTTGTCTTCCGGTAAGCGTTCTCCACGGAACCAGACGCTCCACGTTGTAGGTGTATGCGCTGTAAGCTCTTCCGTCGTTCATCAGACCGGACCACAGCGGCGACGTGTTGTAGCGGCGTGGTTGGGCTGCAAGGTCCTGGTAGCGCAGTTTAACGTCTTTGCTGCCCTCTCCGAGATCTGCAAGCGCAAGTCCCGTCTTCTTCTCCATATTCTTATAAGCATCGACGTTCAACTTGCCATTGGTGAGAGTCGAGAGGTGCAAAACGGCGTTTGCTGCCCACTCATCCTCCTGAATTGAAGGCAGGGTTTTCCCGTTGTAGTCGCGCTTGGGGAAGTGATACGATGTACACATTTCATCGTACTCCTCTTTGCAGAAGTAATGGTTACCGTGAGCACCGAGCCCCTTCTCGCGAATGCCTTCTCCGAGGGTGATGAATTTCTCATATAGCTGGGTATAATCGCGCTCGACAACTGTTAGTTTCGGCATGCTCTTTCCCGGCACGGGTTCGCATTCGCCTTTGTACCAGTCGCGCATTACGGGTTGAGAAATTTCGTCAACGGCATCGTGCGAAAGCGGCGTCATCACAATGTCCTTGTGCGTACCGGGGAAATGGATTTTGGCCATTTCGCTCGTAGCCAGGGAGATGTGCTTGAAAATATCCCAGTCGGTTTTCGCTTCCCACACCGGTGCGACTGCCTGGCCGAGAGGGTGTATGAACGAGTGTAAGTCTGTACTGTTAAGGTCGGTTTTTTCGTACCAGCTTGCAGCAGGAAGGACGATGTCGGAATACAATGCCGACGAGTCCATGCGGAAGTTGAGGTCGACAACGAGATCCATTTTTCCTTCCGGAGCCACTTCGTGCCAAACCACTTCGTCGGTATGTTCAGACGCATCGCGTGCGATCACGTTGCTGTGCGTTCCAAGGTAATGCTTGAGGGCGTATTCGGTACCCTTCATACTGCCGTGGATGGCGTTGCCGCGCCAGATGAACCAAACGCGTGGAAAATTCTCAGGAGCATCCGGATCGCCAACGGAAAACTTTAGTTTGCGTTCCTTCAACTGGGAAACAGTGAAGTTGACGATCTCTTCGTTTGTGTTTGCTCCGTTGGCCTGGGCTTCGCGAACCTGCTCCAGCGGGTTCTTGTTGAATTGGGGATAAAATGGCATCCATCCGTTCCGGACAGCCTGGAAAATCGTATCGGCCGTATGGCGGTCGGTCATTTCGTTTTTCGGGACCGCGTTGTAGTGGGAATGGCGACCATCGTAGCGGTACTGGCAGGTATTGATATAGTGCCAGAGCGGGGCCTGCTGAAGCCGAGCCGTGGGAACCCAGTCCTTGGCAAAAGTGATGGCGCCCCAGGAATCCACCGGAGCCAGTTTTTCCTGGCCAACGTAGTGGTTCATGCCGCCACCGTTGATGCCGAAGCAGCCTGTGAGGGCCAGCGTCATGGCAGCAGAACGATAGATCAGGTTGGCGTGATACCAGTGGTTGATGCCTGCACCGATGATGACCATGCATTTGCCTTTGGTCGTCTCCGCAGTATTGCCCCATTCGCGGGCAAACTGCAACACGGTTTTTGAATCGATTCCTGAAAAGATTTCCTGCCATGCAGGTGTGTAAGAAGCGTCTTTATCCGTGTAATCCTTCGGATACTGTCCTTCCAGACCGCGGTCAACACCGTACTGGCCCATGAGTACATCGTAGATGGTGGCCACCGGTATTTTTCCATTGACCGTGTCGAGGTATTTGACGGGTACACCGCGAAGAAATTTATTGTCGAGCCCATATTCCACGAATTCCGTCTGCAAGACGCCATCGTTCGCGTTTAGGGTTGTAAGCACGGGATCGAAGTTCTTGTCGGTTTCGCCGCACTCGTATTTCATGTTCCATTTTCCGCCTGCCTTATCCCAACGGTAGCCCATTGTTCCTTTAGGCACGACGAGGTCGCCGGTCTTCGCGTCGAAGTTTAGGAATTTCCAGTCGCCGTTTTCGATGTCTTTCCATCGGCTGATCTCGTTGGCGCGGACCAGTCTGCCGGGAATGTAGTGGTCGCCTTCTTTTTCGAGTTTAATGAGGAAAGGACTGTCAGTGTACTTCTTGGTGTATTCAATGAAGTAAGGAGTCTGCTTTTCGTGGTGGAATTCCTTCAGGATGACCTGTGTTACCGCCATCCAGAAAGCATTGTCCGATCCAGGATGAAGTGGCACCCACTGGTCGGCGTATTTGCACACCTGGCTGAAATCGGGAGAAAAGACCACCGCCTTGGTACCGTTGTGGCGGGATTCAGCAAAAAAGTGACAATCCGGGGTACGCGTCATATTGAGGCAGGCACCCATATCGGCGATGAATTTGGAATTGTACCAGTCAGCACTTTCGCAAACGTCCGTTTGCTCGCCCCACATTTCAGGGAAGTGGGTGGGCAGGTCGCAATACCAGTCGTAAAAGCTCAGGTTGAAACCGCCGAAGAGCTGAAGGAAACGCGCACCGGCAGCATAGCTAAGCATCGACATGGCCGGAATGGGTGAAAATCCCGCAACGCGGTCGGGACCATATTTTTTAGCCGTGTAAATGTTGGCAGCAGCAATGATCTCGAGCACTTCGTCCCAGCTTGCACGCCGGAAGCCGCCCTTGCCGCGTGCCTTCTGGTAGCGACGGCGCAATTCGTTGTTTGCCTGCAGCGATTCCCATGCTTTGAGCGGATCTCCACCCATCTTAACCTTCTCCTCGCGAAACAGATCCAACAAAGTACCGCGGATCAAAGGATACTTGATGCGAAGCGGGCTGTACAAGTACCAGGAATACGAAATACCCCGCTGGCAACCCCGAGGTTCATAGGGTGGCAGGGTATTTTCAAGCAGAGGGTAATCGAGTTGCTGTGTTTCCCAGACGACGATCCCGTCTTTGACGTGGATCTGCCAGGAACAACCTCCCGTGCAGTTGACCCCGTGGGTGCTTCGCACGATGCGGTCGTGCTGGAAGCGGTTGCGGTAGAATTCTTCCCACTTGCGGGTCTTCGGCGATATGATGTCTTTGATCCAACTCATATTTTTTGTTTTGTCAATTTCACAATGTAAAACCGGTTCCGGGATCTTAACTTTCTATGCGGATTTGATCTGGCGCTGGTAGATGGCTTCGTTTACCGATTTGTTTTTTCGGCGCAGCCAGAAAAACGAAAACAAACCGAGAAGTACGAGCGCCCCGGCAATTCCGCTGATGATCATCCTGCTTCCAACGTTGCCGGCAGCGATGTTTTTTGACTCTTCATCCGCAAATTTTAAAAAGGCAACCAGGTCGGCGATTTCGGCGTCGGTCAGCGGCTTATTCTTGTATGATTCTTTCATCTGAGGAAAAGGCATTCCTGAGATGATGCCTTGCAGACCAGGACCCGTCAGCCTCGAGAAAGCGGTGGTGAGGTCTTTTGCCAGCGCTCCGCCCGTGAGGGTCAGCGCATTGTCGACGTTGTGACAGGAATTGCAGGTGGCTCCGCCGTTGGCAAAGCGCTGGTTTCCTACAAAGAGATCCTTTCCACGGAGATGATCACCCGCAGGAGCTGCAGCGTCCTGAGCAGTAAGTATGGAAAAGGCTGACAACAGCAAACAGGCGGTCAGCAGAGCAGGAGCGAAGGACAAAATTTTCATTGTTGCTTTCATTAAGTCGTTGACGTGAGACCCGCTTCCCCCGGATGATCACCGGGAATTGCGTCGCGGGTTATCACTTAAAAAATGAACGGTCTGTATGGTAAAAATCGGACAGTTGATCCGTCAACCGGCGCACGCTGTTCGACAAATAGTAGATCACGACAAGCAGAACGAGGATCACGGCGAGCAATAGGTTAAAAGGCATGGAGAACCAGCCGGAACCACTTGCCGGAGCAGCAGCGGCAGCACCGGCAGCTGAATCAGCAGCGGCAGCGGGCGTTGCGGCGGCAGCAGGTGCCGGGGAGCTTTGCTCTTTGATGTAAGCCAGAATGCCCCGAATGTCGTCGTCGGTCATGTTGGGGTTGGGGGTCATAGGAACTTTGTTGAATTGTTCCCAGATCGCGATTGCATCGGGATCTTTGGCATCGAGCATGGCCTGGGGGTTCCTGATCCATTTGATCAGCCATTCTTCGCTTCTCTTCTCGTGAATGTTCTTTAGTTCAGGACCGACCAGTTTACCCTGGTCAATCGTGTGACATGCTTTACAATAATCCTTAAACAGGGTTTTTGCGTCGGCCTGGGCATGTGCCGATCCGACGAACGAGAAAAGAAAACAAAATGCAATTGCAGCAGATAAAATATTGATTTTCATAGACTTTAGTATAGATTTCCGCTTTAACTGGTTCATGATATACCTTCGGGTATCACCCAAAAACACTGTGGGAAACCCCTTTCGGCATTAACCGTACAAATAAAGAGTGCGGCCCATTTTTGAAGAATGACAAAAGTCATCCACGGGTATGATAAATATCAATTAGAATATCACCAACCAGCCGGTTGTCCCGGCTCCGGGCAAGCTGCTAACTTTGCACCTATGATCTCTGTAGACGAGGCGCGCTCGACCCTGCTCGCACATGTATCGCCGAATGTGGCCCGGGAGTATTCACTCGAGGAGGCTCCCGGCAGGATATTGGCCTCCGACATCGTCGCAGGGGTGGACGTACCCGGATTTGACAATTCTGCCATGGACGGCTACGCCTTTGCATTCCGGGAAGGGCTTACCCGTTATCAGGTCGCGGGCGTGGTGCGCGCGGGGGACTGGCCGGAAGATCCCTTACCCGCCGGACAGGCCATGCGCATTTTTACCGGTGCTCCCATTCCTCCCGGTGCCGATACGGTATTGCCTCAGGAAGCGGGACGATGCCTCGATGGCGTACTTGAGTTTGAGCCGGGAGTCACATCACAGGGTGCCAATGTGCGGAAACGAAGTTCTCAGTGCCCTGCGGGAAGCCGTATTGCCAGCAGGGGCTGCGAATGCACCCCCGGGATGATTGCTTTACTCGCTTCCGTGGGGACCACCCGCCTCCAGCTCATCGCGCCTCCGAAAGCAGCCGTCGTAGCTACGGGCAATGAACTGTGTGCTCCGGGTCTGAGCCTCAAGCCCGGACAGGTCTACAATTCCAACGGCCCGGCGGTGAGCGCTTACCTTCGCCGCGCCGGTATCAGCGAAATTGAACAACACCTTGCCCCCGATTCTCCCGAGAGCTTGCACGCCATGTTGGATGATTGCCTGAAGCGCTGCGATTGCCTGGTGATCACCGGAGGCATTTCCGTAGGAGATGCCGATTACGTCAGAGAAACTTTGCAGAATCTTGGTGTCGAATGCCTGTTTTACAAGGTGCGGCAAAAGCCGGGCAAGCCTCTTTTCGTGGGAAAGCTCGAAAACAAGTGGGTTTTTGCCCTTCCCGGGAACCCGGCGGCAGTGCTGAGTTGTCTTAATCTATATGCGGTACCGGTCTTGCGGGGGGTCATGGGGTTTCCCCATGCCTTTCCGCAAGTCCCTAAATTTCCTTTGGCCCAGGATTGGGAAAAAAAATCCGGGCTCACCCATTTTGCCAAAGCTGAAGTACGAGAGGGATCGGTTCACATATTGGGAGGCCAGGCATCCTTTGACCTTTTGGCATTTCAACGGGCCAACTGCTTTGTCGAATTCGAAGAAAACGCAGAATTTTTTCCTGCCGGAACGCTTGTTCCCTGTCATCCCTGGTAAAACAATATGAACGCGGAAAACAGCTTCAAAACTGGTACCTCCCCCGTGGAAAGGACGACGCAGACCTTTCCCTCCAGGCAGCTCACCGCATACATCCTGGCCGGCGGAAAAAGCCGCCGCATGGGCACCGACAAGGGCATGGTTCAACTGGGAGGGCACGCATTGATCTCCCACGCCATCCGATTGCTTGCTTCTGCAGGCCTGTCTCCCCGCATTGTGGCCAACGACGATGCCTATTTGACATTCGGATGCCCCGTTCTGCACGACCTCATCCCTGGAAAAGGCCCCATGGGTGGCCTGTTTACAGCGCTTTCAGACTGTCCGACGCCGCAAGTGTTGCTCGCGAGTTGCGACATGCCCATGCTTACGAATCAAGTGCTGGAGCGCATGATTTCCCGCGCTGGTTTTGGGGAAATAGTATGTCCAACCATAAACTCAGTGCCACATCCCTTGTTCTCTCTCTACCCCGTTGCTTTGGCAGACCGCGTCGGGGTTTTATTGCGGGAAGACAGGTTGAGAATGCTCGGTCTCATCGCCGAGGTGGGATATTCCGGTGTCGGCATGGACGACCTGGTTCATAATGCACCCGAGGTTTTTGCAAATGTCAACAGCCCGGAAGATTTAAAAATGCTACAGGAAAAATGGATGGACAACAAATAAATATTCTGGCCTTTGGCAAAGTCGCCGAAAAGTTGGGCCAGGAACAATTGCAAGCCTCCGGATTTGACGATACCGAGTCGTTGCTGCATTGGCTGCACGATCGCTATCCGGCATTGAAACAAGTGGATTTCTCGTTGGCGGTTGACCGAAAGCTCGTTACCGGGAAAACCGGGCTGGGGAGGATGTGCGAGGTTGCCCTGTTGCCTCCTTTTTCCGGTGGGTGACATGACCTCTGATCGATTTGACCGGCAGAGGGTTCTTCCCGGCTTTGGACCCGAAGGACAACGGCGACTGGCTAGTGCCAAAATACTCGTCGTGGGTGCCGGAGGCCTGGGTTGTCCGGCGCTTCGCTACCTCGCCGCCGCCGGTGTTGGCCGGCTTGGGATTGTCGACGGCGATGTGGTGGCACTTTCCAATCTGCACCGGCAGGTACTTTTTGGCATTCCCGACATCGGGTTACCCAAAGCGGAGCGCGCTGCTGCTGCACTGCAAAGGGATTATCCCGGCGATTTACACCTCGATGTTTTTACCCGTTACCTGACCCCGGAAAACGCACTGGACATCATACGCCCTTACGATGTGGTGCTGGACGGATCTGACAATTTTGCCACGCGCTACATGGTGAATGATGCTTGCGTTTTACTGGGAAAACCCCTGGCCTTAGGTGCCATCTACCAGCATGAGGGTCATGTAACGTTGCTCAACGCTCCTGACGGGCGTGGTGAACGCGGAGCCAATTACCGCGATCTCTATCCGAAACCTCCCGGCCCTGGAACCCTCCCGAATTGTCATGAAACGGGTGTGCTGGGCATTCTCCCCGGCGTGATCGGAACCCTTCAGGCTGCAGAACTCATCAAGCATCTGAGCGGATATGGCGAAACCCTTTCGGGAAAATTGCTCTACTACAATGCGCTTCACAACCGCTTCTGGACCCTGGAACTTCCGGAAACCGGTGTAAAACATCGCGATATTCCCGTTTCAGAAGAGGCCTTTCGCAAGACAGATTATGCCATTCAATGCGGTGCCACACCACAGATCAACTGGAAAGAAGCCATGCAGCTTCTGTCGAACCGGACTGTGACAACGCGCGTGGTTGATCTGCGCGAATCCTATGAATATCCCGACGACGTTTTATCGGATTCTTTGAGGATTTCTCTCGGTGATATCGACCGTGAAATGCATCGGTTTAAAGATGCTGAAGTGGTATTGGTTTTTTGCCAGAATGGATATCGCAGCGGGGTTGCTGCCATTTTGCTTGGTCGTGCTTTCCCCGGCAAATCCATCTATTCCATTTTAGGTGGCACGGCTCACCCCGATGCCCCTCAACTTACCAAAACATGACTGCCAAACCCATCAAGAACATTTTTGTGCAGGGGAGCATTTCTCCTGAATTCATCGCTGATGCCATCCGTAAACACGCGCACAACACAGGCATCGGGGGTCACAGCATTTTTCTCGGACAGGTGCGCGCAGACGACAAACCGGAAGGCAAGGTCAGCGCGATCGATTACACCGCTTACGAGGACATGGCATTGGATCAGGCGCACCAGATCCGGGAAGAAATTTTTGCCAAGTATCCGCTGACGTGCATGCACATATACCACAGCATCGGGAAAGTACCTGCCGGAGAGTTGAGCCTTTTTGTATTTACCTCGTCTGTACACCGCAAAGCCGCCATAGATGCCTGCGAAGAGCTGGTCGAGCGGCTTAAAGGAGAATTGCCCGTTTGGGGGCGCGAGATCATGGGTCCGAACCAATACGCATGGAAAGAAAATCAGTGAATTCACCCGCAGAGGAGACCTCATCGAAGGAGGTTTCCGTTTCGACGGAAAAACCTTTATGGAAGTCTCCGGAGCTGTTGTCGCCTGCAGGTTCATTTGAATCGCTTACGGCCGCCATGGATGCCGGGTGTGATGCCGTTTATTTTGGAGTTGAGCAGTTGAACATGCGGGTGCGCGCTGCGCAGTTCATAACCCTGGACGACCTTCCACGAATTGCCGCAATGACCCGCGAACGCGGGGTGCGCGCCTACCTTACCCTCAACACCATCCTATACGATCACGATATCCGATTGATGCAGCAAATCACCTCGGCTGCGAAAGATGCTGGTCTCGATGCCATCATCGCCGCAGACGTTGCCGCGTTGGTGTATGCCCGCGAGATCGGAATGCCCGTTCACCTGTCGACGCAGGCCAACGTGACCAATGCGGAAACCATTCAGTTTTACAGTGCATATGCTGACGCCGTCGTGTTGGCACGCGAGCTTACGTTGACTCAGGTCGAGTCGATCGCCCAGGAGATTGACCGCAAAAACATCACAGGTCCTTCGGGGCAGAACATCCGGCTTGAAGTATTTGCACATGGGGCATTGTGCATGGCCGTATCGGGCAAATGCTACCTCAGTTTGCATTCGCACAACGCCTCCGCCAACCGGGGCGCCTGCATCCAGAATTGTCGCAGGACTTACGTCGTCACGGATAAAGAGGATGGCAATGAGCTTGAGATCGACAACGAGTACATCATGTCTGCCAAAGATCTGTGTACGATCGGATTTCTGGACAAGCTGCTGGCGGCGGGCGTGCAGATCTTAAAAATTGAAGGGCGGGGAAGGCCTGCCGATTACGTATATACGGTCACGCGCTGTTATCGCGAAGCCATTGATGCCGTGCAGGACGGAACATACCATGAGGATAAAATAGCCGGGTGGACAGAGCGTCTGGCGACGGTTTACAACCGCGGTTTCTGGGATGGTTATTACCTGGGACGCAAGATGGGAGAATGGAGTGACGTACATGGGTCGAAGGCTACGCAGAAGAAGCTGTACGCCGCCCGCGGCCTGAAGTATTACGACAAGGCGGGCGTTGCCGAATTGCTCGCTGACAGCCATCCCCTTCAACCCGGCGATCGCATCATGGTCACGGGTCCGACCACGGGATATCAGGAATTCGAATTGGGAGAACTGCGGGTGGAAGGAAAGGCCGTTGAGGAAGTACGCAAAGGAGAGGTTTTTACTACGAAAGTGCCCGTGCGCATCCGTCCGTCTGACAAGTTGTACAAGATCGTTCCCGCATGAAAGAATTCCGCGTCATACAGCAGCGCGAACGCTGCATCGGTTGCGGAGCCTGCCAGGAGGCGGCCCCCGGGCGGTGGGCCATGTCGGCAAAAGACGGCAAGAGCATACTCATTGGAGGTAAAGAAAAGCGGGGATATCACCAGGTGACCATCGACGAGACGGAATTGGAAGAAAACCTGGCAGCTGCGCGCAACTGCCCCGTGCTCATCATCCGCATTCTGCAATCGGTGGCACGCGACCCCTGAATTTCCGGCCAAGGCTTTACTGGAAAGTTGTTTTCCCTTATCCCTTCATTGAAATGCCGTGGGGTTGCCTGCTGTCAGCGAGAGGACCGCGCGTACCATCCCAGGTAGCCGGCAAACACCATCAATGCGACGGTGAGCAATGTTCCCGAGGCGACGAGCGCAACAAACATCGGCTGCAAACTTTGCATCATTTCAGCGAACGAACGTTCGTTAGCATTCAATTGCCATTGCCCTCTCGCAAAGCCCGCTGCGAGCAGGCTGATCCAAAAAAGCAGCAGCGACCCCTGCATCAGAAAAAAGGTTTTGCTCAGCAAAGGGTAAATACTCCGTGGGAGGTCCTTTTCCAAAAAAGTGAACATGGCCGCAAACAGGATCATCGTATTGATGCCAATCGTCGTTCCCATGGCGTGGGCTACCGTGACGTGGGTGCCGTGCGTATACAGATTGATGGCAGGAATCGACATCAGCAGCGCCTGGAACAAATTCAGCAGCAGCCAGACTTCCGCTGCGATCATGAAACGGTAGGGAAAATAAAAAGCATGCCTGCGGTAATCCGAGAGGGAAGATCTCCAAAGGTACAGCATCCTGAGAAGGATGAACCATTCGGTCATGCTGACGAGGTATCCGAAATACTTGACGTAGGCGTCGGTAGGAAGGGTATAGATGTGGTGGCCCCAGTTGAACATCAGGTTAAAGAGTCCCAGAAAATAGAGGAAAAACGCCATCCTGCTTTTTGCCAATTTGTCGTTTCCGGAAATGCGTTCCATCAGGTAGATCGATGTTCCGTAGAGCATCTGGTTCCATGCTCCCACCATAGATCCGTTGACTTTCCATTGTATGGTCAGATCGGTGATCAGTTCAGCCCTGAAATAGGGAAACAGCCAAAGGTAATTTTCGATAAAGGTGAAGAGAAAAAACGCGATGCCCGTCATCCACATCCAGTGGTATACGGGCCATGGGCCGCGATTGCGCATAACGCGGGCAAAATGCACGAGCATGACGAGCCACGACAGCGCGATGGGAAGGGCCACCACCGGCGGAAATTCCCAATACTCCCGACCGCCAAAAATACCCAGGCTGTAACAGCCAAATGCTCCGATCAGGGCGACGAGCCAAAGCGACCACTGCACCCGGATCAGGGTTCGCGACAGGCTACCGGGAAATTTGTGTTCGATGGCGCTGTAAACGGCTCCGGTTGCCCCGACGAAGATCCAGCAGAGGGCGGCTGTGGCATGCATTGGCCTCAGCCGGATGAAACCAAAAGACTGTTTTCCCCATTCGGGAAACAGGTAGGACAAGGAGGCGAGCAATCCGAATAATGCGGCGAGCACCAACAGCAGGAGTGCTGTGAGCAGGAAGGGTTTGGCAATGGGGCGAGGTTCAATCATGGGCTTCGATCATTCCGTCGGATTTGATGCGGAAGTTTGCGGGGCTTGCCTTTCCGCTGCGATCTGCAGCACGCAGGAATTCGACGAGTAATTCGAGTTCTTCCTCCGGGACGTCGAAAGGGGGCATCTGGCGGATGCCCGATCGCACGAAGGCTTTCAGGTAATTGGCATCTTTCCCCGGCGTAGAGAGCAGGTTAGTCAGGTCGGGACCCAGGTATCCTCCGAGCCCAAAAAGCTGGTGGCAGCTTTGGCAATTGTATTTCTGCCACACCAGCCTGCCCTGCGCAATGCGGGAGGCATCTTCAGCAGGAACCGGGTGCCGGAGGGGCCTCTGGTAAATGCTGATGGTATAGGCCATGAAGGCCATGCAAAGCAGCACGAAAGGCACCAGCGGGGTTTTCATTTACTTTTCGATGCGAATGCGGGCATCCACTGCGACCAGTTCGCCGGGGCTGCCCTTAAAGGGATTGATGTCGAGCTCGGCGATTTCCGGAGCCAGGTGGACGAGGGATGCGACGCGAACCACGGCATCGACGAAGAGGTCTTCGTTGACACCCGGGCGGTTGCGGTAACCGCGAATGATCTTGTATGCTTTGAGCGATCTGACCATGCTGCGCGCCTCTGCTTCGTTGAGCGGGGCAAGGCCGTTGGCTACATCGTTGAGAACCTCGAGAAAAATACCTCCGAGGCCGCACAATACCAGGTGGCCAAACTGTCCCTGCCTTATTGCGCCGCAATATAGTTCTTCTCCGAATTTCATTTCCTGGATCTGGACGGCTTTTACGTCGGGGATCTTTTCCAGTCGTCTGTATTCTTCCAAAACCTGTTCCCTGCTATTGAGGTTCAGGACCACTCCTCCAACTTCAGTTTTATGAACCGGGCCAACCGCCTTGAGAACGATTGGATACTGCATTTTTCGCACTGCAGCGTCCAGTGCTGCCTGGCTGTTGCAGACCACGGTTTCGACCATGCGGATTCCCGCAGCCTGGAGCAGTTGTCTCGTAAGCTGTGGGTCGAGATACCCTTCTTCTGCCTGGGAAATGATGCTCCGGATCGTAGCCGTCTCCATTGGAGCCAGGTGGGTCATCCCAAACGTAGGCTTCGGTCTGAAATGAACAAAGGGCAAGGCCTTACCGAGAACGACCTCGTCGCTGAAGTTCACGTGGTCCCGCGCCAGGAATTCCTCAATCTCCAGGCGGGCGTTGATGATTGACGGAAGTACCGGGTAGATCGGCTTTTTGCAATGCGTCATTTTATTGTGGATGACCTCGTAAACATCCCGCACACTTTTAAACAAACCGGGACTTCCGAAAACGACGATCATGCCGTCAATGCCCTCGCAATTTTCGCAAAAGTCGATGATGTCTGCCAGTTGGGAGGCCGTACCCGTGGCGAGAAAATCGATCGGGTTGGCCACTGAAGAACCGGGATTCAGCCTGCTGAGCAAGGCCGCCGCACCTTCCGGGGGAATGCGCGGGACCTGGAGGCCTCCCGATGTAAGCGCATCGGTCAACATCACGGCGGAGCCACCGGCATGGGTAATCACCGCCAGTTTGTCACCAGGCAGTTCCTTACTTTGAAAGATGCAGCCTGCTGTAATGAGCTCTTCGCGGCCGCTGCAGTAAACGATGCCCGATTTTTTAAACAGCGCGCGCACGACGTTGTCGGCGGTGGCCAGGGCCCCGGTGTGCGATGAGGCTGCACGTCCACCCGCTTCCGAATAACCGGATTTGATGGCGGCGATCTTGCACCCCTTGCGGATGAGGGATGCGGCATGTTTCATAAACTTGAACGGATTGCGGATGTCTTCGAGGTAAAGGAGTTTGACGCGCGCCTGATCTTCTGTGAACTGTTCGTCCATATACTCAAGAAGGTCCTCGACACCCGTTTGTGCAGCATTGCCAATCGAGTACACGTTTGAAAAGCGCAGTCCGCGCTGAATGCCCGCCTCCATGATGAAAATGGCCGTCGCACCGGAACTCGAGATCAGCTCGCATCCGTCTGGATCGTAATCCGGAACGGGTTCCGTGAACACCCCTTTGTATGCGGCATGTATTACGCCAATGCAATTGGGGCCGATGAGGCTCGCGCCCGCATCATCAATCATTTTGACGAGTGTCTCCTCCGCCGTCTGGCCTTCCGCTCCGGCTTCGCCGAAACCTGCAGAAAACAAAATGAATGCCCTTGTTCCCCTTTCCAATAAGCGCCCCACCACCTCGATGCAGTCCTTTGCAGGAATAGAGATGATGGCCAGATCAGCCGATGGCATTTCTGCGATGTCGGCACAATAAATGGTTCCGTCGACATGAACGGGCTTTTTGTTGACCGCATAGATGGGGCCTGCAAATTTTCCCCTTAGGAGGTTTGAAAGCACTTTACCTCCGGGTTTGGTCGGATTTTCCGAAGCACCGACGACTGCAATGCTCGCTGGCTGGAAAAGTTGGGGTGCGATCATGCTTTTTCAAACCGCGCCTGAAAAAAGCGCAGGTATTTGGGCTCGTACACCATTCGGAGTCCTCGGATGCGCATGCGTCGTTCGTAAACAGCAGCGGTTGATTCTGCCACCACGTCCATGTGCGCCTGGGTGTATACCCTCCGCGGCAGCGTGAAGCGCACGAGTTCCAGTTTGGGAAAATAGTTCTCGCCGTTCGGTTTGCGTCCGGCAGAAACAACTCCGCGCTCCATAGTGCGCACTCCAGAATCTACGTAGATCTCTGCGGCCAGCGCCTGGGCGGGAAAATGATCTTGCGGAATGTGCGGCAGGAAGGATTTTGCATCCACGAAGATCCCGTGACCTCCAATGGGCAAAACAATGGGGATGCCGAATGACTGCATTTTCTCACCGAGGTAGACAACCTGGCCGATGCGTGCAGCCTGGTGGTTATCGTCGAGGCTCTCCTGTATGCCCACGGCCATGGCTTCCATGTCGCGTCCGGCCAGACCACCATACGTGTGCAATCCTTCGTAAACGACAACGAGGTTGCGGGCTTCCTCAAATACCTCGGCATTGTTGGTAGCCATAAACCCTCCGATGTTGACCAGCGCATCTTTCTTGGCACTCATGGTAGCGCCGTCGGTGTAGGAGCAGATCTCGCGGACGATCTCGCGAACGCTTTTCTTTGCGTATGCCTTTTCCCGCTGCTGGATGAAGTATGCGTTTTCAGCCACCCTCGTCATATCGTGGATGATGGGTATGCCATGGCGCGAGGTAAGCTTGCGCAATGCCTTGAGGTTTTCCATGCTGAAGGGCTGCCCTCCTGCCATGTTGACATTTGAGGCGAGGGTGAGGTAAGCAATTTTATCTGCCCCCTGCTTGCGAATGAGGTCTTCGAGTTTTTGCAGGTCTACGTTTCCTTTGAAGGGGTGCAAACTCGTAGGATCGTGCGCCTCGTCGATGATGACGTCGACAAATTTTCCTCCTGCGAGTTCCTGGTGTACTCTCGTAGTGGTGAAATACATGTTTCCGGGTACGTACTGACCCTTTTTGATCATGATCTGGGAAAGTATATTTTCCGCACCCCTTCCCTGGTGGGTTGGTATGATGTATTTGTATCCGTAGTATTTATGAATCGCCGCCTCGAGTTTGTAATAGCTTTTGCTGCCTGCATAGGCCTCGTCGCCGAGCATAAAGGCACTCCATTGCTGGTCGCTCATGGAGTTGGTGCCGCTGTCGGTCAGCAGGTCGATGTACACGTCTTCGGATGGCAGCAGAAAAGTGTTGTAACCTGCTTTTTGGATGGCGCGCTGACGCTGCTGCCGCGTCGTGGTCTTAAGCAGCTCGACCATCTTCATCTTGTAGGGCTCTGCCCAGGATCTTCTCTTTCTCGGTAACATAAGTGAGCTTGTATTATTCGACAATGGGTTCGAAGTGTGCGGTAAAATGCCTGAGGAACGGAGGTTCGTAAACGATCCGGAATCCGCGCTTTGGAGAAGGCGCACGCAGCATGTGTTCAAACACTTCCAAAACAAAATCGATATGACTTTGGGTATAAACGCGCCGGGGGATGGCCAGGCGCACGAGTTCCTGGCGGGCGGGAATGAGTTCGCCCGAGGCATCGTATTTGCCGAACATCACGCTGCCGACTTCCACGCTTCGGATCCCTCCCCTTTCGTAGAGTTGGGTGGCAAGAACCAATCCGGGATATTCGTGCACCGGTATTTCCGGAAAAAGGCGGTGAGCGTCGATGTACACCGCGTGTCCTCCGATGGGCCAGATCACGGGGACGCCGCGGGACCGAAGCCCTTCGCCCAGATAAGCCGTACTGCGGATGCGATAATGCAGGTAATCGGGATCGAATACTTCCCGCAGACCGACAGCAATCGCTTCCATGTCCCGGCCCGACAAGCCTCCATAGGTGGTGTAGCCTTCGGAAATGATCAACTGGTTGATGCACTTCCGGCTAAGGTCTTCGTCCCGCAAGCAAAGGAGGCCGCCCATGTTGACCATTCCGTCCTTTTTTGCACTCATGACAAAGGCGTCTCCCATTGCGAGCATTTCCTGGGCAATGCTCCGGTAATCGCGCGAGGCAAATCCTTCCTCGCGGTGTCTTACGAAATAGCTGTTTTCGGCAATGCGGCAACCATCGATCACCAACATGATGCCGTAGCGGTCGCACAGGGCGCGCAGCCCGCGTGCATTGGCCATGCTGACCGGTTGTCCTCCCGAGGAGTTGTTCGTTACCGTAAGGACGCATGCCGCGATGCGGTGTGGGCCTTTCTCGAGTATGGTCTTCTCCGCCAGGTCAAGGTCGATGTTGCCTTTGAAGGGAAGGTCTGCCGTGTGGTCGAATGCTTCGGCCGGCATGAGGTCCAACGCTTCCGCACCTGTAAACTCGATGTTTGCCCGGGTAGTGTCGAAATGGGTGTTGCTGATGAAAACCTTATCAGGCCCCCCGATCAAACCATAGAGAATGCGTTCAGCGGCACGGCCCTGGTGGGTGGGGAGCACATGCGGCATTCCGGTAAGGTCGCGGACCTCCCGCTCGAGTGCCTGCCAGCTCCTTGCCCCCGCATAGCTTTCATCGCCCATCATCATTCCTGCCCATTGAGCCTGGCTCATCGCGCCGGTGCCGCTGTCGGTGAGCAAGTCAATGAATACGTCGTCCGAACTCAACAAAAACGGGTTGTAGCCTGCACGGGCAAGCGCCACTTTGCGGTATTCGCCCGTAGTCATCCGGATGGGCTCCACCATTTTAATTCGAAAGGGCTCAGCCAGGGTTTTCATGATCTCGTCCATCGTCGCTTTCGTTTGTGGTTTTTTTGCAGATTTGGCGTCTGAAGGCTAATAAATTCAAGGGTCTTGAACGCCCCCATGGCAATAACGCGATGCACTTCGGGCCAGGGCCTTAGGCCCGTCCCGACGACGCCACGCGCCTGGCGGCGCAAAAGTATGCAGATTTCATGAATTGCCCGCGCAAGCCACCGGGCCTTTCAACGGATCATCCGGGAATGCTGTTTTCGAGTTCTTTGAGCCCGGAGACGAGTTGCTCCTTTTGGGCACGACCCAGCTCGGCGTCGACGTCTTCAAATAAAAAGTACATTCTCTCCAGCTCGTCGCTGCTGAAGAGGTTTTCAGCCATGATGAACAGCTCGTCGTTCTCAATGGCGATGTGGTCGAGCAACTGCTCCATGTATTTTTCCAGCAAGTCCTGCGCACCCTTGAATTCTCCGGATCCCGCTGCCGCCCTGATGTCCTGAACGAATTCGCGGAAAGCATCGTGGTGCTCCTCGAGTTCCTGAAGGATGTCGCCGAGCATAAAACCGGGATGGTCGCGCATCTGGGGGAACAGGACCTCCTCCTCTTTGTGGTGATGAAATCCGTCGCTGTAGCGAACAAAGAAATCCAGCAACTTGTCGAGCGCTTCCCGATAGGCATCCGGGTCAGATTCCCACAAATTTTTTAACTTACGAACGATCGTTTGTGCACTGGCGATGAACTCGTGTTCATCCATCAGGGTCTTTACCGGGTTGTGGCTCATTACAGAAAATAGGGTATGTTAGGGAATAAGGCAATCACTGAATGTTCCATGTTTTGGTTCCCGACAAGATCTGGTCGAGATCCATTTTTGCTTTGCGGCTGCGAACGGCTTCAATTTGTGCGTAAAGCATCGCCTCATAGGTTTCACCCTCCTGCGCAAAGATGATACCAAACGGACGTGGAAAGGGACGGCCGTCCTGCACCATACGGGAAAACATTCCGAGGATGACGGCTTTCACGCGGTCTGTTTCATCGTGGATCCACAGGTCGTCTTCGCTGAATTGCGGATCCCCGAGCGGAGCAATGCGCGGCCGCCCGTTTTGAAAATAGATCCCCATCTGCTGCGCGTCTCCAAACACGAGGGGCTTACCGTGTTCGAGCAGAATGATCTGTTCCTTTTTCGCGTGCTTGTCTGAAAATAACTCAAAGGCACCGTCGTTGAAAATCGGGCAATTCTGGTAGATCTCGACAAACGAAGTTCCCCTGAAACCATGCGCGCGCAATAATACATCGCGCATGTGCTTTGGGTCGGAGTCGATGGTCCTCGCAACAAATCTCGCCTGGGCACCCAGCGCCAGGGCAACGGGATCAAAGGGTTCTTCCACCGATCCAAAAGGTGTAGTCTTCGTCACTTTACCTTTTTCCGAAGTCGGCGAATACTGACCTTTGGTCAACGAATAGATCTGGTTGTTAAACATCAACATGTTGATGTCAAAATTCTTCCGGATGGTATGGATAAAATGGTTCCCCCCGATCGACAGCGAATCGCCGTCTCCTGAGATCACCCATACGCTCAATTCCGGATTGGCCATTTTTACACCGGATGCAATCGACAATGCCCTGCCGTGAATGCCATGCAGGCCGTACGAATCCATGTAGTAGGTGAAGCGCGAGGAACATCCGATGCCGGAGATGAAAACAAAATCTTCTTTGGCTACTCCCAGGTCTGGAAAAATGGTCTGTACCTGCTTGAGGATTGAGTAGTCGCCGCAGCCGCGACACCACTTGACTTCCTGCGAGGAGGCGAAATCCTTGGGACTGAGTTTACCTGCCGGTTCTGTAAAAGCGAGTTGCATCATTTAGCATTGTAGTGTTCGGAAATGGCATTACAGAGTTCCTCCGTTGTGAATGGTTGTCCCTGAACTTTCGAAAATGCCTTGGCGGGGACGAGATACCGGCTTCGGAGGATGGAAACCAATTGCCCACTGTTCATTTCGGGAACGAGTATCTTTTGGAACGGGCCCAGGATATCGCCCAGGTTGGCCGGGAAAGGGTTCAGGTAAGACACATGAAGGTGGGCAACGCCGAGCCCGTCGTTGCGAAGCATGCGGATGGCCGTTTTAACCGCACCGTACGTCGAGCCCCAACTTACCACCAGCAACCCATCTTCGGTCGTGCCGCTATCCAGTTCTGCAAGTGGAATATCGCGTTCGACATTTTGTATTTTTTGCATGCGAAGCCTGACCATCTTCTCATGGTTCTGTGGATCGTAACTCACATTACCCGTCTTGTCCTCCTTTTCCAGCCCGCCAATGCGATGCTCCAAACCCGGTGTGCCGGGTATGATCCACGGACGGACGCCCTGCTCGTCGCGCAGGTATGGCAACAGGGTGTTGTCTGGACCGTTGGTGCGGTCCAAAAACTGCACGCGGATAGCGGGTAGTTCATCTGCTTTAGGAAATCTCCATGGTTCGGCGCCGTTGGCAATGTACCCGTCTGAAAGTAAAATGACCGGGGTCATGTGCTCGATGGCAATTCGACAGGCTTCGAATGCCATCCGGAAACAGTCGTTAGGCGATTTCGCTGCCAATACAACCAGTGGAGCTTCTCCGTGTCTTCCATAAAAGGCCATCATAAGATCCGCCTGTTCGGTTTTTGTAGGAAGCCCCGTGGAGGGCCCTCCACGCTGAACGTCGATGATGACAAGTGGGATTTCCAGTATGGTCGCCAGTCCGATTGCTTCCGTCTTTAAAGAAAGCCCCGGTCCCGAAGTCGTTGTCGTTGCGAGCTTGCCCGCATAAGCCGCCCCTATGGCTGCACAGACTGCAGCAATCTCATCCTCCGCCTGAAACGTGAGCACCCCATTGGATTTGTACCGGGAGAGCTCCTGAAGTATGTCGGTTGCCGGAGTGATGGGATAAGAACCCAGGAACAGACCAAGCCCGGACTTTTCGGCTGCGGCCATCAGGCCAATGGCAATCGCCTGGTTGCCATGGACGTTTCGGTAGGTACCGGGAGGAAGTGATGCAGGACGAACCACGTATCGCGTGGTGAAGATCTCCATGTTCTCGCCAAGGTTCCATCCGGATTTCAGTGCTTGAATGTTGGCCTCAGCAATATCGGGCTTGTCGAGAAACTTATCCCGGATGGCGGCAACGGTGAATTCCATCGACTTGTCGAACATCCAAAAGAGCAGACCCAGGACCAACATGTTTTTTGATCGAGCCACCTCTTTTGGCTGAAGTGGGATGCCCTTTAAGGAATCGGCAGTGTGTTTGTTGAAGTCGACCTGGTAGAGTGTATAGCCATCCAGTGTGCCGTCTTCAAGCGGATTCGCTCCTTCCGGAAAATTGGCAAGCGAGAGGCCTTTCCGGTCGAAACCTGCAGCATTGGCAATGACGATGCCGCCGCGTTTCAATCTCGGGAAATCCGCTTTAAATGCTGCTGCATTCATTGCTACCAGAACATCCCAGCGATCTCCGGGAGTAAACACAGCGCTGCTTCCAAAATGCACCTGAAAAGCAGATACCCCCGCCACGGTGCCGCTTGGGGCGCGGATTTCTGAAGGGTAGTCCGGAAAGGTACTCAGGTCATTTCCCAAAAACGCCGTTGTATCCGAAAACTGCATGCCTGTGAGTTGCATGCCGTCACCCGAATCGCCGGAAAACCGAACGACGATGTTCTCCGCTTCAATCCATTCACTTTTTATACCAGGTCCTGTCGCCATGGTCGATCAACTTTGCGGAGCATCCTGATCGATGCCCAATTGTTCAAAACTCCTCTTTACAAAAACGCTTATCATCCTTTTTCGATAACTCCTCGAATAGTGGTCATTGTCGACGACGCGCGAACGTTTGTATGCGCGAACAGCCAGTTCGTCGCTCTGGTGAATGTTTCCTCTGGCAACAACGGGCATTGGATCAACGCCTCCGAGGACGATGTTGATCCCTCCCTGAGCATCGATGCTCACAGCGCTGGTCAGGGAAGAAAAATCCATCGAACGGCGGGGTCTCAGCTTGTTGTAAACAGAACGGAATTTGCGATCAACAGCAAGTTCAACGGATAACAACATAATGCCGTCGCGCACCTTCCTTGGATGAACACCGTCGCCCGTGTAAATGTTCTCCAGGGGCAGCCCTTTGGAAAACAACTCACCGGTTCCTGTTACCCTTGCATCCAGGCTGATCAGCACCACAGCAAGGTCGGATGAAAATTTGGAATAGCAGTTCTTTTTTCCCCCAGTGGCAATGCAGGTGTCGCCGTTGCATTTAAGACAATATCCTACGGCCTGTCGCCACCACTCACTCTGGTCGTAAAAGCTGCAGCGGTTTTCACAGAGCAGGTTACCTCCGATGGTTGCTGACTTTCGCAATACGGGGGAAGCAACCGTCTCGATCGCTTCGGCCAGAACCGGGAAATGCTCGCGCACCAAAGCATTTTGGGCAATGGATTCCAGGCACGCAAGGCTGCCAATGCGCAGCACGCCCCCCGGCTCCAGTGCAATTTGCTTGAGTTCTTCCAATCCGCTGATGTCGATGAGGATGTTAGCAGATTCGTTGCCCTGCTTCATGTGCACCATCAGGTCTGTTCCTCCGGCGATAAACTTGAAAGGGGAGATGCATCCGGACGCCATCCTCAAGGCCTCTTCAACGCTGCGCGGTTTCAGGTATTGCTTAGGTATGTCCATGTCAGTTTGCATGCACCGTTCGTTCTTTGAGTTTGATTTCCGCCATTCCGGTCAGAATTTCTTCCGGGTCGATGGGCAGGCGTCGTATGCGCACGCCGGTTGCATGGTAAATGGCGTTCGCGATGGCTGGTAACACCGGATGCAGGGCTCCTTCCCCGCATTCCTTGGCGCCAAAAGGCCCTTCGGGGTCGTCGGTTTCTATGATGTGCGTGTGAAAATCAGGGGTATCGAGTGCTGTTGGAATTTTGTAGTCGAGGAAGCTGCTGTTTACCTGCAATCCATTGAAATAGCGCAATTGCTCAGTGAGGGCCTGACCCATGCCCATGTGCCAAGATCCCTCGAGTTGTCCTTCAACGGCCAATGGGTTGATGGCTTTGCCGCAGTCATGGGCGCCCCAGACTTCGCATACCCTCACCTGCCCCGTCTCCGGGTCCACAGCCACTTCTGCCACGCAGGCTCCAAAACTATAGGAAGGGCTAAGCCCTGCACCGGAACCTTTGAAGTCACCACCGAGTTTTGGTGAAATGTATTTTCCGCTGACACTGACGGCGCCACGCCCTGCAGTCAACATGTCGACCGCTTCCTGCCATGACAGATCGACGCTGCGATCCGTCCGGAAGACCCTACTCGCTTCGAGCTGAAGTTCTTCCACCGCCGTATTGGTTTTAGCGGCTATGACCTCCAGCATCCGCATGCGCAACTGCTTTGCCGCATCGAGGGCTGCGTTCCCCGCCATAAAGGTCACCCTGCTGGAGTAGCTGCCCATGTCGACCGGTGTCAATAGGGTATCCGCTGCCACCACGCAAATGTTTTCAAGGGGCAGCCCCAGCGTCTCTGCAACTACCATGGCCAGCATGGTATCGCTTCCCTGGCCGATGTCGCTGGCTCCTGAAGTCACGAGGACCCGGCCGTCGAAATCGAGCTTGAGGTGGACAACCGACTGGGGAAGTTCATTCCAGATGATGGGCAGCGCGCTTCCGCTGATAAAAAATCCACAGCCTACGCCAAGGCCCCGGTTCGCCGGCATTTGGTGGCGGCGCTGTCTCCAGCCAGATGCCGCCATGACGGTTTCTAGAGACTCGCGACTGCCGTTGGAGGTGATGCGATACTGTCCAACGGTCATGGTGTGGGCGTCCAGGAAATTGCGCATCCGGAGCTCTCCGGGGTCCATACCGATGCGCTCAGCGAGTTCGTCGATCAGGGTTTCGACTGCAAAGCGCGAATTGACGGCACCGTGTCCGCGCATGGCTCCGCTTACGGGCTTATTGGTATACACGCGATAGGTGCGAAATCCGAAATTGTCGAGTTTGTAAGGAGCCTGAAGCAATACTCCGTTGTAATATGAGGTTACCACGCCAAAACTGCCATACGCTCCGCCGTCGATGGCGATGTCAGCATCCAGCACTTCGAAGTGGCCGTCAGCGCTAACGCCCATCTCCACCGTCATTCTGGATGGATGTCTCCCGTGGTTGACCAGGAAGACCTCTTCCCTGCTGAGACAGACGCGAACGGGACGACCGGTCTTTCGCGAAAGGTGGGCGATGATGAGTTCGTGTGCAAAGGGATCGCTCTTTCCTCCAAAACCGCCTCCGACGGTGGGCTTGACGACGCGTACGCGATGGAGGGGTACTCCCAGCACTTTGGCCAGGCTGCGGTGCAGATAGTGCGGCACCTGGGTGGCGCTGACCATGGTCAGGCCATTTTCGTCCCAATAGGCGATGGATGCGTGCGGTTCGGTAAATCCGTGGCTGAGGCCGGCGAATTCAAAACTTCCCCGTACCCTGGCGTGGGAGCGTTCCAGGCCCTCCTGCTGGTTGCCAAAGCGGAGTTCTGCCTTTTTGTGGACGTTATTGTTGAAGCGAACGTGTTCATGGATCTTTTCGTGCGATCCGGCATCTGTCAGGGCATCGTCGATTTCAAAAAAGGGTTCGAGCGGCTCGTAAACGACCCGCACCAGCCGGCAGGCATGTTCCGCCTGTGCTTCTGTTTCTGCAGCCACTGCTGCGACGATTTCCCCGTTAAAACGCGTCTTTCCAATGGCCATCGCCGTTTGGTCCTGCGAAATCGGCAAAACGCCGAATTTTTCCGGGAGTTCTTCACCAATCGCGATGGCGCGAACACCGTCTGCGGTCAGGGCCTCCGCAATATCTATGGAGAGTATCCGTGCATGTGGATGGGTGCTGCGAACAAATTTGCAGTGCAGGGCATTGTTCACCGGGATGTCGTCGGCGTATAGCGCCGTGCCCGTAACCTTGCGTTCCGCTTCCAGGTAAGGTCTGGATTGACCAATGTGTTGGTGAGAAGGAGCTTCCGGTTGCGATTGCACACCGTGCAGGAAATCTGCGACGGCATCGACGATTTTTTTATAGCCCGTACACCTGCACAGGTTGCCTGAAAGTGCATTCCGGATGGCATCACGGTCCGCTGAAGGATTGCTCTCGGTGAAATGGAGTGCCGTCATCACCATACCGGGTGTACAAAATCCGCATTGGATGGCCCCTTTCTCTACGAACTTTTGTTGAAGAGCGTGCAAACTCTCCCCTTCGCGCAGGCGCTCGATGGTCGTTATTTCAGCGCCTTCAAATCGCAAGGCCGGAGCCAGACAGGATAGCACCGCTACCCCGTCGGCAACCACCGTGCAACATCCACAGGCACCCTGGTCGCAACCGATCTTGGTACCCGTCAGACCCAGGCGGTTGCGAAGTACCGAAGAGAGGGTCTCGTGGGCTTCGACCAACACCGTGCGCCCGGTTCCGTTGACTTTTATGGTTAATTTTTCCAATGACATCGTTGTAAGCAAATTTCGTTTCAGACGGCGGCGCCAATGCTTCGTCCACCATCCACGTAAATGACCTGTCCGGTGATAAATCCCGTATCCGAAGACGCCAGGAATGCTACGGCGTTGGCTACATCAGCGGGATTCCCCATGCTTCGCGTTGGTTGCAGTTCAATTAAGCGCTGCAAGACCTCTGCTTTTAACTTACGGGTGAGGTCTGTGTCGATCAATCCTGGAGCTACGGCGTTGACCAGAACATTCGACTTTCCAAGTTCGAGGGCGAGAACGCGCGTCAGGCCGATCAGTCCAGCCTTAGAGGCAGCATAATTAGACTGGCCGGGGTTGCCAAGCCAGGCCCGCGAGGCTATGTTGATGATGCGGCCCGACAGTTGCTGCCGCATGATGTTTGCCGCTTCACGGCACATCAACCAGGCACTTCGCAAGTTTACCTGGATCACGGCATCAAAATCTTCTACCGGCATGTTGGTGATGAAGTTGTCGCGGATGATCCCTGCATTGTTCACCAATACGTCCAATTTCCCGTAACGGGCCTCAAAATTACCAAAAAACCGCCTGACACCTTCTTCCTCTGACACATCCAGCGCCTCAAATGCCAGCGTTCCGGCATCCCAGCGCTGTTGTAACGAGATCCCGGCCTCAACATCCCTGTCAACGGCGACCACAAAATAACCGTCCCCGATGAACCGCTCGGCAATGGCAAGTCCAATGCCCCTTGCCGCCCCGGTGACCACTGCCTTGCGCTTTGACTTCATGGATTTACATTATTTTTTACAGCGATGAGTTTTGCCAAAATGCTGACGGCTATTTCCGCCGGACCATCTGCACCAATGGCCAAGCCCGTGGGCATATCCACCGCATCGAGCTCGTGCACGGTTGCGATGCCTGCATCGCGAAATCGCTTTTTGGTTACCAGGATCTTCCGGCGGCTGCCTATCATGCCCAGGTAAGCATGTGGCTGCCGGATGCAGAGGGCAAGGATCTGCCGGTCGATGTCGTGCCGGTAAGTCATTACGACGACGAATGCATCGGCGTCGAACTTCAACGACCGCAAGGCATCTTCAAAATTTTGCAGCACGCAATGGATTCTTGGGTCACTGCATCGCGAGAGGTAAGCCTCGCGATCGTCGACGAGCCACACGTCGAATCCCGCCTCTACGGCAAAACGCGAAAGCGCTTGTCCGGTATGCCCGGCTCCGAAAATGTAAAGCTTTTTCTTTCGTTCCATTCGTTCGATAAACACCTCCATGGTTCCACCGCAACACATATCGTGTTGCTGTAACAACTCGTGCCTGAACATTCCGGGCGTACCGGATTGTATGACTTCCAACGCCTGGACGACGACCTTTTGCTCAAAATGGCCACCGCCAACCGTACCGTACACTGTGCCACTTTGGGTGACGATCATCCGCGCACCCGCCTTTCTGGGAGTCGACCCTTTGGTCGCCACCACCGTACAGAGCGCCATGGGCTCATCGACGGACGACAGTATGGGGCCTATTTCCTGAAAGTACATCTTCTTTAACTATGGTTTGATGCCGGAAAGCCTCATAGTCTTCCGGCGTATTTAAATTCCACTTAATGCCGTGATCGGTCACGTTTATTTCGATCCGGCGGAACGCGCGCAACGCTTCTCGCAGGATCCAATCATCGCCGGGCAAACCCATCAGTGCATTGATGACCTCCTGGCTGACCAACACAGGATGAGCATTGACCCCGTCGCAAACAGGTACGACAAATGCACCGGGTTCCAAGGCTGCACACATGGCACGAAGCAATTGCGGCACGACGACTGGATTGTCGACGTTGTGCAAAAATGCGGGAAGTTCTTTGCCCAAACTGTTGAAGGCAAGCCGGATCGAATGTGCCCTACCTCGTTCAGGATGGTGGTTGGCGACGACATTTGCGCTGCGTTCGATCCTCTGGAGCGGCGTTTGGTGTTCCTCCGTCACCATTGCGGCGTTGAGCACCACAACAATTTTTTGAACACCCGCTTCGGAAAAGGAACTGACCAGCGATTCGCAAAGCGTTTGCTCCCCAAGAGACAGAAATGGCTTGGGAACGTTCATGCGCGAAGACCTGCCACCAGCCAGGATGGCCGCATTTGCCTGCATCCGGTTCTGTATCCGTTCAGGCATCGCGCCATTCGGGTTTTCGCTTTTCCATAAAGGAGCGGATGCCTTCGTTGGCATCGTGTGTGTTCATCAGTTCCGCGAGGTAGAGCTGCTCCAGCTGTGGCAGGAAGTTGTTAAAAACGTGGTTGAACTTGATGCGTCCCGCCTGACATGCATAACGCAAGGAAGAAGCGCTCTTTGGCAAAATGTATTCTTCAATCCAGGCATCGGTTCCTGCGTCAAGTTCTGCACGCGTTTCGAAAAGGCGATTTACGAGTCCCATTTGGTATGCCTCCTCCGCACCTGCTGAGCGGCCCGTAAGCAAGAGGTCTTCTGCACGCGAAAGCCCGATTTTTTCTGGCAGGAGTATGGAGGCCGGGGGAGGAAAAACGCCGAGCACAATCTCCGGTTGCCCGAACCTGGCCGTCCGGTCAGCAAACATCTGATGGCAGATCAGAGCAAGTTCCAATCCGCCCCCCAGGCATTGTCCGCTAACAACAGCCGCCATGGGGACCGAAAGGTTGCGAAAACTCAACAGCAAGCGGTGAAATCCTCTCAGCATGGCTTCTGCATATTCGCGTTGGTGTTCTTCGACACTTGCCCCAAAGGAGAAATGCTTGCCGGCTCCCTGAATGACGATGAGTTTTAAATGCTGCTGCTTGCCGAATGCATCGGCCAACTGCTGCAGTTCATCCATCATAAGGTGATCCAACACATTGCCCTTACCGTCGTCGAGCGTGATGTGTGCTACAGAGTTGTCAAACCGGTAAACGAGTTTTATCTTTTCCATATATTCTTTAAACGGTCATTTGGAAAACTGGGGAGAGATCTCGTGCTGAAGTGCTTCGCTCCAGGGAGTCCCTTCAGCGAGCCGCCGGCGCAACAGGATGAAGTCAACTTCACGGCGATCCTTCGGTCCGAAATGGAATGCCTGAAAACCTGCGCGCGCCTCGGTCATCATGTTGAGGGCCAGCCATTCGCGGCTGCTTTCCTTGTTCTTGTCCCAGTGTTCCAGCTTTTTTTTGCGAACTTCCGAAAGCGTCTTTGCCGTGCAGTTGGGAAATGTATGTAAGAGTTTGGCCGACAGACGGTCTACGGCTTCGTCGAGTTTGCGAAAATCTATGGTGGCCTTCGCCATGTGTTCCTTTCCCTTCGCCAACTCCTCTCCGGTTTTGGATGTGCCAAAAACAATCCGTCCGTATTGGTCGGCAAAGCGATCGGTGATCACCAGCGGGTTGGCAATGAATTCACCGTCGACCACCAGCACGGGTGCCAGATCGGTGATCAGTCCAAGGTGATATGCCTGGTGAGCGGTCCAGGGCTCACAGAGCGTAAGCGAAGCCATGGCGCGCTCCACTCCGACGAAGAGGTGCAAAAAATCGGTTGCTCCGCCAATCGCAGCGCTGCCGTGTTTGGGTCCTGCCTGGCCAAACCGGGCCAGGTCGGAAGCGATGGTAAAATCCGCCGCCATTCCGATTTCCTGTCCACCGCCAATGCGCATGCCGTTGACGCGGTTGATCACAGGTTTTTCGCACTTCAGGATGGCGCTAACCATGTCGTTAAATAGCCGCATGTATTGCGAATACTCCTGCGGGTTGCCTGAATAGTACTCTGCATACTCCGCTGTGTTGCCGCCGGTGCAGAAGGCCTTTTCACCCACTGCGGTAAACACCACGTTGACGACGCTTCGGTCGTTGGATGCCTCCCCGAACGCCAGGATGATCTGTTTGATCGCAGCCGTGGTGTAGGAATTGTACTGAGCCGGATTGTTGAGGATGATCCAGGCATTGTAAAGTCCGTCAACAAGTGATCCGTCCGTATTGCGGACCGGCCGCTTCTCATACAGAATCTCCGAATAACGAACGTCCGTAAGGTTGTGGTTCTTCAATTGCATATCTTGTGTTTATTTCATTTATGATGTTAACGTACGTTTGTTAGTTAAAATCCGGAACCAGCACAACGCGGCGGGTAAACAGGTGAGCAAGGGTATCGCGAAATACTTCGTTGATCGACGACAACGGGAGGGTTTGCACGAAGTCGCGAATGTCGAGTTTACCCGATGCGATCAGTTCCACCACTTCAGGGTAAAGCTCGGGTTTGCATCCCCACGTGCCAATCAGTTTTGCATCAAAGGCCATGAGGTTGCTCAGCCGTACGTCGACCTTATCCATGGTAAATCCCACGATGCTCAGCGTAGAAGCATAGGTAATGAGGTTAAACGCCAGCTCCTGGCCGGCGCGGGTTCCCGACATTTCAAAGATCTTCCAGCCAAACTCAGGGGCTCCCAGGCCGTTGGCAATGGCACGAACCTGTTTCCGGATATCCTTCAGTTCCATGCCCCGTGAATTGAGCGTTGCCGATACGCCGTGTGCAGTAGCCTGTGCGAGCTTCTGGTCGTCGATGTCGATGGCCAGCACGCGCCCGCCCATAATGCCGGCGATCAGTGCGGCATAGATCCCAACGCCGCCAACGCCGATGACGATGGCGAGATCCCCTGCAACCAGCTCGGATTTTTTCAGAACCTGATAGGGGGTTGAGATGGCGTCTGCGATTACCGACACCTGCTCCAGCGAATGATGTTCCAATAGTTTGTTGGGAACTTCACACAGGAAACGGTGAGGAACGACGACATGCGATGCAAACCCTCCGTCAAAATCGTTGCCTGGCATGCGCTGCTTCTGGCAAATGTTGCTGCGACCTGTGAGGCACAACATGCATTCGCCACAAGGCAAAACGGCTGGAACGATCACATTTTTTCCTTTCCAGTGCGGTGGACCATCCACAACGGTTCCGCTGATCTCGTGCCCGAGCGTAAGCGGAAAATCCTTGCGCGTGCGCACGCCGTGATGCCAGAAACTGATGTCTGTGTGGCATACCCCGCAACCTGCTACTCGCACGAGTGCCTGGTCATCGTCCAATGTCCCTAGTTCCTTTACCACTTGCTCAAAGGGTTCGTTAACTCCCTTTGCCTGCCACTGTCTGATGCTTATATTCATTGATGTATTTTTTATCGGAGATGATCCTGATATTTTATGCTCCTGCATTCTCTTCCGGACGCGTTATCCGGACGGACCTGTTTATCCTCTCCCTCCGGAATTTCCATATCAGGGAAGGGTTTTTTCGACGCGCTTCTTTGCTTCTGCTCCGGCCTTGGCCTGGAAGTTACGCAGTGCGAGCAGCGCCGCTCCGTGCGAAACGACGTACTGGGGTGCGTCTGCGATGTGCAGGTCAATATGAAACATCTCGTTTAAAATATTTTTCAGATAAGGATGGTGAGCAGCAACGCCACCGATCAGCACACATGGAATGCCCGGATCGATGCGCATCTTGGATATCTTGCCCGCAATGGAAAGATAAATGCCTCGGGCAATGTCTTCGCGGCTCATCCCGTCGAAGATCCAGTTCATGATCTCTGTCTTGGCAAACACCGTGCAAAAACTGTTCAGCGGTTTGTCGTATGCAGAATGCGATGCCAGCCTGCTCATTTCCTCAACGCTGATCTGCGCGCGCTCGGCGATCTCAGAAAGAAATGAGCCCGTACCCGCAGCGCATTTATCGTTCATGTAAAATTGCTCTACGTTTCCATCGGCGTTGCACCGGATGATCTTGATGTCTTCACCGCCAATGTCAATGATGTTTTTCTCTCCCGGAACGCTGAGCGACACGCCAGCCGCAGCGCAGTTGATCTCTGTTTTCACGATATCGCAGGCTTCAAAATATTTCCTGCCGTATCCCGTTGCGCAACTCTGTACAATCCTGAAATTCTGGTGGATCGCGGCGAGTACATTCTCCTGAGCCTTGTTGTCTGCCGTTATGGTCGTCAGAACATAGCGAAACAGGGGTTTTCCCGCTTCATCGATAACCGTAAATTTGGTAAATGCCGATCCGAGGTCCACTCCCAGAAAACAATCCATCTGCCGAAAGACCAGCGGCATCGTCTGCTTGTGCACCAGTCCCTTTTCGAGTATTTTCCGGTTCACCTGTGAAGCGGTTCCCGGTTGCCGCGATATGATGTTTTTGTTGGACATGGCTTTTACCACATTGGTAAAAGACAAGTTCAGCGAGGTTCGCGTGTAATGTTTACGGCCGTAGCTCACGATCTTGCCGTTGAAGTAATCGATCTCGGTAGGTCGGTTTTGGATGAGGTCGAGTGCAAGCGAGGGGAAGTGGTCGCCGCCTCTTTTCAGATACACGAGACACTTTCGCAGAAAATCATCGGGAAAGCGGATCTTTTCCTGCTCTGCCACGAGCACGGCTTCGCCTATGATCTGCTCGACGAGTTCAACGGTATCCGGTTCGGCCATGGCCTCGGCCATGGTGAGCCGGCTCACGCCACAAATGGCGCTGACCGATGCGTTGAGTATTGTTTTTTCCCAGACGCGAACGCGCAACTGTTGGCTGTCCACTGCGCGCGTATCCATTCCCGACGCATTTAAAAGATCTGAAATGGCAACGGCCTTTTCCGGACAAGCGTCGTTTACCGAACCAATGTAGTTGGGAGGTTGAAAGAAGGTTACTTTCACCGTATTGGGGCTGAGCAGCGCGCCGGCAAAATTGACGACCATGCGAAGTGTGCGGGATTCTCCAAACGTCTCGGCGAGCTTGTCCTCAACGTCGATGCCATTTTGTGCAGACACAAAATAGGTCTTGCTCAGGTTGAGTTGCGCCACTTGCTGGATGGATTCCGGAAGATGGTAGGTCTTGGTTGCAAAAAATATGTAATCGGGATTGAGATCCGCCATCGATGCAATATCGGGGTAGACCTGATCAAATTCCGCCGTGGCCTTGAGTACGTTTTCGAGACGTATGCCCTCGTTCAGTATTTTGTCGCGTTTCACCTGGTTGCGGACGCACAATGCCACTTCGCATCCGGCACGTTTGAGCATGACCGCCAGGATAGAACCCACAGGGCCGAGACCGATGATGGCTGTTCGCAATGGCGTCATGGCATGGTAACTTTTCTGCTCTCCAACTGCTCGAGAAAAGTCTCGATGCGTGTAATGGACTGGCCCTCGCTAAAAAACCGCAGATCGCAGAGGTCGCCTTCCACCACCAGTGCGGGGATGCCGGTGCGGTCGCGCAGTTGCTGTGGCATTCCGAACCGTGCGTTGCTGTTGTTAAAACACGTTTTCGAGTCGTGGTAGATGATGCCGTCGATCGAATACTCCTCAAACCATTGAACCAGCATATCCATTTTGGCCTTCTCGCTGCGGTTGATGAAGATCTCCGTGTAGGCCTTTGCAGTGGATGTCCACGGGTCTGCCTCGTCAAACTGGTCGAAGATCCAACTGTTGCAATAGGTGGATGCCACCACAGCCGACCGGTTCTGTATAAACAGGTCGCTCAACATGCGCAACTTACCCCAGATGGGCATGCCATCCCAGAATATCCTGGTAACCGGTTCGTTCAGGAAACCCCGACCTTCAAGCACGTTGGCTTCGAGTTCACCGACGAGCCGGCGGTAATAATCAACTGCCTGCACCGTTCCGCGCAACACGACGATGGGCCCCATGTGAATGGTTGCATCAAAAAAACCAATGGGTGGATTTTCTGCTGCTGCCGTCCGCAGGGCCTGTTGCCATAGCAGGGTAGCTTCTTTGCTCAGGCGGACCACTTCGCGAAAGCGGTCGGGATCAAAAGACCTTCCGCTGGCCTGTTCGCAAATGGGGATGAGGTCCTTGAATTGCTTTGCCACAAGGGAGGTCTCTGCCTCACCGACTGCGTCGAGGTGCCTTGGCGGGTAGATCCCCGCTACCGGACATTGAAAATGGCGGGCATAGAAATTGAACCAGTCCTGAACTTCGCGGCACTGATTGGTATTGTAGACGATGAGGTCCGGGCGTGGAGCCCCTTCGAGTCCGTAGTGCTTGCGCAACGGCGATTGCCCCTGAAGAAACGCGCCGATGTCTGAAGTGGTGTAAGAGCAAACGTGTCCTGAAAAACCACACTTCACCGCTTCGGGAATGCTATCCATTGCCGTGCGCGTTGCACCAAGCAGGGCGCCGTGGTTTTCCGGAAAGTAAACTTCGAATCCAAAGGACCTGAGAAGCTCTGCCGGTCCCACACTGGTGCACCAGGCCACTTTGTTTTGCCCGTTGGCAAAGGAGTGGAAATAGGCTCCCATGGTCTCTTTGAGGTATGCCGATGCCTGAATGGTGTACATAGTTGTTGTCGCAATCACAATTCAATGACGTACACTTCCTGGTCGGTGGGCACGTCGTCTCCGTATAATTTTCTGAGGTGGTCGCGGTATTTGGCGAGCACGTTGTTGGGCGCCATTTTCATCGATGGGGTCAGGGTGGCATTGTCGATCGACAATTCATCCAGGATGACCGCAGCGGATTTTAGTTTGGAAAATTTCTGGTGTATGGTGTCGTTCGCCGTTTTCAGGCACCCCGTCAGGCAACGCCCAAGTTCGTTGAGGGTGCGCGGACAAAAACATCCCTCGTCGAGGGTACGCAGGTAATCCGGTTTTTCAAGCAGGTTTTTGTTGGGAAAGATCAGGGCCACGGGGTGGTCAGCTCCCGAACCGGTGACCAGGATGTATTGAACGTAATGGCATTGCTTCTGAATGGCCGTCTCGAGGTCTGTGGGTATGACCTTTTCGCCGTTTGAAAGTTTGAAGATCCGGTCCTTTCTGGAGATCAGCTTTAACCCTGCATCCGTGAGCTCGCCAACATCGCCTGTTTTGAACCATCCATCAGAAGTGAACACACGTTCGTTAGCAGCATCATTTTTGTAATATCCTGCCATGACATTAGGTCCTTTGATGAGGATTTCTCCTTCTTCGTCGATCCGGATGAAAACGCCGGGAATGGGCATGCCCACAACACCCGGTGCGCGAGCCAGTGCAGGATCCGTGAGGGTACAACAGGGAGAAGTTTCCGTCAGGCCCCAACCCTCGATTACCGGTATTTTCCGGCGCTCGAATTCATCAGACAACCAAACGGGCAACGCGGCTGCAGCAGTAAATACAAAGCGCAATCCGGAATTGAAAAAAATGTCTTCTGCCCCGGCGCTTTGCCGCGTCATTTCAAACAGCGACTGGTACACTTTGGGTACGCTAAAGAATACGGTTGGCCTGATCTGCTTCCAGTTCTCAAACAACACGGAAACGTCTTTACCATAGCTGCTCTCCACTGCATAAGCTGCACCATTGCAAATGGCAGAAAACAATTCGAAAATGCCCCCAAAACTATGATGCCAGGGCAGGTACGATAGGAATCGATCATCGGGTCCTACCTTGAGCAGGGGCGCTATCGCTGCCTGCTGAGAAAGAATGTTCCGGTGTGTGAGCTGAACGAGTTTGGGAACGTCCATCGTTCCCGAAGTGTACATCCCCAGACACACCTGACCGGGATCTGCATCGACAAAAACTGCCTCTGCCGTTTTGCCTCCGCGATGTCGCAGGTCCTGAAAAGAAAAAGTCCCCTGAGGAATTTGCGTTCGGTCGGCTGGCAGGTCGATGAGGATCAGTTTTCCTGAAAACTGGTCCAAACTGATTTGTGCTAACTGGTCTGTGCCCTCGGCCGCAATCCAGCCTGCATCCGAAAATCCGATGAGCAGGTCGGAGGTAGGCTTTTTAAAATGTGCGAATATGGGTATTGCAACGCCGCCCATGGCCATGACCGCCAGTTCGAGCTCGAGCATTTCCAGGCGATTTCGCGAAAAGATGACCATGCGATGCCCGGCACCAAAGCCACACTCTTCAAGCGAACGGGTGATGTTGCAGATGTCACTGAAAAAATCCGACCACCGGGTCGGGTGGTATTCGCCATCCGCACTCTTTTGACGAAAGACCACCCGATCGCCAAAGCGCGCTGCGTTGTTTTGCAACATGGCCGCAATGTTTGGAAACGTAGGGCCTGCAGTTAGCTTCAATTGCAGTATATCCATGGCGATGTGACGGTTTCGCTTTATTGCGCCAGGATGGCTGCGTTCTTTTGTCGCAGCACATAATAGCGGAATCCACCCCAAAGCGCGGCTCCAATGGCCCCGGAATAAATCGCCTCGGGATGGCTAACAAATTCCATTTGTTTCTTTTTGTTTTCCTGCGACAATTCTTCGATGGCCTGAATCATACCGACGTTCATGCCCATCCCTCCTACCAGCGCTACCGGCGATTCTGCATTCAATGCGCCGAGTAGTTTTACGACGCGCTGGGCAATCGACAAGTTGATGCCTTTTACGATATTGGGTGTAGAAAGCCCCTTCGACACGAGGTTGATGACGTCGGTCTCTGCGAGCACGGCACAAATGCCCGAGGGCACTTCGGGCTTATCCGCCTTTAGGGAGATCTCGCCCACTTCTTCGATGGCCAGCCCGAGGTAGCGCGAAATGTTCTCGATGAACTGTCCGGATCCGGATGCACACTGACCCGTCATTTTATAATCGAGTACTTTGCCGCGTGCATCCACTTTGATTGCGCGCACGTAGAGCCCGCCCATATCAACCACCGTCTTTGCACCCGGGGCAAAGAAAATGCCGCCTCGCGCATGGGAGGTCATGCTGTAGAAGTGACCCGTTTTGCGCGTCACCATTTCGCCCTCTCCCGTCGAAGCTGCATAGGCAATGTCCCGGTCGTACTCGAGGCGGTTACGTTGCAACAACATATCGGCAACATCTGCGGCAACATCTTTAGGATTGCGCTTCCGGATTTTCTCCGTCTGCTTGTCGACGAGCCGGTGGTCACCTCCCCCGTGGTCGTATTGCATTAAAACGCCCTTCACGTAGCTACCGCCAACGTCGATGCCCATGGTATAGATCTTTTCGCTCATATTATTTTTGTTTATCAATGATGGTTGATCATGATGCCTTTGCGGCAACTTCCTTTGGAAGGGCCTGGATCATTCCCTTGCGCGCAAACAGGGCTCCGCCCAAAGCACCCATGAAAATGGAATCCGTGTGTATGTTCATGGTGAGCTCGCCATACGATTCGCGCACCATCTCGGTGACGTACTTGAGAACGGCCTGGTTTCTCGCAACGCCTCCCGTGAAAGTAAACTCGTTTCGCACTCCCCCCGATCGCGCCAGCAGAGACATGGCCCGTTGCACGATGGCCTTGTGCAAACCCGCGAGGATGTTGGGCCGCTCTTCGCCATTGTGAAGCAGCTCCTTTACTTCCGCTCCGGCAAATACCGTGCAGGTCGAACAGATCGTGGTTTCTCGCGTTGCGCTCAGCGCTTCGGGGCCCAACTCATTGAGCGAGAGTCCAAATTCATCGGCAATGTACCCAAGGTAACGGCCGCATCCTGCAGCACAACGATCGTTCATATGAAAACTGGTAACCAGCCCGTGCTTGTCGACTTGTATGGCCTTGGTGTCCTGCCCTCCGATATCGAGCACCGTGCGCGTGTTGGGAAAGATGGCGTGGGCCCCATAGGCATGGCAAAGGATCTCCGACATGATGCAATCTTCGGGAAACGGCAGCAACGCCCGTCCATAACCCGTGCCAACCATGTTGGCAATGTGGATCTCTTCTTTAACCACGTCGTCTATGTACTGCGTCAGCGTGCGCTCGATGCTTTTAAACGATTTGCTCGAACTGTTGAGTTCTGCATAATACCAGTCGTCCTGTGCACCTGCATTGGGTTGATCCGCCAGTCCCTGGTACTTTTCGTTTAAATAGCGCATGGCCTCGTAAACGAGCTCTTCAAAACTCTGCGTAAACATCTCGTTTTCCACGGGTGTGATGCTCTTGTCGAATGCAAGCATCAAAGGCTCATATAATTCGGGGGGAACGGAAGAGACTTCCAGATTGTATTGCTCGCTGACGATGTCGCGGAAAAACTGATTCTGCCCTCCGAGGTTGCGATGTAAAAACCCATCGCGAATGCGCGGCCTGATGGTTTGAAGGATGTTGCTCAACGTTTGTTCGAGTACGTCGTTGTCATGACGCTGGAACGACTGAGCGGTTTCAGCCAGCAGCTCTTCCAGCCGAAGCATTCGATGGCGGAATTGCACGTACTGAAACACGCGGCGGATGTCTTCGAGATACTTAACCAGGCTGGGATTGGCCTGGATCTCAGGTTGGATCTTCGCGTGCAGCAGGTTGAAGCGGGCGTCGTAAACAGCTTCCTGACGGGCAATGTCTGCGGCAACCTTGTAGTTTGCCCGTGTGTTGGTAATTCCCCGGCCCACGATCTGATCCTTTTCGTCGATGATGATCGCCTTGGAGGTGGTTGATCCCAGGTCGATGCCCAGATAGTATTTTTTCATGCCTTATGCATTTTGAGTTTCGTGGATGAATTTGCGTTGTGCCAGCATCTGGAAATACGATTCCAAACGGTTTTTGATGTTTGAGTACGAAAAATACCGCGGATCCACCAGGTCGGATTCTATAAAACCTACCGGCACTTCGAGCTTGTCTTCAATCTCGCGCATCATGGCGAGCTGACCTGCTGAAAATGAATTGCAGCTTTTGATGGAATTGGTCACGTAACCGTCGGCGTGGTATTCTTTGATGAGTTTCGACAACAGGGAGATGCGCTGCGGTATGTTGAGGTTGGTGTAGCAGTTCATGCAGTATTCTGCAAGCGATTCCAGCGGACGGTCGGGGTCATGACGCCATCCCAGATCGTAAACGCCGCCGACCTTGGTGTAAGATGAAGCAACGATCACTGCACCCATGTCGTAAAATATTTTCCAGAACTCGCGGAAGTTGGTCCAGTTGGGAGGTCCTTCCACCACAAGGCGGTACTTTTCTTCCGGCATTTCTCCTTCCGGGGTGATGGGTCCCAGTCCCTGCAGCACCCGCTCCATGATCTCGTTGTAAAGCTCCTTGTAATAGGCGACTGCTTCCGGGGTGCCCCTGAACCCAATGTTAATGGGCCCTATGTAATACACACCGGCGAAATACGCGTCGATCGGCGAAGGCCGGTGCTTGGTCGTTTCAAAAATGCGCGCGATCCAATCCTGCGCTTCGCGTGCAAGACCAAGGATCTTTTTCAGCTTCTCCGGATCGAACTTCACCCCGGAAACCTTTTCCATTTTTGGGATCACTTCCTGCTCCAGTTGCTGTACCATGTAAGCAGTCATCTGCGGGGTCATTTCGCCGTTCTCCTGGTAAGGAGTGTGCAGCATGATGACCTCTGCATTGGGATAGCTGCGCTTGAGGGTTTCGAACCATTTCATAAACGTAAAACAGCCCGTATAACTCAGCAACAGGACGTCCGGATCCGGGATCTTTGATCCCGTCGGACCAATGTTTCCCTTGATCATCATGCCAATGTCGCACTTCACGTAAGTGCATACGTCTTCGGAATGTGCGTGCCGTTCGGCTTCTTTGATGTAACCGGCAGATTTTTTGCGCATGGCATTTTGCAGCGCGTTGATCTCCGGATACACCGGCAGCATGTCGAAACAGCGGATCAGCTCCGAGAGGTTTCCGGGAACAAAGGTGTAACACACTTTCTTTCCCGTTTCCTGCACGCGGTCGAGCTCGTTGAACAACCCTTCGACCATCTCCTTTTGGAGAATCATGCTCTTTTCCTTGATGGCTTCTTTGCTCATTATGTTGTCAATTGAAATCGTTCAAGCTATGCTGACCTCTGCCGGTTCGTCCTCCCACAGTTTGATGGAGTCGGCAAATGCGCCGACCTGCTCTTTGATCACCTTAAACTGGTTGATGTTCTCACTGTACTGGAAGGCGATGTAGCGAAGTCCGCGCACGTTAAAGGCATTTTGAAAAATGGGTGCATCGAGCAGGCTGGGATCGCAGAAACTCGCAGATGCAAAAATGACGCCCGACGCATTGCGCTGCTGCACCAGGGCCTCAAGACGGTCTTCCTTGGGCTGGTGCACGTCGTAAATGGATGAGGAGTACCGGCTGCGGGTCAGGTAAGCATGGGCTATGGCTTCCAGCGGGTCATCCGACTGGTCGTCAATGGGGCCCAGTATCATACGGCTTCCCAGCATAAGATCGTCTTCGACGACGTAGCAACCGGCATCTTCAATGGCTTTGATCAAACCAATGGCGGGTTGCTCGCAAAAAGCTCCCGAAAGAACGACCTTGATGCGATCCTGTGGCGTGCCGATGGGCTGCCGGATGGCCTCCAGTACCGCATGCAACCGTTCGTTGTGTTCTTCAACCGGGATCACCGTCCCGGCACGCAACACGTAATACCATTCTTCCAGGCTGAGCCTCCAGGGAAATTCCTCGCGCAGGTCGTAAATCTGCTCGATGAGTTCGCGGTTGCGGTTGTACAAACGTATGCTGTGGTTGAGATCTTCTGCAGTGACTTCTTTCCCGTTTACTTCGCGCATGTAACGCAGGATGTGCTCCATCTCGTGGATATAAAACCGTCCTCCGATCTCGGGAACAAAGTTCTGTGGCAGGTCGAGGTATTTTACAAATCGCCCGAATCCGTGCTGCTTGAACATGCCTGAGAGGTTGCGGATCACGTCGCAGATCGACGGAAAAACGAAACCGTCAAAGTGATCCATCTGATGGTCGAGCACCATTTCCATGACGCTCCGGGGTATGTGGCAGATGTAAGACTGGTAATAGGCGTCGCCCTTGACGATGGGCTTGCGGTCTCCTCCACCGAAAATGCCCACCGGCAGACCGCCGGCAGCATGCACGATCTCGCGGGGCATGTAGATGGGGAGGTAACCCACCACGATCCGGCCGGGCGATTCGCCCTTCCAGGCTTTGGCCTGTTTGAAATCGAGGTCAAATGCAACTTCCTTACACGACTGAATGATGCTTTCCAAATTGCTCATGTTCCTGTATTGCGCTTACTGTGGGCAAACCCCATCATTAAGACAAATTTATCCAAAAGGCTCTAATCTGAAAATTTAATTGAACCCGCTCCGCGGCAGGACTCCAGCAGGCATAAAATTAAATTTTGCAAAATCGTTACCCTGGCACATGGTATATGTGCACTACGGAAAGTGCGTAACACATCTTTTGATAAAGTGGGCTCACACAATCCGGCCTTAAAAGTACAAAAATTAACGGCTTTAGAAGGCAGAATAGTTCCTTTAACCCATCCAAACCCTTGCAATCGATTCGTTAAATCGGTGGGGTATGTAATGCCCCCAGCCCCTTGGTGGCCGGGTAAAGTGGGCGAGGAAGGCCTCCCCACCAGTCGTCCGTATAGGGCACCGCCGATCTGGGCCCGGTTTCGGCCGCACGAAGGCCATCGCGCATCCGGCCTGTTCCGGTGGATGAACTCAGTGCCCATCGGATCCGTCGTCCTTTGGAATGGTTTGGCTCGTGCCGAGAAGATGGGACAACCCACTTCCGAGGTCCCGTGTGAGGTCGACGATGCGCTTATCGTTGCAAAGCTTTTCAAACATCGTCCGGATCACTTTAAAATCGCTGTGCAGTGGACACGGATGCGTTTCGGAGCATTCATTCAAGCCCAGCCCGCACCGGTGAAACACGTTGTCGCCGTCGATGACTTCTATGATCCGCATAAGGGGAAGGTTGCGCTGCGGAGCGGTCAGAAAAAAACCCCCGTTCGGACCTTTGGAACTATTGACCAGGCCGTGGCGCACCAGTTTCTGCAAAAGCTTGCCCACGGTGTGTTCGTTTTCTCCAATGTGTGCTGCCACGTCGCGGATTCCTGAACGGATCGCCGGACTTGGCCGGGAGGCCAGGAAAACCATGGCTTTGATCGAAGCTTTGCAACCGAGACTCAGCATGTCATGCGTTTAAAAATTGTCTTCCTGCGTCCGAAATCATGCCATATGCCCAAGGAGGATCAAATTTCAGGTCCACATCAACCGCATACCCTTCGAAAGCCCGCTCCAGCGCAACGCGCGCCCCATCGACAATCGATTCGCCCATGGGACAGAACTGGGTTGTAAGGGTCAGCAGACACCGCAGCTTCTGCTCTTCCGGAAAAACCTCGATCCCGTACACGAGACCGAGGTCTACGATGTTCAGACCGATTTCCGGGTCGAGCACCTCCTGGAGCGCCTCAGCAGCCCGCAAACCATGGCGGTCGATTGCATTCATCTCGTTCATTTAGGTGCTCGTTTTCGATGCAAGAGTACTTTCCAGGCATTGGCGTTGTAAGCTACAGCGGCGACCACTACCAGTCCGGCCCCCACGCGCATCGTCCACGGATGTTCTATGGCAATGCCGGACGCGAAAGCGGCGAATCCCGCAAGGTAAGCAAGTGCTCCTGCTTTGAAAAGGCCATCGCTGTAAAGATCCTTGGGATTGGGTGGCTTGCCTGTAAAACTGCCCGGCCGGTATTCCCGGTTCCAAACGATGAATGGCAGGGTTTTAAAGGTCATGCCCAGGATAATGGCGGTGATCCACCCAAAAAAAATGAGGTAGCCATAGGTGGTTAGCAGTTGTCCGCCTTCACCACCCCGACCTGCGTAGGCGACGAGGTAGGCGAGCATGGCCACCAGCGGCAACAGGATCATCAACACAGAGAGCAGCGACATCTTCATGGGGGCATCCACGCTTTTGCGCAACCGCATGAGGAATGCTCCGCGGCAATACGCGCCAAACAGGATCACGGCGGCCAGCAACAGCACCCAGGGCAATGGAGCGATCAGGCGCAATGCCGGAACGTAAAATGCTACAATGTAGATTGCCAATGCGCTATTGACCAGATAATAAATCCATACTAACAAACGTTCGTTAGTGTATTTGGAAACCAGGAACATGGGGATCAGCCGCGAAGCAATGCCCAGGATCAGCATCAGAAACCAGCCGAGCACCCCAGCATGCGCGTGCAGGGGCAGGTATTTCCAGGGATCGCCGGGAAGCATCCTGAAGGTAAAATTGTAAACCAGCACCAGCCCAAATGCCCCAACGACAAAAAGCCATATCGCGGCCGTGTGCACAAAGCGCACATGGATGTTGCGAATGCCGCTCAGCGCGATGCTTTTCGACAAATTGATGAGGTAGAGTGCGAAGCCGAGCAGAACCAGTCGCCCTCCCCATTTGGCAAGCGGGCCCATGTCGAACGCGTAAAAAGCCCCTACCAGCAATGGAATGCCTGTTGCCAAAAAAGCAAAGCTCACATATCCCATGCGGACGCTGTATAACTCGCGTTCGATCAGAACGGGAACCAACTGGTAACTCGCCCCGAAAATGATCATGGTTGCCCATCCAAGGGCCATGGAGTGAGTCACGGCAAGCAGGTGTGGGTGGTGATGGTGTTCGCCAAAGGCATCCAGGGAAAAGAATGCCAGCAGGGCCGAGGCTAGAAAGGAAGCAGCGGCGTATGCGTAAAAGGGCAGAACAAGTCCTGACGGCGTGGTACGCAAGCGCTCCGGCACTCCCATCATATCAGTTGCGGTAGAGGATCATCTGTACGTCGCCTTCCCCGCGGTCGTTGAGGACGTATTCTATGCCCCGTTCTTCGAGTTCGGGCAGCAAAAAAACGGGCACGCGTTTATGCTGTACAAAGAGCGCCTTTCCGGCTTCCAGTCCGTCGATTGCGTCGAGGATGGCAAACATGGGCTGAGGCATTTCCATTCCGCGCACGTCGATGCGGGTCATCGAGGCTCCAAACCGGTTTTCGACCTCCGCCCAGCTTCCGCCCTGGACCGGTAGCTCTGATTTGGGTATGCGCACCGCCTCAGAAGACCTAAAAAAATAGGTCTCTACCGTGTCAGCATCCCGGTGCACGGCATGGGCCTCAAACCCCTGGCGTTTGAGCAGCAGGATCAACGGCGCCGGTTCAAAGCTGTTGATGACTTTCAGCACATGTCCAGCCGGAAGTTTGCGCACCTCCTGCAGGATCCGCTCCAGAGGATCCAAGCCGGAACCCAGGATGGGCCTTACGTCGAGATCTACCACTTTTTCGGGATGCAGGCTTCTCACCACTTCCGGCAAGGGCCGGGGCTCTGCACCAGGCACCTCCCGCGTCGACTCCGTTCCGGAAGCGACAAAGCCCAATGGGGCCAGTCGTTCAAAAAACAGCCGCAGCGGTATCTTGCCCACCCGGCACGCCGTGTCGATGGTGGTGCGCGAAGCCATCAGTTTGCGAAGGATCGGATTGCGAAGTTTTTTAAAATGCGGCGACAAGCCGACGATGGCCTCCAGAGCGTCGGGATGCTGGTTGATCAGGGTTGCGATCTTGGTGTTGGCGTCAATGGGAATCATGGCCTTTGCTTATTGCCAGCAAAACCGGGAGAATCCGCATCCGCAGCATCAGCATACGCCTCTGCCCGCGAATTCCCGCAGCGCCCGCTGCCGCTTCAATTGGCGAACAGCTTTGCTTCCAGCTCGATGGCCTTTGGAAATAATATGTTGTTCTCCAGGTGAACATGGAGGTGCAGGTCTTGCTCGAATTCGTCGAGCATTTGAAATAACAGTCGGTAGCTGCCGCAGGCGTCATCCGGCAAGGCGTAATTGTGTGTTACGGCGCGGATCTCCTCCAAATCCCTGGCTACGATGTCGTGCTCCATTTCCATCATGTTGACGGGATTGCGCACCGTGCCAAAAGGCGATGCTTCCATCGTCTGCTCTCCCTTTGATACGGCAACCAGCGATTTGATGTAGGGGAACAGTACGCGCTCCTCCTTCATCATGTGCGAGGTCAACTCCTGTGCTACCTGCTGTACGATGGCCTGCACGTTGGTGAGTTCCGGATGGCGGTCGCCGTGTACCGTCGCGACCTTGTCGGCGTAAGCCCGAAGGTCGGGAAGGCTCTTTTGCACATAATGGTGGTGCGTATTGACGATGTAATCGGCGAGAAAGTCCAATCCCCAATCGCTGTATGGCAGCGGCTTGGCTTGAGCTTGGGGTGCGCGGTCCACGGCCTGCAGCTCCTGCTCAATGCGAACGACGTCGAGCCCCTTCTCGGCACAGGCTTCTTTTAGGGTCTTCTTTCCGCCACAACAAAAATCCAGGCCGTACTTCTTAAACACTTCGACTTTGCGCAAATCCTGTACCGCCATTTGCCCCAGGGTCTCCTCCGGTGCTCCGGCCACCCGCTTGGTGATGCGCACCTTCCACCATTCGGGCCCCTGCTCCAGGTACTCCCAATGGAATACATTTCCCCGCTCACCCAACATCTGGTAATACAGGGGCTTCGGGTCGTGGTCGTTGTGAATGGTCAGGCTCTGACCCTCGGCCAAAGCGTCGAAGCGGCTGAAAATCGTAGGGTGTTTCATCCGCGGCTCGATCGTGGTTACGTCGAGCATATTGTCTGTTGATGGTTGCATACTCTTTTAACGTTTGATGGCAAATGTATGATGATTTTGTCAATAAAAGTATTTTGATACTTTTATTTTGACAAGTTTAACATTCCTTTCAATCGTGGAGGGGGCGTTTTTTGATCATTCCACCCTTGGTGTCTTTGATGGGATACTGTATGACAAAGGCCCTTTCGTCCACTTTTTCGATCTCATTTAGGAGTTTGGTCACTTCCAGCCGGGTGATGGCACAGAAAAGGATCTTTTTTTCCATCTGCACGACGCCCGACTTCCCGAATCCCCCTTCCGATTTAAAGACCGTTATGCCCCGCTGGAGGTCATGGGTTACCCGGTGCCGGATCTCCTCTGCGTGATCCGAAACGATCATCACCCCGATGTACTCTTCGATTCCGTTGAGGATAAAATCGACGGTCTTGGAGGCCGACAGGTAGGTGAGCATGGAATACATGGCTGTCTCAATGCTGAAGAGCAGGGCAGCTCCTGCAAACAGCACGACGTTAAAAACGGCGATAAAATCGCCTACGGTCAGTGAGGATCTTCTGCTGACTGACACGGCCAGCACTTCGGAACCATCGATCACCGCTCCCCCGCGTATGGCAAAGCCGATGCCTGCACCCAGGAAAAAGCCACCGAAAACGGCAATGAGCAGCTTGTCGACCGTAACGGGAGGGAAAGATAGAAAGTGGACCATCATGGCCAGCAAAACGATGGCTGCGCTGCTCTTGACGGCAAATGCGATGGAAAACTGCCTGGCCCCCATGGCAATGAAGGGCAGATTCATCGCCACGATCAGCAGCGACAGGTCGATTTCCGACAAGGCCTGAACCATCAGGGCAAGTCCCATGGCACCGCCGTCGAGAAAGCGGCTCGGCAACAGAAAGCCCTTGAGACCCAGGCTTGCACAGCAAACGCCCGCAAGGATAAAAACGGCATCCTTGGTGTGCCGCCGGAATTCGATGCGGCGAAGAACTTCAGAATGGGGCGTGATCGACATGTTGCCGGGTAGGGGTTGACGAAGGCTTTTCTCCTGCGAAATTAAGCCCGCTGCTCCGGTTTCCGGTTTACAGGGCGGGCAGCTGGAAATTTAGCCAGGCCTTTTTTTCTTCTCTTCGCGTGTGCTTTTGCAAAAACCAGGATATTTGCACCCCATTCTCATTCATGGTAAACATCGACAAAATCATCGCGGTATCCGCAAAACCTGGACTGTTTCGCCTGGTGGCTTCCAAGCCCAACGGCTTGATCCTCGAAGAACTCGCCGGTAAAAAGGTGCATTTTTATGCTTCCCGAAGCTACCAGTTTTCTCCATTGGAGACCATCGGCATTTATTCGCTGGGGGCGGACAACATTCCGCTGAGGGATGTTTACCAGCGCTTTCTGACTGCAGAGCCCAACGACCCGGTTCCCGGTCCCGATGCGGAGGACGCTCTGTGCCGAGGTTATTTTGAAAAAATACTTCCCGAATACGATCCTTACCGGGTGCGGATCCGTGACATTCGCAAATGCTTTCAATGGTATCGCGAGCTGATGGCGCACGGATTGATTGCCCAGGACCCGCCTGCAGACCAGGCCGACTGACCCTTGTGCGATGTACCACGCCAAAAAAGTAGTCGTCGTCTTACCTGCCTACAACGCGGTTCAAACGCTGAAGCAAACCCTGGCAGAGATCCCGATGGAGCTTGTCGACGAACTCATTCTGTGCGACGATGCCAGCCGTGACGGCACCTTCGAACTGGCCCGATCGCTGGGCATCCACCATTGCATCCGGCATGCGGAGAACAAGGGATACGGTGGCAACCAGAAGACGCTGTACGACAAAGCCCTGGAGATCGGGGCCGACATCGTGATCATGTTGCATCCCGACTACCAGTACACGCCAAAACTCATACCGAGCATGGTCAACATCATCGGCGAGGAGCTCTACCCCGTCGTGCTGGGATCGCGCATTCTCGGAAAAGGAGCCCGAGCCGGGGGAATGCCCCGTTACAAATACCTGTTCAACCGGGTGCTCACGCTGCTGGAAAACTGGCTGGTAAATTACAAGTTGTCGGAATACCACACGGGCTACCGGGCTTTTTCGCGCGAAGTGCTGGAGCACATCGACTACCGCACGAACTCCGACGACTTTGTCTTCGACAATGAAATGCTGTCGCAGATCATATACCGGGGTTACGCCATTGCGGAGATCAGTTGCCCCACCCGGTATTTTCCGGAAGCCTCGTCGATCAACTTCCGCAGGAGTGTCCGTTACGGATTGGGCGTGCTTCGGGTAGGCCTGATGCACTTTCTTCAGCGCAAGGGCCTTGCGCGCTTCCGCATGTACCGGCAGGCGGCGGACAAAACCATTCCATTCGACTAACAAACGTTCGTAAGTAAGCCGTTTCCGGGGCAGAAGACACCTGGAAGGGAATTGCCGCGATCAGCGGCGCAAAAGCCCGTCCACCAGGAGGCGAACGACGCTGTCGGCCCGCTCTTCCATGAGGCGGAGGCCCTTGCCCTGTGCCTGATGGCGCCAGCGAAGTGCTGCGAGCAAAGTCTGGCAGGCCATTTCCGGATCGTGATTGGCAATTTTGCGCGAAGCGATGCCGCGACGCAGAATGTCGGCAAGCATATCCTCGAGCGCCTTGAGCTGCTTCTTAAAAGAGCGGTCGAGAGTGCCTTCCAGGTGCTTGTTTTCGATGAACGTCACCTGTAAAGCCGTCCAGTTGTCCAACTGGTACCGGATGTGCGCCTCGAGAAAAGCCTCGAGCTGTCCGGTGGCCTGCTTTTGCCGGTTCACGGACTCTGAAACCGCATCGGTGAGTTCAACCAACACCCGGCTGCAAATGTGGTGCAGCAGGTCCTGTTTGGACGCAAAATGGTTGTAAATAGAGGCGGCCTCAATGCCTGCCTTGTGGGCAATGTCCCGCATGGAGGAGCCCCCGTAACCGTACTGGTTGAACAGGGCAATTGCCACATCCTGGATTTTTTGCTTGGTCATTTCCTGACATTTATCCTTCAAACTTATAAAAAAAAATCGTGCACAGGGTTTCTGTGCACGATTTTTTATCCATTGAGGCGTTCCGCATCAATTGGCCGCCATATATCGCATGAGGCTGCTCTTGATGTTGGAAGCCTTGTTTTTATGCCAGGCACCGCTCTTGGCCAGTCTGTCAACCATGCTGACCACCCTTGGCAGGAACTTCACCGCTGCTGCCTTGTCCTCCATGGAACGCAACTTTTTTATGGCGGTACGTGCCGTCTTTTTGAAATAGCGGTTTGCTGTCCTGCGCACTGCATTTTGCCGGATGCGCTTCATCGCTGAGAGGTGATTTGCCATAGACGCCTTTGTTTAGGGAGCGCAAAGTTAATACATTTTGCTTGAAATTACCCGGCCACCCCCTCTAAAATTCTTCAATCCAACAAGGTGCGCATGAAGTCATACCAGCCCGCACTTGTTGGAAAATAAAATTATAAATACCTGTATATCAAATGAATATGTTGATTCTTGTGCTTACGCCCTCAGCTTGGAGAGCCGCATCAGGACCCAGGTCTCGAGTATGGTAAACAGCACGTAGGTCGTCCCCAGTGGTGCAGCCAGTTGTCTCGGGTTGACCTCCATCAGCTTGAGCAGCACGACCACAAACAGGGTCAGCAGGACGATCTTAAACAACACCGACACCATGAAGATCTGGGTAAACAGAAAGGGGTTGGCCGAACGGGAACTGCGCAATCCAAGGTGGTACATGAGTTGGGTGAACACCACAAAAAATACGACCATGCCCAGGGCCGCCTTCTGCAGGGCAATGGATCCACCCGCCATCCAGTACAGAGCCAAGGTACTGACTGCAGCGGTGAGCAGAAGCCAGGCGTAAAACGTCGTCCTCTTCATTTGTCCTGCTGCTTGAGGTCGTAGTATAGCCAGACTAATTGCATCAACAGCATGGCCAGGCTCAATCCCGCCGTCCACAACGGCTTGGCCAGCTCCATTTTTTGATCCAGCCAGCGCCCGGCCCATGCGGCCAATCCGATGGAGACAAAGATCTGGGTAGCCAGGCCGGAATAGCGGAGGGCTTTGTTATCCTTGAGCTTGTACCGGCTCATATTGCCTGGGGTGTACTACATTTTTATGGTCTCCGGTTTGATCACCGGGGTGGAGCTGGCGGGAACAGAACGATGGGAACTGCTCATTTTGCTGGTGACGTTGAATTTAGCCCCGGGGCTCACTGCAAGTTTGTCCGTGTTGATCTCCCCTTCCACCACGGCCGTTTCTTTCACCTGGAGCAGGTCTTCGATGTGCAGGGTTCCCTTGAACTTGCCCTCAATTGTGGCGTTGGCGGCTTTGATCTCTCCTTCTATGGAGCCCTTGGGTCCGATGATCACGCGCCCCTTGCAAACCAGGGTTCCTTTCAGGAACCCGTCGATGCGGATGTCGCTTTCTGCCTGAACGCTGCCTTCGACGACGGTACCCGCAACGAGGCTGTTGAGCGCTCCCTGCGCTGGTACGTTTCCTCCCGCACTGCGTGGCGGCTCTTCTTTTGTACTCTTGCTCCCGAACATAAATCCTCTGCTTTTGGTGAAAAACAAAAATAAGACAAATCGGGCAGAGCCGTCACCAGCCTGCCAAAAAAGCCAACACAGCGGAGTAAGTCACCCCGCAATGGCGAACGGGAAGTCGTACAATCAGAAATTCGGGCAGTAGATCCCCCGTCGTTCCGGCCCACAGATGTTGTAAATGAAGGACAATTCAAAGGAATTGTTGCCTGCATTGGCCTGGCGCAGACTCGACGTGTTGATGTCGTAACTCAGCCCAAAGCCGTATTTCTGGTAGTCGAAACGCGTCGACAGGATCAGTGCGTCCATGTGAATGCCCGTGGAACCGGGATCTTTGTACTTATTGGCCAAACGGGTCCAGACGCCCATTTGGAACGAACTCTCGTTGGTGCGCGAAACGCCGGAACCAAAACGGAAACTCGTGCCCGCATTGAGCTGGAAGGAAGGTCCCTGGAAGAAGGTCACGAATCCGGGAATGATCGCACTTCTGCGGTTGAGTCTGAAAACGCCTCCCCCGTGAACGGTCAGTTTGGAATGGAGCGGCGCGGGTATGTAGCCCGGAGTGCCCGACTGCACGTTGTTTTGCAGTGGCTCGTTGAGGTGGCTGAGGGCTCCTCCAACGTAAAAATTGTTGTATTTGTCGAGAACGCTGAACCAGAGCAGGCCGACCGAAACGTCTGCAAAAAGAAAACTCGGATCGAAAATCGCCGGGTCGGGCGGAAGGTTCGGATCCGGGCCGTTGGAAGTGATCTGGTTACCCCAGATTGCGTTGTGGAACTTTACTCCGCGCTGATTGAGACCCGCTTCTGCACCAAAAACCAAATAGTTTGATGAAGTCCGGGTCCCCGACATGCGCTTGCTGTAGGATGCCGAAAGCTTAAATTGCAGGGTGCTGAAGTCCAGTGAACCGGCCTTGTCTCCCCAGAACGTTCCACCGAAGCCAAAGTAATCGTACCTCCCCACGGGGACCTTCTGGTCGAACGAAAGGTTGTAGGTGTTGAACGAATTGGCGAAACCGAGGATGGGGGCCCACTGGTTCCGGTAATTTGCTACAAATCGCATTTTGCAATTCATGACCCCCGTCATAGCGGGGTTCAGATTGGTCGGCGACATGTAGAATTGCGAAAAGTGGATGTCCTGCGCACCCGCGTTCAGGGCGAAAAACACCCAAATTAGCATTTTCAAACGCTTCATACCTGCTACAATATAAGAGGCTAAAAGTACGCCCTTTTTAGATAAAGGCTGTTCCATTTTCATAATTTTTGTTAAATTTAAAAATGCATTATGCCTAAGTCCCTAATTTTCACGGGCTACGGCAAGGTAATCCCGGATCAGTACGTCGTCGTACAAATTGGCTTTCTCAAACAGATTCCGGAAGACTTCCACTCCGTTTTCCGGTTTGAAAGAGTGGTCGAAAATCTGTAGGGAAAGGACGATGTCCCGGTTGAGAATACTGAAGCTAAGACCCTCCAGCGCGTAATTCTGCTGCAAGAGGTAGATGTAAATTTCGCGGATGCCCTCCTTGGGAAGAGCGCAGAGGAAAGCGTCGCCGGCGATCATGCCCGAGGCTTCGTGATAGGAGAGCAATATTTTTGCCGACCCGTGTTCGACTTCCCAGTTGAACGGGCCGCGGCGAGTAAGGCTGACGTCGTAACCCAGCTTGACCAGGGCTTCCTCGATCTCATATCGGATGCCTGCAGGAACGTAGTCCTCGATCTGGGAGATCATGGTGATCCGGGCCCCGCAGAAGGGACAGTACTTTTTTTCCAGGTTGGGTTCAAAGACGATGTTGCCGCAAGAAGTGCAGCGCACCCCAAATTCTTTATGTCCCCCAGTGAATTCCTCCAGGGCTTCTTTGAGGTAGCGCGCGGGAAGGGAGAATCCGATGCTCTGGCCGTTCTGTATGATAAAGGTGTTGACGCCGAGGATCTCACCCGTTTCATTGACCAGCGGCCCCCCGCTGTTGCCCGGGTTGAGTGCCGCGTCGTGCTGAATGTAGAAGAGGTCGTTTTGCCGGTGCACCGTGTTGGAAATGATGCCCTGGGTTGCCGTGTAGCGGAGTCCGAAGGGATGGCCTATGGCGAGAACGGGATCCCCTTGCCGGTAATCTTCTGCCACGTGAAGTTCAACCGGAGCCGCGGCCGGCTGGGCCGGTGCCTGTATGAAGGCGAGGTCGTATTTGGCATCCAGGTAACGCACTTTCCGCTTCAGCCGTCGCACCCCCGCACCTTCAACGACCACCTCCCGGTTGTTCTGCACCACGTGGGCATTGGTCACAATGAGCCCATATTTTTCGAGATAAAAACCGGTTCCCACCGAGAAAGGTGTGGCAATCTGTATGACGACGTCGCGGTACCGGTCTATGAGGCCCCTCATGTGCTGAGTTGCAGGTTGCGGATGAAGAGAAGCAGCTCCTGGGAAAAGGCCGGCAGTTCGACCTGCGCCAGCCTGGGATTGACCGGCAGGCCGGGATGCTCGGTGCGATGGACCCGGAGGATCTCGGCAATGCGCTGGTTTACGCGGCCCAAATCGACCGAATGCCCATCCCTGGACATGTATTCGACCTTGTAGCCGAGTTCGCGGAAGTACTTGTTTTCGACGACCTCAAAATAGAGGTGCATCAGGTCGTGGTCAGGTCCGGGCAGTGCAAAATTGTATAAACTGTAAGCGGCAACGTAATTGCAAATCGCCTGGCAGACGCGGTCGTGCCCATTTTCGGCATACCATTTCAGGGATTGCATTTCTGCATCGATAAACTGCGCGATGACGTCCTGACTAACAGAACTCGTCACGCCAAACGTGGAAATCACTTCGTAGAGTTCCCGATCCAACTGGCTGTCTTCGACAGCAGCAAGTTCCTTCAGCGCATCCCTCAGCACGGCGATCTTTTCATCGATGTTGTCGGGGGCAACGCCAAAATAGCGTTGGTGTACTCTCCCGATGATGTCCATCACCACGCCTTCCGGCTTCACGAGGTAATCGATGCTGTACAACGCGGCGAGGTACACGTAGGTGAGGGCGCCCTGGAATCGCCTGGGGTTCAGTGTTCCCAATACCTCCGGCGCTTCAATCTCGTTGAGTTTGTTGCGAACGAAGCGGATCTTCGTTTGTGCGATGACCCGGTCCGGATGTTTGATGTGTTGGTTGTGGAGGATCTGCAGTTGATCAAATTCGCTGAGCAGCAGATCGTCTTCTTTATCCGACTGAAGCGACAACTCTTTCAGTCCGAAGTACAATTTGTGCGGGGAACATTCCGACAGCAGGCTGTCGAAGAGCATGCACAGGTTGTTGTCGGGATCGAGGGCGAAGCGCGAATAATTGAGTTGGTAGTTGTATTCAATGGCTTTGCGTAAAAACCCGACGTTGAGGGTTTTGCAATGTGCGATCTTGGCTTCAGCGCGGAACACGCGGTCGTTTAGCAGGCATTGCACCTGTTTGGAGCCCTGGTAGAAATCGAGGTAGAAGACTCCGTCCTGTTCCCGCACCTGGGTATTGTCGCCCGCCCGATTGCGCAGGTATTCTGCAAAGCTGCGAACGGAATCGGCAAATCGCCCTTCTTCGTATTGTTTCAAGCTGGTATCAAAGGCGGAAAAACGGTCCTGGGACTTATAGGCATCCGAATAGCGCCCGAAAGCGATGACGGGTTCCGGTTCGTTTTTTGCTGCCAGAAGGCTTTTCCAGAAGGCCATGGTTAAATCAGAGCCCCAAAGGTAAGTTCTTGTGGGCAGGCCGGCAAAAAGCCGAGTCGCATCTGCCGCATTTCTCCTTGCAACGTACATTTGGTATATGAATGAATTTTCCGGGAGAACGGTATTTCCAACAAGGTCCTACCCACATCGCATTCACTACCGTCATCCGGTGTATACCGCAGGGAGTTGTTTTGCTACCGAGCTTGAAAAGCGTTTCCTGCGATACCAATTCGACCATGTGGGCCATCCTTTTGGGATCTGCTTCAACCCACTGAGTCTGGCCGACCAACTGCAAATGCTTGCCAACGGTCACCTTTTCGGCATATCGGATCTGGTTTGTCAGGATGGGCTCTTCCATTCATTCGACCACCACGGCTATTATTCAGGAGAGGATCCGGAACGCGTGTTGGGCGGAATGCAATCCGCTCTCGATGCGGCGAGGATGCGGCTTCCACAGGTTCAGTACATGGTGCTTACACTGGGCTCTGCACATTATTATTTCCATACCGGGCGCGGTCGGGTTGTGGCCAACTGTCACAAGATCCCCCAACGGGAATTTGAAAAGCGGCGCGCCGGATTAGAAGAAATTTGCGAACAGCTCGGCGGTTCCATGGACGCTTTGTTGCGCTGCGCGCCAAAGCTTCGCTTTTTGTTGACGGTGAGTCCCGTGCGCTACCTCGCCGACGGATTTGTAGAGAACAGCCGGAGCAAGGCTACACTGTTGCTCGCCTGCGAGCGGCTCTGTCGCCGGTTCGAACAAGCGGATTACTTTCCCGCATATGAAATGTTCATGGACGACCTGAGGGATTACCGCTATGCCGCTGAAGACATGCTGCATCCCAGTCCGCAGGCCATTGCATACATCTGGTCGCATTTTGAACGAGGATACCTGCATCCGGAAGCTGCGGACCTGGCAAAGCGGATGGAGGCCTTTCAACGTATGCTCGAACACCGCATGCTCCACCAAAGTCCCGCCCGCATGGGCGACTGGCGCGACCGGCTTCTCGAAAATCTGGACGTGCTGCGCCGGGATTTCCCTGAAGTTGATTTTACTGCTACCCTGAATCGTCTTGATTCAAACTTTCCCCCGGGTCCCGGTTGAGCCATTGGCCGGCACTCCTTGTCCGTTTAAAAAGGATGCGTTCTTCGCAGATGCACAAGAACCAATGCAGGATGGCGTCAACATGCTCCTCAAGCCACAACCCGTTGAATTTTTAACATCAATAACATGATCCATCAAAAGCACACATTGGGCGCAATCCAAAGAATGGTTGCTCAGACTAAAGGGCACTTCCAAAAACTCTATTTTGATGTCAGAAGGAGTTTAGGGAAACAAGACGAAGCGTGGTGAAGGAAGCTATGTGGAGAAATACCTGACTGAACCGCAACGAAGGATTGTGAAGTTAAATTCTTTTCGCGCGTAAGCCTGTGTGGGCTGGCTGGCGCAATAGGGGGTTGGAAGTGCCCTCAAGTCACAGCCCGTTAAATTTTAGGCATCAATCACATGATGCATCAAAAGCCCGCATAGGGTGCATAACAAAGAATGTCTGATTGGACGAAATGTTGCGGCTCCCTTATTCCGGTTCGAAGCCCAGGATGATGCTGAACTTGGCGTAGTCTTTCCAGGTGGTCGTTTTGGGATCGATCCATGGTTTGTCGAACCCTATGCCGTAATCAAATCCCAGCAGGCCAAACATCGGAAGGAAAATCCGGAGGCCCGCACCCACCGAGCGCTTCAACTGAAAGGGACTGAATTCGCGGAAGGAGTTCCACGAATTTCCGCCCTGCGCCCAAAGAGATGCGTACATCGTTGCACTGGGGTTGAGCGACAGCGGATAACGCAATTCCAGGGTGTACTTGCTGAAAATGGTCGCGTCTTCCGTCAGGTTTTTGAAGCTGTATTCTTCGATGCTCTTCGCTTTGACTTCTTCGACTTCGTATCCGCGCAAGGCAAAGATGTCGCGCCCCGCCACGGTAAAAGACTGGTTGTTGAGCCCGTCGCCACCCACCGCAAAGCGCTCAAACGGGGGGGTGCCAAGCGCCTTTTTGTAGTATCCAAGGATGCCGAGCCGCGCGTTGAATGCCAGTACGAGTTTGCCGGTGAGGTTCAGGTACCAGTCGCCGTCGATCCTCCATTTGTGATACTCCACCAGTCGGTAGCGCTCGCTGACGGAAACGGAGTCTGGATTCCAGTTGGGGCGGAACAGCGAGTATGGCGGAGTCAGTTGCACGGTGAGAGACAAACGCGATCCGGATCTCGGAAACAGGGGATCGGAAACCGTACTGCGAAGGAAAGTCGACTTCAGAAAGAGGTTGTAAAAATCGCCATCCTTCACGTCCGTGTTTCCTGCTCTGAAACCGACGTAGTTGTGCAACCGGATCTGCTCAATGTTTGCCGACGAACTCACTGCAAAGTTGTCGTCGGGCCATTTGAGCTGGGTGCCCAGTGCACCCGAAAAACGAAGGATGCCCAGGCTGCCAAGGCTGCTCGAGCTGTAGGCAGAATTGTCAATTTTGGTGTATATGCCCCCCAGCGTCAGGGAAGTTGGCCGTTTGCCACCCAGCCAGGGTTCGGTAAAAGAAAAATTGTACGACTGGTAATAACGACCGTTAGTCTGCGCGCGGAGTGAGAGCTTCTGTCCGTCGCCCTGAGGCAAAGGACTCCAGGATTCTTTTTTGAAAAAGTTGCGGGTCGAAAAATTATTGAATACCACACCCAGGGTGCCGATGAGTCCGAAAGCGCTCCATCCCGCCGACAATTCGAGCTGGTCTGATGGGCGTTCTTCTACGAGGTACTCTATGTCGACCGTTCCGCGTTTGGGATTGACCGGAGTCTGGATGTCGAGTGACTCCGGATTGAAATAGCCAAGCGCCATGACCGCGCGCTGCGAGCGGATGATGTCGGAACGGCTGAACTTCTGGCCTGGCCGCGTGCGCAGCTCCCTGCGGATGACGTGCTCGTGCGTCCGGTCGTTGCCCGTGATCACCACCCGGTCGATGGTTGCCGGCGGTCCTTCCGTAATGCGAATGAGCAAATCGACTGAATCGTTTTCCACTCCGGTCTCCACGGGCTCGGCCCGGAAAAAGAGATGCCCTTCGTCCATGTAAAGACTGCTCACGTCGCGGCCGTCGTTGGAAAAGCTGAGCCGCTTTTGCAACAACTCCAGGTTGTAAACGTCTCCTCGCTGGATGCCCAGCACGTTGCGTATGTGCTGGTCGCTGTACAGCGAATTGCCCTTGATGGCGATGTTGCGAAAATAAAAACGGTCTCCTTCAAACAGATCGATGCGAATGCGCAAATGGCCCTTGTCGTCTCGCCAAACCGTATCCGAAAGAAGTATGGCATTCCGGAAGCCTTCCTTGTTGTAGTAGGCAATGAGCTTATCTTTGTCGGCTTCGTAGAGCCCTTCTTCGAACTTCGACTTTCCAAACAGCCGGCCCTTGCGGCGGGTGTCTTTCATCTGCTTTCGCAGCTTCCGGTCGCTGACCTGCTTATTGCCTTCAAATTCGATGCTGGCAATTCGAACGCGCTCCCCCCTGTCCACGGAGATGACGAGCTTCACCGAATTGACGCGCTTTTCATCGGGAATTTCTTCAATGCCCACCCGCGCATCGTAGTAGCCTTTGTCCATATAGTGCTTCTCGATGCTGCGGATGATGGCCTCGCGCACTTCTTCCGTAAACACGGCGTTGCGCGGGAGGTGGTTGCTTACGATGACGTTGAGCTCGTCGTGAGCCGACTTCCTGATTCCGCGGTAAGAGTGGGTGGAGTAACGCGGTTTCTCCTCAACGGCGATCACGAGACCGAAGCCACCGGCCTCAAGAGGCTCAAGCTGGATGTCGATCTGGTTGAAGAGCCGCTGCCGGAACAGGCTCCTGATGGCATTGGGAATTTCGGGCCCCGGCACCGCGATCTTTTGCCCGGTGCGCAGTCCTGAAATCCCAATGATGGCGCCCGCATCGGTATGGGCGTTACCGGTCACCCGAACGGATCCAATTTCGTACACCTTGTTGTCATAAGGCACGAAACCCTCCTGTTGCGCTTTGGCCGTCAGCCAGCAAAACAGGCTAAATAGAAAAATCGTGGAGTGGTTCCGGATCATCAGTCAAAATGAAGGCAGACAAAGCATAACGCAATGCATGCCCTTTGCATTGCGGGGCCAAAGGTAAACATTCCACATCAACCGATGGGTGGGTCGCCCGGGCTGTTTCAGGCAAGTTGCTCGGAGGTCTTGCCGAAGCGCCGCTCGCGCTGCTGGTAGTCGAGGAGTGCCTCATACAACTGCTCTTTTCCGAACTCCGGCCAGAAAAGCGAGGTGAAATAAAGCTCTGTATAGGCAAGTTGCCAGAGCAGGAAATTGGAAATGCGGTACTCGCCGCTGGTGCGGATCAACAGTTCCGGATCGGGAATGCCCGCCGTGCTGAGCTGGCCGGCAAAAGTGCGTTCGTCAACGGGGGTTACCAACCGGCCTGCAGCCGCCTCAGCCGCAAGCGCGTTTGCAGCATGCAGGATCTCCCAGCGCGCACTGTAGTTGATGGCCAGGATCAGTTGAAGTCCGGTGTTGTCATTGGTGCGGGCCACCGCCTCTTCCAGAGCCCTCCGCGTCTTCTCCGGCAAGGCGCCCAGGTCACCGATGGCCTTCAGTCGAACTCCGTTGTTGTGCAAGGCCTGGAGTTCCCGGCGTAGGGTCTCTACAAGCAGGTCCATCAATCCGGTAACTTCCAGCACAGGACGGTTCCAGTTCTCGGTAGAAAAAGCGTAAAGCGTGAGATGGCGGATGCCGAGTTCCGCACAGGCCTCGGTGATCTGCCTTACGGACTGCACCCCGGCCCGGTGGCCGAACAGGCGCGGCATGCCCTCGCGTTTGGCCCAGCGGCCATTGCCATCCATGATCACCGCTACGTGCGTGGGCAATCTTTTGAGGTCTAGCCGCTCTTTAAGCGAAGTTTTCATTCCCTGGGGTAAAAATAAGATCAAATCCAGCATTGAGCGTCCGAATTCAGAGCCACCCGACCGTAGCTCTGCGGTAAATTAGTTTGGGCGAAACCGCCTCCGGATGGAAAAAAAGCCTTTATTTTGTCTTACAATTAACAATTAACTTTAATGTTTTACAGGTTAGTTCTCAGTTTTTTAACAGCGTTTATTGCCACCTACCTCATCATTCCGTCGATCATCAGCATCGCCAAGATCAAACGGCTTACGGATGAGCCCGACGAGCGCCGGGCGCACAAACGGAGCATTCCCACCCTCGGCGGCATCGGCATTTTTGCCGGCGTGCTCTTTTCCATTGTGCTGTGGACCCCCTTTGAACTCTTTGGCAACCTGCAGTACATCCTGTGCGCATTCATCGTCATCTTCCTCATCGGCGCCAAAGACGACATCATCCCGCTGACGCCCTACAAAAAGATGATTGGACTGATCCTGGCGGCCCTCATACTGGTATTCCAGGCCAACATAAGGATCACGAGTTTTTATGGCATTTTTTCCATTGAGGAGCTGCCATTTGCCTGGAGTGTCGCCGTCAGCCTGTTCACCATATTGGTTATTGTCAACGCCTTCAACCTCATCGACGGCATCAACGCCCTGAGTGGCAGCATGGGAATACTCATTGCCAGCGCTTACGGAGCCTGGTTTTACCTTGCCGACCAGGTCGTATTGAGCATCATTTCGTTTGCCCTGGTGGGTTCGCTGATCGCTTTTCTGAAATTCAACCTGACGCCGGCAAAGATCTTTATGGGCGACACAGGATCCCTGCTGATCGGGATGATCTGCTCCATCCTGACCATCCGGTTTATCGAACACGCTTCGTCGTCAGCCAACCCTGCAGTTCATGCACAGGCGGCACCCGCCGTGGCCATCGGCATCCTCTTTCTGCCACTCTTCGACATGCTGCGAGTCTTTGTCGTCCGCCTGTTATCCGGCCACTCGCCATTCAGCCCCGACCGGCGCCACATCCATCATCTGCTCGTCGATTCAGGACTCAACCACCTCCAATCGACCATCCTGCTGGTCGGCGTTAATTCATTGGTCATTCTGTTTGTATTGCAGGCTCAGGAATGGGGCAACGTCGCGCTCATTGCCGGTATCATCGGCTTTGGCACCACGCTGAGCGCTCTGCTCACGCGCATCCACAAACAAAAAAATGCCCTGAGGCATGACGTTGTATAAATTTCTGCTCCTCTTCGCGGGAGGCGGACTCGGCAGCCTCACGCGCTACTGGATGTCCGGATTGCCCTGCTTTTCACACCACCGCTTCCCCCTGGCCACTCTGGCCGTCAACCTCATCGCCAGCCTGATCCTCGGCATGGCCTTTTCCGCCTACCAGCGCTTTCCCGGCCACCACTGGATCTACTTTTTCCTCATCAGCGGTTTTTGCGGCGCCCTCAGCACCTTCTCCACTTTTTCCGGAGAAAACGCCGCGCTGCTCCGCCACGGCGACTATGCACTGTTTATTCTGTACGCCCTGGGCAGCGTCGCCGGCTGCCTGCTTGCATTCTTTGCGGGGCACCTGGTAATGAGGTGATAAGGTATGCAGTCAGCAACTGAACCTAATGAGTAATGAGCTAAAATAATAGTCGATTCTTCCAGATCAAACATTGACCCTCCGTTCGACAATTTCCCTCCATTCCTCGTTGTGAAGTATATTCTGTGCTTTTCGGACCGAACCTTGTCCAATTGAAGTGACACCAACGAAAAAAGTACCGCGATCGTACAGTTCTAATGAGTCGGCTTGTTCACGGCTTATGGAGTTCCCAATTACCAAAAAACATTTTATAATATCTCCATAAGTAATTTATCTGGACTTCACAAATCCAAACGATTTAACACATTTGGTTGATGCAAGTCTTATATAATACAAGCCCGCCGGGAAATTAAATAATTTAATGAATGTTTCACTTTCCCAAGATTGGACTTTCCATTGATAAATCACCTCTCCCCGAAGATCCATTAGACTCAGCATTAAGTTTGGTTTAACAACATCCTGATCAAATTTGATGACCAACTCATCATCATTCAGTGAGTAATTCCATTTGAACGGGTTTTCAATAATTTCATGATTCTCCAAACTGGTAATAATCGGTGTCAATATGTTAACAGTATCAGCTTCCGTACAATCAGGAAATGGACAACCAATACTGTCCAGCTTTATTAAAACGGCATCATCCTCTTTCTCCCGCCAGGCATTGATAAAATAATAAGATCCACCCACTAAGATCCCATTATCCCTGGTTTCTGAAATATGATCCATGATGAATTGTGTCCTTCGCAAGCGGTCGTATGGGTAACTATAATATCTGCGCTTCCATTTTATATTACCTTGATCATCTACTCGAAACAAGCCAAAACCATCAACCCGATCTTCTTTAATATATTCCTTTTCGTAAGATATATATAAACATACCATGTCACCATTTTTCCAACCGAAGGCATAAGGATAATCTATAATTTCTGCATGAGCAGGAACAATTATTTTCCATCTTAACAGTAAACTACTATCAAAACTATACACTAAAAATTTATCCTCTCCTGCCGGATGTTCAATATCTGCCACCCACATACTCTTTTTATTTATTGTAAAAGTTCCATATACATGAAAATAAGTCTTGGTCCCAATTCGGCCTAATTCAGATGATAATAACTTCTTATTCATTATTTCATTTCCATCATCATCATAAATAATCTGAACAGGTATTTTATAAATGCTGAGTGAATCAACTGTTCCGCAAATCTGTGATTCGCCCCGTTCGTTGACCTTAAACCAAAACAACCAGGGTGCATAGGTCACCGGATAATGATGGGTGTTCAAATCACGCTTCCAGATAATTTCACCATTGGTATCGAGTTTGGTCAAATGATAAGACGCACGATTGCTTGGTAAGTTCCATTGAATCCTATAACTCAATAAAAATAAACTGTTGTTGTAATATTTTATGTCAACTGCATCTTCAGTTATTGACCAAAGGCTATCTTGCGGTGGGTAATAAATTTTAACCCAATTGGAATCTCCCTCTTTATTTAATTTACAAACAGCTGGTGCTAGAATTACATATGGATCTCCTCGTGGAGAATTATAGAAGTAATCAATACAAACAAAAATAGATGATTCTGAATGACATAATTTACTTGACCCAAATTGTGGTTTTCTAACAAAACGCTTGTACCAAATCAGCTTTCCTTCCAGGTCTGTTTTTGCCACTTTCGTGCACTCGACATCTTCCTCATAACAATAGGTACCCGTACAAAAATAATAATGTTCCTCATCCACATCAGTGCCCCAGGCTGCATCCCCGTCCCTCGCCCAGGGGTATTGTTTGACATAATGTTCCGTCTGGGCTGATACCATTCCGCAATAAATAAGATGAATTGCAAGTATTAAGTATCTCAGACAATATTGTAATGATAATGCATCCGTTTCCATCTTATAATTTTATCAATTTTTCAGAAATCACATTGCCATTATTTAATATTGCTTTAACCATATACAATCCACTTTTCAGGGATTTAATATCTAAGGCTAAATCCTGTGTGCCATTTGATAGAAGTTTACGAAAAAACATCTTACCATCAATAGCACATATTTCCATTGCAGTTATTATATCATTTGCTTTCAAAAGAATACGGTCCTGAGCAGGGTTAGGAACGATTTTTAGAATACTCTTTTGTTTTCCCATTTGTTGATCCGGGCCTAAAATGAGTGGGGCGTTGGGTGCATTCACATCACCACTGATATGATAAAGTTTTTCCTCCAAAATATATAATAATGCTGATGCAGCTGAGGCTTCCCGACAATAAGATAAGGCCAATGCATTAAGTGAATCCAATTCAAATTGATGAATTAGAAAATTTTGAGGGTCTCTATATAAACGGATGGACAAGTCCGCTACAAATAACCAATCTTCTTCATCCTGGTTCATTGCTGTAGTATTTGCTATAATTGAATCACAAAGCTCAAAATCATTTCGGTACCTGTAATAATCCAATAAATATTGAGTCTTTGAAAAATCTTCCATGGCACTAAGTAAAGAAACCAATGAGTCCAATTGATCCATACCTGAATAATGGTCCAAGAGTGCAAATAGTTGATATTGTTTTTGATAATTGGCATGATCATACAAAGAATGAACAGAGTCCCTTGGTGCCGGGTACGAATGGTAATAGTCACTGTTCAGCAGTTCAATTGTTTCGGTAGCATAATAATTTTCCAATGAAGAATTAAAATATTCAGGAATTGGTGCGTTTGCAGTTAGAATTTGCAATTTGGAACTCGTGTCCATCCCGGAACAGATCAGGACATCTAAAACTTCAAACGTCAAAAAGGGCGAGGCAGCAATTAAATTGTCATAGGTTGCAGTACCATCTGGATCATTGTTTAAACCATCGAGCAGCAGTGCTTGATTGCCACCGTCTAAAACCTGCGTGTATTCAAATTGTTTATCATTCCAAAATCTAAACAGACTGTCTGAATAGTATTCTTCTTCAATACTATCATTTGGGAAATTATATTCATCGAGAATGCAGTTAATCCTAGGATCTTTACTTCCATCTGATTTTTGATTCAAATGTCTGCTAAATGCTGAACAACTTGGAGCCCTATTGTTGGCGGCACAAAGTGGAATTAGCCTTAGGTCTAAATTTGGATTTAGTTCTGGGTCTTCATGCCAGTAATTCAAGGGAAGAGTTAAACTGATTAAATCGTAACTTGATACAGGTTTATGACTGAACAAGTTGACTGCCGGTACATTCTGGGTTCCCTGATTTTTCAGTCGTGCTCCCCAGACTAAATGGTCTTCCTTTGTGACGCTGTAGCAGTTCTGAACCAATTCAACGTTTTGCACGTCTCCTCTGAAGAAATTTCCCGTTGAAGGATCTTTGGTAGATACCCATTTATTACCCTGAATCAGATTGCTCAACGCGCCAGGGAATCTTGAAATGAGTCCGTACCTGAATGAACTAACTTGATTGGAAATCATATTATACTGACTTTTTCCACTAAAATAAATTCCTTCATTACACTCAGCAAACCTGTTGTTGATAATATCCATTCCGATTGTCCCGAGACTAAAAATGTGCGTTGTGTTATTTTCAAACAAATTAGGTCTGTAACTTCCATTCATTATACCAACTCTGAATCCATCCCGCCCAAGATTCAGGTCGATGGATGATTTTGCATCAATAGCATGGGTCAGATCCTGAAATGTGCAATTATCATAAATCATGGGCGAAGCATCAATGGTAATTATTCCTACATCACCGGTTATTGTAGTTGGAGCACTTGAACCGTTTGGATTAAACAATGTGATCCCTGGCCCCATATTGCCAAAATCACAATCTCTTATTTCCACACCATGTACATCCCACATACTGATCCCGGCATAACCATTAGAGGAACTAAAATCACATTCAGTAAAGAAACTTGAATTTTCTGTACGATATGGATAAAACTCAACAGCTTTTCTATTATTGCTAAAAGTGCTTACTGAAGCTACTATGATTCCTCCCCAATAATCTGTTTCCCATTCATGCTCGTAACTCTTGGTAGTTACCCCAACTATTGCATGACTTATTACTGCATTATTCAATATGACGACACCCGGATCTCCAGAAATGGGTGGATCAAAAATACTCACCTGGGAATGAGATTTTGTACTGCCTTCTACCTGGATTCCTGGCCAGAAATCAACGTCAGGACATAAACTTGAAATAGTTGCCCCCTCAACAATTAACTTTCCGCTACGTTTTACTAAAATTCTTTTATTGGTGAACACATCACAATTGATTATTAATGTTGCCAGAGGCTCTACTATAACTTCAGAAGCTATTCTCGATGGATTATTCCAAGTAACTGTTTGCCCACTTTCAATGATGATGTCTGGGTCATCGTCATCGCACAATACATCATGATTGCTGTATGGAAGAATCGGCAGATACGTGTGTAGTTTGTTGAACTGTTTTGGAGTCAATGCATTTTTTGCACCCCCATTATTCCTCATGATATTATTTCCTGTCTGTGCTTCTTCGTCTTTATCTATATCATAATAATCACAACTAGAGCTATTGGCTTCCTGTTTAAATCCCATGCAATGTAATATTTCATGATTAAGTAATCCCGGAAATGCTTCTGTACCAGGATCATTGGATATGTAATAATACCACAAACACCAGGTTTGGCAAATGGGTATAACTAGATTTGCCTCACCCCAGACATTGCAATTTGAACCTGGAGCAACAGCACGCATAAATACATCTACTACTTTTGATCCATAGGCAGAATATGTTTGTTTCAAGTATGAGGCATCTGTAAAGTCTGGTTCTCTATTTTGATCATATAAAGTTTGGTCAGAAATAAAATGTATTCCTGATTCAATATTTTCAGGAGGATATATCGCCAACCTGTATTTGGCATCGGAGACAAAGCCATTTTGTTGTCCAAGACAATTTTTTGAAATATTCTGCTCAAGATGCTCCAGGACTGCATTTGCATCATCAATTAGGCTCTGCGCAATAGTTATTCCAGTTACATTAGAGTTCCCATTACCATCGTCATTCCGGCGAAAATTTCCATCACCATTCCCGTCTAATATAAAATGAAAATTAACCCAGATTGTGCTGACTTTTACTCTTGACAAATCTGTGAAATCATTACAGGAGTATCCACTTGAATTCTGTTGAGCAAAGGCAGGAATTAAGCTAAAAATATCAATCAAAATTAAACCTGCAATTCTCGATAGAATTTTAACCGGCCAGGTTGGTTGGTTGGTTGGTTGGTTGGTTGGTTACATTTTTCATGGCTTTTTTTTATTGGAAACAATATTCAAATATACGTTTAATTTGTTCATTTGCCATAATTATTATCGCATTTTTTGATAAATAAAATAAATTTAACATATCCTATCCCCTTGACAAGGCAGGCCCGCAACATCGTTGAATTTAGCTTCCCAATCCTTGGTTGCAGCTCAATCAGCAATCGTTTCATAGAACTTCATTCGCTGAGCCTCGTCTTGTTTTGCTTAGCGGCCACCTCCTTTCATTCCGGATTCAAAAAATGGAATTTTTGGAGGCGCCTCAATTTCTCCCCCCTTCCACCCATTTTTCTTTAACTTCGCCTCAGGACCGGGCTGATTCAGGTACTCGTGAACATCCCGGCCTACAGGCATGATTCACCACTTCACCCTCGCGCGCGTATGACTTCCAATTTATTGTTCAAGGCAGGATTGGTCTTAAACGTCCTGTTCCTGATGATGCTGGCTTCCAATATGTTTTTCTCCTTTAAGATCCCCAACGGGCTGACCCCTCAGGGCAAGATGTTTTCCATTCTGCTGCTTGCCGGCGTGGTTGCGCTCATCCTCCTGGCCCTGTTCCTGAAAAGCCGCAGTCAACTGCTGCTCGCCAACATCCTGCTTTGGATCAGCGCCGCCCCCTTTGCCATTGGACTGGCGGTCACGATTTTCCTGGCTGTGGCCTTCACCCTGTTTGGAAAATGATTTGCGCTCCCTGCGCGTTCCGGAAAGCATCGAAGAACCCAGCCCGGCCACTAAGGTAATTTTTGCATGCTCCCGAAACCGGCACGATTCTAAGGGACATGGGAAGAAATGGTCGTTTTGCTGTTGGGTTTACTACGTACTTTCGCCATGGTTGTCAACGGCACCTGAATACGTTCACACTCAACCCAACAATGCCCCTGGAAACCCAGGCCCGTTGAAATCGCTTAAAGAAAAAAACGAACGCTAAGCTTGCAGCCCGATCCGGAACCACATGTGGCATCTTCTGCTTCTGCAGCGTCGCACTACAGGTCCCCGGGCAGAACGCATGAGTGGATGTCCCAGAGAACAGGAGCCAGGGATTTGCTGACCCGGAAGGGCTGTACCATTGATGCTCCTCGCCAAATGATCGGAGTGCTTGGAATGTGGCTGCTGCTATCCTGGCTGCAGCCCACCTTTGGAACTTCCCAGACCGCCCGGCTGTTTTGTCATAAGGTGGTCGCCTCTGCGCGGTTTCAATTTGCTGACAGCCTCGTCGTCGAATATGCATCGCTCATTGTAAGCAGGAGCGGCACGATTCCCTTTCTATATCGCTTCGACAGCCTGAGCAACACCTTGTCCTTTGACCCAGGCCCCGACAGTTTGCTGGTGTGCTACCGCGCCATTGCACTGGGTGCGGGTACGCGCTTATCCGGACGCGATACCTCCCTTCGGACAGCTCCGCTGAAACCCGGCTATGCCCGTCTGCAGGGTCCTGTCCGGGCTACTGCCGACGACGGCAGACCGGGAATTTTGTATTCCGGCAGTTTCAGCCGCGGCCTGAGTACCGGCAACAACCAGTCTCTGGTGCTCCATTCCAAACTGAATGTACAGCTGGCGGGTGATCTTGGAGAGGGCATACAGATTTCCGGAGCGCTTTCCGACGACCAGATCCCCATCCAACCGGATGGAAACACCCGACAGATCCAGGAGTTCGACCGGCTGTTCCTGAAACTGACTGCAAAGGGGCAATCTCTTACTGCGGGTGATTTTTCGATCCGGCCTACCGAAGGCGAATTCCTGCAGTTTTTTAAAAAGAACAAAGGCGCGTCGCTCGATACGCGATTTGAATGGAACGGTTGGAAGCTGGAAAATCAAACGGCTGCAGCCATCTCCCGCGGCAAAACGCACCGCCTGCAACTGACGACGCGACATGGAAACCAGGGTCCGTACCGGCTTACAGGGCGCGACGGCGAGCGATTCATCATCCTGCTGGCGGGGTCCGAGCGCGTATGGCTTGACGGAAACTTGCTGGAACGCGGAGAGCAACTGGACTACACCATCGACTACAACCAGGCTGAGATCCGGTTTATGCCCAGGCAGCTCGTCTCTGAACAAACGCGCGTATTCGTCGAGTTCGAATACCTCGACCAAAATTACACGCGCAGTCTGTTTGCTCACCAGGCGAAAGCCCAAAAAGGACCCTGGACCATCTATGCCAATCTATTCAGCGAGCGCGACAGCCGCCTTCCTGCTGTTCCGGAAGACCTCGACTCTGCCGATCTCCGCATGCTCGCATTGGCCGGAGACGATCTCGCGTTGGCCGTACGAACGGGCGTTAGGTCATCAGGATTGGATTACGACGTCAACCGGGTTTACTACCGCCAACGCGATACCCAGGTGGTGGTGCAGGGGCTCCCCACCCGCTATACCTACCTGGTTCACGATCCCTACGCCGACAGCAGCGCACTGGCGGTGAGCTTTTCAGAAGTGGCCGCCGGAATGGGCGACTACGTACTACAGCAAAGCAACGCAAACGGACGCGTTTATGCCTGGAGCGCACCGGACCCCTCCACCGGGGCCTTTCGTGGCAACTACCGCGCCGAAGTCCGCCTCATAGCTCCCGCTGCACACCTGGTCGCCAACGCTGGCTTCAGCGTTCCGGGCCGTCGCGATGCCTTGCTCTCTGCTGAATTTGCCGCTTCCTCCCGCGACCAAAACCGGCTGTCTTCCCTCGACGACGGCGACAACTCGGGGTTCGCCGCAAAACTGCTCACCCGCTCACCCGAGCTGGGCTTCCGCGCCAATGCCTTGCGACTGCAGGCCGAGGCAAGTTATCGTTTTGTTCACGCATCTTTTGCTCCCGTCCAGTCCTTCCGTCCGGTCGAATTTGTCCGCGACTGGAACCTTGCCGGCGCACCAGCCGGGGCGGAGCATCTGCCGGAACTCACCCTGCGAATGAACATCCAGGATCGCTGGAAACTGATCTACTCGGGCAGCCGCTACCTCCGCGGAAGCGCTTACGACGGGCAGCGCAACCTGGCAACCCTTCAGTTTTCAGACTCACTAACAAACGTTAGTTTTACATTTAATTCCCTGTCGGCCAAACAGCAGGATGCCCGCACCCGGTTTTTACGCCCTGTTCTGGAAGGATCCCGGCGGATGGGAAACGGCTTCGAACTGAGCCTGCATGCTGCGCGCGAACGCCATGAACGGTTTGCTGCCGGTAGCGACACCCTGACTGCGGAAAGTTTTTCCTTCGACCGTTTGGATGGGCGCATTCGATGGCAATCGCGCAAGGGATCCCGCATGGAGCTGCACGGAAATTACCGAAGCGACCTGAGCCCTTCAGGCAGGCAATTTTCACCAGAATTAAGTTCCTTCGAATTTGGCTGGCTGGCGGACCTTCCTAACACTCGTTCGGGTGCATGGGAACTCCGGGTTTCCGGACGCAAACTCCAATACGCCGACCCGGCAGTCAGCGACTCTCTCGGCAGCCTTTTCCTGCTTGGATCGGTGGATCACCGCATTCAGGGATGGAACCAGGCCCTGCGCCTACGCAATTTCTATGCACTCAACAGCGGCTCCGAGCCGCGGCAGGAATTTGCGTTTGAGGAGCGGAAACCGGGAGAAGGCGACTTCATTTACGTCGATTTCAACCAGGACGGCGCACGCCAGCAGTTTGAATACGTTTACGCTCCCGACATCGATACCGCCCGCTATGTCCGCTTCCAGTTGTTCAATTCCGAATACATCCAGGTCCACCAGGCAAGCTGGAACCAGGTCCTCCAAATTGATCTGCGCGAATTCGGAGCCGAGGGCTGCAGGCTTTGCCGGATGCTGAGGCCCCTGTCACTGGAATCGACGGTGCGCTTCACGACCAAGCTCGGAGAGGAAACTGCCTGGGAATCGCGACTCAACCCGCTATACTTCGCGTTCAGGCCGGAGCGCAGCATTGCCTACCAATCGTTCGTCCGGCAGACCCTGTATTTCCAGAGGGGCCATCCGGTTTTTGAATTCCAGATCGGACTCGACCACTCTGGGCACAAGGTATCGCTCACTTCCGGGGCAGAGGAGCGAAAAAGCCTGAGGCCGCATTTCCGGATGCGGGTCCGCGCATTCAACACCACCGATCTTACCCTCGACGTCGAGCAACAATTCGAATCGCGCACGGCGCAGCTGTCTCCCGATCAGGATTACCGCCTTTTTACCAGGGCCCTGCAACCCGGAGTGCTGTGGCAGCCTTCGCAACATCTCCGCATGGAGGTCCGCACCGGGATGCGATGGGTCGATGATCTGCTGCACGGAGGCGAAGGAAGCCTACTCAAAACCCTTAGCCTGGAAACGGCCCTGTCCCTGTCACCTGGCATTTCCCTTCGGTGGCAGACTGCTTACCTGCATGCCCGTTATGCCGGAAATACCGGAGAGCTTGCAGCTTTTCACATTCTCCAGGGATTCAGAAACGGCGACAATTTCTCCTGGGAACTCCAGGCCGATGCGCGCCTCAGCGCCCTGATCACCCTGCAACTGGGCTACAACGGGCGCAAAGCTGCCCAAGCAGCTTCACTCCATACCGGGAGGATGCAGCTTCGCGCAAATTTTTGAAAACCGGACGCCCCCAAAACAATTGCCTGTTACTCACGTTAGTCGGAGGCGTACAGGGCCTTCGGCGGCTTTCGTCCGAAGGGCATTATCTTTGCCCCTCCTAAATAACACAGCCAAATATGCATTTTAAGTCGGATGTAGAAGGAATAGACCAAATGGCCCGGTCCTACCAGGCGCTTCGGTCGGAAATTGGAAAGATCATCGTAGGTCAGGATGAGGTCATCAAAGCGGCCCTGATCTCCCTGTTCAGCAACGGTCACAGTTTGCTGGTTGGGGTTCCGGGCTTAGCCAAGACCTTGCTGATCAATACGATCGCCCAGGCGCTGGACCTCAGTTTCAAGCGGATCCAGTTTACTCCCGACCTGATGCCCTCCGACATTACCGGCTCGGAAGTTCTGGATGAAGACCGTCATTTCAAATTCAACCGCGGGCCCCTATTTGCCAACATCGTCCTCGCCGACGAAATCAACCGCACCCCGCCCAAGACTCAGTCTGCTTTGCTCGAGGCAATGCAGGAGCGCAGCGTCACGGTGAGTGGAGTGAAGCACATGCTGCCCGATCCGTTTTTTGTACTGGCTACCCAGAACCCCATCGAGCAGGAAGGCACCTACCCCCTCCCCGAAGCCCAGCTCGACCGCTTCATGTTTAACATTCTGCTGGACTACCCCGGTTACGAAGAAGAAGTGCGCATCGTTCGGCAAACGACTTCGGACTATGCGGCGGAGGTGCACAACGTGGTGACCGCTACAGAAATTTCAGAATACCAGCGACTCGTCAAAAAGGTTCCGGTTGCCGACAACGTACTCGAATATGCGGTGTCCCTGGTGTCCAGAACGCGACCCGATCCCAAAACGGGTCTTCCCGAAGTCAACCAATACGTGAGCTGGGGGGCGGGCCCGCGCGCTTCCCAATACCTGGTACTGGGCGCAAAATGCCATGCCGTGCTCAACGGCAAGTACTCTCCGGACATTGAAGACGTCCAGGCCATTGCAGGACTGGTACTGCGGCACCGCATCGTGCTCAATTACAAGGCTGAGGCGGACGGGCTGAAGGTCGACGCCTTCATTTCGAGGTTGCTCTGATGGGGGCAGTAGTTCACCCACCGCTCACCGGGGTACGCCCCCAAAATTTTTATGATTCCCTGTTTCGCAGGAAGATGATTGGCTCGCCTGCAACCTGCCCGCAACCCTTCAGGAAGGCACCCGGTTTTCGATCATGTAGCAAAAATAAATAAGATCATCGGGAGATAAAAAGGGAGTTTCAATCAGGTCTCGCAGATCTGCGCATCTAAAATACTGAGCACCTATCCGCGATCATCCGCGGACAAAACACATAAGGTCTTCTCGCAGCTTGTAACAGACTTACTTTTTCTTTTGGTAGGGAAAATTCTTTGACGCGCTGCGCATCAGCGAGCGGCTGAGTTTTTCGGCGCTGCTTCCCACGCTGCCCTCGGCCTGCCAGTCGTATTTCCACAGCAACTCTCCCCGACTGTGCTCGTGCAGCACGAGGTTTGCGCTTACCTCGTTGGTGGTACCCCATACGCCAAATAGCAATCCGATGGCCACGGCACCCCCCTCCGACATGGGCCGTGACAAATTCACTTTTCCGCTGAGCACCGCATCGACATCCAGCAAACGGCAAAGATCTTCGCGGGTTTTGTCACGGATCGTCCCGTATTCCACACCCTTCTCTCGAAGCAGCGCATTCGTTTTGTCGATGTCCTGGAAACGGACGGTGAATTTTTTCTTGCTGAGCTCCTGCAACAGGTACCCATAGGCGTGACCCTGAATGGAGTAGCTCGTCTTCTTCTCGTCTTCGCGAACCATTTCCGCAGTCACGTTCTTGGGCAGGTTCCTGCTGTCAATCTGCACATTAAAAGGAAGGATGGCCACCAGTTTGTGCCGCGAGGTGAGCTTGTCAAAATCCGGACTTTTATATACAGACGGGGCACAAGCAACCATCATGCCGGAAAAAGCAAAAAAGACAAACAAATGGAACTTTGACATTGGTATTTTTGTTGGTATCAAGTTTAATAAATATTTCCCGGAAGTAAGTTTCACAAAATTAAGGGTACCTCGAATAACCCAGTTTTGATGCCAGAATGAATTTAGCAAAACAAGACGAGGCGCAGCGAAGGAAGCTATGTGGAACGATAACTGACTGAGCTGCAACGAAGTATTGTGAAGCTAAATTCATTGAGTGGGTAAGCCTGTGCGGTCTGACTGGCGCAATAGTGGGTTATTCGAGGTGCCCTTAAGCATTGGGCCGCAGGTGCCAAACGCCCTTATTCTGCTGGGCGGAACTTCCAGAGCGAAGCACCCATCCATACGACCGAGGCTGTCATGCAAATTGCTCCGACCAAGACCAGCAGCGGCGGCATGCCGAAATAGACTTCCATCAAAATTCCGATGGGCATGAGCAGCCCCGCCAGCGCCAAACCGGAAATGACATTGGCCCTTTTGATCCCGGATTCAAAACGGATGAGGAGGTAGCCCATCACCACGTTGAGAAATGCAAACAGGTTGCCGTGTACATGCGCCAGGCGAGATTCAAAATGCTTGCCAGAAGAATAGGAATTGATCCACGCCTCTTTGTCCGGAGCAAAATCCCTCAGGTAGATCAGCAGAAAACCGTAGAGCATAAAAAAGCCCATGGTAAAAAAACCTACTGCCATGTTTTTATATCCGTTCATATTCGATGAATTTTGATTTGGCCTTCCAGAATGATAAATATACGATCATTGCAGCAGCCATTCGCCATCTGAAACCAAAAAACTTGCTTCCCCAAATCGCGGCCTTATCATCGGGCGATCACCAGCCGGCTTCGGGCCAGGATGGCATTCCCCTCCAACCACTGAAGTTGGTATATGCCCAGGGGCAGCCGGTCCAGTTCAAGTGCTCTGCTGCCGCGATCCAGATGCTTCCACTCCTTCGCGGTCCTTCCCAAACCGTCGACCAGCCGAAGGATTCCGTTGGCAGGGGTTCCGGAAATATATACCGAAGCAGCTTCTCCTGCCGGATTGGGATACGGTGAGAAGCGGTTTGCCGGAAAATCATCCGGAGAAGATGCGCCAACCGTGCGCTCCCATCTGAGCAACTGCAATCCTCCGTGCGTGGAAATAAATGGAAATCCAGGCGTACGAACGTTCGTTAGTGCTATGGTATTTTTAAAAACATCCACTCCCCAGGTACCGGTGCTGTCGTCCGGTGTGCCCCACTGTCCGGAGAGCTGGGGCTGGGCTGCATCAAGGCTTAACACCTGGGTGTCGCCACCGGAAAGAAACAGCGCTCCCGCCTCCGGACTGAAGACGATCTCGTTGCAGTGTCCCGGGCTTCCGTTCCACGACCCCAGAGGTGGTGGCTGGCTGGTGCAGCCCCACGGATTGATCCATGCAAGCTGCTGCATGCTGGCGGGATCGGTGACGTCCACGACTTCAATCCCGCAATAGTCCATTGCACAAAATGCCCGTTGACCCACCCTGCACACATGGTTGCAAAAAATAGTTCCTTCGGCGTCTATTCCGGATGCCGCATACTTTCCGGTTTCTCTGGGAGTTGACTTGTCGGACACGTCGATGGTCCGGAGGCCTCCGTTGTCGTAGGCTACGAGCAACAAGTCCTCTTGAAGCGAAAGTCCGCGGGCATGGTAGCTGTGCTTTTTGCTTCCAAAAAGCTTATCAGGAATGATACTGGATACAAAACGGATGGGGGCTCCACGACCGATGTTGAGTATGACCACTCCATGTTCCATGGCACCGAGGTAGGCGAATTCATCCTGAACGATCACAGTGCTGCTTCCCCGGTCAAACGCCGCGCTGTCCCACCGGCTGATCATCTGCGGGTTTTCAGGCTGGCTCACGTCGAGTATGGCCAATCCCGCCCGTTCGGTAACGCCCGTAAATTCTCCAAGGGAAACAAAAAGGGTCTGGTCCCGCTGTGCCAGACCGGTTGCGCGCAGCCCGCCCATCGCAGCGACCGTTAGGGTGTCAACGGGGAATGGATCCATGGGCTCAGAAACATCGAATACCACAACGCCCAATTGTTTGGTAGCCATATAAACGTAGGGCCTTCCCATGCGGTCGATCAACGGAGTGTATCCGGAGTAAGGCCACGAAAACTCAAAACTGCCCAGAGGATTGAACACAATACCTCCAACCGGTTGGGCGGAGCCCGCCACCGGGACCATGCACAAGGCAATCAGCAGGGTTCGTATGGAAGCCACCCAATTCATGATTAAAAATAATGAGCCGATCCGGCCCCTGGTATATGGTTGTACAATAAAATCAGTCGCGTGTTGCAACGCGGTAAAGCAGAATCGCCAGTGCTGCGAAGAAACCCACGCCGAGCAACTGATAAAATCCTTCTCCGAGGTTGTGTCCGATAATGGGTTCAAGGGAAAGTCTCTTCAAACCGTTTGCAACATTTTCGTTGACGTTGAGCAAAGCAACGACGACGCCCGCGAGGGCTCCACCTGCGACCAGACCCGTTGCGAGCAGGGCTCCTTTTCCGAGGTCGTCATTTTCCCGCACGCCTTTGCGGCGTTCCAGTTGCCAATCGACCACGCCTTTTATGGCACCGCCGATGAAGATCGGCAAGGTGGTGGCCAGCGGCAGGTACGCTCCCACGGCAAACGACAGCGATTTGATGCCGCACAACTCCAGAACCAGAGCCAGGAATACCCCGGCAATGACAAACTGCCAGTCGAGGTTGAACGAAAGTATGCCTTTGATCAGCGTGGCCATCAGCGTCGCTTGTGGCGCATTGTATTTTTCACCAATGGCGTGTTCGATGCCCTGAGCCAACATGGCAGAATCGGGTGTGTCGAGCAGCTTGACGGTCCAACCGATGACCACCGAAGAAAAGATGGCTCCAAAGAAGAGCGCCAATTGCTGGTACCTCGGTGTCGCACCGACGATGTAGCCCGTCTTGAGATCCTGCGACGTGGCGCCGGCGTTGGCAGCAGCGATGCAGATCATTCCGCCGACCACAAGGGCCATGGGCTCATATACTTTTCCCGACCATCCCACGCCGATGAATACCAGGCAGGTGGCCATGATGGTGGCGATGGTCATGCCCGATATCGGGTTGTTGGAAGATCCGATGATGCCAACGATGCGCGACGACACCGTAACAAAGAAAGCGCCGAAGATGACGACCAGCAATCCGACGAGCAACTTGGAGATGATCCCCTGCCCCGGAATGATTGGCAGCAAAGCCACGAGCAATACCAGAGCCAGGCTTCCGTACAGAACGACTTTAATGTTGAGGTCGCGGTCAGTTCTGGCAACGCTTTGGTCTCCCTTAAGCTGGACGGCACCGATCGACTCTTTGAAAGAGCTGACGATGGTGGGGATGGTCTTGAGCAGGGTGATGAAACCGCCTGCCGCCACAGCACCCGCGCCGATCTGGCGAATGTATGCGCGATAGATTACTTCAGCGGTATCGCCAAAAGTCCGCGTGGTTTCGTCCCATCCGAAGCGCGCCGGGTTGAAGCCGAGCTTGACCGCCTGTGCGTAGATCACGTCTCCGGGGACAAGCGTTGCCAGCAGCGGGATGAGTACAAAAGAACTGAGTACGCCACCCGCAACCAGTACGCCAGCAATGCGCGGGCCGATGATGTAACCCACGCCCAGGTACTCGGGAGTAATCTCTCCGCTGATGCGGCCTGCCGGCCAGAATTTATTCGTCAGCGAGGTTACGTATCCCGGAACCTCTGCGATCAGGTGAAAGACTTTTTGCATCATGGCGTACAATACGGCGACCCCCAGACCGAGGTAAGCCGTTTTGGCAAAGTCGCCGCCTCGCTCCCCGGCAACGAGTACACTGGCGCAGGCGGTACCTTCAGGATAAGGCAGCGTACCATGCTCCTTCACGATGAGGGATCGCCGCAAGGGGATCATCATCAACGTGCCCAGGATGCCTCCCAGTACGGCCAGGGTGAAAATGGTCCAGTAATTGAACGAGTCGAGGCCATTGCTCTCCGCCGATAAAAACAGGAATCCCGGCAAAGTAAACACGACGCCGGCTGCGATGGACTCTCCGGCAGAACCCGTCGTCTGGATGATGTTGTTTTCCAGTATCGTGGTCTTAAAAAATTTCCTTCCCAGCGATATGGCCAGTACGGCGATGGGGATGGATGCCGAAACGGTAAGGCCCGCCTTGAGCGCCAGGTATACCGTGGCTGCGCCAAAGAGGATGCCGAAAAAGATTCCGATGATGATGGCCTTAACCGAAAATTCGCGCACCGATTCTTCGGCGGCAACGTAGGGTTTGAAATTGGTAGCCGGGTTTTCCATTTTTTGGTCTTTACATCACGCGGTGAAGACGAATTTCCTCCCGCCGCCAATGATCACTTTTCAAATACTTACAAACGTTTGTTAGTTAAGTTGAACCGGTAGGTCTTCAACGGATGCCGTGCATGAGTTTCTGTAGTCTGCGCGACAGGATGAAGAGCAATACAGAGGCCAGTCCCGCCATGACTACAAACAGCATGAAGAAATCGTAAGTGTTGGTCATGACATAGCCCATAAAATTTTTGGAGCTGCCCTCTTCGGGGTATAGTGCAGAAAGCATGCCTGCAAATTTGTTGGCCGTTGCGTTGGCAAGGAACCACACGCCCATCAGCAACGAGGCCAGCCTCGCCGGAGAGAGCTTGTTGACCATGGCCAGGCCGATGGGCGACAGGCACAACTCTCCGAAGGTATGCAGCAGGTACAACCCCGTTAGCCAGATCATGCTCACTTTGCTGCCCCCTGAGGCGCCACTCACTCCAAAGGAAATGTAGAGGTAACCCAGGGCCAGCAGTGCAAGTCCGATGGCTTGCTTCGTAGGAGAACTTGGCTGGCGGTCGCCCATGCGCAACCACATGGCCGAAAAGGCGGGGGCGAAAATGACGATGAAGGCGGCGTTAAAACTTTGGAACCAACTGGCGGGCATCTCCCAGCCAAACAACATGCGATCCGTCTGTTCATCGGCAAAAAAGGTCAGCGAGGCGCCGGCCTGTTCAAATGCCGCCCAGAAGAAGATCACAAAAAATGCAGCGATGAAGATGACCCAGATGCGGTCTCGCTCTATGGCGTTGAGCGACCGGTCGAACATAATGGTCATGGGGATGCTGATGGCAAAAGCGAAGATCACGGCACCGAATACGTCGAAGCCCATGGCAAAGTGAAAGAGCAGGAACAAAGCCAAACTGCCCACGACGATGGCCAGCACCTGCCGGGTGTCCATAGCCGAATGGACCTGAGACTCGCCCTCCTTGAGGCGTGCCTTGTTGGGCTCCGAGCCAATCTGAAGGCCCGTTGGAGAAACCAGGTAATCACTCTTGAGCCAGACAAAGGAAATGGTGCTGATCACCATCCCCACGCCCGCAGCGAAAAAGCCCCATTTGAAATCGATGTTCTCACCCAGGTAGCCGCAAACCAATGGAGCCAGAAAAGCCCCGAGGTTGATGCCCATGTAAAATATCGTATAGGCGCTGTCGATCCGCCGGTCATTTTCGGGATAGAGCTGCCCGACCATGGTCGAGATGTTGGGTTTGAAAAACCCGTTGCCGAATACGATCACCCCTAAAGCTGCATAGGTGAGCAGGGTACTGCTCGCCATGCCGGAGGCGAAGAGCATGAACTGTCCGATGGCCATGAGCACTCCCCCGACGACGATGGATTTGCGGTTTCCCCAGTAGCGGTCGGCCATATACCCACCGATGATCGGGGTGAGGTAGACCAGGCCCGTAAAACTTCCGTAAATCTCGGAGGCAAAGGCTTTGTCCATGGTGAGCTGCTTGGTAAGAAACAGCACGAGGATGGCGCGCATGCCGTAATAGCTGAAGCGTTCCCACATTTCGGTAAAGAACAGCAAGTACAAACCCTTTGGATGTCCGGTGTCTTGATTCATATTCATTCGTTTTGTCTGTTTTCTGCGTCTGAAGTCAACTTCTGAAAACTCTCCCTTGCGCCAATATGCCTTCTACTGCTTGTACGCCAAATCGTTTAGCGGGAAGCACCTCAGTTCATTTTGGCATCAAAATGAAATTTTAAGTCGTGCCCTAAATATAAGGGGAATCCTCACATTGACCGGACAGTGTTCAAAAAAATGGAGGAAGCTCATCTCCTATGTGCAGAAAACGGATCCACGGGCTTCAACAGGCTAGCTGCCCATTGTTCTGAAATGTCAACGAGGGATCCGGAAGAGGGCCGCCATGGTTACCGCCTGAGGGGCTCCACCCGGTTAGCCAGAGCCCAGGCCAGGTAAAAAATGTGCCTGGCGATCAGGGCGGTCTTGCCAAAGCGGACTTTTTCTGGGTCGTCGGTGATGCGGTGGTAGTCTTCGTGCACCCCGCTGAAGAAGAATATGGAAGGCACTCCGCGCTCGGCGAAATTGTAATGGTCAGAGCGATAATAAAATCGGTTGGGTTCGGCCTCTGCGTTGTAGCTGTGGTCCTGGCGCAGTCTGCTGTAGCGTTGGTTGATGTCGAGGTTGAGTGCGTGCAGGTCCGGGCTGATCCGGTCGGAGCCTATCACGTAAACGTATTGCGTATCGGTGCCGTATTTGTCGTCTGTGCGGCCGATCATGTCGACGTTGACATTGGCCATGGTCTTATTCAGGGGAACCAGGGGGTTATGAACGTAATACAGCGATCCAAGCAAACCCTTTTCCTCACCGGTCATCAGGGCAAATACCAGTGTGCGCTTAGGTCGCACGCCCTTTTCTGCCATCTCCGCCACCGTGCCGGCAATTTCCATCAGCGAGGCGGTTCCCGAAGCGTTGTCGTCGGCTCCGTTGAAGACCTCCTTTCCCCGCATGCCGATGTGGTCGTAATGGGCCGAAAGCACCACCGCTTCATCCGGGTAGAGCTGACCGCGCACGATTCCGATGACGTTGCGCCCGCTTTCCTTTCGAATGCGAAGTTTTTGTTGCACCTCAAACTCTACGGCAAAGACATGGTGCTGCGGTTTGCCGGAGCGGTTGATCTTCTTCCGCTTCGCAATGACCTTTCGCTGGCTTTTCCCCAGCAACATCGCGGTGGTCGTCGAAGAAAGGTAGGCTACGTTGGTGCCGCGGATGCTTTCTGTGTCTTCGGCTCCAAGGAACACCTGGGGAGAGATCACCAGGCTGCGTTTTTCATCTACAAAATGCTTGAAGCGGTCTTCAATCACGAGAACCAGACGCACACCACGGCTCCTGGCGGCTTCGACCTTACGCGACAGGTCGACGGACCAGGCGGAGGATGAATCTGTACCCGTTATCCAGTACCGTCCCGATTTGTTTCGTGGCTCCCCTTTGTAAATGAGAATCACTTTATCGCGCACGTCCACCCCGCGATAATCGCTGTACCGCTGATCGTCGATGCCGTATCCGAGAAAGACGACCTCGCTTGTGCGAAGGTCGAGGTCAGCGTTTTCCGAAGGGATGGAGAGATAATCCCACAATTGCTTATAAGCCACCCCGCTGATCTTCATTTGGAGTTTATCCCAATACATCCATCGGAGACGAACGCCTTGAAAGTATCCGCTGTCCAGGCCCGGCAGCGTTTCCAGGCCCCTGTCTGCAAAGTGCCGGGCGATGTAATCGCCGGCGCGAGCGTTGCCCACGCTTCCGAGCTCCCTCCCTTCCAGCGAATCCGATGCCAGATGGTAAACGTGCCGCATGATCTCTTCTGCGCGAATGTTAAGACCGAACAGAGACAAACTATCGTTCGTTCGTTCAGCCGTTGTATCGGGATCGACGACCGCGGAAAAAAAATCCTCCTGGGCGCAGAGGCCCGTCGCCCAAAAGACCAGGACAAAGGCTATCAGCCGCATAGCGGGATCTTGTCGATGCGCCTTTGGTGGCGCCCCCCTTCGAAGGCCGTTTCGAGAAAGACGCGGACCATTTCCATGGCCAGTTCCATTGAGACAAAACGCGCCGGGATGCTCAGCACGTTGGCGTCGTTGTGTCTGCGCGCGAGTTCGGCGAGTTCAGCGTTCCAGCAAAGCGCACACCGGACGCCCGGGTGTTTGTTGGCCACCATGGCCGCACCGTTGCCGCTGCCGCAAATGGCGATTCCAAAATCGGCTTCTCCCGAATCGATGTCTTCTCCAACCGGATGGATGAAGTCCGGATAGTCAACAGAATCTGCCGCATGGGTACCGTGATCGCGAACGCAGATCCCCACTGCTTTGAGCCAGTCTGTGATTCGCTCTTTGGTGGCGTAACCCGCGTGATCGGAACCGATGCTCACCGTCATATCGGCATCATTGTATCGGAGACGGCAAGGCCGGCAGCGCATATTTCTTGAGAAGTCCGTCCATTTCCGCAGTAAAGCCAGCGTCGTTGAGTTGCTTGCTGCGCTCTCCAATTTCCCGCACCGCCGACATGGAGAGACCCTTGTCCTGACTAAATCCGGATTCGAGTTGGTCTGAGGTCAGCGTGTCGAAGAATTCGAGCATGTCAACGGTTTCGGTTGCGAGTATTCGCAAATGCTTTTTTGCAGATTCCAGATCTCCGGCGTCAATGAGGATCTGGATAAACGGCATGATGCGCACATCGTACTGGAAGTTCATGTTGGGGAAGCCTTCAAAAAATTTGTTGGCCACCTGTGCAGCGCGCTGCTTGTCGCCGCTGTCGAGCAGGGCAAGCGCGGTGCGCATCATGATCATCCGCTGCGCCTGCGTACTCGGCGCAAAACTGTGATCGATAAATTGTTGCACCTTGTCAAAATTTCCCCAGCGGAACTTGTTCATCAACACGTCGTAACTCCAGTCCTGGTTAATTTTTCCGGAACCATAGATGTACATTCCCTGATCGCTCGGGGTCCTCACCGGCACGACGCGCAGGGCCATGCCCTCGAGTTCCATATAGTCCTGAAGGCCCAGCAGTTTTTCCTGACTGCAGGTAACGCTGAAATATACGGGGCGCTCCAGCCAGTTGGAATGGATGATGTCGAGTATCGCAAGCTCGTCCTTGGTGCTGTATGGTCCTGCCATGCTGACCGGAACCCGTGCAACAAAGTTGGTGTCGTCGGCACGACACAATCCCGCCTGGATGGCGCGATCGCGGTCAACCTCGAGGTAAACATTGTTGTTGGGCTGGTAGGTTTCAAAAACTTTTCCGGTGCCGCTTTCGATGGGATGATCGTCGGCGATGAATTTCAGGAACTGCGCTGCAGACATGGGCGGGTCGACATTTTTGCCTTCCGGATTTGCAGGGTTGTAATAAAACACCTGGTTGCGCAGACTGCCCCGCATCTTATCCGATGGGATCGTCATCTTCACCGGCTTCGAATCGTTGAAGGCGCGTCGCTGGTTTTCAATGTACCAGTCGACGGCGATCAGGCTGAGGTTGATCACGCGCACGTCGCGGCGTATGCCCTCCACTTCCTGTGCGTACCACACGGGATACGTGTCGTTGTCGCCGTAGGTAAACAAAATGGAGTTGGGTCTGCACGATTCCAGAATGTTGGCCGCATAATCCCTTGCAGCCGTGCTCTGCATACGGCTGTGGTCGTCGAAATTTTGCGTTACGAGCAACAAGGGAACCGATATGCCCAATGCCCCGGCAACTAAACCGGAAACGTTCTCCGACTGCTTCAGCTTTTCGCGCAAGGTCTCAGCAATCAATAATACGCCCAGCCCAATCCAAATGCAAAAGGTCATAAACGATCCTTCGAGCACGTAGTCGCGCTCCCTAGGCTCGTTGGGCGGTGAATTGTTGAATACACACAGGGCCAGACCCGTAAGGATGAAAAAGCACAGCAATGAATAAAAATCGTTGCGGTTCTTCCGAAAATGGAAGACCACGCCGGCCAGACCGAGCAACAGGGGTATAAAATAGTAACGGTTTCGTGATGAGTCTTCGAGGATCACGCGCGGCAGGCGATCCTGGTTGTAAAGGCGCGCACCGTCAATCGCCTTGATGCCGGAATACCAGTGCCCGTCCTTGTTGACCCAGGGATAAAATCCCTGTTCTGCATTTTGCCTTCCGGTAAAATTCCACATGAAATACCGCCAATACATCCAACCAAACTGGTAAGACCACATGAATTTCAAATTGAACGCCATGCTCGGCGATTTTGCCTGGTCTCCCATCAGGTAATTCATCCACATCTTGTAGAGCTGAGGTCTGCCCTGATCCTGGTGAATGATGCGGGGAAGTAGCATCTTGTCTTTTTCGCGAAAGACGTATTCGAATTTCTGGTCGACTACTTTATACTCATTGCCTACGCGGCCCCAACGATCTTCCGACTTGGTGTCGATCGGGCGTGCCTCGTAATGCGGTCCCTTTATAAGGCTGCGGTCGCCGTATTGTTCGCGGTTTAGGTATGGAATGAGCCTTACCACGTCGTAAGGATCGTTCATGTTGATGGGAGTCTTGGCGTTGGCACGGATCAAAACGATGCCAACCGTTGAATAGGCTACGACGAGCAACAACATGGTAAACACTACCTTGTGCATGAGGTCGTTGCCGCGACGTTGAAAATAGCGCAAGCCGTAATACCCCAGCAGACAGATCACGACAATGGTGGGGATCAATCCCGAATGGAAGGGCAAGCCAAATGAATTGACCATCTGCAATTCAAAGAAACTCCACAGTCCCGGAATGCCTGTAATGATGAGGACCTGGAACAGGAAAATGGCCACCACGCCTGCCGCTGCGGCCAGCAACATTCCGAAAAAACCCGGACGTTCAAATCGCTTGAAGTAGTAGAGCATCGCAATGGTGGGAAAGGCGAGCAAACTGAGCAGGTGCACCCCTGTGGAAAGACCGGTCGCAAATACGGCAAAAATCAGCCACTTGTCATTTTCAGGGCGGTCTTCGAGGTAGTACCATTTAAAGGCAGCCCATACCGTCATCGCCGTAAACATGGTCGACATGGAATACACTTCGCCCTCCACGGCAGAAAACCATGTGGTGGAAATAAAACCCGTCGATAGCCCGGCGATCAAACCGGCACTCAGTACGGACCAGGACTCGTTGTTGGGATGGGCATAATCGCGCCCGTACAAGCTGAGCCTTGCAACGATCAGGGTCGTCCAGCAAATGAACATGGCCGCCAACGCCGAACAGAGCGCCGACATGAGGTTAATTGCAAAGGCGATGTGCGCCGGGTTATCCGAGAGCAGGGTGGCCACCCAGGCAAACATGCGGCCTACGATCAGGAACAGCGGGGCCCCGGGCGGGTGGACGACCTGCAGCTTGTACGCTCCGGCAACAAACTCTCCGCAGTCCCATAAACTCCCCGTCCTTTCAACAGAAAAAAAATAGACGACAAAGACTGCGGCAAAAACCAACCAGCCCAACCAATTCGATGATTTGAGTTTCATAAGTTTTTGTTAATCAATATATTATAAATATATTAATGTTATAATATTATAATGTGTGTCGGTAAAAGTACGCAAATGGCGGCAATGCACCGTCATGCCAGGCTCAGGTCGTCCGATTGGAAACGTCCTTTCCGCTCCCCGTGGTATGCGATTGGCGTATCTTTGAAACACCATTTACCATCGACGCCATGCTTCGCCTCATCGTTTTTGCCCTTGCCATTTACGCAGTGTACGTGCTCTTTTTAAAAGATCGCGTCATTGTTATCTCCCCAAAGAAGCGAAAGCGCCACGACGACAATTACACCGATTTCGAAGAAATGAAATAAGACCCATTGGCATCCATCCGGGATTACCTCCTCTTTCACGATCACCACATTGCGGTTGGCAACAAGCCTCCCGGCATGCCCGTGCAGCCGGATCCTACGTCGGACATTTCCTTTCAGCAAGTGGTCCAGTCCTACATCAAAGCCCCCCTCCACCTCGTTTCCCGGCTGGACCGGCCGGTATCCGGGCTCGTCTTGTTCGCAAAAACTCCCGAAGCCGCGGCCGCCGTTGCCCGACAAAGGCAGGAAGGCTTGCACCGGAAGCGATACCTGGCCATTGCAGAAAAAAAAACGAGCATTCCTCCTGAGGGCATGCTGGAGAACATGTTGCTGCGAGATCCCTTAAAACGGAAAGCCAGAAGTGGAAATGCTCCCGGTGCCATGCACTGTAGTCTTCGCTACTGGTTGCTGTTGGTCCTGGACCACTACTATGTTCTCGAAATCGAACTGCTCACCGGCCGTTTTCATCAGATCCGGGCCCAACTCGCCGAAGCCGGAATGCCCATTCGCTCAGACGTCAAGTACGGAGCCCGCAGAGGTGCACAAGACCGGTCCATTGGACTCCATGCCTGGAAGATCTCTTTGCCCCACCCGGTTTCCGGACAGCCTCTCCATTTTGAAGCACCCCTCCCGGACAACCAGCTTTGGCCGGTTGTCGCCGAAAAACTTGCCAAACATGAATCAGGAATCCCCCCTCCCGAAGCGGACTGAAATAGCGGAACTGGGTGAATTCGGGCTAATCCGCCGCCTCACTGAAAACTTCCCGCTTGCTCAGCCCTCGAGCCTGGTAGGAATCGGCGACGATGCTGCTGTCATCGCACAAGACGGGCAATGCACCCTCCTCACAACCGACATGATGCTGGAGGGCATCCATTTTGACCTGGCCTATTTTCCGCTTGCTCACCTGGGTTACAAAGCCGTGGTGACCAACCTCAGCGACATCTGCGCCATGAATGGGATGCCCGGGCAAATCCTCGTGTCGATTGCCGCTTCCAACCGCTTTTCAGTAGAAGCCCTGGAACTGCTTTACCAGGGCATCCGCCAGGCGTGTTCCGATTATCGCGTCGACCTGGTTGGTGGCGACACCTGCAGCTCCCTCCGCGGATTGGTGATATCGGTTACTGCAATCGGACGGCAGGTCAAAGAAAAAATTGCCTACCGCCATGGCGCCCGGCCTGGCGACCTCCTCTACGTGACAGGCAACCTGGGGGGCGCCTACCTCGGCGTCCAACTGCTCGAAAGGGAAAAGCAACTCTTTCTTGAAAACCCGACAATTCAACCCGACCTCGAAGGGCAAAGCCAGGTCATCGGTCGCTTCCTCAAGCCGCGAGCGCGCAACGACGTAGTCCTGTGGCTGGACAAAGCCGGCGTTGTGCCCACCGCCATGATCGACCTTTCCGACGGCCTCTCTTCCGACCTGATGCACCTGTGCAAAGCAAGCGGCACCGGAGCCGAGATCCAGGAAGCCCTGCTTCCCATCGAAGAGGAAGCCAAACTCCTTGCACTCAAATTCCAGGTCGATCCGATGAATTGTGCACTCAACGGCGGAGAAGATTACGAATTGCTCTTTGCCATTTCACCGGAGGATGCACAACGCATTCAATTCCTTCCTGGCTTGCACTACATCGGTTCCTGTCTTGAAGCCTCCGAGGGGATAAGCCTCGTCGGCTCCTCAGGCCGCCGCCATCCGCTCAAAGCGCAGGGGTGGCAACATTTTTAGGACTCTACCAGCTTGCCACCCCTGGTGTTCTGGCATCTGTTCATCCAGGGGCATATTCCCTCCTCCTTTACTAAAAGCAACCGAAGGGTATTCAAAGTGGACATTCCTCTGTGGGAACTATCGCGTAAGGAGAGCATGAGGGCGTTTCCTGGAAAAATCAAACCACCCCACACTCCCAAAAACAAAAAGCTGGCAGCTTAAGCCAGCCACTCTGCCCATTGGTATAAAGATCCCCGTCGGATGTTTCCTGTAAGTGTAAAATGATTTGGAAGTATTGGTCAATTTATTAACTTTGTAACGAAAGTGTGATGAATAGGGGGGCGAAACACTGATGAGCATGGTTTCCGATTATCTCACATCACGGGTTTGAGCCTGAAAACGGCCTTAAGGGCACCTCGAATAACCCAGTTTTTACGCCAGAATGAACAGAGCTAATCAAAAAACCAGTTTTTTGCCCAATAAATTAACACTCAATTTAAATGCAATGAGACTTTTTTTAATTAACTTAAGTCTTCTTTTTTATTGCACAGCAATAAATGCAGAAATGGAACCAAATGATCATTGTAATGAAGCCAATCCAATTCAGCCTGGTGAATTCATATCGGGAAATTTTGATCGAATGCACGATAGGGATTTTTATCGTTTCCATGTATCCCAAGGGGGGACATATGTTTTCACCGTTTCCGGTGCCGATGCTTCAGAGACGATACATAGTACAATATATTATCTAAATGATTGTAATGGAGGATTAATTTCAATAGTAAAACCTAGTGGTTTAATAAGTGGATCCATACACTACATCTTTGATACAGGAACTTATTATTTTAGCCTACAAGAAGGTAACAATAAATTGAATCTCAATTTTTATACTTTTAATATTAAATTAATTAATGATGATATATTTGAGGTCAATAATTCATTTGAGAATGCCAGTCTTATTTCCATTGATAGTTTATATGTTGCTTATCTGTTGGGGAATTATTATTTTGGCAATTTTCACAATTTTAATGATATAGATTATTATAAATTATTTATACCGGCCAAAGGAATTCTTAAAATCAATTTGCCCTTGGTCCCGCATGATCCAGACTTTATAATAAAAGTCAGTTTATATGATTCATTGTATAATTTTATAACACGAGACTGTATTTGTGGAAATACAAGTCTGGTCGAATACCTTCAGACAGTAATTTGTGATGCAGGAACTTACTATATACTCATTGAATCAAATGAAAAGCAAAGTTATAGTCCATATCATTTTATAGCCCGATTTATTCCAGATTCTACTGAATGCAATGAAGAACCTGAATCAGCCTTTCATTTGGAAAATACTCAAACCATATCTGCGTATTCAGGCGGAATTAGTTCTTCAACATTGGAAAATGAAATAGATTGGTATTCATTTGAAGTGGCGGAGGAAGGGGTGTTCAATTTATCCATTGAACGTGCAGACACTTTTATTTATGAAATTGTTTTATATAATCAGAAAAAAGAGGAAGTTATTAGAACTAATTATACATTTTCTTTGGGTTTAGCTGCCTTTAAGGATTATGCATTATGCGAAACGGGGAAGTATTATTTAAGTTTGAGCGACAGAACTGCAAATCCTTGTGGGGTGCCACATAAATCTCGAATACTCAAATACCAACTGAAATTGCAAAATGTATTTCCTGATATATATGAGTGCAATAATAAGTATTCAACAGCTACGCCAATTTCAACAAATGCTTTGGTTTGTGCTGCACTTGCAAGTTACAGGGATACGGACCTATATCGAATATTTTTATACCAATATGATACTTTAATATTAAATATTGATTCAATTCCTGAATCTTTTCCTTATGAGGCAGCTATTCTGACGTATTCGGGTATTCATTTGTTTAAGACAAATTATAGTGAATCTGGAAGGATCTATTTTGTCAATAAACAACCACCCGGATACTTTTATTTACGTTTGGCAAATTTAAGTTTACTTGCCAATAATAAATACTGTATTAATTTGGAAACGCATTCTTTTCTTACGTCGGTGGATGGTATAGTTAAAAATCACAATGCAGCCTTGAGATATCAGGATACAGGTATCTTACAATTAAGCACAAATAAACATGACGAATTTAGAAATGCGAATTACTTTATTATTAATTCGCTTGGCATAGTGACGCAGGCGCCGACAAAATTGCCTGATGACCTGAAATTAGATATAAACAATTTACCAGCTGGAGTATACCATTTCATAATTGGTACAAGATTAAATGATCAGTATCATTTCAAATTTATAAAGTTATAAACAAAATCCTTATTGGGTATAATAATCAATTAATCATGAAAAGGAAATTTCTAAAATTACTGGCTTTTTCTCTTGTTATAACTGTGAATATCACAGGACAAATTAACAATGGACTGAAGGCTTATTATCCCTTTAGCGGTAACGCAAATGATTATAGCGGTCAAAATTTTCATGGAAAATTTGTTGGGAATCCGACCTTAACTACCGACCGGTTCGGGATGGAAAACTGTGCTTATCAATTTCCCGGGAATGAAACGACTTATATTCAAATTAAATATAATTCTATTTTTGATGTATCGCCTCAAGGTGCTTTTAGTATAAGTTTATGGCACCAGGGAGGTACAAAATTTGGTTCAGGACTTCAAGAATTATTCCAAAAAGGAGATCCCTCAAATACTGATAATTATGGTTATACACTGGCTTTATATGATCTCAATAAACCAGTTTTTGGCAATGGACTTTTAGGGGTTTGGGGCACAAGAGATACATTTATATATCCAGATACCAATTGGTACCATTTAGTAGCCATATATAATAATAAAAACTGGTACTTATATGAAAATGCTATTTTGCAAAGCACAAATTTAAGTGGAAAATACGGAATAGCACAAGCCCGAAATAATATCAGGATAGGCAAGGAATATTTGGGCAAAATTGATGATATTAGATTTTATAATCGGGTACTGGATACCAATGAAATTTTTCAGATTTTTAAATTATCAAGCTCTTGTCAAATTACCGAATCTGAAAACATTCCAGGCCAATCATTTGCAAATATATTTCCTAATCCTACCAACACCAGTTTGACCGTGGCGCTTCAAAGACCAAATGATTTTACATTCATATCCATTTATAATCTAATGGGTGTGGAACTATCAAAGTACAGCGTTAATTCCGGTAATGCAAATATCGATTTAACCAATTTTGCAAATGGGATTTATATAATTAGGATACATAGCAATGGAATGTTCGAGAATAAATTAATTGAAAAGTATTAATAATCCACTTACTTTCATACTATTACACCTGATGGCGAGTAGAATAATAGATTTGTATTAATTTTTTGAAAATAAACCCACACATATTATCTGTTTCGGCCCCCCTAAACAATCAGGCGAAGTTACACATAAAAAAATGTAATCTTTGTCTATGGAAAAGCGCAAATTCAGCCGTGAGGAGAAACTTAAAATCCTCAAAGAAGCCCTGGGACAGGGCGTAAAAGTGACTTTGAATAAGAACGGGGTATACCCGGCGACATACTACAATTGGAAAAGGAAGTACGATGCGATGGGGGATATAGGCCTTCAGCACAGTATGACCAAGGAACGGCTCAAGGAGATACGGCGCCTTGAAAAAGAGATCAGCACGCTCAAAGAGATGGTCGTGGAGAAGGATCTCACGATTAAAATGCAACAGGAGCTGATAAAAAAAAAGTATCGCTAAGTGAAAAAGCTCAGATGGTAAGGAAAAGTGAACCCAAATTCTCGTTCATGGTCATGTAGAGTTAGACAACAATCTGCTTGAAAATAGAATTCGAACACTCGCTATAGGTCGTCAAATGTTGAATTGACCAAAAATTTTGCCACGCTCCATTCAGGCATGGTGGTCACTTCGCGGCGCGGCAGTAAAAATCGAGTTGGTGGCCGTCCATTTCGCGCAGAAAATAATTTTCGGTTGTAATTTGTGTTACCAGTTCCCCATTCGCCTTTTTCAGTCCAATGCGGTTGAGCCGGTTCAGCAGGTCGTAGGGAATCTGCAATAAGGATGCAGGCAGCCGCCGCTCAAGTCCGAAAAGGTCGAATCGACGGAACTTTTCAACCGAACGTCTGTTCTTCTCGTGGTATTCCATGACGCGCTCGTCCCCATACACTCCTCCGAAATAGACTTTGGAAGCGTCGAAATAATCGAGTATGAGGCTGCGGAATTCCGGTGTATCGTATTCGCGCATGTGGTAGGGGTTGCGGCTCAGCGACTGGCTGCGATTGGGCGTCGTCAACAGCAACTTTCCACCGGGGGCCAGGACGCGCCGGATTTCCGACAGGAGCGTCCGGTCGTCGCGTATGTGCTCGATCAGCTGAAAGCAGATGACTACGTCGAACTGATCGTCTGCCATGTCGCGCAAAAGGGGAACTTCGCGCTGGAGAAATTCCACTTTGCCAAAATTCTCCTGGTTCAATGGAATGTGCTTGTCGATGGCAACGTAGCGCTGCGCTTTGGGGGACAGCCATTTGATGCCGTACCCTTCACCGCAACCGATTTCGAGCACCACACCGGAAACTTCTTTTGAGGCCTGCACGTACGCGAACAACTGCCGCATAAAAACCGGCGTATCGGAAACCGCACGCTCGTTTGCCCTTTCTGCAGTATAAATTTTTTCGAGTATTCCCATTTGTTTTCTAGCGGTGGCAAAGATAATCACATTCGACGGGAGGCCGGGCCGGCCAATGTGCTCCTGATAAGGCTCGCTCCTCAGTGGCCTGCTGGCGACATGGGGAAAATCCGGAGGCTGCGCTCCCGGATGTCAAAAGAATCTCCCTGGGCGAGGATGTGCGTGGTGAGGTTCGACAACGACATGGGCGTCCCGGGTGCAAGTTCGACGTAGCGGTTGTGGGTGAGCTGGCGCGCATCGAACAGGATGACCATGCCCGAACCGATCACTTCGCAGTGGTTGCCCTGTCGGATGACCAGCCCCGTATCTTCAGCAAGCCCGATGCCCAGGTTGCCGGGAAACCGCGCAACGGCTTCAGCCAGCCGGCCAAAACGGCCGCGCTGAATGAAATGAGAGTCGATGATGACCTGCTCCAGAAAGCTCATTCCTCGGGCCATCCGCACGTTGCCCTTTTGCATAGAATCCACGGCGCTGCCCCCGGCAATCATCTGCTTCGACATGGCCATGGCCCCGGCACTGGTGCCCGCTACCACAAATGCCGTCTGTTGCAGCTTTTCCAGAATGAGCTGATGCAAGGGCGTTTCGCCAATGTAGCGCGCGATCTTGGACTGGTCTCCGCCAGAAAACATCAGGCAGTCGGCATTTTCCACACATTTGAGGCTTTCCCCACCGCGGCATTCCCCCTTCCGGCGCACATCCATGATCCGGATATTTTCGCAACCGAGCGCCGCAAAGGCCCTCCGGTAGTTTTCTCCGACTTCACGCGGAATAGAAGACGCCGTGGTAATGACGACAATGTTCGCCTTCGGACCTCCGCTCTCGCGGACAACGCGCGCAAGAATTCCCCGCTCGATGAAGTCCATCGTGTACATCTCGTTGAGGCCCGTGCCCTTGTCTTCGTTGCCGCCAACCGGTATGAGTGTGCCTCGGTATTCCATCGCATCTGCTGCTTAAACGGGCACAAATGTAGGGTCGGCGGGGGGATCGAATGCGGTGCTGACTAAATTTATTACCTTGATGGCGAAAAACGCATCCCGTGAAAATCCGTGAAATCAACGCCATGCGCGGACCGAATTACTGGTCGGTTCGCCGCCACAAACTGATCGTGATGGTCCTCGACCTGGAAGACCTCGAACAACAACCGACCAACGCCATACCGGGCTTTCTGGAGCGGCTGCAATCCCTGATGCCGGGCCTCTACGAACATCGCTGCTCCGTTGGCGAGCCCGGAGGTTTCTACCAGCGCGTTGCCGAAGGCACCTGGATGGGTCATGTCATCGAGCACATTGCCCTTGAAATCCAGACCATGGCCGGTATGGACGTCGGCTTTGGCCGCACGCGCACCTACGGAGAACCGGGAGTGTACCACGTGGTCTTCGACTACATCGAAGAAAAAGCAGGCGTCTATGCCGCCCGCGCAGCAGTGCGCATCGCCGAAGCGCTGATCGCAGGCAGGGAAATCGACCTTGCCGCAGACATCCAGGAAATGCGCGAACTGCGCGAAACCGAACGCCTCGGGCCCAGCACAGCAAGCATCATCGACGAGGCCGCTTCACGGGGCATTCCCTGGATCCGGCTCAACCGCTACAGCCTCTGCCAGCTTGGCTACGGTTTCAACCAAACGCGCATCCAGGCAACGGTGACGAGCCAGACCTCCTCCATCGGCGTCGACATCGCCGGAGACAAAGAAGACACCAAGTACCTGCTCAAACAGGCGGAAATCCCCGTACCCAGAGGCGAAATCGTGCGGACGGAAAAGGGCCTGCGGGAGGCCGCCGACGACCTGCGGTATCCCCTGGTGATCAAGCCCATCGACGGCAACCACGGCCGCGGCGTCACCACCAACATCGCCACCTGGGATCAGGCCCAGGAGGCCTTTGCCCTCGCAAAAAAGATCTCCAACTCCGTCGTCGTAGAACAATACATTACCGGAGAAGATTACCGCCTGCTCGTCATCAACCACAAGCTGGTCGCTGCCGCAAAGCGCCTGCCGGCTCAGGTTACCGGCGACGGGCACTCAACCCTGCAGCAACTCATCAACCAAACCAACTCCGACCCGCGCCGAGGATACGGTCATGAAAAAGTACTTACTTTCATCGACGTCGACGAGATCACCCGAAAACTCATCCAGCAAAAAAATTACTCCCCCGAAACCGTATTGAAAAAGGGTGAGGTCATGGTACTCAAAGACACGGCCAACCTTTCGACCGGCGGCACGAGCATCGACGTGACCGACATCGTCCACCCGGGCACGGTGTTTATGGCCGAACGCATCTCGCGCATCGTCGGCCTCGACATCTGCGGCATTGATTTTCTGACAAGCGACATCAGCCGCCCGGTTTCGGAAACGGGAGGGGCGGTCATCGAAGTGAACGCCGGCCCCGGCTTTCGCATGCACCTGGCCCCCGCCGAAGGGCTCCCCCGCAACGTCGCCGCACCGGTCATCGACATGTTGTATCCTCCCGGAAAAGACAGCCGCATTCCCATCGTCGCCGTGACGGGTACCAACGGCAAAACCACCACCACGCGACTGATCGCCCACATGGTGAAAATGATGGGGTTCACCGTAGGCTACACCACCACCGACGGCATCTACATACAAAACCACCTCATGATGCGCGGCGATTGCAGCGGCCCCGGCAGCGCCGAATTCGTTCTCAAAGACCCAACGGTCAACTTCGCCGTCTTCGAAACGGCACGCGGCGGCATTCTGAGGGCCGGCTTGGGCTTCAAACACTGCAACGTCGCCGTAGTAACCAACATCGCCCCGGATCACCTTGGCCTGAAAGGAATTCACACGGTAGAACAACTCGCAAAAGTCAAATCGGTCGTGGTGGAAGCCGTTGCTCCCGGGGGACACGCCATCCTCAACGCCGACGACGACCTCGTGTACGCCATGCGCGAGTTGCGAAAAGATCGCGTGGCGCTCTTTTCAATGGACGAAAATAACCCGCGCATCCGTCGACACATGAAACAAAACGGGGTTTGCGCCATTTACGAAAATGGCTACATCACCATCTGCAAAGGCGAATGGAAACTGCGCGTAGTAAAGGCGGTCAACGTGCCTCTCACCTTCGGAGGACGCGCAGCCTTCATGATCCAAAACGTATTGCCCGCCGTACTCACGGGCTATCTCTACGGATTTGAACTCGACGACATCCGGTCTGCCCTCGAGACTTTCATTCCCTCCCCGGCACAGACTCCAGGACGCCTCAACCTCTTCGAATTCAAAAATTTCACCGTGATGCTCGATTATGCGCACAACGCCGCCGGGCTGGAGGCGCTCAAAAATTTCGTCGACAAGATCGACGCGCACCCCAAAGTCGGTATCATTGCCGGCATCGGCGACCGCAGGCCGGAAGACAACGAAGGCATCGGGAGGGTGTCAGCCGAAATGTTCGATGAGATCATCATCCGGCAGGACAAAAACCTCCGTGGCAAAACCGACGTGGAGATCATCGCCATGTTGCAGAAGGGCATCCACAGCGTCGACCCCAACAAAAAACTAACCATCATCAAAAAGGAGAGCGATGCCATCACCCACGCCATCGAACACGCCGCAACGGGTTCCCTGGTCGTCATTTGCAGCGACGTGGTGCCGGATGCATTGGAGCAGGTACAGCGCTATAAGGAAGTCGAATCGGGAAAGCTTTATAAGATGTGACTGGGGATGGGTGCTTACGTACGTTTGTTAGTTATGAACGTATGTTAGTTTATTATTCAATTAGATATTGATATCAGGTTAAATGGGATTTCAATAATTTTATTTTGATGCCAGAATGAAAGGGGATACCTCTCTTCACTCCCCGTTACTGGCTGGCTGGTGCGATAGGGAGCTTTTAGAAGTGTACTGAATTCAGTTGGCTATTTCTAAGGGCACAGTGGTTTCTGCACTGTTGGAATATTTCTTCTTCATTTTTTGTTTGCACCATGCAAATTGGGTTGTTACTTTCTTTTTCCGCAAAAGAAAGTAACCAAAGAAAGCTCGTCAGTATGCCAGGCGCTCACGCCGATCTCATTCATCGCGCTCGGCTAACCCCTGATGGTAAAAGACAACCCGCTGGCTGAGCGGAGTCGAAGCCAGCGGAGTGACTGTCCCAGTGCAGGAATGAAAAGTTACCACCTCGCATCTGCTATGCACCGTGAACGTGTCGCATCTTATCCGCTGGCTGAGCGGAGTCGAAGCCAGCGGAGTGACTGTCCCAGTGCAGGAATGAAAAGTTACCACCTCGCATCTGCTATGCACCGTGAACGCGTCGCATCTTATCCGCTGGCTGAGCGGAGTCGAAGCCAGCGGAGTGACTGTCCCAGTGCAGGAATGAAAAGTTACCACCTCGCATCTGCTATGCACCGTGAACGTGTCGCATCTTATCCGCTGGCTG
>JABARE010000046.1:122918-123175 GCA_019187365.1 Saprospiraceae bacterium | reverse complement strand
CCCTCTTGCGCCAGCCAGCCCGCACAGTCTCACCCACTCAATGAATTTAGCTTCACAATCCTTCGTTGCAGCTCAGTCAGTTATCGTTCCACATAGCTTCCTTCGCTGCGCCTCGTCTTGTTTTGCTAAATTCATTCTGGCATCAACAGGGAGTGAAGAGAGGCATCCCTTTTCATTCTGGCATCAACAGGGAGTGAAGAGAGGCATCCCTTTTCATTCTGGCATCAACAGGGAGTGAAGAGAGGCATCCCTTTTCA
>JABARE010000046.1:0-122908 GCA_019187365.1 Saprospiraceae bacterium | reverse complement strand
TTCATTCTGGCATCAACAGGGAGTGAAGAGAGGCATCCCTTTTCATTCTGGCATCAACAGGGAGTGAAGAGAGGCATCCCTTTTCATTCTGGCATCAACAGGGAGTGAAGAGAGGCATCCCTTTTCATTCTGGCATCAACAGGGAGTGAAGAGAGGCATCCCTTTTCATTCTGGCATCCAAATTGGGTTATTCGAGGTACCCATGTTATTTGAATTTTATATTTTAACAATTGTTCCGAGAAAAAGTAGTTGATTATTACGATTAATGATTTGAATAAAATATTTGCCGGGTAAAAGCGATTTAATGCTGTACTTTGAATCAGATGTTATTGAATAATATTTACGAATTATTTTTCCGGATTCATCAAATAAATAGCCATCAGAATCTTTGTCGTGAATTCCTTTTATTTGAAATTCGTTAACTGCTGGGTTGGGGTATGTATAAATATTCAATTGACCTTTCTCTTCATTTGTAGCAACATTTATTTGTAACATTTTTGCATCCCATAATGAAGTAATAAATCTTTCAGTTAAAGTTACTTCACCTGGATTCACATCGCGCCTCCTATACCTGCCGCTTAAAATAACATTTCCATTATCCAATTGTTCCATTTTGCTATTATAAATGTTGTATGAATTTTTAAGTGGAACTTCCAATGCAAGGACCATATTACCATTGCCATCTGATTTGTAAAAATTAAATTGGCTTGGACTATCCGAAAATTTATTTCTTGAAAGGATTAATGAACCAAGTGAATTCTTTAATTTTAAAACTGAATCAAAATCACCGTATCTATCCAGCATCTTATTCTGAAAAAAAATTTCTTCTTCAATTAATCCAGTAGGATTTACCGAAATAATCCTCCTTCGCGGAGCAGAATTATCATTAAAATAGTCAGTACTCCTAATTAAAAGAATACTCCCTCTTTGAGGGAGTATTTGGTATTCTTTAACTTGAGTCACAAATGGAGAGATATCATACTTTCTCAATTCCTTTAAATCTTTATCAAAATAGTAAATTGATAGTTCGAGACTGTCTCCTTGAATATATGGATAGTTTTTAAAGGTATGTGATACTCGTACTAAGGTGTCTTGCTCTTCATTGATAAAAAATGGAAGATCCTCATAAGCGTAGCCATTAAGATATTTTTTAAATATTTCAGCCGAGGCGTCCACTGAAAGAAATTTACCCACTGAATCCATTTTAATTCTAGAAATCCCAAGACTATTTCTAGTAGGGCTATACCAAATTGTATAGCAGTCATATCCTTCGCTCTCATTTTTTCTTAAGGTAGATTTATAATCTAAAGAAAACTCCAAATAATTTGTATCATTAATGACCGAATAGCTGACATATTTTTCAGTTCCGCTCAATGTGTCGTATTTGTGAATTGCCAATTTACCAGTTAACCAATCATTAATACCAGAAATTAAAGTATCTGCTGATTGTCTTAAGTTAAGTAATTCCAAATCTCCGTTTTTATTTATAAAGAATCTCTTGGTTCGTTCTCTTTTAATTGAATTTCTTAAATCAATAAAATTACTCCAAAAACATCGGCCTGTATTTATATCAATTTTTTCGATAAATGTGCCAGAGTAACCTTCAAAAATATTAGAATATATTAAGTAGGCAGAATTCTGAACAACTAATATTTTATATTCACTTAGCGAAAAATAATCCATGCCAGTTCTTCCTTTATAGCCAATAGCGGAAGAATCTATTGCTACATGTGACCAGATAGGTTGTGAATTGAGAAAAACATCACCCAATGGATCAATTTGAGAAAACAAATCTTGAATAGTGTATAAATAAAATATTAAGTAAATTGGAAAAGCTTTCATAGGCAAAAAAATTAATAGCAGGATTAAAGATAATATTTAATCCTGGTATTTTTAGTTTAGGAATACAATGTTAAACATGATTAGGCTTGTGCTAAGGTTCGCAGGAGAGATTATCACAATCGTTTATCCAAGCCCCCTGACAAAGTCCATCAGGAGTATCACCACAATCTCCATAATCAGTATATGACGGGGTTTGCATAATCAAGCGTGGAGGTGATAAAGTATTATCCAAGCACCATAATACTTCTTTTTTACAACATGCTTCTCCGCAAGACACATTGTAGTGTATAATATGCACTGGATTAGAACCGTAAGTGTATGCGCAAGTTTTGAAGAAAATCGAGTTGTAAAATTCGCTAGTAAACGTCTGTCCTCCTTGACCACATGCAAACGAATCACGATATGTGGAACTACTAAATAAGTTTCTAACAATTTGAGATTCGAGTGTATCTTTTGCAGCGCGGTACAAAGCGGTCAGCTCTGCATTTAAGATGGCGTAGTCATAAGCAAAATTTAGTAAGGAGTCCCAACGATAAGCTAGACCATTACAATCAGAATCAGTTGAGTCAATTGTAGCAGTAAAATCTGCTACCACATATTTATGAGATATAACAAACTCATCACATTTATACAAGTCAAATTTGACTTTAATTCCACAAGGAGTGTATCCTGGAAGGGATAAGATATGAATACTGTCGTCCTTTATCAAGGTACATCCTGATGGATCAAAACATGGATCTGCACTCCGTTTAGAAATTCTTTTATTGTAGCTTGGTGGTTTTTCAACGGTATTTTTTTCACAGGACGAGACGATGGAGATGATAAATATGCCGGCAATAAGAAAGTAGCGTAAATATTTCATATTTAGCATATTTAAATGGTAGCAAATTAAATAGCACAACACGCTAAAAATTAAAGCGTTCGCAATCGGTTCGTTAGATTAGACCTGTATTGTTGAAGATTCGCTGCCTAAATGCTTATAAAATTTTCCGTGCAACACAGGTCGAAATCTGGTGCAAGGTAGGTTCCGGGCGGACAGTTGCACAAGGGTGCAAACCCGGATTCTGCGTAGTGGGAAACCCTGATTTTTTAGCTTGTTTAATGCTTGTTGCCTGGATTGGGTCTGCCAGAATCGAGTGCAGCCCGGACGGAACCCCACCGTTTGAGCAGCTCCATGGCATCCGCCTCGGAACAGAGAAAATGTTCGCAGAGCATGGCAATGCCGCGCTGGACGAGTTTTTTATTGGTGAGTTGCATGTCGACCATCCTGTTGCCCCGGACGTGTCCCAGGCGAAGCATCAATGCGGTAGAGATCATGTTAAGGACCAGTTTCTGGGCAGTGCCACTTTTCAACCGTGTGCTCCCGGTAAGGAATTCCGGGCCGGTGTCGGGTTCGATGGCATAATCTGCGAATGCGCTGACCGGGCTGCCCTGGTTACAACAGAGGCAGGCCGTGACAATCCCATGTTCGCGACAGGCCTTGAGCCCATGGAGCACGTAGGGCGTGGTTCCGCTGGCCGAAATGGCCAGGACGCAATCAGCCGGTCCGGCATGGTAGTGCTGAAGGATATCCCAGGCGGCGGTGGTGCTGTCCTCTGCAAATTCAACCGCTTTGCGGATGGCTCCGTCGCCCCCGGCGATCAGACCGACGACGACGTCTTCGCTGACGCCGAAGGTCGGAGGAATTTCAGAAGCATCAACAACTCCCAGCCTTCCGCTGGTGCCGGCACCGATGTAAAACAAGCGGCCGCCGTTGCGCACCTTGGAAACGAGTTGCTCGACAAAGGATTCGACTGCGGGCAATACCGCCGCAACCGCTTTCGCAACGGTGTGGTCTTCGGCGTTCATCGCCTGCAGAATTTCATCCACAGTCATTTGATCCAACTTTGGATAGGGGGATGGGTCTTCGGTCCTTTTATTAAATTTCAATTATGTCTTTTTTGAAATGAAGTACAGGCAGGCAAACGTCAACGCACCGTTGAGGCCAAGGTTGAGAAAGCCCAGAGAAAATCCATCGAACCAGTTTGCAAGGTTTGCATCCGCCAGGTACACCAGGGCAATGGGCAACAGGCATGCAAATACAACGGTCCTGGATTCAGGCAATTGCCGTCGCGTGAGCAGTCCAAAGGCAAACAAACCCAGGAGTGGTCCATAGGTGTATCCGGCCAGTTTCAGGATGACGTCGATGATCGATTTGTTGTCAACCCATTTGAAAACGTATACCAGCAGCAGGAAGATCAAGGCAAACGAGTAGTGCACCCATTTGCGGATGCGGATCCTCTGGTTTTCGTTCAAGTGCTGCTGGCGGTTGATGCCGAACACGTCGATGCAGAAAGAGGAAGTGAGGGCGGTAATGGCGCCGTCAGCACTTGGAAAAAGTGCTGAGATGAGGCCCACAATGAAAACAACTGCAAACAGAGGCGACATTTCGAACATCGCCACGTGGGGAAACAGATCGTCGCCGCGCGCGCCAATGTCTTGGTTCCCGGCATACAGGTGCAGCAATCCTCCAAGGTACAAGAACAAGAAGTTTACCAATACGAGAACACAGGCAAAAACGACCATGTTTTTTTGAGAATCTTTCAGCCTGGTCACACTGATGTTTTTTTGCATCATCTCCTGATCCATACCCGTCATGCTGATGGTAACCAACGCGCCACCCAGAATGTGTTTTAAAAAATGGGAAGGACTTTTCCACTCAGCATTCACCATCCGAAGGAAGTTTTTCTCTTCCATCGCGGCAAGCGAGGAATTTATGCTCATCCCCATATCATCCAGGAGCATGTAGGTGCAAAGGCCAAGACCAGCCAACATAAAAAATGTTTGCAGCGTGTCGGTCCAAACGATGGTTTTTACCCCTCCCTGAATGGTGTACAACAATATCATGAGCAGTATGGCGCTGGCAGACCACGCGAACGGGATGCCGAGGTCATTGAGGAGAAACAGCTGCAGCACGTTGATGACGAGGTAGAGTCTTGCCGTCGCTCCTATCGTCCTTGAAACAATGAAAAATGAGGCCCCAGTCTTGTAAGCAACCATCCCGAAGCGGTGTTGCAAAAAAGTATAAATGGAGGTCAGGCCCAATTTGTAATAAACGGGCAGCAGTACGAAGGCCACGACAAAATAACCCAGAAAGTATCCCAGGACGACCTGAAAGTAGTGAAATCCCTGGGCACCGACGGTGCCTGGAACGGAGACAAATGTGACCCCGCTCAGGGAAGTTCCGATCATCCCAAAGGCAACCACATACCAGGGCGATCGCCGCTTTCCGATAAAGAAACTCTCGTTGGAGGCATCTTTTGACGTCAGGCGGGCGATCCACAGCAGCACGCCGAAGTAGAGCAACAGAAGGATGGATAGCCAGACGGATAATTGCATTTTCAGCAGAAAAGGCAAATAAAACAATTTTTCGTTAATCTTGGATAACGCCTTGTTAAACGGAACACAAGCAAAGCCGATCGCTACACATTCACTTAACTTGCGATATGCCTGCGAGAATTATACAGTTATACCGCGATTCATTTTCGGGCCTGCACCGCAACTCCTGGTTGCTGGCATCGGTGCAATTGGTCAACCGGGCAGGCACCATGGTTGTGCCATTTATGTCTATGTACCTCACCCAGCACCACGGCGTGAGCATGACCAAAGCAGGATTTGTCCTTGCCTGCTTTGGTATGGGCAGCATTGCAGGGTCCTTGCTCGGTGGAAGACTTGCAGACCGGTATGGATTTTACCGCATCATGGTCCTGACCCTCTTTCTCGGTGGTTTATCGTTCATTGCCCTGTCTTTCATCCAATCGTATTGGTGGATCTGTTTCGGGACATTTGTCATGGCGGTGATCAACGAGGCCTTCAGGCCTGCCAGCATGGCGGCCATTTCCGCTTATAGTGCTCCGGAAAGTCTGACGCGGAGTGGATCGCTCGTTCGATTGTCGGTCAACCTGGGCTGGGCGTTCGGCGCTGCCGTTGGGGGATGGATCGCCGCGCACAACTACCAGTTGCTCTTCTGGGTTGACGGCATTACCAATTTGTCGGCTGCCGGACTCGTTTTGCTGGCCTTGCCCAGGGTTGAGCCGGCCAGGGCTCACACAAAGGAAAAGGAGCGGGACAGCAACAGCATTTCTCCTTTCAGGGATCACTTTTTTTTGCGTTTCGTTTTGTTGAATTGTTTGTTCGGCATCTGTTTTTTTCAACTCTTTACCACCCTCCCGGTGTACTTGAAGGCAGAACTCGCACTTGGAGAAACGGCCATCGGCTGGGTCATGGCCATCAACGGGTTGCTGATCGCGGCTTTCGAAATGGTAGCCGTCTTTTCGCTCGAGCACATCCGGAAACTCAAACTCATTGCCGCCGGAACATTTGTAACCGGTCTGGCATTTGTCGTTTTTAACGTACTTCCCTTGCCGGCCCTGCAACTGGCACTGATTTCTTCGGTCATTCTGACTGCAGGGGAGATCCTCGCCATGCCGTTTTTATTGAGCTACACCATGAGCCGCAGTGCACCGGCTACCATTGGACAGTACGCTTCGCTCTATACCATGTCTTACAGTGTTGCGCATGTGCTGGGAAGTTACAGTGGTGGTGCCGTGGCCGACCGGCTGGGTTTTAGTGTCCTTTGGTGGAGTGTGGGTGGGTTGAGCACCATCGTGGCCCTGACTTATTACCGCATGCACAAGGTTGAGGCCCGGTATCCACCGGAGCGCTACGCGCCCAGACCTGCGTCGACATCTAAGTACCAGGCCGGAGCCGCATGAGTTGACGCGTTGCCGGTTGGAACCCGGATGACCGCTCCGGTTGAAGCTCCAATATGCGGCCCGGGAAGGCTTGTCTTGGCAAAGGTTTATGGCAGCAGGCGTCAGGACACCTCGAATATATCGCTTTTGCGTCAGGCTGCCTTTCCGGCTCACGCGCCTAAAGAATTTAGCTTCCAATCCTTCGTTGCGATTCAGTCAGTTATAGTTCTACATTGCCTGCTTCACGGCACCTAGACTTGTTTCCCTTTTGGGCTGCCTCTCTCCACTCCCTATTGCGCCTGCCAGCCCTCAAAGCTCACCCACTCAAAGAATTTTCCTTCACAATACTTCGTTGCAATTCAGTCTGTTATAGTTCTGCATAGCTTCTTTTGCTGCGCCTCGTCTCGTTTTGATAAATTCATGCAGGAATCAACAGGGAGCAAAGAGAGGTAGCCCTTTTCATTCTGGCATCAAAATGGAGTTTCTTGCAGTACCCTTAAGCATCTGATTTAACGGAGAATAGAACTGCTTCTATCAGAAAATAAATTCAGACGCTTAAAATAAAGATCAGGTCGGTTTGATTAACGAGCTTGTTTTGTTAAAATTATGTTAAAGTAAGCGCTTTTTTATACTCCATATATAATATATATATATTGCAACGGAAGAGAAAGATTAAAACATTCCTGTCTTTTAAAAACCGGAGTGTGAGGTGATTCAATAACCACAAAACCCCCATCGATATGGAGAATGCAACAATGACACCTCCAGGCAGGAGTTGACCGGATGATTCTATTAGAATGCCTGGGGCATTATGCAAGCTGGCATTTGAGAACATGCTGTGATTGCTATAAAAAAGTGTTCGGGCGGTCTTTTCCAAAGTAAGACATCCGGTTTCTGATTTTTTTAATAGCTCCTGCTATTGCAGGGGGTGGAATTGGTTTTTTAAACTCCAGTCAACTACTATTTATGAAAACGAAAATGTTCGCATGCTCCCATTTTAAAGATGAATTAAAGGGGGATCATTTCTTATTTCGGGCGGAAATCATTAAAATACTTATCGTATTCTGCACCATTCAAAGTACCCTATCAGGTCAATCTGAATTTTTTAATTGTCCGGTGGATTCTGTAACACAACATCCTGACTCCATTTACAATCCGGACCCTTGTATTGATGTGGAAGAAATTATGGAAGAGTTGGATGGAGGTGATCATTGTCGATTGATTTGGATAAACCTCAACGTTCACTTTTTTGTTGATGATGATTCAACCAACAACCTCATAACCCCCAAAGGGCATGTTGTCTCTGAAGCGAATAAACTGGCAGAAGATCTGGTCAATGAAGCCAACTACTATTTATATTTGAATGAAATCCAAATAAACCAACCTGGTGCCATCAAATTATGCAATCCGTTCCAGTACGTGCTTCGGGGTGTTTATATACATATAGTTTCTTCTCCCGCTGATGTTGATGCACGATCCAAAATAAACATTATGCATCAGACATTTGGTGTTAATAAGGCTTCTGAATTTAATTTATACATTTCTCCCTGTGATGGATGCTCCGGAGCTGCAGGGGGTGAAGGAGGCACCATTACATACTTCAATTTAGCAGAACTGGGAGGGAATATATTAAACCATGAATGGGGACATACCATGGGGTTGAGTCATAGTTGGAAGAAGGATGAATTAGACGATACCCCCGAGATTAATTTTGACCTTGATCGGAACTGTGATGGCGATTACTATGACATTAGGGAGAAGGAACAACAGTGCTTTGGAAAAATTATCAGCAGCGATCCTGCAGAACCCGGAACGGATGGCATCGGGATGAGCTACAATTCATCTACTCAGAGGTGGTATAATAACATCAACGATTGTTTGGAGACTCCACCTTGTCCGACCAGTCCATGTTGTCTGGATGAGTTTCAAAACAACAATGTCATGGCGTACAACGCATGCCAGTGTGCATTTACGTATCAGCAACTCAGAAAAACCCTGATGCAATTATGGAGTTACAAATGTGGTTACATCAATACCATTCAAACAGACCGCTCATGTTGGGCACCAAGTGCATTTATTTCACTTCCAAAACCCGACCAGAGCGATTATGGCTACTGTTCTACCTGCTTTGATTTTACAGCCAGTTATAATGACCAAAAGCATCGGGTAAAAGTGTACGAATTGAGCGGAGGAAATTCCATCCTGGTATATGATCCGGGTTGGGTACAAAGCCCTGCCACAACACTCTGTTTTAAAAATTACGGCCTTTCAATCGGCTCCGGACGTTATCTGAAGCCTGGTACAAACTATAGAATTGAGTTGACGGTAGGCAGAACAAACGATTGCATAGATCCGGTGACATTTAGCAGGAACTTTACAACAGGAACCTGCGAGCCGGATGTGTATGTACCGCCTTTTTCAGAGATGATTATTTCTCCGAACCCATCTTCAGGTAACATTCAACTTACCTACGATGCCTTTGAGAGTGAAGAATTTGCTATATTTGCTGTAAACCAGGCAAACGGCCAGGTGAGCTTATTGAGCAATTCTATGTATGCAACAAATGAAGGTGAGAATGAGTACGAGCTTTCAGTCAGCTCATTATTCAACGGTACTTATACCCTCTTTATGATAGGTATTGAAAATAATCATTATCAAACCCTGGTAAAACAGTAACTATGAAAAAGATGATCGCGTTTTTATGGCTTCTACTTGCTTTTACCTCTACGGCACAAAAAACACCCTTCTTTCTGACGACCTTCTATTTTGAAGATGCCATAGGAAATATAGACAGCATTGAAGTGGGTTATGATTTGACCGCGAAACAAACTGGCAATCCTGATTTTGGGGAAGTTACCGATCTATCGCCGTTTGATAGTTTATTTGATGTACGTGCAGTAAATTATTTTGAATATTATAATACAACCCCTCCAATTAATCCGCTGAACCTCATCGTAAAACGTATTGTTGGTGATGCCGATAAGGTTGTGAATGCGCCATGCATAGGAGGAGGAGATCTGTTGTTTTTCATACATGCTATACATCAGCCCGTAACCATAAGTGTGAAGGATCTGGAAGAATTCAAAAAGATCGATTGTCCTGGTAAAAATAATACATGGAGTTTTTTTAGCCCGGACAGGATGTATCATTTTATTGAACCATGGGGTTGGACCTCTCTTCCAAGGGTTAGGTATGGCTGCATTTATAAAGGTCCATATACAGTTTATTTGGGTGGAAAGTACATACCAGTTGAAGTTGGTGAGCGGCCTTATACTTTGCAGTATGAAATCACCGGAAGAGGGGTTGACACGATTTATGGAGTTTGTTTTACAAGAGATCATACCTTTTATCAATGCGACAGCACGTATGTCATGGATACCCAGGAAGAGGATGGCCTGATAAATGGAGTTGTGATCTATCCAAATCCAAATTCCGGGATCATGAAGGTAGAAATGAATGGAACAGAATATGTGAACAGTTTTGAAATCTACGATCATTCGGGAAATCTTCAAAAGAGAATACCGGTTAATGAAAGGAAAGATATGAGAATTGAGGTGCCCCATTTAGTCCCTGGTATTTATTTTCTTAGAGTGAATACTAAATATGGACCCCGGGTCAGGAAGTTTGTAAAAATTTGAGGACAAAATGACCATCCGCGCCTTTTGACTCACACGGCACTTCGTGCCACCCTCTCTTTTGCTGGCGCAAAAGGAGGGTCCCCAACGGACTCACCCGGCACTTCGTGCCACCCTTTCTTTTGCTGACGCAAAAATGAGGGTTCCCAACTGAAATCATTTGTCCTTTGCTTTGCGCAAACACAATTCAACAAGAACTCCCTCCTCTTTGATCTTGGTAAAGATCAGAGAGGGGTGGCGCGCAGCGCCGGGGTGAGTCCTGGATCACGCTAACGAAATCGGATGCTGTAATGCAGTGGATAGGAGGTTCCAGGATTTAAAAATAAGGAAATTGTGCTACAAAATGGGAAGAATTTTTCTAGGGCACTTAAAAAAAACCCCTATTGCGCCTGCCAGCCCTCAAAGCTCACCCACTCAAAGAATTTATCTTCACAATACTTCGTTGCAATTCAGTCAGTTATAGTTCTGCATTGCTTCTTTTGCTGCGCTTCGACTTGTTTTGCTAAATTCATTCCGACATCAAAATGGAGTTATTCGAGGTGCCCTTTATCTTTGCCGGTTAACCATAAAGCGCAAGCAATGTTTTCAGGTAAAAATCTGTGGGATTTCGACCGCCGGGGCCAACTGCTGATACTTGTTTTATTGGCCCTGATCCCTTTTTCAAATTCACTGTTTCATGGATTTGTACTTGACGACAAAGTCGTATTTACCGAAAACCAGTTCGTGCACAAAGGAATCCGCGGCATTCCGGAAATATTTGCCAACAACAGTTTTGAAGGATATTTTACCGGCAGCGGCAAAAGCAGTGAAGCGAGCGCCAACCGATACAGGCCGCTTTCCCTGGCCTTTTTCGCCATTCAACACCAGCTAGTGGGAGCGAATCCCATAGTTGCCCATGCATTGCATCTGCTGCTGTATGGCTTGCTCTGTATTTTAATATACCAAACCCTGAGCCGTTTGCTGCGTTTCAGGTGGCCGGACCGGGCCGGGCATGCCTCCTGGTTTGCCGCTTTGTTTTTTGCTGTCCTTCCGCTGCACGCAGAGGTTGTAGCCAACGTGAAGAGCCTGGACGAGATCTTTGCCCTGGGGTTTGGATTGCTGAGTCTCCACGCAGCACTGTCTTATCAGGAAGACCCGCGCACAAAACGCCTCTGGCTTGCCGGGATTTTTATGACACTCGCCGCTTTTTCAAAAGAACATGCTTTGAGCTTTGTTTTGCTCATTCCTTTTGCTTTGTGGGGAATGGTACCCCCGGATCGCAGGCGGATGATGAAGCCTGCCATCGTGCTCGTCGCGGGTGCAGCCATTTACCTGATATGCCGGGTGGCGGTACTTGGAACCCAGCTGTATGAACCCCCCGCCAATTTTCTGGAAAATCCATTTCTCGTGTATCGCGGAGACCGGCTTGTGGAAATGAAGCCCGGAGACCGCTATGGAACGGTGTTCTACACCTTGTTGCGTTACCTGTACCTTCACATCGTTCCCTACCCGCTCACCCACGATTATGCACCAAAGAGCATAGCAACCTTTGCCATGTCGTCTCCTGCAGCCATCCTGAGCGCATTGGTTCATCTTTCGCTTGTTGCTGTAGCCGCATGGTGGCGCAGCAAAAGGCCGGTCTTGAGTTTTGCGATCGCGTTTTACTTCCTCACCCTGCTACCGGCATCAAACCTCGTCGTCAACACCGGCGCTTACATGGGAGAGCGTTTTGCCTTCGCGCCTTCGCTGGGCCTTTGCATTGCCTTGGGTTGGTTACTGTCGTCACTTGACGTCCGTCGGCGGTATTTGGCAAGCATCTTCTTTGCTGTCCTGACGATTGCTTATTCCGTGCGGAGTTTTGCCAGATCTTCCAATTGGCACGACAACCTCACCCTTTTTCGCAACGACATAGACCATTCATCCAACAGCGCAAAACTCAATTCGTCGCTGGGATTTACCTTGCTGGAGCAATACAGAATGTCGGATGATAAAGAGGCTAACAAACATTTGTTAACCCAGGCCATTCCATACCTTACCAAAGCCGTTAAGATCTATCCGCGTTATGCTGATTGCCTCTTCCTTCTGGGCAATGCCTATTACCTGAACAAGGAATACCCGAAAGCGGTGGGAGTCTATGAAAAATACATTGACGTAAACCCCGGAGACGCATCCATCATCAAAAATTACCAAAGGGCATTGCGCGAATGGGGAAAAACGCTGTTTTATGAGGAGAACAACAATTCTGCCGCAAAGAATGCCCTGTTGAAATCACTCAAGCTCAACGACCGGGACGACCAGGTGCTCGAGGTGCTTGGCGCCGTCGAGGCAGAAATGGGCTATCTGCTGAAATCGCTGGAATACCTCTTGCGCGCAACAGAAATCAACCCCAAAAATGCAAGCACCTGGGCAAATCTCTACATTACGTACACGCGTCTGGGAGACAAGGCCATGGCACAGCAAGCCATCAACAAGGGCATGGAGATTGACCCGGACATCGTAAAAAGGCTGATGTCGGTGAAGATTAAATAAAGGACACCTCTAAGACCTCCCAATTGCGCCAGTCTTCCCGCAGAGGCTTACGCGCTCAAAGATTTTTGCTACACAGTCCTTCGTTGCAGCTCAGTCAATTATCGTTCCTCGCAGCTTCCTTCACTGCGCCTCGTCTTGAAGCCCTAAATTATCCATTCTGGCAGCAACAGGGAGTGAAGAGAGGTAGCCCTTTTCATCCAGTCGTCAACAGGGAGTCTTTAGAAGTGCCCTAATATGGTTCGATTATGAACCGGGTATTCAGGAGCTGAATGTTTCCTTATCGCAGAGTGCCACAATCTGGCTTGCCAGTTCAAGCGCTATGCGTTCCTGTGCTTCAAGGGTGGAAGCGCCGATGTGGGGTGTGTGAGACACTTTAGGATGGGCGATGAGTTCCCTGCGCAGATCAGGCTCTTTGGAGAATACATCCAAGCCGGCTCCCCCGAGTTTGTTTGCATTGAGGGCGGTGAGCAGCGCCTCTTCGTCGATGTTTTCGCCGCGGGAAGTATTGATCAAATGGGCGCCGGGTTTGCAGAGGCCAATGTTTCCGCTGTGAATGACGGGTTCGCCGATGTAAGGGGCGTGAAGACTGATGTAGTCGGCATGAGCGAGGCCTTCTTCAATTGAAACCAGCGGTACGGAAACCCTTAAAGCCGTCTTGGCAACCGCCCATTCGAGGTGGGCTTCGCGAACGAAGGGGTCGCTGGCAAGGAGGTCCATGCCCATGCCGATCGCCATTTGGCCAAGCTCGCGGCCAATGCGTCCGAAGCCAACCAATAGCAGCACCTTGTCCCTGAGTTCCGTTGACGAACTGAGTTGTTTTTTAAGGCTTCTAAAACGTTCGGGACCGTCGAGCTCCCGGTTGGATCGTTGTAGCCCCCGCGCCAGCGTAAGCATGTGACCGAGTGCAAGTTCTGCAACCGATCGCGACGAGCTCGCGGGCGTGTTGAGAACGGCAATGCCACGGTTTTTGGCGTATTCTGCATCAATGTTGTCGAGTCCCACACCAGCACGGGCAATGAAACGCAAAGATGGGCAGCGGTCTATCAGCGCTTTGCGCACCTGGGTGGCGCTTCGCACGACAATTCCCTGGTAAGAAGGGAGGACGTCGACAAGTGCTTCGGCATCCAGGTGTTGGGAAACGGTCCGGATCCCGTGCGCCTGAAGGATTTGGATCCCGGCCTCTTCAAGGCCGTCGGCAATCAATACATTCCAGCTCATGGCCCAAAAATATCCTCTACCGGCGACAATACATCACTCGTGCAACTTATCTCAAACAGAAATGCATCCAGTACAACCGCGCCGAAGAGCAGAAACAAAGCCCCATTGTGCGGTATAAAAATAACCGATACCCTAAGGTTCAATGAATTGGAAAGTACTCATGAGCCCTCTGCCGGAATCGGAGTGGGGCAGGAGCGTGAAAGCTGCCGGGAGCAGTTTCGTTACTTCAGGCTCCTGGCACGAATGGCGTTGACGCGTTTTTCCGTTTCCTCCTTCAGCAAATTGTAGGCGCTGGTGTTGTGGTGGTCGTTGGCCAGGTCACGGGCGCATTTGCCGTCCCTGTTTTCATTCATGGGGTTGGCTCCGGCTTCAAGCAAAAGCGCTATGACCTCCATGTTGCCGTTGCGGGCAGCAAACATCAGGGCATCTTCAAAATTGACCTTTGCGTGGACGTCGGCACCGCGGTTGAGTAGGAGTCCCACAACTTCGGCCTTGCCAGCCAGAGAGGCGTAACTCAGCATCGTCATCTTTTGCTCGTTGAGGTAGAGCACCGAGTTGACCTCGTTACCGGCAGAGATCCACTCTTTGATCGCACGGGTGTCCGTCTGATCGACTGCCTGCTGCAATTCGCGTTGGGCGAAGAGGGCATTGGCACACAACAGGAGGCTGCAAACAAAACCAATTGCGTATTTCATCTCTAAATTTGATTGTCTGTATTCAGTAGCTAAGATACCGCATTTGTTGCAAATGCTGCCCTGAATTCGGCAATTCTGCATTTTGATGGGGTGGAATTCTGGCGTGCTTGCTGGCCGGGCAACGGAGAGGCAGTGGATGGGCGGCGCGTCTGCTCAGGCTATTTTGCCAATGGGTTGGTCCGGGTCACCTTCAAACAGTTTCCGGAGAAGCGCGTTGAGTGGATGATCGAGTCCGGGATCCCGCCTCAGGATGGCTTCTGCCAGCCGCCGGGCGGCGTACAACATGGGCTGGTCTTCGGAAAGGTTGGCGACCTTGAGTTCGAGCAAGCCACTTTGGCGGGTGCCGTCCAGGTCGCCGGGGCCACGCAGACGAAGGTCTGCCTCGGCAATGGCGAAGCCGTCGTTGGTGGCGCACAGCGTACGAATGCGTTCTGCCGCATCCCCTGCAGGGCGGTTTGCCGTCATCAGCACACAGTAGGACTGATCGGCTCCCCGGCCCACGCGCCCCCGCAACTGGTGCAGTTGGGACAGTCCGAAACGCTCAGCATTTTCGATGACCATGATTGTCGCATTCGGAACGTTGACACCCACTTCGATGACCGTAGTCGCCACCATAATGTTGGCTCGTCCGCGGGCAAAGCGCGTCATCTCGTTGGCTTTGTCTTTGGGTTTCAACCGCCCGTGAACAACGGCAATCTGGTATTGAGGTCGCGGGAAATACTCGAGCAGCCGCTCGTAGCCCATCTCGAGGTTCTCAATGTCCATTTTTGCACTCTCCTCGATGAGAGGAAAGACGATGTACACCTGGCGGCCTTCGGCGATCTGCTCTTTCATAAATTCGTAGAGCGTGATCCGGTACGCCTCCGTAAAATGTTTGGTCACGATGGCCCGCCGGTTTGGCGGGAGTTCGTCGATCACCGAAACGTCGAGGTCGCCGTAGAGGCTCATGGCGAGGGTTCTCGGAATGGGCGTTGCCGTCATGACGAGCACGTGAGGGGGGAGGGGATGGGCTTTCCCCCACAGCTTGGCGCGCTGTTCCACCCCAAAACGGTGTTGCTCGTCGATCACGACGAGGCCGAGTTGGCTAAAGACGACCTTGTCTTCGAGGACGGCATGGGTGCCTATGAGGATGTGAATCTCTCCCCGCGCCAGCATACCGAGCAACAGCATCCTGTCAGCGGCCTTTACCGATGAGGTCAGCAGGGCGCAACGAAGGTCAATGGTTCGTATCAGGGAGGCAATGCTCTCGTAGTGTTGCTGTGCAAGCACCTCGGTGGGCGCCATAATGCAGGCCTGATGGCCCTGGCTGATGGCCCAGACCATGGTCAGCAAGGCTACGATGGTTTTTCCGCTGCCCACATCGCCCTGCAACAAACGGTTCATCTGGTATCCCGAGCGCAGATCCAACTGGAGCTCCCTGAGAACGCGTTCCTGGGCGCCGGTGAGTGCAAAGGGCAGGTGGTTTTCATAAAAGTTTTGGTACAGTTCGCCGGGGCTGGCCATGGGGATGCCCGAATCTTTCTTTTTTCGCAGGTACATGTTTCTCACCATGCGGAGCTGGAGTGCAAACAGCTCTTCAAATTTGAGGCGCTGCCGCGCACGGGCCAGGCTCTGCTCGTCTTTGGGAAAGTGGATGTTGAGTAAGGCTTCCTGGCGGTTCATCAGGCGATATTTCTCCAGGATGTACGTTGGCAGGGTCTCATCAACCATCCGCACATCGAGGTTTTGAAAGATCTGAAACACCAGGTTTTTGATGCCGCGGCTGTCGTAGCCCTTTTTGGCGAGGGCCTCTCCGGACGGATAGACGGGTTCCCAGCGGAGGGAATTGGGCTGTGGCTCCGCCATCATAAGGGCGATCTCCGGGTGGGCCATGCTTTTGCCGGTGCGCGCCAGCTTCAAACGCCCGAAAATGCGGTATTCCTTGCCAACCTCCGCTTTGTCTAAAAACCACTGGTAGTGTTGAAACCAGATCAGCTCGATGCGCCCGGTGCCGTCATCCAGCATGGCGGTGAGCCTTCGGGATCGCCCGAAACCGTGGTGCTCCAGACCGGTAAGCTTTCCCCGGCATTGATAGAACTGTCCGTCCTGCGTGGCCTCGGCCAAAGGCGTGTACCGGGTCTTGTCGATGTACCGAAAGGGAAAATACAGCAGCATCGCTCCAACCGTATCCATTCCGAGCTGGTCGGAGAGCAGCCGGGCGCGCTGGGGCCCGACCCCTTTGACAAATTCTAGCGGACTATCGAGGCGCAGTGCCATTTGGAAGTTTGGCTTTACTGCAAAATAACAAGGCAAAGCGGGAATTGTCGGCTCTTTGACCTCCTTTTGTGCAATTTGCGCCGTTGTGCCACGGTTATATGAATAATTTTGTGCGATTACAGCAGGTCATGGAGAGCATACGTCAGCGGCAGGTAGGCGAACTGATACGCAGGCAGTTCAGCGCAGTGCTCAGCACAGAAGGCCGCTATGTGTACGGTCCCCAGGCCCTGGTGACGGTTACTCAGGTCACCATGAGTCCTGATCTCGGCCTGGCAAAGATTTACCTGAGCATTTTCAATGTTGCAAACAAGTTGGCTCTGGTCAGCGCCCTCGAAGAGCACAATCTCCGGCTGAAGACCTCCCTTCACCAACGCATCCGCAAGCAGGTTCGCCACATGCCCGAACTCCGCTTCTACATCGACGAGATGGTCGATGAAGTCTATCGCGTGGAAGCGCTCTTTAAGAAATACGAAGGCAAGGCGGGCTCCACGAAGGACGAGGAGGAATGAGCACACCGGGGCGCCAACTCCCGTAGTGATTCCGGAATACGTGCACCTTTTTTTGAAACACAGGCAAAATCCAGGGCGACTTTTCTATCCATCCCGGATCTGCCCGCAAGGGCAGCCGAATCTGTTTTGTAGGGCAATTGCTCCTGCCGCCAAAAATAAAATTGGCCAACTGCTTAATATTTTACTTATATTTACACAATATCACAAAACAAACCAACTGAATCATGGCAACAGAAAATCGTCCTTTTCGCTGGCGTCGCTTGATCGTCGTCGCTGCAGCAGCCATCCTCTGCATCCTGGGATGGGTTCTCATTTTTAACCCCTGCTATTTTAAGATTGGCGTCTGCAAGCACGAAACCTGCCGCAAGGTGGATATGCTGAAATTCAACATGCGGGATGGTTACTTCAAACTCCCTCACCGCTGCAACCAGCTCATCTTTGATCCGAGCAAAAACCAGGAACCGGAAGCCGCTCGCGAAGAGCTTCGCAGCAAGTGCTTCCGGCAAGTAAAAATCTGTCCGTGCGGTCCGGGGTTTGAGTTGTGGGAGTACCCGAGCGTCAAAGGCATCGATGTGGGTGCACCCCCTGTAGTAGGGCCAAGAGTTGGAGGCATTGGCTTGGACATTTTTCCCAATATCGTAATTGAGAATGACCCGCCGGAATCGTCCGATGATATACCAAGTCCTAAGGACACAACCAATGAGGAAGTTTGGCCCCTGTACCCACAACCCGCTTGTCCTGCGAATACCGAGGTAAAAATTGCCATCGTGGACAGTGGGGTGGAACCTCCGGTCGGCAATGCGTGGAGTTTTCTGACGAATTCAACATGGGAGGAATACTGGGAGAATAAAACGTGCGCCGGATGTCCTTCGAATGTCCGCGGGGTTAAGTGCTTGGCCGGTATTTTGAGTGGCGAACCCATCGACGAGCACGGCCACGGAACATCCGTCAACGGCGTTGCGTTGGGAGCCTCTCGCCCCAATTTTCCGCATAGTTTCCCCATGAAATTCGTCAACGTGCGCACCACGGAGGGCGATACGAAAACGGGAGATCTGTTCGATGCACTTTGTGGATTGTACATCGCACTCGGTCAGCAGCCGGATATCATCAACATCAGTTGGGGATTTGAATACTTTATCGAATCGGGCAATCCGGTTTCTGAAGGCCTGGCTCAAAATTTCAAGAACGCATTTTCCGATTTCTTAAATTTGGCAGCAGTGGCTGGGGTGTTTGTAGTCGCGGGTGTTGGCAACGGTGGACAGCCGTTGACAGATTCCTGGCGATTCTATCCGGCGTCAGTAGTCGCCTCTTTCCCCGGGGCAATCACGGTCGGTGCGTTGAATGCGAACGGAAACGACCTCGCTGAGTTTTCAAACTTCAACCCAGCCGGGGCAACAACAAGCTATATGGATGTAGCAATTCGCGGAGAAGGTATATATGTTCCGCAAATAATGAGCGAAAGAAACAGCACCGGATTTGCCGTTAAGTCGGGAACCTCCTTCGCTGCGCCCCTGGTGGTGCGCCTCGCCGCGCTGATGCGTTCGGTACATCCGGGAATGGCTCCTGATTTGATGAAGCAAAGACTGTTGAACCTGGCAACGACGCAAACCGGAGTTCCATCCGGGAAAGTCTATGAGGGGATTGATCTTGCTTCAGCAGCGAAGAAGATTTGTTCTGAGCCACCATCCGGCCCCCCAGTGGAATTTTGATTGCTGAACCCCAATGGTGCAAAGCCAGGAGGGCAGGGGGGAAATTTTGATCGCGGTGACGCGTTAAGCAACTGCACTTCCGGCAGTATTGGAGGAGCATACAAACGTTAGTAAGTAAACGAACATTTGTTAGTAAAAAGGGTTTAAGCATTTAGGATTCGATCAATGAAAACGGTGGCATTGTACCGGATGTGTTCTGTCGTGGCGGGAGTTTGGTTGATCCTTCTCGCAACTTCGTCTTGCTCAACAGACCAGGCTGGAGGTCGCAGGGATCAGACGCGGGTTTGCGACGCCGCAGCGCTGCGATCAATGGCAGATATTTCGTTGATGACCGGCGACCCACAGTTGGTGTTGGTCTTCGCTGACTCCATACTGGCATTGACCTGCACCCCGGACCGGGACAGCATTTTGCTTCGCTGGGCCGATGTCCTTCATGTGGCGGGAATCCCATACCTGCGGAGCAGTCGCCCGGAAGCACGGCGTCTCTATGGCGCTGCGCTCAAACTGCGCCAGGCCTATTACGGAGACAGCATCCACTTGGATATTCTCAGGGCGCAAAGCAACATCGGACTGTCGTACAGCTGGGAGGGCGATTACCTGTCCGCCATACCGCATTTTGAAAAGGCCATTGTCGACCAGGAACGCTTTGCCATCTTTCCCAACATTTACAACCGCACAAAACTTGGAGAATGCTACCGATTGTCGGGTGACCCAGCAAGCGCCATACGGAATTTTGACATCGCCCTGGAGACCATTTCCAGGGGTCCCGGCAGAGATTCCATAAGTTGGGAGAAGGCAAGCTCCTTTTTTCACGACCTGGTATCCAACAGGATCAATGCCATGTCTGCCCGGAGGCAGTGGGAACTCGCACTGGAGCAGGGCAAACTGGGCCTTGAATTGCTGCGCCGTATTGTCGATCCCTCAGATTCGCTGCGCCAACTGACTTATGTCCGATTGACCTTGGGAAAAATTTGTCTCGATGCAACAGCACAGGAAATAGCGCCGGATTCCAAAAATTCGCTTGCGAAAGGAGCGGAAGATCATTTCCAGGGCGTTTTGGAGGCCTCTCTCCTAACGGGCGATACCCTGCAAGCCATCTATGGACTGAATGGTGTCGGCGCAGCACTTTTTGCTCAAAAACAGTATGCCAGGGCAGTCCAGGTCATAACTCCGCATTTGATTTGGGTGCAACAAACCAAACTGGCCAGTGTGGATATTGGTGTTGCAGGCCTGCTCACCAGCCTGGGATCGAGTTATGTCAAATCCGGCGATTTGCAGCGCGGACTGCATTCGTACGCACAGGCCATGCAGCACATAAGTGGCGAGCGCTACACCTGGGATTCATTGCCTCCCGTTCGCAAAATGTACCAGGATGGTTATCTGACCGCGCTGTATTTGCTGGGAAGCATAGGGCGCACCCACCTGCTGCTTTCAGAGCGGGATCCCATCCACCGGAGACACTCCGGCATTGCCTACGACAGTCTGGCGGCACTGTTAAACTACGTTCGCGCCAACCTCGTCAGCGACGAAGCCAAAATCCAGCTCGCAGAGGAGGCTCGCCAGTGGCTGCCGGATGCCGTTGCAGACCTCAGCGCCCTGTATTTCGCCGGAGGCGGAGATGCCTTCAAAGAGCGCGCACTTCAGATGGCCGAACAAGGGAAAACCTTTTTGCTCATGGAGCGGTCGCGTCTCAACTCAGCCAGCGATTTGCTGCCACCGCATCTACTTCGCAAGCAGTTTGAACTTTCGGCGGTTCATCGCAGGGCCCTCCAGTTTCCGGAGCTCCAGCCAATGGCCGACAGCCTCCAGTGGCGATACCTCGAAGCGCTGCGACGCGACGCCCCCGCCTACCACCAGCTTCGCTTCGGCAGCGCAGAAGTCGGCCTGCAGGGTCTGCAAGACCAGCTTCTCTCATCCGGACAGGCATTGATTGAATATGTTGCAGGGGAGGAAACCCTGTACATCTTTGCGTTCAACGGAAAACAATTTGCACTCGATACGGTACAGATATCCAAAGAAGAGTTGCGCCGGCACGTTAGTATTTTCAGGGAAAATATGAATCCGGCAGGCGCCGATGGCCTGCGGTCTGCAGAGCGCGCTTCGCAATTTTCAAAAACCGCACATACTTTGTACGAGTTGCTCATCGGAAAAGTGCAAATCGATCTTCCCGAACGCCTGATCCTCATCCCCGACGATGTTTTAAGCGACCTTCCTTTTGATGCTCTACTTCGCAAGGTGGATTTACCAGTAGATGATATTCCCAGGCAGGTGGGTGCCGGCAATTTTCTTATCCAGTCGAAAAGCCTAAGCTACGGATTTTCAATCCGCACATTGCAACAAATGACGGTAAGCCCACCTGCAGAATTGCATTGCAGTTCGCTAAAAATTTTTGTGCCGGAATTCAGCAGGCAATCGAGCGAACTGCCACACCTGGTCTACCAGGAAATGGAAGCGCGTGCGATCGGGGAGCGCGTCTACGGAGCTGAGATCATCAGACCGGCAAAAAAGCAACAGTTCCTCGAGGCCCTTCGCACCTGCGCCTACGTGCACCTTTCAGCCCACGGCAACGATTCACCCAATCCGGATTCGAGCTATCTGGCCTTTTCACAGCAATCCGAAGAAGTTGATTCTTCCGCATTGCTCTACTTGCGAGAACTCTACCTGCACCCCGTCCAGTCTGAACTCATCACCCTCACTGCATGCGAAACGGCACTGGGACAACACCGGGCGGGCGAAGGTAACATCAGCATTGCCCGCGGTCTGGCCTATTCGGGAGCCAGGTCATTCATCACAGCGCTTTGGAAAATTCAAACCCAGGGCGCCTCAAAGATCATCCCCGCCTTTTACGAAAACCTTTTCGAATACAAAATGCCCAAAGACGTCGCCCTTGCCGAAAGCAAAAGACAGTACCTCCGTGCCGGGAAGGCGGTCTATCCGGACGATTGGGCAGGGCTGATCCTGATCGGAAGCACACAGGCCGTTGTGATAAACTCCTCATTCGTTCTACCCAGGATTCAGCTTTTTGCACTATTGGCTCTGGTCTCTGGAGTGTTTTATGTTTGGCTCAACCTGTGGAGAAAAAGACAAAAACAATCCCGGGACGGGGTGGCGGTGGAAAATGGGTAATGCCCTCAGCGCACAGAGCGTTTGAAAGTATTGCCCATCATTCGTGCTGACGGAGCCATTGCCATGAAGGGGCAAGGGGTGGGGTAGATTTTGTGGTATCGCCCAAGGATGTTTTTTTATCGTAGAGTCTAAGAAGATCCGGTTGTCCCGCCTCAACCCAGGCGCTCATCCAAAAACATCCCGTGGCCAGGATGCACGATCGCATCCGTTGCTCCACCTGTCCGTTGAGACGGGCGTTGAATGCAGCTGCGTAGTTTCTGCAGGCCTGCATCGTCAACGATCCGCCGCGCGGTTCGAAACAGTATTGTTGATCTTCGGGTGTCACGGACCGCAGCGTGCGCTCTGTCTGCAAAATATCCTCCACCCCACAATGACTTTCGAAAATGATTTTCCAAATTGCTGCGCGGATGTCGTCCAGAAAATATGCCGGGCCAACAAAGTAATCGAACGAGTCAGCAGCAAACAGTTCCGGAATTCTGCTTTCCCAGAATGCATGGATTCCATCCTGTCCGGTTAACTGGCCGTTGTAATTTTTCGAAGTGTGCAATGGAACGTGTGCGTCTCCAAGGTAGTGACCCAACTCGGCCGACAACCGCAAGATGCGCACCGGGTCTTCCGCACGGAACGCATGGACGAGTTGGCGATGGCAGCGCTCAAGGTGATAAGGCAGGATTCCGTGAGGGCAGAACCGGTCATCGATGACCAGAACTCCATGCGTGGTCAGGGAAGCAAAGGGTCCGCCGAGCCGGGTCACCGGAACAGACCAGGATGCAGGATCGTATTCCGGCATCAGATTCTCATACAGGCAGATACGAAATTCCATCAGCGTCCAGTAATTGCGAGCAGGGCAAACCATTAGAAGCACGCTGTCGGATAACCAAAGGGTGTCGGGGTCAAGTGCTATTTGAATGGAATCCCGAAAGAGGGATAGGGCTTCTCCATCGATCGAGAGGTAAAATTTCGAACGCTGCAGCAAAGCGCTTGCAAAGTCGCGTGGCAGGTCGTCGGTTTCGGAATGGATCCACTGGTCCAGGTCGATGTAATGGCGCATGGCTTCCGCCTTAACGGCATAACGTCGCTTATCCGGATCTACCGCGTGGTCGGTGATGTAGTCGATGTTGACTTTGTAAAATTCGATCATCTGCTCCGGCAGGGTAAACACGGCCAGGCGGTTTATCAGCCGGTGGGCATAAAAGCCCCAGCTAGCGTCGTACGAAAACCTTGCTTGCGGGGATATGCTTGCTATTGTGCAAACAGCAGCGATAAGATGTCGTTTTCTGTCCATGTGACAGGGCCGGTATTTTAGTGAAAAGTAGGGCCTTTCAACACCAATGGTGTGCTTCTACTTTTTGACCGCCGAGGAGGGATCTGTAAATCCGGCTCAAAATTTATTGAACTCCCTGGTCGAGGTCCCGGACAAAGTCAGTTTTGCGGACGAACAAATGCCTGACGACGGGATATTGCACCAGCAGGAAATCGCCATCGCTCCTTTGAGCGTGGAGGCGAAAAAAGGTGGTGTCCGGAAGTTGCCCGTGGTTTTCGGCAATCACCGCGTTCCCCGAAGTGTCGGTTGCGATGGGATAGAAGGAAAGTTCCAGTGCTTGATTTTTACCGGCTTCGCGGATGGCGATCCTGCAGTACGGACTCAAGGCTACGATTTTTTCCCTGTTAGGGTTGTTGTTTTGTATGCCTTCGGCCCCTGCGTCTGGAAGGGATTCAAGAAAATCGCGCACGCGCTTTTCCGACAGGGGGCCACCTTCACTTCCTCCCTGTACCGGGTCATGGACGAAAAAGCGGTTTTCTTTTTTGATCATTCCGAAACTGTGTTCCGGATGATAGGGGTATTCAATGGAAAAGGACTCGATCCGCTCCGGATCCACATCAATCACCGAGCGGTCGCGCCAATCATTTAAACTGAGGTCGTAACGCTCGCGGACGTTTCCAACAAAATTCGGAATGCCCACGATGTAAGGCTGCCGGGAACCGTCCATGAGAAAAAAGTTGCCGTCTTCGCGCAAAGTACTTCCACCAACGATGTAATCTTTTAGTATCCTTGAATTTTTGTCGAACAACATGACGCGGATACCTGAACCCCTCATTCCTTCAAAAATGGTTTTGATGTAGGATTTGGGCGGAATCGACTGCATCCTAACACTCGTTAATGTCTGCAGCAGGTTGGTGACTGCATTGGGAAAGGCTTTGTACCTTCCGTTTACAAGCCACGCGTCGCCCGTTTTTTCAAGAAAAATCGAATCTCCGACGGGATTGTTCAGGACGATCTGGCGGATGTCCTCCACCCGCTCAACGGCAAAAGCCCGTTCGGCTGTAATTTTTTCCGTCCCATGTGGGTCGCGGCGAAGCAGATACCAGCTGGTCGCTCCGAGCAGGACAAATACAGCGGTAAGAACCCACAGATTTTGTTGATTTCTCAGCATCAGGTGGTGTATTTCTTTTTGCGGAGGTAGCGGTGCACTTGCCCACCCAATAGCAACAACACAAGTGGTAATGCAGTGTTGAGGAGCTGCCAGAATGATTTTTCGCGGGATATTTTTACCTGGTCCAACATGCGGATCTTAAATTCCTTGCCACGCGCTTCAAGAATGTTTTCTTCACTGACCAGGTATTCAACAGCATTCAGGAAAAACGCGCGGTTGCCGTTGTAGGTGGTCTTTTCAAATTTGCTGTATCCTACAGGTGAGAATTTATCCGTGGAAGCATCGTAATAATTGCGGATGAGGTCGCCATCGGATACGATGATCATCGCCGCTTTTTGACTTTCTGTGCGGAAGCTGAGTCCGAGTTTCTCCATGGCTTCGAGCATCGATTGTTCGGGTCGGTTGGCGTATAGCGATTTGAATTGTCCTTCCAGCAAAACGCCCATGATCAAATGGGGTTTGTCGAATTTGCTTGCATCGGGAGCATAGCGAAGCATATCAAAGCCTACGCGCGCAGGCGCGAGCTGAAAGCGGCTGTAGGGAGAAGAAACAATGAGTGGCGTCTTGGTTACAGAACCTGCCGATTTTACGGTGTCTATCTTTGCGGGAAAATCGAGCAGAATGCGGTCGATGTTGTTTACAATCGGGTGGTTGCTGTAGGGAGCTGCAAGTGGAAAGTAGTTCCACGGAAACAATTCGATCTGCGGTTTGTCGCCGACTTTGCCGATCACCTGTGCAATTCTGGCACATTCCATGTCGAGTACCAGGGTGGGATCGATGCGGATACCGTATTGGAAGAACAAATCGCTGAGGTTGAGGTCGAGAGGCTCTGGGATAAAATCCTGGCGGTACGTGAAACTGTCTATTCCGATTTGAAGTACATCGACCATCCACAATATTTTTCCACCCTGCATCAGGTATTGGTCGAGTATGAACTTGTTGCGCTCGCTGAAAGGCTGAAGTGGCCTTGCGACGATGACGAGATCAACGGACTCCTTTATGGAATAGAGGCTGTCCAGATCGGCTCGTACGACATGGTAAAAGGGACGAAGTTGCTGTTGTACGGCAAGGGTGTTTTCTTCCGGCAACTCCCCGGATGAAGCGGTGAAGAGGATGTTCTTTTTTTCTTTTTGCTGCAGCTTAGACAGCGCATTGACGAACTTGTACTCAAGCTGTGAAATGGATTGACTGATATTTGCCTCCTGATCAAGTGCAGGGTCGTGTTCTACGAGGTTTACGGCAATTTTGCGCTCGCCGAGATTGAACACTGCATAAGGAAAGATCAACTGTTCGGATTTTCCGGTACCGGTCTGTACCTTCAGGTTGATGGGCAGAAGTCCGTCTTTTGATAGTTTTTCGCGCATCTCGTTGATCTCCTCGGGGGAGCCGGAGTTTGGATCTTCTACCGAAAATTCGATTTGGGGGTTTATGCTTCTAAATTGGCGTAGCAGGTCGATGACCGAATGCTGCAGGCGTTTAAAGCCCGAGGGAAAATCTCCATCCAGCAAAACGCGTACGTAGATGGCTTCGCGTGTTTGCTCCAGTGTATTCAGGCTTCCACGCGTCAAACTGTATCGCTTGTCTTCGGTGAAGTCCAGTTCCAGCCTGACAAACGACAATAGGATGTTGAGAAAGATCAGGATCCCCAGTACCAGCGCGATGCGCACCCAGCGTTCTGTTGCATTGAATGGCATATCAGTTTCGGCGAGTGCGCAGGGATTCTGCAGTGAGAAATAAAAAGAAAAAGGCGATGCTTGCGAAATAGACCAGGTCGCGCAGATCGATCAGCCCTCTTGACAGAGAGGTATAGTGGTAATCCATGCCCAGCTTTTCGACGATCGCGTCGGTTTTGCCGAAAAACGGCGGAAGTTTTGCTGCGAAATAGAAACCGTAATAGAACAGGTAACAGAGCGCTACCGCAGCAAGAAAGGCGACGATCTGACTTTTCGTCAATGTGGAGGTGAACAGGCCAATGGCACAAAATCCGGCGGCTAAAAAGATCAGTCCGATGTAGGAGCCCAATACCGCACCGCCGTCGATGTTTCCGACCGGGGAGCCCAACTGGTAGATGCTGTAATAATAAATGAGGGTTGGGAACAAGGCCATGAGGCAAAGTGCAAGGGAGGCCAGAAACTTTCCCCCGACGATTTCCCAGGGATGAATCGGTCGCGTCATCAGCAGTTCAAAGGTCCCCGCCTGCATTTCTTCCGAAAAACTGCGCATGGTGACTGCGGGAATGAGAAACAAAAACACCATAGGTGCTATAGAAAATAGCTGGTCGAGCCCGGCATAGTTGTATTCGAGGATGCTAAAATCCGGGAAAATCCACAAGATCAGTCCGAGAATGAGCACGAAACTGCCCGTGACCATGTAGCCAGCCACGTTGCTAAAAAACGAAGCGATCTCCTTTTTAAACAGGGCCCACATCGGATTGGTCGCTGGTGAGTAAATTGAATACTTCTTCCACACTAGATTTTTCTTCTCGCAGCTCGCGGATGGACAACTTTGTTGCAGCCGCCTTCTGAAAGACAGCATCCCGAGGATCCGCACCGGCTTTGCAGTGCAGCCGGAAGCTGCTTTTGCCCAGTCGCTCCCGCCTGGTGATGCCGGAGATCCCGGTAAAAAATTCATCCGGCACAGGCTGAGTGAATTCGACAATGATGCTGAGACCGTTTCCGCGCAGGTGCATCAATTGTGCGATGGGGGCATCGGCGACAAGCCTTCCTTTGCTCAGGATGATGACGCGGTCGCACAGGGCCTGCACTTCCTGCATGATGTGACTGCTGAAGATCAGGGTTTTTTCGCTTCCGATTTCGCGTATCAATTGGCGTATGCCTACGAGCTGGTTGGGGTCCAGTCCACTGGTAGGTTCGTCGAGGATGAGCACCTCGGGATCGTTGATCAGCGCCTGGCAAAGACCCACGCGCTGGCGGTAACCTTTTGACAAAGAGCCTATGAGCTTGTTCTGCTCGTTTCCAAGTCCGGTTGCAGCGATGAGCTGGTCGATGCGCCGGTCCAGCCTGTCTGTCTTGCAAAGACGGCCAAAAAACTGCAGGAATTCCCGCACGTACATGTCTTTGTACAAAGGATTGTTTTCGGGCAGGTAACCGATGTGGGCGCGCGAACGGATGGGATCGGCACCAACGTCCATGCCGCATACTTCAATGCGTCCTGAATCCGGCCTCAGAAACCCGCAGATCATCTTCATCGTCGTGGTTTTTCCTGCGCCATTCGGCCCCAGAAAACCCAGGACCTCCCCCTTTTGTGCGGAGAATCCAAGTTGGTCCACCGCAGTCTGGTGGCCAAAGGACTTGCTCAAATCGCGTACGATTACCGACATCTGCCTTTCTTCATGCGAGGTGCAAAGGTAATAACGGGAAAAAGCAATTATCGTTGGCTACCCGGCCAGGATAAGTCTAAAAGTCGATCCATGGTCCACGCTGCGTTCACCTCATAAGGTCCAATCGCCGTTCTGCGCAGTGCCGAGAGGTATGCACCGCAGCCCAGGCGCTCTCCGAATACGGCAGCGATGCTGCGGATGTATGTGCCCTTGCTGCAACGGATCTCGAATCCCAGTTCGGGAAGGTGGTTCGCATCGATCTCAAATTGATCGACCGTCATGGCTCTTGGTTCAAGCGAATGATCAGACCCTCCACGCGCCAGTTTGTAGGCCCGGACGCCCTCGGTCCTGATGGCCGAATGCAGGGGAGGGCGCAGTAAAAGTTCACCAGTCAGCGACCGTCGCACAGTATCCAGAGCCTCTTTGCTCAGTTCACCGGGTGGGATATGTCTGCATATTGGGGTCTCGAGGTCATAGCTGGGTCTGTCATAGCCGAGGCAAATGCGCCCGGTGTAGCGTTTGGGAAGCCCCTGGAAGTGGCCTATTTCCTTGGTGAGTCGCGCGGTGGCGAGGATCAGCAGTCCGGTGGCCAGGGGGTCAAGGGTTCCGGCGTGGCCGATGCGCACGTTTCGGTTGCAGCGAAAGCGCTGAAGAGAACGGATTACATCAAACGAACTGCAACCATAGGGCTTGTCAATTAATAGAAGGCAGCCTCCGGAAAGGTCTGGTGCTTCTGTGTGATGTGCATCCCAAAAGGGGAAATCCGATCCAGATGGAGCTGAAATGACCAAATGTGCAGGCATTACCCCGGGCAAGAGGGTGTCACTCCGGTTTGCGCACTTTGAAAATGGCAAAAACCTGAAGGCCCAGACCGATGACGATCATCAACGGAGCCAGGGTCAGCCTCCGGTGACTGTAGATCAGCGATTCGTCCCAGGTCTCGGCATCGGGCATTCCGCCGCCTAACATCAGGATTAAACCGAGGACAATGCAGGCGACTCCGGCCAACATCCAAAGGTATTGGGTGCGACCATAGGTCACCGATCCAGCAGCCTGGATGCGTTGGTGAACTTTTGCGGCAGGCGCTGCCGTCGGTTTTGAAGAGGATTTTTTGCGTTGAGCTTCTCCCATGTCTTATTGAATTAACCTCCGGATCTTATTGTTTACGAGAACGTACTGCAAAGTTGGTCCGAAAATAATTAAAACGAACAGGAGCCAAAAGAATTTTGCCGTTTCGATCCAGCTTTGTGTCCAGGGTAGGAAATATCCCAACAGCACCAGCAATGACCCCACCAGGCTGGCAGCGATCAGGGCCGATGAAACACCCAGGAAGAGGAGCCGTCGGCGGTAGTTTTTCAGGATCTGCTCAGGCGATGCCCCCAGGGCGTGCCAATTGAGTATGACGGCGCTCCGGGAATCGACGAAAACCTGAGCGAGGTACGAAGTGATCAATATTCCGACTCCCACCAGCAAAAGGACGATGAGCAGTAAAGCGCTCCGAAGCCGGGCAATCGACTGACCTATGTCTTCTGTCAGCTCGTTCTGATAACTCAGTTGACGGATGCCATCGTGCGCTTCCACCTTTTGCTTGAATGTTTCGAGTCCCTGTTTGCTGTAAGTGGGTTTAGTGAGTCTAAATACGAAAATGGCATTTAAAGCGGCAGCAGCTTCTGCTACGGCACTGTCGGTAGGGAGCTCATCGGGCAAGACCTGCCGCAATTCCTCTGCTCCGATTCGTTGCAGACTCCCCGCTACCGTTTCTGGCAGTTCGCTGATCCATTTGTCGATTTCCGCGACCCGACTGGCTGAAATTCCAGCTTCGCATTCAACTGCAACCGGAGCCCTCTCTAAAATGCGGTCTTCCAGTTTCAGCGTATGCAACCATAGCAACAACGCCATTCCCAGGATGAACAATATCCAGGCATAATTGAGGACGTGTAAAAAAAAACTTCTGTTCGCTGTCAAATCGGGCAGATTCGGTGCCAAAGATAGCCTCAGTCGCGATCTCGGGAGTGCGAAGCAGGACCGGCTGCCTTTTTGGAAAGTCCGGCAAACCATTCCAGGAGGCACTTCTCGTCCACACCCCAGTGGTAACGGAGTCTTGCCAATTTGCATTGCTCGCGACAACTTGCCTGCCTGTCTGGCTGATCCAATGTGGAAATGGCTTCTATCAGGGTACAACGATCGAGATCGTCAACCAGAATGCTGGTTGAAAATTCTCGCTGCAGCGCTTCGTATTCAGGAAAGCGCATTTGTACACTGGGAAGCCCGGCATGGATGTAATCGAATGTTTTGTTGCTGAGCGAGAAATAATAACTTTTGCTTTTGCCGTCGAGCAGGTCTAGACCAATATAGGCGCGTGATGCGTGGCTCTGCAGCAATTCGTACGGCAACCGGCCAAGGAAGCGAACGCGGGATTGGAGGCCCAACCGCATGACCAATTCTTTCAAAAGCAGGGTCAAATCGCCCTCCCCCGCGATGTGCAAAACAAATCCTGGGAGCTGAGGAAGACAATCAATCACTTGTTCGAGTCCGCGACCGGCATTCACCGCTCCCTGATACCAAAGCACTTTCCCGCCAGGCACCCCATCGTCGGCAGGTGGCGGAACTTCGCTGAGAACGGGCGTATTGCGGACGAGATGGAAGGGTTGGTGGTAAACTTGCGACAACTCCTGCGCCAGGCTGGCAGATACGGTAAAGCACAAATCGCAGTGAGGGATGCAGGTTCGGGCTACCATTCGCCATACCCACCGCACCCAGGGCTTTTCGACAATTTCTACGCTGTGCTCAAAGTACTCATGCGCGTCAAATACCAAGTTTTTTCGTCGCAGTTTTGCAACAAGGGTGCACGCAATCAGCGTGTCGAGGTCGCATGCGTAGATGACATCACATTTCGACAAGAGCAGTTTCCAGAACAACCGCAGGTTGAATTCGGTGTAAAACATCATTCCCCGGCGGGCATTGCACTTCAGCCAGGCAAGTCGATAAGGTGCTTCCATGGAGGGTTGAACTCCTCTGGATCTGCCGGTAACGGATAATTCGTACCCGGCAGAAGAAAGCGAACCGGCTATTTTTCGAACGCGCGAATCGCAGACAATGTCCGTGGTGGCAGCAAGTTGTATCCTCATTGCTGTGCAGGATCGTTCAAAGATAGGATGTCCCATTTTCTGCTCAGGCTTCCTTCGGCAACCAGGTTTTCGACGAGCGCTTCGATCTCGGGTCTGCGGTTGAGAGGAAAACGATAAAGAATTTCGCGAAGAGGGCTGGGCCCTTTTTCCAGAAGCTGTTTTACGATTGCGGCACGCCATTGAGCGAGGGTGGCCGCGTCGACCTCAGTTTGCCCGGCCATGCGACAATTGTCGCAGTTTCCACAGGGTTCAGTCTCCTGCTGGCCAAAATAAGAGGAAATAAAGGCCTGACGGCATTGATCGGTCTCTACAAAGCGGAGCATTCCCTCCATACGGGCCTTCAGCAAAGCCTTGCGTCGATCGTACCACGCTTTGTCGATCGTGAGATCGGTGCTGCGCTCGCGCTCTCCCAAAAACAACAATTGGGGTCTGGTCTTTGCTTCCTGGAAACGCAATAAACCTTCGGCCTGCATCTTTCTCAGAGAAAAGAGCAAACTTTCAACCGGAACGGCAAGGCTTCTTGCCAGTTGGTACTCATCGATGGGAACGGCATAATGGAAGATGCCTTCATAACTGCGCAACATGGTTTTGATTAGGGCTTCAGCACCGGGATCGCCCGCCATGGCCTGTCGCAATTCGGCATCGGAAGCGACGAAATGAACTCGTGAAGGACGGTATAAGGCATCGGATACGACGATTTTACCGGATTGTTCCAGGATGCGCAAAGCCGGCAATATTTTGGCCGGTTTCATGTGAAAGCGCGTACAAAATGCCGAAACGTCGAAATCCACGCTTTCCTCCATTTCAACTCCCGTAGCGATTTGAAAGTGTACCGCGAGCAACTTGTATATTTCGCGAAGTTCCTCCAGGGTAGGAAATTGCAATTCCCATTCTTCCCGAAGGCGCGTCGTGTCGCCCCGCGTATAGCACAATACGGCGTAAGCGGCTTGCTGGTCGCGGCCGGCGCGGCCGATTTCCTGAAAGTATTCTTCCAGACCAGGAGGCAGGTCGAGGTGATGCACCAACCGGACGTCTGCTTTGTCGATGCCCATTCCAAAGGCGTTGGTGGCAACCATGACGGGGGTTTCGCCCCTGACCCAGCGCTCCTGTCGCTCTGAACGCACCGCAGGCTCAAGTCCTGCGTGGTAAGCTTCTGCTCCCAGACCCCGCTGTTTTAAAAATTGACTCAGGGTTTCGGTGAGTTTGCGGTTGCGAACATACACCAAAGAGCTGCCGCGAATTTTGTGAAGCAGGTGCAGCATGAAATCGCGCTTGTTCTCTTCTTCCCGGACGACGATGGAAAGGTTGGACCTCCGAAAACTCATTTCGAACCAGCGTGGATCGCGCAACTGAAGCTGGCTGGCAATTTCGTTGCGTGTTTGAGGGGTCGCTGTAGCCGTAAGTGCCAGGAAATTGGCGTTGGGAGCCAAGCTGCGGCATTGGGCGATGTTCAGATACGAAGGTCTGAAGTCATGCCCCCACTGGGCGATGCAGTGTGCTTCATCGACGGCGAAAAAGCGAATGTCGAGGATGCGCAGGTATTCCTGCATGCGTGCAGTTGCCAGCCGTTCCGGCGCCATGTAGAGCAATTTGAGCTGTCCGAATCGGGCATTCGACAAAACGCGTTCGACCTCGCGCGAATGAATACCGGAGTGCAGTGCCGCTGCATCGATGTGCAGGTCGCGCAGGCGTCGCACCTGGTCCTCCATCAGGGCAATCAGGGGAGAGATCACCACGCAGAGCCCCGGATTGCACAGTACAGGCACCTGATAGCACAGGGACTTACCTCCCCCGGTCGGCAACAAGGCCACGGTGTCCCTCCCCTCCAGCACGGAGCGGATGATGTCTTCCTGAAAGGGGCGGAACCGGTCATAGCCCCAATGTTTGCGGAGAACGACGAGCGGGTCTTGAGAAAGCTGTTCCATTTAGAATGCTGGACAGCGAACGGGATTTTTGAACAGGCTATTTTTAAACAAAGGATTTTTTCCAAAATGGTAATGCAGGGAAAGGCTCAGGCTCTGGTATCCGTCGTTCGATTTTGGATTGGCCCGCTGCTGGCCCGTGTGGGCATCGATTTTATTGCCCAGGTCGGCGGCAGCCCTTCCCCTGGATCGCAACAGCTCTCCGTATGCGACGTAATTCCCCGAAGCGTCGTCGAGGTAATCGGTATTGGTGAAGCGCAGACAGGCTTCGACCCCAACGCTGAAATGAAGCGAAAGAGGGTAGCGCATTCCAGTCCCCATCAACACGGCAACAGCGCGCCCGGAATAGGCCTCCGGATATCCCGGCATGCCCTGTCCTTCGGTTCCCAGCGACCGAAGGGCAATCCAGCGCCCGCCGTATTCAGCTTCCGGGCTATACCAGCACAGCCCCGCTCCCAAAAAGAGATATGGGCTAAACCGCAAGGGTTCCATGCGAAACAGGTTAAAAACCTGCAATTGCCCGGTTAATGCGATTTCGCTCAACTCGCTGCGAAAATGCAAATTGCGCTTGCGCAACAGCGGATTTACCGCGTCCGCATCGTCGCCGCTGACGGTCATCCGCGTGTACTGAAGTCGAAGACTGAAGACCGGGTCGAGTTCCAGCCGGGCAACGAGGCATTGAGCCAGGTGGCTCCTGCGCAGGGAGGCGGATACACTTTCGCTGAGATCGCCGTTGTAACTTGCGGCCCCAAGGGATATGCCCAGGTCGAAGGTCTGCGAACCCAGGGAATTTGCAACGAGCAGAAAGATTGTTGCTATGTGCGATGACCTCATTCTGATGCCGGTGCTTTCCTGCAAAATTATGCAGATTCTGAGATATTGCAAAATTGTTTATTATTTTATCGACTGATTTTGAGGGTTTTAATTATTAAATAACGAATTAAACGGTTTGTGATGCCTAAAAAATGGTTCTTTTTGATCGCCATGAGTCTTGCCTTTCAACTGGATGCACAGCAGGCGGTACCGCTCAACTGGCACTTGCTCGACCAGACCAGCGACGGCGTGCCGGGCATTAGCCTGGAGAAAACCTTCGGCACCTGGCTGAAGGATCGCCCCGTCGAACCGGTTGTCGTGGCGATCCTCGATTCGGGAGTGGATGCCGAACACGAAGACCTCGCGCAGGTCATGTGGAAAAATCCCGGGGAGATTGCCGGCAACGGCATCGACGACGACAAGAATGGTTATGTCGATGACGTGCACGGCTGGAACTTCATTGGTGGAGCTATGGGCAACGTTCAATACGACACCTACGAAGCAACGCGGCTGTATGCAGGCATGCGCTATAAGTTCGCCACCGCCGATCCAAAGAAGATGAACGGCGAACAAAAGAAGGAGTATGCCTTGTACACCAAGCTCAAAAAGGAAGTGGAAGAACGTCGCGAGAGCGCTTCCAAAAATCTGGAGCAGTTGCTGCAGACGGAAAAATTTGTGATCGGTGCGCTGGATGCCCTCACTCGCACCTTAGGCGATAGTGCGATCACCGAAGAAAACATCAATAAAATTGAAGAGGATGGCTCACAGGAACTGGTCATGGGGCTGGCGATTGCCCGGCAAATTGTGAGAGAAGGGGTACAGGTGAAAAGCGTTGCCGAATTGCGGGCCTTGGTCACTAAGGATTTTGAGGAGGGGAAAAGGCATTTCTCTAAAGAGGTCAACTATGCTTTTAATCCCGATTACGATTCAAGGACCCTGGTGGGTGACCGTTACGATGACGTCAACGAGCGCATTTACGGGAACTCCGACGTGGAAGGACCCGACGCATCGCATGGCACGCACGTAGCCGGGATCGTCGCCGCCATACGGAAAAACGATCTGGGCATCGACGGGATCGCCGATTGCGTCCGGATCATGTCGGTGCGGTGTGTTCCCGACGGCGACGAACGCGACAAAGACATCGCCAACGCCATCCGGTACGCGGTCGACAACGGCGCCTCGGTCATCAACATGAGTTTTGGTAAGGGGTACTCGCCCAACAAACGCATAGTCGACGAAGCGGTTCGCTATGCCGATAAACGCGATGTGCTGCTCGTGCACGCGGCAGGGAATTCAGGAACGGACAACGATGTCGTCGAAAATTTTCCAAACAAAAAATACGCAAAGAAAAAATTCCTTTCCTGCAACCGCGCAGAGAACTGGATCGAGGTTGGTGCAACCGGCTTTGAAACCGGATCTGGTCTGGTGGCCGAATTCTCCAACATAGGGAAGAAAACCGTCGACCTGTTCGCTCCGGGCGTATTGATTTATTCGACCAAGCCCGGCAATGCCTACAGCTACGAGCAGGGCACCTCCATGGCGAGCCCGATGGTCGCAGGCGTAGCAGCTGTTTTGCGCGCGCATTTTCCTAAACTCACCGCAGTTCAGGTCCGGGAGATCCTGAACAAGAGCGTGGTAAAACCCGATTACGCTGTAAGCCACCCTGCAGTAAAGAAAGAAGTTGCGCTTTCTGAGTTGAGCATGACCGGTGGTTTGCTGAATGCACAGCGCGCATTTGAACTTGCACAAACCACAAAGGGAAAGAAAAAGATCAAATCAAAACCGCAAAAGCGCTCCTGACCCCCCTCCGTGTATTCGAAGACAACCGATCAATCTCCTACAATGTCGCCTACGATGTCCTTAACCGGGCGAATGCTGTGGACATAGCGGATGGCAGGTCCCGCACACCACACTGTTTGGTAATTTTGGTCGAAAGCGGCGCGTTCGAGGATGCGCATGCCGCGCTGGTAAGTCAGCAATTTGATCCACTTTTTGAACCTGCGGTTGCGATGCAAAAGGCGTTGCAACAGATTTTGACGCGTTCCCGTTTTTTGTACATACGGCGTGTTGATCACCGTGCAGGGAACTCCGCTCAGCTTGGTGGTATCCACGATGTCTGAATCCGAATATTCAACGCAGGCGCGCTTGTATTCTTCGCGCACGGGCGATTCTATGGAAGCGATAAATACCGTTCCCACCGAAACGCCTGCTGCACCCAGTTGCATGAGCCGCTGATAACTTTCGCGGTCGCCGACGCCGCCCGCTGCAATGATGGGCATGTCCGGAAAAGCGTCCACCAGACCGGGAATGAATTCCTCCGGCATCAGAGGACCTCTGTGCCCTCCGGCCAGCCGGGTGACTGCGATGAGTCCGTCCGGGCCCAGCCGCACCGTTTTGGCAGCGGTCTGGTGATCGATGACATCACAAAACACTTTGATGCCGTGCGGCTTGCAAGCATCGATGATCTTGCGCGGATTCCCCAGTGAGCTGATGACAAAGGGCACGCGTTGATCGACACAGGCTTTCAACTGCGCTTCGAGTTTGTAATTGGACGCGTTGGCAACGAGGTTGATGCCAACGCAAGCTCCGCTTTCGCGTATGCGCGCCAGAGCAACCCGGAGTTCGTCGGTGGTCCTGTAGTTGAGCGCGGGAATGCACGCTGCAATTCCGGAACGCACGGCCGCAAAACTCATTTCCAGATTCGACACCAAAAACATGGGCGCCATGATGACCGGGTGGCGGATGCCCAACAATGCGCACAGGCTGCCTTGCATGATCACGTCAGTAAGCCCAGCGCAAATACGTCGTGCCCCAGGTAAATCCTCCTCCAAAAGCACTCAGCAAAATCCGGTCTCCTTTTTTGAGTTGCTTTTCCCAGTCCCACATGCATAGAGGAAGGGTTCCGGAAGTCGTATTCCCATACCGGTGGATGTTGATCATCACTTTGTTGATGTCAAATTTCAGATGATCCGAAACGCTGTTGATGATGCGAATGTTGGCCTGATGCGGGACCAGCCAGTCCACGTCGGCTGTCGTCAATTCGTTACGGGACATGACTTCGCGGATCGATTCTACCATACCCACAACCGCTGCCTTGAAAACGGGCTTGCCATCCTGGTACACGTAGTGCTCTTTGTTCTGAACGGTTTCCAGGCTGGGGGGGCGAAGCGATCCGCCTGCTTTCATGTGCAAAAACTCACGGCCTGCGCCGTCGCCGTGAAATACGGAGTCGATGATGCCCAAACCGTCTTCCCGTGGTTCCAGCAAGACCGCACCCGCCCCATCGCCAAAAATGATGCAGGTGGCACGGTCGGTGTAATCGATGATCGATGACATGACGTCGACCCCGACGACGATCACCTTGCGGTGCATCCCGCATTCGACAAATTTGGCGCCGGTGGTCAGGCCGTAAAGGAAGCCTGAACAGGCCGCATTGACGTCAAAACCCCAGGCGTTTTTAATGCCCGCCTTATAACAAATGGTGTTGGCAGTATCCGGAAAAACCATGTCGCCGGTTACCGTGCAACAAATGAGCAGTTCAATTTCGGAGGGGTCTGTCCCTGTCTTGCGAAGCAGACCCTCAACGGCCCCCAAGCCCAGGTCAGATGCCGCCTTCCCGGGCACTTTCAGGATATGCCGCTCCCGGACTCCGGTCCGAGTCGTGATCCAATCATCGGTGGTGTCCACCATCTTTTCCAATTCTGCATTGGTCAGCACATAGTCGGGCAAATAGCCCTGAATTCCCGTGATCGCAGCCCTTCTTTGCCCCATCAAATCGTGGTTTTAGGAGACAAAGATACACCGGCAAGGCATACGCGTGGATTTGAACTGTTTCATATTAAAATTATTTATAACTTATATTAACAAGATAGACAATAATATAAATATATGAATAAATATAATATAGAATTTTGGTACGCAAATTGTGCGATTTGCATGGGACGTTCACCCATTTAAACGCTCGAAGATGAAAAACTACCTCGTTTTACTCGCTTGCTGCTGCGCCGCCCTGGTCCAGGCTGCCGACCCTTCCTCCATCGCCTTCAACGGAAGTCTCAACGCTGCTAAGGAAAAGGCCTGTCTCGAAAAAAAATTGCTGGTCCTACAGTTCACCGCCAAATGGTGCCAGCCCTGTAAAGTCATGGACCGCGAAGTGTTTGCCGATCGGGCGGTACGTCAGTTTGTCGACCAACATCTGGTAGTATATAAAGTCGACGTGGATGAACCCGCAAACCGGCGACTTCGCAATGAATTCCAAATCTCAGCTCTCCCGACTACGGTGCTCTTGCGAGCATCGGGTAGCGTCTTGTCTCGCGTAGAACAAAACTTCAGTCCGGAGACCTTTATCGACTGGGTCCGCCAGTCGGGAGCGAATTTTCTGAACGCGGCCCCGGTTCCGGCCGAAGCAGAAGAAACCCCGGTAGTGGAAGTGGTACTTCCCAACATGGGGGAGTTTGATGATTTGCTCGCAGAATCTGATGCTGCTGCACGGGAAGTCATTGCAGATCAGCGGGTGGAGGCTCCGGATGTTTCCCCCCTGCCGGCAGCAGGACGGGGATATTGCCTGCAGCTCGCGGTCCTTTCCCTCCGCAACGATGCCGAAGAACTCGCCGTGGAGCTCGTAAGTCGCTACACGCAGGAGGTTCGCATCGCAGAAGAGCAGCGCAAGGGAGCTGCCAGCCGTTTCCGGGTTATGCTGGGGCATTTCGACCAATCCGAAGAGGCGGAAGTATTCTTGGATGTACTCCAGCGAGACGGCTATTCCGCGGATCTCGTTCCCAATCCATTTGCCCGCTAGCATGCAGCCGCTGCAGGTTCCACCGAAGCAGCAGGGGCGCCTGCTCATTCACAACATCGCAGGCCTGGTACAGACGGGCATGGGAGCTTTTCGTCGGGGACCCGCAATGAAAGAACTCCCCATTCTTAACAATGGCTACCTCCTGATTGAAGACGGCCTCATCGCCGGGATGGGACCGGAAGAGGAGAGTCCCGATGGCATAGATCGGGTCTTGGATGCAAAGGGCGGCTGGATACTTCCGGCCTTTGTCGACTGCCACACCCACCTGGTTTTTGCAGAATGGCGCAACGCGGAATTTGTCGACCGGATACGCGGGTTGAGCTACCAGGAAATAGCGCAACGCGGGGGTGGGATACTGAATTCAGCAGAAAAACTTCGACGCCTTACCGAGGACGAACTTTTTGAAAGCTCACTTCAACGCCTACTCCAGTCCGCCGCTACCGGCACGGCTGCTTTTGAGATCAAGAGCGGCTACGGGCTCGATACGGAGTCTGAGTTAAAGATTCTGCGGGTGGTACGCAGGCTTAAACAGGTCAGCGGGTTGCCAATACGCGCCACCTTTCTGGGAGCCCATGCCTATCCGGCGGAGTTTCGCACCGACCATGCAGCCTACCTGCGCATTTTGACAGATGAAATGATCCCGGAAATTGCTGCTCAGGGCTTGGCGGACTACTGCGACGCATTCTGCGAAAATGGATTTTTCTCAACGGAAGAGGTTGACCAGCTCTTTACGGCGGCCACCGCTCATGGCCTGCGGCCCCGTCTGCACACCAACCAGTTTACCCACAGCGGGGGCATTGACCTGGCCATTGCGCACGGGGCGCTGAGCGTCGACCATCTCGAAGTGTGCGACGACCGCGAAATTGAAGCCCTTCTGAAGGCCCCCGGAACGGCGCCTGTGCTTTTGCCCTATGCCGCCATGTTTATGGGGCTTCACCATCCACCCGCCCGGAAAATGATCGATGCAGGACTGGGCATTGTCCTGGCTTCAGATTTCAACCCCGGCACGTCTCCGAATCCTTCCCTGTCGTGGACCTGGACCCTCGCGTGCACCCAGATGAAACTGCTCCCGGAGGAAGCACTGAACGCCTTGACCATCAACCCTGCGTTTAACCTGGATTTTCAAGACCGCGTTGGAAGTCTTGCCCCGGGCAAAGAGGCTCACCTCCTGCTCACTAAACCCATTTCTGACCTTTCTTTTCTTCCCTATTCGGCCGGCCAGCCATGGATCGACCGCATGATCCTCCATGGAAACCCTGATTTTTTGGCGAATTGAGGCCTCTTAAGAATTTCGGACCGGCTTCCTGCGTTGTTGTCTGGAGAAGCCTAACCTGTCATATCATACTTTTAAGTAATATCTTTGCGACTTAAAACGAAGTTTTGATGATCTTTTCAATGCTATGGAAACGCTTACACCTGCATATTGCCCTGATTCTGAGTCTAAACCTACCGTCTGCCGCTTTTTCACAGGGCAACTGCGTACAATTTGACATCATCGGGGGAAACGCCGCCAAAGGCGATTGCATCTGGGTGCCGGTCGTCGTTTACAATTTTGACACCATTCTTTCGGTGCAGTTTGGCCTTACCTACGATCCTCAAACGGTCGTCCCGGTTGGAAAATGGACGTACCCAAATTTGGTTGGACTGGACACGACTGCCATCAATTTCGACGCAGTGAGAAAGATCGTGCGCTTTTTATGGGCCAACCCAAATGCCGATTGTTCCGGACTTAAAGACGGCGACACACTGATCATGATCAAATTTAAGTTGATCGGCGAACCCGGAAGTTGCACTGGAATCGATTTTTTCAATAGGAGCCCGATACAAAACGAAGTCCTCGATTGCAATGCTGACGAATACTGCTTTGAGCGCATCAATACGCAGGACGACGAAATTTGCATCGGACTGCCCGTCAACCTTTGTGTTTTGGCGTATTCCTGTGGAACGCTGACCAATTCGGGGAACATCACCATCAAGCCGTATGGCGGCACTCCTCCGTATTACATCAACCGACTGGTGCCGCCTCAGAGCGATACGCTGTATCAAAGCGGAGACTGCCTGGTTTACAACAACCTCTTCCCCGGCGATTACGTCATCACCGTGCGCGATGCCAGCGGCAAGGACACCATACTCAACGTTAAGGTGGGAACGGGAACGCCGATCGCCATATTCTCAAACGGGATCATCCAACCCAGGTGCTGGAATTCCGCTGATGGCGAAATCAACATCAGAATTACCGGTGGGATCGGTCCACTGACCATTGGGTGGAGGCCCACAGGGGATTATGGTCTGACCACCCTGCGACGTTTGCCGGTAGGCGACTATACGGTTACGGTTCGCGACTCCTCCGGCTGTCTGGCAACCGAAACCTTCAAGTTGTTTGCAGACACCATCTTTTCAGAAGTTGACGTGCTCAAAGACGCTTCCTGCACAGACGACGGAAGCGCGGTTGCGCGGGCAAGAGGGGGCAATCCGTACCCTGGCAATCTCTACGATTTTTTCTGGAGTCAGAATGTCGCAGCCAACTCAACCGATACGGCTTCCTACAATTACCGCCTTTCCGGAAGCCAGTTTGTGATCATCCGCGATTCGCGCTCTTGTTCCGACACGGTATTCTTCGACATTCCCTACTCAGGTGCTTTGCTGGATTCGATCGTCATAGACCCGATCCTATGCTGGGGTGACACCTCTGCGAGGATCCATTCATTTGTCCGTTCCAACGGGACGCTGAACATCCCCCTGGCTTTCAGGCTGACCGATGCCTTCAACAATCCCATTCTGGGTGGTGTAAACGGCGTCGACCGTTACTCGAGTCCGCTGCTGAGCGCAGGAACCTATTTTCTGCAGATAACCGATACGAGCGGGTGCACCCGTTTGGATACTATACTGATCTCGCAAGCTCAACCACTCGAAATCATCGACATCGACGTCGATACGGTGGAATCGTGCACCCCCGGAATGGATGCCTCGGTTCGCGTGCGCGGATTCGGGGGGACTGGCGCTTACCAGTTCAACTGGAGCAACTCTGCTTCCGGACCCCTTTTGAGCGGCGTGGGGCAGGGGACTTACACCTTGACCCTAACCGATGAGAACAACTGTTCGGCTACGAAGACCTATACCGTTATCAGGCCTGCAGCCATCGTCATCGACAGCATTCAATGGACTGGTCCGGCATGCGCTGGAGATCCCAGCGGGTCGGCTACTGTGCATTATACGGAGGGAGCGCGTCCGATTGCCTCCATACGCTGGAATACCAATGAAACAACCGCCACCATCAATATGCTGAGGGAAGGCCGGTATTCGGTGACCGTTACCGATGAAAATGGATGCACGGACAGTCTGAGCGTGCTGATCGCACCAGCAGGCAACGCATTGCGCGTCACCTCGGCGGTCTTGCGCGAACCCAGGTGTCATGGCAGTGCCGACGGGTTTATCATCCTCACCGTTACCGGTGGACAGGGACCCTACACCTACAATTGGGACAACGGCCCTCAAACCGCGAACAACACCAATCTGAAGGCGGGACGCTATTGCGTGCGCATCGGCGATTTTGGCAATTGTCCTCCATTCGATACCTGCTTTACACTGACAGACCCTCCGGCCATCGGCATCAGCATTTCGGGGGTACAGTCCCCTACATGCGCCACCCCGGGCACGTGCGATGGTCGCGCATCTGCCTCCATGATTTGCCTCGACACCGCGACGACCCTTACCTGGTCTTCCGGCGAGCAGACCATAGGCCGCAACAGCACGGCTTCGCAGCTTTGCGCCGGGCAGCAATTCGTCATTGCAACCTGCGGCTTTTGTTCGGACACCATGGTGTTTGACGTTCCCGATGCCGTTCCACTGTCGCTCGACAACAATTTTGTTTCGGTGGTGCCCCCAACTTGTTACGGGTTCAGCGATGGCGCCATCTCTGTACGTGCCATAGGAGGAAAAGGCCCATACCAGTATTGCTGGACCAGCCCGGCTGTTAATTCGCCCAACATTCAGGGACTGGCCGATGGCATGTACTACGTCACGGTAAAGGACAGTTTCAATTGTACCCACCTTGACTCCATCCGGTTGCGACAGCCCGATTCCATACGCATTGACATCATTCCCGGTGCCACGCTCGACGTGAGTTGTCCGGGACGCAACGACGGCCGGATCACTACGGCCTGGACCGGAGGCAACGGTGGCGCCGGCATATTCAGCTGGACGCCCCCCAACCTCAGAGACTCCGTGCTGACCAATCTCGACGCCGGTACGTATACGCTGTTCGTCACCGACAGCAAAGGTTGCACCGGTGAGGTAACGCATTCCATCGGTGCGCCACCCGACATCCTTGCAACCATGACGCCTCCCGGTTCCCCCAAGTGTCCGGGGGATAGCTATCTCTTTAGCGTCACCCAGGCTACCGGTGGTTCCGGGAACGGCTACCGGTTTACGATCAACAACGGAGCTCCTCAATCGCTGGGGGATCAGGTTCCGCTGACACCGGGCATTTACGCCATTCGCATTTACGACAGCAACAACTGTCCTCTCGATACGAGCATTACCATTGGCAGCGCCACCAATTTTCTCGCGCTCGACTTTGGCAGGGATTTCGATACCATCCAGTTGGGCGATAGCGTCCTGCTCGACGGCAAGCCCGTAAGCTCTGCGGGCGTGGCTACGGTGATGTGGACGCCTGCGACGGGCATAACTGACCCTGCGGCAACCGCCTCCTTTGCCAGTCCAACGCGGACAACGGCCTATGTGCTCAAAATCGTCGATGCCGACGGATGCGAGATTTCCGACAACATAACCATCGTGGTGCGCAGCACGCGCCGGTTTTACCCACCCAACGTCTTTTCACCCAATGGAGACAACATCAACGATGAATTTGAGGTGGCGGTGGGCTCTGGAGTGCAGGCCATACGAAGTTTTCGGGTGTTCGACCGTTGGGGAAACCTGGTGGCAACCACAGAGAACCCGGCTATAGACGGTTCCAAAGTCAAATTGTGGAACGGCCGCGCAGGCCATACCGGCGACCTGATGAATCCGGGAGTGTTTGTTTACATCGCAGAAATTGAGTTCCAGGATGGCAGCCGCATCGCCTATCGCGGTGACATCACCCTGATGCGGTAAGAATCCGTTCAGCGCAGGAGAAATACGGAGCCCTTGGTCTTGTAGTCGCGTCCCTTACATGTATACGCTATGCGGTAGAGATAGCTTCCGGGGTTGAGCAGAGTTCCCTGAAGACTACCATCCCAGCCCGCTTTAGGATCTGTGATCCGCACCATCAACCCACCGTTGCGGTCGAGGATATCGAAATAATGCAGCCGCTCGACGAGGTAATTGTTTGAAATAAAAAATTGATCGTTGACCTCGTCTCCGTTTGGAGTGAACGCCGTTGGCAGATGCAGTTTGCTGCAATCGCTTTGCGAGGTATCGACGACGCGGATCAGCACGGTGTCTGTTGCACGGCAAAACGCATTCTGCATGCTGAGTACATATTGTATCTCGGAGGGAGGCGTTGCAGTGGGTTGTAAGATGTCAGCGGAAGTCAGATAGGAGAGAGGCGTCCACTGTACCCGCGTGGCACAATCCGAAACGGCTCGAAGCGAAACGGATGCCCCAAGAAAAATGAGCGTGTCCGGCGTCAGGATCTGGTCCTGCAGGATGAGCTCCGACGCGACTTCTGTTATGTTCATCGGGTAATTAGCCAGAAATACCTGGTCGAGCAGTCCCTTTGCGCGGACGACGGAAGGACAGGGCGATGCATTGAAGCGCAGGGGCTGGCGGTTGTTGAGTCGCAGGATGTAACTGGTGTTGCGTTCATCGCGCAAACGGCCGTTCACAAACAACCGGAGTTTTCCGTCAGACCGGACGATGACGAGCTGTTGCCAGCACGATTGCACATCCGCTTTGCCCACGAGCTGGACAATTTTGTCGAAACCCTGCTGAAAGGTGCATACAAAAATGGAATCATCCGACTGATAAACGATGTTCATGGATGTGTCGGCATTGCAGAACGACATTTTTGAAACCAGGTCGGTGGTTCCGGGGCCGGATTCGAGCAAAACAGAAAAACCAAGGCTGAAATTGCCATAAAAGGTGGTATCGACCTCCGCGCTTAGGCTAACCGATTGCTGGTCCAGTCGAAGCGCATCGCTTTCCAGCCCGCAATCGCAAAGGCCCGCCGAGGCGAGTACCAGTGGGCTAACGAATTGATTCTCTTCGTCGAGGGCACACTGATCGAATCGGAAGACCAGTTTTTGTCGTTCCTGGCCGGGGAGGACCAGGGGCAGTAAAAGGATCAGCAGGCATACTTTCATCACGTCGCAAAATTAGCCAATATCCCTAAGTCCGGGTGTCCCGCAATACCCTCGGGCTTGTGGCCATATCAGTTTAAATTTGCAGTTTTGCACCCTTTGTGGGAAATCATGCTGTCCAAATTTTTTAAGAACAGGAAATCCGGAAACTCCAGCGCCGTGGAGATGACGTTCTTCGAGCATCTCGATGCATTGCGTTCACACCTTTTCCGCGCCGCCATCTACATTTTTATCGGCGCCCTCATCGTCTTTTTGCAAAAGCGCTTTATTTTCGACGTCGTGATCCTGGGCCCCCTGCATGAAGATTTCATCACTTACCGCTTTTTTTGCCAGCTTTCAGAATTTACCTGCTTCCACCCCTCCGGCGTCAAACTCATCACGCGCGAACTGTCAGAACAACTGATGGTGCACCTCAAAGTAAGTTTTTTTCTGGGACTCACCCTTGCCTTCCCTTTTGTCTTTAACGAATTTTGGAAATTCGTCCGTCCCGGATTGTATGAACGCGAACTCCGGGCAACGCGAGGCGTCATTTTCTGGTGTACCATGCTCTTTCTGCTTGGAGTGCTTTTTGGCTATTTTATCCTCGCCCCGTTTTCGGTTACCTTTCTCACTTCCTACAATGTCAGCGGCCTGGTTGAGGCCACGGCAACACTGAGTTCTTATGTGGACGCCATGACCATGTACACCATGGCCACGGGTCTGGTATTTGAGATGCCGCTCGCTGTTTACTTTCTCGCAAAGCTCGGCATAATGGGTCCGGGATTTATGAAAACCTACCGCAGACACGCGGTAGTGATCATACTGGTTTTGGCTGCCGTCATCACCCCTCCCGACATTACCTCTATGATGGTGGTCACTCTTCCATTGCTCCTGCTGTATGAACTGAGTATATACATTGCAGCCATTTACTATCCCAAGGATATTCCGGCCTGATATGCGTCAGCTATCGAGTTCATTGACCTTTGCTTTGGCCATCTTCCTTCCCGTGTGGTGGACCGTATTTTTTGGTAGCTTCTCCCTTTTTACGGTATTAACGCCTGCTGAGGACCTTCCTTTGAGCAATCCCCATGCATTTCGCATGGCCATCAGTGCATTCACCGTTTGCGGTTTTGCGTGCATGTACTGGGTGTTCATGCGGCTCAGGCGAGTGGAGTGGGGTGACGGGTATTTCTACATTACCAACTACTTCCGCACAGCAAAAGTTGACGACCGGGGCCTGCAGCGCACCGAAAGAAAGCGCATTTTGGGTATTTCTATCCTGATTCTTCATTTTCCCGGAAGTACCTCCTTCGGTAAACAGGTGCGTATGCTGTGCAGTCAGGAAAATGAAAAGTTCATTCGCAGCCTGATTATAAGACAAAACGGAACTGATCCGGAATCCATGTGACCGGCAGCTTATTAAGTTGAATTGGGATGAGCTAACGAACGTTCGTTAATATGTTCATTTTTTTGAATGCAAACGAACGACCGGGCAGATCATTTCTTCCATTGAGACGCCTCCGTGCTGAAACGTATTGCGGTAATAATTCAGGTAGTAACTGTAATTATTGGGGTACAGGAAATAGGTGTCGTTTCGGGCAAAAATGTAAGCTGAGCTCAGGTTGGGTCTTGGCAAGCCTGCCCTGGGTGGATCCTTGATCTCCACGACGTCCCGCTTTTCGTAGTTGAGGTTTTTGCCGACCTTGTAGCGCAGGTTCGTGGTCGTATCGCGGTCGGCGGCTACTTTCGAAGGATTCTTTACGCGGATCGTTCCGTGGTCCGTTGTAAGGATAATTTGCACATCCTGGTCGGCAATCCTTTGAAGGGCTGCCCAGAGCGGAGAATGCGTAAACCAGCTTCGCGTGAGCGAGCGGTAGGCTTTTTCGTCGGCTGCCAGTTCCTTGAGCACTTCCATCTCCGTACGGGCATGCGACAGCATGTCGATGAAATTGTACACAATGACCGTAAGGTGGTTCCGCAGATAGTTGTGAATGTTGTCTAACAGTTGTTTGCCTTGTTGGCTGTTCAGGATCTTAACATAGTCAAACCGGATCTCCTTGCGAAAGGTCCGGCGTATCTGCGCTGCCAGCAGGTCCGGTTCTTTGAGGTTTTTACCACCCTCTTCGTTGTCGTTGAGCCACCAGTCCGGATAAAACGATTCGATCTCGGCGGGCAGCATCCCGGCAAAGATGGCATTCCGGCTATACTGGGTCGTGGTTGGAAGAATTGCGAAGAAAGCATCTTCATCAGCAACCTGGTAGCGCTCTGAAATCAGAGGCTCAATGACTTTCCACTGGTCATAGCGCAGATTGTCGAGAAGTAAAAAAATCGTTGGCGCATCATCCCGGAGTAAGGGAAACACTTTGTGCGCAAATAACTGATGAGACCAAATGGGCTGGGGCACTTTGTCCGATTGCATCCATTGCAGGTAATGGCCTGAGATGTACTTGCAAAATTCATTGTTGGCCTCGTACTTCTGGTTTGACAGGATCTCTGCCATATCGGACGAGGTTCCCGGCTCAAAGCGCAATTCCCATTGGATGAGTTTTTTGTAAATATCCACCCAGCCTGTATAATCGGGATTTCCGTTGATTTCCATGGCCAGTTCTCGGAAAGCGGACTGGTAATGGCTCGTCGTTTTCTCCGAAACGAGTCGCTTGTTTTCAATCAGCTTTTTGATGGTGAGGACGAGCTGGTTGGGGTTCACGGGCTTGATGAGGTAATCGGCGATTTGGGACCCGATGGCATCGTCCATGATGTTCTCCGCTTCGTTTTTGGTAACCAGCACAGCCGGCATCTGCATTCCCGCTTCGCGCATGCGGGCCAGCGTCTCCAGGCCTGTAATTCCCGGCATGCTCTCGTCGAGGAACACCAGGTCAAATGAGCCTGGATTCTTTTCGAGCGCTGCCAGCGCGTCGTGACCGTTGGTGCAGGTTTCCAGGTAGTGGCCCTTTTTTTCGAGGAAAAAGATCTGTGGTTTGAGCGAATCGATTTCGTCGTCCACCCATAGAATCCTGATTTTATCCATACTTTAGCGGATTGTCCATGATCAACGCCCGCAGCGGAAAAGATAGTATTTTTTTATAACGTGCCTTCATACAAAGTATTGAACGACCCCATTTACGGGTTTGTCATGATACCAAGGGGTCTCATCCTCGAACTCATCGACCATCCCTGGTTTCAGCGGCTGCGCCGGATCAAGCAACTCGGACTCAGCGACTTTGTCTATCCGGGTGCTGTGCACAGCAGGTTCCACCATGCCATGGGAGTATTTCACCTCATGTCGCGTGCCATTGAGATCCTTAGGATGAAGGGACAGGCCATTTCTGAGGAGGAAGCAGAAGGAGCGCTCATCGCCGCATTGCTGCACGATGCCGGTCACGGCCCTTTCTCACACGCACTCGAAAACAGCCTTCTGCCGATCGAACACGAAGCGATTACCCTCAGAATTATGGAGCGCCTCGATGCAGAATTCGGAGGGAGACTTCGCCCTGCAATGGAAATCTTTGCGGGTAATCATCCCAAGCGCTTCCTGTGTCAGCTCGTCACGGGTCAGTTGGATGTAGACAGGATGGACTACCTCAATCGCGACAGTTTTTACAGCGGAGTAGTAGAGGGGTCCATTGGTTATCACCGGCTGCTGACTATGATGGACGTTGACGACGGCCGCCTTGTTTTTGAGGAAAAGGCAGGATTGTCCATCGAAAATTACCTCGCTGCTCGCCGGCTCATGTACTGGCAGGTCTATATGCACAAGACTTGCATCGTTGCAGAGCAAATGCTCGAATTGTTGTTGGCGCGAGCCAAGCATTTGGGATGGACTCGCGGAGCTTCACCGGCACTCGCCTATTTCATTGAGCTAAAAGAAAAGGATGGAACCGGCAAGCAGGAAGAACAGCTCGACATGTTCGGAAGCATCGACGACGCAGACGTCGAAATGTTCCTCAAAATGGCAACGGATGCCGAAGACGGGCTGCTGGCCCTTCTGGCAAACGGCCTTCTGTCCAGAAAATTCTTCAAAGTGAAGGTTTCCGCACAGGTATTTCCGGCCCATGAGGTGGCAGACTTGCGGGAACAATGCATACGGGTGTTCGCCTGTCGTGTAGAAGAGGCATCACAGCTCGTCCGCCTGAGTCAGTCGGCATTCACGCCCTACGAGCCGGCCGATGACGAGATCCTCATCCGGACCAAAACGGGGCAGGTGCTTCCGGCATCGGAGATCCTCTCGATTGGCCATTTTTGCAAAACGGAGCAAAGGCATTTCATGACCTTCCCACCCGGTCTTTCCGCACTTTAGGCCTGTGAACCGACGTTTTTTGCTGCCAGCGCAAGGTGCCTGGGGCCTTGCCCAAAGACAAATACCAAATCCTGCTATATTTGTTCGCCTTTAACATTGGCCATGATCAAAGACAGATTGGTAGGGGAACTCCTGACCCGCGAGTTAGCGCGCCAGCGCCGGGGTGTTGAACTCATTGCCTCAGAAAATTTTGCCAGCCTTGACGTCATCCGTACTATGGGTTCCTGGCTGAACAACAAATACGCAGAGGGCTATCCGGGAAAGCGCTACTACGGCGGTTGCGAAGTCATCGACGAAATCGAAGGCCTTGCCATCCAGTCCCTGTGCAAATTGTTTGGTGCCGGGTACGCAAACGTCCAACCCCATGCCGGAGCGCAGGCCAATATGGCGGTGCAGTTGTCGTTGTTGAAGCCAGGTGACGCCATACTCGGCCTGAACCTGGCCCACGGAGGCCACCTCACCCATGGATCCCCCGTCAATTTCAGCGGGATGTATTTTCGCGCCCATTCCTACGGTGTGCACCCCGATACCGGTTACGTGAATATGGAGCAGGTAAGGGAACAGGCACTTGAACACCGGCCAAAACTGATCATTTGTGGTGCCTCGGCCTACTCCAGAGACTGGGACTACGCGGCATTCCGGACCATAGCAGACGAATGCGGCGCCGTGCTCATGGCCGATATCGCCCATCCCGCCGGGCTGATCGCTGCGGGCTTGCTCAGCGACCCCTTGAAACAGTGCCATGTAGTCACTTCCACCACCCACAAGACCCTGCGCGGGCCACGCGGCGGCATCATCATCATGGGCGAGGACATTCCGCACCCTTCAGGGCAAACCGACAAAAAGGGCAATCCCGTAATGATGGGACAGCGACTGAACTCTGCGGTATTTCCAGGGACTCAGGGTGGGCCACTCGAACACGTCATCGCCGCCAAAGCGGTCGCTTTCCGGGAAGCACAGACAGAAGATTACCGCAAATACGCCGCCCAGGTCATCCGCAATGCGGCTGCACTGGCGCAGGCCCTGGTGGACAGAGGATTTAACATCGTTTCCGGAGGAACAGACAACCACCTCATGCTGGTGGATCTCCGGTCTAAATCGATCACCGGAAAGGATGCGGAAAACCTACTCATCCGCGCTGACATCACGACAAACAAAAACATGATCCCCAACGATCCCGAGAAGCCCATGATAACTTCCGGAATACGCCTTGGGACAGCTGCCCTGACCACCCGCGGATTGGTTGAAGGGGATTTTGTCCGGATCGCTGAATGGATCCACGCACTCATCCTCCATCGCAGCGAAGACGCGGTCATCGCCTCCATAAAATCGGAGATCAACCGGTACATGGAAGGATTCCCGCTATACCCCGGCATCGAGGGCCTGTAAGCGTTCCCAAATTTCCGGTGGGTAGCCGACCTCTTCAAGGGTCAGCCCAGGGGCGGGCATGCTAAGCGATTTTTCAACCTGGCGGCCCTCCCGCAAGCTCATGCTCAACGATTCGAGACTCGTTTTGCCCAGCCCGTACTGGATGCACATTCCCGTAATCAAACGAACCATGCCGCGCAGAAAACGGTTGGCTGCAATGTGGTATTCCCAACTTCGCGGACCAGTCTCCCTCCATTGATTTTCGTACAGGGTGCAGCGAAAGTGATTGAGCTGGTGTCCGCTCAGGGTGAAAGAGGGGAACTCGGTCATACCGTCGAGCAAACCTGCTGCCTGATTTAAGTCTTGCAATGAGAGCTGCCCGGCAAAGGGAAACTGACAACTGTTGAAAGGTGAAAAGGGATCTTTCTCCGTGTGCAGACGGTAAATGTATTTTCTGCGGTTTGCATCATAGCGTGCATGGAAATTTTCCGGGGCCCGGTAGACCTGTCGAATGGCAATGTCAGACGGCAGCAGTCCGTTGAGCGCCCTTTTGCTGAATGCCGCAACAGCCGTAGCGTCGACGTCAAAATGGAGAAAGTACTGTGCTGCATGAACACCGGCATCCGTGCGTCCGCATCCGGTGACCTGAATCGTTGAGCGCGCCAGGACCGAACACGCTTCTTCTATCGCAGACTGAACCGTTTTCGTACCGGGCTGCACCTGCCAGCCGTGATAGTCCCCGCCCCGGTAAGCGATTTCGCATACCAGCCGCCGTGTTAGTCCGGTTTCAGAGAGAGGCGCCATGAAAGAAATGCAAAATGGAAAATGACAATTGGCATTGTGGGGGATTGGCTGATGGGTTCATTGCTTGATAAACATTTTAGTGCAAAGGCCAAGGTGCGTCCGCAATTGAAGGAAATAAATTCCGTCAGCCCAATCTCCAATGTTTAAGCTGCAGTTTTCAATACCATACTCTGCGTATATCCTCCTTCCTGTTGAATGGTGGATGCTTGCGGAAAATGGTTTGCTGCCGTTGGATCTTATGTTCAAAATGTCTGTTGCCGGATTGGGGAAAATGTCAAAGTCGGCTGCAGAGGGATCTGCATTTCCTGTGGTGGATGGGGTGTATTGGCCGAACCGGTATTTTACCGTACCCGAACGATCGTCAGCCCACACCACATAGATGTTGCCGTTGCTCATCGCTACGTCTTCGCTGGTTATGTCGGCCAAATCGACCGTGTCGTAGCTTGCCGAAAAACCGTTTGCAACATTCCTCGTAAACAATAGCAGAAGCTGAGCAGAAGCGCCGGCGATTTGTCTCCAGACAATTGCCGCAGCCGTTCCATCGCTTGCTATGCGCGGATCATCTTGCAGGGTTAAGCCCGGAATGGTTTCCGTGAGTGTGGTGATGCTGCTGAGCATCCTGTTGGGTAGGGAGGATCGGCTTAAATAGGTTCGTTGCTTTCCGCTGACACCATTCATAAAAACTGAATACAGGGTGTCGTCAAGAATGATGCCGTCGGGAGAGCTTGAAGGGCAAGACATGAGGTTCCAGTTGTTGTTCTCTAAAGCGAAACCATCTGTGAATTGATACCCCCGGTCGGTAGAAATGCCGGCCCAGCAATCGCGGATGTTTGCCCGGTTGTTGCGGTACAGCATGGCGCAAACATTGCCCTGAGAGATGATGGTTCCAGGGCAACAATCGCAGACTGCTTCCGAATTTCCCCACCCGCTTGCCTTTTGATCCATGGAGAACGATTCCCCAAAATCGTTGGAGCGGGCTACTACCCAGCGGCTTTCTTTAAAGGAAGCGTCGAATTTCATGAATGCGACGATCGGATGGCCTTCGGGATCACAGGCAACTGCAGGAAACCGGGAAATGCTTCCGGTGCTGGAGTCCACGCGGACTGGTGGTGTGAAAGACCTCCCTCCATTGAATGATTTTACCAGGTGGATGAGACTGGCTGGCTCGGATTCCGGGGTTTGTTTCATCACCACATAAATCGTGTCGCCATGTGAGGCGATGTCCGCGCCCATCCAGTTGGCGGAAGCCACAGTAAGCAAACCGTTCAATTTTATCGGGGTGGTGAAGGAAACTCCGTTGTATCGGGACAGGAAAACGGATTCATCGCCTGACCGCCCCCAGATGACCAGAGGATTTCCCATTCCGTCAACAGCCATTCTCGGGTAGTGGTTGCCGAATGATTTTGCCGAAACTTCTCCCCCCCCGGTCCACTGAATCTGTGCAAAGGACGAAGTGCAGAAAGCCAGTGCCAGGAATGGAAAGATCTTGTTTGCAAGGAGGGAGAGGTTCAAGTTTTGACGCATTTATGGTCCGAATTTAATTGACAATTGACTATTGACCATTGTTAATTCTCCATTCTCCGTTCAGTCAACGGCCGGATGAAGAATTTTCAACATTTGAGGCGGTACCCGTTGAGCGCCGGAGTAAATCGCAAGACCCTGAATCTGCCACAGACGGACGTCCCTCCGGGCGTTCACCGGTGCGGGGGGCGTACCACAATATTGCATACACATTTCAAGGCACCGTATCAGGGAACAGTACCTCAGCGATTGCAATCCAGCCTGAGAGGGGGACCGGGGTGGGGTTAGAGGCCCTTCTTAACCAATAACGCTTTTATCTTTTGCCAGGTTCTGCGCATACATCAGCGCGCCTCCTGCCAGGGCGAGGTCCTTGAGAAGGCCTCCCATGTCGCCTGCCATGGCCGGTTTTAGATGGATGAATACGACGAAAAGCAGCAGCATCGCCGCGAGGAGTACCGCCGCCAGTTTATCCATTTTGCCCAGAAATACGCTCACGGCAAAGGCGATGAGCGCCACCCCGACCAGGTAAACCGCGATGGTTCCGCCAATGGGGGGCATGCCTGCCATGCCTTCGGCATTCATAAAATGCAGTACGCCAAAGATGGCCATCGGCAGGGCAAAAAGGTACTTGCCAAGTCCTAAAAGTGCATTCATCGTTTTGTGTTTTGAAAGTGAACAATAAAATTCACCTGCAATATAGCAAAGTTTTGTAATATTATTTGTGCTGCACGGCAACAAATGAAATCTTTGCAATCTGCCCATGCAGGCAATACCGGCAAGGCAAGGAGTCAGGCGGACCTGCGGATCTGTTGAGGGTCAATGTGGTCGATGACGTACTGGCGGTCGACGAGCAGGCGTCCGGCGAGTGCGTGGGCCGTGGGGTCGAACATGGCTTCGCGCAACAGGGTCTCGCAGATGGTGCGAAGCCCCCGGGCACCGAGTTTGTGCTCGTAGGCAAGTTCCGCAATCAATTCAAGGGCGTCCTCCTGAAATTCGAGCCCGATCCCGTCGAGCGCAAACAACTCCTTGTACTGTTTGATGATGGCATTTTTTGGCAGGACGAGTATTTCCTTCAGGGCCTGTTGGGAAAGGTTCTCCAGGTAAGTGAGTACGGGCAATCTGCCGAGCAATTCCGGGATGAGGCCATAGCGTTTGAGGTCCTGGTGGCTGGCGTAGCGCAGCCAGTTCTCTTTGTCGACTTCCTTGCGCTCCTGGGTGCTGCCGTAGCCGATGACGTTGGCATTCAGCCGTTTTGCTATGATCTTTTCCAGGCCGTCAAAAGCACCGCCACAAATGAAAAGGATGTTGCGCGTATTGACTTTGAGGAACTGTTGCTCCGGGTGCTTCCTTCCTCCTGCAGGAGGTACGTTGACGTCAGCTCCCTCGACAATCTTCAGCATTGCCTGTTGTACGCCTTCTCCGGATACATCCCGGGTAATGGAAGGATTTTCACTTTTGCGGGCAATTTTATCGATCTCGTCGATGTAAATGATGCCTTTTTCGGCCTGATGGACCTGGTAATCGCAGGATTGCAGCAGCCGGCTGAGCATGCCTTCGACGTCCTCGCCCACGTACCCCGCTTCTGTAAACGAAGTCGCATCGACGATGGCAAATGGCACATCGAGCAATTTGGCCATGCATTTGGCCATCAGGGTTTTGCCGGTACCCGTAGGGCCGACAAACAGCACGTTCGATTTTTCGATTTCCACCTCCAGCGAATCGCCGGCTGCGAGCCGCTTGTAATGGTTGTACACCGCAATGGAAAAACTGATCTTGGCACTGTCCTGCCCGATGACGTAGAGGTCGAGGAATTCCTTGATGAAACGGGGAGAAAACCCAGACGGCAACTTGAAATGTTCTTCCGGCTTCGCCGGCTTTGCCATGCGGTGCTCGCGCGGCCCCAGCTCAGGTCCGGAATAGTCGAGGTCCTCTTCGACCATGCGGTACGCATTGATGGTGCAGATGTCACAGATGGCATAATCGTTTCCCTGTACGAGTATATTCACCTCGTGCTGGCCCCTTCCGCAAAAAATGCAGGAGCGGGCAGAACCCTTGGTACTTTTTCGCTTGGCCATCGATCAACCCTTTCGCGTGCGCACCAGCACTTCGTCGACGAGTCCGTAATCGCGCGCTTCATCTGCCGTCATCCAGTTATCGCGGTCGCAGTCTTCTTCGATGCGCTCGTAGGCTTGTCCTGTGTGAGTTGCCAGCACTTCGTAAAGTTCCTTCTTCATTGCCTTGATCAGCTTGTAGCTGATTTCCATATCGCTGAATTGACCTTGCATGCCGCCGGATGGCTGGTGAATCATTACCCGGGCATGTGGCAGACAGGTGCGCTTGCCTTTGGTGCCCGCACTCAGCAACACGGCGCCCATCGAAGCGGCTAGCCCCGTGCAAATGGTCGCCACATCCGGATTGACGTACTGCATCGTGTCGTAAATTCCCAAGCCATCGATTACGGAACCACCCGGACTGTTGATGTACATCTGGATATCGCGCTTGGGATCCGCAGAATCCAGAAACAACAACTGGGCTTGTATGACATTCGCAACGTAATCGTTAATGGGAACGCCCATAAAGATGATGCGGTCCATCATCAGCCGGCTAAATACATCCATGCCAACGACGTTGAGCTGGCGTTCCTCGATGACCGTTGGCGTAAACCCCTTTATGGAAGGGATGGCGGACTCCATATACTTGTCGAGGTGCATCTCCGCCATTCCGAGGTGGCGGGTAGCGTATTTTTTGAATTCGTCCTGTGAAAACATAACCTGGTTCTTTTTAATCCGTGATTGATCAATGATGGTGATTGCGGTATTTTTCTGTTTTTACGCGAAAGGCTTCCAGACTGAGCCGCTCAGCGGGAATCTCAATGCGACCTTTGATCCACTGCAAGGCCTTGCGGTTTTGTATTTCGCCAATGTAATGCAGTGCCTGCTCTTTGTTTTCCATGGTCTTTTGTGCAAGCTTTGCCCAGGACTCAGGCGGAAGGTTGAAGGATCCGTATTTGCCCTGGAGGTCTTCGACGATCTCATTCGCTACCTCGTCGTAAGAAATTTCGATCTGCTGGGTTTCCAAAATGTGGTCCCTGATGTGCTTCCAGCTCAGTCCTTCTTTGAAATGCAAGAGCTCGTGGGCAAAGTCATCTTCCGGTTTTTCCTCCCAGGCTTTGAAGGAGCGCCGCAACCATTTTTCTAAAAAGGCGTCCGGATAATTCAGTCCCGATTGGGTTGCTACCATTTTGGCGAGCTCAATGTCAAGAAATTTTTCGGATTCTACCGAAAAGGCCGCAGCAATGCCCTGGCGCAACTTTTCACGCAAGCCCTGTTCATCCACCACATCCGTTTCTTCGCCAAAGGCTTTTTTGTACAGGGTGTCGTTGAGTTCAGCCGGACTCACGCGCAGAATGCCGGCGACGCGGCCCTTAAAGTGGTCGCCAATCTGCCGGTCACCCGCCTCCTGCTTTTCGATGTGGAGCAGGTAGCGGTAAATGTCCTTTTCGCTGAGGTCCTTTTCAACTTCGCGGATGTTGAATTCAAACGCGTCTCCGACGGACTTACCCATGAGTTTGTCACGCATCGCATCGTGAAGGTTTTCTCCGATGAGGATGTTGAATTCCGTGACGACGCCATCCGCAACCGCTGCATCGCCTGCCCACTCCTCAGCTTCGAGCTCTAAAACGTCCCCTTCCTGTGCGGGGCCATCGACTTCAGTGCGCTCCGAAAACCGCTGACGAAAACGCTTCACCTCTTCGTCAACTAAGGAGTCCTCTACTTCAATTTCGCAACGCACAGGCTTAAGGCCATCAATGAAATCGAAAGAGGGCAGGCGAGGGGAGACTCCGACTTCAAATTTAAACTGGAAGTGATTTCCGTCACCGGTAAGCTGCTCATCTACCATAGGAAGCAGGTCGCCGAGAAATTCCATCTCGTTTTCCTTGCGGTAATCCTCTATGCTTTTGCTAAGCAATTTCTGGAGCTGGTCTGCCTTAATTTCCTCTCCGTATAATTTGCGGATCATCGATTCCGGAGCGGTTCCCGGACGGAAGCCCTTGAGGTTGGCATTTTTGCGGATTTTGAGAAGCTCCTGGTTAACCTGCGGCAGGTAATCATCGGGTTCTAAAGTAACCGTCAGGTAAAAATGCTGCTCGCCTATGGGTTCAAGTGCAATGTTCATTGATGGTCAAATTGGCTTGAATGATGGAAAAACAACGGGCATCCTTCAAAGGTTGCCACCGTGTGCGGGCGGAGGGAGTCGAACCCACACACCTTTCGGCACCAGATCCTAAGTCTGGCGTGTCTGCCAGTTTCACCACGCCCGCAAAAGCGCTGCAAAGGTAATCATTCAGGACTTTCAGGAAGGAAGCCTGGTTTTATTGTATAAAAAATATAAATTATGTATAAAATATTGTTTTACAGTGTTATATAGATTTTATGAGAGAGCGGGTGGATTTTCGGAACAAGAATTGTGGTAATTTTGTCTTTACAGTATGCAATCGGTTGCACCATCACATGCATTGGTCACTGCCCGCGAAGAGCTGGATCACCGCCTCATCAGGGCGGCCTATCGCCGTCTTTTGCGGGCCCTGGGCAAGCATCCTATGGCTGCGGAAGATAAAAAGCAGGTCCGCGAAGCCTTCGAATTCGCAATGAAGGCCCACAGCAGTCAGCGGCGCAAATCCGGAGAACCCTACATTACCCACCCCCTCGAAGTTGCACGCATTTGTTTTGAAGAGATCGGGCTTGGCCCGACAGCGGTGGTTGCTGCCATCCTGCATGACACCGTGGAGGACACACCCGTCGAATTGGCCGATGTCCACGCGCATTTCGGGCCCAAAATCGCCAAGATCGTCGACGGCTTGACAAAACTCGACGGTCTCTACAACGTCGAGAGCCCCCAGGCCGAGAATTTCAAAAAGGTGCTGTCAACCTTGCTCGACGACGTGCGCGTCATTCTGATCAAGATGGCAGACCGCTTGCACAACCTGCGGACCATCGACGTCATGTCGCGCACCAAGCAGTTGAAGATTGCAGCAGAGACCTCCTACATTTACGCTCCACTGGCACACCGGCTGGGGCTCTACAACCTCAAGTCGGAGTTCACGGACCTCTGCCTGAAGATCAACGAGCCAGAACTTTACGAAGAGATCGGCGAGAAACTCCGGCAGACGCAAAAGGACCGCAATAAGTTCATCAACGATTTCATCCGGCCACTCAAAAATGTGATCGATCCGCTCGGCATCCCTTACAAGATCTACGGTCGTCCAAAGTCCGTATCTTCCATCGCCAATAAGATCAAGACAAAACGGGTCGCGTTTGAGGAGGTGTACGATTTGTTTGCAGTGCGCATCGTACTCGACGTACCGGTTGAAAAGGAAAAGTCGGCCTGTTGGCTGGTGTATTCTATAGTCACCGACGTACACCGTCCGATTCCCGAGCGTCTTAAAGATTGGATCACCACGCCCAAGTCGAATGGTTACGAATCCTTGCACACTACGGTTATTGGCCCGGGGGGGCGATACGTCGAGGTCCAGATCCGTTCGCGGCGGATGGACGAAATTGCCGAAAAGGGATTTGCTGCTCACTGGAAGTACAAAGACATCGGCACCATGCAAACGGTCTACGACCACTGGTTCGATAACATTCGCGACGTTTTGGAAACGCCGCATAACGACGCGATCGAATTTTTAAACGATTTCAAATCCAACTTATACGGAGAGGAAGTTTATGTCTATACCCCTAAGGGCGAGATGCGCGTACTGCCCAAAGGTGCAACGGTGCTCGATTTTGCTTTTAGCATTCACACAGAACTGGGATGTCACGCTACTGCCTTTAAGGTCAACAATAAGTTGGTCCCCATGGGGCAGCAACTTGCAAATGGAGACCAGGTGGTGGTCCACGTCAACCGCAATCAAAAGCCGACGGAAGACTGGCTAAAGCTCGTTGTAACGGGAAAGGCTCGCTCCCGGATCAGGGCTGCGTTGAAGGAAGAACAGAAAAAACTCGCGGATATGGGGCGCGAGATTCTCGAACGCAAGTTGAAAAACAACAAGCTTGAAGCGGATGAGAACGTCGATTTGCTGATGCGCAGCCTTGGCTACAAAACCCGATCGGACCTTTACCAGGCCATCGGTGAAGGAAAAGTGGACGTTGCACAAAATCTCCGGGAATTCGACATTGAACGAGGACGCCTTGTGGAGCGACGCGCGGAACAGCCCGAACCTGCGCCCAGAGAAATTTTGTCAAAACCCGGACAGGACACCGCTCGGGCAGCCGAAGGCATACTCATCAACGGTGAACCCGGTCGCCAGTACCACTACAGCCTGGCTAACTGCTGTAGTCCCGTCCACGGCGATGAGATCTTTGCCTACGTCACGGCCAGCAGCGGTGTGCGCATTCACCGCGCAAATTGTCCCAATGCAGAACACCTCATGGTCAACCACGGGTACCGCATCCTAAAAGCTGAGTGGTCCGACCTGGTGAGCGATACATTCACTGCGGAGCTTCTGATCCAGGGCATTGACTCTGGTCCGGGGGTGATCGAGCGCTTGTCGCACCACATTTCAACCAAACTGGGTGTAAACATCACTTCCTTCAGCATTCACGGACATCAGGGTACTTTTGAAGGCCGCATCGGATTGGTCGTCAACAACAAAGCACACCTCAACCTCATCATCAAGGCCCTTGAGCAGCTCTCCGGCATCAGTGCCGTTCAGCGCACGGACACGCCGGCTGTTTAGTTGGCGGACCGTTCACCGCACTTTAGGCTTCACAGATTTATGCTCACCGAAAATAGGGTGATGTTTTGTGGAGAGGTTATGACTGCGCCATCGCATGCAGCCGGGTTTTTCCGGATTGCCTATCTTTATTCCCGGCGCGATAAGCATGCAAAAACAAGTGAAACAGGCACAATCAGAAGTACATTGCGACTACCTCGTGATCGGTTCGGGTTTCGGTGGTTCGGTGGCGGCCATGCGTCTTGCGGAAAAGGGTTACCAAGTGGTGGTACTGGAGCAGGGCAAGCGCTGGAATGCTGAAGATTTTCCTAAATGCAACTGGAATTTAAGGCGTCACTTATGGCTACCCCGGTTGGGCTGGAAGGGCATTCTCAGCATGCAGGTTTTCCGGAATCTCTTTGTGGTCAGCGGTGTCGGAGTGGGAGGGGGATCGCTGGTGTATGCCAACGCTCACATGACCCCTGACGCCGGTTTTTTTGAACACCCCTGCTGGGCGCACCTGGGCGACTGGAAAACGCGGCTGGAACCCCATTACCGGATGGCCCGCACCATGCTGGGCAGTGAGCGATTTGAAGAGGAATTTCCCGAAGATCTTGCGTTGCGGGAAATCGCAAGAGAGGCTGGACGAGAATCCTCTTATGGTCCTGTGGATGCCGTTGGCGTTTACCTGAAGGGACCGGATGGCGACCCCTATTTTGGAGGGCTGGGACCTGTGCGCAAGGCCTGCGTGCAATGTGCGGGATGTATGGTAGGATGCCGTCACCACGCCAAGAATACCCTCGACAAAAATTATCTGTGGCTGGCCGAACGGGTGTTCGGAGCACGGATCCATCCGGAGACCCGGGCCGAATCGATTGCTCGCAACCCGGAAGGGGGCTACCGTGTGTTAGCCTGTAAGCTAAACCACAGCAAAAAGGGTGGTGAAGTTGAATATTACTGCAAGGCCGTCGTCGTCAGCGCCGGTGTGGTGGGAACGGTAAAACTGCTCATGCGGCAAAAACATGTTCTGAACACCCTGCCTGACATCAGCGACCGGCTTGGAGACCACGTGCTTACCAATTCGGAAATGATCTGCGGAGTAACGGCGGCGAAGCGCAAACTCAACCACGGCATTGCCATCAGTACCGCATATCGGCCGGACGGGCAAACCTGCGTCGAGTTGTGCAAATACCCCAACGGCTCCGGTGCCTTGTTCTTCCTGGCGACCATGGCAGCCAGTGGCAGCACGGCATCCAGGCGCCTGTTCAACTGGGCGGGGCAGATTGTGCTGCACCCGTTGCGCTGGGCCAGAAGCTGGTTTCAAAGCGACCGCGCCCAAACGAGTATTTTGTTGCTCGTCATGCAGAACCTTCCGGGTTCGATGCAATTCAGGTGGAAGTCAGGCTGGTTCGGAAAGCGCCTTCAGTTGATCAACCATACGGTCGCCGGGGTAAGACCTTTCATACCGGAAGGGCAACACGTCATGGATGCATATGCCAAAAAAGTGGATGGCGTGGCACAGAACGCCGCCACGGAAATTTTTCTGGGTAAGGCGACCACCGCCCACCTGCTGGGTGGCTGCCCTATGGGGGAAGATGCAAAGAGCGGTGTCGTCAGCGACGCATTTGAAGTGCACGGTTACCCTGGTCTCTACGTGCTCGATGGTTCCATCGTGCCCGCAAATCCCGGCGTCAATCCTTCTTTGACCATCACCGCATTGAGCGAATTCGCCATGTCCCTGATCCCGCCGCATCCCCAAGCATCCGGCCCTGTGCTGGAGGTCTTGTTGCGCGAGAGAACACTGGACAAGGGCATTTGAAACGGGGTTTACAAGCGGTCCTTGATTTAGATGTCCGCTGTATCCAATTTCACCGGCCTGAACCCCTCTATTTTCGCGTTAAAACCCATCTTATGGAGACCAGGCCAAACCCGCAACAATCCATGCAACGCATTACCGGATGGATGTCATTAGCATCCGGCCTGATCGCACTGGTAAGTTATTATCTGGTTGCGGCGTCGGTCCATTTCAATTTTGAATTTTTTTCAAATCCTGCCATCGTCTTTCAGGGACAGGAGGTTGATCGCGGGATGTTGCGATGGAGTATGATTGCCGACGTCTTCGGTTACTACCTGTTGTTGCTGCCTCTGATCTTCTTCCTGGGACGCCAAATGGAGGGGCATACCCCATGGAATGGTCTTATCCGGTTCATGGGAACCGGTTACGTTCTGATGGGTGCAGCAGGTGCCTGCATCCTGGCAGTGGTGTGGCCTTTTCTACTCGACGCACATGCTACGGCAGAGACTTCTTTGCAGCCCTCCGTCGTCTTGTTGTTTCAGACCAGCGCACAGGGAGTGGTGACCGGGATATGGAATATGCTCGACGGATGGCTGGGCGCCGCATGGTGGATTGCGGTGAGCTTGTTTCTAATGAAGCGCATGAAAATCGTGTCCTGGCTCGGCATCGCCACCGGCATTTTCTCGCTGCTGGATGCTACGGGCAACATGCTGGAGTGGAAATCGCTTGCAGATGTCTCAGTGAATGCCTACCTTGTGCTGGCGCCTGTCTGGACCATCGCCATAGGTGTGGTACTGATCAGGAAAGAGCAAGTTTTTGTTTAAGAAATCTGCATACTATGTCGTTTGAAGGGAAGCAGCGGACTTTGTTCCTGGTCGCCGTTGGTTTTGCCCTGAACTTTATTATGGGCGTTGCAGGGAGCATATTTCCTCCCGAATCTCTGCTTCAGATGATGTGCTGGCAAATTGGCGACACCATGGCGCTCATGGCCTGTGTACTGTCTGCCCGCTACCTGTCCGATAGAAATTTCGTTTTTTCTTCCGACGGTTTCAACGTATTGGCCATTGCTTACGGGGTCTCCTTTGCATCCAGTTCCCTGAATGCCGTCAACGAGGATGTGATGGCCTCCGTTGCCCTTCCGCTGGTTCCCGCACTCTGCATCATCGGCACGTGTGCCCTGTTTCCAATGTGGTTGCGCATCGTAACGGCTGCCGCAGGCATACCCTTCCTTTTTATTTACAAAAATGTCATTCAGGAGACCTATCATCACGACAACCCAAGCAATGCGATAGCCTACATCGGATTGCAGACGCTTGGTTTGTTGTGGACTTATTATTTTTATCTCGATAATCGAAAAACCAAACTCGCATGAAACGAATTTTGAAGTTCGCAGGCTACCTGCTTGTCGTAGTCGTCGTGGGCATTGCCCTGATGCTGACCTATGTGAAAACCATGCTTCCCGATGTGGGGGATGCCCCGGAGCTGAGCGTTGATAAGAGCGAAGCGCAGGTTGAGCGTGGCCGATACCTCGCCAACCACGTCATGGTTTGCATGGACTGCCATTCGAAGCGGGATTGGAGCCGGTATTCGGGTCCACTCGTCGAAGGCACACTCGGACAGGGCGGGGAGGTGTTTGACCAGAACATGGGCTTTCCTGGCAGATTCGTCGCCAGCAACATCAGCCCTCACGGCATTGGTGGCTGGACGGATGGGGAAATTTGGAGAGCGGTTACCTCGGGAGTAGGAAAGGATGGAAGGCCATTGTTTCCCATCATGCCCTACCCGAATGCTGGCCAATTGGACGAGTCGGATATCCACGCAGTAATCGCTTATTTGCGGACCCTGTCGCCGGTTGCAAACGACCCACCCGCATCCAAGGCTGATTTTCCAATGAACTTCATCATTCACACCATTCCGGAGAAACCCAGTTTTCAAAAAATGCCTCCGGCTTCCGACCGCGTTGCACAGGGTCGTTACCTGGTCACAGCTGCGGGTTGCCGCGATTGCCATACTCGGCAGGACAAGGGCAAGTTCGTAGGCCCAGAGTTCGGTGGTGGTTTTGCCTTCAATTTTCCCGACGGTTCGGTAACCACTTCGTCTAACATTACCCCACACGCTACGGGAATCGGCAATTGGTCTGAGGAGCAGTTCGTGCTGCGATTTAAACAGTATGTGGATTCGGCTTACGTTTCCCCCCAGGTAGCCGCAGGAGAAAAGCAAACCCCCATGCCATGGACCATGTACGCCGGAATGACCAACGAGGACCTATCAGCAATTTACACGTACCTGAAGACCCTGACCCCGGTCGACAACGCCGTTGTACAGTTTACATCGGGAAAGTAAGTCGGTAATTCCCGTCGTCCTTCATTCACCTGGCTTCTGCCGCCATTCCTCATCAGGCAAATGGTGGGCCGGGGTGTATGGTTATTTTTTTATGGTAAAAGAGAATTGTCTCTTAAATTTGGTCGCTCCATCATTGGCGCAATAAGGCCACTGGAGCAGTAACGATTTTTGCAAATAATTGAAAATCAATAACTAAATTTTTTAATTGGCATCGCCTCTCGTGGCGGTACTCTGATGGCGGAGTCATCACAAGGGTGCCGGCCGACGATTGCGCATGCGGCCAGACAGTGCTACATTACTCAATACAACTAAATTAAAGTGACCGCCATGGAAAAGACCAAGAAAATTCTGCTCACCGAAAGAGACATTCCACACCAGTGGTACAACATTATGGGCGATATGCCGAATCCCATGTTGCCACCGCTGCATCCCGGAACGATGCAACCCATTGGTCCTGAAGACCTCGCACCTCTGTTCCCGATGGAGTTGATCAAGCAAGAGGTTTCCGCAGAATCCTGGATTGAGATCCCCGACGAAGTGAGGGATGCTTATCGAATCTGGAGACCCACGCCGCTTTACCGCGCCTATCAGTTTGAAAAGCTGCTCGACACGCCCGCAAAAATCTATTACAAATACGAAGGGACCAGCCCTTCGGGATCGCACAAACCCAATACGGCCCTCGCACAGGCCTATTACAATAAAATGGAGGGTGTACGCAAGCTCAGCACCGAAACCGGTGCCGGACAGTGGGGCAGTGCCCTCAGTTTTGCCTGCAAGATGTTCGGGCTGGAATGCGAAGTGTTTATGGTGAAGATCAGCTACCAGCAGAAGCCCTTCCGCAAGATGCTGATGAACATTTGGGATGCTACCGTGCATGCATCTCCTACCGACCTGACGGATGCCGGCAAAGCCATTCTGAAGGGAGATCCCAATTCTCCGGGCAGCCTGGGCATAGCTATTTCTGAAGCAGTAGAAGTTGCAGCAAAAGATGGCTCAACAAAATATTCTTTGGGGAGTGTACTCAACCACGTATTGATGCACCAAACCGTGATCGGCCTCGAAGCAGAAAAGCAACTCGAGATGGCCGGGGATTTTCCCGATGTGGTCATCGCCCCGTTTGGAGGGGGCTCCAACTTTGCAGGCATCACCTTCCCGTTTTTGCGGCACAACTTCCGCAGCGGCAAGAATGTGCGATGCATCGCCATCGAACCGGCTTCCTGTCCCAAGCTCACCAAAGGTCAATTCCGTTACGACTTTGGCGATACCATTGGCATGACCCCGCTGATTCCCATGTACACCCTGGGTCACAATTTCCTGCCGGCGCCCATCCACGCAGGGGGACTGCGCTACCATGGCGCAGGGGCCATCGTAAGCCAGTTGTTGCGAGACAAACTCATCGAGGCGCAAGCCATCCAGCAGCTCGAATGCTTCGAAGCAGGAGTGAAATTCGCCGGAGCCGAGGGCATCCTTCCGGCACCGGAGGCCACCCATGCCATTGCCGGAGTCGTACGCGAAGCCATGCGAGCCAGAGAGGAAGGCAAATCTAAAACCATATTGTTCAACCTCTGCGGCCACGGTTACTTTGACATGAGCGCTTACCAGGACTACTTCAGCGGCAAACTCGTCGACCATCACTTTACCGACGACGAACTCTACGCAAACCTGCGTGAGCTCAATACGCCGATCCCGGCATAAATCCAAGGGCCTGAATCTGTAATGCGCTATAAAGTTGGCATCGACATCGGAGGTACTTTTACGGACGTCATCGCCATCGGCGACGGTGGTGAGACCTACGTGCACAAAACCCTGAGCACACCGGAAGATCCTTCGATCGGTTTTATCAACGGGTTAACCGAGTTGGCTGAGAAGGCAGGTTTGTCTGCGAGGCAGTTTGTAGAACGCATCGACACCATCGTTCACGGCACCACGGTGGCGACAAATGCCCTTCTGACCTTTCGAGGGGCAAAGACGGCATTGCTGACGACCCGTGGTTTTCGCGACGCCCTCGAAATGCGCAGGGGCATCCGGGAAGAGCAGTACAATAACCGATACGAAAACGTCACGCCAATGGTGCCACGGCATCTCCGGCTCCCGGTAGACGAAAGAGTGGATGCCGAAGGGAATGTCGTGCGAAAACTCAACCGCAAAGACTTGGAGAAGCTTGCCGTACAATTGAAGGCAGAGAAGGTCGAATCGGTGGCTGTGTGTTTCATAAACTCTTATAAAAATCCTGCTCACGAGTTGCAGGCTGCAGCTTTCCTTCGCAAAAAACTGAAACATTGTTTTGTGACGGCATCCTGCGAAGTTCTCCCCTGCATCCGTTTTTACGAACGCGTCAGCACTACGGTGGTGAGTGCGTTTGTCGGCCCGATTGTCGCCCGCTATATAGACCGGCTGGAGAAGAAACTCGCTGAGGTGGCATACAGGGGCACGCTGCTGATCATGCAGTCGAATGGCGGGGTTGTCGCTCCGGAGGTGGTTAAAAGGATTCCCGTGGTCACCGTTTTGTCCGGCCCCGCCGCGGCGCCTACCGCGGGAGCCTACTATGCCACCATGCTTGGCTACGAAAATTGCATCACCGTCGACATGGGAGGCACGAGTTTCGATGCCGCGCTGGTCATTGGCGGCGAATGCGTGACGAGCACTGAGGGCAGCATCAACCGCTACCGCATTGCCCTGCCTTCGCTCGACATCGTCACCATCGGTGCAGGAGGCGGTAGTCTCGGCTGGATCAACAACGGGGGTATGCTGCAAATGGGGCCACAGAGTGCCGGGGCACTTCCCGGGCCGGCGTCATATGGTCGCGGCGGCAGTCTTCCTGCATGCACCGATGCCGACCTGCTGCTGGGCTATCTGGATCCCGGTTTTTTTGCGGGGGGACGCCTCAAACTGGATGTTTCCGCTGCACAAACGGCCATCGGGGAACACCTGGCTAAACCTCTGGGCCTGAGCCTCGTCGAAACGGCTGCAGGCATGTACCGCATCATCAACAGCAATATGGCTCAGGGCGTGCGGCAAATTTCCGTCCAACGCGGATACGACCCTCGTGAATTTTTATTCATCGTGGCAGGAGGTGCAGGGCCCGTCCATGCAGCGGAGATCTGTTCTGAACTCGAAATACCCGCATTCCTGGTACCATCTGTATCGTCCATTTTCTGCGCTGCAGGCATGTTGCTGGGGGACCTCAAACACGACTACATCCGGTCCTGTTACGCCTCCTTCCGCTCGCTCGACCGCAAACACTTCCTCGGACTTTTTGCAGAAATGCAAAAGGAAGGGGTGGCAACGCTAAAAAAGGAAGGAGTCGCCGTTTCCAAAATAAGCTTTCATCCGGTACTCGACATGCGTTACGCCGGACAGTACCACGAGGTTCAACTTGCGGCTGACTGGAGAAGCGTACAGTCGTTCGCATTGACGGATATCTTCGAAGCTTTTCACGCAGAGCATAACAGGCAGTTCGGCTATTCGCTCAAAGACGAAGGAACGGAAATCGAACTAATAAACGTTCGTTTGCGCGTCGTTGGAAAAAACGAAAAGCCACAGTTTGCCAAACCATCCGGCAAACCGTCGTCGGCTGCTGAGGCCTTGAAAGGTCACCGGGAAGTGTACATTCCGGAACTACAGGCAATGCGCAACATTGCAGTGTACGATGGAGACCTTTACCTTTCAGGAACACTGCTGAAGGGACCCTGTGTAATCGAACGCATTACCACCTCCATCTTTGTCAGCGAACGTTACGACTGTCTCGTTGATCCAGCCGGATCCTTCCTCGTGTACGAACGGGCGCGTTTTCCCGGAGGGGAAAGTGAAATCCGGAAGCGCTATAGACAGCGCTGATGGTTCAAAGACATGGTATGAAAATGAAAACAGAACAAAGCGTAGATAAGATCCTGGTATCCATACTCCAGCGGGCGTTCAAAGCGATCACCGACGAAATGAGCATATCGCTGACCAAAACTACGCGTTCGCCCATTTTGTGCGAGGCCAAGGATTTTGTCACCGGACTTTACGATGCGGAAGGGCAGATGCTCGAACAAACGGAGAACCTGCCCATCTTGTCATTTTCCCTGGGTCCCGTGTGCAAGGAGATCTTGCGCCAGTACGGCAGCAACCTTCGCGAAGGAGACGTCATCATCCACAACGACGTTTTTAGCATGGGTAACCAGAATAACGATGTGGCGATTTTCAAACCCATCTTTTTTGACGGAGAGCTGGTTGGATGGTCTGCAGCAAAGGGCCACCAGGCGGATATTGGAGGCGCCGTTCAGGGAGGTTACAACCCCAATGCTACAGAAGTTTGGCAGGAGGCCCTTCGCATTCCTGCAGTGAAGATCTATGAAGCAGGACATCTGCGACAGGATGTTTGGAATCTCATTTTTGCCAACATCCGGCTGCAAATGGTGCAGGAGGACATCAAAGCGCAAATGGGGGCATGCACCCTTGGTGAGCGCAGGCTTCAGGCTCTTTATTCAAAATACGGAAGGGCCGTGGTCGATCTGCACAAGCACGCCTTGTTCAGTGCTACGGAGGCCATGATGCGTGCCGAAATCGAGCGGTTCCCTCCGGGCGAATACAAAGGCAGCAGTTGGGTGTATTACGACGGAAAACATCCTGGCAGCAAGTTCGAAGTGCGCGCACAGATACGTGTTGCTGGCGACGAGATCTGGTTTGATTTTTCAAAGTCCTCGCAACAGACAAAGGGCTTTGTAAATGGGACGTACACGTCGACCTGTTCTGCCATTACCCTTACCTTCCTGCAGATGGTTAACCCGGCCATACCGCACAACGAAGGCATGCTCAAACCGCTGCACTACATCGTTCCCGAGGGGACCATACTGAACGCTTCCTATCCGGCGGCAACGACCTTCGGAAACCACCTTTGCCCGCAAGTCGCAGATTCCATATTCAAGGCTCTGGGCCCTGCTGTACCGGATCGAGTAACGGCGGGTTGGAATCACCTGCTGTGCTCCCTTTTTACCGGAACCCATCCCCGCACCAACCGCAAATACGTCGACATCTGCTTTCTCGGAATGAAGGGGGGCAGCGGCGCACTGAAAGGTTGCGACGGCTACGATCACATTGGGATGATCGACGCATCGGGAGGAGTGCTCGACCAGGATTACGAGATGTACGAGCAGCAGACGCCACACATGATCATCAAACACGAGTACCTTTGCGATTCAGGTGGTCCCGGCCATTGGCGCGGCGGACTGGGAACCGAAACGCAAATCCTGTTGCGCGGAGACGAAACGACCATGGTGGTATTTGGTGACGGCGACGTAGAACCCAATTACGGTTTGTTTGGTGGCAAGGGCAGCGTTCTCAACCGCATCGAACTCCGGTACCCAAACGGGAAGAAGAAAATACCCAAAAGCAAAGATATGGTGCATGGCATCCCGGATGGAACGGTTTACCACCAAATCGCGGGAGGTGGAGGTGGATACGGAAGACCCAAAAAGCGCCCGCGCGAAAAAATTGCGCAGGATGTGCGCAACGGCGTCGTCAGCAAAAGGGCCGCCAGGGAAATTTACGGATTCAAAAGCTGAACGCGTATGGCACACCAACACATTCTGCCCGAAGGCTGGCCGGTCCCCAAGGGATATGCAAACGGCATCCTCGCAGACAGCGGCCGTCTGCTCTTTATTGCCGGACAGGTTGGCTGGGATGAAAACGAAGTATTTTCCAGCACAGACATCGTTCCGCAATTCGAACGCGCATTGAAAAATATACTAACGATTGTTAGTAGCGCTGGTGGCGTCGCCTCCGACATCTGCCGCATGACCTGCTTTTGCAAAGACCGCGACGCATACCTTTTGGCGCGCAAAGAGCTGGGCGCCGTTTGGAAATCGGTCATGGGCAGACACTATCCGTGTATGAGCATGATCTTTATAAGTGACCTGCTCGACCATCCCGCCCTCATCGAAATAGAAGCAACTGCAGTCATTCCATCGGGCGAGGTGATCGCCGGTCAACGTACACGAAGTTAAGGTATGCAGGAATTGAATGAAACACAAAGGGCGGTTCAAAGGAGTTTCAGGGATTTCGTAGACCAGCGCGTATTGCCACAGGCCCGCAACATAGACCGGGAGCAGCGGTTCCCGATGGATTTATTTCGCGAAGTGGCGGCGCTTGGTTTTTTTGGAATGCGATACCCGGAAGATGCCGGCGGAAGTGGAATGGATAACATCAGTTATGCACTGGCCGTCATGGAGCTCGCCCGCGGTTCGCTTTCTTTGGCTGCCACGTGCACCATGCAATCGCTCATGGGAACCCATTTCCTGCACCGCTACGGCGATGATGAAATGGTTGAACGGTTTTTTCGTCCGGCGCTGCGCGGAGAAAAGATCTGTGCCATCTGCATGACCGAACCCAACGCCGGCAGCGACCTGATGGCGATAACCACCCACGCACGGAAAACAGAACAGGGCTTTGTCCTCAACGGACAAAAAACATGGGTCACTTCTGCTCCCGTAGCCGACTTCTTTACAGTGCTTGCTAAAAACGAAGGACTGGATGGACTCTCCATTTTTTTGGTTCCTGCCGACACCCCTGGATTGCAAGTTGGCAAACCCATAGAAAAGATGGGCGTGCGTGGATCGCCGACGAGCGAACTTTCGTTTGCCGATGTGCACATTCCTTTAAATCATCTGCTGGGTCCCCTGGGAGGGGGCACGACCAGCTTGCGGGAGATCCTCGTCGAAATCCGCATCATGACGGCTGCTCTGGCAGTTGGCATTGCCCAGGCGGCAAGAGATGAAGCAGTGAAATATTCGGCTGAACGCATGCAGTTTGGCAAGCCCATCGCGGCGTTCCAGGCCATCCAGCTCAAACTCGCGGAAATGGAAATGCAACTTGAAACGGCACGCACTTACACGCTCCACGTGGCAGCGCTTGCCGACCGCCAGGAACCGCGTCACAAGGAAGCCATGATCGCTAAACTCTATGCTTCCGAAGCGGCATGTGAAATCTGCGATCAGACGGCGCGCATCATGGCGTCATACGGGTATTCAACCGATTTTTGTGCGGAACGCCTGCTGCGTGATGTACGCTTTACGCTCATCGGTGGCGGCACATCCGAAATACTCAAAATAAACATCGCAAAAGAAATGAAAGAATGAACACCTGCTCCACTTTTATTTGCTTCAGGCAATTGCTTCCATACCCGGTACTGGTCCGCATGGATGGCCGATTTAAATACACAACCGGATGAAAGTGCTTTTGGCTAAGCCCGGTCTAGACGGCCACGACGTAGGCGTGAAGGTGCTGGCGCACGCCTTGCGCGAAGCGGGATTTGAAGTCGCCTATACCGGTCTGCGCAAGTCCATCGAGCAGATTGCCGATCAGGCGCAGCTTCTGAATCCCGATGTTATAGGACTGTCAATCCTTTCAGGATCGCACCTGATCCTTTGTGCGAAAATGCGCGACGAACTGGAGCGAAGAGCGCTGAATATACCCTGGATCGTGGGAGGCAACATTCCGGATCAGGACGTAAAACCACTGATAGAGCTCGGAGCCAGGTGCGCGTTCCCTTCGGGAACACGGATCGAGGAGGTCATCCGGTATTTTGAGGGGATGAAGCAATCTGCTGGTTGAGTCAAACTAACGAACGTTTATATTTTTCATATTAACGAATAACTGAGAGAATTCGAACCATATGCGAGAAGTACAGACCATTTTTCCGGAAGCCAGAATTCCATACGGTACCTGGGGTTGTAGTTATTTTCCGGCCTGGCAGGCCTCTCCGCTTGCTGAGGTCAACATTGGCCAGTTTGCCGGAGAGGCCATGGCGCGCATCATGGCTCTGCGCAAAGTGCAGTTGCAACAACTCGATTACCTGGTCATCGGATCCACCGTGCCCTGGCATTTCAAATTCTGGAATGCAACCGTGGTTTCGATGTGCTCAGGACGCCGGATCCCCGGATTTCACGTCGAACAGGCGTGCGCAACGGGTCTGCAGGCCATTCTGCTGGCGGGAGCACAGGTGTCAAGTGGTGCGAGCCAGAGCGTCGGTGTACTTACCTTCGATCGCACCAGCGATTCACCCGTTGGTGTTTTTCCCGAACGTCGAAGCTACCGGAGAACGGAAGTCATCAGCGATGTCTGGGACAACTTTGGATTTGATCCGGCAACGGGAAAAGCCATGCTGCAATCTGCAGGAAACATCGCCCGCAAATACGGACTCAGCAGGCAGGAAGTCGACGAGTTGACGGCATTCCGGTACGAGCAGTACTTTCAGGGGCGTACTTCCGGCTTTATTCAACGCTGTGCCGTACCGCTGGAAATACTCAATGCCCAGGGTAAGCCGATGGGAGTCGTCGACGAAGACAAAGGAGTGAAACCGATTTCCCTTCAATCCCTGCGCAGCATGCGCGAACTGGATTCTTGTGTCACCAGCGGCACCCAGACCCACGCTGCTGATGGAATGGCTACTCTGCTGGTCACAACGCGAGAGCGCGCGAAAACCCTCAGTACACGACCGGAAATCGACATCCGCTTTGTCGCCAAGGCAGAAGTTCGTGCAGGTGCCTCCTGCATGCCCGAGGCTCCTGCTCTGGCTGTCGGCCAGTTGCTGAAAAATGCAGGGCTTTCGCTCGCCGACATGGCCGTCGTCAAGGATCACAACCCATTTGCTGTGAACGACGCCGTTTTCGCCAGGACCTTTCAATACGACTGGCACAAAATGAATAACAACGGATGCCCTCTGGTGTGGGGCCATCCGCAAGGGCCTACCCTGACACGCGTCGTCATGGAAGCGCTTGAAGAGGCAGTCGATTTGGGCGGAGGCTACGTGCTCGTTTTTGGATGTGCAGCCGGTGACGTTGGCATTGCGGCGCTGTTTAAAGTCGATGGTTGATCGGGACACCCACAGCGATTGTAAAGGACAAAATCAATAAATAGGAAATAAAGGAATCGTACCATGAAGCAAATGCGAAAATCGACCCTCGAGGAACTGGGACTTGGCACCGTGCTCGACGTGTTCCGAAATGGAAAATTACCCGTGGATGTAGAGCAGGCGGTGACTGCAGTCTTCGGGCCACCGGGAGACCGGGGTTGCATGGTCATCTCCGGTGCGAACGGAGTGGTGGGCGCCGGCAAACTCATGCAGTTTGCAGCGAGGTTATACCCGTATGGTGTACCCATTGTCGCGCTGGATCTCGCCGGAGCTCCCGATGGAATTGGAAAGCAGTTCTCCGGTCTGCGCAAGGCATTCGGTGCCGACCAGTCAGCGGAAATCGCTAAAAGCATCATTCAACTCAATTACGACGGCAAATCTCTTCCCTCAGCATTAAAAATATACAAACCCAAATTTCTTCTGGAGGCCATTCCCGAGAAACTGGAGTTAAAAAAAGCACATTACGCACTCTTCCGACGGGAATACCCCGACATACTCATATGGTCCGTTACATCGGGTTTCCCAAGTGAACAACTCGGCGTTGACATCGCCCACCCCGCATTCCCCCATGAAATCAACAAGATCTTCGAAATTGTTGAAAAGAAGCCTGGACCCACAAGCGCCTTGCTGTGGGCACTGGGACTGATCCCGGTTGAGGTGAGCGACCACTGGTCTTTTGTTCTCGACGTGTTCTTCTGTGGCCTGATGCAGGCGAGCATCCGCTCGAGCAGCATGAAGAATATGCCCTACTGGAAAACGGATAAATACATCCGCAAACTGGTAGGCCCAAACCCGTTTCGCGCCCACGATGCGATCGGCGCACGCGGCGCAAACTTTTTGACCTGGTCATGTCTGCACCACCTTTACCTGCAGTATGGCCCGCTGTTTGAACCGGTGCCTGAGCTGGTTGAACGCAAGGATAGTGGCCAAAACTGGTATCCTCCGGATCATTTCCGGCCGCTGGTCAATTATTCCATTTCGGATCGCGAACGGTCCGAACTGGAGGACGTCGTTTTCGGATCTCTGTTCCAGATGACTACGATCATGTTGCACGAACGACGCGCTTCTTTGCCGGCGATGAATGCCATTGGTGAATTGTGCGCACAATTTACCAATGGAATGCTCGCCACCCTTCGAAACAGGGGCGCAACGGCTGTGCTACAGACCATTGAGCGGTACCATGCATTACACCCCGAAGCAGCCCAAACCAGCTGGTATCCAGAGGAGCTTAACCGCATGTCCGAAGTCGAATGGCAACAACTGTACGTCAACGCAGAACACGATGGCAAGGTTGGATTCATTCAAATCAGTCGCGAGAGTTACAACTCCGATGTGGACGCAGAACTCAACCGCGCCATGGATTGGTTGCTGACACAAGGCATCCGCCGGGCCATCTTATGTGGAGACTTTCATCTTTCCACGCAAATGGTAGGAGCGGATACAAACGAGTTTTTTCCGGCGCTTAACGAGAAATCTGAAGGCGTCCGGATCGCCGCTACCTGGTCGGCTACGGCTCGCCGCCTCCACACTGATTTTGACTGCACGGTCGGCTTCATCAATGGCAAGCGCTGTATGGGTGGCATGCTCGAACTCATGATGCACTGCCACTACCTCTTTGCGACGGATGCGGTGGTGCTCTCCATGCCGGAAGTCACCCTCCCCGTCGTTCCCGGTATGGAAGGATGCCACTGGCCTTTCCGGAAGACCAACGAGGCAGGACGACTTCAGCTTGCAAAGATGCTACTCGCAGGAAGGCCGGTGAAGGCAGCAGAGGCACTCGGCTGGCTGGTCGACCGCACAGGCCCACAGGAAAGCTTATTGGGCGAGGCCTGGAATTTGGTAAACGGAGACGAATCCATTGCAACGCGCAGGCCATTTGAACATGAAGCGTTGCCACCGATCCGGTTCGGCGCCATCGACGGCCTCGATCATAGCGATGCCCAACTCGAACAGGCGCGGGAAGCCATACGAACGACCATCAAAGAGGCATGCGGAGCTAATCTGACCGATGCGCTGCGCATTCAGGCTGAGCATTCTGCCGCTTTTATGATCAGTGCGCTCTGCCACAAGGGGGTAGTCGGTGCTGCATGGTCAAAAATTGCCTCCATCTGACTGGTCAACCCCGAACGGTGGAAAGGGCAATGAAGATCCGAGGACACTATTGAACTTCAGAAGCTGTTTATGGAATAGAGATAACGGATAAAATGACAAACGGAGAAAGTAAGAAGGAGCAAACCGCCGACGTGAAACGCGTCTTTCTGGAATCCGGTATTGAGGTCAAATCACTGTACACGCGTGAAGACGCACTGGCCGGGAATCCTCAACTCGATGCAGAATTGCCGGGGCAGTATCCATTTACGCGGGGCATCCACCCGCTGATGTACCGCAAACGCCCGTTTACCATGCGGCAATACGCGGGATTTGCCTCGCCTGAGGAAACGAACGAGCGTTTTCACTTTTTGATCCGCAACGGGCAAACCGGGCTCAACGTTGCGTTTGATCTCCCAACACAATGCGGGCTCGATTCCGACGACCCGGCAGCATTGGGAGAGGTCGGCAGGGTGGGGATGGCCGTGGACTCCCTCGACGATTTTGAACGCGCCTTTGCCGGGATTGACTTAAGCAAGATCACCGTTTCGATGACCATCAACGGATCCGCGCTGGTCCTGATGGCCATGTATTTCGCACTGGCGGAAAAATGGGGTTACGACCTGTCGACCCTGCGGGGAACAGCGCAAAACGATATCCTCAAAGAATTCATCGGACGCGGCACCTGGATTTTTCCCGTCGACAAATCGGTAAAACTCGTCGTGGATACCATTGAATACTGCGCCCGCAACGTGCCGCGCTATTCTCCGGTGAGCGTTTGCGGTTATCACATCCGCGAGTCGGGAGCCAACCCCGTTCAGGAAATGGCGTACGCTTTTTGCATTGCAAAGGCCTACTCCGAGGAAACCCTGAGGCGCGGGGTGCCGGTCGACGAATTTGCATCGCGGCTGTCTTACAATTTCGACATCTACGGATACTTTTTCGAACAGATCGCCAAGTTTCGCGCCGGCAGGAGGCTATGGGCAAAAATCGTCCGCGAGGACTACGGCGCACAAAAGGAAGAGTCCTGCTGGCTTCGCATGATCGCCGGCGGTGGCGGGGCCGGACTGACCAAGGAGCAACCTGAAAACAACATCATCAGAACGGCGTATTTCGCCATGGTGTCTGCCCTTTCAGGCACCCAGACCATGGCCCTGTGCACCTACGACGAGGCCTACACCATCCCCACAGAAAAGGCTGCGGAGATCGCCCTGCGCACCATGCAGATCCTCACCCACGAAACAGGGGTTTGCGATACCGTGGATCCCCTCGGCGGATCCTATTACGTCGAAACCCTCACCAACCAGTTTGAAACTGCGATCCGCGAAGAAATGGCCAAAGTCGACAACTGGGGTGGCATCGTCGATGCCATTGCCAGCGGAAAGGTACAGGAAGCCATCTCCCAACAAGCCTACCAGCGCGAATGCGATGTCCAGCAGGGACGCGTGCTGAAAGTCGGATTGAATGCATTTCACAGCGACGAAGACCGACAGGAGATCAGTTTTCATCCTTATAACCAGGATGCTGCAGACAAACAGCTCGCACGCCTGGCACAGATCCGCGCAAATCGCAATGCCCTTGAGGTCGACGATGCCCTGAATGCATTGCGCCTCGACGCGCAGGCCAATAAAAATCTGATGCCCGCCACCATCCGGGCGGTAAAGGCCTATGCCACCGTCGGGGAGATCATCCGGGTATTGCGGGAAGTTTACGGTGAATACAAGGAACCGGTATTTTTTAACTATGCTTAGCGGTAAATCACCTGTTTACACCGTGTGCAAAGGGAATATAGGTGTACCCGATTACACGTTGAACCAAAGGACCTCCAATCCTTCCGGGCCATGCTGAAACGAAAAACCATATTATCCCTTGAACAGGCCCTGGCCCTGCCTTATGCCACCCAGCGATTCGCCCAACTTGGCTGGCGCGTGATCCGTCTGGAAAATCCGCCGGAAGCGGGAGGACGTGGAGGAGACCCCAACCGCTACATCGGCATCGATACCGGTCAGCAGGGAATGGGCTCGTATTACCTTGCCCCCAACGCCGGAAAGGAAGCCATAACCATCAATCTCAAAAAATCCGAGGGCAGGGCGTTATTGCAACGCCTGATCCGCGAACTAAAAGTCGATGTTTTTATGTGCAACACACTGCCCATGCGATATGCCGCTTTGGGCATTGACTTTGCTACACTGTCAAAGGCGAACGAACGTTTGGTTTGGTGCGGGATCAGCGCCTTTGGACCAGAATATCCCGACCGCGCAGGATACGATCCTGCGTTGCAGGCCAGCCTTGGTTTTACCTGGCTCACCGGTGAACCAGGAGGGATGCCCGTGCCTTGCGGGGTGCCCATCATAGACCTCAAGGCCGGAGATGAGGCTTTTGCCCAGGTACTCCTGGCGATGCTGGAAAATCCACCAGCCGGAAAGGAAATCCACGTATCCATGGCGAGGTGTGCGGCGAGCTGGCTGATCACTGCCTTGCCTCAACTCAATTTTCTCGACAAGTCGAACGACCATTTTATGCGAAGCGGGAACGAGCACCGCAGTTTTATTCCATCGAATGTATACGCTACGGCGGATGGCTTCGCCTATCTTGCGATCGGCAATGACCTGCAGTGGAGCAAATTGTGCTCGATTCCCGGTTTTGGCGGGCTCGCAAAACCAGAGCGCACCACAAACGAAGGCAGAAAGCAACTGCGCCTTGAAATTTACCGGGAGATCGGGGCGCTGACCAAAAATTTGACGACGCAGGCTTTCGTCGATTTCTGTCTGCAACACCAACTGTCGGCCGCTCCGGTCAATACCGTGGACCAGGTCGCCGAAATGGAGGCACTGAAGCCCTATTTTATGTACACCACCATTCCGAACGGAAGATCCATTCCCCTGAGCCCCGCGGCTGTGGATACCGATTTTCTGCAGGACCGGAGATTTCATTTGGAAGCACCTCCCTCCTTGGGTGAGGACAACCGGAAGATCTTTGAGGAAGCGGGTCTTGGAGAAAGTGAAGTGACCGCACTTTTACAAAATGGCGTGATATGAATGTACATTGCAAACGGACAGACGATAAAGCCATGGCTTTGCCATCCGGGTGCAACCCGTGCCGGGGCTTTGCCGGTGCCATCGAAACCCAGAATTGCCATCAATGCTGAAGGCCACCATCGACATATTGCGCTCATACCCTCAACTTGAGGCGCGCTGCGTAATGGGCAATGTGGCCATTGCCCGTGGAGCGCTTGAGGCTGGAGTACAGGGCGTATTTGCCTATCCGGGAACGCCATCAACCGAAATTTCTGAAGTCTTTAAGCACGTAGATGCGTATTTAACCGATCCAGGAGCCAATCCACCAATGGACGGTGTCGACTTGCGAGAGCTGTATTTCGAATACAGCATCAACGAGAAAATTGCACTCGAAAAGGCGATTGCCTTTGCCGTTGCCAGCCAACGCGCAATGTGTGTGATGAAAAATGTCGGAATGAACGTCGCCAGCGATGCGCTGATGAGCATTCCCTACCAAACCTTTGCAGGGGCACTGGTCATTGTGTTGTGCGATGATCCCGGCTGCCATTCGAGTTCGAATGAACAGGATTCGCGCTGGTGGGGAACCATGGCTTCCGTTCCAGTACTCAATCCCGCCACCCCCGAAGAAGCGAAGGAATTGACGCATAGGGCTTTTGCATTGTCGGAAGCGATCCACTTGCCGGTCATTCTTCGCAGTACGACGCGGGTTTCGCATGCGCGTGGAATGGTCTCCTATGGCGCGTTGCCGGGCAAAGGACCTGCTCCGGCTTACGACCGCGTTGCAGAACACATCAACATCCCGTCGCGAAATACCGGGGCTCACCAGGCATTGCTCGCCAAAATGGCTCGTCCCGAAGTGGCAGCAACCCTGCAACAATGCACGCGCAAGCTGGCCGATGCGCACACACCCCTGGCCGTTATCTGCTCGGGCATCACGGTCGCCTACCTGATGGAACTTCACACGGCATCCGCAAGTCAAACCGGGGTCAGCATATTGGAAATCCAGATGGTACATCCCTTTCCCGAAAGCGAAGTGCTCGAATTTCTGCGCAGCGGATATGAAAAAGTTCTCGTGCTCGAAGAGCTCGATCCTCTGGTAGAAAATAACATCCGCCTGATCGCACAGAAGAACGGCATTGCACTGGAGGTTTTTGGAAAGGGATTTTCAGGATTGATGCCTACCGGAGAGTATAGCCTCGACCTTATTGCAGCCGCACTGGACAGTTTTTCGGAGGCGAAGATTGCATCCGGAATTCCACTGCCAGGCTATGAACCCTTCTGCGAAAACCTGCCCCCACGGCCTCCGGCCTTGTGTTCAGGATGTCCGCACCGTGCAACCTTCTATTTGCTCAAACTGGCCATGCCCCGGGAAAACCGCGAGCTCGTGCTCTGTGGCGACATCGGTTGTTTCGGATTGGGAGCCCTTCCTCCACTTAAAATGATCGATACGATCAACCACATGGGGATGAGCATTTCTATGGCGCAGGGACTTAGTACCGCTCTCGCCCGCGACCGCAAACCGTGGAAAACCGTTGCCCTCGTTGGCGACGGTACTTTTTTTCATTCCGGATTAACCTCGCTGGTCAACGCGGTGTACACCAGGGCCAACGTTCTGGTCGTCATTTTCGACAACCGGACCATCGGAATGACCGGACACCAATCCCATCCAGGAGCTTCGCGTCGCCTGCCCAAGTATCACGAGATCGAATTGGTGCCCCTGTTGCGGGGAATCGGCATCGAACGGGTCGAGACCATCAATCCATTTGAATTGCGAGAGGGCCTGCAGCGTCTGAACCGCGCCATGCAACACGACGGTGTTTCCGTTGTCGTTGCGCAAAGTCCCTGCATCTTCCTTCCCGAATTCAAGGAGGGCATGCCATATCGTCGGCGAATCGCCGTAGACCCGAAGCGGTGCAACTCCTGTGGAAATCACGAAGACCTTGCATTGTCCTGTTCGCGCAGACAATCTCCAGCGAGCAACCTGCTGCGCGCCCGTGCAAAACTCATCGCGCCAAAGGCCATCGCCGGGGAGCGGCAACTGTGTCCTGCCAACATCTGCAACCATGGTTTTTTCTTTGCCATACGCGACGGAGATTACCGCTCGGCCATTGAGATCGTTCGCGACAAGATGCTGTTCGCAAGAACCTGCGGCGACATCTGCCACCGTCCGTGTGAATTGTTTGCAGGCTTATCCGATAAAGTACCCGTCAAAGCGCTAAAGAAATTTGTCTCCGGCATCGACGAGAATTTTTATGACTTCAGCATTCCCATTGGACGCGCAGAACAGGCAGTGAAGAACAATTTGCGCGTGGCCATCGTCGGCGCCGGACCTGCAGGGCTGAGTGCTGCCTACGACTTGCTTCAGGCAGGTTATTCCGTCGACGTATTTGAACGCAGGCACGAGCCCGGGGGCATGGTCATTGCAGCCATCCCGGGATTCCGCATGGATAAACAGGGTTTTCGCTTCGAGGCGCAGCAACTCGAAGCCATGGGAGCACACTTTTACTTTGGAAAGTCTTTGGGATCCGAACTGATCTTATCTGAGGTCGCTGCTCAATGGGATGCCGTGGTGCTGGCCCTTGGGCAGTGGCGACCGGCAAGCTTACCCGTTTTGCAACAACTGAATGGCAAAGCACCGAGCGTCGATGCCGTGCACTTTCTCGAACGTTTCAACGAAGGATTGGAAACTGGCATTCCCGATGGCGACGTCCTCATTGTGGGCGGAGGGAACAGCGCCATCGATGCCGCGCGTGCAGCAAAGAAAATGGTTCCGTCGCGAAGGGTCGTCGTTTCCTGCCTGGAACGGGAGGAAGAGATGCCCGCCTTTGCAGAAGAGATTGCACATGCACACAGCGAGGGGGTTGAGATCTGCGCCGACAGCACGCTGGTGCGCTGCGAATCCAATGCAAGGCTGCACGTTTTTTTAAGCCGGTATTCAACCGGCGAACCGATGGAGGACTTTGAAGTCGGGGGCATCATCTCCGCAATCGGGCAGCAGGTCTGTGTCGAAGACCTTGGTGGTTCGAAGGCAGCATGGTGGGATGGCCAGGGAAGGCTTGACCCGGAAATGCTGGGCAAATCGTTTTCCAATGTCTTTGTGGCCGGAGACCTGTGTTCCGGCACCCACCGCAGCGTAATAGGCGCCATCGCTTCGGGCAAGCGCGCTGCAAATTCCATCCGCCGGGCGCTCGAAAATTACCCACATCCATACGAAGGCGAACAAATGTTTGTTAGTTTGTGTTATGATTCTATGGATACTAACAAACGTTCGTTAGGTCATGAACATCAACCTGTGGTTGCTGTTCATGAAGAGCCAGTGCTTCCCGAAGAATTGACAACCCGGTTGGAATCTTACAACCTTTTTCAGTCCTGCATGAAGTGCAACCACTGCATCGATCATTTCGGATGCCCCGCTATGGTGATGCAAAACGGAAAGGTAGTCATCGACGACAACGCCTGCACGCTTTGCGGACTGTGCATTGACGTATGCCCCAACGACGCCATCCGCTGGGTGGCGGTCGAAACCGAAAAAGAACTCACCCTCACATGAGAAACGGAGCAGAACGGTGTAAGATCATGATCGCAGGGGTCGGCGGCCAGGGAATTGTCTATCTGTCTAACCTCATTGTCGAAGCCGCCGTGGCCAGTGGTGTTCCCGTCAGCGTAAGCGAGATCCACGGGCTCTCGCAGCGCAGCGGCATCGTCACATCGGGCATTGGCCTGGGTGAACACTGCACGGGATTTCTGGCCCGTGCCAGCATCGACCTGCTTTTTGGACTCGAGGCCTTGGAAACGCAGCGCTGCCTTCCATGGCTCCACCGCAACAGCAGCGTGGTGTTTTGCAACCATCGCCTGCTTCCACATGCCGTCAACGCAGGCACTGCCGAATATCCGGATCCTGATAAGCTGGCCAGCTACCTTCAAAGTCACTGCAAAGAAGTCATTTACATCGACACACACAAGGCCCCCTTTAAGGCCATACACCTGAACCTGTTCTGCCTTGGCGCTGCTGCCGGGATGGATCAGTTTCCCCTGGACGCCGTTGCCATCGAAGAGGCTCTGTCGCGTATCGTCTCACCAGGAAATTTGGAGAAATCCCTGGCGGTCTTCCGAAAGGGATTGGATTATGAACGAAAAGCGAATTGTCTATGACTCCACCAATCGAAACCGGAAGCGCACAATCAGCAACTGAACAAACGATCGTTTGTGAGGTCAACGGCCATCGTGTTACGCGACGGGTGAACCCGCTGACAAGTTTGCTCGAACTGCTGCGCGACCACCTGGGATTGCGAGGAACAAAATCAGCCTGCAACGAAGGGGAATGCGGTGCCTGCACCGTGCTCGTCGACCAGGTTGCCGTGAATGCCTGCCTCTTTCTCGCAGTCAACGCCCACGGAAGCAAAATACTCACCATCGAGGGCATGCTTCAACCTGGTGGAGGGCTCGACGATGTTCAGCGCGCACTCGTGGAATGTGGTGCCGTACAATGCGGATTTTGCACATCCGGAATGGTGATGCGCATTCGCGCACTGGTCGATGAACATCGGCCCAATACGGATGATGTTCCTTCCGGTATGCAGGTCCTGCCTTCCCGGGCAAACATTCAGAAACAGCTTGAGGGAAACTTGTGCCGGTGTACGGGCTACATTAAGATCGTCGATGCCGTGGAGGCCTTGTTTCAAAATAAGTACGGCAATCCTGCATGAAAAAACAACTCGACATCATCGGCCAAGGCTTACCCAAACACGATGCAGGTCTTCGAGTTTCCGGAAAGGCGATTTACGGACAGGACATCGTCCTGCCGGGCATGTTGTATGGTGCCATTCTGCGCACTGAACATCCTTCGGCAAGCTTTTCACTCGACCTTACGGATGCACTTGCATTGCCAGGAGTCGTATGCATCCTCACGGCGGATGACGTAGACGTCAACCGCATTGGTTACAAACGCGACCATCCGGTGCTCAAACAGGGAGAAGTTTGTTGCATCCGCGACGAGATCGCCGCCGTAGCTGCGGAAACCCGCGAAATTGCAGAAGCGGCGGTGCGGCGAATTAAGGTGCAATATGAAGTTCGCAAACCCTGCTGCGATCCGTTTGACGCGTTGCAGGAAGAGGCTCCGCTGATCAACCGCTACGCAAGTGGAAAATTTTCCAATAAAAACATCGCAGAAACCTTCCATTATGCTCATGGCGATTTGGATGCAGAGCGCACAAGAAGCAGGATCATCCTGAACAGAAGGTTTACGCTCCCCCGCATGACGCACGCCTGCCTCGGCCCGAGCAGCATTACGGCCGATTACGACGTCGTCTCCCGCAAACTTAAGCTTTACAGCTCGACGCAGGTGCCATTCCTCTACCAGCGCGATATGGCCCATGCCTTGAAAATGCCGCCCTCCGACATCCGGATCATTCAACCCATTATTGGCGGCGGCTTCGGAAGCAAACTCGACATGTACCCATTTGAGGTAATCTGCGCTTTGCTTTCCATGCGCACGGGCAGACCTGTCCAGATCGTCTATTCTCGAAAAGAGGAATTTATCGCCTCGCCGACGCGACAGCCCATGGTCATCGACCTGACCGCAGGAATCGACGCGGATGGCAAGTTTACTTTTCGCGAGGTGGACATTGTAAAGGACAACGGTGCCTATACTTCCTGGGGGGCAACTACGCCTTTTGTTATCATGCAGGCATTTTCTTCGCTGTATAAGGTAAGGGCGTGCCGGTTTGACGCAAAAGCCGTTTACACGCATAACGTCTTCGCAGGTTCTTTCCGGGGATATGGAAATCCGCAGGCAACCTTTGCCCTGGAGCGAATGATTGACCTCCTTGCCGATGCCATTGGAATGGACAAAGCGGTTATCCGACGCATCAATGCCAACGAGCCGGGAGAAATTACCGGTCAGGGCCTTCATTACGAAACCTGCGGGCATGGTGAGTGTCTCGACGTGGTCATCCGTCAAAGTGCGGATGCCCGGAGCACTGCCATCGATGCCGCATCGCGAGACCGGGCCCGCTATCGCAGCGGGGTAGGATTTGCGTCCATGCTACACGTAGGCGGAGGAGCGAAGATCTACCGCTCGGATGGGTGCGGAACGACTGTTCGCATTGATCCTTACGGTCATTGTACGATCATTACCGGCTCGACGGAAATAGGACAGGGATCAGAGACCGTGCTTGCCATGATTGCCGCTGAGGAACTGGGCATTTCACTCGACCGGATTACGGTGATCAATTCGGATACCGATGTGAAACCCTGGGACGTTGGCGTACATGCTTCGCGCACGAGTTTTGTCGCCGGGAATTCTTTGCTCGGCGCCATTGCCATCCTTCGCCCAAAGCTCGAATCCAAAGCCAGACAACTGTTGCAAAGCGGCGACATTGATTTGCTGTTTCGCAACGGCCGTATTGAAACCAATGATGGGGAAGCACACATAGCTCTCGACAAGGTTGTGCGTGAAATGCATTTTGGTGAACCCAACGAACTGGCTGTGGCATCATACTTTTACGAACCGCCCAGTCAGTTTCAGGATGCCGGATTCAAAGGCAACGTCTCGGGCAGCTACGCCTTTGCTGCACAGGCCATAGAAGTCGAAGTGGATTGCTGTACGGGAAATGTTCGGGTGAAGAACGTTTGGGTGGCCCAGGACGTGGGGAAGGTATTGAACCAGATGCTGCTCGAGGGACAGATCCACGGAGGTGTGCTGCAGGGCATCGGATACGCCCTTTACGAGGAGTTGCTGATGGATGAGGGCTACATCCTCAATCCCAATTTTCACAACTACAAACTTCCTACTGCCGCCGACGTTCCACCCATTCACTTTCACCCCGTTGAGACATACGACCGGCACGGACCTTACGGAGCAAAGGGTGTCGGCGAGGCGCCACTCATCCCCACAGCGGCAGCCATCGCCAACGCCGTGAGCAATGCGATTGGGGTCGAGATCAGTTCACTTCCCGTTACTCCGGAAAAGGTGTTGCGGGCATTGGAAGAGAATAAACACAAATTGCATCTGGCATGAGCAGGATTGAAATGCATACACCGCATTCGATGGATGAACTGCTTGAACTGCTGGGTCGGATGGGAGACCGTCCGTACCGGTATATTGCCGGGGGGACCGACGTATTGCTGGAAATGCGACGCAAGCCGGAGGCAGGCCAGGTGCTCATCAACCTCTACCGTGTGGAAGGACAAGGATTTCGTGAGATCCGCAACGAAGGTCGCAGTTGGTGGATCGGAGCAGGGGTCAACATCAGCAAGCTTGCTGCCAACCCGGAAATTGCGCGCAACTTCCCTGTACTGCATCAGTCTGCACTTCACCTCGCGTCGCCGCAAATCCGTAACCTGGCCACCGTTGGAGGTAACGCCTGCACCGCTTCTCCTTCTGGTGACGTGTCTTGCGCTCTGGCCGCTTTAGACGCCGTAGCCGTTGCCATCGACGCAAAGGGCCGGCGCCGCCGTATGCATCATGATGCATTTTACCTTGGACCTCGAAAAACGGCGTTGCGCAGCGACGAATGCCTGCTGGGGTTCGAATGGGAAGCAAATTCACCCTCTTTGAAAATTGCGCGTTCGCAGTATGTTAAGGTTGGAACCCGGATGTCGATGGAATGTTCCGTGGTCTCGTTTGCAAGCCATTTGCTGGTAGATGAAGCGGGATGTTTCCGTTTCTGCGGTGTGGCCATTGGCGCTGTCGCTCCAACCATACGTCGCACAGAAGATGCCTGCCGTTTATTGGAAGGAAAAAACATGGGCAGAATTTCAGAGCAGGACGCACTTGCTTTTGCTGATGCCGTAGCCGCCAGTGCATCCCCCATCAGCGACCTGCGGGCAAGTGCATGGTACCGCGATAGGGTACTCCGCAACCTCGCATACGAAACGATCAGCACACCTTAAGCGATGAATCCGGCAGACCATACAAATGACATTATCCGGCTTAACTTCAACGAGAATTGTTACGGATGTTCACCTCTCGTCAGAGAAGGCATAGAAAGAGTGCTGTTAAAAGAACTGCACCTTTACCCCGGCGCACCGGTGCGTCTTGAAAATGAACTTGCCCGGCGTTTCGGACTCAGCGTCGATCAGGTCATTGCCGGCGCGGGATCGGTTCGCCTTATCGACGGGCTCATACAGACGCTGGTAGACGAGACCGGTGAACTGCTCATTTTTGAAAACAGTTTTGTTGCCTATGAACAACTGGCACAGGCTCATTCCAAGAAATACCGTCTCATCCGGCAACGCGATTTCATTTGTGAGCCATTGTCTATTCTCCATTCACTAAAGCCTGAAACGCGTCTGGCTTTTTTAGCCAATCCCAACAACCCGACGGGAACGATCATCAGCCATGATCAACTCGAACAACTGTTAGTTCAACTTCCTTCATCCGTTTACCTTGCGCTCGATGAAGCCTATGTGGAATACGTAACCGACCCGGCCTATCCGGATGCGCTTTCACTGCTCAACCGATTTCCCAACCTGATCATACTTCGGTCGTTTTCCAAAATGTACGGACTTGCTGCCCTGCGCATTGGATATGCCCTGGCCGATGCGACCCTGTGTCGTGCAATGAAAAAAAAGCAAATCCCGTTTTCGATCAACAGAGTCGCGGAAGAGGCGGCCCTGCTTGCACTCGAAGATCAGCTTTTTGTAGATTACTGCAAAAAGGAAAATGAAGCGGGGCGCAATTATTTGTTGAAGGAACTCGGCGATGCAGGTTTCCATCCCCTGCCTTCTCAGGGAAACTTTATTTACCTGCATTTTGACCAGAGAGATGATGCGTCTCACGCGGCTAAAGCGCTGGCCGGTAGGGGAATCCTCGTCAGTGAACTCTCCGGCTCCGGACCGCAGGGTGCGTTGCGCATCGGCGTTGGCGATCAGCCGGTCAACAGCAGGGTCGTAGAATGCCTGCAGCACTTCCACCTGCCCTAAAGGGGAACTCTACTGAAATACAAAACACAATGTGCTTTGTAAACCGGTTTGCGGTGTCCGGCGCCATGGTGCCGATGCGCATGTCTGTGCACGTGCGGCCTTTTTGACTTTTTGCAGATGGAAGGCATTGCAAGGCAACCAGCATTGGAAGATGATTGCGTATGTTTGGTGCGCAGGTTGCTGTTATGGAACTGGTCATCCTTACACTTACGGCATTCTTTGCCGCCGTACTTACCTTTTTTTCGGGCTTTGGCCTGGGAACCCTGCTCACACCGGTATTTATGGTCTATTTCCCTCCGGAACAGGCCATAGCCCTTACCGGCGTCGTCCATTTTTGCAACAACCTGTTCAAGATCCTGCTCGTGGGAAAACATGCAGACACTCGTGTGTTGATGCGCTTTGGCATTCCAGCAGTAATTGCTGCGGTTGCCGGATCGTGGTTGCTGTTGAACCTGCCCAACCAACAGCCCCTGGTGCGGTACGAACTCTTCGGACACTGGCGGGAAGTGATGCCTGTTAAATTGCTGATTTCGGTTCTGTTGTTGGTGTTTGCGTTGATGGACCTCATTCCATATTTTGGTCAGCTCCGTTTTGGCCCCGAAAAACTTCCGTTGGGCGGACTGCTCAGCGGCTTTTTTGGAGGGCTTTCAGGAAACCAGGGAGCACTGCGCAGCGCCTTTCTGGTCAGAGCGGGTTTGACCAAGGAGGCTTTTATTGGAACGGCCGTGGTCGTATCAACGTTTGTTGACCTGACAAGGCTCGGAATGTATGCCGGAGGACAGGCCTTCGAAACCATCGGCAACCAATTACCCCTTGTGACAAGTGCCGTCGGGGCTGCTGTTGCCGGCGCTTTGATGGGCAACAGGCTGCTTCGCAAAATTACCATGCAATGGATCCAGGCCCTGGTGGCCATTTTACTCATTCTGCTATCTCTTGCCTTAGGATCCGGAATGATTTAAGCCAGACTCTTGCTAACTTCGGGTCGCAGGCAGGATTTATGGGGGAATGACTACCTTCGCCGTTTATTTTAAAAGCGTTTTGGACATGCCCGTAGATGCAGTTCTTGGACTTCAATGGGGAGACGAAGGAAAGGGGAAAATCGTTGATTTTCTGGCCAACCAATACCAGGCGGTCTGCCGGTTCCAGGGAGGCCCCAATGCCGGCCACACGCTTTACCTGGAAGGGGAGAAATGTGTTTTGCACACCTTGCCCTCGGGTATTTTTCGATCAAACGTGCTCAACCTCATCGGAAACGGCGTCGTGATCGACCCCATCACGCTCGTGGGCGAAATGGAACGCGTGCGGCACCATGCTCCTGATCTAAACGAACGACTGTTCGTTAGCGAACGCGCCCACCTGATCCTGCCAACGCACCGCTGGATCGACATGGCTTCGGAACAAGCTCGCGGTCAGGAAAAAATAGGCTCCACGCTGAGAGGCATCGGCCCGTGCTATATGGACAAAACGGGCCGGAACGGCCTGCGCGCCGGGGAATTGCGCATGCCGTCGTTGCGTGCAAGCTACCAGGCGCTCAAAGAGAAGCACCTGCAATTTTTAAAACAGTTTCCCAAAATTGATTTTGACCTGGACGCTGAAGAGCGCCGCTGGTTCGAAGCCGTTGACCATCTGATGTCGCTCAGATTTGTCAACAGCCCTTATTGGATGGCCTCGCTGTTGGATAAGGGAGCGAATCTGCTTGCCGAAGGCGCGCAGGGCACCATGCTCGACGTAGACCAGGGAACTTATCCCTACGTCACTTCCTCCAATACCATAGCAGCGGGAATTTCAACCGGGCTGGGTATAGCGCCATCCTCCCTGCGCCGGATCGTAGGCATCGCAAAGGCGTATTGTACGCGCGTTGGGGCCGGCCCCTTCCCCTCTGAACTCGAAGACGAAACGGGAGAACGCCTTCGCAAAGCGGGAAACGAATTTGGTTCGACCACCGGGAGGCCGCGCCGTTGTGGCTGGATGGACCTCGTTCAGCTTCGATACGCCTGTCTGATCAACGGAGTGACCGATCTGTGCATCACCAAAATCGATGTGCTCAACGGATTTGATGAAGTGGGCCTTGCAGACGCATACATCGACGCGGAAGGCAATGGCACTCAGGAAATGCCGATGGATCCTGCCACACTTCGCGGAGTATCCGTAACAAAATTGCCAGGATGGAACTGGACTCCTTCCAAAGTGGGTGGCCTGGAACAACTGCCAGATGCCATGCGCCATTTCATAGAAATGCTTTGCAAAGGTGCCGGAGTGCCTATCAGCATGCTCTCCTTTGGTCCGGAACGGGAGCATTTGCTTACGGACCTTTGAGCAAAATGCACCCCCGACTCCTCAGATCTTCACAAACGCTGCGTGCGCCCTTTTGCCATTCAGGAATTTCATCCTGATGACGTAATGACCTGCCGCAAGCGCAGAAACATCCACTTGCATCCCCGGTAACAGAGGTAGCCGGTGAACGATGCCGTCAATAGAAATGCACTCCACCCAGGCAACGGAATGCTCGGTGGACAGATGAAGCAAGCCATTGACCGGATTGGGGAATATGCGAAGACTCCCCGCGAACTCATGGTCGTCTGTTGCCGTTATGCAATTGCTCCCCAATGTGGAGAAACGGTGTCGTCTGGGCGCAGAAGCTCCAACCATACATTCGTTGCGCAATAGCAATTCATAGCGCGTGCAGCTATCGAGACCTTCCAGGAGAATGTCGGAGGAAGTACTTCTTCCGTATACCCAATCGAGTTCATAAAGCTTGCGAAATGCGTATTGGTAAGCAAAGGACGGTGGTTTGGTGACTTTCAACAACGCGCGATGCAATTCAGTCCGGTCCGTAACAAGGGGCCACGGGACATCGCAATTGCCATCGGAAATCAGGACGCAATAATCTTCGTACTCCCCAAATTCCAGTGACTGAAAGCAGGGAGTGGGTGGCGCATCGGAAAATTCTGCAAACTTCACCATGATGCGCATGCGCGTCCAGCCCGCTTCAGCATCACCTGGGATGGTTGAAGCAAAGCTCAATGTCCCGGTGAATTTCGTCGCAGCGGGGGCGATGTTTTCTGAATCGGAAAACGAACCATCCTGGTCAAAATCAATCCAAACGGCTGCAATCATCAGGCTGGTGTCTGCGAGGTAACCCGCAGTGATGTGGACATCAGCCTTAAGCCCTGTGATGAGAAACCAGCTTTTGTCGGTGCCCACGTAATTGCCGTAGCCCTTGTCGTTGCCGGTGACAAAGCCTGTTGTGTTGAAGACGACGGATTCGAGCCACTCCAATTCAGCGGAAGGGCGAAACCTGCGGCAATAATCCGCTTCCGTACATTGGCCACATCCGCCAGAGCTGAACCGGAAGACATCCGGAGGCAAACTCGGTCTGCCGTTACAGTGCGAATAGAGGAGCATTTCGTAACTGCTGCACGGTTCCAGTTGGTCGAGTTCGAAATGACCCGAATTCTCTTTCAACTGAAACGTGTCCCAGGGAATGGATCCCGGCCGGCGGAGGAGTGCCGTGGTGCGCGACCCTGCAGAAGGATCTTGATAACTGAAAGCAACCCTGTTTCCCCAGGCATTGATCACCTGGATCTTGTCGATGGGGTCGCAGCAACCTCCCGTTTTGTATTTGCGCACCGGTGAGTATTCAGAAGAGTACCGGTCGCAAAGCCGGCGAAATTGCACTTCGTAATCTGTACAGACTTCCAGCCCGTAAAGGGAGAACTGGGTGCCCGCGGTCAAAACCGTGTCCGTCCAGACAGGAGTACCGGCTTTGCGAAATCTGAAATCAACAGGAAGAATGGCGTTCGCCTCCCATCGCCACGACAGGGTTGCATCGGCTGTCAGCTCCTGGATCAGCGGGCTGCTGGTCATGAGCGCGCGGAAACTGTTGAGAACACCTCCCGATCGCGTGATTCCGGCAAGGGAAGGATTAGGTACCACCGATTCGAGCAATACGCGCCGGACTTCTTTAGCCGCCATGGGCGGGTCGTCGTAGGCGAGCACAGGAAGGTTGCTGCATGGCAGCGAATACAAAAGCCCGATGGCACCGCAAACCTGGGGCGCTGCCGCGCTGGTGCCACCAAACGAACGGTAACTGTTGCCGGGATAGGTGCTGTAGGTCGATTCGCCGTAAGCGCCAAGGTCGATCGACTGGCTGCCGTATCCGGCATTGGTGCGCTTGACGTTTTCGATGGTGACGTTGGTCACGGTGATCAGAAAATCACTTGGGCAGGTGGTTGGGAGGTCTCCCTCGACCTCGACGTCGATGTTCTGGTTGGTCGTCGATGCGACGTTGAGTATGCCTTCTGCACCGAGGCTGTCGTAGACCGCACACCACAATGGAGCATCTTCCGGCCGGCCAAAATCCGCTCCCCAGGAAGCATTTGTTGCGACCACAAAGGCGCCCTTCTTTCCCTGCGTTTGCCGGTACAGGCGCCGCATGATCAGAGGATACGCATAAGACTCAATGGCATTGGCCTCGTCGCCGCCGCCGGCAACGAACAGGATGCGGTTGTTCCAGGCCATCCCGGTGATCCCAAGGCCGTTGTTGCCTCGCGCACCCGCCAATCCTGTGACCGCCGTACCGTGTTTGCCGGGGTCGAACACATCATTCCCCTTGAAGCTGTTCCATCCCCCAAAATCGTCCACGTAGCCATTGCCGTCATCGTCGAGTTGGTTGTTGGGGATTTCGCCGCGGTTGTACCACAAGCTGGGGGCGATGTCTTCATGGCTCGTCTCGACTCCGTCGTCGATGATGCAGACGACGATGCTGTCACCACCCGACGTGACACCGCCGGTACAGAGGTCCCACGCCAGGTCGCTGTCAAAATCTGCACCCGTTGCTCCTCCCAGGGAACCATCGTTTACATGATGCCACAACAGGGAAAAGTGCACATCGTCGGGAACCCTCCTCGGTTTCAGGATGCGGTTGCGCTGGACGGCCACAACCTCCGGCAGGGATGCGAGCGACTGCATGAGTTCATCGCCGCGATACCGGGCGTGGTCGAAGCGGAAAAGCCAGATGTTCCACGCAGGTCCCAGTTGGCGGACGGGCTGGAGCGCGGCCGGGATCCCGCTTCGCCCACTTTTGCGCGCCTTGGCGTTGAGGGGCTGAAAATCGGGTGCCCCATGCACGATCAACTCTCCTGGACGGAACTCCAGCCGTTGGGCAGTCAGGGGGCGGGTCAGGAAAAACAGAATAGGAAGGGCTGCCATATAGGGCCAGAATCGGGTAAAAATCGTCTTCATCATTCGGTCAAATCGTCGGAGAATGCGCGCACAATATCATTAAAACGAAGCAGTCCATCGAAAAATATATGCAGATTTATACACCCAAACAGTACGAATTATGAAAATCATTCATATATTAGCGCTTTAATTACAATGTTCTGTAAATTAAACCCAATTCGAAGTATGAAACATGTTCTCCTGAGTATGGCAGTGTGTAGCCTCCTGCCCCTCGCAGTGCACAGTTCTTCCCAAAACAGTACTTTGAAGGGTGCTTATCCCGGAGCCACTCCGGAACTTGCACAGTCTTTTGTTCCTCAGCAAATGCAGAAAATCGCACAGTCTGAGCAGGACAAGGCCTATTTCATACAGATCACTTCTCTGAGCAAATACAACAGCCGGATGGATGATCGCTTTGAGAAATGGGCTAGCTACGGCAATGTTTACAAATTCAGGATCGACGAGCTGGTGAAAATCCGCATTGGTCCTTTTTCAGACCTGAACGAAGCCGTTTCGGTATTAAATGCCATCAAACGCAACGGCATACCGGATGCCTTCATCGTTTCAGATGTTGCCGATCCGGAACGCGCCAGCCTTATCGCCGCCTCCACCCGCCCGCAGCATACGACCACAACCGCGAATCCGCTTCCTTCGAATGCAACCTCCTCTGATCCCGCTCCGGCTGCAAAACCCGCTCCTGCGCAAGTCGACAAAGAACCTGTACCTCCACCGGCCGAAGAGGGCAAATACAAAGTGCGCGTGACGGAATACAAGGCCCCGGACTGGTTCGACGTTACGAAGATCAGCGACCTGGGAACCATCGAACACTGGTCCAAAAGCGGAAAGACCATCATCGTACTGGGTGCATACCTCACGGAAGGGGCAGCGAAAGAGGTGCTTTCCAAGTTGCGGTCCCGGGGATTCAAAGAGGCCTACCTGGTCGTAGAAGAAAACGGAAAGCTCTACAAGCTTTAACGGCCGTCGGCTCCTGTCCTTAACGGAGGATCACCCCTTCGACCGCTGTCAGGCTGTCGCGTTCGTAGCGCGCGGTGAAGCGGACTTTGCCCGATGCATCGTATTTGTACAAGGTGCCATGCTGCTGGCCGTGGGAGTATTCTGTGCTGGAGATCAGTCGTCCGTCGGTCTCAAATATGGAATCTCTGCCGTGCTGTTTCCCGTCGGCATAGTGCTGAATTTCTTTGAGACGCCCTCGCTCGTCGTACCAAAGGCACCTTCCGTGGAGCTGGCCCTGCCGGTAAGATAACTGAGCTTTGACGTTGCCGCCCAGATAGTATTCTGTCGTTTGCCCGTGGCGCTGGTTGCCGGAGCGCTCGACAATGCGCACCAGGTTCCCCCCGCTGTCGTACTCCGATTGAGCTTTTCCTTTTCCGGCGTCATGCCTACAACCGGAAAGGGCCGAGAGGCAGACTGCAGAAAGCAAAATGTTACTAAAAACGTTCATGGTCAATGCATACGTATGTCCTGCAGTTGCAGGATGGGGTAAATGTAAAATGTACTGACGAATATCATCTGCTTCATTGACAAATTGTGTCACAGACCCTCACATTTGGCGTAACTTTGCAACAAACAGTTACGAATTCTTTTGCGCTTGGGGATTTGGATATGGTGTGTGCTGATGATGCTTTCCGGAATGAGGGAAGTGATTGGGATTGGCACATTTCTCGTGAACCGAGAAAGCATACAGACCTCCAAGTGCGTTCAAAAATACAAGCCCGGATCCAAATGTAAGGGCAAGTGCTTTCTATACAAGAAGTTACAGGAGAGCAAGGGGGCCGAAAGCCCCGGTCAGGTTCCCGTCGTACAGTTACCGGCTTTTGATTTGTTCCATCCTTCATCCGGGTACGTTGCCAACGCGGAGCCATGCATACTCACTATGGATTTCTTTCCTCCTGCACTGCTGATTTCACAGCACTCACCCGGAGGGCTCTTCGAGCCCCCTGACCGGTTGGGGTGAGCACAGGTGAGCTGGCTGTTGTTGCGGTTAGGCTGCAGTTGACGGATTTCTGCATAGGGCAGAGTGTCGGATTGCATAAGGTCTACACGTACACTCCAGTCCGTTACTGATAAAAAGTACGGGGTTTAAGCGCGTCCCCGGTGTGCACCGATGCGCGCATTCCTAACATTTGTTCGTTTTAATTGAAATGGTCGCGATGAAGCGCTTGTTGAGCATTCTGTTGATAACAGGCACAGCCGGAGTGCAGGCATTTGCCTGCGACCGTTGTGCTTCAAATATGGGACTGGGGGGACTTGGGCTGGCACAGCTGGTGGAGCGGCATCAGCTCGGGCTGATACATTCTACGGCACGTTACCAATCTAACCACCACGGCAATACCGACGACCTCTTCCACATTGCCGAGTTGGGGGCGAGCTGGTATGCCGCCAAATCGCTAAGGCTCTCTGCCAACCTTCCGGTGCAATGGAACCAGCGCTCGCAAAACGGGCAACGGCAAACCGTATCCGGTGTGGGAGACCTCAGGGTAATGGGGTACTACCGCAAAACGATGACATTTTCCACCAGCGAGGAACCGAGGCTGATCCTCGATGCGGGTTTGGGTTTAAAGTTGCCGACGGGCAAATACGAAGCAAAACTTGGAGAGCAGGAATTGCCGGAGAATTTTACGATCGGCAACGGGTGCATCGGCGCCATCGCACAACCCGCAGCAGGACTCTCGTGGGACAATGGAGGCGTATTGCTGTCGGGTAACCTTGTCTTTCATTTCCCTTCTGAGGGGGGCTATCGCTTTGGAAACCAATTTTCGGCTCAGCTCACGGCATACCGCGAGTGGCGGTTGGGATCGCGTTTCCGGATGGTTCCAACGCTTGGCATGATGTGGGAGCATTCCGCAAGGGACCGCATGACAAACGGTTACCTCTCAGCCTCGACGGGGGGATACGGCGTACTGCTTCCCCTGGGTTTGGGATTTCGATGGGAATCGCTCTACCTCAATTTGCAGTATGCCTTTCCGGTCGCCCAGCAATATGCCTCTGGCGATACGGAGCTGCAACATAAACTGGGCTCACAGCTCCATTTCTTCTTTTAAAAAATTACAAACACCATCTTACTATGAAAAAAATCCTGTTTTTTGCTGCTCTTGCCTTCATGATGAACGGATGCGACGACGATGGCCCCGCTGCATCGTTTTACGAGTACCACGCACACATCCATTCTCCCGAAGCGGCAGCCATTTATGGCATGGGTGACACCCTGGTCATCGACGTGGAGTTTGAGAGCCACACGGGAAATGCTGTACACAACGTCAAAGTCAGCATCCTCGACCTGCAGACCAACAAAGTGATTTATGATCAACCCACCGATCCTCATGTACATGCGGGCAGCGGCAGCTATGCCTTCAACCGAAACATCATCCTTACCGACGCCGCCGGATATGCAGCGGGAAAATCCTACCGCCTGACGGCCAAAGTGTGGGGACCTTCAGCGGGGGAAGAAGAAACCACCGGCACGGTCAGTTTCAGCATTAGGAATTAGGTAGAAATGGATTGTCTGGCACTTGACCTGCCATGAAAAGCCGCGCCTCCTCCGGTGCGGCTTTTTTGTTTTGCGCCGCTTAATCCGGACGGGCTTCGAATGGGCAAAAGAAGAAGCGGCGCCCTAAACGATTCACCCTGAAGTAAGGCGCTGTTTGTTGCTGTCCTTTAAAGCCGTTGAAAGTAATCTAAGAAAGCTCACCCGTATGCCGGGCGCTTGCGTGCTTTCAGTGCCAATCCAAATCCACTAGGATTTCAACATGCTGTTTTAAAATACTCCGGTAAGAATATGGTTTGTTTGAATAAGTTGGCTCAGCAGGACGAGCCTTCCTGTGCTCTTGATCGAATTCTTAGGACGATAGCAAAGTGAGCAGACTCATTATGCCTCTGCAGACTCCAATTTGCGCTGGGCCTTCTTGCGGTCGTTTTCATCGAGGAGGATCTTGCGCAGACGAATGGACTTGGGCGTGACTTCTACGTATTCATCTTCCTGTATGTATTCGAGGGCTTCCTCGAGGCTGAAGGCTATTTTGGGAACGATCTGCGTCGTGCCGTCGGAGCCGGAAGCACGCATGTTGGTGAGCTTTTTGCCTTCGACCACGTTGACGACGAGGTCTCCGGGACGGATGTGCTCTCCGAGAATTTGCCCGGTGTAAATGGCCTCTCCCGGGTCGACGAAAAAGCGGCCACGGTCCTGCAGGTATGCAATGGAATACGCCGTGGTCGATCCCGTGAGTTTGCTCACCAGTACGCCGTTCTGGCGGGAGGGGAGGGTGCCCTTCCAGGGCTGGTACTCCAGAAAGCGGTGGGCAATGATGGCCTCACCTGCCGATGCGGTGAGCAGGATGTTGCGCAAGCCGATCAGGCCGCGCGAAGGGATGGTGCACTCAATGTGGATGAGGTCGCCGCGGGTTTCCATGACCTTGAGTTCCCCCTTGCGCATGCTCACCTGTTCGATCACCTTGCCCGAAAAAGCATCCGGTACGTCGATGGTGAGCAGTTCGATGGGCTCGCATTGCACGCCGTCGATGGTCTTGACCAGGACGCGCGGTTGCCCTACCTGCAATTCGTACCCCTCACGGCGCATCGTTTCGATTAGGATCGAAAGGTGGAGAATGCCGCGACCGTAAACGAGCATGACATCCGGTGAATCGGTATCTTCGAGGCGCATGGCGAGGTTTTTCTCCAGTTCGCGCTCCAGACGCTCGCGCAGGTGACGTGAGGTAACGTATTTGCCTTCTTTGCCAAAAAATGGCGAATTGTTGATCGTAAACAGCATCGAGATGGTAGGCTCGTCGACCTGAATGGGCGCCAGCCCTTCCGGCTGTTCGAAATCCGCAATGGTGTCGCCGATATCGAACTGGTCGAGTCCGAAAACGGCGCATATATCTCCTGCATCGACCTGCTCGGTGCGCACTTTACCCAGACCTTCAAAAGTGAAAAGTTCTTTGACACGCGTCTTTACAATGGCTCCGTCGCGACGCACCAGCGACACAGGCTGGTTGACGCGGATGCCGTGGCGCAAAACCCGGCCTACCGCGATGCGGCCCGTATAATTCGAATAATCGAGACTGGAGATCATCATCTGCAACGATCCTTCAGCAACGGTAGGCGGCGGAATGTGCTCGAGTATGGTGTCGAGCAGGTAACTGATGTCGGTCGTGGCAACATCCCAGCGAGGCCCCATCCAACCCTGCTTCGAAGATCCGTACACCGTCGGAAAATTGAGTTGCTCTTCGGTAGCATCCAGGTTAAAAAAGAGTTCAAAAACGGCGTCGTGTACCTCCTCGGGCCTGCAGTTGGGCTTGTCCACTTTGTTGATGACGACAATGGGCTTTTTGCCCATGGACAATGCTTTTTGTAAAACAAATCGAGTCTGGGGCATAGGCCCCTCAAACGCATCGACCAGCAGTAAAACCCCGTCTGCCATGTTTAACACGCGCTCGACCTCTCCACCGAAGTCGGCGTGACCGGGAGTGTCGATGATGTTGATCTTAACGCCCTTATAACGCACGGCAACGTTCTTGGCAAGAATGGTAATGCCGCGCTCCCGCTCCAGCTCGTTGTTGTCGAGGATCAGCTCGCCCATCTGCTGGTGCGCGTCAAACTGCCTCGTTTGGTGGAGAATTTTGTCGACGAGCGTTGTCTTGCCGTGGTCTACGTGAGCGATGATGGCGATGTTGCGCAAAAGGGTCATGAAGCGGACTGTGTTTCGTGAGAAAGTCGCAAAGATACTACGAATTCTGCGATCGCGCAGCCGCAGTATCCGCTCCTGTTGACCTAATTTGTATATAACTTCCTAATGGCTTGTTAAGCCGAATGAGAAAGGAGAACAACATGTTTCAGGAATTCTTTTATGGCAGGCAATTATCAGCATTTGTTCATAATAAATTGTTATCTTTATGTTGCAATGGAAAACATAAATTCAGCAATATGAAAACAAAATTATTTTCTGCTTTATTGGCCGTTTCATCGATGATGATCGCTTTTTCCTGTGGGGATGATGACGATAACAATTCAAACAACCCCTGCTCTACAGCCTATACTACCGAGTTGCAGGCTGAGATCAATGCACTGACCGCAGCGGCTCAGGCTTACAGCACAAATCCAACGCAGGCCAATTGCATCGCATACAAAAATGCAGCGCAGGCTTATGTCAACGCACTGGAGCCATACGGCGATTGTCCGGAACTCACCGGTCAGTTCAGGGCTGATTGGGAAGCTTCTTTAAATGCAGCGAGGGCATCCGTGGCTGCCATTCAGTGCTGAATTTTTTCTAAAGCAGACAAGCCTATTCATTCTGTTGATTGTTCAGCACAGCAATCCAAATACCCTGTTTCGAATTCGATGGAAGCAGTGAAAGCGTGTGGATCCCGTTTGGCTTGCCGGCAGGACGGTTGCATAGGTTCTGTCATTGCAGGGTAGGGGATACCAAGCTGTCAGCAGAGTTTATCGACCAGCAGCAGACAGATTTAAATTAGCAGAGCAGAATCGTTGCAGGATGGCAGTGGCGATTGGTGCGGAACCCGATTCTGTCGTGCAGGTAATTGCATGCAGGGTTTTCAGATCCCTCAAATTTTCTTCCGGACCGGCATCGGAAAAAATGCACTGACGGTGCGCTTGTAATGTTCAAATTCAGGTTTTTCCGCCATTTTTTTCTCCAGCATCGGAATGCCAGACACGTATAAAATTAGAAGGCTTATGACGACGGGCCCGATCACGCCAAGCCATCCGAGGGGCACCGGAACGGTGATCAGCCACAAGCCCCACCACAGCGTCACTTCTCCAAAATAATTCGGGTGACGTGTGTAGGCCCAAAGCCCACTTGTCATAAGTTTTCCCCTATTCGCAGGATCTTTTACAAAGCGCAGCAACTGGGCATCGCCAACCACTTCGAAATAGAACCCCACGAACCAAACAGCCACACCCAGCACGTCCCAGAAGCCCGTATCCGGACCTGCATATCTGTTCACGATCATAATCGGTGTTGAAATGATCAGCAACAGAAATCCTTGTAATATGAACACTTGAAAATAGGAGCGGACGAAAAACCACTTGCCCCAATTCTGGCGCCAGGCGCGATAGCGGTAATCTTCTGGTTTGTCGCGGTTTCTCGAGTGAATGTGCCAGGCAAGTCGAAATCCCCAGATGCTCACCAGGATCGCTACGAGCAGTCCTCGATCTCCGGTCTCTGGTGATACAAGGCAGGCTGTCCACGCCAGCAAGGCAAAGCCTGGCCCCCAGGCGACATCGGCTACGTCGTTTCGCTTTTGGATCAGGGACACCACGTACCAAAGGTTCATGTACCCGAATACAATCAATGCCAGCGTCCCAAAATAATTCATAGTCCCAGCTTCAGTGCGATGAGGCAGGTGATGGTAGAGACCGAGGCGGCGAGTACGGCCCCCCAGACCAAATCAACAATCGTCACCAAAAGTGGCCAATCCCTGGCTACTGCCAGATTGGTGAGGTCATAGGTGGCGTAGCAAACGAATCCAAACAGCGCCCCATATCGCAAGGCATGGGTCCACGACGCTTTTTCCACAGCAGGAGCGATGACAAAAACCACGAGCCCGGCAATGAAAATGAGGTAGAAAACAATGGCCGCCAACCAGTTCACGTCCGCCTTCATCAGCGGACCAATTTGTGCCGCATAAAAGTTTTTCGCAACCACCCCGAGCCATAACATGTCGATGGCGAAGAAGACAGGGAGGGCAAGGAGGGAGAGTTTTAAAATCATCATAGTTTGCGTATTTAAATACAGTTTATCATCAAAGCTTGTGCAGTTTCATTCGCCCATTGCCCGAATCCATAATGGAGCTCATTTTTTGATGCCATCAAGTTATGATGTTCATAGAAAATTCAACATCTTTAGACTTACACTGTGGACAAAATATGGGCTTATCTCTGGAGAGTTGTCCTCCGCAGGTGCACAACCTTCCATTCTCGTTGTCCAGATCATTTGAAATCGTTGTAAAATTTCCGCATTCCTGACACTGAAATGCAACGAGGTAATTGTTTTTACCCATAAAACCATGAATTGCACTCGTTAAACCTCGACTATACGTACAATTTCTGCAAAAAAAATCACCAATACCTGCAATATAGTCGAAATATAGAAATTTGTCATTGCGAGGTGTGCGCTGGATCGCATTATGATTAGGAGACTTAATTGTCTTTCTCAAATAGTCAATTATTTGTTCAATGTAAAAAACGGGATAAAATATTATAGCTACAGTGATGAATAAGAAAATCCCTAAGAATATTTTCCATTTGGCTAATGGCGGGCCATATCTTTCGGGATGATCCGTTTCGTGGCCTGCTTCTTTCATAGTGAGAATGAACTCTCTGGTGTCCTTTGACATGGGCCCTACAAATATTGAAACGAAACCAATGGCTAAATAGATCAGAATAAATGTCATAGAGCTGTTGGATTTTAGTGCACCTCGAATAACGATATGAAATAAATAATTTTCATTGAATGGCGAAATGAGAACTCAAGTCTGATGTAATCAATCAACCACTTTAATGGTGTGGTCTTCACAAGCTCTTTCCGTCGCATCATTGAGTATGAACGAAATTCAATGGTTGAGTTGCCCTTTCCAATCGTAAGGTCAATCATCTCACTATGCAAAATGTACCGGCGTACGTTCCATAGTGAATGAAATACATGCCCGGCGGAAGACCGGATACGTCCATTCTATCCGATTGCGCGGAGGGAAGGAAATCAATTGCACAATGGCCAAGGGCGTCGCAAATCCTGATCGTTGACGGCGCAGAAGACCCACGATTTTCTATAAAGCGGCTGATGTCGATGTAATCTGAAGCAGGGTTAGGGAAAATTTTCAGTAGGATCCTATGGGCATCGGTAGAACGGACGGCTTCCTCCTGCCTGAATGCTACCAGGCCTTTTGTAACCGGGAAATTTGAAATGGTGCCGTTCACCGATTCAATGGTTCCGGTATTCTGGTAGGCGAGTTTGTTGTTGGTAACTAAAATGGAATATCTTCCTTCCGGAAGATCTTTTATGCTGATCAGCGTGTCGCGTTCAACCTTGACGATGAGGTTGATTCTGCCGTCGGGGTTTCTTACGACAACCGGCGACACAATTTGATTTGAAGTACTGGACCCCTTGCGCACGGCTCCGGGTCTTATCAGCGTGTAGTAGATGCGGTTGTATTGGGAAATGTCCTTTATGCGGATGATCGGTCGCTGTGGATCGCTTTTGTTGATGTCAAAAAATCCCGAGATGGTTGCCTGCTGGAAGGACGATGCATTCCCGATGCTTATGTCTTCGTGGAGTATGGGGTATTTGGCATTGTCAAACCACCATTCAAGCATGGAATTTTTAAGGCCGTATTGAATACCCCTCGATGCCAGTTCTTGCAGACTTTTTTGACTTACACCACTGTAGCGGTGATAGCATATTTCTTCCAAATGCTCTGCAACCCCCGGCACCCGGATCATTTCATCAAAATAGTTGACGGCATTGGTCATGTTGGTGTTGGAAGGAGCGATAAACCGGGGTTTAAAGCCATATTGAAGCAGCCTGTCTGATGTAGCAACAATTGCGCGGCCCAATAAGTTCCCGTTCCATTGCGCGACATTATCCGGTTCGAGCAAAACTTCCCACGCGTCTGGTGAAAAATTGTATTTGCTTTTGAGGTGAAGGTGTACTGCTAACACAAATTCTGCATACTCCTCAGGCAAGTGGTGAATATAGATTCCATTTTTTATTTGACCTGTGAACGCAACGTAACACAAGTTGATGTATGGGGATATACCCCTCGCCTCCAGCAGATTTTTGAAGGGAAGGATCACTCGCTCCATTTGATGATCCAGTTCTGTGAAGTGAAATCCGTTGAAGTGGATGGTGGTGTCAGCGTTGTCGTTTACGTTCGCGTACCGGTTTTCTCTCCAGTTGAGGTAATTCGTATCGGTGCCGGAGGGGCAGTTGGCATCGATCCATTTTTGATAATGATCCGTAGAATTTTCTGCACCACTTCTGACTTCAAGCCGGAGTCGGGTAATCCCGATTGAATCGATCAAATAGGGTAGGATGGTATCTCTCAAAAGCTCGTACTGGGGATCGCAGTGGGAAGTGATGAAGGACGCCGCTTCCCAGCCGGAAAAGGTTTGATGGGAAATGTTGGTATCTATTTTTATGTCCACTTGTGCATTGGAGGTATGGATGCCCCCCAAGGAAATCAGGATAACGGTAAGGATCGCTTTCATTTTAACATGGATCTTAATCAGATCAGCCGGTCTTGACAAAGTTAGCGCATCGGAAGATGGGGTGTGTTCATTATTTATTTGCAGGGCGTCTGGTGATACTTCTTCATTGGATTATCCCGTTTCAAAACGCAGGCTTGGCTTATCCAATGCCGGGACCAGACCTATTCATCCCATTTTTCCATCAAATTGGCGTCCCATAAGCTTTGGGCAAATTCTTTAAACTCTTTTGGCCCTTTCGCAAAGGATGGGTCAAATGTGCACTCGCCCCCGGTGTACTGCTCAGCACCTGACTCGTCTGTTCCGCTTTTGACCTTATTTTGTCCTCTCAAGGCGAATTTTTGTTTATCCTGATACATGATGATTTTCATGTCACTCGGGCTGACGTCTCCGCGGCAGGCCAGTTTGTACATAAGCCATATTTCGGCGACTCCGTTTCCGTCGAGGTCCGTTACGCGAAATGCATTTTTTATGAAGCTGGCTTCAAGGTCTAAGGGACAATCGGAAACGTAATCGTAGACCTTCCACATCCTGACAGCGGTGTCGCTTTGGACGATAAAGTGATGGGCAAACAATTCAGCGTCTTCACCGTCGCTTTCATGTTTGAATTTTTGACTGCGGTATGGTCCCGTTTCAGAAAGAATGACAACGTGTTCGCCTGATGGGTCCGACCAGCGGACAGCCGTTTTGACCTTGCCTTCGAAGGCAATCCCTTTTGGGGCTATGGTCATATCCAGGTTTTTAACGGGAATCTGCACCTGGCTGCGGACTGGGTATGTGGCAATTGTGGCCAGGAGGAGGGAAAGGATGGATCTGGTCATGGAACGGTTTATGTCTGGGCGGTTTGCGGTCGTGAAATGTTCTGTTTTGGGCAGAAGGCCGCTATTGTGATTTCTGAAGGACCAAAGGATCGGAAAAGGCGGCTGCGTCATTGGCATATTTCAACATAAATGCCTGAAGCTCCTCCGTCGATGCGGTCAACAGGGTTGTTCCATTGGCTTTGGCATGTTCGATTGCGAGTTCATTTGAATCGAGGCCTTCTTCCAGCCAGGCAAGGTCCAGCATGGCGATGGTGACTTGGTCTTTGCTTGTGGTCAGTTTTGAAAAGGTATGAACGGGAAAGACGTGCATTTGGTACAAATAGTCGCCGGCATCCTGTTTTACGGGGAAAAGATCGAGGAAGATCGTTTCGCCGATTTTTACCAGGTGAGCCCTGAAGTTCGCGCGGTAGTTGCTATCTGCATGCGTGAGTACATATTCTGTTTTGCTTTTCTTGTCGAACGTCCAGATCTCGTTTGATTTGGGATCTGTCCATGTTCCGAGCAATTCAGGAAGGAAAACCAAATCCTTTTCAGTGTAAAGCGGGTTTAAGGAAGGAATGCATCCGGTCATGCCGAACAACAGAACGACTGCTGCGAGGCATTGAAGGGATGCTACCTTGTTGCGGAAACTGGATTGAATTGTCATTGTGTTGGCATATTTTAGTTGTGTTCTATAGTCGTGGTATAGACGGTCTTTCCGTATGATTGCAGCTGTTTGGTGCTGCGGCAGAGGCAATTTTACTTGCGAACGGACATAAACCAGCTCTGTTATTCATTGACAGACAGATTGAACGAGTTGGTATCAGCATACTGGTCTTAACGAGTTGTCATTCCTTAGTAACCGGAGTTTCCTCAAGGTCAAGTATCATCGAGTGAATTTCAATGTCAAACCATTCGCAGAACATTTTATATGTCCTGGGAGCAGGCCACATCGACTCGTCGGTATTCCAGTCGTTCAATTCGTTTCCAAATAACTGGTCAAAGTTTTTCTTTATCCATTTTTTGACATCCTCGTTATTGTCCATTTCCCGGATCAAATAAATATTGTGCTCTTCCATTTCAGTTATGTCTTCCGTGTCTGTAAAGACTTGCGCCATCCAATCATAATAGGGCTTTTTAGGCCGTACTAAGATTGCGTTTCTGTCAATGGATTCGTAGTAGTAGGGAATGAAATTCATATTGTAAGATTTGTTATAAAAACTATTAGGGGTTTAGCGTTGTTGATTGGTTTCCTTGCAGCAACAATTAGCCCAAGTATGATTCCACCAAACACAAATGAAAATTTTGCAGGAACAATAAATTTGAGTAGGGTTACAGTTGTGGCTAGAGGTGAGTTCGGATCGGCTAAAGCACTAAGTATCATTAGATTCTCCGTTATGTCTAGAGCCCAGGCTGCTAACTGTAACATTATAAATAGCCTTAGAAGTTGCTTCCATCCTTGAGTGCGGTTCAATGATTGCATCCATAGCCAAAGTGAAACCAGACCGTAGATTGCTGGCATAAAGGCAAAATCAATTAATAGATTTTTGTATAGATAGTCACAGGCACCTTTGTTTTTTATATCGATCAGAATATATTTAAAGAATTCACTGGACCCAGGAAATTCTATCATACAAATGGTAAAATTATTATTCAGTGCTTCTTCTATCTTATAGTTCAAAATGTGCATAAGGCATCCAGTTATTGTGGATATCAATATCAGGAAGCTGAATACTTCTACATGGTATGAGTATAAATAACGCTTTACACTAGTCTTTGTATTCATTTTTAAATAGTTTATGAATTTCTTGTTTTTCAGAATCTGATGAAATATTTTCAATTAGGCTTTTTATTTTAGCTTGATCGTTTAAACCATTTGGGTTGAAGGAGATTTTCTTTTTATTTTCAATGTCATTTATACGCTCACGTTTATAGACAACCCAATCGAAATCTTTTAAAAATACTGCAGCACTATCTGCTCCTTTTTTAAAGATTTTCATTTTTTCATCTTCGCTCATGAAAAAATTGAGGGAGTTATGTCCTTCTAAATTAATATATTTTACACCAAGTATGAATGCAGGATTGTTCAGTTCAAAATCTTTGTCGTAATAGCCTCTGATCATAGATACTAGAGTTTTAATGTAGTCCAATATGGAATTTAGTTTTGAAATTTCGTCATTGCCGTCATTAGAGCTTAAGCGTACTCCGAACGTTGGCATGCGCGGCTCAGGATAATTTGGGTTTTGAAACACATTTAATGGGAAGTTTGAAATTGCTCCTCCATCTACAAAGCGAACTGTATTTGGCAAATATTTATTGTTCCATTGAATATGATTTTTCCATGCACTTATTTTATCTTGAGGAAGTGTTAATTCATAGAATTTGAAAAAAAATGGGATTGACATGCTTGCTCTGACTAAATCGGCAGGGTGAACATGTTCTGGTTTATCCCAAAACATATCCCACATTTTGGGGAAGGTGATTTTGCGTTTTGACGAAATTTCACATGTAATAATGGTGATCATTCTGTCACTTCCGTTTGGTGGTACTTTATTTAAATCATTTTGTCTCATTTTTAAATCCAAATGATGAGAAAAGTGATCGTTAAAGTCTGCTAAATTCTTTATATTATTATTTTTTGGATCATTGTGAATGTGATGTTTTTCAATTGAATCCTTCAGCCATTCATGAAACTTTGCTCCTCTTATTGGGCCATATCCTTTGCCAATGAAATCTTTTAACTTGATAAGAATACTGAGGAATATGGAAATTATGATTACTAGCAGAATAAGGCTGACAAGATTTAACGGCCGGAGCGCAACATGAGGTATGATCATATTTATTAAGAAAGCACTAATTGCAAAGGCGAGAAACAGCATGATGATCCATCTGGTAATGTATACGAAATTATTTATAAAGCCCTTCCGAGAGACAAGTTTGGCAAGAATACTTTGAATAGGCGACCCGTCGAGAAAATCTGTAAGTCGGACATTTAGTATATGCTCTAATATTTGAGGATGCTTTTTATCATCCGCTTTTCCAGCGACAGCGAGGAGCATTGTATTTATTGCTCCGGCACTCGTGCCGGCCATGCTGTAGAATCTGATACCCATCTCTTCGAGAATATAAATATAGCCTATTAGAGCAAATCCCCATAGAGTGCCTCCCTCTTGCACGAGATCTGCATATTGCAATTTGCCATCTTTGCTTAGGACATCAGATACTATGAAATCTTTGTCTTTAAAGTAGTTTTTCAATTCCTTTAAAGTGTCCTCAGCTTTAGATTTTTCGATAAATTCTTTAGGACTCATTTTGTATTACAGTATTTAGATATATAAATAATTTTCATGCGTGATAAAATTTGCAAGGACACAATTGGTTTGCCAATCCCTATTCATCAGACTTCGTTTACAAAGTTAATAAATAGGTCAAAACATCCAAATAATTTGGCAATTCCAGGAAACTACCGATGGCATGAGTGGCATCTTCATGCTGCCCCCGTTTTGTAAATTCTTGCTTCGTTTGAGGAGAGGTAGACCTGAATCGGACCCCCCTGATCGGCAGATCCCTCCGCATTCCTTCCCGTGCGTACCGGAACTTCAGCGGCGAATGACGGGTCTGTCTCTCATTTGTAAGTACTAGTTGCACTTTTGGGACACTTCTTCTACTCGTGCTTCTCCATTGCAATTTGCATTCCTTTTCTTATTCAGTTTGCCGGATGTGTTTTTGCCGCCATTCCATGGGCGTCATGCCGAGCTCCTGTTTGAAGACCCTTCCGAAATATCCAGGGTCGTTGAATCCGGAATCGAAGGCCACCGCTGTGATGCTGTGTTCGGGCAGTAGCAGCAGGGTCCTGGCTTTTTTAAGTCGCAGGGAGCGGATGAACTGGTTGGCGGACATGCCCGTGAGTGCGTCCAGTTTTCGGTGGAGCTGTGAGTGACTCAGATGCATCTCCCTGCAGAATTGTTCGACGTTGAAATCGTATTCGGTGAGATGGGATTCCACGATCTCCCGCGCCCGGAGGATAAAGGCATCTTCTGTCGGGATCGCTTCCGGTGAGACGGCCGGCGTGATCTTTCCGTTCTGCAGTCCGGCGGTTTTGAGATAATAGTTTTGCAACTGATGCCGTAGCTCCAGCAGTTTGCTGATCCTCACCAGCAGTTCTTCCTGGTAGAAGGGCTTTTCGAGATACGCATCCACACCGAGGTTCAGACCTTCCATCTTACTGCCTATATCCGCTTTTGCGGTGAGGATGATGATTGGTATGTGGCTGGTGCGCTCGTCGGCCTTGATCCTCCGGCAAAATTCAAAGCCGTCCATCTTGGGCATCATGACGTCGCTGATGATCAGGTCGGGAATGTTATCCGTGGCCATTTCCAATCCTTCCAATCCGTCGTTTGCGACCTGCAGCGCGTAATCCGGAAGGCAACCGGCGACATAGGCCACCACGTCGGCGTTATCCTCTACCAACAGCAGGCGCGATTTTCCCGGTTGGACGTGTTCATCTAAAAGCGCTTTGGAGACGAATGGTCCGGCCGGAAACATTTCCTGCGGAGATATTTCTTCTTTCAGATCGACCTGTTGTGCAAACGCTCCTTCGATTTCGGGGAGAATGACGGTGAATTCCGATCCTTTCGCACTGCCCGGTGCAGGGCTTTTTACGGTGATCTCGCCGTCCATCAAGCGGGTAAGCTCCCGGGTCAGACTCAGTCCGATGCCGCTGCCTTCATTTTTCATAGTCTGGCTTTGGTTGATCTGATAAAACCGGTCGAAGACGTGGGCGATCTTGTCTTCAGGTATTCCGATACCGGTGTCCTTTACTTTCATAACGATCGATTTTCTCCGGTCGTCACCGCCCGGGTGCAAGGCTATGGAGAAATAGACATTTCCTCCTTCCGGAGTGAATTTTATGGCGTTTGACAAGAGGTTCGAAACGACCTGCCGGAGTTTTTCCGGGTCGTAGTTGAAGAGCAGGTGATCGACATCGGAGAGAAAATGCAGTTGGATGTTCCGGTTGCCTCCCAGCGAATGAAAAGACTCAAAGAGGTATTTGAAAAAACCGATGACATCCCCGTGAACGGGATTCAGACTCATCTTTCCACTATCCAGTTTGGACAGGTCAAGCAATTCATTGACGAGTTTCAGGAGGTTCTGGCCGTTGCGCATGATCATCTCCAGACTTTTGCGCACAGATCCTTCCGACTGGTTGATTGCCTGTCTCGCCATGCCGAGAATGATGGTCAATGGCGTGCGGAATTCGTGGGTGATGTTGGTGTACAACTGCGTGCGCACTGAATCCAGTTCTTTGACCCGTTCCGCTTCGCGGGTTTCAAAGGCCAACCGTGATTTCAGCTTTTCCCGGTTGAGATAGAAACGGAAAGAATTCCGGATAACGAGTGCCAGGATTGCAGCATAGGACAACCAGGCCCACCAGCTTCTCCACCAGGGAGGCAGGACAACTATTTTTAGCTCGGCGATATCGGGACTCCAGATCCCGCGACTGTTGGACCCCTGCACACGGAACGTGTAGTTGCCCGGGGGCAGATGCAGGTAAGTCGCTGTCCGTCGGGTTTTTGATTCTACCCAGTTTTCATCTGCACCGATGAGTTGATAGCGGTATAAATTGTGTTTGGGAGAGGTGAAATCAAGCGACGCGAATTCCAGGGTCAGAATATCCTGTTCATGCGTCAGGCTGATGGACGTAGAGGTTTCGATGGTGTTTTTCAACACTCCCGATTGTGGGTCTTGTTTGACCGGTTCGTTGTTGATGAGAATGTTGGTGATGAATACATGTGGTTTATAGTCGATGGACAGCACGACCTCCGGACGAAAGCGGTTGATGCCGTTCACTCCGCCGAAGGCAAGGGTTCCGTCGGGCATTTTAAGATAGGCCGAGGTGTTAAACTCATCGTCCTGCAGGCCTTCTGCCGAACTGAAATGCCGGATGACGTAAGGATCCGAGTCCAGGCTCAGGCAAAAGATCCCTTTGTTGGAGCTGCCCCAGATGTTCCCCGCGGCGTCGCTCAGGATGCCGTAGACCACGTTGTTGGGCAAGCCCTGCTCGGTGGTCAGATGCAGAAACGAACCGCTTTTTTTATCGAGACGGTTGAGGCCTCCGCCTTTTGTGGCAATCCATATATAGCGTTCGGGTTGCGCGGGATCTTCCAGAAAACAACTGACGTGATTGTAATTGAGCGAATTCCGGTCTTCGGGATTGTTGGAATACCATTTGAATTCCGGATTGGCTGATCCCGGATTTTCAGTTCTGGCAAAGCCTTCCTGGCTCCCTACCCACAAAGAACTCTGACGGTCTTCATACAGGACGGTTGAGGAAGATTTGGAAGTTTCGGAATGCCCGGGCCGGTATTTGAAATAATCAATCTGACCCGAGGCAGGGTCCAGCCGCGTAATCAGTCCTTCGAATCCCGCCATCCAGATGCGACCCTTCCCGTCTTCCAACATGGGTTGGGTTTCATCGAATTCCGCATGAAAGACATATCGCATCCTGTCTCCGGTATGGGGATTCCAGGAAAGCAGATCCGTTTCCAGTTTAACCGGGTCGTAAAATCTGCCATAAAACGTTGCATTTCGGGTGATGATGAAGCAATTCGGGTTGCGTCCCAGAAAGGGAGTCCGGAGTGGGGTAGTATCCAGGCCGTGGCCCCAGCTTTTCCAGTTGATCCGTCCGTGACTGACGTACAACAGATCCGGAGGATGGATGACCATTTGATTTACGCTGATACCCTCCAGCTGGTGGTTGAACAGCGGTTTGTTGGGGTTGATCTTCAGGAGGCCGTATCCCCTCGTGCCCAACCAGACCTGACCCGACTGATCCATAACCATCGAGGCGAGCGGCTTTTCCAGCAGGCGCTTTGGCCTGAACCGGGGGGGAGCCGGGTTTTGCCTTGGCGTCCAGTGTTTCAGGTCCAGGGCATACAGTCCGTAAATTTGGTTAATCCAAAGTCGTCTGTCGGCATCGAGCCAAATTTTTTTGATCAGCAGGATGGAACTGTCCAGAGTCACAATCCGGTTGCCGTCAAACCAGAAAATGCCCAAAAGGTCAGAACCCGCAAAAATCGCCTTGCTGTTGTCCCGGCAATAGGTGGTAAAAGAATAGCCTTTAAAGGCTTCCGAGAGCGTCGTCGTAGCAGGGTCGAATCGGTAGATCTTGTCCGTGCCGCTGATCCAGCTTCGGCCTTGTCCATCCAGGGCGATGCCGGTCACATTTTGGTCTCCGGGCACCTGCTTTCTGCGGATCATGGGAGCGGAACCACTGTGGATGAAAGATTCCGGCAGGCCGATGACGTTCAGTCCACCTTTGTTTACCCCGACCAGGATTTGGCCGAGGGTATCCTCTCCGATGGTGGAAATCCGGTTGCCGGAAAGGCTGGTGGCGTCTTCCGGCCGGTGTTGGATCCGCAAGAAACGGCCCGTCTTCTTATCGTAAACGTTGAGACCTGAATTTTCGGTTCCCGCCCAGATCCGGCCTTTGCGGTCTTCATACAGGCAGACGATGGTGTTGGAGGAAAGGGACCAGGGATCGTAGGGGTCGTTGGTAAAGACTTTGAAATCATAGCCGTCGTAGCGATTCAGGCCGTCCTTTGTGGCGACCCAGAGAAAGCCTTCACGGTCCTGGAGCAAATCATAGATCATGCCCTGTGACAGGCCCTGTTCGAGGGAAATGGACTCAAAATCCAGGCCGGCCTGGGCGAAGAGTTCTCCCGGTACCTGGTAGAAAAAGCTCAGGAATGTCAGGAGCAGCGGGATCCGGAAGGGGGCGTGCATTTCGGTTCCAAATCTATAAAAAGCTGCCTGAACCCGCATGAAACAAGGGGGAAGGGTGCTGGATTCAGTAGAAAATGGCAGAAAAATCCCATGCATGCAAGAAATGTCCTGTCGCTTGCAAGCTTCGTCCGGTCAATGGGGATGTATGTCCTTTTCCCTTGAACCATGTCGTCGCAACTTTGAAGGGTCAAACGGAGGAAGACTGGTCTTCATCCGAAATCAAAACCCGACATCATGAAAAACGCAGTTTGTATTTCCGCTCTTTTGATCCTCTTCGGTGCGATGGTAAAAGAGAATTTGTATGCTCAGGAAGCATCTGTAGCCGATCCGCAGGCATTTGCCAGCGTGGATTGGACTTTTACGGATCGGGATTCCCCGGCGGCCATAGCAACTGCCAGCACGGTGAATCAAATGGATGTCCGGAACATTCGTCTGAATGAGGGCATAAAAGCCCCTTCTTTTGATCACCTTGGCCGCTACATCGCCGAGCACCTCGAATATCCGGAGCTTGCCCGCGGGAACAGCCTGGAGGGCGAACTCAAATTGCAATTGGTCATTTCACCGGAAGGAAGCGTGATGGAAGCCAGGGTGCTGCAGGGATTGGGTCTGGGTTGCGACGAAGCGGCCCAAAAGATGGCCCTCCAGATGCCTGCATGGACGCCTGCATCCAATTACGGGGTGCCGGTGAAGGGAAAAGCGATTTTGGTGGTGCAGTTTAAGTTGATTTAAGGGGAAATCGGATATTTCCATGTTGACGCCAAAATGAAAGGGGGATACCAGGAACACTGATGATGAAAAATCAACCTCCAGGAAGGATTCCCGAGTTTCTTTGAAGACTAAGGTTCGCTTCCGGTAAGATTGCATACAAGACGAAAGACTTTGCCGATTGCAACAGGACTGAAGGGTGAGAAATGATTTTCCTGCCTTTCGATGTGGCGATGCCTGTCCTTTTTACTAAAAATTATAGGGCGGCATAAAAAACACCTTAAATCAGGTCAGGCAATATGGGGCTGGCCGGGGGGATACGCCAAATCAACGCTGCCCATATGGTAAACTCACCATAGGAGCTCATAGATTGATGGCTTCTTAGATAGGGGAGTCAACAGTTCAGAGCTAAACAAGGAGCGCACCGTTGGACTATCCCAGAGGTCATGGTTCTCACCTTAGTACCCATTATGTGTAGGAATATTTTGAAGTACCCCGGATTTGCATTTCTGACGATATAGTAAAATGTAAATTTGGGGCACATTTTTTGTGAACAATGGGCTAACTTCCATAATGCTGACTAATTTTAGGGAACTTTAGGTTCAATAATTCTCTCAAATTGTCAAAATAATTGTTTAGGGCACCTCTAATAACCCACTATTGCGCCAGCCAGCCCGCACAGGCTAATGCGCGAAATGAATTTAGCTTCACAATACTTCGTTGCGGTTCAGTCAGTTATTGCTCCACATAGCTTCCTTCACCGCGCCTCGTCTTGTTTTGCTCGGGGGCTGCCTCTCTCCACTCCCTCTTGCGCCAGCCAGACCGCATTGGCTTGCGCGCGAAATGAATTTAGCTTCACAATCCTTCGTTGCGGTTCAGTCAGTTATTGCTCCACATAGCTTCCTTCACCGCGCCTCGTCTTGTTTTGCTCGGGGGCAGCCTCTCTCCACTCCCTCTTGCGCCAGCCAGCCCGCACAGGCTAATGCGCGAAATGAATTTAGCTTCACAATCCTTCGTTGCGGTTCAGTCAGTTATTGCTCCACATAGCTTCCTTCACCGCGCCTCGTCTTGTTTTGCTAAATTCATTCTGGCATCAACAGGGAGTGAAGAGAGGCAGCCCTTTTCATTCTGGCATCAAAACTGGGTTATTCGAGGAACCCTTTATAATAAAAAAGTCAGGATAAACCTGACAAAGGAGATATAAAACTTCCTTATTTAAGGAAGCGATGGCAATAACGGCTCTTTAGCTTTTGCCTGGGGGTCTTTTTGTGCTGGAGAGGAAAAAGTCAAATACCGCTTGGGCGGGACAAGTTATGCCGTGTTCCGGAGTCTGTGCGAGCTTCCTGGTGAAAGTGGGAGTAGTCAGTAGTGACCTTTAATCAATTTCTGTGTCCTGTGGCTCTTGTCAACGATACAGCGCACCAACAACGGACCTTCTGCTGGACCCAGACCTTTCAAGGTGGTATTGTATTTTCTGAGTCCTTTGGGTTCCTGGCTGTCCGTCACGCGTTTTAATAGGCGACCTTGCGCGTCGAGAATGTCGATGACCACGCTGCATGGTTTGTCAAGTTCCAATTCTATGGTGGCGTAGGAGTCAGATGGATTTGGGTAAAGGGCAAAATTGTATTTAGTGCCGGACGGGTAATCCGGGATGAAGTCAATAACGGTCGGATACACCTCAAGGTTGTCTATCAACCAACCCTCATGATTGCTTGCAATTGTGTCGGAGCGGAACACCAAACGAATGTCCATGACATTGTTTAATGGAAACGGAGGCGTTCCTTGGCCTTTTGACCAACAAATCATCATGTTTCTCCAAGTGGTATCGGTTCCGGTAAAAGCAACCGTACCATCCGCCAGAGTGTCAATTGGTGCACCCCCTATAATTAATGGCTGATATGTCGTGTCCGTGAAGAGGTTTACCCAGCTTGCCCCATTGTCATAGGATGCTTCAATCCAGCCTCCATCCCGTTTGAAATCGAAGTCTAATTTTTGTCTCCAGGTCATCACGAAGTAGGGGAACGCCCAAAGGGTTCCCATGTCTGCCCTGAATTGACAGGCAGAGTAGTTTCTGTTGGGGTAGTAGCTTATGGTGTCTGTGATGAGTGCATTCGGCATCGAGTAAGCGCCTTTGAAGAGTGTTTTCTGAGGTGGTCCGATCTGCCAGATGTTGTTGGGAAGTGTTGTGTCGATTTCGATATCGAGATTCCAGTTCGTCTCGAAATCATTGTATTGTTGAGCTGAACCCAACAGTGGACACAGTGAAATAATAAGCAGAAGATATTTCATGGTTGTACTCAACTCATTATGGACAGCATAAACAATAATAGAGATTTGGCAAAGTCGAGCCTTTTTTACCCAAAGGAATAACTTTCCCCATTTAACATTATTAATTTTTCGCAGGAATTCTTTGGCCTCTTCAGAGTCAATACTGCAATAAAGCGATTATTTTATTTTTTTGAACTCTTGCAGACCTGCATAGAATCCTATTCCGAACAACAAAGTAATCAATCCTGCGAAATATGGAATTAATTCAATCATTTTTTTTGAAATTTAAAACCTTTAAATAGATTCCGAAAGCCAGAATGGACGGTACCCAAAGGCCAACAAATATGGCATCAATCGTATCTCCTCTGAAATACAAGATTTCGGAGAAGATGAGCGAGAGAAAGGCGGAGATAAAAAACAATTTATCCCCTGTTGTGAACTTTGTAAACATTGTTTAAGTGATTTAATGAAAATTGTGAATTGATTGAACGCGTGGCAATTGAATGTTGTCGACTTCCGTTTTTAAAACTTTATTGAGAGTTTTTATTGGCATGATCTGTTATTAAATTTGTAAAAAGATGTTGTGCATTACACTGTAAATCAGCAATTTGTAGTTTTAATAATGCAAATTATATGCACCACATTGAAGCAAATTTCCATCATTTTATCAAAATCTGCAAGAAATATTTCGATAACGGCGAAGATAATGAGTAGGGCAGCGACGCGCCGCGGAGAAATCTCCCAAAAGCGCAGATGTGAGCCGTTCAAGGCCACATCAGCGCATGCAATCCGGCAATCCGATGTGGCGCCGAATGGCGGTGCATCGGTTTGGCGGTATGAAACGTAGCGGATTGCGTGGCTGCGAACCTATCCCCCGTTACTGACTTTGCCAGCGGGAACTGAGCTTGCAAATTGCACTGAAACCGCTATGTTTTATGGCCGCGTGTTACCGCCTGGTTTTTATTTAAATTTCATTTTATTAATCATAATCTTTTCATTGTCAATCGCAAATTCGAAATATACATCATTATTTTCAATCAGCTTTACTTCTCCGTAATGTAACTGTCTATGATGATTTGCACAAACTGTCAAAAGGTTTAATGTTCCAAGAGAACCTTGTTCTAATTCAGATACAGGAATTATATGATGAGTTTCAACATATAATTCGCCATTTCTTTTTCTAAATCCATGAGGATGTAGCCCTAATGATTTGCAAATCAAGCATTCGTAGTTATTTGCTTTTTTAACTGCTTTAGAAATATCTCCACGTTCAATTCTTCGGCTGACTATTTCCTTTACTCTTGGAGTTGCGTTGAAATATTTTGCTTCAAGTTTTTGCAAATCGCTGTAATCATTAAGCTCCGCCGTAGTAGCTTCGATAACAGATTCAATATTGCTGTCCGCAATTTCAAGTATTTTATAAAACGTTTCTTTCTCAATCGACCAAGAGGAAGCTTGGCGACCATTTAATAATACTTTTTCATCTTGAAAGTCAGTCAGATTTTTTAAATCGCTTAAAAGTATCGGGTTGTCAAGAAGCTTTTTTATATATCTGATTTTTACTCTTAATCGCTCATCTCCGTATTTTTCAGGATTTATCCAGAATTGTCCATCAGAATCAGGCATAGGCATCGCTTGACTCATTATTTCAACTATTCCATAAATCCCAGCTTTAAGTCTTTCTTTTCCTGCTAATTCGTCTTTAGTCCTTGCATCATTGCCAACCCTAATAACAGCGAATTGCCCTATTTGAAAAGAATCCTTTTGCCAATCAGTAATTCTCCAAGTTGAGTTTATTTCGTCTGTTTCAAGAAATTCGTCAATCTGCCAGAACTTGGGATTACAAAAGAATATCCAATAGCCAGTATTATTAAATTTTGCGTCTCCAACTATTTCGGTCTCTAAATATTTTGGGAAAGGTAAATCCTTAGAAATATTTTGTCTTAAATAATCAAGTAATTCAACGGAGTTTACTTTTTGGCTATCTGTCCGTAATTGGTAATATTTTTTTGAAGCTTTTTCAATTGTACCAAAATGCAAATGCTTAATAACTTCCCATTTATCTTTAGAATTGTCTCGATAGAAGTAGTTTCGAGTTTTAACAGCGGAATATTCCGCCCATTCTCCTAAATCCCAATCAGGTTCAAGTATTTCATTTATCTGTGCTGTGTTTTTATCAATTAACTCTTTGTCAAGTGCAAACCAAATAGAATTTTTATGAATAGTTGTCGTAATGAGGCTCCCAATCTTAATCCTTATATCATCACTTTTAATACTTAATCCCCATTTTTCTGAACCAAACGAATCTGCATACTCAATGACTTCGCAAAGAATCTCAAGATAGATTAGTTGCTTATCCTTATCGGGAAGTAAATCGTTTATTAATTTTTCTATTTTACTCATATTTCATTGTGGCAGTGCACCTTCTTAAACTTGGCGGTAACGGTCCGGCATGCACGACGGCCGCCTTCCCTATATGCCAAAAATAAAACTTTCCATTTTCATTTCCAAACTTGCCAAACAAAACTCCACAAAAATGCAATAGGCGGCTGGCGTGCATGCTTTGTTATACCTTGCCGGCCATGTCATGTAGGTCTTAAATTTGGATTCCGTCTTACATCAAATAAGGCAAGAACAATAAGTTTTTCATCGCGGATCCTATAATATACTCTTACATTTTTAATCAATAAAATGCTGTAAATTCTATTCCTTGAATTCTCAAGAGCTCCTAGATAAGGATTCGAACTTATTAAATTTAGTAGGTGTTCAAGCTTGGACTGGAATTTTACGGCTGCCTTTTCTCCCCATTCATTTGTCAGATACTCTAAAATGATATTTAAATCAAACGTAGCGGCTTTTGCAAAGCGTATTTCCATTTATCGCTTAAATACTTCATTCATTGGAACCAAATTATCGTCATTCTCTGATTCGTCAAAAGCTCTTAGGATGTGGTCTTTTTGTTCTTGGGTTAAATAATTCCAAGTCCTAGTATCCTTTGTGTTTTTATAATATTCAATCAGCTCATAAATGGCTTCCAGTTTATTTAGGTCTTCAATGGATTCCAGTAGGGTGTTAATATCCTTTATCAAAGTATTCTTTGTCATAATTCTACAAAAATAGCAATTTTATTTATTTCGGCCGGTATGGTATAACGTGGTTTGCCCCCCTATTAATCAGACTTTCTTTACAAAGTTAATAAATAGATCAAAACATCAAAATAATTTTGCACTTCCAGGAAACGACCTCAGGCTCTCATTACCCGATAGTTCCCACAGAGGAATGTCCACTTTGAATACCCTTCGGTAGCTTTTAGTAAAGGAGGAGGTAATATGACCCTGGATGAACAGATTCCAGAACACCAGGGGTGGCAAGCTGGCAATCGAAGCGTGCAGACGGATGGTGTTGTATTTGGTGTAAAACTCATCCAGGTTGGCTGTAAGTTCTTCGATGGAATAGAACTCAAAACGCTCCAGATGCTCAGACAAGATGGCATGAAAGCTTTCTATATGGCCGTTCTCCTGTGGCGTATAGGCATGAGTAAACACCTGATTGAGATGGTTTTCCGCGAAGAAATCCTGAACCATTTTGGCTACGAACTGAGGGCCATTGTCGTTTCGGATCTCTACAGTGAATCCCTGCCTGAGCAGGTCCATTGGCTGTAAAATATTGACAATCAGGCTTTCCCAGGCAGCCCTGACCTCGTGTTGGGTGATGTGGTATCCTTCATAGCGATAAAGCACTGCACGGGTGAACGTATCGATGATTGTCAGGATGTAGGCGTTCTTTTGGTACTGCTCGACCCACTGATACTTAATATCCATTTCAAGCACTTCCAGAGGCCTTGCAGGAAGCACCCTGCGATGGAGTACGCGTTTTCTGCCTGTCAGTCGGCGACGCTTTTGTAATAATCCGCTCTTCTTCATGAGGCGATACACCTTCCTGGCCCCGATCAGAAACCCGGCAAGCATCAGCGCAGCGGTCATTTTCTTATACCCATACTGGAGGTCCGGATCCTTTAGGATCCCTTCTATGGTTTGAACGACTTCAGCATTGTCGCAAATCACCATAGTTCCCTCTGCCATGCGCTGGGTCGTTGTTGTGGCTTGCCGACCCGGTTTGCCGGGCTTCTTTACGTAATAGTATTGGCTGCGGCTGATACCGGCAAGCTCGAGGGCCCTTTCCAGGACCAATCCCCTTGCCGAATACTCCCTTACCATCTGAGCTTTTTCACTTAGCGATACTTTTTTTTTATCAGCTCCTGTTGCATTTTAATCGTGAGATCCTTCTCCACGACCATCTCTTTGAGCGTGCTGATCTCCTTTTCAAGGCGCCGTATCTCCTTGAGCCGTTCCTTGGTCATACTGTGCTGAAGGCCTATATCCCCCATCGCATCGTACTTCCTTTTCCAATTGTAGTATGTCGCCGGGTATACCCCGTGCTTATTCAAAGTCACTTTTACGCCCTGTCCCAGGGCTTCTTTGAGGATTTTAAGCTTCTCCTCACGGCTGAATTTGCGCTTTTCCATAGACAAAGATTACATTTTTTTATGTGTAACTTCGTCTGATTGTTTAGGGGGCCGAAACAGTGGCTTTACAATTATCTCAGAGTATTCACTTAAATAAATTATTGAAGTAATTGTTAGTGTAACTCCATCATTAATAATAATATCCCCATAGACGCTCATAGGCTCATTTATAGTTGCATTACTAGAAATATTAATTGGACAAACTTCTTCAGATAAGGAATCACAATCAATTGCATTGTGTAAGTCTGTTGTTGCTAAATTTTTATGTATATCCTTTAGCTGTTGTTTAGTAATGTGATTTGAGCGTGAGCTATTAGTAGACATTAATTGATTACATGAATTATCATGATAAAAAGTCATAATGTTATGTCCCATTTCATGTAAAAACATCAATGTGTTTTCATAAAAAGACCAACCCCACACAGTTTCAGGTGTTTCATTAGCAAATTGTGGCCACCAAATATCATGGAAATTTTGTCGAATTAAATAATCTGAATATCGATTTGAAATTACATATGAATTTTGGCTTGCTAAGCTATTATATGGCTTTGGAAATACTGAACAACCTGTTGCAATTGGTATTCCATTTTGCTCAAATCGATCAACATACTTTGATAATGGTCTAGTTCCGTTCGCAATATGAGTTTCTAATAAATCTATTAATTCACCATTTTCGATAAAAAAGAAATTAATTTCACCAAAATGGGCTTGTTCAAAATTAGCCATAACGGTTTCTAAATCTTCCCACAGTGTAGTGCCGAGAAACCTTTAACAAATGTAAGAATTTGGATGTCCTGTATAATTATCGCGATTAGTCTCAGCGTACCAATCCCACGCTAAAGTATTCGGTATGGTATGTGTAGTCAATTTAACTCTGATTTTTGAATCAAGAGGATACCCAGTTGAACAATTTTCTGGATCTTGAACATTTGCTAAATTTGCGTTCATAGCATTTTCCCAATCAGACCACAGATTGCTTGAAGGGGATAATCCACCCGTACCATTATTTCGCATTAAAATGACTATATTGCATTTCAAGATTAAAGGTTCACAAACAGACTCACTAAAGAAATCAATACCAGATGTATTGAAAGTACCAGTAGTGCCTATACTAGGGAACCCACAGTCATTTTGTCCAAAAATTGAACCAAAATTTCCAAGAAAAGCAAGAAAAAAAATAGTAAAATTTTTCATAAAATTTGTTTTAAATTGTAAAAAAAATAATCCAAAACAATCCAAATACAATTCAAAAACCTTACTTTTGCGGCCTTATTTTGCGATAAGATGGCCTGCGTCCCCATTTCGATGGGTAGTCGTGGGCTTTTTTTATTGTCTCTTGATTGTTTATATCTTTAACTTAACGTTTTCATAACTGATTTGGTTCTTGAAATTGGAATTAACGGATCGCCGGATTTGCGAGGTTTCGGAGCGGGAGTAGCGAAGCTGCGATCCGCGGAGAAATCTCGCAAATGCGCAGATGTGAGCCGTTCAAGGCCACATCTGCGCATGCAATCCGGCGATCCGATGTGGCGCCGAATGGCGCCACATCGGTCAAGTGTATGCGACGTGGCGGCGTTTAGTCGCCATGATCGTCATACACTTTGTTATCAGATGTGAACCCTTCTTTTTCCAATTAATGTTTCCATACAACTATACTTGTTGATTTTACAAGATCATTCAAATTAATTCTAGTTGATTTTAACCAATTTATTCTGGAATATAACTTTATTCTTATTTAAAATTTGCAGTAAATAAATGCCTGAAGAAAGTTCTGAAAGATCTAATTCATTAAATGTTTGAAGTGAAAAATAGTAAGTAAGTTGATTACCAGCGAGATTTGTCACTCTAACGACTCTATTTTCTTTGAATTGATTCCCATTATATTTAATTATTACTTTATCTTTTGTTACTGTTGGATAAACATCAAATAATCTTTTACTGGTTAAATCTTCCTTAACTCCATTTAATGTGCTATCACACCCATAGTTTGAAGGCGGGTAACCATAATGTGGTTGAGTTGGTATAGATGAGAAGTTAAATCCAGGTAGTGTAACCCCATGTTGAATTATTTCGGATGCTTTTCCAGGACAATCTGGCATATTGATTACATGCAAATTATAAGTACTGCTTGTGGCACTAATGTATATTCTACCATCAGGTGCCAGAGCCGATAAATAAAATACTGTTCCATAAGGATTACGAAATCCATCATATTGAGCAATATCTATTCTAGATGCTTCAATATTTGAAGATTGCATATCAAATTGGATTACTTTATAAAGTGGACTTGCGTATAGATATCTTGAATTTGGAGAAAAAGACAATCCGGTAACATGGAATGTATCTTGATTAAACATAATTCTAGGTCTAGGACTGGATAATCGTCCTGTACTATCATTAAAGTCATAAATATTCAATCCATTCCATTTATTCATTCTGGCATAGTGCTGGCCACTTGGACTAAATACAGCTTGTCCTTGTCCATCAAGGTCTGACCAACGTTCTCCAAGACATTGAAGTGATGGCTTATTTACTCCATTTTCGTCTACAAGAAACACAAAGTAACAATTAGTATGAGATTTTGGAGCAATGAGCCAAAAGTCCTTCTTATTGGCATGACGACAGGCTATTAAGCTGGCCCTGCCAAGTGTATCATATAAAGCAATTTGATTCTTTAATATCACCTCACCCTTACCGGAGTCTCTTGTCATATCTACAATATGATACATTACCCTCTGAGGGGCAAATGCAGCAAATGAGTCTATACCGAAATAAGGAATATCAAAATCAACATTGAATATATAATACCAATCTTTCTTACCTGGAAATTCTGTGATAACACAGCCGGGTGATGGAGCCCCACTAAAATTTGTACAATATCCATATTTTAATTCACCTGGATTAATGGTGTCCCCATTTTTCATCAATTTATAATCAGCATTAGCAACCCAACAAGAGTTAGTATAAAAGAGTAGCTTGCCTTCCAAATCCGAAATACTTGAATTGGAACCTGCTGTATATATTCCTGGATCAATTAATGAAACAGTAAGACTGTCTTTGAATTTCAATAAATTTCCGTCCTTTGGATTTCCTAAAATCCATGTAGCATTTCGTTCCTTTTGACAAAATGCTGTCGTACTTATAATACAGACGAAAAGTACTATTAGTCCAAATATTCTTAGAATTTTATTATTTGGAATAATCATTATTTAAGTATTGCAAATTTACTTACCTTCTTATTGCCTGAATTATCCGTTGTTATTAGTAAATATATACCGTTTTCAAAATCAATACTATTATGAATGTCTATTGGATTACTAGTCGATTTAATTCTTTGCCCAGACAAATTATAAATCTCGTATAGATATTCTGTAATTGATTGATCGGAATTAAATCTATTGTCTGTTAAATTGTTAAATAAACCTTCTTGGTTAGTGAAGCTATTGGATCGAATTAATGGGTTGTCACCTAGATAAATAAATGTTTGATCACCATAAGGAATATTCACCGGCTCATTACAAAATTCATAAAAATCAGTATAGCAATAGGGTAATAGATTTCTGGAATTCATCACCGCATATCCGCCAATAGAAGGGCATTGTTCAGCAATACCACGCAGAATTACTCCCTGGCTTTCAGTAATCCTTCCATCCTGATATCTTAAAGAATTCAAAAAAATATTTAAGTATGATTTTTCATTTGATTCAGTAATCGTTTGAGGGCTAACGAGTTGAAGTTGATTTATTGCTAGATCCAATCCAGCATATAAATCAAGTTTTGCCTGATAATAAAATGAGTCTATCTGTGTTTGTAAATTGGCAAGTTGCTGAGTTAATAATATTCTTTGCGCAACATGTATCGAATCTGGTTCATCTGATAATGATAATAAGCTATCTAATTCAGAAATTTCATCGGAAATTAAAGTTTGATTATTTAAGTTGGTAATAATTCCATTGCCAATTGTCTGATTCAAGTGATAGGCTTCATCTAAAAAGATTTCAGATTTAACAAGGTGTCCAATGTTGCTATTCAAATAGTTACTATAAAAAGTTTGTAAGACTGGGTCAATTTGAATAAAAGTAGGATTCAATAATAACTTTCGAAATAAATATTTTCGTGCGTCTAAGAGCCCCGATGGGTAAAGTGAGTTATTGGAAAATAAACCTCCTGCAATTGCAATATCTGTTTCGGAAATATTAGACGCCGGTTGCGTTGCACAAGCTGAACTTGGGCTACCATTCAAATCAGCGAGAAAAAACTCATTATTCTGATCAGGTTCAATTCTATCAGGATGAAATTCATTAAATATTCCAAAGGGAGGGAATCCAGTAGATTGTATTGTGTGTACAATAAACATATTTTTATCTACAAATGGAATGTTTTTACAAGCTGCATACCGATATGGTATTAATCCCCATCCTTTATCAATTTTTAGAAACCACTTATTCCCTTTATGTTGTTGTTCGGAAATAACACCAGACTCCGAAATAAAAGTTCCATATCTAGAACCATAGTTTTCATTTAAAATGTATCCGTCCTACCAACTGCATTTATGCCAAGACCTCGCCCACTTTTGTATGAACAGTTGACTTGTTCCAATTCTGTGGTAGCAGTTCAGCGATTCGATTGATTGGATGATCCTTAATCCTGTG
>JABARE010000013.1 GCA_019187365.1 Saprospiraceae bacterium | reverse complement strand
GGAGCCGGGGGTACCTGAAGATGGTGACTTCACTGGGAGCTATCTAAGGTAAGACCGGTGACTGGGGCTAAGTCGTAACAAGGTAGCCGTACCGGAAGGTGCGGCTGGAATACCTCCTTTTAAGAGTTGAGCACCCCGCAAGGGGTGCCAATGCAAATGTGAGTGTTCGATGTACCTCTGACGTGGTTGAGCGTTTGGTGTTTTCTTCCTTTTATCTATCCTCCTTAGTTTTCCTGTCAAACGGGAATGTCATTACAGATAGATCCGTCGGGGAGGGCCAGTTTTCTGGTTCCGGGTTCGAATCCCGGATTATCTGCTATTTCGGCTTTCGGATGCTTGCGGGGTATAATTTTCGAATTATCTTTGCGGCTCCGGAAAAGAAACCTCGGTTTCTGAGCCGGTTAAAGTTCTTTGAAAGGTTGGATTAAAGAGGAAAAGAGCGTCTGAAGATAGTTAGTTGATAAGATGATTATGCAGTTATCAACTAAAGATTAGGAAGTGAATAAGGGCGCATGGTGGATGCCTTGGCTCTCGGAGACGAGGAAGGACGTGGTAAGCTGCGATAAGCTGCGGGGAGCTGCATACAAGCTTCGATCCGCAGATTTCCGAATGGGGCAACCCTCCAGGTTGAAGACCTGGAATCCCGCGTGAGCGGGGGGAGAACCCGGGGAACTGAAACATCTAAGTACCCGGAGGAAGAGAAAACAATAGTGATTCCGCAAGTAGTGGCGAGCGAACGCGGAACAGCCCAAACCGAAGCACCTTGGTGCTTCGGGGTTGTAGGACCACAGATGAACATGACATTGAAGCAGAATCTTTTGGAAAATTGAACCATAGGGGGTGATAGTCCCGTACGCGTAAAATGTTATGGAATAGTGGTATCCTGAGTAGGGCGGGGTCGGAGACGCCCTGTCTGAATCTGCCGGCACCATCCGGTAAGGCTAAATACTCCCGAGAGACCGATAGTGAACAAGTACTGTGAAGGAAAGGTGAAAAGAACCCCAAGAAGGGGAGTTAAAAGAACCTGAAACCATGCGCTTACAAGCGGTAGGAGTGGCGCGTTTACGCGCCATGACTGCGTGCCTTTTGCATAATGAGCCTACGAGTTGCTCCTCACTAGCAAGTTTAACCACGTCACGTGGGAAGGCGTAGCGAAAGCGAGTCTTAACAGGGCGAATAGCTAGTGGGGGCAGACGCGAAACCGTGTGATCTACCCATGAGCAGGCTGAAGTTCCGGTAATCCCGGGATGGAGGGCCGAACTAGTTGACGTTGAAAAGTCTTTGGATGACTTGTGGGTAGGGGTGAAAGGCTAATCAAACTCGGAGATAGCTCGTACTCCCCGAAATGCATTTAGGTGCAGCGTTGGAACGAGTGTCACGGAGGTAGAGCTACCGATAGGGCTAGGGGGTTTCACCACCTACCAACCCCTGACGAACTCCGAATGCCGTGACATATGTCCAGCAGTGAGGCGGTGGGTGCTAAGGTCCATCGCCGAGAGGGGAACAACCCAGACCATCAGCTAAGGTCCCTAAATATGCGTTAAGTTGTATTAAACGAAGTGGAGATGCTATGACAGCTAGGATGTTGGCTTGGAAGCAGCCATTCATTTAAAGAGTGCGTAACAGCTCACTAGTCGAGCGTTTCTGCGCGGAAAATGATCGGGCATCAAACGCATTACCGAAGCTATGGTGGCGCCAAAAGCGCCAGGTAGGGGAGCATTCCAGCGACAGCGAAGCTATATCGTGAGATGTGGTGGAGTTTCTGGAAAAGAAAATGTAGGCATAAGTAACGATAATCCCGGTGAGAAACCGGGACGCCGTAAGAATAAGGTTTCCTAGATCTATGCTAATCAGATCAGGGTTAGTCGGGTCCTAAGGTGTAGCCGAAAGGCGAAGCCGATGGAAAGCCGGTTAATATTCCGGCACCTGTGTTTATTGCGATGGGGTGACGAAGCAGCGTAAAGCCCGCCAACTTACGGAATAGTTGGTTGAAGTGCGTAGGCGTCGATCCGGTAGGAAAATCCGCCGGTGAGTCGAAACACGATAGTACACGGATCCCTCCGGGGTGAAGTGATAGTGGCTCCAAGCATACTTCCAAGAAAAACCCCTAAGCTTCAGATAAATACAGCCCGTACCGCAAACCGACACAGGTATTCGAGGAGAGTATCCTCAGGCGCTCGAGTGAGTCATGGCTAAGGAACTAGGCAAATTAGTCTCGTAACTTCGGGAAAAGAGACCCCCGTCGCAAGACGGGGCGCAGAGAAATGGCCCAGGCGACTGTTTAACAAAAACACAGGACTCTGCAAAATCGAAAGATGACGTATAGGGTCTGACACCTGCCCGGTGCTGGAAGGTTAAGGAAGGAGCTCAGCGCAAGCAAAGGTTCTGACTGAAGCCCCAGTAAACGGCGGCCGTAACTATAACGGTCCTAAGGTAGCGAAATTCCTTGTCGGGTAAGTTCCGACCTGCACGAATGGTGTAACGATCTGGGCACTGTCTCAGCCATGAGCTCGGTGAAATTGAAGTATCGGTGAAGATGCCGGTTACCCGCCACGGGACGAAAAGACCCCGTGCACCTTTACTATAGCTTCACATTGTGCTTGAATATAAGATGTGTAGGATAGGTGGGAGACTATGAAGTTTCGCCGCTAGGCGGGATGGAGTCGACGTTGAAATACCACCCTTTTTATATTTAGGTTCTAATCCCGTACCAACGGGAGACAGTGTGTGGTGGGTAGTTTGACTGGGGTGGTCGCCTCCTAAAGAGTAACGGAGGCTTGCAAAGGTACCCTCAGCATGGTCGGTAATCATGCTTAGAGCGCATTAGTACAAGGGTGCTTGACTGAGAGATCGACGGATCGAACAGGAACGAAAGTTGGCTAAAGTGATCCGGTGGTTCCGCATGGAAGGGCCATCGCTCAAAGGATAAAAGGTACGCCGGGGATAACAGGCTGATCTCCCCCAAGAGCTCATATCGACGGGGAGGTTTGGCACCTCGATGTCGGTTCGTCACATCCTGGGGCTGGAGAAGGTCCCAAGGGTTCGGCTGTTCGCCGATTAAAGTGGCACGTGAACTGGGTTCAGAACGTCGCAAGACAGTTCGGTCTCTATCTGTGGTGGGCGTTGTAACATTGAAAGGAGCTGACTCTAGTACGAGAGGACCGAGTCGGACGTACCGCTAGTGTATCTGTTGTGCCGCCAGGTGCAGCGCAGAGTAGCTATGTACGGACTAGATAAGCGCTGAAAGCATCTAAGCGCGAAGCTATCCTTAAGATGAGTGTTACTTGGGGTCGTAGAAGACGACTACGTTGATAGGCTACAGGTGGAATCGTAGTAATACGTTGAGCCGAGTAGTACTAATTACCCCGTAACTTCCTTTTTTTATCTTCTGCTCTTTCCTCTTCCAACCTTTTTCAAAGAACATTTCCCAACCAACGCGCTCCAGCCAATGGGCTGTGTCGCAAAAAGAAATATTCCCATCGGGAATCTAAGTCTTAGGTGGTTTTAGCGAGGGGGTTCCACCTCTTCCCATTCCGAACAGAGAAGTTAAGCCCCTCTGCGCCGATGGTACTGGACAAAAATCCGGGAGAGTAGGTCGCCGCCTTTTTTTTAAAATAAGCCCTGCACTTTGTGCCAGGGCTTTTTTGTTTTATCACCCCTCCTCCATTCACCATAAAGTTCTTCATCCGGTGACATCCATTTGCCACCTGACAACGACCTCCTCAAATTCTTAGACCCCCCCCTACCCATTCAAACTATACCCGTCCTGCCCCATTCCTGAAAATTAACCTGCCTGGCAGGGTCTGTGTAAACTAACTTGTGTTAGTATTTCCACAAAATGAGATGCCTCCCGGTTGTCTTTCCATGTGCCGGGTGAAGAACTAAATCGCTTTTTTTCGTTGCCTTCGAGAAGATTGCCAGTAACCGGGCAAACCGAGGTGAATGCCGCATTTCACAAGAACACTTTGACCTTCCGGATATCCGATTTGGCAAGTTGACAGCAGACTTGATCGCTTACTATAGACGGATACCTATCGCCAAACCATACTCATCGGATCCAGCAAGGCTTCTGTCGTGATTGAGGTCGCACAACGAAAGTGGCCCTCTGGGCAACGCTTCCTTCCATGCAGGCCACAGGGTCTGCAGATCAACGGCTCTTCCGTCTGTACGACAAACGAACGTTCGGATAATGGGCCAAATCCAAATGACGGAACTGTACTGCAAAAGACCGCACACACCGGCGCGTTGACTGCTGAAGCCATGTGTATTGGGGCTGAGTCGTTTGCATAGTTCATCACTGCCCGTTGCATCACTGCAGCCGATGCACCGATGTTGAGCTGCCCGCATAAATTATGAAACGGCTGTCCACCGCGCAGCTGGCTCAGTTCCTCCCGTATGCGTTCTCCCAATATGCGATCGGATGCCGATCCAAGAATAACGATCGTTAGTCCATTGGGCAGGCGCGCAAGCAGCTTCACCCACTGCGCAGCCGGAAGCTGTTTGGTAAACCAGACCGATGCCGGTGCCACGGTGACGTATGGGGCAATAAGGCCCAGTCCGGCGATAACCTGCTCGGGATCGGGCGGGTACAGCTTCGGCAATCCATATTGATCTCCCACCTGTGACTGGATCAAACGGTGGTTGCGCTCCACCTCATGCAGACCACACTCACCTCCGATGACGTGCTCTGCAGACTCCGAAAAAAAGCGCGAAAGAGGATTCTTCCGGAATCCTACGATGTTGCGCGCACCCGAGAGCACCGCAATCCATCCCGTCGAAGCGAATCGCTGCAAGGTGAACACCTGGTCATAGCGCTGCCTGCGAACTTCTCCGATGATGCGGATCAGGCCCCGGAATTTGCCCCGCCGCTTATTCCACACCAACACCTTTCTCAGGTGGGGATTTCCTTCAAGCGCACCCTCGTTACCCCCTCGCAATAGAAAATCTACCTCATCGTCAGGGAATTCCTGCTTCCACCGTTCGACGAGCCCCGTAGCAAGGATGACGTCGCCAAGAAAAGCGGTCTGGATAAATAATACGCGGGCCATGTCCGACAAAACTACAATAGGACGCACATTGCCTGCCCTTGCTGATCAGGGTTTGGGGTCAACTTGATCATCAATGAAATATTATTAAATTAAATAATGTATAAAAGTATAATAAGCTGTTATTAAAGCATATATAAATAGATAATATGATTGAACAATATACTGTTCACCATCTTGGATTCTGAAACAGTGAACTTTTTGCAAGCGATTGCATTATTCTATGGCCTCTAATTGGTTATCAGGGCTTTAAGTAGCAGGCAAACATTTGATACCTTTGCAAAAAAAAACAAGCAATTTTATGGAGCAAGTGGCAACCCACCTCAAATTTCGGGTAAAAGACATCACTTTGGCCGACTGGGGCCGGAAGGAAATCGAACTGGCTGAAGCTGAAATGCCCGGTCTCATGGCTTTGCGGGCAGATTACGGCAAGACGCGCCCGCTCCAGGGAGCCCGGATTGCCGGCTGTCTTCACATGACCATCCAAACCGCGGTGTTGATTGAAACCCTCATCGAAATGGGTGCCGAGGTCAGTTGGTCCTCCTGCAATATTTTTTCAACGCAGGACCATGCTGCAGCCGCCATTGCCGCCAGGGGCATTCCCGTTTTTGCCTGGAAGGGAATGACGAACGAAGAATTTGACTGGTGCATCGAGCAGACCTTATTTGCTTTTGACGGAGGGAAGCCACTCAATATGATCCTCGACGATGGCGGTGATCTGACCAACATGGTACTCGATCACTTTCCGGAATTGGTGAAAGACATCCGGGGCATTTCGGAAGAAACCACTACCGGCGTTATGCGGCTGTACGAGCGCATGAAAAGCGGAACACTTCCCCTTCCGTGCATCAACGTCAACGACTCGGTGACCAAATCCAAGTTTGACAACAAATATGGGTGCAAGGAATCCTGTGTCGATGCCATTCGCAGGGCTACAGACATCATGATGGCTGGAAAGGTCGCCGTGGTAGCCGGTTACGGTGATGTAGGCAAAGGCTCCGCTGCCTCGCTGAGAGGCGCTGGTTGCCGCGTCATTGTTACGGAGATCGATCCGATCTGTGCGCTTCAGGCTGCTATGGACGGATACCAGGTCATGAAAATGGAAAACGCCGTTTCCATGGCCAACATCGTCGTGACGGCCACGGGAAATTGCGACATCCTCACGGAGAGGCATTTCCGCAAAATGAAAGACAAAACCATCGTTTGCAATATCGGGCATTTTGATAATGAGATTGACGTGGCCTGGTTGAACCAACATTATGGCGATACCAAAGTTGAAATCAAACCACAGGTCGATAAATACACCATTGACGGAAATGACGTCCTCCTGCTTGCAGAGGGCCGTCTGGTCAACCTGGGCTGTGCTACGGGTCACCCGTCGTTTGTGATGAGCAACTCATTTACCAACCAGTGCCTGGCGCAAATCGAGTTATGGCAACATTCCTCCAAATACGACAACAGGGTGTATACCCTGCCGAAAAGTCTCGACGAGAAAGTTGCTCGCCTCCATTTGGCTAAGATCGGCGTGGAACTTGAGGAACTCAACGACAAGCAGGCCGGCTATATTGGCGTCCATAAGGACGGACCCTTCAAATCGGAACATTACCGGTATTGACTCTCGGCCACTTCCCTCCGGGGAGCGGCATCATCATTGCGGGATTACTTTAGCAACTTAACCGTAGAAGCATCCTCTTCGCGGAATCATCATGGCTTGTGCAGAGCAATGGCATCGGACACATGATTCCATTGGCGTTATTTGGGTTATGGCGAATGATTGAATAGCTTTGATAAATATTTTAAAATTCTCCATGTACAGGACAAATGGCCATATGCAATGATCCGAATTCTTTTTCTGACGACTGCATGGATGATACAGCCCGCTTTTGGTCAGCGAGGGTCAGATCATTTGCTGATGCCGGTTGACACCGTCAATTTAAATCGAGTGTGGATCGCGGGCGGTGTGGCTGCTACTTCGTATACTGCCTTTTCGATTGGATTGTTTCAGGCCTGGTATCGCAAAAACGGATTGGGAAAATTTCATTTCTTCAACGATGCGGGAGAATGGATGCACATGGACAAAGCCGCTCATGCATTCAGCAGTTATTTCCAGAGCGAATGGGGATATCGCGGTGCGCGATGGTGTGGTTACAGCGAACGGGCGGCCTTGTTGTGGGGAAATTCCATGGCCATGTTGTTTCAGACCACCATTGAAGTAATGGACGGCTACGGCAAAGATTATGGATTCAGTTGGCCGGACATGGCTGCTAATATGATTGGATTAGGGATATTTACCAGCCAGCAGCTGATCTGGAAGGAACAGAAATTCAGAATCAAGCTGTCTGCATGGCCGCAGCGCTATTCCTCGGGACCCGTAAATGCATTGGAAGACCCGGACTACTCAATCAAAGACCGAACTCGCGAATTATTCGGCAACGGGTTTTTCAATGCCGTTTTTAAAGACTACAATGCGCAGACCTATTGGTTGTCTTTTAGTCCGGAGCGAATGATCAACCGGCAATGGACGATCTGGCCGGATTGGTTGAACGTGGCTTTCGGGTTTGGAGCCGGCGGTCTGCTGGGGGGGTATTCAAATGTTTGGGATAGAAATAATGGCATTCGTTATGATGCATCCTCGATCCCACGGGTGAATGAGTATTATTTATCGCTGGATATCGATCTGAGTAAAATCAAGACCCGCAACCTCTTTTTAAAATCACTGCGCTCTCTTTTTAATATTGTAAAAATTCCGGCGCCTGCAATATCAGTAAATTCTAATGGAATATGGAAGGGTCAGGTGATATAAATAATTTTTAATATGAACTTAGAATGAAGTAACGTTGTGACTGGCTGACAATGAAATAATTTCAATAAAGCTCATTTTTGGAAGTCTTGGATAAAACTATCAAAAGATGGGATAAACTATTGGCCTATATCTATCATGGCGAGGGGGAAATTGATAATAATCTTATCGAAAATTCAATCCGTCCATTAGCCCTGGGCCGGAAAAATTATTTGTTTGCAGGTTCTGACGATTCGGCTCAAAGGGCTGCAATGGTGTATTCCCTGTTTGCAACCTGCCAACTACATGACATTAACCCTTATGATTGGTTAACCGATGTGTTCCACAGGATTAAGGATCATCCAATCAATCGAATCGCTGAACTGCTACCACAGAATTGGAACAAGTCAACTGTTCATACAAAAGTGGGCGAGGTCTTGGCATAAATGCAGTTGGTAGGACGGATACGTTTGTAGAACATTTATCTGAAACTCATTTTTGCCCGATGTAATAATATTTCCCTGACCATCGGAAATGTGATGGTGCAGGAAAAAAAGAGGATGTAAGAAGATCCTACTTTGGAGAACGACATTTGAGGATTTTTTTATAGATCACTTACTACCATCCCCCGAACCACCCCAAACCCGATCCGGTAGTTATCTTTTTTGGCAAAGGCTTTCATTATTATGGTGTCACCGTCCATTACAAACGTTCGTTGGGAGCCATCTTTCATCAAGAGTGGTTTAGTGCCTTTCCATGCCAATTCCAGCATAGAACCATACGAGTCCGGCGTAGGGCCGGAAATGGTTCCCGATGCGCACAAATCACCCACTTCCATATTGCACCCGTTTACGGTATGGTGTGCCAATTGCTGTGACATATTCCAATACAGGTATTTCATATTGGATTTAGATAGCAGGTTTTCGGATCCGTCCGGTGTAATGAGATATACCTCCAGCTGGATGTCGTAATTCTGCGGTCCCGAAGATTGCAAATATTCCAGTAGTGGTTTTTCATGCGGTGGGCCTTCCACTTTAAAAGTTTGCAGAGCGTCGAGGTCCACCATCCAGGGAGAGATGCTGGATGCAAAATTTTTCCCGAGAAAAGGGCCTAATGGAACGTACTCCCATTTTTGAAGATCGCGGGCGGACCAGTCGTTAAAGACCAACATACCGTGGATGTAATCTTCGGCAACTTTAACCGGAATGGGATGGCCAAGTTGATTGCTCTTGCCTATGACAAAGGCCATTTCCAGTTCAAAATCCAGTTGCCTGCTGGCACCAAATACCGGTGCTTCACCGTCTTTCAACTGCATTTGGCCTTTGGGGCGGATCACGGGCGTCCCGGAAACCACTATGGAGGATGCCCTACCGTGGTAACCAACGGGCAGATGGAGCCAGTTTGGAAGCAGGGCATTGTTGGGGTCGCGGAACATGACTCCCACGTTGTAGGCGTGTTCCCGGCTGCTGTAAAAGTCTGTATAATTGGGAGCTTTAACCGGCAGGCACATCGTTACCGAATTCAGTTCCTGCAAGAACGGCATGCAACGGGACCGGTTGGTAGATTCGTTTTCCAGCCTGAAAATTTCCGAAAGGTCTTTCCGCAGATTGCGCAGGGTGGCCTTTCCTTTGGCCAGCATGCGGTTCAGCGTCTCTTGTTCGAGATCTTCCAAACGGAGTGTCGGCGTTTTTAGAACTCCGGCTTTGTACAAGCCAAATAAGTCAATAACAGTAGTGCCGATGATGCTGCAAACCCTGGGTGATTGTCCGCTCTTCCGGTAAATTCCCAATGGCAGGTTCTGAATGGGAAAGTCCGAATCTTCGGAACAGGATATCCAGGATTTGAGAGTAGGTGAAAGTAAGAGTGCCTGTTGCATGAGAATGAAAACAATGAATAAATTTCTGTTCGTTCACAGAATTTTCTCAACAATCTTTTTTACGGTTTGACTATCGCCCATGGTATAAAAATGCAGACAGGGAACACCTTGAGATTTGAGTTCTTTGCATTGGGCAACACACCATTCGATTCCTGCTTCTTTGGCTGCCTGATCGGAATGAGTTTTATCGATTGCTTTGACCAGGTCATCCGGAATGTTAATGTAGAAGTTGCGTGGGACGGAATTGAGCTGGTATTTTTTGGTGAGCGGTTTGATGCCCGGGATGATGGGCACGTGAATGCCAGCAGCACGGCAGGTATTTACGTATTCAAAAAACTTCTTGTTGTCGTAAAACATTTGAGTGACGATGTATTCAGCACCGTTGTCAATTTTCTTTCGCGTGAAATCCAAATCGGATTGCATATTGGGAGCTTCGAAATGCTTTTCCGGATATCCGGCAATCCCAATGCAGAAATCGGTGCGGCTGCCATTTTCGATGCTCGGGTCGAGGTAAATCCCTTTGTTCATCCGGTCGATTTGCTGTACCAGATCAAGGGCGTATGCATTGCCACCGGGCTCGGGCATGAATTTCTCGTCAAATTTGCGAGCGTCCCCCCGCAGTGCAAGAACGTTTTTGATGTTGAGAAAGTGGAGTTCGATCAGTGCGTTTTCGGTATCCTCCCTGGTGAATCCCCCGCAGATCAGGTGCGGCACAGCCTGCACGCCATAGTGGTGCATAATCGCCGAGCAAATGCCAACCGTTCCAGGTCGTTTGCGGATGGCAATTTTCTGGTAGTAACCACTGGGTTGAACGTTGTAAATAAATTCCTCCCGGTGGTAGGTCACATCGATGAAGGGCGGGTTGAATTCCATAAGGGGATCCAGGGTATGGAAAATGGCGTCGATGCTGCCCCCTTTCAATGGAGGTAGTAACTCAAAGGATACCAGGGTCTTTCCTCCGGTCTGTTTTAAAAATTCAGTGACTTTCATGTAATCGTTGACTGCTGCAAAAATAGGGCCGCTTGTGCCCATCAGGATCCCTGTGCACAATCCTATTCCGGTGGTTTCGATTTCTTTTTCTTAAAATCCCCTCTTTTCAAGGCTTCGATAAACTTGATCCAGGCGAGCGGGTTGAAGATCTCGGTTGGCTTGAATTGGCCACGGTAAACAGCGTTGGTGGCCTCCTGACGGAAGTAAAGTCCCAGGGCAGCTCCCGGGTCCGCAGGCACTCCGGGCTCTATCCAGGCCAGCACTTCGGGTGAAAGATTTTTTTCAGCCACCGCGCGTGCGTCGTCTTTTACCTCCATGGCGAGAAATTCAGGCCGGAAATGCTCTCGGGAGGGAATGGCATACACCGTGGCAGGTTCGAGCTCAAAGGTGTCGCGCTGAAGGAAAAATTCTTCATAGACAGACGCTCCCTTGCCAGCAGAAGGTACCGCTACCCATTGGGTCTTAAAGCCGAGGAAACTCAACTGAAGCGTATCGCCGGCACGAACGGCAAGGGAAAAGAAGCCCAGTTCATTGGTGTAGGTGGCTTGCCGTATCCGCGGTACGGCAACTTGTGCATAAGGCAGCGGTTCAGAGCCCCGGACATCTGCTGCATACACTTTTCCGGAAAATTGGACAACTTCCTGAGCTGACGAGGCACAGGGTGTAAAAGCCGTGATCATGGCTGCATGAAGTGCGGTTGCAATTATTGTGCGGCTAATGGTTTCCATCCACATGTTCAAACGACGACACTGGGCCTAATAATACAACCCGTTTGCCGAATTTGTTGAGCGCCCCCGCTGGGAACCCGCTGAATCTGAAGTGGACTCTGCATCTGAACATTCTGCGGTTCGCATGCTGGCCTGGATGCGCGCTCCCCTGCCAGCGGATTTAACGATTTGGCAACAGGGTGGCAGGCAGGCCTGTCTATCTTTGGCAAAAAATCGCGAAATGCGAAACCATCTGCTGCTTTTTATTTTATGGATTGCCTTCGATGTGCACGCACAGGTTCGCACAGGTCCTGTACTGGGGCCGGTGGAATTCCGCACGGCGTCGGTATGGTACGCCCTGGAAGGCGACGATTTATGGGAATTGGAGTGCTGGCCGGAAGCCAGTCCCGAAGCGCTGCGCCGATTCCCTGCGGAAGAGTCTCGCCGGTTTGAATTCCGGATGGCAAAGTTTTATCTGACGGGATTGGCTGAGGGGACAACCTACCACTACAGGATCGTTTGCCGCAATACAACGCTTCCCCCCGGGGAAAGGGCATCCTTCAGGACACCGGTACTCTGGCAATACAGACAACCGGCTCCGGACTTCAGTTTTCTTGCCGGAAGCTGTGCCTATTTTAACGAAGCTCAATTTGACCGACCCGGCAGGCCTTACGGAGGCGACAGTACAATATTTGAAACGATGTCTAAGGAACCCGCTGCTTTCATGTTGTGGCTCGGCGACAACTGGTATTACCGTGAAAGCGACTACAACAGCAACTGGGGACTTTGGTATCGGGCTTACCGGGACCGGAGTTTGCCCTGCCTGGGAAAATTCTGGAAGGCCATGGGCCATTATGCCATTTGGGACGATCACGACTACGGACCGAATAACGAGGGGGCGGCTTTCGTCTTCAAGGAGGAGGCGACCCGCGTTTTCAATGCGTTTTGGAATAACCCCTCTGCGGGTTCGCGCGAAGGGGGCATCTATACGCGGTTTAGCTACAGCGACGTCGATTTCTTCCTGCTGGACAGCCGCAGTTTCCGGGATTCCGACGAATTGCCCGACAGCGTGGGAGGTGTTCCCAATCCGGATAAGCGGATGCTGGGCAAGGAACAGTTGCAATGGCTAAAAAACCAACTTGCCAACAGCAAGGCCAGTTTCAAGATCATTGCCAATGGTTCAAATTTCCTCAACCGCTTTAATCGCTATGACTGTCTTGTGCATTATCCCGTTGAATACAATGAATTGCTGCATTTTATCGAGGACGAACGCATCGATGGCGTTGTCATGATGTCGGGCGACCGCCATCACAGCGACGTGATCTGTAATAACCTTCGGGATGGTTATTTGCTTTGCGACATCACGAATTCCGCATTGACCTCTGGCGTGCACCGCACGAGCGATTATGAAAGGAGTAACCCCGACTTGATCGCCTCCATGCTCATAGAGCAAAATAATTACACGAGAGCCAGTGTGCGGGGTGCTTCCGGTGAAAGGGTCCTTAAGATCGAATTTGTGGGTACGGCGGGGCAGGCCCTGTCTTCCATGGAATTTCTGCAGAAAGATTTGCGGTTCCTAAAAAATTAAATGCGCTCATCAGGCCATTGAGTGTGGCCGGGTAAATTGGTCCAAGGGGTGGTTTTTTAATAGTACCAGTTTTTTGATTCAACAGGCTTTCCTTCATCAAACCAATGAGCATCTGGATGGAATTTCGAGAGAGCCGCCTCCTCGTTTCAGATTTTTTGAGCTCATCGGAATTCGCGGGAGTCTTTCCGTTTCCGGAAGGCATACTGCGAAGGAGAATGATTGCCCCTAAAAAATTAAGCGAACAAACGTTAGTTCATACCAGGAATGGAAATCGGGAAAAATTTAAGGGTACTTCCGGTCAACGGGCCTCATGCAATTCTGCCAGCGCTTCGGATGCTGCAATGCGGTCGAGGTCTGTGCGCAGGTTCCCAATGATGAATTCCTGCCGTTCCGAGGTATTCTTACCCATGTAATATTCGAGCACCTTCTCTATGTGGGAATCGTCGCTGAGCACTACGGGTTCAAGCCGGATATCCTGACCGATGAATCCTGAAAACTCATCCGGGCTGATCTCACCCAACCCTTTGAAACGCGTAATTTCGGGCTTCCCCCGAAGTTTGGTTATTGCAAGTTGTTTTTCAGCTTCTGAATAGCAGTAATAAGTAGTCTGTTTGTCCCGGACGCGGAACAGGGGTGTCTCCAAAATAAAAAGGTGACCGTTGCGGACGAGCTCCGGAAAAAACTGCAGAAAAAATGTAAGCAGCAAAAGCCGGATGTGCATACCATCCACGTCGGCATCTGTTGCGATCACGACGTTGTTGAACCGGAGACTTTCCAGACCATCCTCGATGTCGAGAGCATGTTGCAATAAATTGAGTTCTTCGTTCTCGTAAACGATCTTTTTGGTCATCCCGAAACAATTCAAGGGCTTGCCCCGCAGGCTGAAAACAGCTTGAAGTTCCGGATTGCGCGCCTTGGTAATGCTTCCGCTGGCAGAATCGCCCTCGGTGATGAATACCGTTGTGGCATTTGCGAGTTCAGGCTTGAGTTTGCTGTCGCAATAGTGGTATTTGCAGTCGCGCAGTTTTTTATTGTGAAGATTCGCCTTCTTTGCCCGCTGATTGGCCAGCTTCTTGATGCCTGCAATCTCCTTGCGCTCCCGCTCCGATTGAAGAATCCGACTCTGTAGCTCCTTAGCCGTCTCCGGGTTCTGGTGAAGATACAGGTCGAGTTCCTTGCTGATAAAATCGACGATGAAGGATCTCAAAGACGCTCCCTCCGGACTCGTGGTGGTGGAACCCAGTTTGGTCTTGGTCTGTGATTCAAATACGGGTTCCTCAATGCGCACGGAAATGGCGCCGATGGCGCCGGTATGAATATCGCGGACGTCAAAATCTTTTTTATAAAATTCCCGGACCGTCTTGACAATCGCCTCGCGAAAATAATTGAGATGCGTACCTCCCTGGGACGTGAACTGCCCGTTCACAAAACTGTAGTACTGCTCTCCGTATTGACTGCCATGGGTGAGTACGCATTCAATGTCATCGCCACGAAGGTGAACGATCGGATAATTCAGATGCTCCCCGTCGGTGCGACGCTCCAGCATGTCTTTCAACCCGTTCTTCGAGACGTACGTCTTTCCGTTGTAATGGATGCGCAGTCCTGCGTTGAGGTAAGCGTAATGCCATATCCTGCTTTCAACAAATTCCTGCATGTAGCGGAATTTGGAAAAGATCTTTTCATCGGCGCGGAACTGGATTTCCGTACCGTTGACTTCGCCGGTTGGGCGAATGTTGTTCTCGCGCAAAAGATTGCCGCGCTCAAATTCAGCAGTTTTAACTTTTCCGTCGCGGAACGCTTCAACCTTGAAATAGGCCGACAATGCATTTACCGCTTTAGTTCCCACGCCATTGAGCCCGACGGATTTTTTAAAAGCCTTGCTGTCATATTTTCCTCCTGTGTTGATCTGCGATACGCATTCGACCACTTTCCCAAGCGGGATGCCACGACCATAGTCGCGCACACGCACCAGACCATCCTGAACTTCAATGTCGATTTCCCTGCCATACCCCATGACGTATTCGTCAATGCAGTTGTCAATGATCTCTTTGAGCAGGATATAGATCCCGTCGTCTATATGACTTCCATCGCCAAGCTTGCCGATGTACATTCCGGGACGCAACCGGATGTGCTCCTTCCAGTCGAGCGACCGAATGTTTTCTTCTGTATAATTATGTTCTTGCGCCATATTCGTTGGGTGCCTTCCGGTGGGCCAAAGGTAAGAACATATTAAAAAAACTCGCGATTCGTTTACCCTGTCCGGTCAGCGCTTGTGCACTTCTTTTTTCATGAGAGCCAGTTCTTCTTTCATGGCATCGCGGAAAGCCTCCAGCTCTTTGGTGAGATCTGCATAGATCCTGGGCTCAGCATCGGATGAAAAGGGCTTGTTGTTTTTGAGATTTTTGAGCAGGGTCGTCTGTTTTTTGACCAGATCGACGTAGTTGGCCAGATAATCAGATTCTGCTTTGCGCAGGCGGATCTCCTCTTTGGTGACCCTGGCAGGCTGATCCCTCAGTTCAGGGTTGTAGGCCTTGGGAGCCAGACTGTCGCGCTCTGATTTGCCCTCCTGGCGGATGAGCTGACGGCTTCTCCCCGAAACGCGGTTGCTCAACTGATTGTGTTCGCGGTAGGCAGCCTCCAGGATCCTTCCGTAAACCGTATTGAGGTAATCCGGATTGGCCTTTTTCACGGCTTTCTTCCACTCCTTGAGCTGCTTATCAAATTTTGCAATGTCCTCCTTTTCCTTTTTCCATTCCGCTTGTGAGTATTTTGGAACGGGTCCCAGGGAAGTATCGGAAAGCGGGGCCGCTGCGGCTAAAGGCAGGACCATCGTACACCAAAGCAATGCTGTAAATGCCCCGGTCACGATGCGCTCACTTGGCAATGGGTGGAAAAGGCAGCTGCCAGATTGTCGGCAATCATTTGGGCGGAACGACCCTCTATGTGATGTCTTTCGAGCATATGCACCAGACGCCCGTCTTTAAACAAAGCAATGGATGGCGAGGAGGGGGGGTAGGGCAGCATGTATTCACGCGCCTTTTGTACGGCATCGCGGTCAACACCTGCAAATACCGTCACCAGCCGGTCTGGCCTGGGCGCGCGCTGCAGGGCAATGCGCACACCTGGTCGGGCGTTGGCGGCTGCACAACCGCAAACAGAGTTGACAACGACCAAAACGGTTCCCTCCCGGGATTCGAGGACGCCGCGAACTTCTTCCGGACTAACCAATGATTGGAAGCCAATGTCCGTCAATTCGCGGGTCATGGGCAATACGAGCTCCTGTGGATACATAATGCTAATTGAGTTTAAAGCTTTTTAACGCAGATTTGGCGGAATTGTTGAGCTGTCGGCAAGCTACTTTTACCTGTCGACCCGGTCAGATCGTGAAATTATTTGCATCCCGCAAGCGTTATATTGCGATATGCATTTTTTGAAGCAGCACCTCCCCTTCCTTGTTTGGGGAGCTCTGTGTGGCATGTGCTGGATTCCGGGAGAGGGGGCCGCCCAAAGCGATCCGTTTGAGTTGCCGGCAACCGATACGGTGTACGACGACCGGGTTCAAACCATCCTTTTCTTTCAACTCCATCCGGAGCGCGAGGCCATTCCAACCATGACCCTGGGGCGATCAACCGGACTGGACCTCTATTTCGACCTGCTCCAGGCATCACCTGAGGAGCTCTACTACACCATTTACCATTTTGACCAGGACTGGAATCCATCGACACTGCAAACGAATGAGTATTACCCGGGTTTTCCAGAGCGCCAGATTGAAGACTACCTCAGTTCCCGGGGGACCGAGTTGCCGTTCATTCATTACCGTCTGCACCTCAATTCATCAGCAGTTTCCGTAAGTGGTAACTTTTTGATTTGCGTTTTCGACCGGTGGAGGCGCGTTTTGTTTACGCGAAGATTTTTTGTGACGGAACAGGGATTTTTAGTTGAGCTGGATTTTGTTCAGCCGGTCAATCCGGATCTGCGTCGCAGTCACCAGGCGCTCAACGCGACAGTCAATACTGGAAAGTTCGATGTTGCGAACAACGGAGAAGAACTGAGCGTGATGATCCTGCAAAATGGTGACCCCAATACTGCCATCCGGCATCGCCTTGCCAACTTTTTTCATGGCAACTCTTTCCGGTTTAACAAGTCTGATGATTGGCTGTTCCCGGCGAGAAAGGAATTTCGATACAAAGATCTGCGGACCATTCGTTCCCGCACTCCCGACATTGAGCTGTGGGAGGAGCGGGACGGCGAATACCATGCATGGCTTGTTCCGGATGGCGTCCGGGAAGGCCGCCCGTTTTACACAGAAACCGATATCAACGGCCGCTTTCTCATTCACAACCTCGACCGGTTTGATCCCCACAGCCAGTCAGACTACGTGCGCGCGCATTTCACCCTCAAAACGGGATATCCAATCGACGAGGAGGTTTACCTGTATGGCGCGTTTTCAAGTTGGAAACTGCTGCCGGCTTTTCGTATGGAGTACGACCCGGAAAAAAAGGCCTATCTTGGCAATGTCCTGCTGAAATTGGGTTATTACAACTACCTGTTTGCCTCGGAAGGTCCCGATGGCAGACCGCAAACCGAGGCACTGGAAGGAAATTGGTACGAGGCGGAGAACGATTACGTTGTCCTCGTGTATTACCGCCCTTTCGGCGGACGTTACGACCGGTTGATGTTTACCGGCCTGTTCAATTCTAACCAATAATGCCGTCCGTCCTATGATTGGCGCCTTTCGTCTGATTTTTACCCACATCGCTCTAAAGGGCGAGGCGTTCCGTGCCGGGTAACTTAATATTGTATACAATTTGAAGCATGAGCCTACGATTCCTCTTTGCATGTTGCTGCCTGGTCGCAGGACATTGGCTTTCCGGGCAAACCATTTGGGATTTGAACCAGTGCATTGAATATGCATCAAAAAATAACCTGGCCGTACAGCAAGCAGACCTCTCTGTAGAATTGGCTGAAATTGACGTCCGCACAGGACGCCATCGATATTTCCCCGATCTGACAGGATCGCTTAACGGCGGCATCAGTTTTGGTAGGAACATCGATCCGACTACCAACAGTTTTACCACGGAAAACATCCTTTACTCCAATTACAGCCTTTCCAGTGCGGTTGTCCTCTTTCAGTCCGGATCGCTGCGCAATGCCTCGCGACAGGAGCGAATCCAACTTTCTGCTGCGCGGGAAGACAGGCAGCAATCCCTGAACGACCTCGGGCTCAGCATAGCCGGTTATTATCTCAACGTTCTTCTGGCAGGAGAGCGCCTGGAAGTGGCGGCCCAGAGCCTGGAAACCCGGAAGTTGCAACAGGATCAGGCAGAAAAACTGATCCGGGCGGGCCTGCGACCCGAATCAGACCTGTTGGAATGGATAAGCCAGACAGCCCTTGCAGAACAGGGGGTCGTTGCTGCCGAGAACGGTCTGGACCTTGCCTGGCTTCAACTCCGGCAAGCCATGCGGCTTCCTTTCGCTGCGGACGTTCAGCTTCAGGGTCTGCGCGAAGAACAACTCGACGTGATAGCACTTCAGCTGTATACATATGAAGACCTGATCGCTCCTGCAACAGAAAGCCAGGCCTCGATCCGGGCGGCAAAACTCCGGCTCGACGTTGCGAAAATTGGTGAGAAAATTGCCCGCGCGACATTTTTTCCAACGGTTTACATGAGCGGAAGCATCGGCTCGCGGTTTTCGGATGCAGCAATCCGCCCAACGGAGTATGGTACTACCCGGGTCAGTGTCCCCGGGGTGTACATCGACGGCAAGCCGGCTCAGTTTGAACAGGATTACCCTACCGTACTGGAAACGGAGGTCACCCCTTTTAGCGACCAATTCGACCAGTTCCTTGGCTACGGCGCGGGCATATCCGTGTCGATTCCCATTTACAGAAACAACGCAGCGCGAGGGGCTCTGCAAAGGGCAAAAATATCAACGCGCTCTGCGGCGCTTCAACTCGAGCAGCGCAAAGAAACACTAGACCAGAATGTATTTACGGCCATCGCCAATCTGAAGGCGGCCGGAAAAGATTACGATGCTGCACTCAAAGCCTATAATGCATCAAAAGGCTTGCAGGAGTCCGTTGCAAAAAAACTTGAACTGGGCTCCGCCAGCGCGTTTGAATTCAACGTGGCGCAAACCAACTTCCAGAGCAGTTCAAACAACCTGTTGATTGCAAAATACGAACTGGTGTTTCGCCAAAAAGTACTCGATTATTACGCTGGAAAAAAACTGACCTGGTAAAAAACGATCAACCAATGGAAAAATTGAAGAAACTCAAATGGTACACCTGGACACTGATCTTGTTAATTCCCACATTGATCGTTGCGGCCATATTCAAGGCAAAAGGCAAGCCCAGGGGCGAAGAGGTCACCATGGAGCAGGTGCTGCGGCGGGATATCGTCGAGACCGTAACGGCGAGCGGAAAGATCTTTCCGGAAACGGAGATCAAAATTTCATCAGACGTCTCGGGAGAAATTGTAGAGTTGTTTGTTCGGGAAGGGGATTCTGTGCGGGCCGGGCAGGTCTTGGCCCGTGTCAATGCCGATGCCTACGAATCGGCGGTAGAGCGCAGCAGCGCGGGGGTGAACGTAGCGAGGACGCAGGCCGTAGCCAGTAAGAACAGCATCGAGAGTTCGAAGCAGTTGGTCGAACAGGCGAAGTTGCAACTCGATCTGGCCAGGCGCACACACGAACGCAATGGAGAACTGTTTCGCGGAGGGATCCTGGCGAAATCGGAATACGAAGCATCAGAGACGAATCTTCGCAATTTGGAACTCTCCGTCCGCAATGCGGAAACGGCGTTGAAAAATGCCATACGAACGGCGGAGGCTGCCGGCTATCAGGTGCGCGACGCCGAGGCCGTTCTGAAAGAACAGCGATCAAACCTGGGCCGAACCGTGATCAAAGCACCGGTCGACGGAATTGTTTCCCGGCTCAACGTCGAGAAAGGGGAACGCGTGGTTGGAACCATCCAGATGAGCGGTACGGAACTGATGCGCATCGCAGATCTCAACGCAATGGAAGTACAGGTGGAAGTGAGCGAGAGCGACATCGTTCGCGTCAAAACAGGTGACGAAGCTGAAATTGAAGTGGATGCATACGCAAACCGGAAGTTTTCGGGCCGCGTAAGCGAAGTCTCCAACTCGGCATCAAATCTCGGGAGTTTTGGCAGCACAGCACTGTCAACAGACCAGGTATCGAAGTACATCGTTAAGGTGCGCATCGATAAATCGAGTTACAGTGAATTATCTCAGGGCGGCAAGGTTCCGTTCCGGCCCGGTATGTCGGCAACGGTGGAAATCAGAACTTCCCGCGTGGAGCAAGTGTTGAGCGTGCCAATACAGGCTGTGATCGCCTACGATCCAAACGAACGCACACCGGTAAAAGAAGATAAGCAGGATGGGGAGAAGGTGGTGCTACCCGCGGATGCAGACGCCGAAAAGCTGAGTACCTTTCGGGAAGCTGTATTTGTAGTGATCGGCGATACGGTCAGGCGTATGGACGTGGTTACGGGCATCCAGGATACGGAGTTTATCGAAATCCTGGAAGGGCTCGAAGGCACTGAGACGGTCGTAACGGGCCCTTATGCTGCCTTGTCGCGACGCCTGAAACCGGGCAGCCGCGTGCACAAAAAGAAGGAAGAGGAGAAAAAAGAGGAGTAATCCGTTACCGGCCGGCTGTTTCTGTACATAATTACCACTTTGGAAGGCATTTGCGAGTTAAGGGCCGGGGGCGACACATGGGGTTATGGGTGTTTAAGCCTTGCTCGTTGCGGGATCCTCATGTCAGGCTTATTACAAACTACCCGAATCATAGCGATTGAAATAATACTAACAAACGTTTGTTAGAACTATGACAATCTATAAGTACAACTAACGAACGTTTATTTAAGGGCGGGCTCCGGCCAGTAAAAGAAGTTCTTCGAGTAACGTGCGCTGGTTAGAAAGGCGGGGAACTTTTTGCTGGGCGCCAATCTTGTTTTTTTCCTTGAGCCATTGGTAAAAGGTTCCGGATGGCGCAACGTTCAGCTTCAGCGGTTGCAGGGCCAGGTCGCCAAAGCGTTTGGCTTCGTAATCCGAATTGACCTTTTTGAGGGCTTCGTCGAGTGCAGCAGCAAAAGCGGAGGGATCCCGGGGCGCGGTTTTAAATTCAACCAGCCACTCGTGACCGCCTTTCCCGGTACTGCTCTGGAAAATCGGTGCAACGGTATAGTCGGCCACTGTGACCCCAAATACCTGGCAGGCTTCAGAAAGCGCAGCATCGGTATTGGCCACCATGACCTCTTCTCCAAAGACGTTGATAAACTGGCGCGTCCGGCCTGTGATGACGATGCGAAAGGGGTTCAATGAGGTGAACTGCACCGTATCGCCAATCTTGTATCGAAATAAACCAGAATTGGTTGTGATCACCACGGCGTAGTTTTTTCCAGCCTCGACTTCCTCGAGGAAAAGGGTCTTCGGATTTTCGCTTTCCCAGTATTCCATGGGGATGAATTCGTAAAAAACGCCGTTGTCGAGCAGCAACAGCATATCGTCCCGGGTAATGTCGTCCTGTACGGCAAAATACCCTTCCGAGGCGTTATACGACTCGAGGTAATAAAAATCATCCGAGGGAAAGAATTCGCGGAATGGCGCGCGGTAGGGAACAAAACTGACGGCTCCGTGAACGTAAACCTGCATTTGGGGCCATACGTCCAGGATGTGACGCTTGCCGGTGTGATCCAGTATCTTTCGCAGAAGGACGAGCATCCACGTTGGTGTGCCCGCAATCAACCTCACATCAATGTCCGCTGCCCCTTCGGCGATGCGATCGAGCTTCTGCTCGAAGTCGGCCATCAGCGCTGTGTCCATACCGGGGTAGAGCACTTTCAGGACCAAGGGATTCAACCGTTGGTAAATGATGGCAGAAACATCCCCGGCCAGGGTTCCGGGGCTTCCTCCCGGGGCCGCTGCAGAGCTTCCGGCAAGCAGTATGCACTTGCCTTCGAAGATCCTCGGGCGCGGTACGTTGTCGAATATGCTGGTCACCAGCCTCCAACCTCCCCTGGAGTGGCAATGCCGGTGGTTGGTGTCGGTTATGGGGATGTACTTGCTCTTATCTGCCGTTGTTCCGGAAGATTTGGCAAAATACTTTACCCTTCCTGGCCACAATACATTTTTTTCACCTGCCATCATCCGGTGGATATCGGCTTTGACGGTCTCGTAATCCTGTACAGGCAAAAAACTGCGCCAGTCTGATGTTTTGCTGTAACGATCAAATCCGTAGCGCAAGCCCCATTCGGTTGAGGCTGAGGTGCGCACAATTTTGCGGAGCTCTTTAGCCTGTGACTCAACCGGCCTTTCGATGAACGCGCGCATCTGGGCGCGATGCACTTTCAGGTACTGACTCCACAGGGCGTTGAATAGCTTGCTCATCCAATATTATGCGCTCGATTCAATACAAAGGTAAGCAAGAGTATAGAGCCCCGGCACCCCGTCATTTGGGAATGCGTATGCGGTAGGTCTTTTTCGTGGGATTGGGGAGGGAAGATTTGAGCAACCAGGGATTGTAAAGCTTGAGTTGGCGATAGGTGATCTGGTGCTGGTGGGCAAAATCAGCCAGGCTGGGAATACCCTCTTGTACCGTTGCGACGGTATAGCCCTCTAGCGGTGGATATTGTTCCTTTTTCTGGAGGAAGAAGCCGAACTTGTCCGGATGCTTCATGATCTCCTTTATGGCAACAATGCGAAAAATGTAGCGGTTGGTCTCGTCGCTGAGGTTGAGGTCGTAATAGGATGTCTCTTTTTGTTCTTCCATGGCGCGTTGCAGCGCCGTGGGCCCCATATTGTATGCTGCTGTGGCAAGGGTCCAGGAACCGAAGCGCTCCCGTAGTTTTTTCAGGTAGCTGCATGCTGCACGCGTGGAGCGTTCGGGATCGTAGCGCTCGTCGACGTATGGGCTCACTTCGAGGTCCAGCTCCCGGGCTGCTTCGTCGCGGAACTGCCAGATGCCCCTGGCCCCGGCGGATGAGACGGCATTGCGCAGGGAACTTTCGGCAACGGCCAGATATTTCAGGTCAGACGGTATGCCTTCCTCGGCAAAAATGCGGTCAAAAAGAGGGAAAAAGCGAACCGCAAGCTTGAGGTGAAGTAAGGTGCTGCTGTGGAAGTACGTGTTGATCAACAACTCGCGTTCGAGGCGCTCGGTGACATCGAAATATTCCAGGGGGAGTTCCTCTCCGGCAAGATCGTACCGGTCAGCCAGTTTGACGGCGTAAATGGTCTGGGGAAGTGGGTCATACCGGGCATCGAATGGCAGGTCACCCGAACTGGAAGTCAGCCAGACCAGGCACAACAGCACCCCGGCCAGCAGGCCACTTCCAAACAAGGCATGACCTCTTCCCGGCCTGGAAAGTCGCACTAAATTCCATTTTTGTTTTTCCGCCATAATGGTTTGAGCACAAACGAGATGCCCTAAAGTTAAAAAACCCCGCCTTTATCAGAACGGGGTTTCGTTTCAATGGATTTTAGAGATATCCAAATTATTCTTGTGGGCGCACCAATACGTTGACTTCATTGTTGAGCACTTCGACGAATCCTTTGCTGATGGAAAAGCGGTGTTTTACACCTTGCTGATCCGTCAGTACAATGATGCCTTTCCCCAGCGAAGATACGATCGGTGCGTGTTTTTCGAGAATCTCAAAAGGTCCCTGGGTCCCGGGAACGTTTACCGCACGGGCTTCCCCTTCGTACAGCTGGCTGGTTGGCGTGAGGATGTAAACTTTCATCGGTGCGTTACTTGGCTTCGGCAAGCAGCTTTTTGCCCTTTTCGATGGCGTCGTCTATGCTTCCTACCAGGTTGAAGGCCGATTCGGGGTATTCGTCCACCTCGCCATCGAGAATCATGTTAAATCCGCGGATGGTCTCTTCAATTGGAACGAACACGCCTTTCAAACCGGTAAATTGCTCTGCAACGTGGAAGGGTTGGGAGAGGAAGCGCTGTACCCGACGGGCGCGGTGTACAACCAGCTTGTCTTCTTCCGAAAGTTCCTCCATGCCAAGGATGGCAATGATGTCGAGCAATTCATTGTATCGCTGCAGGATGCCCTTAACGCGTTGGGCGGTGTTGTAATGGAGTTCTCCGATGACCAGAGGATCCAATATCCTGGAGGTCGAATCGAGGGGGTCAACCGCAGGATAGATCCCCAGTGAGGCAATTTTTCGGCTCAACACCGTGGTCGCGTCGAGGTGGGCGAAGGTCGTAGCGGGTGCCGGGTCGGTCAGGTCATCCGCCGGAACGTAAACGGCTTGAACAGAGGTGATGGAACCGCGCTTGGTTGACGTGATGCGCTCCTGCATCAATCCCATTTCAGTAGCAAGCGTCGGCTGGTATCCCACGGCGGAGGGCATGCGCCCGAGCAGGGCAGAAACCTCCGATCCCGCCTGGGTAAATCGGAAAATGTTGTCGATGAAAAACAGGATATCCTTGCCACCTGCAGGGTCGTTGAGGTCTCCGTCCCGGAAATACTCGGCAACGGTAAGCCCCGACAGAGCAACGCGCGCACGCGCTCCCGGCGGTTCGTTCATCTGTCCGAAAATAAATGTCGCCTTGGATTCTTTGAGTTCTTCGAGGTTGACCTTGCTGAGGTCCCAGCCACCGGATTCCATGCTGTGCTTGAACCCGTCGCCGTATTTGATGATGCCGGCTTCGATCATCTCGCGCAAGAGGTCGTTGCCCTCACGGGTCCGCTCCCCGACACCGGCAAATACAGAAAGTCCACCGTATCCTTTGGCGATGTTATTGATAAGCTCCTGGATGAGCACGGTTTTTCCTACCCCCGCACCTCCAAAAAGTCCGATTTTTCCACCCTTGGAATAAGGTTCGATGAGGTCAATGACCTTAATGCCCGTAAACAGTACTTCGGTCTCGGTTGAAAGGTCCTCGTAGGTTGGCGGTTTTTTATGAATGGAATAAACCTGCTTTTTTTCCACCGGCTTGAGCCCGTCGATGCTCTGTCCTACCACATTGAACAAGCGGCCCTTGATCTCTTCACCAACCGGCATGGAGATGGTTTCTCCCAAATCCATGACTTCGGCACCCCGGGTCAGTCCGTCTGTTGAATCCATGGCGATGGCGCGCACACTGTCTTCTCCAAGGTGTTGTTGCACTTCGAGGATGAGGTCATCTTTGCCATCCCTCCTGATGCAAAGGGCGTTGAAGATTTCCGGCAAGTGCGCCCCTTCGGATGAAAAACTCACATCCACCACAGGACCAATGATTTGCGAAACGCGACCGATGTTCGCCATAGCTTAAATTTTCCTTGTGTTTTTAAAAGTCGCGCAAATATATGTACATCTTTGCCGGAGAGCAAAAACATTGACAAAGCTTTGACAGATCATCCTTCAGCCAATCAGGGAGCTTCCAGCGTGTTGCACTTGTTTGGCGATTTGGAACAAGGCCTGCTCGAGGGTACCGGAGTGGAAGGCGCAGCAGACCTGGCCAGCGGGATCATTCGTGCAGGACTGATTGTGCGCGGGGCTGCCGAGCAGCAGTCCGTGCAGGATCTGGCCGACCCCCTGCGAGCTCAATGGGTGCTCCCCGAACTGCATTCAATTTTTCGCGAGGCCCTGCTCCGGAATTTTCATGAACTCGCCATTGAGTTTGTATGGTTGTTGCGAAAGGTCCGGTGGATATTGCCGGCCAACCTGCTCACTGAGTTTATGTTTCATCTGGCCCGGGAGCTGGAATTTGCTGCAGAGTTGGTACCGGTCCTGGGTCCCCGCGGCAAAGCCCTTGCAGCAGGTTGGCAGGAGTTTGCCTTTTACCATGAAGTCCGGTGGGCGCAACCGCTTTCTTTCCGCGGCAAAGAACAAAGGAAATGGGCCTTCCGCCTGTGGCGCCTTTCGGAGCCCGGAGCTGCATTCCAATTTGCCTGGACGCGCATCGGCAAACTTAGCCAAGCTGACCGCGGACACATTTTTGAAAGCCTATTGCTCAAAGTGGGCGTTGAAGACTGGAACGCCATAAGCGGTTCGGGCGGTGGCTCGCAAGGACTGCAGCAACAATTTTGGGCCAGGGCGGCGTGCATGCATGATCCTGAATATGGGGAGGAGGCAAAGGGGCGATTTCTCCAATGTGCCGGATCCGGGGACTGGTCTTCCTTCCGGTTTATGGCAGATTCGGGGAAGCCTTACCGTTGGAAACTGGAACGTGTGGTGCAAACAGTACTTCCGTCGTGGTTCGACGACGAGCCAACTGCCCAGGCTTATTTTGACTGGATCCACCAGAATGAATTTTTCAGGGAGTTCCTCACTTCCCTTCAGCCCTTTGGCAAAGCCCGGGTCCGCGCGTGGTACTTCAAGTGGCTGTTGTACAATGGGCATCTCAGCGGTAGATTTCCAACGGACTTGGTCACCCAGGGCATGCCATTCGCGGAGATCACGCCCTGTTTTGAGCAGTGGCTGGACCACTGTGGCGAGGAGATCGACCTCGAGGCTTTTTTGCGGGCAACCGCACACCCTCAGCATTTTTGGTCAGATGGGGTTTGCCGCAGGATCATAGTTTTAAATGAATCGGGAGTGGTGCACCACAATTTCGACCTGGAAGCATTTTGGGAAAGACTGCCGTTCAAAATCAATCCCGCATCACCCCTGGTGGATGACATCCCCGAGGATTGCCGCCAGCCGATGGGTCGCATTTTGCAATTCGACTCGGTGATTCGTGCCCGGCGCAGAATGCGCGCGATACTTCCTCTGAAAAACTGAGCTGCGTTTTTCCTGCCCGTTTATCCGGCAGCTTGCGGGGCAAGTGCCTGTAACACCGATGCGGCCGCTCGCCTGCCCGTTTCAGCAGCTCCGTTCATAAAGCCCTGAAACTCCTCGCTGCAATGTTCTCCTGCGAAGAACAGTTTGCCAGCTGGTTCCATTTCGAGCCCTGCCAGGGTGGTCCACTGGCCCGTTTTGTAACAACTGTAGCTGCTCTTTGCGAACGGAAAATCGAGCCAGTTGACAAACACATGTTTGTTTAAAAATTCTTTTTTCGATTTGGGAAATACCTTCTCCAGTTCATTGACAAAATGGCTGACGGATTCGTTTGGGAGAGCGGTATTCCATGAATGGGTGGGCGGTGCGATCTCGCTTTTGTCCGCACGTTGTTTAAGGTCGGAAGAATATTTGCCACCGAAATAGCAAACGTATGCACCATTGGTATTGCCCTCCGTTTTGTTGTAACTGCTGTCCCATCCGTTGATGATTTCCGGGTGGAACAGATAACCCATGGCTTTGTTTTTTGCATTTGACCAGGGCGTGCCCGCATACCCAAGTACCAATTTGGTATTGGTACCGTACCCGAGTTCGCGAATGCATTTTAGTTTGGCCTCTGAAAGACCCCTGACGTTGAGTTTCAGTTCACGCAAAATGATAAAGGGAATGGTGCACACGACACTTTTGGCAACAACCGTCTTGCCATCCCGGAATGTAATGGTGTATACGCCTTTGTCGTCTTCAGAGATGGCAACGGCTTCGCGATGCGTTTCAATGTGGTCTTCACCGACTTTTTCTGTAAGGTGCTGGATGATTTTTGAATTACCTCCACGGATGCGGTAGCGCTCGTCGCTCTCTCCGAAAACTTTAAATCCGCTTTCCGTGTCGGTATCGATCAGTCCCAAAAAGTTGAGTGTCGATTGCTCAGTACAGTCCAAACCATATTCTGCAACAAATGCAGCATTAAAAAGGTCTTTCAGCCAACCAGCGCATTTGAGGCGGGCAATGTAATCCGAAAGCGGCATTTGGTCAAAGGCAATCGCTTCGGGTGTGTCGTAATTTTCACCCAGTGCATCCCGGTCTTTTGCGATGGTTGCTGCGATTTTTTTAAACTCGGATATGATCTCGCGTTCGCTCCTTCTTTTTTTCTGAAAGAAGTAAACGTCTTTAGTAAGTTTATTGAGCCGGCATTCTTCCTCGAGGTCGATGAGTTCGAGTTTGAATTCGCTTGCAAGGGCAAGCATGTCGCTATGATTGGAGTCGATGAAATCACCTCCGAATTCAGGAAAGATCCCGAGTTGAAGCGCATCGTTGTAATGGGTCAATATCCTCCCGCCGAGACGCCGGCTCGCTTCGAAGATGCGGTAATTAATTCCTTTACCCAATAAATGGTTTGCACAATTGAGGCCGGCCATGCCTGCACCCAAAATAGCCACGTCGAGGATGTCTGGCTCCGGAGTTTTTGCCGTTGGGCGGCAGGACGTGAGCAAAGATGGCACGCTCCCGACAAGCACCGTTCCCAGGGAGGCGGTGGCCGCATCGGAAATGAATTTGCGCCTTGCCGGGGAAAGGGCACCGGTATCAGAACCGGACGGGCTTTTGGATGTGGAAATTACCCGGTGAACTTCCCGCAGCAGTAGCCGCAGTAAAGGGGATTTTGCGCTTTTCATTGTTGGCTATTTTATCGACTGGTTTTATCCTCGTACCTTTAAGATGCACCTTCCGGTGCCGGGGAAAAGAGAAAGATACAGGGTACCTCGAATAACCCACTCTTGCGCCAGCCAGACCGCACAGGCTCACCCACTCAATGAATTTAGCTTCACAATCCTTCGCTGCGCCTCGTCTTGTTTCCCTAAATTCATTCTGGCATCAAAACTGGGTTATTTGAGGTGCCCTAAAGATAAACCAAAAGCTCAAAATCCAGAAGCCCGTTTTTGAGAAGGAATGTGGGTTGAAGAACCCCAATGGCCGTAAAAGATGAATTGGCGCAAGTTGACGAGAATTCACTCTTCAGGGCAGTTAAAGAGGGTGCTTGGCCAGGGAGAAATATGGGGATGGATAGTAAATTGGCAATCATCAGTTTATGTATAGGGAATGCCATCCACTTTTTGAGTGCTGCAACCAGTTGACGACACTTTCTGCTATGCCGGCCGACATTGCATGTGACGGATGGATGCAGTTGAACGGGCTCCCCTGCTATGATGGGAGATCTATTGTTTAGTGGGTGTTGGTGTGTTGAGGAGGCAAGCGCAAGTTTGACTTTTCATTCATCTTTGACCCAAATATGGAAGGGAAGATCAAATATGAATTTTCCGGAAAGGTTTGGCAACATCGTTCGCCGGGTGGCTGGCACTTTGTTTCGCTTCCAATCAAAATGGCAGCGGAAATCAGGGAAAACATGAAATGGCAGGAAGAAGGGTGGGGTAGGCTCAAAGCAATTGCCTGTATAGGAACCCTCCAATGGGATACTGCTATTTGGTTCGATAAAAAGGCCAATACGTATATTCTTCCTCTGAAGGCAAAGATCAGGGGACAAGCAAGTATACAAGCAGACCAGAACTTAAATGTAGTTCTCTGGCTGTAATAACCACTTTGTCAGATGGCGGGGTTGCCTGCACTCCTGTCTGGATTACTGGGCACTACCGGAGCTGACTCAGCGAGATTCTTCCTGAGAATCCATTCTTCTGGTAATCATTCTACCATTACCATCTTAAAGGTTTTGGTGCTGGTGGAATAATCAGCCTGATAGTAATACAGCCCCGGCTTGATGACATCGCTCCTGTATATGGTCAAATCATTAAATCCCTTTTCCAGGAGCATCACTTGTTTGTAATACACCCTTCCGGTAGCATCGTACAGGATCAGGGTGACTTCCCCTCTCTCAGGCAAAATCATGCCGATCGTCGTACTCTGCCGCCATGGGTTGGGTTCATTCTGCAATAATATGAATTGGTCCGGATCGGGTTCGTAAAAGCGCATCTGGACATTTCCTTCTTCCCCTTCCTTGTCAACGCTCAGGCTCTGAGTTATAGAAGAGCCAATGCGGATGCAATCACTCACTCTGGTATCGGACTTGGTTCTTAGGCGAATCCGCATGATCTGTTTGTTGTTGGATGAAGCTTGAACCTCCCCGTTCCAGCTAATTGGGATCATGCCGCGGTGCTGCGCAAGGTGGTTGATGTGTTCGCTGCCGAGGTTGATGTCCTGGTTGGCGATTACCTCCAGTATCTCAACTTGCTGAGGATCGAATTCAATGGTCGTCTGGAAGCCTTGGAATGCTGCTATGTTATGCGACCCCAGGTCGATATCATAAACCTGATTCGCCAGCAATCTCTTGTTTTCAACGTTCAGGTCCAATACATGCTGACTTCTGGTTTCTATTTTAGTGGGTTTAAATCCCCGTGGCCGGGCATTGTTTGTAAGATCTCCGATCTTGATTCCTGTGAAGCTCTCCTTTCGGTCCGTCTGCAGATCTTTGATTTCGCAATCTTCCAGCAGGGTTTCCTCCAACGCATTTTCTACGCCATTAAAGCGCATACCCTCATTCATCATTCGCCAGCTGGTATTCTTGCTGATTTCTTCAGTAATACCCAGTATCAGTTTTCTGAGCTCGGCGACATCCGCTGTTGTAATGGACCTGCTTTTATTTACGTCAGCAGCGATCATATCCAATGCATTGGAGAAAACCGCTTTACCCAAAATGTGCTTTTGTATTTTAATGATGTCGGCTGTGCTCACGCCATTAAGCCAATCGTCATTCTTTGTCGGAACAATCCAATAGTCTATCCCGGTACGTAAATCCTGACAGGAATATTCCCCATTATAATTGGTGATCCGGGTTTGAGTCAGCAAGCCGGAGTGATTCGTGGTGATTGCAACCATGACATTTTCGATGGGTTCTCCATCCCTGTTCAATATCTCGCCTTTGATCGTTGCTGTTGTTTTGGATTTGCATGCTGGGACTTGCTGGCCATTATCCTGAATGAACAAGGGTGCAGTCAGCATGGCTGTATTGCCATTTAGGTCAGTTATCCACCAGTCTACTACCCTTTGACCAAGACTGTCGCAATTATAGGTGCGGTAGGTGTCATTTGTGTCACGGCTAAAGCTGAATTTCAATCTGTATCCACAGGGATGACTTGATCCGGCATCCAGATGATCGGCCTGCAATATCGCTTCCTTGACATCTGCAGTCCCGTCACCATTCTTATCCACACCTTGCAAAGTCAGGATGGTTGAAGTACGGGCATAAGGGGTGGGTGATTTGCAATTTTGCACCGTAATGAGATACGTACAACTGTCCTTATTGCCGCATGGGTCCTCCAGTATCCATCTGAATGTATGGGTCCCTTTGGGTAATGTGCCATCGAAATGGGAGGTATTTTGATTGCTTTCTACATCCAGACTTCCATTGCTTTGGTAATCAATTTGATACCTCCAGTTAAGCTGAGATCTATCAAAACAATCGTCTTCTCCCGATGCACTGGTCGAGTATGAAGCTTGTTCACAGGAACTTTCCAGCATGCACAATATGGTATCGCGGCAAGTACTTAGCTTTTCCTTTATATTTGGAGGGAGTGTGTTCTTTATGAGAATGATCTGTGTATGACCGAACAAACGCGGATTTTGCGTCTGCGCGAACTCACACCAATCGATGACCTTCCAGTTCCGAAGTATTTTGTAGCACATTCCGTCATTATAAAGCGGTCCGAACAACTCATCCTCATAACTCATTGCGATCAAACGGCATCCTGTTTCCTGTAGTAAGGGCTTGCTGAATCTTGGGTCAGCGATGGACTCAGGATTCACCCCTTTTGGATCGCATGTTTGAGTGGTGGTGTAATCGAGTGGCCAGGTGATATCTGTTTCCTGTAATTGGGTCGGGCTGTATATTTCAATCTGTTGAACACAGCTGTCAGTATTTCCCTGCCCCCAATGCATTTCGATCACGCGCCGGAGGATTCCCAGTCCGCAGATGTTGATTCCACTGCTGTCAAGTCGCTCGTTAAATGTTACGCCACAGCTGCTTTCAATGATTCCGTCTATGGGCGTTCCCAGGATCTGATACGCATATCGGTTATCCAGAAGGATCATCTCGCGGTCTTTTTCCAACTGAACAATTTTCCCAAATTGATTCCAGTTGTTGACATCAATTGGATAGTCGCATTCTATTCTAATATCGGGTAAGCATGTTTTATTGGGTATCTGTTTGTTTTGTACGTTTACGCGGACCATGCATTCAGAACTGTTTCCGGATGCATCGATGACCCGCATTTGTATTAGAATCTCCTTTTCAGCAGCATCATCGCAGCAAAAGAGAATTTCTCTACTCCAATCGTTGTTTGATGAGCCACAACTTCCTGGCAACATTCTTCTGGCTTCAAATCCGGATATCTTACAGTCATCCCAGCTTCCATTATCAAATGATTCGGCTTTGACTTGTGCTTCTCCGTTGTCTGCCAGTGTGACTGCTGTACTGTAATCGCATACGGCTACCGGTGGTTGATGGTCATCAACCTGGATTATTTGCTTCCGGTGAACGGCATTTCCACAATCGTCAAAAATTCGGTATTGCAACTCATGAATCCCGGGCGATAATGTGATGTTACCCCCGTTGGTTTGGATAACGGTCTGCCCGTTTAAATCGATCTGCACGGAATAGACGCCTGAACATGCGTCTGCGGCATTAACGTAGGGAAGGTCGATCGAAGATCCACAACCGGAAAGATTTGTCGACACATTCACTGAATCAATAAAGTCCGTAACAACAGGAGGTGTCGTGTCTATTATTTCTATGAATTGATGGCCTTGTAGGAATGAACCACTTTCGCACTCCAATTCAAAGAGGGTCCATGTTCTGAGCAATTTCATTTTGCAATTTCCCTGATCAAGTACTACGTCGTAATAGTTTGCCAAAAGATTGCAATAATAATTTACCTCTCCAAATGCAGCAAGGTCATTAAATTTTGGAACTCCGGTCTCCCCGGGTGACGGATGACCTTGTTTATCCAATGCATAGGTTGATCCACAGATTAGTTGAACGTTGCCCGGTAGCTTGATAGAGTCTAATGGAATTCTCTTTAAATAGGTAGATGCTTCGCATACTTTGCTGGAATTTCCGCTCTCATCTGTAGCGTAGTACTTTCTTTTCTTTACTCTGATCAGATCGCTTGTGCAATCCAGCTTTTCTTCGGACTCATTCACCAGGTGCAGGTGTGCTACGCCACAATTATCAGTAATGGCAGGCAACAGGATGTTTGCCACTTCCCCACAATAGACCGTGTCATTTCTGCAGGTTATTTCGGGGGCTAATTTGTCTTCAACGTAGATTTTACCCCAGCAGGAATTGGAACCGCATCTGGAACCAACTTTGGCAATAAGTTCCTGATGCAACTCCGAGTGAGTTACTCTGTTTTCCGGTAATTTCTCCCCCGACATTTTGAACACCTCGACAGTATAGTTGGATTCGTTGCAGGAAGGGTTGGCCAAAATGGCTCCTGCCATTATTTCCGCTTCGCAATGGCCATCCAGACTGACGTTGATTTTGCCTTCACAGGCCATGGTGCTTCCACCTGCAACGTTGAAGCGCACGTTAAAACAACACGCACTGCGGTTGCCGGACTGGTCGTTGGCTTCATAGCAGAAGGTAGCACCCTGAACAGGCACTGAATCCAGATCTATATTGTCTGGACTCAACTTGATTATGTTTAGCTGGGTATCGCAATTGTCGGTCGCGTTTATGTAATAATCCCGTGGATGCAGATCCAAAAGATTGACGGAGCACGCACACGGTAAAGCATCTATGATCATACTTCCGGCACAGTGCAGGGTTGGTGCTATCGTGTCACGTAGTGTAACCTGCGATGTACAGGTACTGGTGTTCCCACAGGAGTCCATAACCGTTAATGTCACCAAATATGTAGTGTCGGGGTTGATGCAATTAAGGCTATCCTGATCTAAGGTATACCTTAAGTTGGGGTTGCAGTTGTCTGAGCTGCCATCATTGAGCTGTAGCCCATCTAGAATTGCATAAGGGGTTCCAAGGGCCGGGGCTACTGCGATATTCCGGCATCTGGCTATGGGTGGCGTGGTATCCTGGACCTGAATGGTTTGTTGGCAGGTTCGGACATTCCCGCAACTGTCTGATGCCGTCCAGGTGCGTGTCAACGTGTACGTGCTGCTGCAATGACCGTCTGACCTCATATCGTTAAAGCTAACATTCGATACTAAGGCAGTGCAATTATCACTTGACGATGGAATCCCGGTATCTGAAGGACTTGTGCTGGCATCGCAACTTACTGTTGCATCCGTCGGACAAATGATGTCGGGTCTCGTCGTATCAAGGGATAGAATCGTCTGCACACAGGAATTGGTATTGCCACAATCATCCGAAACGGACCAGGTTCGGGTAATAGTAAAATTGTCGTTACACGATCCATCCTGTCTGATGTCGTAGTAGATTATATTCACCATCATTCCGCTGCAGTTGTCGCTAGCGGTAGCGCTTCCGGTATTCAAGGGTTCAATACTGCTTCCGCAATGGATTGTATCAGTGGGAGGACAGGAAATGCCTGGCCTGAGAGTGTCAATGACCAGGTGGAAAATTCTGCAAACTGCGGTATCATCAAGATCAATTAGCGTGTATTCGTGAGTTATGATAAGGGAATCACCAATACAACCACTGGCGGAGTTATTGAGAATAGTAGACGATAGTTTAACGCTGTCGCAATATTCTGTTATTTCGCCACCCAGCAATTCAAAATCTTCAAGAATCAATACGGGATCCTGAATGTCTGCTATACACTGAAATGTTCCTCCGATACTGTCAGGGCACGATATAGTAAATATACAGCAGTCAAGCAAAATTTCCAGATCTTGATCGTCCTCATCAAACAAACAGCATGAATCTATGGCATTGTCCGTTATTCCTGTTTCATTTGTAAGGATTTCATCGGGATTGGAATCAAATTCACAGTTCCCAACAGCATCTCCGTTGCGATTCTCAATGTAACTGACCTCTGCGGCGTTGAAGAGGCCATTGAGCATGTCGCATGTGCCTGTAAGGATCAGACTTAATTCAACAATTGCCGAATCACCTCTTGCTAATGAATCTGTGTGAACATAATATAGTTTGTCTCCGCTTTGGACCCAGTTTGTATTCAACCCGGAGTCAAACGTAAGTTGAATTCCAAAGCTATCTGTCACTTCCGGTCGCAGAAGAGTCTGGGTACCTTGATTGAATAGGGCGATCAGGTAGGTCACGGTGTCCCCCGGGGCGTAGCTTTTGTATTCTTTAAGCGTTTTGCGAAGAGCGATATCGAATATATGAGGTTCGTTGACGTCGTGATCGTCTTCGTCAATTGTGCCATCATCCGTGATCATATCGTCTGTAGGCTCGCATGGAGCTGCTCCTATGTCGTTCGTCCTTACATTGTCGTAGTTGGAGTCTGTATCCAGAGTATCCATCACATTTCCTGAGGTATCCTGTGCAGACTGAATCTCTGCATAACTTAGAAATGAGGAGAGCTGTGTTCGATGCTCAATTCCGAGTTGTACATTGAGGGAATATTGGTCTCCGGGATCAATGGTATCCGGAACGGTATAGCACAAGAGGGAATCCGATGATTGTGTCCACCCTGGATTTATCATGGGATCAAAAGTCAGGCCGATGGGCTTGTAAAATACAATTTTGACCTGCGTCGCTGAAACATTGCCCTGATTGAAGATGTCAATCGTGTACTTATGGTTTGTGTTTATTTGAAAGCATTGTGTTGTATCATCAGTGAGCCTTAATGCAAGATCGAAAATATTTACGATGACGGTGTCTTCTTCGTCTTCCAGGGGATGATCCATGAAGTTATCCGGTTCGCTGTCTATATCGATTTGGTAATGGTTAAAGGCCTGAGCCTCGTTTTCGCAGTCGATTCCTCCATTAAAGATGCCTTTTATCCACAGACTGTCGGTACGTCCTGATGGAATGGTATCAATGTCCCAGAGTTTTGTTAAAGGATTGTAGATCCCTTTTGTCGCCACCGAACTTATGTAGTTAAAGCAGGATGGAAGAGAATCTTTTACGATTACGTTGGAGGCAAAGGAAGTCAGACTGTCATTTTGAATATTTTCAATGGTTACGAGGTAGATTAGCGTGTCATTTTTCCGAATGGCAGGAGGAAAGTTCCCATTTGGGCCTGTAATTTGTTTTCTGAGTTCCAGGTCTATGTACCGGATGAAGCCTGCATCCGCATTCGTATCTTTTTGTTCGGGTCTTAAGCAGAATAATTTACTGAGGTACCCCGGACTGATGTCAGAATCCTTATTTCCTCCTGTTCCGGGTCCCGTTCCCTGGAGGGTCGGCCGGAAATAGCCGTTTGCACTTGTATTGGCGAACTTTAAATAATAGCATCCTCCCGGTAAGCAATCAAACAAATATTTCCCGTTTGAGCCGGTTGTTGTCGTATCAACCGGGTAATCGTCTCCCGTTCCGATCAGGCTGTCCAGGCCTGCCCCGTAAAGCTGAACTTCCAGTCCTGCAATAGAGGGTTCTCCAATTTCCTGGACCCCATCCCGGTCAAGATCCTCCCATACAAAGTCGCCAACCTCAGCTCCCAACACTCCACCATCCCAGTGAGTCAGACTGTCGCCAAAGCTGATAAAAAATTTGGAACCCAGATTTTTGGTTCTCGCGAAATCGCTATCGAGGGAATCGTTCATCCCCTGGTTCGCAAGCGTGGCCTTCCATGCGGTATCAATTCTTATGTAGTATTCGCCCTGTGGGATGTTGTTGAAACCGTAGTAACCAGCACTGTCCGTTAAGGAAGTCCTGTAGGGCATCAATGTATCATACGCCTGATATAAAAATACATTCACTTTTGGAACTCCAGGTTCTCCCGCATTTTGGATTCCATTCTTATTGAGATCTTTCCACACGAAATTCCCGACACTCGTTCTTGCGCAATTAAGAACATTACCGCTAAATTTATAATAACCAGGGCATCCATTCTCATCTGTATAGCTCAATTCAAACACCTGATCGTCTGAAATACCTCCCTGCACAGTGGGTGTAGCAAGGGTGGGGTCGCTAAGATTGGCCGCCGGGGTCCAGCTGTAATTGGTGTATCCCAATGGGCCAGGAAGCACAAAATCCAATCCCTTGCATACTTGAGCAACCAGTGAATCTCGTTGAGTTGGGTTGATCACGATATTTACTGTGTCTGTGCTCACACATTGCCCTCCGCGAAGTTGCCTTAAGTAGTACTGCCAATGTATTTGTGCGGTCGTTGTATTGATGTAATTGAATGATGCAGGTGTGGTAAATGGATCGCTAAGGGCACCCAATTGTGCACCTCCTATGTTAATCCACTGATAAGATATGTTGGCTAATGGCAACGGGCCAATGACGGGTATTAATTCCCCAGAACACACTTCGAAATCGGGCTGAAAGCTATTAATGAGCTTCACGGATTCCTGTAAGGAAGTACTTTCAGAGCAGGTACACGTGATGTCGGGATCCAGGTAGGCGAGAATCCGGCAGCTATGCCCGCTCGGAATGCTTAGGCTTCCGCAAATTTTAACTGTACCGCCACCTGGTATGGCCAATACCGTTATAGCGGTTCCAAGGAGGAAATCTGTACCAGCATCCACTGACCCGTTGTTATTGGCATCTTCATAAAATTGAATGGTTGTAGCTATCCCGGAATCAATGCTCGCTCCCATGTTCATGACGTCAACGCAATAATCCAGAACTTCGGAATTGGGTGGAACTGCTGTTGCAGTGGCTTCAAGGTTTTTTAAAGACAGATCAGCTTTCTCAACCGTGAAATTCTGTTCGGCAGATGATTGGATCGCCCGAATGACACAATTCATCATATTGCTGGTACAATAAGCACTTTGCCGGTTGAAGGTTTCGAGCCGGACTTTGTAATCCCCGCATGGTTGAACTTTGCCTGCATCTGTTACGTACACCGCGAAATTGAATTTGACGTCGGTACCTCCTGTGATTCCCTCCAACAGGTCGATGTAAATAATTTCCTGGCCCAACACGACCTCAACTCTTGGATTGGACGGACTTAAGGTGGGCACCGTAGCGTTGAGCACCGGCAGATAAGAACCTGGCTTATAGTGCATTCCAATCGGAAGAATGATCCTTGCAGAATCTGTCGGCCCGGTAGGTTGTGAGCCGATGGCATAGCTGATGGTTACTTTGACGGAGTCCTCGGTGCCTTTGCATGCATTAAAAAGTGCCGCGTTGAAATTTATTGTGCTCTTGACGCCCTCGGTAACCCCATATATTTTCAACTTGGGTGCCAGGGTGGTCCGGTAATTGGCGATGGCACCACACGGATCTTCCCCCCAGGCAAGAAATTCTACTAAACTGCCACTTGCATAATCGCATGTTGTGACCGCTTTGAAACGGACCAAAAGAAAGTTTCTGGTAACATCTTTTGTCCCGATCAATCCTTTCTTTTTCAAAACGGCTGTATCCTGATCCGTAATTTTCAATTGGTAAGTGTTTCCGTAAATCAGTTGCGGCGCTGAGGTGGCCAACCATACGGTATCAACTCCCGGCCGTACCGGATAGCCGAGTTCTATGCAACCGGGAACAATTTCCTGACCCAGGGGCAGGCTCCAGCGAAGAAAAATATTGTATAAATTGCCGAGATCCGCACTTGAGATCTGGACCATATAACTCAGGGTATCGCACAGTGATGCAAAGGATTCGTTGTTACCTGTACTGTCTAAAGGACTTCGGACAATCATACCTAATTCCGATTGTGTCGGATTAAAATAAATGGTGTCCGCATTATTGCAAATGGTCTCACTGGCGGATCCCGGGTATTTATTGCAATCCCACCCTCCATTGATTATCAGAGAATCCTGTTGACAATTATTGCTGATGATGCAAATTTCAAGAGTGCGTGTTGCTCCTGCCGGAACGGTTCCTAATTGTAGGATCCCAAGACTGTCTTTTAAAACGGTATTGCCTCCACCTGTTATATCGGTCACCTTATTGACGATCAGTCCGCCGGAAGGACTCAAAAAACTAAGGTAAGTATAGGTACTGGCCAGATTGCCGGTATTTTTAAGGTCTACGCGGATGCAGTTGACATCTTCGCAGATCGTTATGTGGTTGGTGAGTGCATCCACCGACAGCTTGGGATAGGATACATGATAAAATTGGGAAGCGCCAACTCCCGTTTGGTAATAACCACTACAAAACATGGAAGGGTTTAGTGTCTGAGTCAAGTTCACCTTGCGCGTATCATACGGATAGGGTACACCTGGCGGATTTGCCGGATGCTTTGGTTGAACGTTGCAGCCGTATTTGATCGGAAAGTATGCATAAAGGACTTCTCCACCATCAAATTCATATCCCGGATAGATTGAGTCTGTTGCTCCTCTTAGATCTACCGTAATTGTTTTGCCGGATATGGTAACAAACTGGGAGTGCTTTGGAAGGACGAAATCCGGGCTGAAGCGCATCTGACTGACCAGGGAATGATCTACGATTAACTGACCTTCTGGATCCCATTCGATATCTGAGTCGTGCAATTCTGAAGTAAAAACGTTGATCCTGCCGGATTCCCTGATCTCGAATGGAAACCGGTCACCGCTTCCTGCGATGTTGTTTCGCAGACCCCCAATCGCAAATGACCCGCATCCATTGAGGTTCGTCGACCTCGTGTCAACCCCGATTTCAACTCCATAGTGGTAGACCCGGTCTTTGAAATAGCCGTTGTTACAACGGTATGCGTTGGATGGCCTGAATGGTTCCTTCGCAAGGTACATGTCAGAACGGATTAGGACAGGTAGACCAGCATTCGCGCCTCCCAGAAGGCCGCACTCTCTCATCGAAAAAGCAAGGTTTACGACAATGGAATCTCCGGGTGTGTATTTAAAGGCTGCCGGCAGGTTACAGGAATTGTAGATCAACTTCGGCGCACTAAAATCTGCTATAATAATATTGCGATTGAGTGGATCGTAAAACATGGTAACTACGTCGCAAGAATAGGAAATTGCGCCCCTTATTATGGTTACATTGGCACTTAATGGCAATGCCGACCTGGTGGGATTCGCCACATCAAAATAGGTGCCGGTCAGGTCAATGCTTGCAAACCCATATTCATAGGTGCTGTCTGGATGACCCTGCACTTTACCTTCGAAGTGGGCATTCATCGTATCACCGGAGACGAAATTCAACAGGTTTAATTTTGAGGTATCGAGTGTCTCACCGGTTGTATACTGGCCATCGTTATTTGAATCGGGTAATCCTAGGCTGGTTCTTCGAATCGAAAAGGCTGACTGCTGAATGCCATTGCAGCCGGGACCCGGAGGCCCGCTGCAGGTATCTGAGGTGCAGTAAATTCCATACAACGTTGTTCTTTTGCAAATGACCGGGATGGGTGTGGTATAGCATAATGAAGGATAGACGAATAGTTCATGTGACACGCTCCTTTCGAAAGTACCACAATTTCCAATTTCACTGCAGTCACCGGTAATGTTGACGTAATTTGTATCAAGTGCTCCGAGAGTGATTGGAGATTTTAAAAATATTCGTAGGGTATCTGGTCCGTTTGCGTGATTGGTATAATCAACATCAAATGGTTTCCAATTGCAGCTTGAGACCCCACATAAATCGAAACGCCATTCCAGAGTATTGGTATCTCCGTCGATCCCCGTCCAGTCAAGGCCTTCTTCGAAAATGTACCGATACTCATAAGTGAAATTGGGAAACCACAAGTCGGTAGTCGATTTTGCAGACATGATGCCTGAGGCGTTGATATACTTTTCCTGTACATAGGATCCGGAATTGATGAAGTATGGACTGAATATTGAGTTTGTGAGTGATGCCGCAATACATCTTCCATAACCACTGTTTGTTAATGGAGACGTGAAGCTATTGCACATGTCGGAATACATAAAGTAAGGTATATAGCAGGAGTATGCAAAGTTGCAGCTTACACCATTTTCGTAGCAATTGTAATAGGTCTTGGCCTGGTAAGAAAAGTATATGGTATCGTTCACCTTGATCTCAACGTTGCCTGTGTTCACCTGAAAATGGTGGAGAAATCCCTGACCGGGAGGTGCGCCATCGCAGGTAAATACGGGCGCTGTTGCTGCCTGGGTTGTAAATGGCGAGATTTTTGTCCAAACTCCATTGATGCCGATTTTGTAATAGATTTTAGCGGTGTCCCAATTCAGATTGATTTTAGTTGCAAAATCGACCCGGAGTACGAAATTTCTGCCCGAGGCCGTACCGTAGTTTCTGAAAAGCGTTTGGACCTTTAAACTGTCGTCGGCATAACATTGGGAGCGGTTGTCGGTGTGTCCCGCACCGGTAAAGTTCGGCCTGTACACATTGAATCTCACACCGGACGTTGGTTTGGGTATGATCTCTTCGCAAAACGCATACGCACCACATCCATATCGTGCGTTGCGCTGAATGTCTGGTATGGGACCACCCGGACAGCTTACCGTTTTCCAGGTTTCTTTGATCTGCAATTTCTCGTTGAACTGGAATAGGGCGCTATCATTGGGGTTGGGCCCTGCAATAGCCTGGCCAATTTCTGAAGCTCCTAAGGTAAAAAACAGGGTATCCCCATTGATGTACGAAACGGGAACGATGACATTTTTCACCTTGAGTTGCACAAAGTCCAGCAGAGGATGTTCCACAACATAGTATGTGAAGGAAGCCAGAGAACCATCACCGCCATTTACGAGGTCGATGTTAAATGTGTCCGGCTTTGAACCTATGCCCGCCTCAAAGATGTTGAGGGTGGGATTAGCCGATCCTTTAATGGATGGCATCGTCAGTTTGGGTTTTACGATCTCAAATGCAGGGGAGAGCTGAGATTGCGAACCGGTTCCTCCGGTATAGGTAAACAAATTATTAAAGGAGGATGTAGCGGTTCCAGTCACCAGCGGGATGGCGCCGCAGTTGGCTTCAAGTCCAATTGTAACGGAGTCCAGTTGACCAGGAATCAGGGTGTCGATCAAAAAGTAGGAGGGGACTGAAGGCATATCAACTGCACCTCCGGTTATCGTACCGGTAAAGGCGATTCCTGCTGGAAGGGACTGCTGCAATTTCAGATCGAACAACGTATCGGTCAGCAGTATGTTTCTATACCGGATCTTGATCAGTCGTTCTCCTCCGCACACTGAAAATCGGTTCTCCCCGGTACTCGGCACGCTGACGCTGATGTCGAGATCTGACATCATCAAACCGACAGGAACAAACGTCTGTTCTCCCGTTTGATTACCGCTGGTAATTTGCTGCGTGATAAATGGGGAAGGGCTTTCGGACCAGGGAGCAGTGTTCGCTCTTTCCGAATTCCTTCGGGGGTCAGCCTCCAATTTGATTGGGGTGAACGAGGGGTTCTCTTTCAGGAAATGCGATCCAATACAATACAGGATCAGCATTGCGGGCAATGCAGCTTTCATGGTTTTTTGGGGCCTTTTGAGTGCAAAACCAGGCTCAAGAATTGTACCGAACTTCGATTTATGGGGTATTTTGTCTTAATATTTTTAATATTAAGAATAAATATAATATGTAATATATTGATTAGAAATTATATATGAATTATGTTTTATCAGCTGGTTGGTCGACGACTGCCAGACCGTTTAAAGGATGCCAAGTGCTGTGATTGGCACGGTCCGTTCAGAATCAAATTTGAGGAGTTCGAAGAATGCTTAACTTGCAAGTAGAAATTTCATTGTTCCCATGAGATCGACTCGCATTTGTCTGTATGCATTGAGCATTCTATGGTGTTACAAACCCTGCTGTACCATGGCACAGAAAACCTTATCCGGCGTTTACCGCCTGCAAAATGCCAGGGAAATGGCAGCGGCATTTGAATTTACCGACGATGGTAAATTTCAGTTTTACTTTGTTTATGGCGCGGCGGATCGCTTTGCAAACGGAACGTACTCCATCGAGGGAAATACCCTCAAACTGATCAGCAACAAAAGGCCCGGTACCGATTTTACCGTGCTTAGGGAAACGAAAACAGGGCAAGGATACACCCTTGCTTTAAGCGCACCCCAGGTCCAATTGGTGGCTGGTGTGGTCAGCGGATTTTGCCTGGTGGGTCAGGCCAAGATCATGCAAGTAAGCGATTCAAAGGGAGTCATCCATTTTGATGCGCCCGCCTGTGATAAAATTTACCTGCAGCACCAGATTTACCCGGATGTTTTGACTTTGATAAAAGATAGTGGCAACGACAACAACTATTTTGAAGCGCAGCTGAACGAAGTGTGTATGCAAATCAGTTTTAAGGGAATTGATTTTTCGCTGGATGGAGATGCCCTAACGTGTCTGCCTAACTACTTTTTATCCATGCCGGCCATCCGCTTTGTCAGGGAGGATTGAAATAATACTTCTATTTCCGATGCGCTAAACTTTTAATGGATCTTGCACCGGGTTATTCTCAGCACGAAGGAAACCGGTCAGTAAAATGCGAGATGCCGACAGTCCCCTTAAGGAGAGGTAGCCACGAGGCCACTCGCAATGTCCTGAATTGAGAAAGCGGAAGGGCGATCAATTTGGACTCATCCTGAGGTTCCACAACGGCAAAACGGATATCCCATGTAAGGCATTCCAGAGTGTGCTTACCCCGGTACTGCACAAGAAAGCGAGATGGATGGATTATTCCTCCCCCTCTTTTGATGTGGCTTTGTATTCGCTGATCAGGCGCTGCTGAATGTCGGGGGTTACCGGTGCGTATTCGCTGAAATGCAGGGAGAACTTCGCCCTGCCCTGAGTTAGCGAACGAAGACTGGAAGAATAGTGGTGCATTTCGGCCAGCGGCACTTTGGTGTGGATCTTTTTGTAGTGGCCCTCCGAATCCATGCCAAGGATGATGGCGCGTCGCGTTTGCAGGTCGCCCATTATGTCTCCCATGGCCTCGTCCTGGCAGAGTATGACCAGCTCGTACACGGGTTCGAGGATCTGTGGCGCTGCCTGCTGAAAGCCATCTTTAAAGGCCATCGTTCCGGCAATCTGAAAGGCCATATCGTTGCTGTCAACGGGGTGCATCTTTCCGTCGTATACAGACACGCGGATGTCGGTGCAGTAAGACCCGGTCAACGGCCCCTCGACCATTTTATTCATGACGCCTTTTTTGATCGCAGAGGAAAATTTGGAATCGATGGAGCCGCCAACGATGCACCAATAGAAGGCGAGTTTACCGCCCCAGGGAAGCTCTTCCAGTTCTCTGTGGCGGACGGTGAGTCCGGAAGGATCCGCCATTCCTTCTGTATACGGCTCGATGCGCATGTGCACTTCGGCAAACTGCCCGGCTCCGCCAGATTGCTTTTTGTGCCGGTAGTCCTTGTCTGCCGCGCGGGTGATGGTTTCCAGGTAGGGGATGCGGGGTTTGATAAAATCTACCTGGAGCCCGTGTAGCTTTTCGATGCGGTGCTTGAGCAGGTCGAGGTGAAGCTGCCCCTGACCGTGAAGTATGTTCTGGCGCAATCGCTGGGACTGCTCCAGCACGAACGTGGGATCCTCTTCCTGCAACTCGTGCACTGCCTTGATCAGCTTCTCCATATCGTTTTTATTGCCCGTGGAAATGGCCGTTCGTATGCGCGGCTCCGGGAAGGGAATGGCACGCACTTTTACATCGTGGCCCTTGGCACTGAGCGTATTGTTGGTGTGGGTGTCGCGCAACTTGACAACGACACCGAGGTCTCCGGCCACCAGCTCGTCAACGGTCTCGCGCAGCTTGCCGTTGGAAACAAAAATCTGGTTGATTCGCTCGGAATTGCGGTTGGCATTGTTGATCAATTCGTCACCGGAGCGGACCTTGCCACTATACACTTTGAAATAGGACAACCGCCCCACTTTGGGTTCGGACATGGTCTTGTAAATGAATAACACCGGAGGCCCCGCCGGATCAGGACGCAATTCTCCTTCTTCCAGCTGAGCGGGAGCGCGGTCGGCCGGAGAAGGGCAAACGTCGTTGATGAAACCCATGATGCGTCCGCTTCCCATGTTTCGGGTGGCGCTGACACAAAAAACGGGAAACAGGCTTCGTGCAGCAATTCCTTTGCGCAAACCCTCCGCCAGCTCGCTCTCGTCGAGCGTTCCGGTTTCAAAATAATGATCCATTAGGCTGTCGTCGTTTTCTGCAGCAGCTTCGACAATGACGTTGTGCATGGCTTTGGCGCGGTCCATTTCAGCCGCCGGAATTTCTTTTTTGACGGGCTTGCCACCGTCTGAAGGAAATTCGTAAACCACCATGCGGAGCGCATCGACGATGGTGTGAAAACCCGTTCCGGCATCGAGGGGATATTGAAAGGGTATGAGCCGGGTCCCAAAGCGCTCCCTCGCCTGCTCCAGACTGGAATCCACATCGCATTTTTCGTGGTCGCACTGGTTCATGACAAACATCAATGGCAAACTGAACTTTTCAGCATACTCCCAAAGCAGCTCGGTGCCAACCTCAACACCATGGGCAGCGTTGATCACGATTACGCCAAGGTCGGCCACCTTCATCGACGACAGGGTCTCTCCGACAAAATCGTCTGAACCCGGAGTATCTATCAGGTTGATCTTCGACTGCTTCCAGCCGACGTGCATTAACTTGCTGAACAGGCTGCCTTTTCGCTCCTGTTCGATTTCAGAAAAATCAGACACGGTGTTGCCCGCTTCTACGGTTCCGCGGCGGGTGATGGCCTTGGCCTCGTACAACATACTTTCGATCAGGCTGGTCTTCCCACTGTGGGAATGGCCCAGCAAAACGACATTCCTGATTAGCTTCGGATCCTGGCTCATAAGGCAATTCTTTTTTTGGATGAGATCAATGGTTCATTTTGATTGCAACAAGTTATTCGATTTGACAAGACTTAAAAAAATTTATGGACATATATTTTTGGCAATCCCCACAATGGCCCTGAAGCAGGTGGCTACCGCAAGGGCGGGAAGGGATTCCCCCGGCTCCCGGGCAGCAAGGCATCCTCCGCTTTCAGGAAAGCCAAATCCTTCGAAAAACTGCAATTGGCTATATTCAATATAACTAATTGAATATTAATTTTATACGTATTATGAATAATATGATTTAAAGATTGGCCTGCAAAAGGAATGCAAAATCTTGCTGGTGATTTTGTGAATTTTACTAATTTTGCAGTCCAAAATTTTAAAAGCAATCCGTATGATCGCAGTGGTGAACATCGCAGGGCAACAGTTCAAGTGCCAGACAGGGCAGAAGCTCTACGTCCACCGGCTGGAAAATGACCGCGGCGTTGAGTTGAATTTCGACCAGGTGCTCATGGTCTTTGACGGCGACAGCGCAACGGTAGGGACCCCCACGGTTGCCGGCGCCAGCGTCACGGCAAAGGTGATGGACCACGTCAAAGGCGACAAGGTCATTGTTTATAAGAAAAAGCGCCGCAAAGGCTACGAAAAGAAAAACGGCCACCGCCAGCAGTTTACACAGATCGAGATCACCTCGGTCGTCGCATAAAACAGACATTTGCCTGATCAATTAAAAGCGCAGCACCATGGCACATAAAAAAGGGGAAGGCTCCACGAGTAACGGACGGGACAGCAACAGCAAGCGACTGGGCGTTAAATTGTTCGGCGGCCAGCAGGCCATTCCCGGAAACATCATCGTTCGCCAGCGCGGAACCCGTTTCCACCCCGGGCAAAACGTGGGCATCGGCAAAGACTTCACGCTGTTTGCCCTGAAAGCAGGCGTCGTTACCTATAAGAAGGTGAGGCTCGACCGCACCGTAGTCGACGTACTCTAGGCCTTTATTAAAGTCCGATTTTTTCTATTTTACCGGAGGGCACCCAGCCCGTTTCCCAACTGACGCTGGTGACTTTCACCCAATCGCCTATGCGCAGAAGTTCGTCGAGTTTGATTCCGGCCGGGAGCTCGGCTGCTGCGGGGCTCAGTGGGTCGGGTGACTGGTGCAATTGCACGGTCTCCATCAGAATGTAACTTTTCATCCGCTTTAGCGACCATTCCCGGCTGAAAGCCAAAGCCATGCATACCAGGGCGACCGCGACCAGCGTCCAGTGTACCCCGTTGCGATGCTTTACCTGTTTTGATTTGGCAAACAGGCGAAGGGCAATGGCCATACTGAGCATCAAAGAGCCGATGGCAAAGGCATACAGGGAATTAATGCGAGAAACGGCCCTTTGCAGGGTGCCGGATGTGGAGTCCCCGGGCATCTCCATGCGTTCGATGCCCGCTGCGCGGTTGGCGCGGTCGCGCATGTCCCGGCAGGGGCCGCATCCAGATTTCCAAAGCAGCGCTTTTTCAAAATACAATATAGCGCGTGGATATTCCCTAAGCCGGTAACAGCACAAGCCCGCGTTGAAAAGCAATTCGGTTTCGGGTCCCCCGGAAGCTAACGAACGTTCGTAAATGGCGAGTGCCTCCCGGTATTGTCCCTTTTCATAGAATGTTGACGCAGATCCGGATGCCCATCCCACAGCCGGAATTGCCAAAAACATAAACAGGATCCTCATCCCGGCAATGATCATGGCCATGCAACTATGGATTCAAGGGTATCGGGCCGCTCGCCATAGCGCGGCAGGTAGCCCTCGAGTTTGCGCAGCAGCCCCTCCTGCACGGGCAGCATCGTCCCTGTAGGTTTGGTAAAAAAATCGATGTGCCGGATCTTCCGCTCGTCGTTGAATACGAACTCCATCTGGCTACACTGGATGACGTTGGCGCCCACAAACCCCGAGGCGTCGTCGCGAATGAAATACAGCGACTCCGCATTTCCCGCCACTTCCAGCGTGCGCATGCGCTTTTCTGCAAAGCGGGCGTGAACCGTCCGCCCCTTGATCTGGTTGTCGACGCCCGCCAGCTCTCGGTTGATGATAAACGCTCCGGGATAGAGGAGTAGATCCTTGAGCGCTTTATGTTCCAGCACCAGCTGCACGGTATCGCCAGTGAGCTGTGAGCTGTCGGCCCAGAGTACCGGCCGGCCAAACAGGAGAAAACTCGAATCTATCCCGCTGAAATAGAGTGAATCACAGCGCCCGCGCCAACTTCGGTGCAGGATCTTGACGTTGCCCCAGGCATGGATCTGCTGAAAGCTGTCGGTCGGGGTGACCTGGCGTTGCGACAACAGGGTATCCGCGGCGAGGTAGAGGGAGTCTTCTTCAAACCGCAAAGCGATGTAGGGCCTTCGGCTCCAGCCCGCAGCAAAAAAGCGTTTGTCCTTTTTATTGTAGCTGAAGGAATCGCACACGATGGAATATCCGTCTGCACTATCCGAAACGACGACGGCACCGGTGGCAATCCCCAGGTCCCGCCCCCCGTCGTAGTCGAGTGCGCGAGCCTGGATCCACCGGCCCGATTCAAGTACTTTGGGCTGACCGCGCACGCGAAGGGATTTGGTCCGGCGGTTGTATTCGATCTGCTGGCCGCGCAGAATGCGAGCACCTTCGACGTACTCCGCGTTTCCGAACAGGCGCACGTCGCCGCTGAGCTCGTTGAGGGAGATGCTGTCGGCCCAGGCCTCCTGGCGATCGTCACGCAGATACGCTTCTCCGATCAGGGTGACCACACGCCGCCCCGCGTCGTGGTAGATCGACCGCGCACGCGCACGCTGGCTACCGTTGGCGTACTTCGGAAAATTGCCAAAGTGCGCCTCCTGCGCGTCGATGCGGTAATAGCCCTCGTCGCAAAAGATCTGCAGGGAGTCCTGCTCGATCAAAGTTGGACCTTTGAAGATGACCTGACGCAAACGGGTCTCGTAGAGCAGGGTGTCGGAGATCAGCGTCATGCTGTCGCGCAACAGCACGACGACGCTGTCCTTGAAAAAAGCCTGTCCGGTTGAAGCGTGGTAATATCCCTTTTTACTTTTAAGCCTGGCCTCGTCCGAGAGCAGCATCCCCCCGGTGCTAAAATGCGCAACGCGCGTTTTGAGGTCGTAGTGCAGCGCCTCTGTAAAGAATTGCTGCTCCCGGTGTTTGAGTACAACACCGCCGGTCAGATCCGCAACGCGCTCCTGTCCGTCGTAGTAGAGGCTGTCTCCGAACAGTTGTAAGCTATCGCCTTCAACAATGCGAACGCGCCCCATCGCAACAACGGTATTGGAATCGATGACGGCAGAATCGCACAACAGGTAAGTCGTCCGGTGGCGCACCAACACATCGTGAGAAAGGTATTGCACCTCCCTCAGCCCGGTGCGCTCAAAACGGAAAACGTCGGCGTGGATGATCTGCAGGTTCGCCTTCCCGGTGTCGACCTGACCAAAAACATACAACGGAGCAATTGCCATCAACAGCACCGTACAATGCACCCACCATTTCATGCTAAAAATGTTGTGGCGGGCCGTACCAACTTGCCGGAATGGACGTATAGAACAATACTCACCTTCAGAAGTGACAAAGGCACCCCCCGGAATCTTCCCCATGCGGCAAAAATACAGGTATTCGGCGTCCGGGCTTCTGCCGGGTTCCGGTGGAAGTGCTAATTTCGACCCAAAATTAACTATGATCCAGCGCATACAAAGCTTATGGCTCCTGTTGTCGGGCATCGGCTTTCTGATCCATTGGTGGCCGGGAATCGCCTTGTTTAAAACGCAGCAGCACGGTGATGGCGTCTTTTCCGACGGAATGTTTTACGCAAGGGAAAGTTATGCCGCACTGATTGGCTCGGGCGTTGCGGGTATCCTGTGCCTCATTGCCATCTTCCTATACCGTGAGCGCATCATGCAAACCCTCATCGTGGCAGCAGCCTGCCTGATCCAACTGGTGTTCTCGGTGGGCTGGCCCTACTACCAGGTCTTTCTCGCGGGTCAGTCGTCACACAGTGTACCCGGTCTGGGACTCTGGATTTCTGTAGCCGGATTGCTGCTTTGCTGGCTGGCGGTGCGCGCCATCCGACGCGACGAAGCCCTGGTGCGGTCCATGGACCGCTTGCGCTAAGGTCTTGAAGGATTCACCCATGTCGCTCAACGATACGGCGCTCATCGTCTTTGTTCGAAATCCCGTCGCCGGGAAAGTCAAAACGCGATTGGCAGCCGAAGTGGGCAATGAAAAGGCTCTCGCCATTTACCTGGAATTGCTGGCCATTACCCGGAACCTGGCACTTGAATTTGATGGCCCGCGATATCTCTATTATTCAGAAGCCCTCGAGGCAGGAGATGCATGGCCTGCAGAGCACTTTAACAAAAGGGTACAACAGGGCAACTCCCTGGGCGATCGCATGCACAGCGCTTTATGCGAAGTACTTGCATGCCATGCAGCCGCATTGCTCATTGGCAGCGACTGCCCCGCTCTCCGGCTTTCCGATTTGAGCGATGCCAGCGCGTCCTTGCGCGATGCTGACTTGGTTTTGGGACCGGCAGCGGACGGTGGATATTACCTCATCGGAATGAAAAGGCCACACGCATGTGCATTTGAAGGCATAACATGGAGCAGTCCAGGCGTACTCGACCAGACCCTCGCGGTCCTGGATGACGAAGGGCTGAAATGGAGTCTGCTGAGAAAACTTCGCGATGTGGACACCTACTCAGACTGGCTCAACGTTTAAATCTGCGTGTCAGGTTAAGACCAACCTGCCGGCTGATTTCCGGATCGGGTCAACCAGAACCTGCCTAACTATCGTATCTTTCGCCTTTAAAGGACCTCGCATGAAAATCTTTCCCCGGCTTTTAGGCATGCTGCTGTTGGCGGACCTTTCTGCCCCGCTGTGCGCCCAGGATCTTCATTTTGCCCAGTTTGAATTTGCCCCGGTGCTGCTCAATCCCGGACAAACCGGCAATTTTCAGGGAACCTACAGGCTCAGTGGGATTTACCGCGACCAGGCAGCTTCTCCTTCCGGATTTACCGGTGATTTTAAGACGCCTTATCTTACCATCGACGTCAATTTTGGCTTTGCATTTCGCAAAAAGGACTGGACCTCGCTGGGTATCGGGTTTTTCGACGACCGGAGCGGTGAAATTCAGCTTGGGCGCGGCGGATTTATGGCATCAGGTGCCTATCACTTTGCCCTTGGAGGCGGAGACCTGGCGCTGGGCGTTCAATATGGGAGCATCAGCCTCGACGCCAAGAACCCCGAGAAAGCCAGATTTTACGATCAGCTCGCGACGGGAAGCAGCAGTTCTCCTGACCTTATGAAGCTTCAACAGGGTAAGGGAAGTTTTAATGACCTGTCTGCCGGACTGGTACTCAGCAAACCGCTTTCTGCAAGAAATCACCAGCTCCGATTGGGCGTAGGGGTGAACCATCTCAACAAACCCGCGGTAGGCATCCAGGGTACCGGCAGTGGCACCAAACTGGGCATGCTCATCAACGCACACGCCCATCTGCGCTACCACCTAAACGAAAAACTCGACCTCGTACCGGGATTCTATTTCCGCACCATGGACGACAACCGGGAGACCATAGGCCAATGCATGGCGAGCTACCTCTACGACATCGAAAAGAAAATTCGCCTCAACGCAGGACTGGGAATGCGCTTCGGGGATGCGCTCCAGTTTATGGCCGGAATGGATTATGGGAAGATCAAAGCCCAGATCGCCTACGAGCAAACCATTGGCGACCTCAGCGATGCAAAGGATCCTTCAGGTTTTGGAGCCCTGGAGATCGGCTTTAGTTATACCGGCGCAATTACGAAAAAACCGAATCCAAAACCAAAGGTGTTCTGCCCCCGTTTTTAATATACCGCTCCGCCATAGCTGCGCTGCGGAAGTCATCAACAGAAAATTGATTTGCGATATGACGTTCACCACCTGCTGCAAATTCTGGTCCCTGCTTTTAATGGCATGTTTGGCACTGTCCGCTCAGGCGCAGCCGGCAACCGGTAAAACCCCGGATGCCCTCGTCCGGTCAGGCGAGGAACAGATCGAAAAAGGCCAGTACTACCGGGCACTCGAGCAATTTGAAAAAGCTTACAAAGAAGCCAAAGAAAAAGACATCGCCGTGCGCATTGCCCGAACGCATCTGCTGCTCCGCGATTACAACAAAGCAAGCATCTGGTTCAGTAGAGTGCTGCGTACCGACCGGGCCAATAAGTTCGTCGAGGATCGCTATTGGTTGGGAATCGCGCTCAAGATGAACGAAAATTATTCGGAGGCTGCAGAAGCATTTCGCAAATATTTGGAGACGGGTAAAGACGAAAACAGATTGCGCCTGGCGGAACGAGAACTCGAGGGAATCGACCTTCGTGCAGGTATGCCCGATAACGTAGGTCTTGAAGTGGTAAATGCCGGGAAAAGCATCAACACGCCGGAATCGCAGGCCAGCCCGGCCCTGGATCGCGACGGAAGCCTTTATTATGGATCACTGGATGCGAAAGAGGAGAAAAAGGACTCAAAAGGAAAGAAGGATACCGAGAAAGAGAAAGAAAAATCCGAGGATGTAGATCAGGGTGGTTCGACAGATGATCCGGCTGCTTTTATGAAGATCTACCGGGCTGGCTACAGCGAAGGAAAAGGCTGGGACAAGGCGGAAATTCTGCCGGAGCTGATCAACCGCGACGGGTACCACAGCACGAATACGAGTTTCTCCAAAGACGGGCAACTCATGTTCTTTACCCGGGCGGTGTCGGATGGCGGCCACATGGAAGAGAGCAAGATCTATGCATGTTCGCGTACGGCTTCCGGGTGGAGTCCGGCGCTTGAACTCAAAGGTGTGAATGGCGATTACCTGGCGCGACATCCCGCAGAGGGCGAATTGTATGGTCGCATCGTCTTGTTCTTTTCGGCAAACATCCCCGGCGGTAAGGGGGGCTTCGACCTGTATTACGCCAACAAAACCGGTGAGGCGGAATACGATGCACCGGTCAACCTGGGTTCCATCAACACGGAGGGCGACGAGCTGACCCCTTTCATGCGGGAAGGAGTGCTCTTCTTCAGTTCAGATGGGTTGCCTGGAATCGGGGGCTTCGACGTCTTTAAATCGACGTGGACCGGCAGCGGTTGGACTGCACCGGAAAATATGGGATTGCCGGTGAACTCCGGAGCGGACGACCTCTATTATCGCATAGGGAGCGACGGCGACAAGGCGGTATTGGTTTCAAACAGGGCACATCCCGATGCCAAGTCGCTAAAAAGCAAAACCTGTTGCGACGACATCTATTTCATCCAGCGCCGCAAGCTGGTCATCGACCTGACGACGGTGGTTTTAGACGAAAAGAAAAAGGGAATCAAAGGTGCTACAGCACAGTTGATTGAAATGAAATCCGGCAAAGAGGGCGAGGTGCAATCCAAATCCAATTCCCAGGGCAACGAGATTGCCCACCTGCTCGACAAGGATAAATCTTACAAAGTAGTGGTCAGCAAGGAGGGATATTTTCCATCAGAGTTTGAACTCAACACCGTCGGCATCGACAAAGACCAGAACATCCGCAAGGAAGTGGTATTGCGCGTCCTTCCACCTGAATCCGACGTCGAGATCATCACCATCAACGAACCCATCCGGCTCAACAACATCTATTACGACTTTGATGATGACAAGATCCTTCCCGATGCGGAAAAGGATCTCGGCGCACTAAAAGGCCTTATGGACCAGTACCCCGATATGGTCATCGAGCTAAGTTCGCATACCGATTCGCGAGGCAGTGATGTTTACAACGTGCAGTTGTCGCAACGTCGCGCCAACTCGGCAAAAAAATGGCTGATGGGGCAAAAGGTCTCCGCACAACGCATCGTAGCCAAAGGCTACGGCGAAGAGAAGATCCTCAACCACTGCACAGACGATGAAGAGTGCAACGAAGAGGAGCATCGCTTCAACCGCCGCACCGAATTCAAGATCATTGCCGGCCCAACGAGCATCGAAGTCAAAAAGGAAGTGCTCAACAAAAACAAGAGCAATAAGGTTAAATGACAATCCGTAGAACCGGTATGTGGTGGAGGCGATCGCGCAATCTGCCCGGTTTGGAGGTCGATGGGTGGATGCGGGGCAGCAGCTCATCTGCTGCAGTCTTGGTGTTATTTACTTTTCTGACGGCGTGTACGACTCTGAGGCAGGCCCCGGATGGCGAGGTCGCTCAGATGGCACCGGCAGAATCTGAAGTCATGCAAGTGGATGCGCCGGGGTTTGCGGCCATGAGCTTTGATTCTTCGCGTTACCACTTTGGCGAGGTGAAGCGCGGCCAGGTGGTCGAACGCGAATTGAGCTTTGTCAATACCGGGACGGCACCACTCGACATTGCCCTCATTTCGGCGTGCGAATGCACGACGATCGACTACCCGCGACGGGCAGTCGCCCCCGGAGAATCATCTGCGTTGCGGATCCGGTATGACAGTAAGGATAAGGAGGGCCCCCAGCTTGTCGACGTTGAGATTCATGCCAACCTGCCCAATGGCATCCAATTCACCGTTTTTTACGTTTTCGTGCACCCTTAGCGCGGCAAGACGAAGCATTCACAGTTAGGGAATCCGGGGAAATCTGAATTTTTATTGATGAAGCCATACTGCATTTGAATGGTTCATTTTAATTTTGACCGACCGTTCAGTCAATAATAAAATAGCATCTCGCCATGTCACCCATGTCAAGACAGCAGCTGGAAGTCTTGCGCAGGGAGCGCCGCCATAAAATTTTGCGGACGGCTCTCCGGTTGTTTGCGCGGAGAGGTTACCAGAGCACCTCCATCAGCGAGCTTGCCGCGGCGGCGGGCATTTCCAAGGGGCTGATGTACAATTACTTCAAAAGCAAGGAGGAGTTGCTTGAGCACACGACCCAGATGGTGTTGAACGATTTGTCTGCTCTGTTTGAGGTGGACGATGTGGAAGATGATCCTGCCTTGCGCCTGGAACGGTTCATCCGCAGCGGGTATGCATTGCTGCAACGCCACCACCGCGAGTACAAAATGTTCTTGCTGCTTTCCCTTCAACTTCCCCGTCGGAGTCGCGCTGCACGGATGATAGACCAGTTCTGGATGCGTCTGTTCGATCATGCCAACGGGCTGTTTTTGCAGATGGGTTATCCCGACGGCCAGCGTATGGCATATGCTTACGGTGCCATGATGGACGGACTTGCCTTTCAGTACGTGCTGTTTGGTGGCAACCGGTTCCCGTTCGGAGAGACCATTGAGGCGATCATCGAGCAGTATTGCAGCCAGACCAGCAAGCCGGCCACACCAACTTTTGGGGACGTCAATAAACCATTGTTGAACCAATAAACCATTTTACCATGCAGTATTCAGACCTGATGCCGTATTACCGGCTCGTTCACCTTGTCGCCGCTACGTTCTGGGTTGGCGCAAATTTTTTTATGGCTTGTTTCTTATATCCTGCAGCGAAGGCAGCCGGAGAAAGGGGCAGCGGTTTTCTGGGAATCATCGCGCGCATCAACGGCCTGCCCTTCTGGATGAATGTTTCGGCGGCGCTCACCGTACTCAGCGGAGTGGGTTTGCTTTCTGTACTTTCTTCCGGATTTGAAGGACGCTTTTTTGCAGCGCCCTACGGGGCTTCCCTGCTCGTTGCCACGGCACTCACGCTGGTTGCCTACTTCCACGGATTTCTGGTGTTGCGCCCTTGCGGAATGAAGATGGGGGCCCTGGGTGGTCAACTGGCCGCAGGTGCCGGTGATGCAGCCGAAGGCCTTAGAAAGCAAATGCGCGAAACATTAGACCGCATGTCAAGCGCAAGCCGCCAGGAAGCCTTCATCCTGTTGATCGTGCTCATCCTCATGGTGATGGCAAAATTTCTGTAAACAGTACTAACGAACGTTCGTATAGGTCTATATTGCACCTGTCTCTGTTATGGGAAAAGGTCAGATCAATGATCTAACGTCTGGCAGTCTTCCCCTGTTTGTAATTCACAGCAAGGGCGGCGCTAAGGACAAATATTCACCGTCATCGCGGGAGTGAACCTGAATGAGCGGGGTCAGTCCGGCACATAACCTCCAAGGCTCTTTCCTACCTTTGTACAAATTTATCAAGGAGATGAAGGTGGTGTTAAAATTAGTCTGGTGCTTGCTGCCCGCGATGCCGCTGGCTGCCCAGCCCAAATTCAATGCATCAACATTTGGGGCGCTGGAGGCGCGCGCATTGGGTCCGGGGACCATGAGCGGCAGGATCACTGCCATTCAGGGAGTGGACAGCACCCCGCGAATACTTTACATTGGAACCGCCGGGGGTGGGATTTGGAAAACGACCAATGCCTGTGCTTCTTTCAAGTCCGTATTCGACAAGCACTGCCAGTCGATCGGGGCCATAGCCGTCGATCAGCGACGTCCCGACGTGGTGTATGCCGGCACCGGGGAGAGCAATATGCGCAATTCGGTTTCCATCGGCAACGGACTGTACAAATCGACGGACGCAGGAGAAAATTGGGTGCGCATCGGACTGGATAGCACGGAACACATTTCCAAAATTGCCATTGATCCCGCCCAGTCGGAAGTCCTTTACGTTGCAGCGCCGGGACCCCTGTTTTCAGACAGTCCGCACCGGGGACTGTATAAATCTACCGATGGTGGAAAGCACTGGCAAAAGATACTCTACATCGACGAGCGCACGGGCTGTGCGGACCTGGCCATCGACCCCCGCAATCCGCAGGTGTTGTTTGCCACTACGTGGACGTTCCGGAGGACCGCCCATTCTTTTCATTCGGGTGGCGCCGGATCAGCCATCTACAAAAGTGAGGACGGTGGAGCCCACTGGCGCAAGCTCAGCAATGGGCTGCCTTCAGGAGAATTCGGGCGTGTTGCCCTTGCACTGGCCCCGTCCCGGCCCGAACACTTGTTAGCCATCGTCGAATCGGAAAACACAGGCCTCTACATCAGCCAGGACGGAGGGGAACACTGGAAGTTCCAAAGCACCACGCTAAACGTCGTTTCGCGGCCATTTTATTTTTCAACCCTCGTGGTCGACCCCTTCGACGAGCGCCGGGTATACCGGCCAGCCCTTCAGTTTTCCTATTCCTCGGACGGCGGCTTCTCGTGGTCGGATGCCAGTTACGACGGAGGTTGGGTTCACTCCGACCATCACGCATTGTGGATCAACCCGCGCAATACAGACCAACTCTATCTGGGAACAGATGGAGGGGTTTACATCAGCAGCGACCGCGGCGTGAGCTGGATATTTTGCGCCAACCTGCCGGTAGGGCAGTTCTACCGCGTCGCCGTGGACCGGCGCGATCCATTTAAGATCTATGGCGGATTGCAGGACAACGGCTCCTGGGTTGGCCCAAGTGCCGGACCAGGTGGAGTGGGCAATGGCGACTGGAAGCTGTTATTTTGGGGTGACGGATTCTGGACGGTACCGGACCCCATGGACAGCAACGTCGTTTATGCTGAAAGCCAGGGAGGAAACGCCGTGCGCATCGACCTCAATCATTTTAAATCCTACCCCATCCGGCCCATGCGGCAAAAGGGAATGGAGGAGTTGCGCTGGAACTGGAATACACCCCTGGTAACCGGTGCTGCAAACCCTGGAAATCTTTACATCGGAGCGCAGCATCTGTTCCGCTCCAGGGACCAGGGCCGCAACTGGACGGTTTTGTCGCCAGACCTCAGCACGGACGATGACAGCAAGCAGCGCCAGGACCAGTCTGGCGGACTGAGTGCCGACAACACCAGCGCCGAAAACCATTGCACCTTATATACCATTGCCGAATCGCCGTTTGACGAACGCGAAATCTGGACAGGAACCGACGATGGCCGGGTGCAGCGAACGCTGGATGGGGGTGACTCCTGGGTCGACCTCTCCGGATCACTGATTCGCGCAGGCGCCCCTCCGGGAACCTGGGTGAGTTGGATCGAATTGTCGCGTCACAACCGGCAAACGGCCTGGGTCTGCCTCGACAACCACATGCGTGGTGATCATTCGAGCTGGTTATTCCGGACGGCGGATGGTGGCCTAAACTGGACGCGCGTTCAGAGTCGCGAGTTTACCGGTTTTGCACACCGCATAAAGGAAGACCTTGTGAATCCGGCGCTGTTGTTTTTAGGAACCGAGATGGGTTTGTTTGCAAGTGTAGATGCAGGGGCGAATTGGTTCCGTATGAAAAACAAGATTCCCGAATACGCACTCGTGCGCGACGTGCAGATTGCAGAGAAATCGGGTTCACTGGTGGTGGGCACGCATGGAAGAGGAATTTACGTTATCGACGACATTGGCCCCATGCGCCGAATGACGGCAGACATTGCCTCAAAAGAAGTGGTGATCTTTCCGGTTGATGAAATGGAACTTGGATCCGGCAGGTTCGGGGGAATGGCCTCAACGGGCAATGTTTGGCATGCTCCGAATCCGGCGCAGTTGCCATCTTTTGATTACTACTTGCGCGAACGCGTCATGGGAGCCGCGGTTCAGGCGGACATCGTGGATTTGACCGGAACCCTGGTGCGTTCCCTCACACCCACAAACCGCAAGGGGATCAACCGGATGAGCTGGAATTTCCGCATGAAGCCCCCTCGCGTAGCAGAAGGTGGCACCAAGATCGACTACTCCGCATTTTCAGCACCCATGGTGCTTCCTGGCAGTTACGTTTTCGTTTTGCGCGTAGGAAAGGAGGAGCACCGCGACACCTTTGCTCTGGTGCATCGGGACCAGCCTGGTTTTACCCTTGCTGACCGCGAGGCTCAATATCGCGTTGCCATGCGCTATTATGCCATGCAGGAAGCGTTGTCAGGAACGGTGGAGCACATCAGCACCCGTCAGGAGGAGTTGCGACGGCTGAGCGAACGCTTGTCCTCCGAGCGGGACCTCCGGAAGCTCGAAGCATATGCCGACGAACTGGAGCGTCACCGCGCAGGTTTGCTGGCAACCCGCCAGCGCTCCATATTTGCCGACGAACAACAGCTGAGAGAACGCATATCAGAAGCCTACAGTCAGGCCATTGCCGCGGAAGCACCCCCATCCAACGTCCTGGTCGAGCGGGCCGGATTGCTCGAAGCCGAAGTAGCAAAGGCTGAACAAACGACTGTTAGCATCTTTTTAAAATATGAAAGAGACTTCACGCGCATCCAAAAGAAGAATATGCCAACGCCCCGGCCCTGAACCCCGTTGCATGATTCGCTTCATTGCGCGATTCATTATGGAGATGCGCGCCGGTTATCGTTTAGGAAAACGATAACCGCTGGCATTACCCCGGCATCGCCATTTATTATCTTTTGATTGCCTTTTTATCGCAGGTTCTCAAACCCGAGCCTATTCTAAAGGGTACCTCGAATAACCCAGTTTTGATGCCAGAATGAAAAGGGCTGCCTCTCTTCACTCCCTGTTGATGCCAGAATGAAAAGGGCTGCCTCCCTTCACTCCCTTTTGATGCCAGAAGGAAAAGGGCTGCCTGTCTTCACTCCCTGTTGATGCCAGAAGGAATTTAGCAAAACAAGACGAGGCGCGGTGAAGGAAGCTATGTGGAGCAATAACTGACTGAACCGCAACGAAGGATTGTGAAGCTAAATTCATTGAGTGGGTTAGCCTGTGCGGGCTGGCTGGCGCAAGAGGGAGTGAAGAGAGGCAGCCCCCAAGCAAAACAAGACGAGGCGCGGTGAAGGAAGCTATGTGGAGCAATAACTGACTGAACCGCAACGAAGGATTGTGAAGCTAAATTCATTGAGTGGGTGAGCCTGTGCGGTCTGGCTGGCGCAAGAGGGAGTGGAGAGAGGCAGCCCCCGAGCAAAACAAGACGAGGCGCAGCGAAGGAAGCTATGTGGAACGATAACTGACTGAGCTGCAACGAAGTATTGTGAAGCTAAATTCATTGAGTGGGTGAGCCTGTGCGGTCTGACTGGCGCAATAGTGGGTTATTCGAGGTGCCCTAAAGGGCCGCTTCATGACAATGGCAAAATTGGCATAGGGCTATTCAAATGATAAGGTAAATCGCACCGAATGGGTACCTCGAATGACTTCATCCAGGCAGCAAAATGAACGTATCCGTGGTGCCCTTCATTTAGAGGCAGCGGGTGCGCCCACCGTCAACCGGAAGGTTGATCCCGGTAATATAGGCCGCCAGCGGGCTTGAGAGGAATGCAACGGCGTGAGCGATCTCTTCGGGAGTTGCAAAGCGGCGGGAGGGAATGGCGTGCAACATCTCGTCGCGAATGGATTCAACGGAAATGCCGCGTTTTTCAGCTTCAGTTGTGGAGAGGTTAACCAAACGGTCGGTGAGGGTAGCTCCCGGCAGCACGTTGTTGACCGTTATGCCCTGTCCAGCCAATTCTCCTGCAAGAGTTTTGGCCCAGTTTGCCACAGCGGCGCGGATCGTATTGGAAACCCCGAGGTTCTCGATGGGCTGCTTCACCGAAGTGGACAGGATGTTAATGATACGCCCGTAGTGGGCGGCAACCATAGAGGGCACGCATTTCTGAACGAGGACCTGACTGCTCATCAGGTGTTGGCGAAATGCCGATTCGAAAGCATCGCCACGGGCTTGCAAAATGGCGCCTCCAGGCGGCCCTCCCGTATTGTTTACCAGAATGTGCAAGGGATGCTCTAAGACGAGGGGAGTCAGCTTTTTATCAAGATCAAGCGGATTCCCCATATCGGCTACCAGGTATTGGTGTTTTTGCCCGGGCGTGCCGTGAAGTTGGCCTATGAGTCGCTCGAGTTCCGCACCATCGCGGGCAAGGGCAACCACAGAAGCTCCCGCACGCGCAAGTACGCTGGCGCAGGCACGCCCAATGCCCCGGCTGGCACCGCAAACCAGGGCGTTGTATCCGGAAAGGTCGATGGAGATCATCAGTCGATCAGGTTAAATGTACCCTTGAAGCTCCGGGTTACCGGCAATTCGCAATCCTGGTACGTTGCCTTGCAGCGATAGAGGTATGCGTCGGTAGGTGCTTCGCTTGGGGAGGGAATCCACTGCGCAGACGGATCCCGGGTGAAAAAAACTTCCCGCCCCCACCTGTTGTAAACAGCCCATTCCATGGCCAGCAGCCGGTTTTGCCGGTTGGCGGAGATAAAGGGCCGGAAAACCTGGTTTTCAGCCTGCCCGTTTCTCAGGACCACGTTGGGAAATTGCACCAGGTCGTCCAAAGATTTTAGACTGGGGGATATTGCTTTGCTCTTTTCGATGATCCGGCATGCCGTTTTGGCCACAACGCTGTAATTGCCTGGTTGGGTAACCGCTGCGGTAGGGCCCGTCTGCTGGTTGCTCCACACCAGGTCGAAACAATCGCCGTTGCACAAGGCCTTCAGCAAAAGAGTGTCGCCGGTGCAAAGGCTGTCCGCACCGAGAATTTTCAGGTTGACTTCCGGAAAGAAATCAATGATCACGCTGTCGCGCAAAACGGTGTTGCAGGCATCGTCCAGACGAACTTCCACCCAGACAAGGGCTTGGTTGGTGAACGACGTTTCGGGGCCGGTGGCACCGGTACTCCAAATGATGTTGGCCTTTGCGTATTCGTCGGGAACGCGCAGCGTTTTTGTAGAGTCTGGGCACATTGTCAACTGTGCAGGAAGCAGGTCGCCCGGAGGGGGAGCCTGAATTTGCACCATTTCAAAATCGTCGACTATGTAATAAAACAATTCGCCGGATGGGTTTGCTGGCCGGATTGCTCCGATGAAGCTCGTATCGCCTTTCTCCACAGATTTGAAGCGCCCGACCACAAAATGGTCTTCCCCACCACAAGCCGCAAATTCAAAGCTCAGGGAAAAGTAGGTGTCGGGCCCTATGAATTGACCATCCGGGCTCACGAAATTCGGCATGAGTTGTCGAAGCGGTTCGGTCTGAAGGTAGATGGGCTCGCCATTCAGTATGAAGACTCCAAATTCGTCAAGGGCATAAAGTGGGTAACGGCGGTCGCTTTTAATCCAGAAGCTGAAACGGTAGCGCGCGCCCCTTTCCAAAGGAGTGGTAAAGTGGTTGGCTAAATATTCGAACTTCTTAAAACCGCTGAAAAAACCGCCGTGGCGCTTTCCCGACCGTGGTTGTGAGGAATAGATATCCGGCGAACCAAAGCTTGCCGAAACCCAGTCGGAAGGAATGTTTGCCCCCTTTCCGATTCCGAGTTCCATAAATCCGTTGGCATCGCACCCGTCGCACCGTTCAAAGCCCGGGTTGGGTATGAGGTTTTGGCCTGCCAGCGGGCAGAACAGCAACAAGAAAGGCCAGATGATTGATATGCGACAACCCATAGTCTGGTGCGAAGTTAGCGCATTTACACATGGGTGCAAGGCAGGGTTTGCGGGGATCGAAATGCTTGCAAGGGAGCAAAAAAAACCCGGCGCGTTGGGACGGGCCGGGGAGTACATTACCTATTACTCAATCACCATTTATCATTCAGCAACGACTTCCAGGTTGAGTTTGCACTGGACGTCTTTGTGGAAGTCGATCGTGGCTGTAAAGTTACCCGTTGTTTTAATTTCTTCGTCGAGGTGTATTTTTTTTCGCTCGACTTCAAATCCCCGATCCTTGAGGGCATGCGCAATTTGGATATTGGTCACGCTGCCAAAAATCTTGTCGGTGGCTCCCACCTTGGCTCCGATTTTGAGAACCAGGCCCTGAAGCTGATCTGCGAGTTGGCGGTAGTCGTTGACTTTCTTGTTTTCGCGCGCCTCCTCCTGCCGCTTCATTTCGGCGAGACGGCGCAGGTTGGTGTCGTTGGCCAGCAGGGCTATGCCCTGAGGGATGAGGTAGTTTCTTCCGTAGCCCGGTTTAACTTTGACGACCTCGTGCTTTTCGCCGAGGTTGTCCATGTCTTTGAGTAAGATGATCTGCATGGGAATGCGGTTGAAGTTACGGTTTCAATAAATCGGTAACGTAAGGGAGGATTGCCAGGTGGCGTGCCCGTTTAACGGCTGTGGCCACCCTCCGCTGGTATTTCAGCGAGGTGCCCGTGATCCTGCGCGGCAGCAGTTTGCCTTGTTCGTTCACAAACTGAGTGAGAAATGCGTCGTCTTTGTAGTCGACGTACTTGAGTCCGAACTTTTTGAACCGGCAGTATTTGGTTTTGTGCTGCCCGATCGAAGGATTGCTCAAAAACTTAATTTCGTCTTGTGTTGCCATGATGTTTTGCTTGCTGGGTGATTATTCTTCTTCCGAGGCTGCGATTTCCGGAACGACGACGGGAGGAGGCGGGGGAGGAGGAGGAGGTACTGCTGCGGCTGGACGCGATACCACTTCAACCGGCTTTTCCTTGCGGTTTTTACGACCGATCTTGCCAGCCCTCTTGTCTTCGTTGTACTTGATGCCGTACTTGTCGAGTTTGACGGTGAGGAAACGCAGAATGCGGTCGTCCCGTTTCATGGCCAGTTCCACCTTAGCGATCATGGTAGGACTTTCGGTGGCGAATTCGACACAGTAATACAAGCCGGTATTTCGCTTGTTGAGGGGGTAGGCGAGTTGGCGCAGGCCCATTTCGTCGATGTGGACGATTTTGGCCCCTTCCGCACTCAGCATATCGCAGTATGCTTTTGCTGTCGATTGCACCTCATCGCCCGACAGCACTGGATCTACGATGAAGCTCACTTCAAAATGGCGCATAAACTGATGTAAAGAAATTTTAAGGGCTGCAAAGGTAAACAGTTTTCCTTAGTCCCCCAAAAGAAGTTCCATTTTTTCAGAATTTGCTGCTGTTCAAGGCATTTTGCAGCACCTCTAGGCAGATTTTTATGGTTGAAAGGTGGGTGCGGAAGCTCAATACGGCGAGCCGGATCCAAAATTGGCCTTCGAGCGTGGTCGACGACAGAAAAACGCGGCCATCATCGACCACGCGGTCGAGCAGGGCCCGCGTAGCCTCGTTGGCGTCTTCGCCAGGTGGGGCAAAGCGGAAAATGCAGATCGATGTATCGGGATAGGGGCCGGTCTCGAGTCCCATGGCCTGCACCTTATGGTAAAAGTATCTGCACAACAGGATTTTCTCGTCGAGGTTGGCGACGAAGGGAGCCAGTCCGTATAACCTCAGTGGCAGCCAAAGGCGGAGGCCCCGGAAGTGTTTGGTCATTTCCGGAGAGAGGTCAGCAGGACTGAGTTCCTCCTGGGCAGCAAAAGCATCCTGCATGTAGGCTGCACGGTAATAATGTGCCTTATATTGGGAGGCCACATCCCGGATGAGCACAGCGCCGAGCCCGTAGGGAAGGAAAAGTCCTTTATGAGGATCAATGGCCACGCTGTCTGAGCGGGAAAGTCCCCGAAAGACCTCGCTGACTTTTTTGCCGTTGGGGTAAGACAGCCGGCTCAATGCGAAAAAACCACCATAAGCAGCGTCGACGTGGAACCAGATTCCGTTTGCCACACAGCAGTCTGCAATGGCATCCAGGGGGTCTATGGCCCCGGTGTCGGTGGTTCCGGCAGATGCAACGACCAGAAAGGGGCGGAGTCCTGCCATCCGGTCCTGTGCAACCTGGCGTTGCAGCATTTCCGAATCCATGCGAAAATGGCTGTCGGTTGGGATGGTCTGGATCCTGACTGAGGAGAGGCCGGCGATCCGGATGGCTTTGTGCACACAGTGGTGTACCTGGCTGGTAAGGTAAATGCAGCATTTGGCAAGGTCTGATACCTGGAGACCATGGGCCTCCCGGGCGGTCACCAGGGCAATGAGGTTGGCCACGGAACCACCGCTGGTGAGGTTGCCAAGGCTGCCGGCCGGATAAGCCATCATACGACAAAGCCATCGCAGCAATTCGTTTTCGATCTTGACAGCACCAGGCCCTCCATAATACACCCCCGCGTATTGGTTGTACACGGCAGCGAGGAAATCGCCCATCGCCCCGGCAAAGATACCGCCTCCAGGAATGTAGGCCAGGTGCCCTCCGGACGCAGGGTTGAGCCCTTTGGCCAGCATGCCCTCCCTCAATTCGTAAAGGACTTCATCCAGAGGAACCGGCCCCGTCATTTGGCGCAAGGACTCCAGGATGCCGGTCATGGGCCCTGCTTTGCGGTAAGCCTTGCCGTGCTCAAGCCCTCCGATGAAGGCGTCGGTTTCGCGCTGAAGCTGGGCCATCCATTCGGCGCGCTGCCGGGCATCCGGTTCCAATGACCTGGCTTCGGGCTCCAAAGCGGCAAGCTGTTGCTCGAGAAAAGGGAGGTTGTCTTGCGGACTCATGTCGTTTACTTATTAATGGCTTTAAAATATTTGTAAAAGAAATGTAAAAAACCAATAGCAGAATGCGCTGTTCATGTAAAACTCCGTATTTTTCGAATCTGCAAGAAAGTTGACGGGTTTCCAGCTTTCTCCGGCATGGCTTATGTTGATGCAAGTCCACGATAAAACGAGGTGACTTACCGGGGAAAGAAAACTGCGTCCTTTGCACCTATTGCCGAACTGACAGGTTCACTTGCCGCTTTTTGGCAGGTAGCAATTCAGTTGAGTGCAAAAGGAAACTCCGGATTATCCATTGTACATAACGCCTGAAGAACCATTTCCAAAACAACCTACTGCTGTGCAGCCACTGACACAAAAGAAAATACCGACCAAAGCAGACGTCCTGGAGGCGTTAAAATTTCATTTTGGTTTTGACGGCTTTAAAGACAGCCAGGAAAAGATCATCCTCAGCCTGCTCAACGGTAAGGATTGCTTCGTCATCATGCCAACAGGAGGGGGTAAGTCTCTTTGTTACCAATTGCCTGCACTGATGATGCCCGGTACAGCCATCGTCATCTCACCGCTCATCGCCCTGATGAAAAATCAGGTCGATTCGATTCGGGGATACGGGCAGACGGACGAAATTGCGCATTTCCTGAACTCATCCCTGAACCGCGCAGAGATCAAGCAGGTCAAAGATGACATTGTGCGCAGCAAGACCAAATTGCTGTACGTCGCCCCGGAAACCCTTCAAAAAGAGGAGACGATTGAATTCCTCAATTCGGTGGACCTGTCCTTTATCGCCGTTGATGAGGCCCACTGCATCTCGGAATGGGGACACGATTTCCGTCCCGACTACCGGAGAATTCGCGACATGATCAATTCCCTGAACCGGCACATTCCAATCATTGCCCTGACGGCCACGGCAACCCCGAAAGTACAGGTCGACGTGATCAAGAGCCTGGAAATGCAGGAGCCGGCAATTTTCATTTCTTCTTTTAATCGCCCAAACCTCTATTACGAGGTGCGTCCCAAGCTGAGCCGCGACCAGGCTGTCCGCCAGATCGTGCAGATCGTCAAATCGCGTTCCGGACAATCCGGCATCATCTACGTTCAGGCCCGGAAAACGACGGAGGACATAGCCCAGTTGTTGCAGATCAACGGCATCAAAGCATCGCCTTATCATGCAGGCATGGAAGCCAAGGCTCGGACACAGGTGCAGGACGACTTTCTCATGGAACAGATCGACGTGATCTGTGCAACGATCGCCTTTGGAATGGGCATCGACAAACCCGACGTGCGCTTTGTCATACATTTCGATATCCCCAAAAGCCTGGAAAATTATTATCAGGAGACGGGCAGGGCAGGACGCGACGGAATGGCCGGCGACTGCTTCGCCTTTTTTGCCAATGCGGATTTACTGCGCCTCGAAAAATTCCTTCGTGATAAACCCGCCTCCGAACGCGATATGGGCGCTCAACTGCTCGACGAAATGGAGGCATATGTGGAGAGTTCCGTCTGCAGGCGCAAATTTGTGTTGCACTATTTTGGAGAAGCCTTCGAAGCGGCCAGCTGCAAAAGTATGTGCGACAATTGCCGGAATCCCAAACCACTGATCGAAGCGCGGGAGGAGATGTCGCTGGCCTTGCGCACCATCCAGTCGCTCAACCAAAATTTCGGTATTAAAACCCTCGTCGAATTCCTCTGTGGTGTCAGGACCAAAGACATCCTCGACTATGACCTCGACAAACACGAATATTTTGCCAAAGGCGAGGCGAAGGGTGCCCAATTCTGGTATTCGCTCTTCCGGCAGAGCATACTGCTCAACCTGGTCATCAAAGACATAGAAACCTATGGGATTCTTCGCCTGAGCAAACAGGGCGAGGACTTTATTAAAAAGCCTCATGCCCTGCAGATCAGCATGAACCACGACTATTCCGATACAACGGCCATCGTGGACGACGAAAGTGGACCTGCACAAGGCGCTGCACTGGACCAGAATCTGTTTAACATGCTGAAGGAGATCCGGCTCGATGTGGCACGCAAACACAAGGTCAAGCCCTGGGTCGTTTTCTTTGATCCTTCCCTCGAAGAAATGGCCACGCGCTATCCGGTGACCATAGAAGACCTTTGCAAGATCTCGGGCGTCAACCGGGGTAAGGCGGAACGCTATGGCCAGCCCTTTCTCGACTTCATCATCCGGTATGTGGAGGAAAATGAGATCGAACGCCCCGACGATTTTATTTTCAGGCAGGTCGCCGACAAATCGCGCAATAAAGTGGAGATCATCCGCTTCATTGATAAGAAAATTCCACTTGAAGACATCGCCCGCAACCTGCAGATGAGCATGGAGGACCTGATGGACGAACTCAACATGATCGTTGCCTCCGGCACCCGCATCAACATCGACTACTACATCAACGACAATGTCGATGAATACTCGAAGGAAGATATCTACGAATATTTCAAAGGCGCGGATTCTGATTCTTTGGAAGATGCCTACCGCGCGTTGAAGGAAGAGGACATTACCTTTGAGGAGATACGGCTCATCCGCCTCAAATACATGTCGGAATTTGTAAACTGATGTGGACCATCCCGATCATCAACGGGCCCAACCTGAACCTTACGGGCACGCGGGAATTGGAAATTTACGGTTCGCAATCCTTCGATCATTTGCTGGAAGGGCTTCGGTCAGAATGGAAGAATGTGAACTTTCCCTATCACCAGAGCAACCATGAAGGCGATCTGATTGATTGGCTTCATGCATACAGGAGCGGCGCCGATGCCATCGTGATGAATCCCGGGGGGCTTACGCATACGTCGGTTGCACTGAGAGATGCAGTGGCTGCACTGCCCGTTCCGCTTGCTGAAGTACACCTTAGCGACGTGCGTCGCCGGGAAGTCTTTCGGCGCGTTTCCCTGCTGCGTGACGTTCGCTTCATTGAAGTGAGTGGTTATGGACTGGTCTCCTATAGAATGGCCATTCTGCGACTGATGGAATACCTGGGTCCACCTGCTGAATACAAGATATGAGTACTAACACACGTTTGTTTCAGAGCAGACCCTGGGAACAGTTTGCCGCATTCATTGAAAATGCAGGCTACACTTCATTTTTTTTGGTTTCAGACACCAATACCGAAAAGCATTGCCTGGAACCATTTAGATTGGCTTTTGGCGAACGAACGTTTGTTCATATTCGCATTGAGGCAGGCGAGCGCTACAAAACATTGGATAAGTGCGCCTTTCTGTGGCGGGAATGGCTGCATTCCGGCATCGACCGAAAAAGCATTGTCGTTGCCCTTGGCGGAGGAGTGGTGTGCGACCTGGTGGGGTTCAGCGCAGGATGTATCCTTCGTGGAGTTGACTGCGCCTATGTACCCACCACGCTCATGGCCATGGCCGATGCAGCCTGGGGTGGCAAGTGTGGCGTGAACCTCGACGGTGCCAAGAATGCAGTGGGACTGTTCCGCAATCCGGTTGCCGTGGTGGTGGATCCCGTTTTCCTGCAGACTCTTCCCGACCGGCATCTTCGCAACGGTTTTGTCGAGATCATCAAGCACAGCCTTTTGCAGGATCCTCCTTTCTGGCAATCCTTGCAGTCACTGGAATGGCCAATCCGGGATGAAGAAATCGAAAGCCTGGTCCGGCAGTCGCTCCGCGTCAAAAGAGAAATTACCGAGGCAGATCCCCTGGAGCGCAACGTTCGCAAAGCACTGAATCTGGGACACACCATCGGACATGCTCTTGAGTCCTGCGCCCTGGATGATGGCAGGGATTTATTGCACGGAGAAGCCGTGGCCCTCGGATTGCTGGGTGAACTTTACATTTCGGCGGAGCGTTACACCTGGAAACCGGGTTGGCTGGAAGGCATTTCCGGTTTGTTGCGCAACTTCCTGCCGGAGAACGGGGCATTCCCATCATCTTACGACGATCTGCATCAGCGCTTGTTTTACGACAAGAAAAAAAGCGGACGGCGCATCCTGTATAGCCTTCTTGAGCGTCCCGGAAAACCCGTTTGGGATGTGGAGCCAGGAGACGATGTTCTGCACCGCGCTTTGGATTACATTCGCATTGAAATGGAAAGGCACCAGGAATGAGCTACAAAGAACGATTGACCGCTTTTCTTCGCCAGTTTTGCCGCGAATTTGTCTTTACCGACGCTCTATCCGGAAAATCGGGAGAGGACAAGGCCTGGTTTTCAGTGTGTGTGCTGTTTTTCTGGAAACTCTTTTTCGGTGGGCTCGTCGCATTTTATGCCATTATGCTGTTGGTCTCATTCGATAACCTTCCCAGTTTCGAAGACCTCGAGAATCCGAATTACCATCAGGCGACGATCATTTATGCCAATGACAAAAGCATATTGGGCAAACTGTTTACTGAGAACCGGGAATTCACCCCATACGACAGCCTCAATCCGCAGCTGGTCAGATCCCTGCTGGCCACAGAGGACAGTCGTTTTTACCAACACTCCGGCATAGACTTTTTTGCATTGATGCGCGTCGCGGTCCGCACTCTGTTGTTGAGACAGGAGGAATCCGGAGGGGGCAGCACCGTTACCCAGCAGTTGGCAAAACTCTTGTTTGAACGGCCGTCACTTGAAGACAAAGGGGCCCTGGCGCGCAAGGTCTTACTCGTCAGAACCAAATTTAAGGAGTGGCTTGTTGCCTTGAAGCTTGAAAGGCGATATACCAAGGAGGAGATCATCTCGATGTACCTCAATAAATTCGATTTTTTGTATGGCGCCAACGGGGTGCAAACGGCTGCACAGACGTACTTTGGCAAAGACCAGACGGATCTGTTGGCCGATGAAGCCGCCATGCTGATAGGGATGCTGAAAAATCCCGCCCGCTACAATCCCAAACGCTCGCCCAAATCTGCTGAAGGCCGCAGAAACACCGTCCTCACACTGATGTACCGGGATGGACAGCTCACCAAGACCGAATGGAAGGACTTGATGGAAAAGCCCATTGATGTCACCCAATTCAAGAGAGATTCCCATTTGGAAGGCATGGCATTGTATTTCCGCGCTGAACTGGCAGAGTGGTTAAAAGACCTGTTGGAGGATGAAAAATACCGAAAACCCGACGGATCGCGCTACAACCCCTACCTCGACGGATTGAAGGTTTACACCACGATCCAGCCGGAGTACCAGGCGTTTGCAGAACAGGCTGCACGAGATCACATGAGAAACATCCAGAAAAGCTATTTCAACGTCTGGAATAAAAGGGACCCCTGGACTTTCGGAGGAGAAAAGGAGCAAATTGCCATTCGCAACGAAGCCCTCAACCAATCCATTCGGGAGACCGAGCGCTATCAGCAATTGTGGAACAGCCATTTTGGCAATGCCCTCAACCTTTTGGAGAATGAGGTGGGTAACGTCGACGTGAACGATCACACGATCCAGAGACTCCTCCGCGAGGAAAATCGCAAGGGCAGCCTCAAGCAGGAGCTTCAGAAAAAGCAGATCAACGAGAAGCAGTTTGAGTATTCGCAACGCATCCTTCGGTCAAAAGCCTGGCCACAGATCAAAAAGGCCTGGCCTCGATTCGAGCAGGCCGTCAAAAAAGTTATGTCCACACCCGTAAAACTCCGGGTGTACAATTACCTCACGGCCGGCGAAAGGGATACCGTCATGAGTCCGCTGGATTCGATCAAATACCATCGCAAACACATGCAGATCGGGTCTTTGGCCATGGACCCACAAACCGGCGAGATCAAAGCATGGGTCGGAGGTACGAATTTCAAATACTTCAAATACGACCACGTGCAGTCGCGACGCCAGGTCGGGTCAACTTTTAAGCCCTTTGTCTACACGACGGCCATTGCCCTTCAGGGCATCTCCCCCTGTGCGGAGTTTGAAGACATCCGTTACACCATCCCGGCAAATGACCCCAATTTCCAGCTTCCCAAACCCTGGTCTCCGGGCAATGCCGCAGACGACTTCTCGGGCGAGCGAATGAACCTGTACAAGGCATTGGCCCTTTCAAAGAATTCCATTACGGTAAAGCTGGTCATATTGCTTGGAAGCGTTGAACCCATTCGCGGACTCTTGCACAACATGGGCATAGACTCGTCGCTCAAGCGAAGGGACGGAGGCTACCTCATCCCCAAGTTTCCATCCATTGTTTTAGGATCTTCCGACCTGTCGGTGATGGAAATGACCGGAGCGTATGGCACTTTTGCAAACAACGGCGTCTACACCAAACCCCATTTTGTTTCGCGAATAGAAGATAAAAATGGAAAAGTGATTTACCGCCACACTGCAGTCAGAAACGTCGCCATTTCTCCCAACTACAATTACGTCATGCTCGACCTGCTAAGGCGATCAGGCGGAAACTGGGCATTGAAAACTCCGAATGGCGGGAAAACGGGTACCACCAACGACTACGTCGATGGATGGTTTATGGGGGTTACGCCCCGGCTCGTGGTTGGAACCTGGGTGGGAGGCGACGATCCGTGGATTCGCTTTCTGGATCTCGGAATGGGGCAGGGGTCCAGGATGGCCAAACCTTATTTTACAACGTTTATGAAATTGCTGGAGGAGAATCCCGAATCCGGCTTTGCGACGGATGTCGATTTCATACACCCTCCAGGAAACCTTGGCATCGAACTCGACTGTGAAGCCTACCGCCTTTTTCTCGAGCAGGGTCAATCAGGGGAATCGATGATTCCCGGAAACCGCCCGGTGCAGCAGGATGAGATTTTCGAAGACGAATGACGGAGAACTTCCTGCCGAATCAGAGTACCCCCCGTCGCTACTTACCCCGCCGGTTTTCGGTGGGGGCATGGGAATAATGCCTTAAGTTTGCACCTCTGCTAACCAGCGTTTTACAGGTCACAGCACATGTCAGGCATAGAACAAAAATCATCTCAAACACCACGACTGGCCCTTGGTACGGCCTGCATTCTGTTCCTGGTCGGTTTTTGGGGCTATGCCGCAAACGATTTTGTCCTGCACACCGGATTGACTCCAATGATTTCGGGCTTGATCTTTGCGATTGCTTCATTTTATATTTGGAAACATCCTGGAAAAATTGAACGCTACCTGATCACCTTTGCCCTGGTTCTGGCTGTTGCGTTTGTCTGGCCGCTGATGCGCAACGTCGAACAAGTTGATCCGTGGGGCATTTTCCGTACCGCAACGGAAATGGTAGCCTGCGTTGCATTTGCCATTTTAGCACTGCGACAGAAACCGGAAAATTCTTTGATAAAATGATGACATGGTCTGTTGACATGCGCAATGCAATTGCATTTATGCTGCTATGTCTTGGGATGACGGGCTGCTTCCCTCCTGTTGAAGAAGACCTTACCCAGCTAAATTTTAATAGTGCAGATCCTGTAGTCCGGCAGATTTTTGAGGCGCGTGACCGGCGTCTCAGCGACACGTTAAGGTTATTCCTGAAGGACAAGCATGCGAGGTTCCGTTACCTGTCGGCGCTGTCCTATGCTTCTTACCGGGACAGCAATGCCGTCGATGACCTCATCCCCATGCTGGCCGATCCGGTTGAAGGCGTCCGCCAGGCTGCAGCATTTGCCCTGGGGCAGATCGGTCATGCATCTGCAGAACACGCCCTGATCAGCGCCTTTGTGGCAGTAGATTCTACAGGGCCTTTCAACAAGACCAACGGGATCATCCTGGAAGCCCTGGGCAAATGCGGTACGGATTCAACCCTGAACCTGTTGTGCAGCATTCGCAGTTACCAACCCGACGACACACTGGTGCTTCTGGGTCAGATGTTGTCTTTTTACCGCTTTGGGCTCAGAGACCGGTTTTGTCCGGAAGCTTCGGGGTATTTGCTTTCTCTGGCCTCCGATGTGCGATATCCTCAGGCAGTGCGCCTCATGGCTGCGCATGTGTTGCAGCGATTCAGAACGTATGATCTCAGCACCAAATTTGAGCAACTGCGCCGGGCATGCAACGATGAAAAGGATCCGGAGATACGGATGTGTTTGGTCAGCGCACTGGCACGCATTGGAGGACCATTCACCCTCAATGCAATGGAGGAACTTTATTCCCGGGGACTCGACCAGCGCATCCAGGCAAATCTTCTCAAAGGCCTGCAGCATCACAACAGTTTACAGGCGCAGTATTTTGCGCTCAAGGCAATTCAAAATCCCTCAGTAAACATCGCCGCTCTCGCAGCACAGCATCTCGTCGAGAAGGGAACCGAAGAAGTGTTTGATGAGCTCAAAAAACTCAGCAGTCAGAAGACTATGCCCTGGCAGGTCAAATCGGTCGTACTGGAAGCTGCACTGAAGTGCCTTCCACACTATCGCGTAGTAACGAGAGGGGAATTGCTCTATCAGCTGAAGAGCCTCATTGCCCAGGCAAAAAGTCCTTATGAAAAGGCAGCTTACATCAGGGCTTTGTCGAAAAGTACCCGGGAACTGCCGGGTTTGCTCCAGTATGCAAAATCTAAACAACCGCCTGCAGTGGAGACTGCTTTGGCGGAAGGGATTGAAAGCATTTTGTTTCGCGCCGAATTCCGCGATGTATTTAAAGGACAACACCATCCGGTGTATGGCGAGCTGGCGGCTTATTTCGAAAGCGTTGGCAGCCGGGCCACTGTAGGTCCTCTTGCGGTCATGGCTTCCGTTTTTTTTCGGGGGAACCCCATCCCGGCGCATTACCTCGACGCCGATTCCCTCCTGGTTTTTGCACGTCAACAACTGCAGTTGCCGCGCGACGTGGAGACTTACAACGAATTGAGCAAAGCAATTGCCAAAAGGAGCGGACAACCATACCGGAGCGTGTTGCCGGAATTCAACCAGCCCATCGACTGGTCATTGCTCTCAGGACTCGGAGATACGGTGCGCGCTACCATATCAACAAGTAAGGGCGATGTGGTGGTGGAACTTTACCCTGCGCATGCACCCGGATCGGTGATCAACTTCATCCGCCTCATCCGGGATGACTTTTATCGTGGCAAAGCCTTTCACCGAGTTGTACCGAACTTTGTCGTCCAGGCTGGCTGCCCCAGGGGTGACGGATACGGAGCGCTGGATTATTCCATCCGCACCGAAATCAGCATGTTGGATTTTCGAAGCGCACCAGTCATCGGAATGGCCAGTGCAGGACCTGATACAGAGGGAACGCAGTTTTTCATCACCCATTCGCCCACTCCCCATCTCGACGGAAAATATACGGTCATGGGCAGTGTAATAGCAGGGCAGGATCTCCTTCTATCCATCGAACAGGGCGACACCATCGACCAGGTTCGATTGCAATAAAACAGATTCGTAAATACTCAGAACAGCACACCAATGAAAAATACACCACTGACAGAGAAACACCTTGAGCTTGGCGCCAAAATGGCAGAGTTCGCAGGTTACAACATGCCGATCTCCTATTCGGGGATCCGGGAAGAACACGAAGCGGTCCGCACCCGAGCGGGCATGTTTGACGTCAGCCATATGGGTGAGTTTGTCATCAAAGGCCGGCAGGCGCTTGAACTGGTTCAACACGTGACGTCGAATGATGTGTCGAAATTGCGCATCGGCCAGGCCCAGTACTCCTGCTTACCCAATGCAAACGGCGGTATCGTCGACGACCTGTTGGTTTATCGCCTGCCAGAGACGGGTTGCGACCCGGGAGATCAGGCGTTTATGCTCGTTGTAAATGCTTCCAACATCGAAAAGGATTGGAACTGGATCCTGCAACACAACACCTTCGATACCCGGATGATCAATATTTCAGAAGAGACTGGGCTGATCGCTCTGCAGGGGCCAAGGGCAATAGACATTCTGCAGCCATTTACGAACATGGTGTTAAAAGACATTCCCTATTACCATTTTTCAAAGGGAATGGTTGCCGGTGAAGAGAATGTACTGGTTTCTGCGACGGGATATACCGGTGCGGGTGGTTTCGAGATATACGCACTCAACGACTCCATCGTGCGAATTTGGGATGTCCTGTTCAAAGCGGGATCTGCGTTTGGGCTTTTACCTGTAGGCCTCGGGGCACGAGACACCTTGCGCCTGGAGATGGGATTCTGTCTGTATGGAAATGACATCGACGATAACCATTCGCCGCTGGAAGCCGGATTGGCATGGATCACGCGACTCGACAAAGGCCCCTTTGTCGGCCGGGACTGGATATTGAAGCAAAAACAGGAAGGGGTGCGCCGCAAGCTGGCCGGTTTTGTAGTCGACGACCGGCGTGTGCCGCGCCATGGTTACCGGGTACTGGATAGGGAGGGGAATGCCATCGGCGAAGTCACCTCAGGCACGCAGTCCCCTTCGCTGAACGTTCCGATCGGCCTGGCCTACGTTCCCTCTGACCTGGCGGTACCGGGGAGTGCGCTGCTCATCGATACAGGAAGCAAAACTCTTCCGGCAAAGGTGGTGAAGCTTCCCTTTTACCACGCAGGTTGACATTTTCCCGGGGGTGCCCTAAACCTTTTGCTGCCAACTTTGCTTAGTAGGGTAAATCCATCAACTTGAATTACCCGGAGTGCAGGAAACGATTTATTGAAACATGGGGGAAATTGGGTCCGCAGTGGGGCATCAACCGGACCATGGCACAGATACACGCCCTGCTGATGGTATCGCCTGATGCATTGACTGCCGATCACATTGTACAGGAGCTCGAAATTTCCAAAGCCAATGCCCACATGAATCTCAAATGTCTTGTCGAATGGGGGCTGGTGAGCAAGGAGTGCAGGGAGGGAGGCCGCTGTGAATTTTATGCCGCTGAGAAAAACATCCACCGGATCTTTAAACAAATTCTGATTCAACGCAAGAAGCGCGAACTCGATCCCATACTGACGGAACTCGACGCCCTGGTCAGTTGCAGTGACCGGTGCAACGAAAGCAAAGAGTTTCGCAAGATGGTGTTGGAGTTGAGGGACTTTACCCAGAAGGCGGATCGGGCTTTAGAGCTCTTGAAGAAAACCGACGCGCACTGGTTCTACAACACCTTGATGAAAATGCTCTGATTTACGGCGAAATTTCGAACTTTACCCGTACAAGCACGAGCACCAGTGAACATCAGCCCCTTCCACTACCTCTATCCGGATTTTTCACGCATTTCAGACGAAGCGGCCTTCTTCGATCAGGTGCGGTGGCTATTTCCGGATCAGCGCGCTCAGGGCATTTACCTCGATAGCGACAACAGTTCGTTGTTCGTTTACCGGATCAAGACCGCGACGCGCATTTTTCATGGCATCATCGCAGCCATCGACATTCATGACTACCTCAAGGGTCTGATCAAAAAGCACGAGAATACCCTGACCAGGCAGGAGGAAAACATCAGCCAGCTGATGATCGAACGCCAGGCCATCATCAAGCCCGTTCTCATTGCCTATAACGAAAATAAAAAAATCAAAGAGCTCATTGCCAAGAGCTTTCTTGGGGTCAAACCCAAATTCAAATTGAAATTTGAAAAGGACGGCCAGATCCATGAATTCTTTGAACTTTCTGAAAAGAGCCGCATTGCCCAATTTCAGAAGGAGTTCAAATCGAAAGTTAAAAGAGGCTATATCGCCGACGGACACCACCGCATGGCTTCCGTTGGCAAACTGTTGCTAAGCCATCCGGAGCTTGAGAAAAAGGGGCTGAAACACGTATTGTGTGCACTGTTCGATTTTACAGAACTCCAGATCTATTCCTACAACCGGATCATTCGCGTGCTCGACCTGTTCAGTTTGCCCGAATTGGTAAAATTCATGAGCAAGTACGCTGAAATCCTGCCCCTCAAAAAACCTAGAAAAAGCAAACGAAAACACGAAGTAGTGCTGGTGACGCCGGACAAATCCTATGCCATTCATTGGAACAAGGACGTTATCCTGTATTTCAGACAAAAGTACGGCATTGCCTTCGACATTGACATATTCAACGAGCTGTTGCTGCACGATCTGCTCAACATAGAAGATGTACGTTCAAGTGACCGCATCGCATATGCGGAGGGAATCAAATCCGTCCGGACCATCCTGAAATCCCTTCAGGGTAAGGAAGACAGCATTGGTTTCATATTCTACCCCGTGCTAAAAAGGGATTTCGTAAAAGTGGCAGACAATCATATGGTGCTTCCACCCAAAAGCACATGGTTTGAACCGCGCATCCGAAATGGCATCATTGTGCAGGACCTTCAACTCGATTCCTTGCATACAAACGTTAGTTAGTTTTTCAGAAGATGCTCCGCAAGTTCACATCTGACTGGATACACGATGGCAAGGAGGGCTTTGTAAGTGATCATTGCATCATATTGGATGATTCGGGTGTGGTTGCCGGATTTCGCAAGCTGGATGAGAACGAACGCCGCGAATGCGTTTATTATCCAGGAATGCTCGTACCCGGTTTGATCAATGCGCATTGTCACCTCGAACTTTCTCATTTGCGTGGAAAATTTGAAAGCGGTACGGGCCTGATCGCATTTTTAAAAAGCGTCGTTGCTTACCGCGAAACGGATCCAGAAGACGTGCTACGTGCAATCTCAGACGCCGACAGCGAAATGCAGCGACAAGGCATTGTCGCAGTGGGCGACATCTCCAATAAGGTGGATACCCTGGAAACCAAACGCAGGTCTCCGATCCATTACCACACGTTTGTAGAGGCCTTCGATTTTCTGCAGGAAGGGCTGGCCGACAACATGTTTGAGCAGTACCGTACGGTTTATGATGGATTTGAGGGAATGCCAAGGTCTTTGGTACCGCACGCCCCTTACAGTGTTTCTCAACGCCTGTTTGCAATGATTCGCGATTTTGGTACCGGCGCATCAGGCATACAGAGCATCCACAACCAGGAGTCGCCAGACGAAGACCAGCTTTTTCTGACCGGTGGTGGTGCATATCGCAGATTCTGGGAATCGTTCGGTTTCAGCATGGAGAATTTCCAGGCATCTGGTAATGACGCCGTTGCCTGCATTACCGGCCAAATGGATCCAGGCCAACGCCTGCTGTGTGTACACAACACCTGTATGGACAGCGATCAGATAAAACGCATGGTGGAATGGAACCCCGAAGTCCGCTTTGTAAGCTGTCCAAATGCCAATCTCTTTATCGAAAACCGATTACCAGACTACCGTACGTTCGTTGATCGCAACGCCAGGATGGCACTTGGCACCGATAGCCTGAGTTCAAATTGGCGTCTTTCCATTTTGTCGGAGATGCAGACCGTACTTCGCTATAACTCGTGGTTGTCGCTGGAAGAGGTACTCAAATGGGCTTGCCATCATGGCGCCGTTGCCCTGAAGCTGGAAAATGAATTGGGATCTTTTGAACAGGGGAAGAAACCTGGAGTCAACTGGATCCGCGATGTGCGCATGGACAAGGGGCGCTTGCATCTGGGGTCACTTGCACAGGTCGTCCCCGTCTCCTGAGCACCCTGTCAGGGTTTGCGCACAAAAACGAGCCGATACTGGTCGTGGGTCAGCTCAAACCCGCGATCGCTTTGCGAAGTGATTTGGTAGGACCTGACCACCTTGTCCTGGTCGTCTTTCATCAGGAACTGGTCCCCAGAAACTTCCCAGCGCGAACCGACAAATTGAATTTTTCGCGCCATGGGAGAGTGGGTAACGATCTTTCCGTCTGCAAGCAGTTCAACGTCCAGTTGGATCTGACGCACAAGCGTTTCTGAAAAGTCGACGGCCTCTGAAGCCACATCGCCCGCCGCTTCTCCAAGCAGAATGCCCAGCTCGCCGAGGTCCTTTCCAAAAGCTGCCATCGATTTGGCAAATGATTTGGCAAAATACTCCATGCGTCCCTGTGCGGTAGACGTGTCGATGAACGCCGTGTCTATTTTTTGGTCGACTTCGGTTTTCAGCCGGGAAAGTTCTTCGCGCGCTTTATCCATGGCCTTCGCCACCGTATCGTGGACGTGCTCTTTGTTGAATTTGTCGTGGTCGAGTTCTAGATGAACTGAGTAGATTCCTGTCATTTCGGTGGATTTAATTGCTTTGGAGCCACAGGAAGCTATGACCAGCATCGCTGCATACAGTCCGGGCCACAAGAGAAAGTTCTTTTCAAAAATCATGAAGATCACATTGTAAAACAAAATTACGGGTTGAATAATTCCCGGGGCCATTAAAAAGCGAACCGCGCGGAAATGTGTTAAAATTCAAATGGAATTAAACGGAATGACCTTATTTTGAGTCAAAGTTTTCACATGAAACGAAGTGAATTCCTAAGCCTGGTGCAATTGCGCAGGCAAAGCGCCATGGTGCGTCCTCTGGCAGCACTGGACCCGTACTCTGGACCCTGGACAGACCGGGAGGCGGGGCATCTTCTGAAGCGCCTTCAGTTTGGCACAACGGCAGCTGCTGTGCGAAATGCCAAAGTCCAGGGGCTGGCCCAGACCCTGGAGGGACTGCTTCAGGTAGATCCCATGCCCAATCCGCCATTAAATGTTTATAGTACGCCCCAGCTGCCGGATCCCGATGTGGCTTTTGGAACAACATTCGTGAATGCCCCCATCAACGCGGCATTGCCCCTGGAGTATTATCAGGCGCGCATTGATGCATTCAAGGCCTGGTGGGTGGGCAACCTTCTTCGACAAAAGGGTACCATAGTGGAAAAAATGACGCTGTTCTGGCACAACCATTTTGCCGTGGAGGCCGGAGTGGTTGGTTATGCCCAGGCCAGCCATCAATATTACGCGCTGCTGCGTCAGAACTGCCTCGGCAATTTCAAGAGCCTCACTAAGAAAATCACCCTTGACCCGGCGATGTTGCGATACCTCAACGGCTACCTCAACAGCAAGACGGCTCCCGATGAAAACTATGCACGCGAGCTGCAGGAGCTGTTTACCATAGGGAAGGGACCCGATTCGGCCTACACCGAAGACGACGTGAAAGCAGCCGCGCGCGTGCTCACCGGTTACCGCATAAACCCCTTCGTCGTGCCGCTGAGCTACGTCTTCGATTTTACCCAGCACGATACGGGAAACAAAACCTTCTCAGCTTTTTACAACAACCGCGTCATAACCGGAAAGCCCTTAAATCAGGGGGAACAGGAACTCGACGAACTGATCGACATGATCTTTTCAACGGTGGAAGTTGCGCGCCACATTTGCCGCAAGCTCTACCGTTTCTTTGTCTATTACGAAATCGACGACTGGGTCGAACAAAACGTGATCCGTCCGCTGGCCGATTTGCTGATCCAGAATAATTTTGAAGTTCGCCCAATCCTGATAACCCTTTTCGGCTCTGCGCATTTTTTTGAAGAGCGCACCTTGAACTGCGTCATTAAGAGTCCGCTGGATTATGCGGTTGGGATGTGCAGGGAGTTTTCCATTGCGTTTCCGGAACCCGTTGACGACAACGGTCTTCGCAGCCAGTACATAGCCTGGGGTGGCGTCGCCAGCCTTTCTGCCTACCAGGGCCTCAACCTCGGGGATCCGCCCCTCGTTGCCGGCTGGCAGGCCTGGTACCAGCAGCCGCAGTTTCACGAGATCTGGATCAATGCTGATTCCCTTGCCAATAAGAATCGAATGGCTGAAAACATCACGAGCCCAAATGGACTGGAGTTCCTGGGGGTGCGCTTTAAAATCGATCCCATTGTTCTGACAAGACAATTGTCAAACCCCTATGATGCAGCCAAACTCGTGGAAGACGCCGTTGCGCTGTTGTACAATTATCCACTTTCTGCAGCGTCTTACACCTATTTCAAGAACAACCTGGTGACCGGGTTTCCCAACGACTCCTACTGGGGCGTCGCCTGGAATGCTTTTGAAAGCAATCCTTCAGATCCATCTGCGAGAAGTGTGGTTGAAACCCGGTTGAATGCGCTTTACCGGGAAATCCTCTCTCAGGCGGAATACCACCTGTGCTGATCTTAAACCCCGATCCATTGAATTGCCAAGCAAAGACAAAAATGCCCAAATGAAACGTCGCAAATTCATTCAGTCCGCAACTGCGGGCCTCGTGGTTCCCACCTTAGTGGGTGGTTTTTCAGCAAAGGCCTATGCAGAATCTCCGCTGCTCAGCGCCCTGCTGCAACCCGGAACCGATACGGATCACGTTCTCGTCGTCATCTACCTCAACGGTGGCAACGATGGACTCAACACCCTGGTGCCACTGGACCAGTATGACCATTACGTCCGTGCAAGGCCAACGGTACATCTTCCGTTAGCGGGTTTACTGCCACTCAATGGATTCGGATCGCTCGCCTTTCATCCCAGGCTAGGCGGGTTTCAGCAACTGTTCAACGAGGGCAAACTCACCATCGTACAATCGGTGGGTTATGACAAACCCGATTTTTCACATTTCCGCTCGACCGACATCTGGGCAAGCGCTTCAGATTCGGACGAGGTTCTGGGAACCGGATGGCTGGGCCGTTACCTGGATTCAGAATATCCAGGCTTTCCGGCGGGGTATCCCAATCCTCAGAACCCCGATCCCCTGGCCCTTCAGATTGGTTCCAACCTCCCGCTCTTGTTCCAGGGTCCCGCTGCACAAATGGCCATGAACCTGTCAAATCCGGATATTTTTGGTGCCTGGCCGTCTGGGATCGACGACCCGGCTCCCAACACGCCCTACGGAAAGGAACTTCAGTTCATACGCACGATCAACCGCCAGTCGTCAACGTATGCCGACGCAGTGTTGTCGGCCTTTTTCAAAGGCAATAACCTGGCTACCTACCCGGCTGGCAACTACCTGGCCGATGTGATGAAGGTCATTGCCCGGTTGATCAAAGGAGGCCTTAAAACGAGGCTCTACCTCGTCAGTGCAGGAGGATTTGACACGCATTCCGATCAGATCCTGGATCAGAAGGACAAAGGAATGGGCAAGCACGGAGACTTGCTGAAGATGCTGGGCGATGCCTCTTTTGCTTTCCAGCGCGACCTGGAGGCCATGAAACTCGACGACCGCGTCATGGGTATGACCTTCAGCGAATTTGGACGCCGGATCCGCGACAACGCCAGCGGTGGAAACGGCGCAGGGGGAACAGACCATGGAGCAGCAGCTCCCATGTTCCTTTTTGGAAAGAGAGCGGCATCCGGTGTAATAGGTTCCAACCCGGTCATACCTGCAAACGTCAGCGTGAACGACAACCTGATGATGCAGTACGATTTTCGCTCCGTTTACACATCAGTTCTGCAACAGTGGTTATGCGTACGGCAACCTGCCCTGCAATCGATCCTGCTGCGCGACTACCAGTTGTTGCCACTGGTGAAAGACGGAGGGTGCCTAACAAACGTTCGTGAGTTAGATTCCGGTAACAAGGGGATAGACCTGCGGATCCTCACCAACCCAATGGTCGATCGAACAGATGTCGACATGGTCAGTAACGGAGGACGTGCACTGCTTCAGCTTTTTGGTCCGATGGGGTCGGTGGTCAAAACGCTGTACCGGGGATCCCTGTCTGCAGGTACTCACCGGGTGTCTGTCGAAAGCGAGGCATATCCTCCCGGCAATTACTACCTGAGATTTCAGCAACAGTCGGATCAGGTGACTCGCCACCTGATCATTGCTCGCTAATCCTTGCAAGGTCCGGGAAATTCCCGGTGTGTACTCAATCGAGGTTCAGCACAAAATCTTTTGGGCAGCTGATACGGTACTTTAGTGCCAGTTTGCGGTCTTCTTTGGGCAACAAGCGGAGGGTCCAACGGATTTTTCCGGTTGTGGCATCCAAACTTGCTCCGCTGATGTCGTCCGTCTTCACTTCAATTTCCTTTTGAGTTGACAGTGGCAACTGGTCTTCCACGATGATGTCGATCGGTGCCTGCTTGTTGTTTTTGATGCCTATCTCGTATCCCCTCGCAATTTCCTTTTTGTCAGAGAGAAATTTGTTTTTAGAAAAGTCTTTGATTTTCGTTCGGAGCAAAACGACGTTTTTATCTCGCCCGAGCGAAAGGCGCAAAAAATCCTGGATGGTGCGCGTGTCGATAAATACCTGGCCCTGGTAAGTGCCTTCAAAAAACAATTGTGCCTCCCCGTTCAACAGCTCCAGGTCTTCCCAGTCGTGGATCTCCGCGGTGAGGAAAGCATCCGGGTCGAGTTTGGGCACGGCCATGTAAATGTACTTTGCAGCGACGCTTGCCTTTTTCACGGCGACGTGAAATGGCTTGTTGTTTGAAAGCACCGTGTAAGGCAGGTCGATCGCATAAATTCTGGAGGTGACCTGTTCTCTGGACTCGACGAGGTCTGCAATCCCATCGTGGTCTGCCGCCATCGGGGCATATTCAGCCTGATTTTGAACGTTTGACTTGGTCATCGCCCTTTTCTGCTCGTACACAACAGGCGGTTGGTGTCGCAGATACCAGGGTTGCAGGATGGGCCGGTCGCCGCGAATGGTTGGATTCGCCGTGGAAAGTTGCAAGCGGACATTCTTCCAATCTTCTCCTGAATTTTGGTACACACTGGCTTTGTAGGATATTTCGAGAGGAGACTGGATGTCCCGCACGTGGATGTCGTAACGCATTTCCCAGCTGGCATCCCAAACGAAATAGCTCAGTTCAAAAAAAGCGCTGCCCGATGATGCCGCCTTGGCATGTATCACCAGTTCGCTGCTCGGTTTGGGCTGTTCACTGCTGAGCTCGGCAATCTGCCGGTTGAGGATTTCGATCTCTTCCTGGAGTTTTTTATCCTTTTTCTCGAGGTCGTAAATTTTCGGAAGGATCTCCTGAAGGCGCGTCCTCTGGTACTCTGAGAGCAGTCGCAGGTCTTCGAGTTTTGCCGTGGCGTTGGGTACGGCGACGACCTGAACCTGGTTTTTGCCCAGGATGGTTTTCTCCGCCAGAAGCACCTGGTGCTGCTGCTGCACCCTGGCCCGGTCGTCTGTCAGACCATCTCTTTTGCGAATGAGCTCAGCTGCCGCGTCAGCATTGGGTTGGATGTAATTGATTTCGTGCGCAACGCCCATAATGGTGATCCCTTCAGGGGCTCGCAACTGAATGCTGTTGGGATCGATGTTGGTAGCCAGACCTTTGACCCTGAATTGCTGTTCGCCGGCAATGGAGCGGGTTTCGAGTTTCCGTTGAACCTGCGCACCATTAAAAAATACGGTTACGTCGGTGATGGGAGAGGACAGGATGTTTTGTGATTGCACAGCCTGGAGATTGGAGAGGATAAGAATGGGGATGAATCGTTTCATGGTCGGCATTTTTCTTAAGAACGTCAGGAACCGTTGAATCGTCTCAACCACGGGCATCTTTGGAAATTGCTAACAATTCACCGGCGCCGGTGCCCGGTTCTAGAGGAGCGCTGCCCCAATGACGCCGGCGCTGTCGCCGAGTTTGGGTCGAAGGAAAAGGGTTTTTAAGTCGTAATTGAAAACGTGGGGTTTTGCAACCTCAACAGCGCGTTCGTGCAGGACGTCCAGGTGGCCGAGCCCACCTCCGAGAATGACGGCATCCGGATCAATGATGTTGATCACGACGGCGATCGCCTTGCCAAAGTAATGGAGCAGCCGTTCGATGGTCTCGCGTGCTGCGGGTTCACCCTCGAGGTAACGGGTATAGATCTCCGGCATGGGTAGCTTGCGGCCCGAAGCGGAGGCATAAAATTTTTCACAGGCAGGACCCGACAAGAAAGTTTCAACGCAGCCTTTTTTCCCACAATAACAGAGGTCGCCGCCAGGATCGAGCAAATTGTGTCCCCATTCGCCGGCAATCCCATGTTTGCCATGGAGAACCTTGCCATTGGCTACCACCCCGGACCCTACCCCGGTGCCCATGATCACCCCAAACACCACTTCCGGTTGGGGGAGCCTTTCGGGCACGACCCCATGCAGACATTCTGCGATGGCGAAACAATTGGCATCATTGGCCATGCGGACTTCCATGCCAAAGCGATGCTCGAGGTCCGCTTTCATTTTGCGGCCAACCAGCCCGAGGGTGTTGCTGTTTTTAATGCACTGGGTATCCTTGTCGATGATACCAGGAGTTCCGATCCCCAGGCGCCCGGGTTGCAATCCCGTCTCCTGCTGAAGGGTATTCACCAGCAGGTCGATCTGGCCAAGTATGTGCTCGTAGCCTCGAACAGCCTCAGTTGGAACGCGCCTCCGGTCGAGGATGCGCAGTGGCCCGCTGACGTCTATGACCACTCCTTCGATCTTGGTACCACCGAGGTCAATGCCCCATAAAATGTCGTTTTCCATGCTGACGGGTCAAAAGATGATGCGTATTGCGGAAGGGATGATCTTTACCTGCACTGCATTCTTTTCACCCCGGTATTCGCCGTCGATGTGGAAGTGCTGGCTGGAATCGAGCCGGATGTCGAGTTCCGTCTCCCGAAGGTATTTGCTCAAGGGAGAACGCAGGACATTCCGTGAAAATACCATGAAGATGAGACCGGGAGCCTGCCAGAACGTCGGTTTGCGGATGATGAGCACGTCCATGATGCCGTCGTTTACGGATGCCATCGGCGAAACTACCGCGTTGTTGCCAAGTTGGGAAGAATTGGCGATCTCTACCGACCAGACGTCTTCATAGCGTTGGCCGTTGATGGTGAGGCCAAACGACCTGCTCTTTGGATGCAGGGTAAAGGCCAGCTTGACGTAATTCCACAGACCCCTTTTGCCGCCCAGGCCAAAATACCGGGTCACCATGGCGCTAAAACCCAGACCACAGGTGTTGCAGCAGTAATGGTCGCCGACCTGGAGGACGTCGAGTGGGTGGGGCAGGCCCGATGCCAGCTTTTTGAGGGCACCCTCGGGCCGCATGGAAATGCCGAGGTGACGGGCGAGTCCGTTGCCGGAACCCGTTGGGATGATGGCCAGGCTTGCCTTGCTTCGGAGTATGGCCGGAAGGAGCTCGCTGACGGTACCGTCGCCTCCAACGGCCACGAAACAATGTTCTGCGACGTCGCAGTATCCGGAAAGGATGCTCTTGCTGTGACCAGCATAGCGGGTGTAGAGGATCTCGTAGCGCTCAGGGTGGAAATGCCTTTGTATCAGCGACTCCCACCTGCGGTGCTTTCTGTTGCCCGAATTGGGGTTGATGATAAAGACGAAGCGCTCCGGATGCATGGGAAGGCCAAAAATAAGGGAAATTGCAGATTTGGTCAGGTGTTGCCTGCGCATCGGTACCGCGGGGCTGCTGGTCCGGCAGATTGCAGGTTTCGTCGAAATTATGCTTTATTTAGAACTATGTATAGCATAGTACCTGTTTATGTATTAAATTTGCCCCATGATCAATACCGACAATGCAATAGCGCAAATGAAAAAGGGGGTGCTGGAGCTTTGCATCCTGAGCATCATCGAAAGAGGGGAGGCTTACCCATCGGACATCATCCGCCAGTTGCAGGATTCTGACCTCATCGTCGTGGAGGGTACGCTTTATCCCATTTTGAACCGGCTGCGGAGCAACGGTTACCTGGAGTACCGTTGGAGGGAATCGACCAGTGGCCCTCCGCGCAAATACTTTGCCATAACCGAACCTGGCAGGGTCGCCCTGGAGACCCTGCGTCGAAACTGGAGCCAGTTCGTCAGCAGCGTCAACCAATCCATTCTTAATCAAACAGCAAATGAATAAGATCCATTACATCAACGTAGGGGGTTATCCCTTTTCCATCGACGAGGATGCGTACCGCATACTCGATGATTACATGTCGTCGCTCGATCGCCACTTCAGCAAGTCCGAGGGGCACAAGGAGATCATGCAGGATATCGAAGCCCGCATTGCCGAGTTGCTGCAGGAATCCCTTGGGGGGGAGCGCATTGTGCAGCGGGCGATGGTCGACAAGGTCATCGGCGTCATGGGTACCCCGGAACGCATTGCCGAATCAGATGAAGCCGACAAGGCTGCTTCCTCAGGCGCTGCGGGTGATAAGTATTCTACCGGGAAGCGGCTTTACCGGGACCCCTACGATAAAAAGATTGGCGGGGTGTGTTCGGGAATTGCGCACTACTTTGGCATTGAAGACCCAACCTGGGTGCGTGTGGCCTTTGTCTTTTTCGGATTTTGGGGATTCGGAATTCTGTTGTATCTGATAATCATGTTGCTCGTTTCCGAGGCGGTCAGTCCGTCGGAGCGCCTTGCCATGAAAGGCAAGCCCATCAACATTCAGAACATCGCTGATAAATTCGAAGAGGAGTTCGATGAATTTTCCGACCGCGTCAGCGATTGGAAAGAAAAATGGTCGCAGAAAAAGCGCCGCAAAAAATACCGCGGATATTGAATTTCAAAGGCGGTGCTTCTTCGGCATGTTACTAACGAATGTTAGTTGAAGGCAGTTCTCCGTAATGCCGGCTGCTCATCAGCAGGTTGGAAGGACTGGAGTAGGTTGCCGAAATATTTTCCTGGGTGAATGTAGTAGCCGTATCGCCATAGGCAATAAGGCGGTGGTTGATGAGGATGACGCGGTCAAAATACCGTTGCACACTTTCGAGGTCGTGGTGAACTACGAGGATGGTCTTGTTTTCCGTCGCCAGTCGCTTGAGTATTTCGATGATGCGCTGTTCGGTTTTTACATCCACCCCGACAAAGGGCTCGTCGAGCAGGTAAATGTCGGCATGCTGGCAAAGGGCCCGGGCCAGAAAGACGCGCTGCTGCTGTCCGCCGGAAAGGGAACCGATCTGCCGTCGGGCGAGTTTTGTGATGTCGAGTTGTTCGAGGGCATCTGCGATCATCCGATGGTCTGCTTCATGGAAGCGCTGCAAAAGCCGCTTGTGTGGAAACCTGCCCATGGCAACTACGTCGTAGACGGTGGCGGGAAAATGCCAGTCCACTTCGTCCTTTTGAGGCACATAGGCAATGCGGGTGATCATTTCGCGGGCCGGATGCCCGAAGAGCAGGATCTGGCCGGAGCTCGCTGGGGCCTGCTGGAGAATGGCTTTAAACAGGGTCGATTTGCCTGCACCGTTAGGTCCGATCAAGCCGCAGATCAACCCGGGTTCGACGTTCAGAAAGATATTGGAGAGCACGCGTTTGCCGTCGTAGGCAACAGACAATCCGTTGATCGAAATTGGGGTGGGACGGTTCATTGTTTAGGCTTTTTAGCAAGGAGGAAAAAGGCAGCAAACATCAGGGCAAGGATCAGTCCTGCAGCAAAAATCATCAATCCCCGGGAGGTGTCCGGTCGTTTTGGGCTCCGCGTCCGGGTCTCGGCGCCATCTCCGGCCAGTGCGTTCGCGATGACCTCTGTATTTGACCGCAGCATTCCGGTATAAGTCGATGCAGATGAACCCTCTTCACCCAGGGAATCGGCGTAAAGCTTTCCGCCGATGCGCGTATTGTTTTCGGTGCTGAGCTGTCGCATGAGTTTTGGATTGATCGTGCTTTCGATGAAGATGGCGGGAATGGAGCGCTCCCGGATCAGGCGGGCTATTTCGAGAAAACTGCCGGAGGGGACGTCGGCTTCGGTAGACGTGCCCAAAAGCGATTTGACTTCCAATCCGTAGCGTCTGCCGTAATAATGAAAGGCATCGTGGCTCGTGATCAGCACGCGCTTTTCGGGTGAGATGCGCTCTACGGCGGAGCGGATATAGGCGTCGACGACTCGCAGATCGCCCAGGTAGTTTTCCAGGCGTGTGCGGTATTGATCGGCATGGTCGGGGTCCAATGCAGCAAGCGCCCGGGCGATGTTTTGTGCATAAACGATGCCGTTGTTGGGATCCATCCAGGCATGAGGGTCCGTAGCATTTTTAAATTCCGGGTTGTATATGGGTTCAATCCCTTCGGTGAGCAGGACCTGTCGTGCCTGGCCACCGGAGGAGCGGATGAGCTTTTCCAGCCAGCCTTCAAAGGTGAGCCCGTTTACCAGGATGAGGTCGGCCCGGTTGACTTTGCGCAGGTCTGAAGGAGTGGACTCATAAAGGTGTGGGTCGGAACCGATGGGAACGATCATCTCCACTTCTATGAAATCGCCGCCAATGGCACGTGCCATATCTGCCCAGATGGACACCGTTGCCAGTACCTGCGGTTTGGTTGAAGCATTGGCAGACATGGCGAATGCCGTGAGGAGCAGGATACAGATTCTCACCATGGCTTCAGGATTTAACAATGAGTTCCTGGGCCGTCTGGTGACTGATCCAAACCGGTTCTGAACCCGGGATGCGCAGGTGGTAAGAGCGGTCGTAGGCCTGGATGGAGAGGATTTCAAATTCAGCCCCGGGCTGAAGCTGCAGTCCGGAAAGGTAGCGCAGGAATTGCGGCTCGTGCAATCTTACCCCGACCAGAGTATGGGTATGTCCCGGGTCGTTGATGGCTGCAAGGCTGCGTTGCGACCGGAGGGTAAACCTCCCCTGCTCATTGGGGATTGGGTCGCCGTGCGGATCAAACCGGGGATTTCCCAGGTAGCGGTCCAGGCGTTCGACGAGTTCAGCCGACCCAACGTGTTCGAGTTGTTCCGCCAGTTCGTGGACCTGATCCCAGGCAAAGCCAAGCTTTTCCGCCAGGAAGACTTCCCACAGGCGATGTTTGCGGATGAGGTCTAGGGCTTTGGCTTGCCCATCCTTCGTGAGTCGCACCCCATGGTATTTCTGGTGATCCACCATGCCTTTGCGGGCCAGTTTTCTGAGCATGGCGGTTACGCTGGCCGGACGGGTACCCACCTCCCGGGCGATTTCCTGAGTGCTAACCGTCGGGTCAGCGATAATTTGCGTTAATTTGTAAATCGCTTTGAGGTAGTTTTCCTCGGCAAGGCTTTGCATAAAATAAATTTTAGACAAAGCTAAAAATAAATTTTAATTCATCAAATATATGGATGAATCCTTTTCAATTCTCACGGACATCATCCGGCGCCGGCGGTCGGAATATCCCGCTACCTATCAAAAGGGTTCCATCGACGAAGAGCTGATCCGCGCCGTGTTGGAAAATGCATGCTGGGCACCCAACCACAAGCGGACCGAGCCGTGGCGCTTTGTAGTCATCCGGGGATCCGCCAGGGAGTCGTTGTCGCAACAGATGCGGGACCATTTCAGGCAGCAGGCAGGCGACGCAGAGCCCGACCCGGTCAGGTTGAGGCAGGCTGGAGAGCGCCCCCTGCAGGCGGATACCATCGTGGCCATTTGCATACACCGGAGTCCAGCCGAAGCGATCCCCGCATGGGAAGAAACCGCTGCGGTGGCTTGTGCCGTCCAAAATATGTGGCTGAGCTGCACGGCGCTTGGCATCGGAGCCTATTGGGCCAGCCCATCCGTGATCGGTAGTCTTGGCAAATTTTTGGGGCTGGCGGATGGAGAGGAGTGTCTCGGCCTGTTCTACATGGGATGGTCAGGACAGCCGGGGCCTGAACGAAGCCGGAATCCCCTCGACGCCGTTTGCAGATGGCTTTAGCCTCATCTCCCGTTGGAATCTTTGTTTTTGTATTTTTAGTACTAACGAACGTTCGTTAGTATTATTAGTGAACTGCAATGTGCGTCAGGGTGGGATACATTCAGCCCAGGCCGCAGCGTCCGGTCAGGGAGTCCCTAAACAGCGGCCATTCCGGAGGAAAGTACGTCATTGCAGCAAAGAGCAGCGCGATGGCTGCCAGCAACCACAAGGAGACTATAGCAACCATCGGACCATACTCCTTCGCTGTCAGCAGACGGTATGCCAGATACTGGCCTGCGGCAACAGCAGCAAAATACAGGGAGATGTCGGCCCATAAAGCGTTGTCGCCGAGCAGTGCCGTGTAGGTATAGAATCCGCCAACGATGCAACACCCCTGTAAAAGGACAGCGGCCACGCGGGAAACTGCGTAATTGTTCCAACGCTTGCCGCCAAGGGGAAATTCCACGGCGCTGAAAAGCAGCATTCCCCAGTATCCGAGCTTAAGGTGTTCCCAGACGCTTTCGTTGACAGGAGCCCAGGGGGCCACCAGAGGAGATTGGTTTGACCACGGATACGCAAAATGCAGCAGGGATCCGGCGATCCCAATGGCAAGAAAGCCTGCACTACAACTGTTCCTGATTTTTTTTTGCTCTAAAGGGGACATATCGTCATGTGTTGTTTCCGGATCCTGCTCCGGTGAGGTATTGCTGTTTTGCATCGCCCATTCCGGAGGGTCATTTCAATTCCTGCTCTGAAATCCAAATGGCATCCTCGATGATCGCACTGTCCGTGCTGATCCCTTTTTGTAAAGCCTTTTCCCGGATGTGCTTCATCCATGTGGAGTCGGAGGGAATGTATTCCACCAATGCCTGAACTTTATTCCAGAATTCAGCAGGGCGCACCTTCCCGCTTCGCAGAAGCGCTCCTGCGCTTTCAAAAAAGCCCCAGCCCAACTCTGCAAGCCCGGCATCCGTGGCCATAACCATGACCAGCTCGCAGCTTTCAAGCTCGCGCACCAGTTTTTCATTGTTCATCCTTCCGAGTCCTGCCGGGTATTTACTGCATTCGGGCACGGCATAACACCAATGGGAATGCCGTCCAAAGCATTGCCCAATACCAATGCGAACAAGTGTTAGGTAACTGGCATCTGAGAGGACAAACACATTGGGAGGCTGGATGATCTTCTCCGATCCACATTCATACGGCGGGCAAACGCTTTGATCATCCCCGAAGGGAAAGATCAGATTGAGTTGCTTTTCCAGGTCGTTGTCTTCGAAGAGGGTTCTGGCAATTTCGCTTCGCTTCGTCCGCAGATGAGGTACTTCGCGGCCAAGCATCCGTTGGATGCATCTCAGCAGTGAATCCGCAGCAAGTCCTGCACCGCAAGGCGTCCACAAATGGCCCCGCTTGCTTACCGGCACACACCGGGTGCTGTCTTTGATCAGGTGGAAAAAGGTGTTGAAGTCGATGCACTCCAATCCAAGGTCTTGAGCAATTTTAAGGGTGTGGGCATAATTGCCAGGTGAGTTAATTTGACCGGTACCCTCCGGTAAATGCTCCGGGGAATAACGGGCTTTGCTTCCGGCAAACACGATGAGGAGGTCTTTCCCCCTGTCGCGCAACAGGTCCCTGATTTCAGCAGCCCGCTGCATCCGGTTTGCAATGCTGTCGCTTTCAATGGGGTTCTTACCCTGGTAGGCCTCGACGTCTTCGGTTGCAAAGAGGTATCCTTGGCGACCTCGCACCACAGAGTGGGCGTTGAACCTGTTAAAAATCCAGCAGTCAAGCTGGTTGTGAAAGCGCACAAATGAAGGGCGAAAGCCAAATTCGCGGTGCAGGGATCTTTCGCGATGGTATTGGTAGCGGCCGCTCAACCAGTTGTTTTCGTTTAATGTGGGCACCGCTAAAGTAGCAAGGTCGGAATAAATGGGTTTCTCGTGAATGAGTTGAAAGCTTCCCTGTATCCACGGAGTGAAGAGCAGCGCGAGCAGAAGGTAGTACAGTTTTTTTTCGTTCATCATGTCCATAGGCCTGGGGTTAAAAGCGGAAGGGCACAATGGAAGGTATGCCTTGTGTGGAGATCTTCGAAATGCACAGTGCGAAAAGGATCAGGGTGCAGACCATGATGATCAGGTGCTTTCGTGCCGTTAAGCGCCCCGCATCCAGTTGCTCGTGCAGCAATTTTCCTTTTGGACTGTAACCAAGCATTATCCCGGCAATACAAAGCAGGGTGGTGAATGCAAAAGAGTTGTCCGGAAGAATGGTCTGGGTTCCACCTGCTGTCCACAAGCTGCGCAGGTATTCCAGTGCGTGCTCAACGGATTCTGCACGGAAGAACACCCAACCGTGGGCGACGATGGCAAAAACCCAGAGCACCTTTACAAGTTGGGGGATGCCTGTTTTAAAGTATTCATAGACGCGATTTAACCAGATGCGCTCGGCGACAAGCCAAAAACCATGAAATGCACCCCACGCGAATACGTTCCAGGATGCACCATACCACAAGACGGTGGCTCCAAACACGGTACCGGCGACCAAATGACTTTTTCCTGCGCTGGTTCTGCCAATGCAGGCGAGCGGTGTGAGCAGGTATAGCTTCATCCATTGGTTCAGACTCACGTTCCACCGTTTCCAGAAATCGGAGAGGCTGTTGCTGACGTAGGGATCATCAAAGTTTTTTGGAAAGCGATATCCCATCATTCTGCCCAAACCGGAAGCCATATCGGTATACCCGCTGAATGCGAAGTAGATCTGAAAACTGAGTGCGAGCATGCCCAGCCATGCCGTTCCCGCAGACAAATGGAGCACATCCCGCGAAAAAGCTTTATCAGCAAAATGTCCCAGGGGAGCAGCGAGCAAAACGATTTTGGCAAGTCCGGTGACAAAGCAATACCATCCTGCAAGTCGGCTGGCGTGCACATTTTCTTCATCGCGTTCAGCCAATTGGTCGGCTTTGCTGCGGAAAGGCATGATGGGACCGGCGATCAGGCGGGGAAACATCAATAGGTAGGTCAGGTAGTCCTGCAGTTTGGCCAGTGGCTGCCTTTCTTTGCGGTAAACATCGATGCTGTAGCTGATGGCGTCGAACGTGAAGAAGGAAATGCCCAATGGAATCAGGGTTCCCGTCCACCAGGTAAAATTCATTTCGGCACTTATCATCATAAGCCTGACCGGATCGGTGAAATGTCCGGTGCACATGCACATCAGGAGCATGCCGGTGCTGATCAATGCGGACAGCATCAACAGTATTTTCCGGTGCAAAGGGGTCTTCGAGGCATCCATGCGTCGCACCAGGTAAAAAACCAGGACCGTTGAAATCAGCACACCGAAAAGGAAGCGTGGTGCCCCCCAGAGGTAAAAAAGTATGCTGAAGGAAAGTATGACCAACTTGCGGTAGGGTTTCCCCAATAAGGAATAAAGCAGCAGGAATGCCGGCAGGAAGTAGAGCAGGAAAGTAATGCTGTTGAATACCATAGGGGCAAACAAATGTAAGGGCTATCGCAACAATTCCGTTTTGGCACTAAAATGAAACGGTCGTAGATCTGCAAGAGCAGGATGGGCAACTATGCCAGGCTGTATTGAGGTCAACCCCGCATGTTCCTGACAACGAGTGCCCGGTTAACAGGGAGGGATGGTTTTGGCGGAAGGCCGGCGAATTTCAGTACATTCTTAGTAAGTCGATTCCGGATTTCCAGCAAGCACGATCACCCATTCACCTGATAGATTAGCGGTTTGCAGGGCTTCCACGATGTCGCCGAGAGGACCTGTAAAATACGTTTCGTGCAACTTGGAGATCTCTTTGGCAAAACACGCGTTTCGGTCTTTTCCAAAGGATTCGAGCAGCTCCGAAGCACAGCGTTTTATGCGATGGGGCGATTCGTAGAGGACGACCGTTGAAGGCAGGTGTGCCAGCCAATCGATCTGGCTTTTTCTGCCTTTGCGGTGCGGGAGGAATCCATTGAAGAAAAATTTGTCGCAGGGCAGGCCCGAGGCGACCAGCGCGGGTACAAAGGCGGTTGCCCCCGGCAGTGCCACCACGGGGATTTCTGCTTCGCGACAGGCCCTTACCAGCAAATAGGCCGGGTCAGAAATTCCGGGCGTACCTGCGTCTGTAACCAGTGCAATGCGTTTGCCTTGCCGGAGTTGGTCGACGATGAGGGGCCAGGTTTTGTGCTCGTTTTGGCTATGGAAACTCCGGAGGTTGTTGTCAATCCGGAAGTGCATCAGCAATTTATTGCTGACGCGGGTATCCTCGGCAAGGATAAAATCGACCGACGAAAGAATCCCAAGGGCTCTGGGCGTCATATCAGAAAGGTTGCCGATGGGGGTCGGCACCAGGTAGAGGCACGGTTCCTGGGATGCGGGCGGATCAACCTTTCCCGAATGGCGACTCATGAGTTCATTTCGGAGAGCACAAAGCGGCACTGTTCCGTGATTGGGTTGGCCAACAATTTGGAGCAACTGTCTTCGACGATGTGGTTTGCGGCTTGCTCATCGGCGGCTTCCACCAACATTTCGATGTGTTTGCCAATGCGCACGTCGCTGACGCCATGGATGTCGAGGTAGTGCAGGTTATTGGCCACGGCTTTGCCCTGTGGGTCGAGCAATTCCCGGTGTGGCATGATGTCGATATGGACTTTAAATGTTTTCATGTGTGTTGGCGTTTGAAGTGATGATCGGGTAGGAGCAGGCTAAGGATCACGTGCAGCAACACGCCCAGGCTCAGGGCGCCGGCACCAATACAGGGTGCAAAAACCAAGCTGCCGGCCCCAATCAACGGTATGTAACCGTATTGTCGCATCCAGCTTTTGCGAAAGTGGTATTTGATGATTTTTAATCGGCTCACCATGAGCACAGACATCAGCAGGACGCAGCCCAGAAAAAAGAATGGGTGAAACAGAACGCTTTCTGCTGCGGGGAATTTGCCCTGCATCCCCAGCATGCCTGCGAAGAAAAGTCCGCAGGCCGGAACCGGCAATCCGGTGAAATAGGGCAGGGATTCTCCGGCATGGACGTTAAACCGGGCGAGGCGGAATGCGGCCATGATGGTTAGGGAAAAAGCAAAGAATGGAATCCAGCTCATGGCGGGATGGGCGCTTTCGAGGATGCCAAACGCGATCATGCCCGGAACCAGTCCGAAGCTGACTACATCGGAAAGGGAGTCGAGCTGAACACCAAGGGCGCTATTCTTGTTCATTTTGCGGGCGACAAATCCGTCGAGCAGATCGGCAAATGCTGCCAGTACCAGAAAATAGATGCACCACTCCGCATTTCCTTTCTGGAGGCTGACCAGGGCGCAACATCCGAAGAGCAGGTTACAGGAAGTGAATAAATTGGGAATGGTAAACATGAAAGCGGTATCCAGTACAAAAGTAAGCCATCTTCCACTTTCCCTTAGGCTGCAGTGATGAATTGGCTGCCCTGAACAAATTTGGTAATTTTGCGGGGCTTTTGTGGCTGCCACACGAAATTTCGTTGCCGGGGTGTCTAAACCCCGCAAAAAAGCGTTTAGGTCTAAAGTATTTTCATGAAGAGGTATTTCATTTTGGTGCTTGCGTCGTGCTGTCTGGCGCAGATGGCGTTTGCCCAACCCTCCAATGATATGTGCAACAACCCGGTCATCATCGGCGATGTAACCAAGTATTGCAGCCAGGTTGGGGAGTTTACCAACGTAGGGGGAAGTCCGTCGGGCTATGGTTCTGCAACCTGCTGGACGGGTTCAAATGCCGATGTCTGGTTCCGGTTTCGGGCCTTTTTTACCGATGTGAGCATTACGGTCGTGGGAACGAATAACCGGGGAGGCATTCCGGGAGGAACGCTCGCCCGCCCAATGGTAGCACTCTACCGGGGTGTCTGCGGCGGCACAATATCGGAACTCAAGTGCGGGGCAGATGTCGGGGCCAACGGCATCGTGAACATTTATCAGGGAGGCCTGGTTGTCGGTGCAGAATACTTTATCAGGGTCGATGGGCTGAACAACGCCATGGGCACTTTCCAGTTGTGCATTAACAATTTCAACCCGCCTGCCAAAGCAGAGCAGGACTGTCCCAGGTCTACGGTGCTCTGCGATAAATCGCCCTTTGTCGTGCAGAACCTTACCGGCAGCGGTTTATTCCCGGATGAGGCAAACGACAGTTGCCTGGGCGACAATTCGATCACCAATTCCGAATCGTCGTCGGTGTGGTATTCGTGGGTTGCCGCCAACGATGGAACGCTGGTGTTCACCATCTTGCCAATCAATCCCTCCGACGACATCGATTACGCTCTTTACGAGCTACCCGGTGGCATACACAATTGTGCAGGCAAGCAGGTTTTGCGTTGCAATGCTACGGCGCCCCCCTGCGCGGGTCCAACGGGATTGAATTTTACGGATACCGACACGGTGGAAGACCTGAACTGCAACAGCGGGGAAAATGGGTATTGCAAGTTCATCGATATGGAGGCCGGAAAAGCCTACACCCTGATCATCAACAACTTTACCAATACCGGTACGGGTTTCTCCATTGAGTGGGGAGGAACGGGCGAATTCCTGGGTCCTGATGCGAAATTCGGCATCGAACCGCCTACGGGATTGCGTTGTGAAACCGATTTCCTGGTGATCGACTCCTCGACCATCAGCCAGGGGACCATATTGCGATGGACCTGGAATTTCGGTACGGATGCCATTCCTCAAACGGCCAACGGCAAAGGTCCGCATTCGGTGCGGTACAATTCGGTCGGCGAAAAGTACATAACCCTGACGGTCGAAACGAGCACCGGTTGCAAACTAACGGACATTCGGCGACTGGTCGCTGAACCCTGCTGCGAAGACCTTCCCACCTTGAGCATTCAGCTGGACAGCATCAGGAATCTTCGCTGTGCCGGATCAAACGATGGGATGATCGCCGTAAATGGTTTACTGGGTTCACCTTATGAGGAAGACATCGGTGGGGTGGTAACCAACTATTACCTATACCGGCTCGACGGCCAGGAATTCAGTCCCACCAACCGCTTTACCAATCTGCTGCCTGGCAGGCATGTCGTGTACATTCAGGATCGCAAAGGATGCATGGATTCTCTTGAAGTCTTCATCCTCGAACCAGAGCGCATCGTGCCAAATGCAGGTGCTGACATCGAAATTGAACTCGGCGATGAGATCTCGTTGAATGCTTCAGCCGTTCCGGCTGGGATTTATCAATACAACTGGTACCGTGGAGACAGCATCGAATGCACGACTTGCCAGAACACACGCGCTGTGCCGTTCAACGACGGTTATTTTGCCGTGAAGGCGACAGATGCAAACGGGTGCGAGGGCGTCGATAGTTTTTATGTCCGCGTGAGAAAGGATTACCAGATCTATCCTCCAAATGTCTTTAGCCCCAACGGCGATAACATCAACGACGTTTTCTACGCAGGCGGCAGCAAATCACTTTCGAACATAGACGAAATGCTGATCTTCGATCGGTGGGGCAACGTGCTTTATCAGGGGCAGGACCTTGCTCCCCGCGATGCTACCAAAGGCTGGGATGGCAGGGCAGACGGGTCATACTGCCTGCCGGGAGTTTACGTCTTCCAGATCAAAGGCAGGTTTCTCGACGGATTTGTGAAAACCGTTAGTGGAGACCTTACCCTGCTGAGATGAACACCGCTGTGAGGTTTCCGTCAATTCCCCTTGTTGTGTGTGCATTGATGGCCGGGTCCTGCTCAGTAGAAAAGCCTGAATTGTCGGATCTGGAGGCCGCCGCGCTGAATAACCGCGAGCGCTTTGAGCAGGTTGACATTCGATACAGCGATTCGGCAGCACTTCAAGTCAGGATAATGGCCCCGGAAATGATCAGACACGCAGAACCCGGGGATTCAAAAGAGGAATTCACCAAAGGTTTTTTTGCAAGGTTTTATGATAAGTCGGGAACCCTGCGCAACACCCTGTCGTCGAAGTATGCCCTGCGCATCCACACAGAAGGAAAGACGTACATGAAAGACAGCGTGCGTTTTTCAGATGCAGACGAAGCGGTACTCATCACCGCAGAGCTGGTTTGGGACGAGCGCAATGGCACACTGTACACAGATAAATTTGTCCGCATCCTGCGAAAGGATGAAGTGCTCCAGGGCTACGGCTTCGAAACCGACCAGAATTTCCGGAAAGGCACCATACGATCCATAGACGCCATCATTCCGTCCGAAAAACTCTTTCGGGAAGGTCAATAAGGCTGGGCATGGCTTCCTGGATGTCGGGAATGCTGCCGGTCCCTCCGATCCTGGCCATCTGCCCTCACCGATGAAATTGACGTAACTTTGCCCGCACATGGATGGCGTAGTGATCCTTTTTTTTCTGTTGTTGTCTGCCCTGTTTTCAGGAGCGGAAATAGCTTTTATCTCCGCCAATAAATTTGCAGTTGAGGTGAGAAAGAACCGCGGAAGCGGAAGTGGCCTCATCCTCTCCTCTTTTTACCGCAACCCCAACCAGTTCATTGCAACGATGCTGGTCGGAACGAACATAGCCAATGTGGTACTTACCTTGTTGCTGACCCGTTTTTTTGAAGGCAGCCTCATGATTTTTCCGCTGGGTGCTGGCCTTATGATTTTTCTAAACACTTTTCTGGTCAGCGTGGTGATCCTGATATTTGGCGAGTTTGTTCCCAAGATATTTTTCAGACTTTATGCCAACCGGGTACTTCAGATTTTCGCATACCCTCTGCTGATCCTGCACAAGCTGCTCTACATTCCTTCGCGAGTGCTGACCAATCTGTCAGCGTGGATCATACGCACCTTTCTAAGGCAGCCGACAGCAAATTTGAGTGCGGACTTTTCTTCTGTAGACCTCGAGCATTACCTCGAGGGGCCAATCAACATCGATGGCAATGAGGTTGATGCCAACATTTTTAAGAATGCACTGACCCTGAAACAAACGCGCGTAATCGAGTGTATGGTTCCGCGAACCGAAATGGTCTATGTCGACGTGGCCGATCCGATCGGAGAGGTCGTCCGCGTATTTTCGGAGTCCAAGCTTTCGCGCATCATCGTGGTAGATGGTGACATTGACGAGGTCCTGGGCTATATCCATCACCAGCAAATGTTCAAGCATCCACAGGACGTGCGTTCCATAATGATGGAATTGCCATTCGTGCCAGAGACCATGAATATTTACGACCTGATGCTCCGCATGAACCTCCAGCATCTTTCTGTTGCTTGTGTGGTAGACGAGTTTGGCGGTACCTCGGGCATCATCACCATGGAAGACATACTGGAAGAGATCTTTGGGGAAATCGAAGACGAGCACGACAAGGAAGAATTTATAGAGCAGGAAATCGCAGAGGGTGAATTCATTTTTTCCGGCAGGCTCGAGCTGAATTACCTCGAAGAAAAATACGGCATATCGCTCCCGGAGGGAGAATACCATACCCTTTCCGGCTACCTGGTTACCAGCCTTGGAACCATTCCCGAGCAGGGTGTTGCCATTGAGCAGGATGGATTTCGTTTTGTGCCGGAACTCGTAAGCGATACAAAAATTGAAACGATCCGCGTCGTTCTCATTTGAGTAAGCCATAACTTCGGGGCCTTGTGCATGATCATGGCGTACTCCCCGTAGCCTACCGTAGAACGTGCCTGCGGATGCGGACCCCTTTGCGGTCAAACCAAAGTTCATCTTTACAGGAGGGGTCGCCGTTGTAATTAAAGGTAATTTCTTTTCCGGCTGGAATGAACTTCAACGCATGCACTTCAATACAGTCATTTTCGAGGTCGTAAACATACTCAGCGTTTGGCCGGTAAGAGTGATTGTACAGCGATCCGTAGCCTAGGGCTATAGCAGCCTGTTCGTCGCGATCTCCCCACAGGAAATAGTAATCGTGAAGTTCGGTCTCGTGGATGATGCCCACCTCAGCTTGCGGGATGATGAGCACCGGACAGATTTCGATAAGCGCTCCCGCTGGTATGTCGGTTGCGCAAAAAACGCCCCTGCCCTTGTTGCGGACACTGGCGATGTATAGACCGGGTAGGCTTTGCATGCTCAGCAAAAACGGATTGGTGGTAAATTTATTAGCTTTGCACAGGTTTTGGTGCGTATGCAGGACGTAAAATTATTTTCCGGTACCTCTTCCAGGGCGCTGGCGGAGCTGATCGCAGATCATTACGGCTACTCGTTGGGTGACCTGGTCTTGCAGCGATTCAGCGATGGAGAGATGCAACCCGTCATCAACGAATCCGTTCGCGGCACGTATGCATTTTTAATTCAGTCGACTTACGCGCCAGCGGAAAACCTGTTTGAGCTGTTGCTGATGATTGATGCCGCCAAGAGGGCTTCAGCAGGCTATATCACGGCGGTCATTCCATATTTTGGCTATGCACGCCAGGACCGCAAAGACAAACCGCGCGTACCCATCTCGGCAAAATTGGTTGCCAACCTGCTCCAGGCGGCAGGAGCCAACAGGATCATGACCATGGACCTGCACGCCGACCAGATCCAGGGATTTTTCGACATTCCAGTCGACCACCTCAAAAGCGAGGCGATTTTCATGCCGTTTCTCGAATCCTATATGAAGGAGAACACGGTGTTTGCATGTGCCGATGTCGGTGGTGTAAAGAGGGCAAGAATGTACTCCAAACACTTTGGTAAGGACCTGGTGATCTGCGACAAATACCGCAAACGTGCCAACGAGGTCGAAGGCATTACCGTTATCGGAGACGTCAAAGACCGGGAGGTCATCCTGATCGACGACATCGTCGATACGGCCGGAACCCTTTGCAAAGCAACGGAAGCCCTGGTCGAAAAGGGGGCCCTCGACGTCAGAGCCGTCTGCACCCATCCCGTATTGTCGGGCAAAGCCTTCGAAACCATCGAATCGAGCCGGATATCGGAGATGATCGTCACCGACTCGATCCCGGCAAAGCGCTTCAGCCCCAAGATCAAAATCCTCACCTCGGCCAAACTTTTTGCCAAAGCCATCCGCAATACCCACGAGCACCGGTCCATCGAAGCCCTTTTCGTAGATAAATAATTTTTCGGCAGATTTTCCTACCTTTGCGCTCCCTTTTTGGGGGATTTCGAAAATTTTAGCTCATGGAGACCGTAGTCATCAACGCCACAAGTCGCAAAACATCCGGAACCACCGCTTCCGGCCAGCTTCGCCGGGAAGGGAAAGTACCCTGTGTACTCTATTCGAGTGAAGGCAATGTGCCGTTCTGCGCAGACCCTGCAGAACTCAGAAACCTCCTCTATACCCCAAAGTTCAAGGTGGCTGAAATCAAGCTGGACGATACCGTACACCGCTGCATCCTCAAGGAGGTACAGAACCACCCGGTAACCGATCAGGTGATCCATGTCGATTTCCTGAAACTGGTAAAGGGCAAAAAGGTGAAGGTCGACGTACCCGTTGTACTTACCGGTGCTGCCGTTGGTGTGAAGTCCGGTGGCAAGCTCGTGCAGCGCATTCGCACGGTAAAGGTGAGATCATCTTCCGAAAACATCATTCCGGAACTCTACCTCGACGTAAGCCAGCTCGACCTGGGCCAGACCCTCCGGGTAAGGGATATCCAACCCGTGAGTGGGGTGGAGATCATCAACCCGGGAAGTACTCCGGTCGTAGGCGTGGAAATTCCCCGCGCACTGAAGAGCGGAATGGCCGAAGAAGCCAAGGAAGCTGTCAAAAAGTAATCTTTCATCCTGCTCCTGCAGGTTGAATTCCCTGACCCACGTTCCAGCGAAATGGAATCGCTGCACCTTACCCTCTGCCAATGTTCCCTGGTGTGGGAATCTCCGGAGACCAATCGAAGGAACATCGAGCTTTTACTGTGCAAAGAAGTGGTTGAGCAAACCGATCTCATCCTGCTTCCGGAAATGTTTACCACGGGATTTAGTATGCACTCCGATAAACTGGCAGAATCTATGGATGGCCCAACGGTTTCGTGGATGCAAGCCATGGCTGACCGGTTTGGAGCGGCCATTGCCGGCAGCCTGATCATTTGCGACGGAGGCCGGTATTTCAATCGCCTGGTTTTTGTCAGACCCGGTAACCCGGCCATAGATACCTATGACAAGCGGCATCGTTTCACCTTGGCCGGGGAACATGAGCACTTCGATGCGGGCACCAGGCGTTGCATAAGCAGCTGGAAGTCCTGGAACATCGCCTGGTACATTTGTTATGACCTCCGGTTTCCGGTGTGGTCCCGAAACGTCGAAGCGGCAGATCTGATGGTCTATGTTGCCAATTTCCCGGCCAAACGTGCCCGTGCCTGGAATGGCTTGTTGCCTGCCCGGGCCATTGAAAACCAATGTTACGTTGCCGGAGTCAATCGCACCGGGACCGACGGCAAAGGTTTGGAATACCAGGGCGATTCAGCGGTGTACGATTTTGAAGGCCGGCCTTTGTTGCATATGGCTGCCCGGGAAGGCCTCCAAACGATTTGCCTGAGCCACCCGGAGCTCGAAAACTTTCGAAATGAGTTCCCCTTTCTGCGCGACCGGGACGCCTTTGGGGGGATCACATAGCCAAAATGCACCCAATTGATATTTTATCAGACACTAATATATTAAATTTTATTTTAATATATCAAATGTTTGTACCATATTTGCATAGATGAACTCACCATGGATCAGCGTCTGCAGTCGCCCACCAGTCTGGGTTATTGCCCTGGGGCTAACCATGCTGCTGGCTGCTGCATGCAGCCCGCCACGGGTGCTGGTGAGCCAGCATCGCCTCGAAATGGGAACAGAGGCTTTGCGGGATCGCATCCTGTCGCAGGGTCTTCAATTGCTTGGTACTCCCTACCTGCGGGCCGGCAAGCAGGCCGGAGGATTTGATTGCAGCGGCCTGATTTACTTTGTTTTTTCAGAACAGGGAGTCCCCATGGGGCACAGTGCCCAGCAGCAAATGCTGGCGGGGCAGCGCGTCGACGTCGATGATGCCGTGCCGGGCGACCTGATCTTTTTTGGCAGCAAGGGTAAGGCGAGCCATGTCGGTCTGGTCGTTGACCGCGGCCCCGGTGTGCTTCAGGTTTTGCACAGCAGTTCCTCCCGGGGGGTCATCCGTGAAAATATACTCCGTTCGGATTACTGGATGCGGCGTTTGTTGCGTGCTAATTCCTTCAGCTCTTATGTTCCCAGGGAGATGGTCGCCATGCGCAGCCTGGGCGACTGAGTGCCCTCATTCCCGGTAGATGACAATTTTTCGGCTTTTGCCGTTGGAGAATGCCCGGAACATGCCTTCCGAGTTAAAAGGCATGACAATGCGCCCTTTTCCGTCCACTGCAATCAATCCACCCTGCGCTCCTGCTTTGCTGAGTTCTTCCAGGATGAGTGCGCCCGCGGCCTTTTCGAGGCCCTGGTTTCCATGCAGGATGCGGCTGTGCAACTCGTGGGCCATGGCAAGGCGGAGGAAATATTCGCCGTGTCCGGTGCAGGACACTGCGCAGGTGCGGTTGTCGGCCCAGGTTCCCGCTCCGATGACCGGGCTGTCGCCAATGCGGCCTTCGCGCTTGTTGGTCATACCACCGGTTGAGGTGCCCGCTGCCAGCAGGCCCTGTTGATCGAGGGCAACGCAGCCAACCGTTCCAAGGGATTCAGCATGGTTTTCCAGGGAGCCGGATTTCCCTGTTGCACGTTGGCGCTGGAGTTGCTCCCACCGCTCGCGCGTGTAGAACCAGCTGGCTGAGGCCGTATCCAGCCCCTGTTCGATCCCGAATTCGCGTGCGCCTGCTCCGCAGAGGAAAACGTGCGGAGATCGCTCCATCACGATTCGGGCAAGCCGGATGGGGTTCCTGATGCCTTCCACCGCAGCAACGGCTCCTGCCATGCCCTTTTCCCCTTCCATAATCGCCGCGTCGAGCTGGACTTTCCCCTCCCGGTTGAAAACGGCTCCCCGCCCGGCGTTGAACAGGGGATTGTCCTCCAAAACGGCAATCGTTTGTTCAACGGCGTCGAGGGCGCTTCCTCCGCGGCTCAAAATGTCTTCTCCCGTCTTCAGGGCCAGGTCCAGTGAAGTGCGGTAGCCAGAATCCCGGGCAGGCGTCATCTGTGAACGCGAGATGGTGCCCGCTCCCCCATGCAGCGCGATGGCCCAGCGGCGGGCCTCATTTCCCGGTGCTTCTTTTTTCTGGCCTACCGAACAGGATAACATTCCGAAGGCCAGTGCGAAACCAATGCAGGAAGTACTTTTAAGATTCATGTCAGCTAGCTTTGACCATTTGCCGACCTGGCAGTCCCGTTCGAAAGTTACGGCATCCGGCCGGATGGGCAAAGACTGCTTCACGAATGAGCATCCATTTTGGCAATCCGGGGGATTTAAGGGCAGAAGCAGACTGGCCCCCAAAGTTGAACCCTGAACGATGTGCTATCTTTGCGCCTCAATTCGAAAATATGATGCATTTGATTTTGTTTGGGCCACCGGGAAGTGGCAAAGGCACGCAGGCTGACAAGCTCGTGAGTCGTTACGGCCTTGCACACATTTCTACCGGAGACCTGTTCCGCTCAGAAATCAGGCAGAAAACGGAGTTTGGCAACAAAGCCATGGAATACATTTCGCGTGGTGAGCTTGTTCCCGATGCCCTCACCATCGAAATGCTGCGCGCGCGCGTGGCTGCCCTTTCCGATGTCAGGGGCTTTATATACGATGGATTTCCGCGAACTTTGGCACAAGCCAAGGCGCTCGACGAAATGCTGGCCGTTAAAGGAGATGCCATCCATTTGTTGCTGGCTCTGGACGTTCCCGAAGACGAGATCGTCCGGCGCATTCTCCACCGGGGTTTGAGTTCGGGACGCCCTGATGACACCGATGAAGCCATCATCCGCAACCGCATAACCGTTTACCACCAGGAAACCTCCGTTTTATTTGACCATTATGCCGTGCATGGCGTTGCGCATCGCGTCAATGGCCTTGGGTCCATCGACGAGATCTTCGATCGGCTTTGCAGGCACCTGGACCCCTTGTTTTGATCAGGCGGTGAGATGGCAGAGCAAAATTTTGTCGATTACGTAAAGATCTTTTTCCGGTCTGGAAGTGGCGGTGCAGGTTCCGTACACTTTTTTAGGAGTAAGCACAATCCCAAGGGTGGCCCCGACGGGGGAAACGGCGGTAGAGGCGGCCACATCATCCTCAAGGGCAATGCACAGCTCTGGACCCTGCTTCACCTCAAATACAGAAAGCACATTTTTGCAGAGAACGGAGAAAACGGAGGCGAGAACAACTGCACCGGTGCCGAAGGGGAAGATTCCATCGTCGAAGTTCCACTTGGTACCATCGCCATCGACGCCGAAACAGGTCACAAAGAGCTCGAGATCACAGAAGATGGTGAGATGCGCGTTTTACTTCCGGGTGGGAGGGGAGGCATGGGAAACAGCTTTTTCAAATCCCCCACGCGGCAAGCGCCGGACTATGCCCAGCCAGGGGAACCCGGGCAGGAAGCCTGGAAAATTCTCGAGCTCAAATTGTTGGCGGATGTGGGGCTCGTTGGCTTTCCCAATGCAGGCAAATCGACCCTGTTGGCCTCGATGACGGCGGCCAGGCCCAAGATCGCCGATTACGCCTTTACGACCCTGGTTCCCAACCTCGGCATCGCTTCATACCGCGATGGCAGATCTTTTGTCATCGCTGACGTTCCGGGCATCATCGAAGATGCACACCTGGGAAGGGGACTTGGCCTGCGGTTTATACGCCACATTGAACGCAACAGCGTTTTGTTGTTTGTCATTCCCTGCGACAGTCCTTCCATCCGCAGGGATTACGAAATTCTGCTCCGCGAACTCGAACAGTACAATCCGGAACTGCTCGACAAACCCCGGGTGCTGGCGGTAAGTAAAACCGACATTGCAGAAGATGCCTGGACTGAACTCATCCGCCCGGAACTTCCAACCGGAGTTCCGGCAGCATTCATTTCTGCTGTTACCGGCAAGGGTCTCGACGCATTGAAGGACCTTCTCTGGAAGGAACTCAACCGTTGATGTGCCCTAAAGATTTTGTGATGGGCTGGCTGGCTCTTCAGGCTGGCCTTCCTGAACTTCATCGAGGGCTTTTTTAACGCGGTCGGCAAATTCAGTAAACAGCGGGGCGGCGAGTTTCATACTTGCCTTCATCTTGTCGGGGAAAGCCTCCAGCATGGGATAAGATATCGATTGCTTTTTTACCGCCGCATCGATGAGTTTGAGCCGGTTGAGGAACCACACCGCGGAGCTGAGCAGCGAAATGCCAATGAGCAGGGAGAGCGCTCCGCCGGCAATTTTGTTGATGAGGTTGATGTGTGCTGCCTCCATGACTTTTTCCAGTCCCCTGCCCGCAAGGCGCACGACGAGCATGACGGCGATGAACGTCAGCAGGAAGCCGACGACGATGAGTACCCTCGGGTCGGTTTCCCAAAGTCCGTTCAGTTGGTCGATCAACCAAAAGGAATATTTGAGGCTGATGAGCAGTGCCAGCACGATGCTGGCGATGGCAAACACCGATTTGATGATCCCGCGGGAGAAACCGAGGTAAAAGCTAAGCCCGGCAACGGCTGCAAAGGTGATATCGACGATCATGGCCTGTTTTTTGCGGGAGAATAAATTTCGTCGCAAATTGCACAAAAGTTACGAATGCGCAAGCCACACCAGGAGATTTCCCCATTGCCCGGAGATGCCGGCATTGCTCCGGGTGGCCGTTTTCGGAGGTGGAAAGCCTGGATGGCGGGGATGGCCGGGCTGATGGCACTGAACCTTGCTGCAGCTCAGGAACTGCATTCAAGGAGATCGCCGGATGGATCTTCTGATCTGCCGCGCGCTTTTTTGATCGGTGAACACGAGAGCCCTTACGAACGCATGGCCAAGGCGTACTCCCCGTCGCTGCTGGGTATGTACGGCCAGGACATCGACCGTGCTTTTGCTTCATGGATGGGAATCCTGCGCGACATGGAGGAATTTGCAGAAAGGGAGCAATTTGATCTCAAGGGACTCAAGTTGTGGATGAATGTGTTTCTCAACGCCGATGGGAGCCTGGAGCACATCGTGTATTACCCCAAGCCGAATTCGAGAAACATGGACTTTAAAGACCTCACGGCATTTTTCGACGCTTTTTGCGTTCAATTCAGAGTGAAGGGTGGTTTTAGCCAGGCCTGCTCACATTTTGGCAGCGCCAATTTTCCGACGTTTTACGGGCGTTGACCGCGTTCCTGCTTACCGCAAACCATCGACAATAAAGAGGGTATGCTTCACTGAAATGGCAAGGCGGCATAGAAATCTTACAATGGATACTTGTTTAACAATATACAGTGGCCACCTCATTGGCAAAAAGTGAGACTCCAATACAAGGCTGTTACAATACCAACAACTGTTTTACCTGCAACGGCTTTCCGCTTGCAGTGTGTAAATGTACATAATAAGTCCCTGGACGAAAACCATCTAGGTTGACCAGTTGCGTATCGAGTGCGGGTATGTTGCGGTAGTGCGCGTGAAGATTTCCTTGTGCATCAACAATTTTGATGGTTACATTTTGGTCAAAATTATGCAACAGAGCTACCCGCCCTCTGGCCGGGTTCGGCCAGACCTGTAGCTCCACATTCTGCTCATCGGCTGTCTGGCTGATCAGGTGACAGCCCGGTATGTAACAGCCCTCCTCATCTATTTTCATCAACCAACCGGCTTCATTGACGTCCTGTTTGTATGCTACCTCACTTGAGCCACACAAAAGATAACCGCCCTGCGGTACCCTGATGATATCGTTGAATTGATTCCAACTGGTTTGGCGACCACTTCCTCTGGCGGTGTACAATCGATTCCATTTGTAATTGCCTTGGAGATCCATCTTTGATATAACCCCTGACCGAATTGATGAATAGGATGTGTCGTCCCAGTAAGTAGTATCTGACAAAAAATATTCTCCTGCCGCTATAATATGGTTGCTATCCCCCTCAAAAGTAGCAGAATAATAACTGTCATAATTTTGATCTTTATCAAGAAATCTTTTTGACCATTGGAATTCTCCATTGGCATTGTATTTTGAAAGGGCCGGCAACTGGTTAAAATAATTGCCAACCATATACTTTGTGTTCGGATGCCAGATCACATCCGATCCTGCGCAATACATATTGCCCTGCCGGTCTTCCAAAATATCTTTGGCGCCTCCAAGTTTCAATCCTTCAGGACTCAGTATTTTTCTGATAAGGTTCAATGCCGTATCAAATTCATAAATAAATTGCCGGAAGGTATAGTCGGTACTGTCATCGTAATCAAAATCTGTATATATACCTCCAACATACCCACCCCCTGCCCTACTTTTTGTGATGCACCATGGAATTAGACTGAACTCACCCTCCTGTGTAATGGATGTATCTACAATTCCGTCTTTCATTTTATAAATTACGAGATCTTTTACGTGCCAAGGTACACTGCTGCTTTTTTTTAATCTGTATCCATGAGCCTTTGGAAATAAGAATAATTCAGATGAAAAGTGAAGGCCCTTTGCTAGTCCGTAAAAATACTTATTAATTATAGGTTTTAATTCCGTTAATCCAAATTTGCGGAAATATCTGTTAAAAAAAACCGGGAAAAGCGAGTTTGTATCTTGAGCTACAAAAAACAGCATGCTGTCGTTGACAATTTGAAGATCTTCCGGCCATGCATAAAAATCCCCGTTTGCAGGGGGTAAAGTATCAGACTGCAGCAAATTTCCCTCCCAATCGTATTGAAGGATGGCCGAAGCTCCAAACCGCGATCCGACAGCCGGGTCGTTGTAATGGCTCAAAACATAAAAGCAATCTTCATACGCCGCAAGGCTCGAAAAGTAATGGTAGCCGCTGTCGCGTGTGTAATATTTGCTGTAGTAGGGTTGAGCGGAAAGGTCAACGGGGATGCTCAGAAGGAAAAGAGCAAAGCAGACCAGTTGGACGACGATCCTGTGAACTCGATTCCAGTATGGTCTAAAGATGCTGACTAAATTCATTTTCCCATTAAAAGTAAGGGTGATAAAATTGCAGGGTGTGACGGTTTACACACCCTGCCAGATGTTTATTGGTCAGTGGACGATCAACTTTTGCGTTCCTAAGAGGCGTTCATCTCTAAACAGTTGCATAAAATACACTCCTGACGGTATTTTTTGAAGTTCCAGTCTGGTCTGTGCGTTCCGAAGCATCCATTCCTGCATGCGTATACCGTGAAAATTGCTCAATACTCCGGAGTAATTTGCTTTAGGATCGAAATCATACAGACGGATAGTCAGTTCATTGGAAGCAGGCACCGGGGTAATTCTCCAGGATATACCGGGCATTTCAGAATTGCTTACGCCGTCATTTTTTGAAGAATAAATTTCTTTATTTCCTTTCAGCGATTCGGGTTGGTCGGTGTAGAAAAACTCCAGGATATGTCTGGCCATCAGCCCGGCTCCTGTCGTTGATGTGTCTGCGAAGGTTTCTAAGTTCTGGACTTCCCCACTGGTAAGGTCGCCTTCCCAGCGGCCCTGAGAAAATACCGGGACCATGAAGTTAAAAAGCCAGCCCATCTGCTCCCATTCCTGTTGTTGTATGGAGTCCAGGTTGAATAATATGGGGATGTTATTGTAGAGGGTCCAGGCAGCGCTGTATTCGCGGTTTTGCAGGTGAACATACGCTATTTGACTTATGGATTCAAAACTATTGACCCGCTGGAGCCAAACGACCAACAATGAGTCATCAACAGAGCCTTCTTCCGGAGCCAGGATGAGGGCAAACGCCTGACTATAGACATCCGCCAATTGTACCTCCAGATGCTGGATCTGACCCTGTATTTCGCTCTCATTGGGAAGGTTGGTGCCGATCAAAGGATAGAGCCCGTTCAGTTGCTGGGTAATGTCTGCATATTCACCTTCTGCTTCCCCTATGTCTGTAATTTGTGGCGGTGCACTGTAAAGACAACCGGTCAATTGCGTAGGAATTCTGTTCACTGTGGGCGAGACCGATGCGGGAAATTCAGCTGTGCTGATTCCATAGAAATATTCGACTTTAAATGCTGAATTGATGTTGGTGAATGAGAAAAAGCCATTCGGGTTAGAAAAGGTATTGCCGGCTTGTGCTGAAAGTACGCCTTGGCGATCCTTAATTTGCACACAATTAAAATCCTTGGTGTTGCCGCTGTTGTAATTGCAGAGCAATTCGACTCCACTGTTCTCATACGAGGTGGAAATCGCCTGCGGCATGTTTGAAAAATCATTGTTAACGCCGACGATCAGGCGTTCTGCTCCGTTGCGATCGACGATGATACCCGTTCTGCTCAACTTATTGGGAGTGGGGTCTGCGTCATAAAAATCATTGTCTCTGATGGTTGAAAGTTGAGACTTTTCGAGTTTCAATCCAAAATTATTTCCAGCTCCGGATAGATTCGGCCGGTCGCCGGTGGTGATATTCAAACCCTTAAATAAATTTCCCCTTCTGTTGCTTACCGAAATGTGGTTGGCAGACTTAGCAGAAGCGAAATTGCGAACCAATACGGGTTGCATATTTGCGAAAGAAATGCCTTCGATACCCTTCTCAAAACCCTCCTGTGTCCCTCCCGAAATATTCACATATCCATTGTAAGAATACACCCCGCCGGCCTTAGTCGCGAGAATGTCCTTGGTATTTTTAAAATGGATGCCGGATGTAGCAAGCAGGTTAAAATTGGATAAATAAATCTGCCTTGAATACGTTGAAAGGGGGTAGTCTGGGTCAACTTCAAAGGAAGTATTTCGAATTTTAAGTGCCGGTGTGGATGAGGTGGACTTAATGAAATAGATGGAGTTGTAATTATTCCTGAAATGGGAATCTCGTATATTAATCCAGGCTCCACTTTCAGATGGAGTTGCCAAGTACAAACCCCTGTAAGCTTTCTCAATGACGGATCCATTCTCGATGTTAATAAAAGTTGCTGCCGAAGCGGCATGAACTTCAATTCCCTGCCACATGACTCCGTTGCCACTGGGACTGCAAACAGCAAGATTGGCTACGGTAATTTTGGAATCATTTACCAGGAGTTCAGAACCATCCAGAAGAATGATTTTCTTTCCAGGAGCCATTTCGACGGTAGTCCCGAGAACGTCAAGCGTTGAAGCGACAATGACATCCACATTGAACTTTTGGGGTGCATCCCAAACGGTAGGTGATGAAATGTAAAAAGCCTTATATTGATAGGGGTCTGCCGGTGGTCCCGCGGATCCGGAATGTGCGTAGTCGCGCATGCGCAAAGCCTGTTGGTTGCTGAACCGGTAGCCGCAACCGGAATAAGACATTACCAGCGATGGATCCGTTTCGTAAACCCGACTTTCACAGGCATCGACAATACCCCATTGCTGAGCCAGATCGTAATTCCAGGTACAGTCGCCATTGACTGCGGCATAATTTTCGTTATCGGCAGGCGTATCGCAAAAGCCGTCGCCCGCTAACGCGCAATTGTAGTGGGGACTGGATGAGTCCCTTGTGACGCATTCTCCCGGTAAAAAGGTGTGGTCTAATCCCAGACAATGCCCCACTTCATGGGTTGGTATATGACTGTACCAGGCAGCCCAACAGTTCTTAGAAGGCAACGGAGATTGGGTTTGCCCTGTCATAGTACAACTTGTATCATTATTGCCGACCGTGAGGTAAAGGTTAATTCCTTTTGTGTTGGAAAAAGTAGAATAATAGGAGGGAATCATGCAATTATTCTCATGAGCCAGACTGGAGCAGACATCATCGATGCAAACGAGGTTGAACCAGATATCGTGTGGATTAAACGCCTGGTTCATGCCCTGGATTGCCTGGCCAATTTGGCCAAGTGTAGGCCCCCCGGAACAATCGTCATACCGAATTGCATGAACGTACAAATTGATGTGCCGCGGACCGTCTTGTATTCCGCTACCCGGCATGCCCGAGTTGGTATAACTGGTATTACCACATTGACCGTGAACTGCGTTGAAGGGAAAAGGACATAAAAAATAAAACAATTGGAAAATTAAAAGCTTAATTGAATTGAATTGAATTGAATTGAATTGTTTTCATGATAATTGATTTAAAGATTAAAAAATGCCCCCTCAGATCCGGGAGGATTTAATTTGTATCTCAATAGCTATTAAGCATACAAATATAAACCGTTTGTTCACAAAACCAAATTAAATCGACAAAACTTTTGTTACAGACGCTAGGTATCTGATGTAGTCACAGTTGCATCTGACAATCTGGTAGAACTACAAGAATAAAAAAGAGCCCTTTTGCAAGGGCTCTCCGAAACGCGTTTTCTATATAACCAGTTGTTCAGATCTTCAGCCGCGCGACCTTGCTGCCGATGGTAGATCCCTGCAGCTTACCCGCTTCCAGGCTGAATCTGTAATGTATCCCGCCGTACAAGCAGGCGGTTGAGATTTCTTCTGACATCTGCTGGAAGGACTGGTAGGACCTTGGACTTCCGTCAATGTCTTTGCGGAATTCGTGGGTGCGATCCGTAAATGCATATTGATAGCCAAATAACTGGCTGAACACCTCTGCACATGCGGAGCCAACTGCCGACGAACTGGAAGAATATTCAGGCGTTGCCTGGGGATCGATCAGCGGAAGGAAGTTTGCATCGATGTGCTCGCGTATATAGGTTTCCGGACGCAGAATGTTGTATCTGTATTTGACTTTCCAGGAAGCGACGGTCGCGTCATGCAGACAGATGCCCATCTTGGCGTATGCCTGTGCTGCAAATTCGAGATCGGCGGAATTGCTTTCCAGCAAATCGCTGAGAATGGTAATCATATGTCCTGCCATGGTCAGCGCGTGGTCCTGGTCGTCGTTCCAGAATTTTACGACCGTCTCAATGCTTTCGTCCAGGTTGCGAACCCGGTTGCGCACGTCGAGGGCGCTTGCATAAAACGGAGAGGTCGCTTCGGTTGAAAAAGCTGGTGGCGTGGGCATTTCCGTCGCATCGGCCACAGAAAGGAAGGTCCTGACATCTCCCCAGTAGGGCTGGAGCGGCCTCCTGATCTGGTTAGACGTTGGCGACCAAAGTCCGAGACCCTGCGGAATGGAATACTCGCGCGGGTAGTTGTAGAGAAAGGCTTCATCCTGACCGTCAGAAACAGAGTAGTTGTAGATGGCCTTGCCCATCATACTTCCAAACAGCACGGATTTTTCAACCACTTCTGCTTTTGAACGCAGCGAAAGTTCATCGCGGAAGGTGTGGTAAAGCTGGTCGATCTGCTGACTGGTGGCAGGTGGGGCGTTTTTGTAAAATTTGCCAAACAGGTAATGCATGCATTCGTTGACGACCACCGACCAGTTCAGTGGCCCCCCCTCGTAAACAGCCGGGAGGCTCTGGTGGGCTAATCCTTCAAGCCTGCCCTGAAGGCTGGGCTGGCCTTCGATTCCCTGGGCAACGGCCTCATACAGCCCAATGCCCAAGTAGGCAAAGGTGCGAGCCGCCACCGGAGAAGTGTACCCCGGAATCTCTGGGGTGATCTCCGCGCCAAGGCGCATCCACGCCGTGGCCACCTTGCTGCTCTCCGCTTTGGTCTGGCTCAACTCGCCAACCGGAGTTTTCTGTTCTTTAGTACAAGCTGCCAGCGCAAAGAAGGCAACGATCAAGCAGTTTACTCGGGATGCTTTAAAATGTACTAAATGCCTCATGATCAAAAAAATTAAGTAGTTTCACAATTGATGATCCTGGTTTAGTCGAAGTCGGTCCTAACCAGACAATGTGATTGAGGCATTAGACCGGAACCGGTCTAAAGTAACAAAGGGAAGAATACGCCTCCAAGATACGACGAGGGGCTCCGGATCACCAAATATTTTCAAGCCTTTTTTAATAAATTCAGGGGAAACCCGGAGGACAAACGCAAGACAAAAATTTTACATATTTACTTTTTTATATGTTATAATAATTAGACAAACAGTTTGTTATAATTTAAATATCCTTATATCAGTCAAATTTGCGCTCATAAAAATTATTTTTGGGTGCCCCCAATGCCTTTCCCCGCCTTCCGGGCAAATCCCCTTTGGGCACCATGCGCGGGCGGGTGGAATTTGACCTAATTTTGCCAGTCTAAATGAAAACGACCATGCCTGCCCGAGATCGTCGATGGACCTGGGTCCTGTTGACTTCATGGATCCTTGCTTGCGCGGGATCTCCTGCTCACCAGGAAGCCTTCCTCGTTGAAACCCGCGGCCTGTGCTCGGACGCCTTCCTCCTGGGTAAAAACCGCATCGCCGTCTGCGGGGAAAGCGCAAACTACAAATTCCCGGGAAGCAGCAATGCCAAAGATGGCTTCGTCTGGATCCGCGACCTCGGAACATCCGGCGGAAGCGGTATCGCATTTTCCAGCGGTCAAGCAGACAGCCGGATTGAACGCGTGGTCTCCACCAACGCTGGATATGTTCTTGCCGGATTCTCTGGCCCTGACCGCGACCACTTGTTGGTCTGCGCCGACACCAACTGGACGGTAAAATGGAGCAGAACCGCGACCGGACAGCACTCGACCGACCTGCCGGTTTTGGCCTTGGGCACTGACGGCAGCATCCTGCATGCTTCCAGGCCCACTGACGGGGAAGCTTTTTTGACCGACCTCCACCTGACCGATCCCTCGGGAAATGTCCGTTGGACCCGCAGGATCCCTTCCGTGGAGACCATGCAGGGTCTGATCACCGGTTCAAGTGGAGATTTTCTGGTCAGCTACAAGCAAAAGGGGGCCTACCTCGACGGCCAGACGCGCAAACGTTACCTGATGAATTCATTCCAGCGATTTGACCTGTCGGGAAAGGTGATGCAGTCTATCCGCTTTCTGTTCGATGACGACCAGGTCCAAAACGCCGTGTTTGGCGACGTGGCCGAGCTTCCGGGAGGCAGGCTGCTTTTCGCCGGCAAGCTGGTCCTCTCGTCGGGCAACGAATTTGCCTTCGCACTGCTATCCCAACCGGGCGGTAAGATTCTATGGAGCAACATCTACACCGGCCTGCAGAACCACCATTTCAAGCGCATTGCCATAAACCCGGAGGGAAAATTTCTGTTGCTGGCGGATGCCTATGGTAAGCAGGGCGGAATGGCCCTGATCCGTTTGGCCCAGGATGGAACGGTAGAGGATGCCAAAACCTGGAAAGCAAGCTCCTACGAACAGGCAGCCGGACTGATATTGACGGAAGATGGTTTCTGTACCGCCATATGGGACCGCTTGTTTGCCATAGCCGGTGCCGTTTTTGATCCCAAATTCAGGGCCTGTGTGGAAGGGCTGGAGTCGCCGGAAGTAAAACCCCAGCAGGTTTACGTCTTACAGGAAGCCTTCCGGGACCGTGTCGAGGAATTGCCCGCACAGGAATGGAAGGATGCCGGAGTTCGCAGTGAACGCCTGTCGTCTATCCAGGAAAAACCGCTTTGCCCATGACCGGGATTCATTCTTTATGCTCGTTATGGCCAATGGCCCTTTAGAATCGTGGAAGAAAAGCTGATCCGGATCCCGGCGGAAACCCAGTATGCCGAAGAACTTCGGGCATTGGAAGTCGAAGACCGCCGCCCCAAACCCGGCAATTGGCGGCTTTCGCCGTGGGCCGTCCTGAAGTACCTCACGGGAGGCAAAACGGAACAGGGCCTCGAGATCACCCCTAAGTATATAGGCCCCAGGCGTTTGCTGGAAATTGCCATTGCCAGCCTGCTATCGGACAGGGCATTGTTGCTGACGGGCGTTCCCGGAACGGCGAAGAGCTGGCTTGCAGAGCACCTTGCGGCAGCAGTGAGCGGACATTCGAACCTCCTGGTCCAGGGGACTTCAGGCACCGGTGAAGACGCACTCCGCTACGGATGGAATTACGCACGCCTCATTGCGGGTGGACCCAGCCGGGATGCCCTGGTCCCAGGACCCGTGATGCGCGCCATGGAAAGTGGCCAACTGGTTCGCATCGAAGAACTCACCCGCATTCCAACCGAGATGCAGGATGCCCTCATCAGCATACTTTCCGAAAAATGCCTTCCCGTACCCGAGCTGGAACTCGAAATCCAGGCCAGGCAGGGATTCAACGTGCTCGCAACGGCCAATGACCAGGACAAAGGCATTTATCCCATGTCGTCTGCCCTCCAACGCCGATTCAACGTGCTCGTCATGCCGCTGCCCGCAAGCCTGGAGGAGGAAATCAGCATCGTTCGCCAGCGGGTTCACCAACTCGGTCAGTCCCTCCAACTGCCATTGGAGGAGCTTCGCCAGCAGAACGTCGAAAAGCTGCTGACGCTTTTGCGCGAGTTGCGAACCGGCGTCACCCACGACGGCAAGCAAAAGCTCAAACCCACACGGTCTGTATTCAGCCCTGCGGAAACCATTTCCATGTTGCACCACGCCCGGATCCAGCACCACTATTTTTCGGAGCGCCCGTTGGATGCGACGGACCTCGTTCGCGCTGTGGTACAGACCTTTGTACGGGATGACGCGGAGGAACGCGAGGTATTGTCTTCGTATGCCGAGAGCGTATTGCGCAAACGCAACGCCTGGAATGACTGGTATGAAGCCTTCCGGGAACAATTGTTAGTTAAATAACGAACGTTCGTTAGTATCATGGCGTCCTGTGACATGCGCCTCTTTGGCATCCGGCACCATGGTTCGGGATCGGCCCTGAGGCTGGTCGCAGCCCTGGAAACATTCAGACCGGATGCCCTGGCAATCGAATTGCCCGCAGATGCCGCCGAATTGGTCGGGCGCCTCCAAAATACCCGACACCGGCCACCCTTCGCCTTTCTTCATTACGATAAGGAGAAACCCGACCGGGCGATGTACCTCCCCATGGCCGTTTTTAGTCCCGAGTACCAGGCCCTCCGGTATGCCTGGACCCATGCAGTCCCCGTCCATTGCATCGACCTGCCCGCCGCAATCAGCCTCTGTTTGCCAAAAGCAAAGGGAACAGACGATGAGACCATGCCGGAGGCATGCGCCCAAATTGCCAATGACCCAATCGGTTATCTTGCCCGGCAGGCGGGTTACCGCGATGGAGAACGATGGTGGGAGAGCCATTTTGAAAGCTGGACAGATCACGAACACTTGTTTGGCATTGTCGGCGAGCTGATGGGAGCACTCCGCGAACAGACTGGCGGTATGGATGATCCGGAAACGCTCCTGCGCGAAGGATGGATGCGCCGGCAACTGCACGCACTTTTAGCGTCGGGATGCCGCAGACTGGCTGTGGTCTGCGGCGCCTGGCATGCCCCGGTCCTCTCCCGGGCCCATGTGGAGACGACCCCGGATCTGCCCTTTTCCGAAACAAAGACCTGTATTGCAGCCGGGGCCATCATTCCCTGGACGTATCGGCACATTGCCCTTACCCCGGCTTACACCGCAGGGGTGCCGGCACCCATGTGGCACGATGCCCTGTTTCAGCACAAGAGCCATGCACCAGCAGCTTTTCTTTCACACGCTGCGCACTGCTTCCGCAAAGAGGGGCACGAGATCGCCCCAAGCGCGGTGATAGAAGCCTGCCGGCTGGCAGAACACCTGGCCCTGTTGCGGGAATTTCCGGCACCGGGCATAGAAGAGATGCTCGAAGCGGCAGAAGTTTTGATGCCCCTGAGCCAAACCGGGGCTGATCCGGCGGAAAAGTTGCTGTATGGCGAGGTGACCGGGTATGTGGAACTGGGCCGGGAAAGCCTGCCCTTCGTCAGGCATTTTCATAGCAGGCTCGCTGCTTTGCGGTTGAAACGGTATTGGAAAGACGGATCACCAGCGGAGAGACTTCTCGATTTGCGTGAACCCCGGCAGCTCGACGTTTCTCGTTTCCTCCACGCCTGTGTGGTGCTCGACCTCGCATGGGCCATACCTGCTGAACTGGATTGGAATGCCCGCGGTAACTTCAACGAGAGATGGATTTTCCAATGGCATCCCGGACTGGAAATAGACCTGGTCGAATGTGCGCTGCTCGGCAACACCCTCGAGCATTGCTGTAGCGCCAGGATGCACCAAAAAGTGAACCGCGCGCATGCCCTCCCGGACATCGCCCGTTGGCTGGAACACTCGCTGAAGGCGGGACTCGACGGTCTGTGGCCGGAGCTCGCCGCTGCCCTGGATCTCGCATGCCTTCAGGACCATAACCTCGTACTACTCGCCCGCATGATCCGGCCCCTGCAGTCGATATTCGATTACGGTTCGCTCCATGGAACGCCGACCGATTTTGCCGCCCGTACACTCGAAGGACTTTTAAACCGCATCGTCAGCGGGTTTGCAAACCACTGCCTTCAATTAAATTCCGACCGCGCCCAGGCCATGATGGAGGCCTTGCTGCTGGTGCAACACCACTTCGACAGAGGTGGCGCGGTTGAATGGTACCCGGTTTGGATGGGGCAGCTCCGTTCGATCGCCCATCACAGAGAATCCCACCCCTTGCTGCGGGGAAAATGCTGGAGCCTGCTTGCGGGTTTGAAAGAAATCGGGGAGGGGGAATTCCTCGAAGCCCTGCAACGCGAGTTTGCACCTCAGATGGGCGTTCAACAGGCTGCGGAGTGGTTCGAGGGCTTTCTTCACGGGCAGTCGCCGTTTTTCCTCTTGTTGCCCGGTGCGCTTAAATGCCTCGACCAATGGCTTGCGGTCCAGGAAGAAGTGGACTTTATGGCCTTCCTTCCCCTGCTGCGAAGGTCGTTTGCACAGATGAAAGAATCAGAACGGAAGAGAATCCTGCAGGCGCTCGCAGGCCAGCAGCCAAACCAGACTTCCGCCTGGGTCTGGATGCTCCACCCCGAAAGAAGCGCCATCATCGACGCGGGTTATGGCAGGCAAGCCTGAAAGAGCGCGTTACAATAAACTGGCGTTCATTGTTCCTCACCATCCCCTTCGCCGGGTTCAGCAGGGCGTTCTTCGAGCCAGAATTCGTTTGCCTGGTCGCCCTTGGTGATTTGTAGCTTTTGGAGGTTTACGAGTTCGAGGAGCCCGAGAAAAACGACGATCGCGTGGATGCGGTTTTCGCAATGGCCGAAAAGGTCGTCGAAGAAAACCTTCCCTCGGTTTTTCAGGGTATCCAACAGGCGTTCCTGTTCACTTTCGATCTCGTAGGTGTAATTAAAGATCCTGTGTACTACTGATTTTGGGGCCTGCTCATAGCGATCGACGAGCCTCTGGAAAACCTTCATCAGGTTGAACAGGTTGAGTGTTTCCCATTCGGCGTCGACGAGCGCCTTTTGCGCCAGCGATTCAAATTCAGTTTTTAAGTTGCCCTTTGGCAACCGGAAGTACTGGTCGTCTTCCATTGCGCTGAACGTGTCGATCACTTCCTTGATGGACTTGTACTCGAGCAATCGCTGGATGAGTTCTTTGCGCGGGTCGATCTCCTGATCGTTTTCGTCAAACTCTTTGCGAGGCAACAGCATCTTTGCTTTGATGCGGATCAAACTTGCTGCGACCAAAATGAATTCGCTGGCCAGGTCGATGTTGAGCTCTTCCATCTGGCGCAGGTAATCCAGAAAATCGCCGGTGATCTTGGCGATGGGGATGTCGTAAATGTCGAGCTCGTCGCGTTCGATAAAAAAGAGCAGCAGGTCAAAAGGGCCCTCGAATTGCTGGAGTTTGATCGTATAGGTATTCATCGCACGCGTTAAAAAGGCTTGCGAAGTTAAGGCAATTGGCAAGGACGGCCAACATCCCGGTCAAAATGGGCTATCTTTCCCGCATGCAAGCTGCCGCCATACACCTTATTCCCGTTCCCCTTTCCGGTGCCGGGATCGAACAACTCAGCCACGAGGCCATCGAAGCAGCGCATGCGCTGGATTTTTTTGTTGCCGAGCGGGCCAAATCAGCCCGCAGCTTCCTGCGATTGGCCAGGCATCCGCTGCCGGCATCGGCAGTGGAAGTGGTACAAATGCCACGGGAAGACCTCCGCAGCTTTTTCCGGAATTTACTTCCGGCCGTTTTACAGGGCCGCGGACTTGGCGTGCTTTCAGAAGCGGGCGTTCCTTGTGTCGCGGATCCCGGGGCAGAATTGGTCGCGCTGGCACACGAACAAAACATTGAGGTGCGTCCCTACCCGGGACCCAATTCGCTGATCCTTGCTCTGATGGCTTCGGGAATGAATGCTCAGTCATTTACCTTCCACGGTTATCTCCCGTCAAAAAAGGATCCGCTGCGCCAAAAACTTGCGCAATTGGCAGCTGAATGGAAAAAAAACCACATTCCCCAGGCTTTTATGGAGACCCCCTACCGCAACCACCAGGTATTTGACGCCATCAGGAACCACGTGGCGGGCACAACTGCACTTTGTGTGGCCAGTAAGCTCGGCAACCCCGACCAACTCATCCGCAGACGCCTCGTTTCAGAGTGGACGGATGAAGATTGTACCAAGCATTTTGATATGCCATCCATTTTCATTTTGGGTCAATGAAAAGACGTTCTTTGCTGTTGGTTTTGTGGGCAATGGCTGCCGGCACCATTGCACAGAAAGATTCCGTTTTGGTCGTCGGCCCCGGTGGGATCGACCTCTGCAACGAAGGGCCCTGGGTGCAGGTCTGGGGCGACGATTTCGATGGCGACCGGCTCGACCCATCCAAATGGTTCAGCTATTTTCCGTTTACGGCAGATGGTTCGGATTCCTGCGCCGCCTGCAGGGGCATGGTGGGAGATGAATTCTTGTCCGACGCTAACCTGATCGTCCGGGATGGCAGCCTGTTCATCGAGGCCAAACGAGAAGACACCAGCTGGTATGGCGGGCGTTTTGCCTATACCTCGGGAAACATTTTTAGCAAAAGGGGCTTCCGCTACGGTCGTTTTGAGATCCGTTGCCGCATGCCGAAGGGCAAGGGCTTCTGGCCTTCGTTCTGGTCTGCAGGAGACGGCGTACCGGAAGAGATCGACGTTTTTGAGAGCAAAGGACACATTTTGCGTCAACTGCAAACCAACTACCACCATTGCTACAATCAAAAGGGCTGTCAGAGCCCTCGCTGGCACTGGACGCCCTACCAGGACGATTGGAATACCTATGCCGTGGAGTGGGATCCCTATTACCTCCGATGGTTTGTCAACGACAAACTTATGCGCATTATGCCGGGGTACACCCATCAAAAAAGTGGCAAGCCCATTCGCGGCTGTGTCCTGAAGGAGGGTGTCTACACGGCCGTTAGCAAGTTTCCGCGTCACCCGCACCGGATCATCTCCGGTCTCGCAGTGGGTGGGGCGTTTGGCGGAAGTGTGACTTCAAAAGTAAAATTTCCGCAGGCTATGGAAATCGATTACATCCGCATTTACCAGCGCACGGGTCAGGAGTAGGCTGCCATTGCAGGGGTGGGGTCTTTGCACAGGGACTTTGCGTCCATGGCGCGAAAGGAATAACCCTCGTCTGAAAAATATTGCAATACGTCGGGCAAGACCTGTTTCAGAGTATGGATGGATTTGCGGGAGTCATGAAAGACGACAATGGAGCCCGGTTGGACATTGCGGACCACATTCAGGTAGCAGCTTGCCGGATCGATGCCCGGGTCAAAATCTCCACTGAGTACATCCCACATCACGATGGTGTAGTGATGCCTGAGCAGGCGGCTCTGGGACAAGCGTATGCGCCCGTAAGGCGGCCGGTATAGACTGGATTGGGATACCAGGGCTCCTCTGCGAACATTGCGAACGTAATCGGTCAGCCCCGTGCCCCAGCCCGAAAGGTGGTTGTAGCTGTGGTTGCCCAAGGTATGCCCTTCTGTGTGGATCCGCCTCACGAGCCCGGGGTACCGCTCAATGTTCTGTCCGACGCAGAAAAAACTCGCTTTAGCCTGAAATGCCCCAAGAAGATCCAATATCCAGGGGGTCGATTCCGGCACAGGTCCGTCGTCGAAACTCAGATACAATTCTTTCCTGTTCGTGGGGATTCGCCACACCAGGTCCGGGAGGAGCTGTTGGAGGATTTTCGGAGTTGTGCTCAGATACAGCATGACGCGAAAGTGGAGATGCACCCAAAGGTCTGCAGAAGCTTTGTTCCCAAAGGCAATTATTAAATGATTAACAAAGCTTTATGCAGGGCAGTGTGCATATTTGCATACTTTTTACAATTCCATTGAATGTCCGATTCAGTTCGCTTGCGATTTGCCCCCAGCCCGACCGGTGCCTTGCACATTGGGGGCATTCGAACGGCGCTCTACAACTTCCTGCTTGCGCGAAAGCTCGGAGGGAAGTTTATTTTGCGCATTGAAGATACCGACCGGACGCGCTATGTCGAAGGGGCCGAAGACTACATCGTCCGCAGCCTCGAGTGGCTGGGACTTCTTCCGGACGAAAGTCCGCAGCGCGGCGGACCTTTTGGTCCCTACCGCCAGTCGGAGCGCATGCACATTTACCGGCAATACGCCGAACAGTTGGTAGCTGCAGGGAAGGCCTACTACGCCTTTGATACACCGGAGGCGATTGAACAATTGCGCAGCCGGGATAACCGGCAGTACGATGCCACGACGAGGATGAAAATGGTCAATTCGCTGACCATGACCGAGGCCGAATGGGCTGAGGCCCGAAAAGACAACCGGCCACACGTCATACGGCTGAAGGTTCCGGAAGGCGAAAAAGTGGTCATCCGCGATGTCATCCGCGGCGAGGTGCAGTTCGATACCTCCACCCTGGACGACAAGGTGCTCATCAAATCCGACGGCATGCCCACTTACCACATGGCCAATGTCGTCGACGACCGGCTGATGCAGATTACCCACGTCATCCGTGGTGACGAATGGCTGCCATCTACCGCACACCATGCATTGTTGTATGCTGCTTTTGGTTGGGAGGACCAGATGCCCGCATTTGCCCATCTCCCCCTTATCCTCAAGCCGACAGGCAACGGCAAACTCTCCAAGCGCGATGGAGTGCAGTTTGGGTTTCCGGTATTTCCGATCGACTGGCAACAACCCGACGGCACGCGCTTTCCGGGATTTCGCGAATGGGGATTTGAGCCGGATGCCATGATCAACTTTCTTGCCCTGCTGGGTTGGAACCCGGGTACGGACCGGGAGTTGTTTTCGCTGGAAGAATTGATTGGTGCGTTTTCCCTGGAGAAAATTGTCAAGTCCGGAGCGCGGTTCGATTTTGAAAAGTGCAAGTGGTTCAACCAGCAGTACCTGCTGCATGCCGATGCTGCAACTTTGTGCCACCGGATCGAACGCGATTTTGCCCACCGCGGGTTTGAGCTTACGGAAGCGCAGGCAGAAACCATCGTCCAGCTCTACCGCGAGCGCGTGGTTTACTTTAAAGATTTTTTTGAACAGGCAGCAGGATATTTTCTTCCTGCGGTGCAATGCGATGCCGGTTATATTGAAAAGCGATTCCGCTCCGGCTGGGTGCCATTGTTGGTGCAATTGCAGGTCGGCGCTGCCGCCTGGGCGAATTGGGACCCCGCAACGCTGGAAGGGAACGTGAAAGAATTTGCAGGCCATGCCGGGATCAAGCCCGGAGAGTTTTTCCCGTTGCTGCGCGTGGTCATGGTAGGATCGCCAACCGGCCCCGACCTGTTTCGGATGATTGCTTTTATGGGCAAAGAGCGATTTCTTCTGCGCATTGCACAATTTATCGAATCACACAAAGACCTCCAAGCCGGATGAAAATACAATTTTGCGGCGCCGCTCAGGGTGTAACGGGTTCGTCTCACTTGCTGACACTCGACAACGGATACAAGATCCTTCTCGACTGTGGATTGTTTCAGGGGGAGGATGAAAAAATTGAAAACATCAATTCCGACTGGCTGTTTGATCCGGCCGAGGTCGACGTTCTGCTGTTGTCGCATGCCCACATCGACCATTGCGGCAGAATTCCTCGCCTGGTGAAAGACGGGTTCCGGGGAAATATTTTTTGCACCCACGCCACGCGCGACCTTGCGGAGATCATGTTGATGGATACGGCCTACATTCAGGAGCGCGATGCCGAATACCACAACGAGCGCATTAAACGAAAAAACAGAAAGTCGCGCGGACATCAACCCCAGCAAGCTTACCGGAAGCCGCTCTATACGAGCCGGGACGTCACGGCGGCCATGAAGCATTTCATTTCCGTTTCCTACGACCGATGGATCGACGTGGCGAAGGGGGTGCGCATGTACCTCACCGATGCGGGGCACATCCTTGGCAGTGCGAGCATCAATCTGGAGTTGAGTGGCGGTGGCGATCGGCTTCGGCTGGGATTTACCGGCGACATCGGAAGGCCGGACCGGCCCATTCTGCGCGACCCCCAGCCAATGCTTCCCGCCGATGTGGTGGTGGCCGAATCGACGTATGGGGACCGGCTGCACCTGCAACCGCCTGCTGAAAAAGACATGCTGCTCAACATCATCCGCGATACCTGCGTGCATCGCAGGGGAAAGCTCATCGTGCCGGCCTTCAGCCTTGGCAGGACACAGGAGCTGGTGTATATGCTTGACCAGTTGTCGAACGAAGGCAAGTTGCCCAACATTCCGGTTTACGTCGACAGCCCACTGGCGGTGAGCGCGACCGATATTTACAAAGAACACTCGGAGTGTTTCGACGAAGAGCTTTATGCCTACATCCTCAAGGACCCCGACCCCTTTGGTTTCCGCCGGCTGACGTACATCACCGACGTCGCAGAATCCAAAGTACTCAACACCAGTAAGGAACCCTGCATCATCATTTCGGCTGCCGGCATGGTCAACGCGGGAAGGATCCAGCACCACGTGTATAACAACATCGAAAATCCGAAGAACACCATCCTGCTCGTAGGCTACAGTCCGCCACAGACACCGGGAGGCAAACTTCGCACCCGGCCGGAGACGCTGCGCCTTTTTGGGGATGAGCTTCAGGTACGGGCGGCTGTGGAGATCATGGACTCCTTTTCGGCACACGGCGACCAGCGGGAGATGCGGCAATTTCTCGAAAACCAGAGGACGTCATGCAAAAAGCTGTTCCTCGTTCACGGAGACGACGACGTGCTTCCGGTGTATGCCAGCTTTTTGGCCGAAGAGGGATTTGTGCAGCCGGAAATTCCAGCCAGGGGTGCAATGCATCATTTGTAAACAAACGAACGTTCGTTCGTTCGTTTTAGATCCGGTTGGGGATGGTATGATCCGGACACGGGACGTCGAAACAGAGAAGTGTTGGATACATGACGGTTGGAGACCGGCCGAGTCCGGGAGTCAGAGGGAGCAGTTGCAGGATGGCTAGTTTTGCTACTGTGAGGGCCTGGGCTTTCTCAATTGGACTCAGGAGTTGCAGGGCATGGGGTCTGGACTGCCTGCAGCAAGGAATTCCTTTTTAAAGTTTAACATATTGTAATATAATAACATACATATTAATTTAATTTTAATTATATTTTTGTTCGCCGCTTTATTGCCCGAAGAGTGCAGGATCAGGGCCACCAGAACTCCAAGGTATCAGCCATTTCAGTTAATTTAGCCCTTTCAACCAACCCATGCGCCTGAATGGAGCAATTATCACATCCTTTTGGAGCGTGCAGGCTGGTTCAGTCGTAGGGAGAAGTTCCGGCGAACGACTCAGATGAAATTTTGCCGGTACTGCAAACCGAAGACACCGGGGTTTCGCAGGACGTGTACATGCTGAGTAGGGCGGGGTTGGAAAAAAGTGCTTTTTTTGGCTGCGGAGCCAGGCATCGCGGGCATTTTTTATTGTGAAACCCGGGGGCTGGGGTCCGTATCCTGAAGGCTGCATAAATTGTTGATTTTCAGACATCCTCACAAAACTCTGTGACCGGGTGCAGCGAAGCTCTATGAAAGCATGAAGGGATTTGCTTTTAAACAGAAAAGAAAAAGAGTTGGCATGCATCGCTTCTGAACCTTATTCTTCTGCGGGAATCCCTATGAGATAAGAGAGGCCAAGAGCTAGAGGAAAGCATCCTCCCAATTGTTCCCTTTAGACCCTTGTACTTGAGTATATTAGTTTTTTTGATGCGCACTACTGAGAACCATCCCATCATTCAGGCGAAAGCCATCCGCCACCGCCATCAGGCGGGGCTTGGAATTTGGTTTAGGTATGATGCAGTGCTCATTGCCAAAGTCAGGGCGATCCCCGGTGCGCGCTGGAGTGCTACTTTGAAGTGTTGGCATGTGCCGGATGCGGAAGAAGTTCACAGGCTTCTATGCACCCTTGGCTTATGGCACAATCCACCGTCACCATCTGAAACTCAGGAAACAGCTGTTGAACCGGTTAAAACCGCAAGCTCCAACACCCATTCCGGAACCACCGTCGGTGTCCAGACTCCAGGTGTACTATCCGGCATATCTTCTCAGAAGGAAGAGCATTCAGTACCGCCCCAAACGGACACGCAAGGGGCTGCTGACATACCTGTTTTATTGAAACGGGGAAAACTGGAGATTGCCTTGCAGGCACAGCGGTTCGTCATTGCTCATCCATACCTTGCAGGGGAAGGGGTGTTCATCAAGTCGTTTTCCGGCAGGTGGTGGCCTTTTGTTCGGCATCCGGTTTGCAACAACCTGGGAACGGAAGTCCGCAGTATGCTGTTGCATTCTGTTCTTAAGGGACGATTTTCAAAGGTGTTTTGTTTGGGCCTGTTATGGGAATGGTTGGCCTTCCGAGGGGAAGGCAAAGATGCCCGTTCAGAGGGGGATGCGCCGCATCGCCTCCGGGTGGCGACCCCAAAACCGGGTATTGTGAGCTACTTCAAAATGCGCATCCCCGGCCTAAGTTATTTCGCCCCACGTTCTGCCGGAGTTACCGAGGCACCCTGCCCACTGCAATCCCGGGAGAACGATGACATCAGGGGAACTTCCCCATGCACTCCATTGGAAATCAGGGCTTTGACGGGCCTTATCCACCCTTTTGGACAGTCCCCTTTCCATTGGGTCATTCAAAAAAGGCGAAACATTGATACAAGAATGTTGCGGATATAAGGTAGATGTGGCGCCATTCGGCGCCACATCGGATCGCCGGATTGCATGCGCAGATGTGGCCTTGAACGGCTCACATCTGCGCATTTGCGAGATTTCTCCGCGGATCGCAGCTTCGCTACTCCCGCTCCAAAACCTCGCAAATCCGGCGATCCGTTAGTGGCAACCCTGTAACGACCGACAGAACAACATCAAACCGACAGAAAAACGACCCGAAATGCCAACCGCACAAAATGGCACATTTGGTTTTGCCCGACAC
>JABARE010000003.1 GCA_019187365.1 Saprospiraceae bacterium | reverse complement strand
AGAAAAGTTGACATCCATACGACCAAAAGCCACAACATCTGAACCTGTTATATTTATTAAAGCACTCACTTCATTAAATCCACAAATGGCACTATGATTTTGAGGGATTGTCATTTCACCCCAATAAAACGTCGGGCACTGGGCAAGCGATATTCCAGGCAGCAGGAACACCAGCAGAATGGAAGGAAGTTTAACAATGGCTAGGTAGCAATTCGTAGATTTTTTAGGGGGGGGGGCAAAAAGTGGTCATAACAAAGGTTTTAAGAGGTTAAATAATATACTAAGTTATAACAATTCCACCAAAAAAGCAAGAAATTTAACCAAAAGTTGTATACACTGTGTCACTGTCTGTCCGGTATCCAAAATTTTGCCCAAGGCTGCCCAATTCGAACTATTACAACAATATATTGTATTTCAACATGTTACATAAATAATGCCCTCCCCCAACCGGATGATATGGGTTCGACATTGGCTGCAATGACCCTAGCCCCAAATCCTGAGCCCACCGGCCTCGCCAGCACACATTTTAAACCTGAAGCCTCCGTTAGCTCCCCTTAGAGTAACCACATAAAAGAATTTAATTATCCATGCAAAAACAAACTAACATTCGTTAGATCCGTCCATGTGAAAAGCATTCTATTAACGACCTCAGGCAAAGGCATATACCAGGAACAGGCAGAGTATATGCAACTCCTTGCTTTAAGCTCCCCAGGCGTTCAACCAGGCATAAGCAGCGTTGAGGACGACGGCAAAGCTCAGCCATCCAATATAGGGTATATTGATCCAGGTAGCAAGCGGATCGAGCCGGTAAAAGAAGTGCAACATATAGGCAACGACTACCCATAGCACCAGGATCTCCACCAATGCCAAGGCCGGATTGCGCAGACCAAAGAACAGGAAAGACCAGGCAATGTTGAGTGCGAGTTGTAAGGCAAAAACCAAAAGGGCCCGCTTCCTCATATCCGTTGCGGGAAGTCGCCAAATGCGAAACAAGGAGTACCCCATCAGCAGGTAGAGCAGTGTCCACACGGGACCGAAAATCCAATTGGGTGGACTAAAAGACGGTTTCGTCAGATGAACATACCAGCCATCGATGGCCGGACCCGTTATTGCACCTGCAACAGCACCCAGGATCAGGGGGAGCATGAGCGATAGAGCAGCCTTAACGGTCATCGAAGCCTTCATGGCATGGTGGCAAATTTATAATTTAAGCCAATGGAAGCATAATGAAACAATGCAAAGCTGTACACTTCGTCGTTGTCGGCTCCGCCTTCCAGCAACCGGTACCCCACCCTTGCAGAGAGCCGATCATTGAATGCATAGTTGACGGCAAGCAACACGTCTTCGGCACGACCCTGTGGCGCCGCCAATGCATCTCCTGAAAGCATAAGACTCCATCGGTCCAAGGGCCGGTACTCTAAGTGAAAATTGACAATGGGGACAAAGCCGACGTTGGCCTTTTCCCCAATGGTGCTTCCGCTTTCCACACGTACAAGCGCATCGCGTATCTTTGCTGTGAATCCGATTCCAAATAAAAAATTCGCTCTTCGAATCCAGTCATAGCGGTACGTGAGGCGATAGGAATTGAAAACGTATTTGGCCGACAAAGGGGCGCCGGCTGCAAATTGAGCCCCTGCAAACACAATGTCCTTTTTAAGCGATCCTTCCGAATTAAGACTCAGGGGTGCATATAAAAGGCTAAGTAAATGCCTCTCCGATAGCCGGACTTCCGCTCTGAGGCGCAGATAGGGTATGCTCTCCGCATCGAGCTCTTCATTCAGTGAAATGCGTGTTCCTTCCGAACCGGGAATGGCAACGTCGTTGTACCCGGTAGTTACCCACCCTCCTTCAACATCAAAACCGAACTGTGCAACAGCTGCATTATGGCCTACCAATAAGAGGGAAACCAATGAGCTTGTCAGAATCGAAGACTTGAGTACCATGCGTCGTGATTTATGGTAAAACACCAAAAGGAGAACATTGGTTGAAAAGTCGTTAAAATTCCCTTTTCCTCCAGCCTCAAAGGCTCATTGTCCCCTTGGTTGGGTTTTGGCCTCGTGATCGTGTTGTTGGCCTTACAATGTTTAAATCAACAACATTCCAGGATGAACAAAACAAGATTCGGCCTGAATAAAGGGGTGTGCACCAATTGATTTTTCCAATAACTGTATTGCAACTCTGTAGTTGAAAGAAAATGGAAGACAAGCAGCGGGTTGTCTTTTACCAATAGGGATAGCCAAAAGCGAAGATTGGGAACGGCGTGAGCGCCTAGCATACTGACGAGCTTTTTTGGGTTACTTTCTTTTGCGGCAAAAGAAAGTAACAACCCAATTCACATAGGGCAAACAATAAATGAAGAAACAATATTCCAACAGCGCAAAATCAAAGTTCCCTTGAAACCAGCATGCTGAATCCAAGGTAAAATCTGCTTTGGGACAGTCAGTATGCAAGCGCAGTGTCCGCTGGCTTCGACTCCGCTCAGCCAGCGGATAAGATGCGACACGGTCACGCTGCATAGCAGCTGCCAGAAGGGAACACTGCAATCCCCAAAACGCGAAAGCTAAAAGCGCAGATTGATCGCAGCGTGAGCGCCTAGCATACTGACGAGCTTTCTTTGGTTACTTTCTTTTGCGGCAAAAGAAAGTAACAACCTAATTCATATAGGGCAAACAAGAAATGAAGAAACAATATTCCAACAGCGTACCAACCCCTGCGACCCTGGCAATTCAGGGCTGAATTTAAGGCACCTCGAAAAATGCCTCCTGCGCCAGCATCCCCGCACAGGCTCGCACGCTAAATTCATTCTTGCATCAACAGGGAGTGGAGGTAGATAGCCCTTTTCATTCGGGCATCAAAATGGGGAGGGGGGGGGGAAGTGCCTTTAAATCAAAAAGAACACCATAAATGAAGGGGCTTTCGGGAGGAATATCTGGACCTGTTGAAAAAATATGATGTCGAGTATAATGAAAAATATATCTTTTCTTAGATGAATTGGTTGCAATTTTACATGCAATTATTTTGCGTTTACTTGAATGGGTAATAAGTTTGTAATGATCATTAGTTTACCTATTTTGCGGGTACAAAGGTGCGACCCCTTCGGGGTCGGATGTTGGCACAATGTGGCCGTACCCTGCATGCGTATGATCCATCCTGGGCCGGGACCAAGGATGCCGCAGGCATCCAAGATGTGTGGCCATCCTTGAATTTTGGAATCCGTTGTAAAAATAAAATCAGTGTTTAAAAAAGCGCAGGACGCTCCCGTAAGGGGATGCGATTACAATTTGGTACCAACCAGAAGCAAGATGGCCAACGTGTACATTCGACGGCATTTTCTCTAAAATCCCCCGGTGAATTATTCTCCCCGAAAAGTCGGCGATTTTAAATTCTGTTCCGGTAAGATCCAAAGTTGAGCAAACGCTGATCCAGTCCTCCGCTTGCACCTGGGATAACCATATTTTTACCTTAAACTCCCCCGTTGGGTCCAGATGCGTGGAATAGGCCTGTCCCACGTAGATCATCAGGTAGCGCCCATCCTCCATGCGCACCACCGCCGGGTCGCCGCCCCGCAAAGCGGTGTGCTGGTAAGGCCCCCAATTCACAGCATCCGGCGAGGCGCTGTACCAAATGGTTTGTCCGCTTCCGTAAAAACGCAACTCGCTACTGTCGACTGCAACAAAATTACCCGTCCAGTTGTGGGCCTGATCAGAACCAATCCTGCCTATGGAATCAAATTTGAGTCCGTCGGCCGATACAAAATGATGGGCACCATCCTGCGGGGCCCCTGCCGGGGCTGTATAGTGCCATTGTTTTCCAAAGCGAACCACAGCCGGGTCAATGAGGGGCTTAACCTTCAGATCGCCTCTGGGCCCCGGCTCGAAGGTAAAATGAAGCCCGTCGGTGCTGACCGCCGAATGCATGTCGACGGTGGAATCGAGCCCGCGTTTGGGTAAAAAGGCAGACGCAGAAAAATACATGCGCAAGCTGTCTTCGTTGAGGACGACAAGGGTTGGATCAAAAGGTCGCTGGAAGCCGGCTGGCAATCCTTCAAATTGCACCGGAACGGGTTCGCTCCACAGGTTTCCACCATCCAACGAAATCTTTACCGCCACGCGATCCCAGCTCGGAGATGGATTCGGCTGCCGGAACCACTGAAACGCAGAAATGAGCATATTCCCCTTCCAACTCACAACCGTAGGCACTCCCGCTGAATCCTGAAAAATTTTCGGGTCAGAATAGTTTTTGCCATCATCAGACCAGGCAAACCTCAGAGGATTATTCCATGGCCCCTGCTGTGCATACATCTCCTTCTGCAGCAAGCAAGCCGATGCCGTAAGGAAAATCAACTTTGCCGTATCCCATAATCGCATTCCGTAAAAATAATCCAATTTCACGTTGATCAAGGACGATGTGCATCATTCGAAACCCTTGCTCTAAATCATTGATCTAACCCGGCGAGCAGAAAAAAAATTCCGTGGTTGCGCTCGTATAGTGGCTGCCGGAAAAGCCGGATTGCCGAAATTCTAAATCCCTTATCTCCCGGGTCTTTTTCTACCGCTCACGCTTCGGGAGTGAACGAGATAAAACCGCCAGGGACGCAGGGCCCATTCCCCGGCATAATCGACCCCAATTCTCGGTGTGGCGGCAATGTCGCTTTCTTCAACATGCCCCAGCCCCTCACAGAGCTGCACCGGACTTTCCAGCTGATGCAAGCATACGCCGTTTGCACTCCGGTCTATTCCCAGGGCGCGGGTCAGGCCGCCGGGGCCCCTCCCTATTCCCTCATGCCCCTCTATAAGTCCGCGACGGCTGGCCATTTCAGCCTGGCCCTCCAGCGGCTCCACCGCCCGAATGAGGACGGCGTGAGGTATGCCCTCAGGACCTGTTACTACATTGAACAGATCGTGGATGCCGTAACACCGGTAAACGTAGGCGTGGCCTCCAGCCATAAACATCGTTTGGGTCCGGGAGGTGCGCCGGTTTCCCCACGCATGGGAGGCCCGGTCTTCCGGACCACAATAGGCTTCCGTTTCTGCGATCCTTCCCGCAGTTGGCCTGCCATCAACCCGGGTGTATAGTATTTTTCCCAGCAGACATCGCGCGATCTCCACGGGGTCTCCCCCAAGGTAAAATGATGGATGGATCAGGTCCAGCCTGACCATTGAACCATCCCGTTCGATGAATGGGTTAGAGCTCACCTGGAGTTTTCCCATTGAGTTCTAAAATCGGGCACTAAATTCTTCATCTTCTATGACATTATGCTTTCAGGGGTACTCTGTAAGATTTACGGACTGTTCAATCAGGAAGTGACCCTCATCGCCAACAGCACGATGCGCTAACTTAGTACAACCATTTTTCATGTTCCAGTGTTTCGCACAGTACAAATCGCAAAAATGAAACAAATCATCAGGGAACAGTTTTTGAAAATAACGCCGCAGCAGTGCTGGGACTATTTTGCCACCCCGGTCAATTTAAACGACATCACACCGCGCGATATGCAATTTGAGATCACATCCCTTCCTTCGGACAAGATGTATGCGGGGATGTTGATCACCTACGTAGTCCGACCCTTCCTGAGAATTCCCTTTTCATGGTGTACCGAGATCACCCACATCCGGGAGGGAGTCTATTTCGTCGACGAACAACGCGTGGGACCCTTCCGGATCTGGCACCACGAGCACCATTTCAAAGCAGTCGAAGGCGGTATCCTGATGACGGATATCCTGTATTACGACATCGGCAAATCCGTTCTGGGATGGCTGGCCGGTTTACTTGGCGTTCACCGCCGCGTGCACGAGATATTTGAATTTCGACGGCTCGCTCTTGAAAAGAAATTCAATGCGGTTTCGGATGGCGGAAACAGATGAACGCCCACTTCAAGGCACTTTGAAAAACTCCCTATTGCACATCCCTGCCCACCATGCCTACTCGCACAACAAAGGATACTTCTAAAAACGCCCTATTGACCCAGGCTCCACGTCCGGCCGCTTACCCTCCATGGAATGATCAGCAGTCCGCTCCCTGAACGAACGTTTGTAAAACTGACCTCTGGGAAACTGACACTTTGCCATACTCTGGAAATGGAACCGGGTTTCCAACAGTTCAATCCATCAACTAACGATAATTAGTTTTTTGACTCCATTTTTTCAATACGCACATCAACGGAGCAGTGTCGCTTCCTGGCGACGTCTTTCCGCTTCGCTGTAATACCGGACCAGTGTTTTATTGAGTTTCCGGACGAGGTATTTACAGTTTTTATTGACGTGGTCGCTATCTGAGAAATAGTTGACCAGCGTCTTGTAATTATTAATGGTCAGGTAGGGAAAGTCCGGAGGGAGTGGCTGGTTGTCAGGCTGCTTCAGTAGCCATCCCTCGGCGGCACTTCCGGGAGTCTTGTCGCGTACAAGCAGCAGGATGCTGTCTGCAGAAAATGGACCGGCATCCATGAACCTCAAGCTGTCGTCGAGAAAATAGCGCCCACCAAAACCCTGACTTTGTAAAGCCCGATGGTCCCGGTCGTAATAGAAATACACCCTGCTAAAATGATAATGACCGGAGAAGGCCTTCATAAAAGCCCTATTGAAACGATCGCGGCCTGCGCTGATCTCGTCGGATTCCCGCTTTCGCCTGGTCCTGCATTTTTCGTCACAATCGGCAGATTCTGCCAGTTTTTCGAGCAGTGCGATCTTCTTTTCGTGCGACTCAAGCCTGACCAGCAATGTGCCGGAATGCAGTTTGCGGATGGCCATACCGCCGGAAATCCTTTCCACCGCAATCTGCGACATCAGGGTGGAAGTGTTAAAGAAGCCTAAAACCCCCAAAAGCATAGCTGCTCTGCGCATCAAAATAGCGTTTTTCGCCATGGCAACGACTTTAGCTGTAAACGCAAAGTTGGTAATTTCGCCGTCTGTCACCGAAAACTTTAGCATGCCATGTCCCAAAATCTTGAAATTGAAGCCATACATCAGCAGATTCAGATTGAAAGTGCCTTTGTCGAGCGCCTTCTGGAACAACAGCGCCGGGTGCTGGTTGGACAGGACTACCTGATTGGGAGGCTGGTCCTGGGCCTGTTGTCGGGAGGTCATTTGTTGCTAGAAGGCATGCCGGGTCTGGCCAAAACCCTGGCCATCAAGACGCTGGCTCGTTGCGTCGATGCCGGATTCCAACGGATACAATTCACACCCGACCTCCTTCCTGCCGACATTCTCGGCACCCTCGTTTACAATCCTGCCGACCACCAGTTTTCTGTGAGAAAGGGTCCCATTTTTTCCAATTTCATCCTTGCCGACGAGATCAACAGGGCTCCGGCAAAAGTGCAGTCCGCCCTTTTGGAAGCCATGCAGGAAAAGCAGGTGACCATCGGTCGAGAACGGTTTCCGCTGGAGGAACCCTTCCTGGTCCTTGCCACCCAAAACCCCATTGAGCAGGAAGGCACCTATCCCCTACCAGAAGCCCAAACCGACCGCTTCATGATGAAGATCATCGTAAGTTATCCCGGGTTTGAAGAGGAGCGCGAAATCGTCAGGCGAAATCTCAGCGGTGCCATCGACCAGGTGGTTGAACCTGTGGTACACCCGGATGACATTCTCAGAGCACGGCGCGCCGCATTGAAGATCTACATGGACGAGCGCATCGAACGTTACCTGCTCCAGCTCGTATTTGCTACGAGAAATCCAGCTGCTTGCGGCCTGAAGGACCTCGCAGGGTACTTCCAGCACGGAGCCTCACCCCGTGCAAGCATTTACCTGGCCCTGGCCAGCAAAGTTTACGCTTTCATGCAGCGCCGCGGCTTCGTGATCCCCGATGACGTTCAGCAGGTTTGCCGGGACGTACTCCGCCACCGCATCGGGCTGAGTTACGAAGCGGAGGCTGAAGATATCCACCAGGACGAACTGATCACTCACATTCTCTCCAAAGTTGAAGTACCCTGACGAAATGCTAACAAACGTTCGCAAGCTTCTTTGTACGGGGCTCCTTTTTGGGCTGCTGGCACCAGTCAGCGCTCAGATCCAGGATCCCTCGCAGCGCATTCAGCACATCATCGACCTCTTCGGGGCAAAAAACAAGGGCGTGTGGATCCACCTCTACTCGGGCATTGGGAGCAACGGGGAGCCTTATCTGCTCACCCTCGGCTACGACCTCACTTCTTACAAGGGCCTGCTTGAACAAACCAGTCAGCAGCAAAGCTATTACGTGGAGGGGCGCTACCATCCCGAAGATTTCAAGCTCGTAGTGCAGGATGAAGAATGGGAGCATAAGGGATTTTTACTGGCACAGGTGAACCGCTCCGGACTGAAGGCCCGCTTTATGGACCCCGGCAAGTCGACTGGCATTTACATCGAATTTGAAAAAACTCCTCGCGACGGCTTTGCCGCTCTCCAATGCCCGGCCAGGCGCTGGTACAAAACGCTGACCGGAATCATGGACCAGACGGCCGTCCTTGTGCAACTCCAAAGCGACACAGACCAGCGCATATACGGCACGGTGAGCACTCCCGACAAACTGACAGGATTCATGGTCAGCGGCGACTGCGTCGACCCTGCCTGTGAGCGGATTAAGCTCCGACTTCACGATTATTTTGGCGAACGGATAAAGGAGTTTCAACTCGAAAAAAAATCCGGACGGCAGTTCGCAATGGTTGAAATGTTTAAAGATCGATATCCCATCGAGGAAAGCTGGGAACTGGCAGGAGAGCATCCCATGGTATGCAAAAATATAAGCCTGCCAGGCATCAGGATCTACGCGGAGTATTTGCAGACAGGAGACCGGGACTTTGACCTTTGGATCTCCGGATTTTTAGATCAGTGGAGTGGTCAGGTCGTCCATTACCATCAACAGTCGGTACCAGAGCAAACGCAGCATTACAGCGTATTTACAGATGTCGAATGGGTGCATCGCGATTGGGTGAGCGGGATTTTTCGCTTTTCAGAGCCGTGGAGCGAAGGAGACCGCAACCTTGCATTCACCTATGACCGTAAGGCAAAGCGGATCGTCAGCCTGGAGGATTGCTTTGAAAAGGAATTCGACTACACCAAATATTTTGAGGAGTTCATTTCCTGGAAAAAACAGGAAATGATGAGCGTAAACAGCTCTGGGCGCTTCAGGATGTATCTCGAGCACGAGCCATTCAAAAACTGGACCTTGCGGCCGGAGGGTTTCTGCTTTAGTTCTGATTTTAACCGGATCTGGGGCATGCGCAAAATCATTATTCCATATGCACTTTTGGAGCAACACGTTCGCAAACTTGGCCCATTGCGCAAACTCTACTGAAGCATGACGGAGGCGCAGGAAATATACCGCAAGGTAAGGCAGATTGAAATCCGCACCCGGAGCCTCAGCCAGCAATTGTTTTCAGGTGCCTACCACAGCAGCTTCAAAGGCAGGGGCATGTCGTTTTCCGAAGTGCGCGAATACCAATACGGCGACGACGTCCGCCACATCGATTGGAACGTAACGGCGCGCACCGGGCAGACCCAGGTAAAAGTTTTTGAAGAGGAGCGAGAGCTTACCCTATTGATCATGGCCGACATCAGCCGTTCGATGAACTTTGGCTCATCGGAAAGTGAAAAGCGTCAATGGCAGACCGAATTGGCCGCCGTGCTTGCCTTTTCGGCAAATCAGAATCACGACAAAACAGGCTTGATCCTCTTCAGCGACCGCATCCACCTCTACCTGCCGCCGAAAAAGGGACGACAGCACCTGTTGCGCATCATCCGCGAATTGCTGGTGCGTCGATCGGATTCCGGCAGCACTGACTTTCATTTGCCTCTGCAGCACCTCAGCCGCGTGCAGTCCAAACGCTGCATTGCATTTTTGATGTCCGATTTTCACGCGCCGCTGCCGGAGGCAACGCTGCGCATCGCGGCACGACGTCACGAACTCATTGGACTGCAAATCCGAGATGTGCTGGAAAGGGAACTGCCGGTTGCCGGGTTGTTGCCGCTAATGGATCTCGAGGAGGGGTATGAAATGCTCGTGGACACATCAAAGCCCTCATGGGCTGAAAGCTACCGGCGTTCCTGCGCACAACACAGCCAGTCCGTGCGCGAACAATTCATCCGGGCTCGCGCCGATTTTCTTGACCTCGATCCGGGTGTACCTCTGGTAAAATCCCTGCTCGGCTTTTTCAAAAAGCGCAAATAACATGAGGTGGGCAATGAAACCAATGACAATGATCTTCGCCATTTACCTCTATTTCACAAACGGTGCATTGGCGCAAGACTTTAGATGCAGACCAGATTCCGGAACCATGGTTCTTGGCGGCCAACAGCATTTGCATGTGCAAGCAGTGGATACCCTTATGGCAGATACACTGCTCCGATGGATCGACACCCTGAGTGGTTTCGAAGTGCTTGACCGCGGCGAATGGAATAAAAGTCAGAATGCCTACATCCGGCACATTCGCTTTGCCGCCTTCGACACCGGTGGATTTGCCTTGCCGGCCATTCCCGGATCAGCAGCGGAAAGCCTGTACGTTCATTTCCCTTTAGGTGATCCCGGCGAGTTGAGAACAATAAAAGACATTGAGACGACTCCGGCCGGCCTGCAAGGTTTGTTGCTGCGCATTGCCGCCTTGCTTTTTGTTGTGTTGCTGTTGGTGGTGCTTTGGCAGTTTTTTCGTGCGGATCAATTGCGGGTTTATGGCTACGAGCCTCCCAAGCTGCAGGATGCGGCAACTCGCGCCCTGGATGCTCTTGAAAAACTCCGGGCTGCTCAACTTTGGCAACGCGGTCAGGTCGGACCATTTTACGACGCGTTGAGTTCCATCGCGAGGAACTTTCTTGAAGAAGGCCTGTTCCTTCCGGCGCGCGCCTCTACCACAGCAGAAACTGCGAAACTGATGTCCGACCACCATCCTGCACTTGAACATTCAGAAGACCTCTTGCTCTTTTTGCGCCGGTGTGATGCGGTCAAATTTGCTCAACGCATACCTGAAATTGGCGCACACGACACCTTTATGTCACTCGTTGAGCGTTTCATTCGTACGCACCGTCCACTCAGCGAGCGTCTGTTGGCGCAAAACCTTCCACGCTATCACACCCTGCTCGAAGCTGCCGTAGCCAATCAGTTTGCCGATCCGAATGCGGCCATCCCAGAGAAACTGGTGGCTGCCCTTCCAGATTCCTCCGGTCTGGAAGAGATCGTATTGCATCGCGGACTGCTGAGTTCCCATCACTATTTACTTCCCACTTCCTGGGTGCAGTTGCACCACCTGCATACGGGAAGTTTTCACCGCTGGCAAGCAGGCATCCTCGGTAGTGGCCGCAGCCGATTCTGGAAACTGGCCCTTCCACTGCTGGCGGCTCCCTTCCTTGCAATTTTTCTTCCCTTGATCGCCGTTGCCGGACTCCTCAGGGGCGAACGACTGTTCGCCCGTGGGATCTTTGGGGTGGACGCAAACGGCAGGATAGCCCTGCGCAAAATATCCGGCAGATGGAGATGATCTGGGAACGGCTCACCTGGGCATCCCCGGCGATGCTCATCCTGCTGGTACTCTTACCCTGGCTCTTTGTCCGCCTGCACCACCGCGGGCCTGCAACAGACAATGCTCTTCAGTTTCCGTCACTGAACGGCATTCCTCCTGCGGTGACGTGGCGCGTACGATGCATGAAGGGATTACCTTACGTACGTTTGTTAGTTTTTGTGTTATTTGTTCTTGCGCTTGCCCGGCCACAGTGGCTGCTGCGCGAGGAGAAGCTCAATGCTGAAGGCATCGCCATATTCCTCGTCCTGGACCTCTCGTCATCCATGCTAAGCCAGGACTTTCAGCCCAACCGGCTCGAAGTAAGCAAAGCGGTTGCTCAGGAGTTTGTTTCCAAGCGACCATACGATCGCATCGGATTGACGGCATTCTCAGGAGAAGCGTTTACTCAATGTCCTCTAACCACAGACCATGACGCACTTGCCGCGCTGTTGCATGAATTGCGATGTGGCATGCTCGAAGACGGAACGGCCATCGGAATGGGGATCGCCTCCGCTGTCAACCGGCTCCGCAGCGATTCGGCGCGAAGTAAAGTGATCATCCTGATCACGGACGGGGTCAATAACGCAGGAGACATCTCTCCCGGTGTGGCAACGGAACTGGCTAAAAAGCTCAATGTAAAAATTTACGCAATCGGAGTCGGCAGCAACGGGGAAGCATGGTCTCCGGTTGGCCGCAGCGCAGACGGCGAATACGCATTTGGAATGGCCCCCGTCAACATCGACGAAAATCTCTTGCGCCAGGTGAGCCGGTCGACCGGTGGTCAATACTATCGCGCGACCAATGCCGAAAAGCTCGCGGAGATCTACGCGGAGATCGATCGTCTCGAAAAAACCAGGGTGGAGATCCGCTACATCAAGCGCTACGCGGAAGGATTCCGCCCATTGGTATGGATGGCCCTTGCCTTGTTAGCTGCTGAATGGATCCTTAGATTCACTACATTGAGAACCCTCTGCTGATATGTTCCGTTTTGAAGCAAGCTCCCAACTCTATCTCCTGGCAATCATCCCGCTGATGACCCTTCTCTTTGTGTATGCCCGTCGCGCAGCGGACCGCAAACTTGCAAAGCTTGGTTCAGCCCAGGTGCTGAAAAAGTACCTCCTCTCCACCGGCCGCCGCACCCGCTGGCGATTTGCCGGTTTTCTGGCGGTTACCATACTGGGGATCGTAGCGCTGGCCAATCCACAGTATGGGAAAAAAGTCGATAGCGTTCGCACGCGCAACGTTGATGTTTTCATTGTCCTTGACGCATCAAGCAGCATGCTTTGCGAAGACATCAAACCCGACCGGCTATCGCGTTCTAAACTCTGGATCAAACAATTTATCGAGCGATTTCCATCAGAGCGCATGGGATTCATCAGTTTTGCCGGAGGTGCCTACCTTCATACACCACTCACGACCGACCTGGCCACCGTTTACCAGATGGCAGGCGCTTTGACGCCCGATCAACTCGGAACACAGGGAACCGGAATTGCGGGAGCGCTAGCCCTTGCAGAGAAATCGTTTGCGCGCGAACAAGGTCATCACAAAGTCGTACTCCTCGTGAGCGACGGCGAGGACCACGAAGGTGGAGCCGTTGACCAGGTTGCAAAATTGAACAGAGCCGGCATCACTCTTTTTACCCTGCCCGTTGGTACGGAGACGGGTGGATGGGTTCCCGCACCCGGGGGTGGTGTACTCGCAAACGACAATGGCAATCCTGTCCAGACGCGTCCTGACCGGGAATTGCTGGCCGCGCTCGCACGCGGTGGCGGAGGTGAAATGCTCGAGATGGCCGACGGGCAAGGCAATTTTGAGCTGCTGCGTAAAAAATTCGACGCACTGGCCCGAGTGGAAGCTGCCTATCAGTCGTTCAGCGACTACCGTTCTTACTTTCAGTATTTTTTGTTCATTGCATGCTGCCTTCTCTTTGCCGACAGTTATTTTTACAGGAGGAATTCATGAAAGCAACAACCGCAATCTTCATTTTTAAACTAACGTTTGTTAGTATACTAAATGCCCAGGACGCCGGACATTTCCTTCGCAAGGGCGATGCCCTGTACCGGGATTCCGCGTTCGCTGAGGCGGAAGAATGCTACCGCAAAGCAGGTGAGTGGAAGCCCGGGTTCAAAACCCACTACAATACGGGAAACAGTCTTTATCTGCAGGGGCGCGCAGGGGAAGCCGCCGAGCATTACCGCAGAAGTCTGAACTCCGCAGTGGATCCGGAGCAACAGTCCAGGGCCTATTTCAACCTCGGAAATGCCTATTTCAGGTCCGGTGACTATGCGCAAAGCACCGAAGCCTTCCGGGATGCCCTCGTGCGCAACCCCGACGACGAAGATGCACGCGCCAATTACGCAATGGCCAGGCGAAAGTTGATACAGCAACCATCACAGGAACCCCGGTCTGCACCACCTCCTGCCAAAGCCAACGAGTCTTCGGAAAACGAGACCCCTCCTTCCGGGAGTAAAGAAAACAGGAAAAGCAAAACACGGCCCACTCCTGCGCCTGAGAATGCTTCGCCGGAGCCCAAACTCGGGGACGACCAGATGGACCAACTTTTCAGGCTGGTCGAACGTCAGGATCAAATGACCCGCCAGAAACTTCAAAAAGCCCAAGCACCTGGAACACACACCGGCAAACCCTGGTAGTTTATGCAAGCCTTGGGGAGGATTATACCTGCCATTTCCCTTTTCGGTGCCCTTAACAATTTGCAGCAGCAGAGTTGCTCGAACCAAAGTCAACCCAATTTTGTTTTTTTAATTTTACTGTCAATTGGAAATTCCATGAAAACAGCAGCCATTGTTTTTTCCCTTTGGGCTGCCGGACTGGCTGCCCAGGATGTCAAATTCGACGTTAGCCTGAGTTCGGACAGTCTTTTACTCGGCAATTACCTCGAGGTGCGTTTTGAAGTTCGCAACGGAGAGGGTCGCTTTACACCACCCCGCTTTGAAGGCTGGCAGGTGGTAGCGGGTCCCAACACCGCATCCAGTTATTCCATAATCAACGGTGAAGTCAGCCAGAGCAGTACCTACAGCTATGCTTTGGAGGCGACCGCTGCGGGGGTTTACACCATCGGACCGGCCACCCTGTCGACCTCCGATGGAGAGTTGAAGACGCCGAGTGTGGAAGTGATTGTACTCCCAAACCCCGAGGGGATCCGCCAATACCCAAGGAACCGGGAGGAAAGCAAGTACTTCGAAGACCGGATGCCGGAAACACCTAAAAAGACCAAACGCAAGCCTTTGCGCCTATGACCCGATGGTTATGGCTGTTGTTCCTTCTTGCAGGTGCAGATGCCGCTGCCGCCCAGGATGTGCGGTTTGTTGCAGAAACCAATGCCCAACGCGTGCTGGAAGGTTCGACCTTCCGGGTAAGCTTTCGCCTGTTCCAGGCAGAAGGGCAGCGCTTCCATGCGCCCGACTTCGGTCCATTTCAAGTGGTCTCCGGACCTTCCCGCTCACTCCAATCGTCTATTGTCAATGGGAGGCATTCCTCGAGCCAGGCCTATGTCTATGTGCTTCAAGCCAAACGAAGCGGCAGGTTCAGCCTGTCTCCGGCCCGCATATTGGCTAACGGCAACTGGTACCAGACTCAGCCTATTCATCTGGAAGTAGTAAAAGCCAGAGATGAACCCTCCGGTGCTCCGGATATTTTTGTCAAAGCGGAAATCGACAAAAAGGAAGCCTATGCAGGCGAGCAATGTCTACTGACCTACACCCTGTACACCCGGGTGGGGATCGAGGATATTGAAGCCGGATCCAGGCCCTCGCTGGACGCCTTTCACACCTTTCCGGTTAACTTGTTGCATCGCCCTACCCTGCGCGAAGTTTACCAGGGGAGGGAATATTACCTGCGCGTATTGTCGAGGACCGCCATTTTTCCAATCCGGACGGGAAAACTGGAGATTGAGCGAATCGTTTACCGCGTCGTTCGCGGCGAGGAAGACCCGTTCGGACTTAACCTCCACGCGTTCTTCCACCGCCAAATCGAAAACGTTGCATCCAACCCCGTCTATCTGGAAGTAAAAGAACTCCCCAGGCCGGCGCCAGAACATTTTTCCGGAGCGGTGGGTCGAATGCACCTGGAGATGGACACACCGGCGGTGCGTTACTCCCTGAACGACGCCATACTTCTGCGGTTCAGAATTTCGGGAAATGCCCATTTCAAAGGCATGAAAGTCGATCTGGTTGAGCGCGACAGCTCTTTTGAACTGACGGAATCGCGGATGTCGGACATTTTCAAATTGCACGACGAACCGATCTACGAACAAGCTTGCAGCTGGGAATACCTGCTCATTCCCAAGTTGCCAGGCAGCTTTGTCGTTCGTCCTTCCTTTGTGTATTTTGACCCGGACGAAGCGCAATACCGGAGTCTGGGCGACAGCCTTCACATAGAGATCGCCGAGACCGGAACCGGCACCGGGCGAAAAGAAGATCTGCTTCCCAAACCAATGCCACTGAGCCGGCTGCCGTACCCGGGACCCTTTTTGACCGCTCATCCAGGTTTTTACCTTTTTAGTGCTTTGCCCTTTGCTGTTTTGGGAATTGGGATCCTGTTCAAATCCGGCCGACGCGTTCTCCGGAGGCGCAAAGGGGGACTGGCCCAAGCCAAGGGGGATTCTGGCCCCGACGTGCTCCTGTCGGAATTTATGCGCATTGCCTCGGAGTTCTCTTGCCTGCATGATCACGATGGCAAGCTCTATTCTCTTAAGGCGGCATTGCAAAAGGAGTTGCCTTCAGAACGTGCACGTGCGCTATTGCAATGGCTTGCCGATTATGAGTTGGCGAAATACTCCGGTGCGCTGAATGAAGAGCGCATCTCGGCCCTTGCGTCAGCACTTCGCAGCGTGCAATCCGGCGGCAATGGCCGGATCTGAGGCCCAATTCATTGTATATCTTTGCGGCTCAACAAAAACAATATGCGGCGTACAAAAGTGGCTGAACTCTTGCGCATGGACCCCAACGACCAGGAATTGGTGGTTATGGGGTGGGTGCGGGCGTTCCGGAACAACCGCTTCATAGCACTCAACGACGGCTCGTCGATCTCCAACATCCAGTTGGTCATTGACCCGGAGCTCACTTCCGAAGAACAGTTGCGCAGGGTGACCGTCGGCGCCTCGGTCCGCGCCTCCGGCAGGCTGGTTGCTTCGTCGGGCAGTGGCCAGCGCGTCGAACTCGAAGTGGCAGGGTGGGAGATTTTGGGCGATTGCGACGCATCGGCGTATCCGCTGCAACCCAAAAAGCACAGCCTTGAATTCCTGCGACAGATTGCCCACCTGAGGTTTCGCACCAACACGTTCAGTGCCATTTCGCGCATCCGCCACAGCCTGGCCTTTGCCATTCATGCTTTCTTTCACCAAAGGGGATTTTACTATCTAAACGCACCGATCATCACCGGTTCGGATGCAGAAGGCGCCGGCGAGATGTTTCAGGTAACTACTCTGGACCTCGACCGTGTTCCCCGTACCGAAAACGGCAATGTAAACTACGAAAAGGATTTTTTCGGGCGACGTACCCACCTAACCGTATCGGGCCAACTCGAGGCAGAACTCGCAGCAACGGCCCTCGGACAGGTCTATACTTTTGGGCCCACGTTTCGCGCCGAAAACTCAAATACTCCGCGCCATCTCGCCGAATTCTGGATGATCGAACCCGAAGTTGCCTTTGCCGATCTGAACGACAACATGGATCTCGCCGAAGATCTGTTGAAGTCCATCATCCGCACCGTCATGGAGCAATGCCAGGAAGACCTCGATTTTCTTGGACGCCGCGAAGCCGAAGAGGATAAGCAAAAGCCCATGGCAGAACGCAGTGAGTTTCCGCTTGAAGAGCGGCTCCGCTTTTGCCTCGAACACCCGTTCGAGCGGCTGAGCTATTCGGAGGCCATCGATATTCTGCGCAACTCTTCCCCGAATAAAAAAGGGAAATTTCAGTATCCGGTCGACCGGTGGGGTGTGGACCTGCAGTCTGAACACGAGCGCTACCTCGTGGAAAAGCATTTCCGGAAGCCCGTCATTTTGACGGACTATCCCAAGGAGATTAAAGCCTTTTACATGCGTCAGAATGAAGATGGCCGAACCGTTGCTGCCATGGACATCCTGTTTCCGGGCATCGGGGAAATCGTCGGTGGTTCTCAACGCGAGGAGCGCTACGATGTCCTGCTTCAGCGCATGCAGGAGATGCACATTCCGGTTGACGAAATGTACTGGTATCTCGACACTCGGCGATTCGGAACCTGCCCTCATGCAGGATTCGGACTGGGTTTTGAGCGACTGGCCCTTTTCATTACCGGCATGACCAATGTGCGCGATGTCATTCCATTCCCACGCTTTCCGGGCAATGCTGAATTCTGAATACTAACAAACGTTTGTTCATAATGGATCATTTTGTGATCTCACATCCAAATTCCACGCCATGAAAAATCTGAACTGGATCCTTCACGGAATCGCACTTGCTGGACTGTTATTCCTGTTTATCCAAAACCGCCAGCTCCAGCGCCAGGCGTCGACCGCCACTTCCGCTTCGCCGGCTGCGGATAAGGCGGGTTCTTTCCAAGTAGCTTATTTCAATTCGGACAGTCTTTTGCCGAAACTAAATTTTTTCAAGAAATCAGAATCGGATTTCAAACAGAAGCAGGAAGACATGCTCAATGAGCTCAAAGGCAAGGAGGACCAGCTTCGCCGTGAATTTCAGACGCTCCAAAAAAATGCCGAGAACATGACGCGCAACGAGATGGAAAGCGCTCAAAAGCGGCTTGCGGGTCTCGAACAGGATCTGATGCAGCGCAAAGAAGACCTTTCGACGCGATTTGCTGCAGAAACGGCAGAATTCAACGAAGCCCTGCACAAAAAAGTCATCGCCTTTCTCCAGGAGTACAACGCCTCGGGTAAATACCACTACATCTTCAGTGTAGCCCGCGATGGCAACATCTTTTACTGGGACCCCAGCCTCGACATCACCAGCGACATGGTCGAAGGATTGAATGCTCAATACAAATGACCGGGGCGGTGGGGCGCAGGCGGTTGCGTGTGCTGATGCTGCCACACAACGTATCGCAGGACATGGATTTCCGCGCAGAGGCCCTGCTGAGGAATTTCGACGACATAGAGGTGCACGCATTTACCACACATGTCAACAAAATGGTTCCCTCGCAGCACTGCAAGCCCCTTCCGGCGGGACTGCTCAGCCGCAATCCCTTCAAGCACGTTACAGCATGGCTGCAATACCGCAGCATCCTCCGGCGCGAACTTGCCTGGGCCGACATTGTGCAGTGGTATTGGGATTTCAACTACCTGCCATTTTTTCGTATCCCGGTAGAGGGTGACCTGCTGAGAAAGGCAGGCAAAAAAAGTCTGGTCATCTGGTGCGGGTCGGAAATTCGCAATCCCGATACCGACAAGGCCATCAACCCTTACTACCGGCGCGAGGTGGAATCGGGACAGTATGAATACCGTTTTGAATCGGCACGCCGTTCACGCACCACGCAGCGGGCGTTTCATCGTCTGGGCTTTCTCCCGCTCGAATTCATCGGTATGGGGCATTACATCGATCCGGAATTGTTTCCGCATAGGCACCGGATATACCAGCTCGTTGGGCTCGACCGCTTTGAACCCCATTACCCCTCTCCAACGAACGAACGTCCGTTAGTTGTTCACTCTGCTTCAAAGACCGGAGCGAAGGGAACGGCCTACGTAACGGAAGCCGTCGCACGGCTGCAGCGGAACTACAATTTCGACTTTCAGTTACTGCACGACATGGCCAAAGAAGAGGCCCTCGACTGGGTGCGCCGCTGTGACCTGTTTCTGGACCAGTTCATTGCCGGCATGCATGGCACAGCCGCGGTTGAAGCCATGGCATACGGGAAACCGGTCGTAGGCTACATCAATCCCTTCATCGGCAAAGATTACCCGGCAGACTTACCCATTCACCGGGCGAGCCCCGACGACCTGGCCGGAGTGCTTGCCCCGCTTCTGGGGAGCGGTGAAATGCGCCACCAATCGGGAAAAAACAGCCGGGCTTACGTGGAAAAATACCACGACGACCGCCGGAATGCTGAAGACCTGCACGAGCTGTATTTCAGGCTCGCGGGAATTTCTTCAAAGCAATAACCGGTTGCCATTCAATTTGGCAAAGACTTTGCTGCTATCCGGACATGGTCTGCCGCTTGTTCCGGAGATTCTCAGGTCCTTTCGGACCTGGTTGCGCCGTTTTGGTCTGCTTTGCCGTAGCCATGCAGCCTGCAGCTGCACAAATCACCGACGGCGAATTCAGCACCTTTTACCGGGAAATGCAGCTCAAACGGGTCCTAACCTTAAGTTCGCCAGGACGGGACACCCTTCATCCGGAAGACCTGCGCTTTCTCGACGAAGTATACCAGCTGCTCGACGACCTCAACCGCTATGTAGAACAGGAGCACCGGCTTAACGGGAAGGGCCATTTCGCTTTCAGTGGCAATGAAACGGCTTCCGACGACTTGTTCAGGCTTGAGGCCGGGGTGGGAATGGATCAGGGCTTGTATCCCTACGAACTCGACGTTTCGACCAGTCTGCAGATGCAACTTAAGGGTGGAAGCTTCCAGGAAAACGTATCGGACTTTGACATTTCCTTTGATTTTCATCCCTTCCGCCCCGACCCCGTGGAAAGACGGCTCAACATCCAGCGCAAATTGCAGCACCTGCAGCAGGCGTTGGCGGCCAAGCCCTCGGATGAAGACTTGACCCGCAAAATCCGCCGGGCCGAGTCTAAGCGGGACCAGCCTGTTGTGGCCAGCGGGCTCTGGCTTGAGAACTACGTCTTTGCCAAGCGGTTCAGCGACGGTTATCTGGGCATTGACCACCGTTACGAAATTGGTGGTGGAGTGACCATGAGCTTTTATTCGCGTGCAATGACCGCAACCGGAAGGCGCAATCGCGACAACATGACCCGCAAACCCAGCTATTCGAGGCACGGCAACGACCTGTTGCGCTGTCTTGAGGGCTGTGACCCCTTGCGCAATATCCTCCAGATGAGCCAGGACGACCTCGATGCCATCGCCCGGGCTCGTTCCCGCTTTCTCGTTTCAAACCGCAAACAATACAGCAAACTCAAATTATCGCTGTTGGCAGGCGTATTTTACGAACTCGAGCAAGCCAGTATCAACCGGACCCTGTCTATTGACGGCACCGACACAGCCATTAGCCATACCTTTTTGCCCACAAATGTTCTTCGTTGGGAGATCCGGCCAGGTTTTGTATGGCGACCGCAAGACCGTTATAAACTAAAGATCTATCCTTTCATCAAATTCCCGGTAGAATCCCGATATCAGACGATTTCCGACGGCGTACTAACAGACGTTCGTGAAGATTATTTTATTGACTTGTACAGTTCGCTGGACATTGGGGTCGATGACCACTTCTCGATATCAATTTACTACCGCATGCTGTACGATCATGCTCCCAGGGCCATCATTCTGCCACGCCCGGACGGAAGCCGTCTGCTCGTTCTCGGAGAACAACAGCGCACCTCCTACGGAATGTCGCTGAATTTCGATTTCTGACGGGGAGCAATGGTAATTTATAATGTAACCATAAAAATCGATCGCACGGTTCACGAGGAATGGTTGGCATGGATGCGCAGCCACCACATTCCAAAGGTACTGGCTACGGGCATCTTTTACAAATGCCGGATCAGCCGCCTCGACGACCGCGATGCAGAATCGGAGACCTACGTCGTCCAATACGACGCACCCGGTATGGAATCCCTGAACACCTATATGGCACGCTTTGCACCGGCGTTGCAGCAGGAGCACATCCAGCGCTATGCAAACCGCTTTGTCGCCATACGCACCTACCTCGAAGTGATCGAAGACCTTTATCCTTCCACACGGAGCAACTGACCAAGCCGGAATCCCGCTTGTACAAAGAAAAATTTCCGATTTTGTACAGAATGGAATAATTTGGCATTGCAATTCGCCATGAACCGAAAAATACAGGAAGAGGAAGCGCTGAAGAGCCTGCGTTGCTACCATTGCGGCACAGAGTGCAGCAATCAGGATCACACTGCGGGTGACAAGATATTTTGCAGCGAATCCTGCCGAAACGCATACGCCATAATAGAAAAAAACGGTCTTACCCGATATTACGAAATCCACCCGCACCCCGGGCTCAGGCAAGCACAGGGGCCTGGAGAAAAGGAGCGGTTTGATTTTCTGGACCTGCCGGAAATACGCAACGAGGTATTGCGCTATTCGGATGGCAAGCAATCGCACCTCTACTTTTACCTTCCGCAGATGCACTGCAGCGCCTGTGTATGGTTGCTGGAGCAATTGCCCAAAATGAACCGAGGTATTGTCCGCGTTCAGGTTCACTTTTCGGAAAAGCGGCTTTACATCGTTTACAATGAAGAACAGACGAGCCTGCGGAGGATCGTTGAGCTTCTGGCCGGCCTTGGGTATGAACCTCTGCTCAATCTGCCGCCGGGGAGCCACGGACGCCAGGAGCGCTCGGCCCGCCTGCGCATCATCAAAATTGGCGTTGCGGGTTTCTGTTTTGCCAACATCATGATGCTCAATCTGCCGGAATACCTCAGCGGCAGTTCTGTTGCGGAAACGAGACTGGGGTTCCTGTTCAACGTCGTCATTCTGCTGCTTTCCCTCCCGGCATTTCTGTACAGCGCATTGGAATTCTACCAGCGCGCGTGGACCGGTTTAAAGGCGGGGCTGCCCAACATAGACCTGCTGGTTTCGCTGGCGCTGATCCTTCTCTTTGGGCGCAGCCTCTACGAGATGCAGGCGGGAATCGGCAACGGATATCTTGACTCGATGTCAGGAATTGTGTTTTTTTTGCTCATCAGCCGTTTTATACACGAGCGGTCGATGGAGTCTCTGATCTTTCAACGGGATCACACTTCCTTTTTTCCCATCGCGGTAATGGCGCGGCGCAACGGCGAGGTCATTCCCATACCGGTAGAAAAGATCCAGACAGGTGACCTCATCTACATTCACAACCAGGAAATCGTTCCGGTCGACAGCATCCTGGTTCGCGGAAAGGCATCCCTCGACTACAGCTTCGTAACCGGCGAAAGCGATAAAAGCTTTGCAGAAGCAGGAGACCGCGTGTTTGCCGGCGCCCGCCAGACGGGAGCGCAGATCGTGCTGAGTGCGCTACGCGCTGTGGAGCAGCGCTACCTGAACGAATTGTGGAATCGCAGTTTTGATGCCAATACCGAGCAGGAAGAGCAGCGGCATCGCGAACAGCTCGGCAAATATTTTACGGTCGCTGTGCTGCTCCTGGCTGGCACCGCTGCAGGTTATTGGTTTTTTCAGCACCAGCACGAGCGCATGTGGAATGCACTCACCACGGTGCTCATCGTAGCCTGCCCCTTTGCGCTCTTGTTTGCTTCTCATTTTACCAGCGGACACCTGCTGCGCATCCTTTCGCAAAACAGGCTCTATTTGCGGCATCCCGACGTGCTTGGAGCCATCGCCCAAACCCAACACGTGGTCCTCGACAAGACCGGAACGCTGACCGAAGGGGCGCGCAACCAAGTCCACTATTTTGGGCAACCCATGTCGCCGGAATTGTCTTTGAGAGTGTATTCCCTCGCCCGGCAATCCACTCACCCAATAAGTCTTGCCATCTACCATTCCGGACAGCTCCGGGAGCCTCTGGAGGTCGTCCATTTCAAAACGACGGAAGGGGGTGGCATAGAAGCATGGCTTGAAGAACATCATTTGAAGATGGGTTCTGCCGAATTCATAGGAGTGGACGAACCTCACCATACCCATGGTACGTGCACGCATATCCGCGAAGACGGCCGCTACATCGGCTACTTCCTGGTGCGGCAGCAGTACCGGGAAAAGCTGGAGGACTCATTGCAGGACCTTCAGTCAGATTACGAAGTCTCTATAATCTCCGGCGACAACGACGGGGAACGGGCCTATCTCTCCGCCCTGCTTCACCATCCGGAAAACATACACTTCCGGTTTAACCCTTGGGAAAAACGGCAGTATATAGAACGGCTTCAGCGCGAGCGGGGATGCCCTACGTTGATGATCGGCGACGGATTCAACGACGCCGGGGCCCTGAGGCAGGCAAACGCCGGCATTGCCGTTACTGAAAACAAAAACAATTTCACGCCGTCCTGCGACGCCATACTCGACGGTAGCGCCTTTTGGAAATTGCCCAGGATGTTGCGTCTTATACGTGACGGTCGCAGGATCAACTCCATCATTTTCGGATATTCTGTGGTGTATAACGTAGCTGCCTCCTGGTTTGCTCTGAGCGGGCTTTTATCGCCTGTGATCGCCAGCTTTCTGATGCCAGCCAATTCGTTGAGCATCATCTTTCTGGCATGGGCTCTTACCTCTTTTTCAGCATCGCGTCTGCAACTTACGGGAGATGCAGCCGAAATGAAGCTACCGGGCAATGTTCGTGCTTAAGGGCACCTCTAATAACCCACTATTGCGCCAGCCAGCCCGCACAGGCTAATGCGCGAAATGAATTTAGCTTCACAATACTTCGTTGCGGTTCAGTCAGGTATTGCTCCACATAGCTTCCTTCACCGCGCCTCGTCTTGTTTTGCTAAATTCCTTCTGGCATCAACAGGGAGTGAAGAGAGGCATCCCTTTTCATTCTGGCATCAAAACTGGGTTATTCGAGGAACCCTTAAACATCCTTCTGTCGCTGGAATGACTGAAAAAGAGGATTCAGCCAAGGGCTTGCGAAAGGTCAGCGATGAGGTCGTCTGGATGTTCCAGGCCAATCGATAAGCGAACGAGTTGGTCCGAGATGTTTCTCCTCCGGCGCTCGTCAACCGGCATGCCAAAATGCGTAGTAGTAACTGGCTGTGTAACCAGACTCTCCACACCTCCAAGACTGGGTGCAATAGAAAAAATGCGCAACTTGTCTACCATGGCAGATGTCTGCTGCCCATCGCCATCGTAATTAAAACTCAGCATGCCACCAAATCCGCGCATTTGCCGGCAAGCCAGTGCATGTTGCGGATGATCCGGAAGGCCAGGGTAGTTGACAAGTGACACACGCGGATGTGATTGCAGGAAATGTGCAATGCGCGATGCAGAGTCGTTTTGGGCCTCAACTCGGCAGATCAAGGTCTTAATGCTTCGCGCCAGCAGAAATGCAACTTCCGGTGCGATCATCTGACCCAGGTTTTTGCGCCACTGCCAAAGGGGAACCACCAAGCTTTCCGCCCCCATGACTGCCCCTGCCGTAAGGTCACTATGGCCGCCAAGGTACTTCGTAGCAGAATGTATCACGAGATCTGCACCAAGTTGTAAGGGTTGTTGGTTGACCGAAGACGCAAAGGTGTTGTCAACGACGAGAATGATACCCCGCTCGTGGCAAAAAGAAGAGAGAGCCGCAACATCGAAGACTTCAATATTCGGATTGGTTGGTGTTTCGCAGAAGAGAATGCGGGTCCTTTCGCTTACGCGACCCGCCAACTGCTCCAGCTCGCTCCCCAACAGAAAGTCCGTTTCGATGCCCAGTTTGCGAAGATTGACATCGAGGAGCTCAAACGTGCCCCCATAAACGTCACCAAGGCACAGGATGTGATCGCCTGGAATACAGTAGGCCAAAAAAAGCGCAGCTTCTGCAGCCATCCCTGAACTGAATGCGAGTGCTGACTCTGCACCTTCAATTGACGCCAATTTTTCTTCAGTTGCCCGTATTGTTGGATTCATACCATAACGCGTGTACAGGTTGCCTGGCTTGGCACCCCTGACTACGTCAACAATGGCCTCTGTAGAAGAAAATGCAAATGTGGAATGGTTGTACAATGGGGTGTGTATTGCACCCTGAGCATCGCGATGCTCTCCTGCATGCACGCATGTCGTCGCGTTAAAAATTTTGTTGTTCATCGTCGTTCATCTAAAAATTGAGCACTTTTTCACATTCGGCTATCCATTGTGCGAGCTCCTCCATGCTTCCGCGCTGAATACTCGGGATCAACAGATCAGGATGCAAGCCCCTTGCATCCATACAAGAACCGCACAACTTCACCGCTGCTCCCCGTCCAAGAGAAAACCTCACCATGCGCCCGATGTTGTAATATCCATCCGGCGTTACCTGTCTGTCGAGTGCACAGTTCACGGCATCTTCCAGAAGAAAAATCCGCAAATCAATTTGAGTATGATCCTTTTGTATCTGGTGCGCAATGCGAAAGGCATTGTAAGCCTTTTCACTTCCATAAGGTCCTTCGTTTAGCAGCAGCAATAATTTCATTTTACAGCATATTCATTTTAATAATTGAATCAAGCCAGAATTCCCATGCAAATCACTTCAATGGGGAACTACCCCTACTATGGATAGGCGTGACCCTGTGCGGTAACTACAATGATGGGCACATGCTTTGTGCCTTATAAATGTGTCCTTCACCGGATACGCAATTGAATCTTTCTTTCGAAATAGTTTGCCTCCATTTCGCTGAGTGCATTTTCCTTGCTAAGCTCCCCCCGGGTGAGCATAAGCTGCAATTCGATCGATGCGCTGTCAGCAGTTTCAGTTGCCAACAGGGTCATGGGCAGGCTCGTAATATGGTAATCTTCAAATCCTTTGAGTTCGTCCCCGGCTATTCTGCAACTCATAGGCAGGTTCACCTCCCAACCAGGAGGGAATTTTGAAAGCGAAGAAGAACCTATCGTTGTAGGATCGATGTACAACCAGGCGTTGCGGTAAGGCAAAGGCAAACCTCCGCTTTTGTTGTAGCCCGCGACGGTCAGGATGGTTTTGGGCTTCCCCCGTTCGACCTCAACGAGAAAACTGCCATCGTTTAATTTCAAGGAAGCCCGCGTGTCCTTGTCTAATAAATCGAGGACCAAACCGTCTTCGCTCTTCCAGGGTCCGTTGCTGTCATGGCATGACAAACAATTTCTGGCATTTGAAAGTATGCCAACAGCAGGAGGGTATGCACGGGCGACCGGAAAACTCCAAGTATTTTCTGAATGACCCGCCAAATCCGAATAACACGCAGGCCGATCTGGAGTAAATATGCTTAATGACCAGGCACCGGCCAGCATGAGTGTGATGGAAAGCAATTTCAGTTTCATCTTAATTGATTTAAAGAAATCTCTGGATCTGGGCAGCAAGTGAATCTCCGGATATCACCCCGGTGTGCTTCCATCGAAGCGAATTACCCTCAAAGAGCATGAATACAGGTACGCCCTTCACACCGTACTCTTTTGCGACGTCGCGGCTCCGGTCAGCATCGACGCGCAGCACCACCGCCCGTTGTAAAAAAAGCCTTTCAAGTGAATCCACCACCGGGGCCATTTTTCGACATGGCGCACACCAGAGCGTATGAAAATTGACGAGAACCGGCTTTTCGGTCTGGAGCAAATTATCAAAGTCTGCTTTGCTGAGGGAACGCAAGTGTTCATCGGTGCCCGGTGCGGTACGAACGATGGGGTATCCGCGATCGCGCCAAGCCTGCAGCCCCCCTTCCAGATTGCAGACCCTGGGGTGGCCGAGCGATTTTAGAAAAACCGCTGCCTCTGCACTTCGGATACCGCTTGCGCAGTAAACGTAAACGTCCCGTTCTACCGGAATCAGCCGGAGTTTCTCCTTGAAGTCGGGATCATAAAAATCTACTGTGCTTGCATCCGCCAGATGACCGTCAGCCACCTCTTCAGGAGTCCTGACATCGAGGACGACTCCCGCACCCTCCTCAATGAGTTGGCGAAAGCGCTCGGGGTCAAGATTTTCTACCACTTCATTCTCCGGAGCAGGCTTGCCCTTGTTTAAACATGCCAATTGAAGGCAAATTGCTGCACCCAATGCGAAACCCAAAGAAACGTTCAATTTTCCCATCAATGATTCATTTTTCGTTCATCAGCGCGGTGCGCTGCTTTTCTACATGCTCAACCAACACCTCACGCATCAGGGTACAGGCGCGCGCTACCTTGCGGGAAGTAAGTGCGTAAATTCTGTTCTTTCCATCTCGTCTGACCCTGAGGATCCCTTTGCGTACCATGGCCGAGAGATGCTGAGACAGATTCGATTTCAGCCCCCCGGTGCGCTCCAGAATGTCCGTAAATCCGTACTCTCCGTCACTTAACAAATCGATGACTTCTATCCGGAGAGGATGGCCAAGCGCCTTACATACATCGGCATGCAATTCATAAATGCGTTTATCCTGCATTTATTTATATATTTATTAGTTCACAAATGTATAAACTTATAATTACAAAACAAAATGGTTTAATTATGTTGGAATTCCCTGTGCTGTAACCAGGAAAAGGTCTTGTCAGAGTCTGCAAACCATATAAGCACTTCCCATGATCTAACCGATCTTTGGTGTTCGGCAATAAAAAAGCCCGCAAATGACTGCGGGCCGTATTCTCTCTGGAAAGTAAAAGCGTACGCGCGAATCCGTTTACTTCTTTCGCTTGGCGATCATCTGATCAACCCCTTCGGTGAATTCTTTCACAGTTGCGGTATATCCGGTTTTACCCAACGCGCTGAAACTGTATTGGTTGGTCTTTTTGTCCTTGTCGACGTCAAATACCCATATCGTGGGATATCCCCTGACGCCAAACGACTGTTGAAGGCTATAGTTCTGGTCGCGGATCTTGTCAGGTACAGAAAAGGATCTTGGAAAGTCAAGTTCAAGCAAGACGACATTTTTCTTTGCCCAGGTCTTGAATTCATCATGGACAAAAACGGCCTTGGAAAGCCTTTTACACCATCCGCACCAGTCGCTTCCGGTGAAATTGGCCATGATGGGTTTGCCCGTCTTTTTCGATTGAGCAAACGCTTCGTCGAGGCTGACCAGCCAGCCCTCATGGGTAGCTTTGTAGCCCGTTGCGGAAGATTGAGCGCTGAGTGCCTGGCCGAACATAAGGGCGGCCACCATCCCTAAAAGTTTAATGTTCATCACTGTTTGTAATTAGTAGCAATGGAAAATGCGGTTAAAGCTATTGTACAACGGCCATCTGCCCGTATTGTTGCAGCGGCTGAGCGCCAAAAATACGGCACAGTGGTTATATCGCATGGAGCCGACCCCAGCTTTGCTGACCAAGTGCTTCAGGCAGCCTAACAAATGGTCCAAAGAAGGGATCACGAAAGGCCGCAATGAAGCAAAGAAAATCATCAATACACTGATAATCAATTAAATATACGCCTTGGTCTTTGAAGAATGGATACGGAGCCGCTTCATCATTAAATTCGAGTTAAAATTATCCGTCCGTCAAACCTCAATTGAGCGTATACTGGACGTTGAGGCCACCGTTGATCCGGATATCCTTGTACTGGCTCTGCACATAGGGAATGGTCTTGCGGTAATCTACGAACAAGCGCAGGTTGAGGTTCTTGTTCATGTTGTATTTTATGGCAGGAGTAAAGCTGATCTGTTTTGATCCGCTGTTGGCCTGGGCGTTTACGTTGGCATCCAACCGGTGAATCTTGGTGATGTTGTCGTTGATGCCAAAGTCGAAGGTGATCTCGAGGTCATTTCCCTTGGGAGCTGAGACTCCGTCGCCGGCATCGCCTTCATCTGCTTTGTTCTTTTTCTTTTTGCGCTTATTGGGCTTAACATCTTTGTTGAGGGCTTTCATGCCAGGAAGCCAGGCGAGAAATACGTCTTTGATCACGTAGCCCATTTTGATTGTGTAATTGGTCGCCTTGGTCTCCAGCAACTGTCCGTCAATTCCATTGCGGAGGTTGAGGTTGCGGTTTTTGTTGTAGTCAAGACCCAGTTCAAGGCCTCCCTTTGTTTTTAGGTTGACTCCCAGCAGTGGAGCAAATTGTTCGTTGATCACCATTTCAGGAACCTCGTACCTTGCGTAGTAGGATGCGCGCTCGTCGTTGCCTCGGCGTGCCAGCGGAAGTTCATTTGGATCGGTTCGGTAATCGAGGTTACTCGAAAAGCGGTTGACGGTCAGCGTGTTCTTGTAGGCATGGCGAATGGTGAAGTCGCGAAAAATGTCTTTCAGTGGACCTATCTTACTGAGTCCGCTGTATGTGATCTGCCAGTTGGGCAGGGGAATGGCATCGAACAAGTCGAGTTGAACCGCATTGGGATCTGTGCGGGTGTATGCGGCGAGAAATGCCGGAGTCACCACGTCGATGTGGTCTCCCTGAAAACCGTCGCGGTAGTCTGGATTGGTCGGACTCAGGTTTTTGATTCCATAGCGATCCGCTACGCGGCTTGAGATAACAGGCCGTGCGTCGCTGAAGCGCTGGAAGACGGCGTCGATGTCGCTGTCGAAAATGGTTTGCAGTGAAATGAAGGACAAGGTGAGTTGCCCATTCTGGTATGGCGTGAAATGCTGAAATCCAAGTTGTCCGGTGCCGAAGATTGAATCGTATTTAAACACTTCGGAATGGTCACGTGTGAAGCTGCGGTCTACGTTGAGGTCGATGCTAAAGTCGCGTACGGGTTCTATTTTTGCTTTGAGGCTCAGCGTGTTTGCCCGTTTTTGCAACATCTCTGCGTTGAAAAAACAATTGTTCGAAATCCAGCCCTTCTCCGCGGCGCGGTCTAACCAGCCGCCTTCGTCAAAATCGGGTTGCCCTCCTGCGATGAAGCTCCATCCTGGCGCCGAAAATCCGGAGCCAAGGCCTAATATCTCCGGTTTCTCCATAAATCCGGGAATGGTCGTTCCACGGTTCTCGGAATAGCTCAGCTGGATTCTTTTAAACATGGTCACCGGCGTCAGCACCGCCTTGATCCACGGATTGGCCTTGTCAGTCTTTTTCTCCTTGGTCTTCTTAGTTTCCTCTTCCTTTGCAGCGTTGCGGTTGCCGACTGCCGGCCGAAGGCGACCCGAAGCAGGCCCCTCAGTTGTATATTTTTTAAAGAAGGCCGATTTGTTGAGCAGGGTCGTAAAGTTGACTTCTCCACTGATGCTGACGCTTTGCGTATTGGTGATGACGGAACCCAGGGAATCGATGGTCTTAAGTGACCCGGCAGCCCAGTTGAAACTGGCGGTATACTGAGTGCGCACCGTGATAAAATCCATCATCGGGATGAGTCGCAATGGCAACTGGTACGAAGCAGTAAAGTTGTGCCGGTAGTCCTTCGTCCGGCCAAAATCCGTCAGGTTCTCACGAAGAAAACGCCCCCGTTGGCTCGCCTCGACTTCCTGATCGGTAAGCGGATTGACATAGGCCTGTCGCAGCGGATTAAACGTGATTTCGTCGACGGTTGCGTCGTTCTTTGCAGTGAAATTGAGTTTGAGCGACCGGGTCAGATCCCAGTTTAGGGTATAGTCGCGTATCCAGCTGAACTTGCGGTCTTCCCATGTGCTGTAGCGCGGGTCTGCGAAGCGGTACGTACGCGTACTGGCTTTGCGGCTAAGGCTGTTTCGAACGGCGAAACTGTTTGGCAGCGGGTTGAAATTCAACTCGCCTATGAACTTAAGCAATGGGCTGGTTACCGATTTCTTAAATGGCTCTATATACTTTGCCGGAAGTGAAAAGTTGTAGTCGATAGCGCCCTGTTGGGTTTTCAATTCATCTTTGGCGACGATGGGGTTTGTTTTATTGGCAACAGATCCGGAATAACTCAATGAGAAGTTCGAAATGCTCCAGGGTTTAGCCTTAGAGGTTCCGCTTCGCTCCTTACGAACGTTTGTAAATGCAATGCTCCTGACTTCCGTGAAATCGATGGCCCGGTCGCGTATGGAGTCGCGTTGAGCGTCATTTGCTGCTGTGTTGAGTTTGTCTTTGAGTTTGATGTCGGTGTCGTTTGGATCATATTGCGGGGTCAAAGAAGTGGTAGAATACTGCAGCGCCATCGGAATGCGAATTCCAAGACTCTTTGGAAGAAACTTGTCGATGGAGATGTTCAGCGCCGCGTCGATCTGGCGGGTCTCATAGGTTGCCCTCTGGTCGAGTTTCTGATCGATGCCCCCCCATCCAACCGAGCTCAGGTTGCCTGCAAGGCTTAGATTGCCCAGGTCAGCCAGTTGCATTTCTGCGCGTACCTGAGCGGCAAAACCACCCTTTTCTTCCAGTCCGGTGAGGCGAAGTTCGTTAAACCAAACCTCGATGTCTTTTACGGTGGAGTTGCTCTTGTTGCGGAAACCCATCAAAATGCCACGCACCAAACCTATGGTCGGATTCCCTGAAATGCGGACGCGGTTTGCAGGTTTTTCGGGATCCGCCATTTCAAATATTCCAAAGTTGGGATCCAACCGGTTGCGCTCGTTCTTGAGATCGAGCAGCAACTGAAGTGGAAAATCAAATTCGTTGTCCTTCAACCAGATTGAATCGCGCTGGTCAAAATAGCGCTCGTCGGAAAAACGGAGCGGGATCTCATACTCGTAATAGTTATCGGTAAAATCTTTGCCCAGGCGAATAAATACGCAAAGACTGTCGTTGTCGCTCGACTCCAGCGATTCGGCGTGCACAAACATTTTAAGGCGTTTGTACTTGCGGATATCGAGATCGAGAATCTTGTAAACCGATTGGGAACATCCGGCCAGCAGGTCCTCCTTCTTAAGCAGAATGGAAGATTCATTTTGCGGGATGTCGGCAAACTGCGAGCTGTAGAAACGCTCGCGCTGAATGCCTGGCGGTGTCGTGTAGTTGAACGGGGTCTTGCCCGCATTTTCCTCGATGTCCACTTTGTCGAGGATAAGCGCCCGGTTTCCCGCATCCATGGCATCGCAGACGTCTTCAAACTTGCGCCAGTTGTTGCGGCCGAGTTGGAATTTGATGAACCGGAACGTCACCGTTTGGTCAAATCCTGAAAACAGCAGCCGCATTCCCTGTATAGACCGGAAATCCTGAATCTCGCCAATTTTGTTGGTAAAGGAGCGAACGGGGATCCGGAAGCGGTACCACACCTCGTCGTCGGCCAGGTTGGGCACCTTCACGATCACGGTGTCGGTGATGAAATTGTTGACCGATGCCGGATCGAACTGAATCTTGTTGTCGGGTGTCCTGGTCAGAGGGATCTCGTAATTGTAATAGGACTCAATCTCATTGAGCGATTTGTCGAAGTTGAGGTCCTCCTGGTCGGGGTAACCCGTGTAAGCGGTCGATTGCGCACTGCCGGTTTCAATCTGGGCATTGCCTTCGGGCATGTTGTAGCGCTTGTACTTGTCGGTAACCGGAATGCTGACGGGAAAATTATCGGACCGGAATGATTGATAGTCATCGTTGGCTGGATCCAGAGCGACCTGGGCAAAGGCATCGGGCATCAGAAAGTTTTGCTGCTTTGCGATGTATTCAGAAAAGAACGCCTGTTCGTCTTTGTCGAAATTGCCCGACAGGCTGTTCAAACCGTCGTATCCAAGGTCCTGCCTTTCGCGGTTATTGATGTCGAAGCTGCTGGTGATCGGAGGAAAGCGGCTGATCTTTCCAAAAGCTGATGGGTCCGTGAGCAGGTTGAGGTCGGGGGTTGGCAGACCGTGCTCAAACTGCTGCTTTCCATCCTTAAAAATGTCTTCGGAAAAATTGCCCAACTGAACGTAAAGTAAACCTGAACCGGTAACGGCATCGGAGGGATCTGCTTTCGGCAGGAAAGGATTGAGCATCCAGAAATCGATGTACTCGACGTTGTTGGCCTCAAAGTCATTGGTATTGAGTCTCGTCATCAGCCCACCCCACCGGGTTTCCGGATCGAGCAGTTGGTTGTCGCGATCTATTCCCCGCGTAATGATCTCGTCGCCGGAGACGGGATCCACCGCACGAATTCCCCCCTCCACATCAAAATTATAGGGGCCCTTGGCACGCGGATAGTAAGTCATGTCGAACGTGAGCTCGGTGCTGAATCCGATGGGCCTTTGCCGGTTGGGAAAAATCTCGATCTCATCGACCAGACGGGTGTAATGGTTCTGGGGATTCAACGTGTTTAAACGTGCAAAATCGTCGACGCGGTACCACGACATGAGGGCACGGTTGGCATTGCTAATGTAGTTGTCGTAAATGCCCGACCCTCTGAACGGAAGGTCGTTTAGTCCCTGGGGCGCACTGGCGAGTATCCATTGAGATACATTGAATCCGAGGCCGATGCCAGAAGACGCTCCTTCGAAATCGTCGATGTAAACGACGCCACCCTCACTTCCCTGTTGGTTGATGGTGCGCGAATGTCCGGGCAATAACACAGCGCCCTCCGCTTCTACATTCCACGACGACATTTCCTTTGTGGAGTATCCCGGCAGCTTGTCAAGCAGACGCGTCATCCACGGCGCCTTTTTGCTCACGTTGAAATCGAGCCCCAGGATGCGGTTGTTGATGGGATCTTCGCCGATGTTTACCTTTTCGGTATAGGGCTTTTCGAAAAGGTGCATGTACGTCGCACCCACCGACCAGTCCTTGCGCCTGGAGTATTCTGCCCTCAGTCCGATCATGGTCTTGGTCTGGAAACTAAAAAGCGCGTTGTCTTCGAAGTCGACGTTGATCGGAACGCCGGATTGCACGAGCGCCTCGTTGAGTATGGTTACTTTTCCGAGGTTGCGGTCTACGATGTAATCGGATCCCTCCACCAGGGTGCGAGAACCTGCACTGACGATAACGCGTGCATTGGGATCAATGTTAAATGTGTTGAGTGAAATTTCGTTCGACTTTCCGGATTTGTAGGACCCACGGATGACAAACTGGTTGGATTTTAGCTCGCGTCTTGCAGAAGTAATGGAGGTATCGTACAATTGAGTGTACTTGTATTTGTCGTAAATCACATCGGCACGAGCAGAATCTTTCACGACCGTACCGATGAGTTTGCGCAGCGATGAGCCAAAGGGTTCGAGTACAGGAAATATTACGGCACCGGATGCTGCGATCACAGTTTGTCCCTGTACAAAGTCAAAAACGCCGTCGGGTTGTGGATCGTTGGTTTTGTTCAGAAAATCCAGGTGGAACAAGTTGAGCAAAGGGTACCCATCGATCTCTTCGATGTAGCGTTTGGGCTTTCCGTCGCGGTCTTCGTAATAAATGTCGAGGGTAAAATCCTCGGGATTCAGGTTGTAGCCGCCGGAAGGATAAACGTTTTTCATCATCTGCCGGTAGGAAGGAAGGTCTGTGCGCTGGGCAGACGACTTGAGCATTTTGACAAAGATCACCTTGTAGGAAAGCGAGTCGGATTTGACTTCCGAGGTAAACTCTCCCACCTTGTAAACAGCGCCGGTCCGGGGATCGAAATCGCGACCGTTTTGCAAATAGTGGTAAGCAACCGCCAGTACCTGGTTGGGCCGCGGTCGCAACCGGAGGGAAATGAAACCCAGTTCGGGATGGTAAGAGAATTCACTTGGGTTGAGCCTTCTGGCGCGCACTTTCTCAAAATCGCGTCCCTGCTTCAGGTTGAGCCCTGCGGGATCCGACAGCACGCGAACGACTTTGTTGAGGTCGCGGGCTTCGGGATTTTCCAGGATCTCGTCGAGCAGGCGGTTGGAAGTGTTTGAAGGGACTTCGACGCCGCTCTTATCGCGCGAAATAGCTCTCCCCGGGAGAAAGGACTGTGCGGCGTCTGCGCCCATGTCAAACTGCTCCGGGTTGGAAACTCCGAGGTCGGCAAGGGCTACGATGTCGCGCAATTCTGTTTCGCGGCTGTTTTGCGCATCTTCTGTAATCCATACTTCGATGGACTTTACTTTAAATTGGCTGTTGATTTCTGGCAAGCGCTCGAGTGCGGGCTCGTAGTTGCCCCGGTTGTAAGGACTGAGAAAGAAATGTCGGTTTTCGTCGTAGCCGTCGGGCCTCACTTCAAATTCCTGAACCACACCACCGCCCTTGAGTTGTATGCTTTCCTGTTTTGATTTTTGTTGTGATACCAATCCGGTAAGGCGGAGGTGCCCAAACTGCCAGTCGGTTTTGAAACCAAAGAGGTTCTGGCTTCCCTGGATGAGCTTGGTGCGCAAGGGAAGGCTCACATTTCCAGCTTCGATCTTTTTGATGATGTCGTCTTCGGAAAATTTTTCAGAGTCGTATGCCAGCTTGAGTTTGTTTTCAAAATCGAAAGCCGCTTTGGTGTCGTAGTTTGCATTCAACTTCAACTTATCTCCAATACTTCCCGTCAGGTCCATCCGGATGTCCGTATCAAAATCGGGACCCCACTGCCGTTTCTGGAAATCGAGTAACAGGGGGTTGTCTGTAAAACTGTAAAATCCGCCTACAAAAAATCCAATGGACCCCTGGGGTTTGATGTCGATGCCAAATCCCCCGAAGAGCTTGTCGGCGAGGTTTTGGCGTATGTCAACTTTGGTGATGGGATCGATGATGTCTTCGTAAGAACGCCTACCCGTCGAAATGCCCGCAAGGTCGCGGAGGTAGTCCTTATCCTGCTGCCGAGCCCTGTATTCCATGTACTCGTCGAAACTGAGGGTAGTGCCCGGCCGGTAGGGCAGGTCGCCCACCATTTCTGTCACGACGAAGTTGTTTGTAACCGGGTCGTAGCTTATGCGCTGATCGATCGCTGCCGGGTCCTTCAGGTCGAAGGGATTCCGGGTGCGGTCCTCTGCAAAATTGCCGGGACGGTCTTTCAGGGGGATGGTGTCGGTAACGGCTGCCCTGCCTTCGTTCCAGTCAGGGACATGATGCCCGCCTGCCGCGAAAGCCGCTTTCACAAAAATAACAAAGACTACCAGGCGGATTGCCCGCAGCATGCAAACCAAGTTTTCAACCATAACAGAACCGTCAGCATATAACGGCAAAAAGCGATTTAAGGTATATGCTGCAAAAGCTCAGGCCAAATTTTTTAGGGCTGCTTTGATGACCTGTTCCAGGTTTGCTCCCGGGTCCTTCATGTCGGGTAGCTGACGCAACACCTGCTCGACCGCCGGGCGGGTAAAGCCCAGTGCCACCAGGGCGGCCATGGATTCGGAAAACAGGCGTTGGTGTCCTGAAACGGCGGTGGGCATGGCTTCTGCTGGCAGGTCACGAGACAATTTGTCGTGCAGATCGATGAGTATGCGCTGGGCGGTTTTGGGTCCGACGCCCTTGATCTTCCGGAAGACAAAATCATCTTTGCTGGCAATGGCCGACCGAACGGATTCTGCATCGAGAGCAGACAGGATGAGCCGGGCGGTATTGGGACCTACTCCGCTCACCGAAATGAGGTGCACAAAGAGCTGACGCTCTATGGCTGTAGCAAAGCCGTATAGGAAATGGCCATCTTCTTTGATGACCAGATGGGTGAGCAGTACGAGGTCTCCGGACTCGGGCAACCGTGCATAGGTATTCAGGCTGATGGATATCTGGTAGGCCAGTCCCTGCGCCGTTTCAACGACGACGTGGGCGGGATGACGCTCCACGAGTTTTCCGCGAATGGAGTAAATCATTTTTATTAAACTGCTCAAAGGTATTCATGCGCGGTTAAAACCGGCCATGCTGCCGGTACAAATGCCACGGAGTCGCCCCCGGAGTTCAAAGCCGGCCAGGTTCGCAACCCGGGTCAATCCCCTTGAATGCCCCTGTCAAGAAGGGATCCGGTCACCGGAACCAGGGTTGATGAGTTGGGGGGCAAGGGCCCTGAAAGTTAAAGAGAATGCACGCAAACTTGCATTTGAATGAAATGCTTACCTTCGAATGCCCGGGAATGTCCCGGGATGGGGCAACGAATTGTTCACAATTAAACGATTTGCATATGAATGTTCAATGGTTGGTTCTTTTAGGAGCGGGGTGCATCCCCCTGCTGACGGGATTTATCTGGTATCATCCCAAGGTCTTTGGCAATGCCTGGATGGCGGTCTCAGGAATGACTGAGGAAAAGGCCCGTCAGGGCAATATGGCCCGGGTTATGGGCCTGACCTTGGTTCTGGGCATCATTCTGGCCTTGTCGATGATCAGTCTTACCATTCACCAGTCGCACATGATGTCTACCCTGGTCAACCTTCCGGGCTTTGGGGAGCCAGGCAGCGAGGTGGAGCTATACTACCAGGATTTTGTAAGTCGCTATGGAAGCGAGTTCAGAACGTTCAAACATGGTGCCTTCCACGGTTTTCTGAGCGGGTTACTGATTGGACTCCCCATATTGGGGGTAAACGCAATGTTTGAGCAACGCGGCTGGAAGTACATCGCGATCAACGTCGGCTACTGGGCGGTTACGATGGCCCTGATGGGAGGTGTAGTTTGCGCCTGGGGCATCCGTTATTAACGAACGTTTGTATACTAACATTAGTTAGTTTATCGCTGGTTGCCCGTTCAGCTTACCAGCGTACCGACTTTTTCTCCGTGGATGATGCGTTCGAAATTGGATGGGTCGTTGACGTCGAAGACGATGATGGGCATGTGGTTTTCCTTGCACATGGTAAAGGCCGTCATGTCCATGACTTTGAGTTTTCTTGAGATCACCTCGTCAAAGGTCAGGGCATCAAAGCGCACGGCGTCCGGGTGCTTGAGTGGATCTTTGTCGTAGATGCCATCGACCCGGGTGGCCTTGAGGATGACGTCCACACTGAGCTCGCTGGCGCGGAGGGCGGCTGCAGAGTCTGTTGTGAAGTAGGGGTTGCCGGTACCGGCGGCAAAAATGATCACCCGTCCTTTTTCGAGGTGGCGGATCGCGCGCCTCCGGATATAGGGTTCAGCGATCTGGCGCATCTCGATGGCTGTGATCAGGCGGGTGTAGACCCCGGTGAGTTCGAGGGCACTTTGAAGAGCCATGCCGTTGATGCAGGTGGCCAGCATGCCCATGTAGTCTCCCTGTACGCGCTCGATGCCGGACCCCTCGCCGTCCATCCCGCGAAAGATGTTGCCACCGCCGATCACTACGGCAAGTTGAATTTTGTGTTCTGCCGCCACCTTGATCTGTTGTGCATAGTATTTGAGCATGTCCGGGTCAATGCCATAGGCCTGTTCGCCCATAAGGGCTTCGCCACTGAGTTTAAGAAGGATCCGTTTGTAAACGCTCATTCGCTATGTTTTTTCGCAGGCAGCCCCTTTGACAGGCAGCAAACGATGGACCAAAAAAAAGGCGAATGAAAATCATTCGCCCCGTTTCTTTACAATTCAGCCGAGCTTGACGTGTCGGAATCCCGTCACGGTTAGCCCTGCATCTGCCTTTTTCAGGTAAGCTGCCACGGTGAGGCTGCCGTCTTTGACAAACTGCTGGTGCAGAAGGGTACTTTCTTTGTAGAACTTCTCCAGTTTTCCCATCGCAATTTTTTCCAGCATGGCCTCTGGTTTGCCTTCGGCGCGGGCTTGTTCGCGTCCGATCTCTATTTCCTTTTGGATGATGCCTGGGTCCACCTGGTCTTTGTCGAGGGCCACGGGGCGCATGGCTGCAACCTGCATGGCCACGTCGCGTCCGGCATCGGTAAAGGCATCGGATGCTTTGTTGAGACCGACGAGCACTCCTGCTTTGTTGCCCATGTGGATGTAGCATTCCACCTGTGGCGCTTCGAGTTTTTCGTAATCGGTAAGCTCTATTTTTTCGCCAATGGCCGCGACCATGTCGGTTATGCGTTCACCCACGGACTTGGTGCCATCGAAAGGAAGGGTGAGCAGCGACTCCCGGTCGGCAGGATTGCTTTCGAGAGCGATGTCGGCAATGCGTACAGCCGTTTCTACAAAATCTTCATTTTTGGAAACGAAATCCGTTTCGCTGCTGAGCTTGACGACAACTCCGCGTTTTTTGTCGGCGCTTACCCGGGCAATCACAGCGCCCTCCTTCGCTTCCCGGTCGGCCCTTTTGAGCGATAATTTTTGGCCCTTTTTGCGCAGAATTTCAATGGCCTTTTCGAAATCGCCTGCCGCTTCGGTGAGGGCCTCCTTGCAATCCATCATCCCCGCCCCCGTAGTGTCGCGGAGGTTTTTTACATCGGATGCCGAAAGTGTGAAACTCATATGTGTGTATTTTCTGTGTACAAACGTTCGTTAGTTTAGCCTGCAGTCGCTTCTTCACGTACCTCGGCAGAGCGCTCTTCCAGGCCTTCGCGAATGGCCTGAACCATAAAACGCGTAATCAGGGCAATGGATTTGGAGGAATCGTCATTGGCCGGAATGGGGAAATCCACCAGGTTTGGATTGCTGTTGGTATCGACCATGGCAAATGTGCGGATGCCGAGATTGGTGGCCTCAGCGACCGCCAGGTGTTCGTTGAGAATATCGACGATAAAAACAGCGGAGGGCAGGCGGTTAAGACTGGCGACACCGCCGAGCACACGTTCCATTTTCTCCTTTTCGCGGCTCAGGGTCAGGCGCTCCTTTTTGGTGATGGTCGTGAGGTTGCCGTCTGAGAGCATCCTTTCGATGTTGTTCATTTTTTTAACGGAGCGGCGTATCGTTGAAAAGTTGGTCATCATGCCGCCCAGCCAGCGCTCAGTAACATAAGGCATGCCGACGCTCTGCGCTGCCTCTGCAACAATTTCGCGAGCCTGTTTCTTGGTAGCGACAAACATGATCTTCTTTCCCGACTTGGCGAGTTGCTTCATGGCCTGTGCCGCGCGATCGAGGCATTCGCCGGTGCGGTTGAGGTCGATGAGGTGGACGCCCTTATGCTCTTTGAAAATATACTGTCGCATTTTGGGATTCCACTTCCTGCGCAGGTGGCCGAAATGGACGTTGGCTTCCAATAGTTGCTGGTAGCTGGGTCTTTCCATGGTGGGCATTGCTTTTCGGATTAACGTTTACTGAACTGGGTGCTCTTACGGGCTTTGCGAAGGCCAAATTTCTTGCGCTCGACTTCGCGCGCGTCGCGGGTTAGCAACCTGCGCTGCTTGAGCGGGGGCCGCATCTCCGGATCTACCTTACACAATGCACGGGCAATCGCCAGGCGCAAGGCTTCCGCCTGTCCTTTGAGGCCGCCACCACAAACGGTGGCCGTGATCTGAAAGGCCTGTTCTCCTCCAACGGTCAGCACCGGGTCCATTACCTTCTGGGCGATGTCCCGGACGGGAAAATATTCTGCCAGCGGCCGGGAGTTGATGGTGATCTCCGTCGCTGCAGCCGTGGCGCGCGACAGGTACACCCGGGCCACTGCAGCCTTTCTCCTGCCTATGGCGTTGATCAATTCTTTTTCCATCATTGCTTAAATTGTAAATGATTCGGGTTTCTGAGCCTGGTGAGGATGTCCCGGGCCTTCGTAAACAAAGAGCTTTCTATACATGGCGTCGCCAAGGCGGCTTTTGGGCAACATGCGGCGAACTGCGCCTTCCACGACCCGGGTCGGGTGTTTGGCGAGGACCTGCCGTGGCGTTGCAGATTTTTGTCCGCCGGGATAACCACTGTACGTGAGATAGACCTTGTCATCCATCTTTTTGCCGGTAAAGCGGACCTTTCCGGCGTTGACAATGATGACGTGGTCACCGCAATCCATGTGCGGTGCGAAGCTGGGCTTGTGCTTGCCCATCAGCAGGTGGGCCACACGCGACGCAAGGCGGCCAACAACCTGGCCTTCCGCGTCGATGATATGCCATTTCCTTCCCCTTTCAGGGTTCTTGGCGTATGTCGTCTTGAAACTCGTGGTATTCACTGGAGCGCGATTTTAATGGTAACGCTTTTTAGAAGCGGGCACAAAGGTAAGCCCTGCACGCGAAGCCAAAGCCTCCTGAGCGAACTTTTTTTGTAAATTAATTTATAATATCCTGAGAAACAGGGTAATTTTGGCATTATCCCTAAAAAAGATCTGAGAAAAGCTTCTTTGGCATTGGGGTCCCAGACACTTGAATTTACCGAATTTTACAATTTTCTCGCGGTTTTGCTTTTCCGAAGCCTGCTGGCGGCCCATCCGCGTAGTTTTGCCCTTATGCCGAGTCGATGGCGACAAATACCAACTGATTTTTGATTTGAGATAGGTTGCGGGAGCGTCACCGGGCCGCATTTTCATGGGAAATGGCGCAAGGCAAGGCGGCTCAAGCGCATTGACTAAATTGCGGCCCGCCCTCCCGCTCAACATCAGTTAAAGGCCTATTCCGTAACCTGGTTCAGGGCACTGCCCCAATGGCCCTTTGCGGGATGTTCAGTTCCCTGGCGCTTCCTGCCGTATCTGCGACCACCTCTCCGGCACAAGAGCCCACTGTACTCACTTATACCACACTCGACGGACTGGTACATCTACAGGTCACTGAGTCTTCGTTGAGACTCCCGTCGTTACATTTGGGTAGCCACAAGGGGAGTTGTGTCGCGGTCCAATTGCAGGCAAGAACGCTCTTTCGATTTTGTAGATCCGGGGCTTTCGCAGTGAAGACCATTGCCACTGGTTGCAGAGAGAATGTGCGGGGTCATGAGCCCATTCCCGGCAATGTGAGAGAAAATTGCCTGTTTGCTGGCATCAGCACGGGGTGAAGAGAGCTATCCCCATTCATTCTGCCTTCAAAATGAACTTATTCGGGGAGCCTGAATATTTTAAAAATAAACTGCTTTTCGTTTATGGTCCAACGGATATAGCAAACCCCTGCAAACTTTGGCAAGGGAATATTGACGCTGGCAGGAAAGCTGTATTCACCCATCTCCAGTGAATTCAGCAGCCTTCCCTGAATATCCAAAACATCTATTCTGGATTTAGTCACGTTTTCCTTATGAATTTCAAACGTGGCATAATCCGTATTGTAGAACTGAAGCTTAATGCATTCATCCATTTTCCTGCCAGCGCGCGTGCTCCATTTTGCTGAAAGCGAATCGTCTATTTCGATTATGGGTCCCTCCTTATAATCATATGTTCTGATTTTTCTAAACGCTATGCAAACCGTATCTCTTTCAGCACAATTCTTCAAAGGTGCATGCCATTCGAAGCAATAGGTCCCAAAGCCTCCAACCTGTACCGGAGTTACGGCACTTTGTGGATCATTGATCAGAACCGGGAACGGGGCAATCACCGCTGACCAAACACCTGGCAATTTCGATCTGGATTTAAGCGTTGCCTGTTTTCCAAAAACCGCAAAATCTTTACCCGCTGCTTGTGGTGAGATCGTATAAATCGTACAAACAGTGGTTCTGCTTCTGGCGCTGTCAAGACTGCAATAAATTTGCACCTCTCCATCCGTGCCTGGTGCTAAATTCCAGATGATCTGGACGGAAGATGAGTCCGGATTGGAAATTATTTGACCACCGGATACCTGCCAATTGAATTGGCCTGAAAAGTCTCTACCCCAGGGAACGGCATTTGCCCAGAAAGTATCATTGGGACAAACAAATTTGTTCAACAGCAACAAGGGTGCATTCGCCTCTTCGAGCTCTATGAAGTGCTCCTCAAAGCGTCGAACGCAGATCGCGGTATCCGTTCCCAAAACGCAAGTTACCCGTGCATCCAGGATATAGTTCCCGGCAGTTAGTGGCATAAAATGTTCATCGGTCGAAAGTACAAACCCTGTAGAATCCGACTTAAGTTTCCATTGATAGGAAAAATAATAGACTTCACCGACATTGCAAGGATGATCTATCCGGATGTTGGGATGATAGACCAGGGTATCGTTGACGATTTCCGATTGAAAATTTGAAGTAATATCCACATAAGCAGCTGTTAGAAAGATCGCACTGTCGCACCGATAAGGATCGCTAGAATTTGGGAGCGTGATCTCAAATTTATTTCTGCAGCCATCCCACACTTTTCCTACCGGATCAATATAGGGTTCTTTGTCGCAACGAATGTAATATACATCCGGAGGCTTTGGCTTTTCCAGCACTGTAAAAAAGACCACTGAATCAAAGTTACAGCAATTGGGATCGGTAATGCGCTCACGGTATGCTCCCGAGGTACGAACCAGCTGAGTATGCCAATTATAACCGTTTGGATGGACCTGTTCCCAGCATAATGTGCGCGGTGCCCCGGTTTTTTCAGATACATTTTTAACTTTAACGGTAGCGCACCTAGGGGCGGTCTGAGAACAAATTGATCCGGATTCCGGCTTGCCAATGTAAGCTGTAATACAAAGTTTAAAATTCCCTTCCACCGGAAAATCGAGGTAAACTTCTGCTCGATTTCCAGCTACTTCGTCGCCATCCAACGTCCACACATAAGTTGGCAGACATCCTCCAGGCTGAGGATCTACGAAAAATTTGACATTGCATGCTCCAATGCAGACCGGATCAATGATTGCGCCCGGCAAATTATTGATGTATCCTAAGCTGACCAATGATGGGGGGGCTCCACCGCTGGTGTATAGCGTAAAATCACAAACATCTCCACTGCAACCATCGATCCAAAGATAATAGGTTTTACACGGGATCAGATTGGCATTGATCTTCCAAACGCTATTGGGAGGAATGCATGGAATGGAAAGGCAGGCTACATCTTCACTGCAATGACAATCTCCCCTAATTCCGTACTGCAATCCCTGATGCACGAAAGAGCAAGCGCCTACATCCAATGTAATGGTAATGTCACCACCCTGCGTAACGAAACCCCACCAACTGGTATTATGCCCGACCCCACCCTGGCTGCATAGCGGCTGACAAGGACTTGGTACGGTACTTGGGTTATTACAGGCATATCCATTCAACTCATCAAGGGAACAAAAAACCCGGGATTCATCACAGACTTCACCCATTGGCGGATTGCATTGGGCCTTTAGTCCACCGAAGGGTGCACTTACGAAGTGCATGGCAAGGATAGAAAACAGGAATTTTATGAATTCAGGCATAAACATTAGATTACACTGGTAAGACAGTTCGCTGCCTAAATGCAAAGGTTTTTATTCTTGGCGTCCAGGTTCCGAATAGAGCATTTTATCCTTAACTATACTGCTTTTAACCTAAGCAAATCCCTCCTGATACAATTACTAAAAAAGTATATTGCTTGCAATAAGCTAAACCATCACTCTAGTACCAAAATAAGCAAGTAACTTATAAGGGCACCTCGAATAACCCACTATTGCGCCAGTCAGACCGCACAGGCTTACCCACTCAATGAATTTAGCTTCACAATACTTCGTTGCAGCTCAGTCAGTTATCGTTCCACATAGCTTCCTTCGCTGCGCCTCGTCTTGTTTTGCTCGGGGGCTGCCTCTCTCCACTCCCTCTTGCGCCAGCCAGACCGCATTGGCTTGCGCGCGAAATGTATTTAGCTTCACAATACTTCGTTGCGGTTCAGTCAGTTATTGCTCCACATAGCTTCCTTCACCGCGCCTCGTCTTGTTTTGCTAAATTCATTCTGGCATCAACAGGGAGTGAAGAGAGGCAGCCCTTTTCATTCTGGCATCAACAGGGAGTGAAGAGAGGCATCCCTTTTCATTCTGGCATCAACAGGGAGTGAAGAGAGGCAGCCCTTTTCATTCTGGCATCAAAACTGGGTTATTCGAGGTACCCATAAATATAGCTCTTTTTTTTCAAAATTCAAGGAATTTAGGCTAACTTTTGTCCTATAGACGCTTGTAATATTTTCTGTGCATTTCGCTTGAGCGGCGGATTTAGCGCCCGGGTTTTTCATGTGCCGACATTGCTTTGAAATGCTTAAGATGGGACAGCCGGATTTGAGGTATGCCGGATGCGCGTGCTTTAAAAATCGTCCGGAGCGCATTGAGCTTTGCGTAATTTAGCCCCTCGCCGTTGAGGTTCCGGTGTTTTGCCTGGGATTGTGATGCGGCTGCAGAAACTGCGGAAATGGGATTGGATCTTTCCGAAATACTGGTTATTGGCGTTTCTTCCCGTGCGCTGTTCGACTTAGAAGGGGAAAATGCTCTATTCGATCGCGAAGGGGTGGAAGGGTTTCGAAGGTATCAGCTCGCACATGAAGGAGATATGCTGGCTCCGGGAACAGCATTCCCTTTGGTGCAGAGCCTGCTGCAACTCAACGAGCATGCGTCGAAGCAGATCATTGAGGTGGTGGTGATGTCGAGGAACAGTCCGGAAACGGGGGTACGGGTGCTGCGTTCAATCCGCCATTATGGCCTGCCCATCACCCGTTGGGCTTTTTCGGGTGGAGAGGACCTCGCTCCATTCATTGATGCCTACGACGTCGACCTGTTCCTGTCGCGCGACGAACGCGACGTGCAGTGGGTGATCGACCATACGTCCTGTGCTGCAGCGGTGATCTCCGACCCCCCTGAAGGCTACCTGCCAGAAAAGAACCGGGTCAAATTTGCCTTTGATGCGGATGCCGTCGTATTTTCTGAATCCTCCGAGCAGATCTTTAAGGAAAAGGGCATCGAAGCCTTTCACCAGCACGAAGAGACCAACGAAGACGTTCCCCTCGACGACGGACCTTTTGCCGACCTCATCCGCAAGCTATCGAAAATCCAGGAATTCCTGCCCATGTCGATCGAGCGTTCACCCTTGCGCATTGCCATCGTCACCGCTAGAAACGCTCCCAGCCACATGCGCGTCATCAAGACCCTGCGCCACTGGGGTGTATACGTCGACGAAGCCTATTTTATGGGAGGCCTGTCGAAAGACAAGGTTCTGAAGGCCTTTGGTGCCCATATTTTCTTTGACGACCAGGAAAGCCACTTGCGCGAATCGCGCAAGGTCGTTCCCTCCGGCCGCGTACTCTACAAAAGCAATTCTCCCTTGCAGAACAACGGTCAATCCGGCAACTTCAGTTCAGGGGCTAAGGAAAATGACTGAGCTGCAGACTCCCTTTGTCAAGCCATCCACGCCGTGTGGTCCACAAACTTGTAAGGGCTCAAAGGGCTGAACGTAGCTGCAAAATGATTTACCTTGCGGTGGCAGGCAACAGCAAATTCAGTTAGCCCTGCGATAAAGTTGCCTTTATGAAACGCATTTACCATCTGGAAGACATTTTGGATTGCATCCAGGGGCCATACGAAATCCGGGGAAGCAAGGGTACATTCCACACAGCGAAGAACATTGATGAAGCCAGCGAGGGATGCATCAGTTGGATGTCGGAATCACGGTCGAAGAATCCCGCCTTTGTCCTGAAGGTTGGTGCCTCCGTCGTCGTTGCTCATACGGCTGTTCTGGATCATTACCGCGAGCGGCCGGGGCAAGTGGTGGTTGCAACCGAACAGCCGAGGGTAAGTTTTGCAGCAATCCTGCACAAGTTATTCTGGGAGCGGCCTGCACCGGGCGTGCACCCAACGGCCATCGTTCATCCGGAGGCCACCATAGGTTTACACGTACACATAGGCGCCTTTGCCATCATAGGCAAGTGTTGCATTGGAAACGATGCGGTCATTCACAGCCATTGCGTGTTGCACGACCGCGTTTGTCTTGGGGAAAGGGTAGTCATCAAAAACCATACTACAATTGGATCAGACGGATACGGCTATGTGCGCCTTTCGGACGGAAGGAACATCCGGTTTCCTCACCTGGGAGGGGTTATCATCGGCGATGACGTGGAAATTGGAGCAAACTGCTGCGTGGATCGCGGAACGCTCGGTGATACGGTCCTGGGTCCTGGAACAAAACTGGACAACCTGGTGCACATTGCACACAACGTCCGCACCGGAACAAACTGCATGATCACCGCCGGGACGACGGTTGCCGGCAGCACGGAATTCGGAAATGACTGCTGGATTGCGCCGGCAGCATGTTTTCGCGATGGCCTGCACATCGCCAGCGGTGTCACCGTAGGGCTGGGTGCGGTAGTAGCCCGCAGCCTGGAAGAACCCGGTATCTACCTCGGCAACCCGGCTCGCCCAAAAACTCCGGCGTGAACCATCCCGCATTTTAAGGAGCATCGCCGGATTGCCATCCTCCGGATGCGCGACCTGCTCGCCAACGGGCAAAAAAAAGCCCCGCGCAAGCGGAGCCGGTTGTTGACCCATAAGGATTCGAACCTTAACAGACAGAACCAAAATCTGTAGTGCTACCGTTACACCATGGGTCAGTCGAAAAAGGCAGGCAAAATTAGCCATTTTCCCCTTCGCGGAAGACTTTTTAAGGGGATTTTTCATACAGTTCGTTTGGCAAGCGGTAAATGGAGCTCAGGGTGCGGCCTTCATTGCAATAGTCCATTCCAAATCCGACGACGAATTCGGGGCCGATCTCCCTTCCCGTAAAATCCGGAACGACAGAGGCTGTGGTACAAGATGGTTTCCAGAGCAGGCTGGCAATGCCCAAATCGGAAACGCCTCTGGAGCGCACGTTTTCGCGAAGAGCTTCAAGGGTTTTGCCGGTTTCCACGATGTCTTCGAGAATGAGTACCGGCGTCGAAGGGTCGGTCAACTCGTCCAACCAATCCACCCGCGCTTCCCGACTGGTATGCAGCCCATCGTAAGTCTTGATGCGGACGCGGTACGACGTCCAGGGAAAGAGAAGCTGTGGATGCAGGTGCTGAAAAAAACAACTGGCGCCCTCGAGAACGACCACCAGGCTGACCTGCTCCTCCCCATAGCGGACATTAATCCTATGCGCGAGGGATTCGATGCATTTTTCTATGGTGTGGGAATCCAGAAACAGTTCAAACGAAAGCCCCCCAAGCTGTAGCCGATCAGCGGAAATCATGCCGATCCAGTAGGTAGACCAGGGCTGCCATTGCAGCAGAACCAAGCGCAAGTTCGCGGGGGTGCACGGCGGCGATATGGTCCTGGGCGGTATGGTGATAATCGAAATAGCGCTGGCTGTCAGGGCGGAGACCAAACAACAGTCCTCCCTGACTTTTCAGTGGGCCTATGTCGGCGCCACCGCCGCCGGTAGAAAAATCGATGTTGTAGGGGCCCAACAGCTCTTCCCAACGGGGAAGCGCCTTCCGAAGTTCCGCGACCAGGTCCGGGCTGCCGTCGAATCCAAAACCCTGCGGTGTGAAGCCACCGGCATCAGATTCGATTGCAGCCAGATGGAACTCGCCCTTTGCGTTGGAGGCTTTGGCGTATGCCCGGCCTCCTGCCAGTCCGTTTTCTTCGTTTTGAAAAAGTACGCAGCGAATGGTTCTCCGCGGTTTGTAGTTCATGCGTTTGAGCAGGGAAAGCACTTCCATGCTGTGCACGCACCCTGCACCGTCGTCGTGTGCGCCACCGCCGACATCCCAGGAGTCAAGATGGCCACCAACCAGGATGATTTCGTCCGGGAAAGTAGAACCCCGGATCTCTCCGATGACGCTGTAGCTCTGTTGAACCCCGCGATCCTCGCAATGGGTTTTGAGGAATAGCCGGGTTGGCGCCTGTCGAAGGCAGGTGCTCAGCCTGTCGGCATCGCGCGTTGAAATGGCAACAGCCGGTATGGGGCGAACGGAATCGCCAAAGATGCAAACGCCCGTATGGGGCCAGTCGTCGATCCGACCCGTCATGCTTCGCACGACACAGGCCACAGCACCCATCTTTGCCGCCAGCTCCGGTCCAAAAACCCGCTGGTCCACAGCCCCGCCATAAGCGTGAAAGGTGCGCAACTGTCGGTTGTCGAAAGCCCGGTTAAAAAAGGCGATCTTGCCTTTGATCCGCGATCCGGACTCCCGCAATTCATCCAGGGAGCGAAACTCTACCACCTCGGCGGCAAGGCCATCGAGGCCTGTGCTGCCGCTCCCGCCAAGAGCCAGGCAGCGCAGGTCCACGGAGCCCAAAACCGGATGATTGACGATGCGAGCCTCCTCCTGAGCACCGCGGTACCAATAGCGTACGGTACAGGGTTGGCGGATGACGGTATCGGTACCGAGGGTATCGAGCACCTGAGCGACGAACTCCACGGCTGCAAGGCTTTGCGGCGATCCCGCAATCCGGCCACCGATGGATTCCGACAGGTGGTGAAGCCACTGGTAAGATTGTTGATGGTCCAGTGCCTCTTCAAAGAATTGTTTGACGGTAAACACTTCATCGTTTGATGGCTGCGCTGTGCCCGAAAAAATGCTCATGCCGGCGACCATCAGAGAAACCAGGCAGTGCCGGAAGCCCCTTTGATCAGGAGATAATTGGAGAGCCCAATTGCTGGGCCTCATTAAAGTGGATGTGGATTTCATTCTGCGCGAAAATTCGTCATAAATTTTCAATCGCAGTGAGGCAATTCCAATGGCTTGACCTGAAATGCCGGAGGAAGCCAGCGAGACTGCCACTTCATCCCTATGGCCTGTTCGCCAGCCGCATCTTTGAGATATACCTGCAAGCATTATCTTTCCGGTTTCTATTCCTTGCAATTCGAATCGATAAAATTAAAATCGGGAACCTATGAAAAAACTACTTTTATGCATGCTGGTGTTGAGCTTTGCAACAGGGCTCATAGCACAAACTGACGAGCAACGTGCCGCGCAGGAAAAAGCGCGACTGGATCAACTGGGCGCAGCCACCAAAGATGCAGATGCCGAGGGGTGGACTCACCGCGGCGCCTTTGGCCTGGATCTCGGGCAATTGCTCAACATCAACCCCTATCCGGGATCTGGCAACAGCAGGCTGGGATTGGGAGGCGCCATTCAGTACAAAGCCCATTACCGGCGTCAAGCCCTGCAATGGAAAAACGAAGTCCTGTTCAATTTTTCTGCAGAGCGCACCGGCACTGGAACCGTGAGCGCGGGATCGGACGAAAAGAACCCATTTCGCAAAGCCCTCGACCTGCTTCAGTTTACCAGCAACGTTGCCTACCGCATACGAGAGAATTCTCCCTGGTTTTTTGCATTTGATGCCGGTTTGAGGACCCAGTTGCTCAACAGCTACGTCGATTCCGCCAGCCAGGTCATTTACCTGCGGCAGCTTAGGCTGACGCCATACAACACCAATCTGGTTTCAAAATTCTTTTCGCCGGCGCTCATAAACATCGCTCCCGGCATCCAGTATTCGAAAACCAAAGACTTGCAAATTTTCCTTTCGCCGCTGGCCGGTCAGATCATCGTCATCGGCGACGAGGCCATTGCCAATCTCGGGGTTCACGGCACCGCTTTGAAAGAGGGCAGCACTACGGACTACGAGCGCAGCAAATTCGCTCTTGGCGCCTACCTCAAAACGAGCTACAGCCACACATTTTTTCAACGTCTGAATGTCTCCAGCGAGCTTGGGCTTTTTTCAGACTACCTCGACCAGCCGCAAAACATCGACGTTGCCTGGGTCAATCAAATTGGCATCGAGTTGTTTAAGGGCTTGCAACTCGGCCTCGCCATAAACTTGTTTTACGACGATGATAAAGTCAATAACATCACTGATTTCAATTCCCCCGGAGGCATTAGCGGACAGGGCAGACGGGTCAACCTCATCGAGCAGTTGCTCCTGAATTACACCCGGAGTTTTTAGCAGCTTTGCAGGCACCGTTACCGACATTAAAATCTTTAGGACACCGAAAAATCCTGCATTGCCGGCAATTTGTATCTTCAACCCACGATGGAAGGCATGAAAAAACTTTTTTTACTGGATGGACACGCCTTGGTGTACCGTGCCCATTATGCGTTCATCAGTCGGCCACTGATCAACTCCAAGGGGTTGAATACATCCGCCATCTCAGGATTTACCCGAACGGTTTGGGATATAATAACCAAAGAGAAGCCGAGTCACCTGGCGATTGCATTTGACCTGGCAGGACCCACTTTCCGCCATCGCGCGTATCCAGAGTACAAAGCGACCCGGGAGGCCCAACCCGAAGACATCACACAGGCATTTCCATACATCGAAGAGTTGATAAAAGCCTTTAACATTCCGATTGTCAGCGTTGAATCCTACGAGGCGGACGACGTCATCGGCACCCTGGCCCGACAGGCCGCTGAAGAAGGGTTTACCGTGTACATGGTTACTCCCGATAAGGACTTTGGCCAGCTCGTTACGGACCATATCTACATGTACAAGCCTTCTAAACAGGGCAACGGAGCCGAAGTCCTCGGCCCCAAAGAAATTGTCGAGAATTGGGGGATTGAACGAGCCGATCAGGTTGTGGATATGCTGGGGCTGATGGGCGATGCAGTCGATAACATTCCCGGCATCCCCGGAGTTGGTGAAAAAACCGCAGCCCGGTTGCTGGAAAAATACGATACTGTAGAGAACCTGCTTGCCCACAAAGACACGTTGGAGGGCAAGCTGCGCGATAAGGTTTGCGAACATGAAGACAAAGCCATTCTGAGTAAGAAGCTGGCTACAATCGACACGCATGCGCCGGTGCGTTTCGACGAAAAAATGTTTCGCATCGAAGGCTTTGACCGCGATCGCCTAAAAGAACTTTTCAGGCAACTCGAATTCCGAAGTCTTGCCGAGACCATTCTTGGTGCAGGACAGCAGCCGGTTCAGTTGATGCTGTTTGGCGATCCAAAGCCCTCTGCACCCGTTGAGGATAAGCCGTTTAAGATCGGAGAACGCGACATCCATTCCACACCGCACCATTATCGCATTGCAGACACTCCTACTGCGATCCAGGAGCTTCTGCATCAGCTGAAAAAAGCGAAATGGATTGCCTTTGATACCGAGACGACAGGACTGGACGCACATCGCGTCTCGCTGGTTGGCATGAGTTTTTGCATCAAAGGCGGAGAAGGCTATTACGTACCGGTACCATCTGATGTGTCCGAAGCACGGCAGCGGGTGGAGGCCTTCCGCGAACTGCTTGAAGATGATTCCAAACATTTTATAGGGCAGAACATCAAATACGACATGCTCGTATTGAAATGGCATGGCATTGAAATGCCAACGCCGTCGTTTGACACGATGCTTGCACATTACCTCGTCGAGCCAGACATGCGCCATAAACTCGACTACCTCGCTGAAGCCTATCTCAATTATAAAATGATTGGCATTGAAGAACTCATCGGGAAACGCGGTGCCTCTCAGGTTTCCATGCGCGACATTGCCGTCGACCGGGTGGCTGAATACGCAGCCGAAGATGCCGACATCACTTTTCAGTTGCGTGATGTATTGCAAAGTGAAATGGTGGCAAAGGAAGTGGAGGAAGTGTTTCGCAGCATCGAAATGCCGTTGGTACGGGTGCTTTGCGATATGGAGCATGCCGGCGTCCGGGTGGATGGGGATTTTTTGAATGACTACTCCCGCGTACTCGAAGGACAGATCCGCGAAGCAGAGCAACTCGTTTACCGCAAAGCAGGAGTGCGGTTCAACATCTCCAGTCCGAAACAGGTGGGTGAGGTTTTGTTTGAAAAACTGAAGATCCCCTACAAGTGGCGAAAGACCAGCACCAATCAATACAGCACGGATGAGGAGAAACTCACCGAGCTCGAACCGGAATACGAAGTAGTTCGTGACATCCTCTCTTACAGGAAGTTGTCGAAACTCAAATCGACCTACGTCGATGCCTTGCCTCTGATGATCCACCCGCACACCGGGCGTGTGCACAGTTCGTTTAACCAGGCAAGGGCCGCAACGGGTCGTCTGGCCAGTGAAAACCCCAACCTGCAGAACATACCGATACGCGACGAAGCGGGGCGCGAAATCCGCAAAGCATTTATTGCCGGTGCCAAAGACCGCATACTCATTTCTGCCGACTATTCCCAGGTCGAACTGCGGCTGATTGCTTCCATTGCAAAGGAAGAGATGATGCTGGAAGCGTTTCGCAACGAACAGGACATTCACGCCGCAACAGCGGCCAAAGTCTATGGCGTCGCCTATGACGCGGTGACACGGGAGCAGCGTTCCCACGCCAAGACCGTCAATTTTTCGATCTTATACGGTGCGGGGCCCCAGAACATATCGCGTCAGTTAGGGATCGGGCGCAACGAAGCACGCGAGCTCATCGACCAGTACTTTAAAACGTACCGGGGCTTAAAAGCCTACATGACCGATGTCGTCGAACAGGCACGCAAGAACGGTTATGTGTCGACCCTGCTCGGACGCAAACGCATTTTGCGCGACATCAATTCCCGCAATGCACTTGCGAGGGCCAATGCGGAGCGCGTCGCCATCAATACGCCCATTCAGGGTACGGCCGCCGACATGATCAAACTTGCCATGATCCACATACACGATGAATTCCGTCGTAAAAAGCTGGATGCAAAAATGATCCTGCAAGTGCACGACGAACTCGTTTTCGATACTCCAAAAGCAGAACGCGATGAAGTATGCCGCATCGTTATCGATAAAATGAAAAACGCCATTCCCGGGTTGGGTGTTCCCATTGAAGTTGGATTGGGTTATGGCGACAACTGGCTTGAAGCTCATTGACTTACTCTATGCAACTGTCGAAACCCTTACACGTTAAATCTCTTGCAGAGCGCTTTACTTTAAAGCTCGCGGGCAATGAAGACCTGTGGATCACGGGCATAAACGAAATTCACAAAGTCCGTCGTGGCGATCTCATTTTCGTAGACGCTCCAAAGTATTACGCAAAATCGCTGGAGTCTACTGCTTCTTGCATACTGATCCCAGAGGCAGTGAGCTGCCCGGAAGGAAAAACGCTGCTCGTCTGCGACGCGCCCTTTGAAGTGTACAACCAACTGGTTCTTGAAGCCCGGCCACAACGAACGCAGAAATCGAGCATTTCAGAAACAGCCTGGATCCATCCCTCCGCCATTGTCGAGGCCAACGCCACCATTGGGCATTGCGCAGTCATTGGAGCAAACAGCACCATTGGAGCAAACGCTGTCATCGGGGAATTTACCGTCATCGGCAACGGAGTGACGATCCAACCGGGTGCCATCGTTGGCACCGACGCATTTTATTATAAAAAGACTGCACATGGCTTCCGCAAATGGAGAGCTGGCGGCCGCGTCGTTATTCATGACGAGGTGGAGATCGGGGCCGGGTGCACCATCAATAAAGGGGTCAGTGGAGATACGGTCATAGGCCGTGGTACAAAACTTGACTGCCAGGTACACATCGGTCACGGAGCCGTGCTTGGTCAGCACTGTCTTCTGGCTGCCCAGGTAGGCATTGCAGGAAAGACCGTCGTTGGCGACCGGGTTGTGATGTACGGACAGGTGGGAGTGGCTCAGAATTTAACGATTGGTAACGACGTGACCTTATACGCCAAATCGGGTGTTGGCAAAGACCTGGAAGCCGGAAAAACGTATTTTGGTGCTCCCTGCGGCGAGGCCCGTGAGATGATGCGGGAAATGGCCGCACTAAGAAAGCTGGCTCGCGAACATCAGGCCAAACCGAGATCTGGTACAAACTAGCGCGCACCGTTTGTATTGGTTTTACAGGCCGACGGACCGGCCATTGGGTAATCAAGTTGTATAAGACAGTCCCCTGCAAGCGGCTGATGAACCGGACACTGGCTGAGCGTCTGGTCTCCTTTTATTCTTTAAAACATGGGGTGGACCCACACCATGAATGCGATCAAGCCCTGCATGCGCTGATCGCATCCACCTCAGCACCCCGCCGGGCAAACCATTGGATGCTCGCGCAAAGAGAAACCGCAGCATTGATATGGCCCGATTTGTTCCGGCAGGTTCAGGTAAGGTGGACAGTGGTCCAGAGGGAGATTGGCGATTCAGTCGGAATCCTGTTGGAAAACTATTTTCACATGTTCTGATACTAACGAACGTTCGTATCTACTTTGGCTTTGATATGCAAAAAACCTGTAAATACCTTCGTATTTACAGGTGTCAAAAGGTCTCAAATAAAGAAAACTACATCTTATGTATCTTTGACATGTGTCTTATTCGTCGCATACTTACCCTTATTCTAATACTGTGCCAATTTTTTCCGGGATGATGAAAAAAATATTTCAAAAGCGAGTTTTCGCACTGTATCTGAGCCTGGCCTTCTTTGCCGGAGGAGCCCCTGCACAGGGGTCTGAGGTCGAGGGCAGGTGGCTAAACGTCGACGCCAAAACGGGGACCTGGTTATTTGTCGCCGAGTGTTACAGGGTGGACGGCCATTTGCACATAAGGGTAGTTGAACTTCCCGAAAGCGCCGGAGTGCAGAGCTGCCAAAACTGTCCGGAACCTTTTAAAGGGCGTGCTTTGGAGGGGATGGACATCGTATGGGGTCTTCGCAAATCGGCTGATGGCTGGGACCGAGGGAAGATCATTGATCCCGAAAGTGGCAAGATCTATGATTGCGCCGTCTGGCTCGATAAAGGCGGTGCTTTAAACGTCAGGGGATACCTGAAAATGAAACTTTTCGGTAAGACCCAGCGGTGGGAGCGGCCAAAATAGGTCTGGTTGTACAATATTTTCCTTCCAGGCACAGTTATCGAAGAAAACAAGCCTGGCCTATGGTCGATACATTTACTACGCTACAATGCATCCGTTTCCTTTACCGCGAATGTGAATCCACCGAGAAAGCCATCATAGAAGAGCTTCTTTCTGAAGACCCCGATGCGCGTTTCGAAGTAGATGCCATGCGTGAGGCACGCCGCTACCTTCCAGACGTGCTCTTTTCTGCACATCCACGGTCATTGGAATCGGTTCTACGCTACAGCCGGAGTTAACACGAGCAGTATTTACCTGGGTAAGCACCTAGGTAAGCAGGGCTCGAGACTGCACTGGTGAGGACGTGCAGTTGATTCACAGGTGCTGGCTGCACCTGTGTGAATCGCGCTTTTTGTAGCCCCCTACACAAGATTGACTAACTTGCCAACCTGGCCAGGAAAGAACATGGAGAGCCAATTACAGATCACGTTGAAAAGAGGTCGCGAACAGAACCTGTATCGTCGACATCCGTGGATATTTTCCGGAGCCCTGCAGGCAATACCCGAAGGAATACAGGACGGTGACCTGGTTGAAGTGGTCGATGCCTCCGGCAACAAGCTGGGATTTGGACATTTTCACCATGGCAGCATTTCCATCAAATTGCTCGGCTTTGCCGAGGAAGGAATGGACTCCGGATTCTGGGATCGCAAGCTCGGGGATGCCCTTTCCCTGCGACGGCGGCTGTTTCCCGTTGATGGTTCTACAGATGCCTATCGCTGGGTTCACGGCGAGGGCGACGGCCTGCCCGGCCTGGTGATCGACGTTTATGCAAATACGGTGGTCATTCAGTGCCACAGCATCGGCATGCACCGTCAGGTGCAAGCCATTGCCGGAGCCATCGAACGTTGCCTGGGCAATGACAATCTCAGCATCATCGACAAGAGCCGAGACAGCTTGCCCCGGGACTACGGGCGAAATGTAGAACACGCAGTGCTTCTGGGAAGTGCAGCCCCGGTCACTTTCCGCGAAAACGGCCACCGCTTCGAATGTGATGTGCTTACCGGTCAAAAAACTGGGTTCTTCCTCGACCAGCGCGACAACAGAAAACTGGTAGCCCGTTACAGTGAGGGGTGCCGGGTCCTCAATGCTTTTTCCTATACCGGAGGATTCAGCGTTTACGCCTTGGCCGGCGGGGCCAGAGAGGTCATCAGCGTCGACAGCAGCCAACGCGCCATCGAAGGATGCCTAAACCATCTCGCCCTGAATGTTGGCCCTACAGGGAACCACCAGGCACATTGCCAGGACGTCCACGACTACCTGCGAAGCGCAGAGGCATCTTCCTTTGACCTTATCGTACTCGATCCTCCAGCCTTTGCCAAAACCCTCGACAAGCGACACCAGGCTGTTCAGGCATACAAGCGGCTCAACGCCCTGGCCATGCAAAAGCTGCGGGAAGGGGGTATGCTGTTCAGTTTTTCTTGTTCACAAGTTGTCGGTGAGGAACTCTTTTATCATACGCTGGTCGCTGCCGGGATAGAATCCAGAAGGCCAGTACGCGTAATCCACAAGCTCAGCCAGGCGCCAGATCATCCCGTTAACCTGTTCCATCCCGAAGGCCACTACCTTAAAGGGTTGGGCTTGGTGGTGGGATAATCACAAGGCCGGCCCCACGGACTCACCCGGAACTGCGTGCCACCCTCTCTTTTACTGGCGCAAAAAGAGGGTACCCATCGGAAATCACCTGTATTTTGATTTACGCAAACACATATCACAACCTGATTTCCCCCTCTTTGATCCTGCAAAAGATCAGTGAGGGTACCCATCGGAAATCACCTGTATTTTGATTTACGCAAACACAAATCAAAACGTGAGTTCCTCCTTTTTGATCTTGCAAAAGATCAGTGAGGGTACCCAACGGAAATTACCTGTATTTTGATTTGCGCAAACACATATCACAACCTGATTTCCCCCTCTTTGATCTTGCAAAAGATCAGAGGCAACCCAACGGAAATTACCTGTATTTTGATTTACGCAAACACATATCACAACCTGATTTCCCCCTCTTTGATCTTGCAAAAGATCAGTGAGGGGACCCAACGGAAATCACCTGTATTTTGATTTACTCAAACACAAATCACAACGTGAGTTCCCCCTCTTTGATCTTGTATAAGATCAGAGAGGGGATGGGGTTGGGCGGTCACGCGGAATTCCTGCTAACTTTGATCTCATGCCGGAAGCTATACCCTGTTTCATTTGTGTATGAAACTACGAGACCACAGGGGTGTCCTGCCCGTGGCGCTGTTTGCCGTTGCACTCGTTGCGGTGTGCCTTTGGTATGGATACCATGACCTGATCTTCCAACCTCCCCAGTCCATTCACCAATGGCGTCAAAGCGACGGCGCATCCCTGGCGCTAAATTACTACCAGCACAATCTGGGTTTCCTTCGCCCACATACCCACAACCTGACCTCAGACCAGGGGACCAGCAGTGCCTGCGCCCCGAGTGAGTGGCCATTGCTTTATTGGTCTGTTTCCTGCTTCTACGACCTTCTGGGTCCAGATGACAGCATTTACCGGATTTTCAACACCCTGCTCTTCCTGATGGGGCTCTTCTTCCTCTTTAGGTGGGTCTACTCGATTGTCGAGGATGCCGTTTGGTCATTGTCGGTAACGTTGCTGCTGTTTTCATCCCCCGTCGTTGCCTACTACGGCAACAATTACCTTTCCGATAGCGCAGCGCTGGCTTTTTCTTTTGCCGGATGGTACTTTTTCAGCCAGTACCTTTTCCGAAGGGGTTCTAAATATTGGCCGGTGGCTTTGTTTGCCCTTTCCGCCTGCCTGAAACCGGGAGCCCTGATCAGTCCCCTGATCATTGCTGCCCTGCTTCTTTATCCTCTGGTTGTCGGTCGAAGAGGAATTGATCTTTCAAATCCGCTGCACCTTCGAAACAGCTGGCCCCTGTTGCTGGTTCCCCTGGCTCCGGTGCCGTGGATAGCTTATGCGAACTGGTACAACCGCGTTCACGATTGCAGTTATTTCAGCACCACTGTTTTTCCCATTTGGGATTACACCTTGGAAGAAATTGCAGATTACCTGCTGCACATGGTCCGGTTATGGGGCGACCAGTATTTCCATCCTGCGTCCCTGGCGATCCTTGCCTTGGCCTTTGCGTGGGTCCTCTGGCCGGGTAGCAAGTCCGGAGGAATCTGGCGAAACGCCTGCCTGTGGGGCGTGCTGGGATGCACGTCATACTGTATGCTTCAATTTCAGGCCCTGGCTGATCACGATTACTACGTGCTTAACCTGTTCGTTCTTCCCGTACTGGTGATGATCGCCTTCCTCAACAGCATCCGCCTGCATCATCCCGGGATCTATTCCTCCTCTGCGATTAAAGTCGCGGTTGCAGGCTTTGTCTTATTCAATTTGGATCACGCGGCCAAAAGTCTGGATTTCCGTTACAATGGATGGCCCAATGACCGTGACGCCAATGCGGCCTATGCTTCAGCCATATCTGCACTGCGGGCTGAAGGGGTGACTGAGCACGACACAATCATCTCATTGCCTGACAAAAGCCACGCCTCTTTGTACCTGCTCAACTGCAAGGGCTGGACACTCTATACGGACGCTCGTTTCAATCGGGGTGATCCCATTCCCTACAATCAGGACAGTGCAGGAATCCGCCGTTCGGTTGACCGGGGTGCGCGTTATCTGTTTGTACTTGGCCAGGATTACCTGGAAACTACCGGTTACCTCCGCTCCTTTACTACCCGCCTGGTTGCCCGCGATGGCGAATGGTTCCTGTTTGACCTTACGGATGGCCCCGCCAATTTTCAGTTGCCTCAGATGGAGCCAACGTTTGTTTACCACTGTGATGCAGAAAACCTTGCCCCGGATGGTGTGCACTTCCTCGATCCTGTTTCCGGAACGGCATTTGAACATGCGAACCTCCGCACGGATAGTCTCTCGAAGTCTGGAGACTATTCTGTTCTTCTAACGAACGAACGTCCGTTTGGTATGACGCTAAGGACTCCAGTCGCTCCCGGTGGGGAGCGAGTGCGGATAGAGGTGTGGCGCAAGGCGGGATCCTGTGAGGAAGCCATACCCATTGTCGCGGTGCCAGCAAAAGCCGTTTATGAAAACCGGGCCAGGGTGATCCGGGAAGAAGACGGCTGGCAACTGCTGAGACTGGAGTGTCGCCTGGATGGGGCTGCTACCGGCGAGGTTTTGGAACTTTATCTCTACAATCCTGGAAGCGGACCGGCATGGTTTGACGACCTGTCCATATTCCGGTATTGGAGCGGGGAAGCTGGCCGGTGATCATTCTTCGCCCCGTTTGGCGCGTTCGTAGTCTGGTGACCGGATGGCCTGTTTGTAGGCGTCGGTATAAGTCAGCCTGCCAAATGACGCCAGGTACGCCCTTGCATTCATCCCGTCGAAATGCACCAGTCCGTACCGATACTGCAATGTCTGAAATCCGTTGAGGGCTATGGCCAGCACAACGACTAAACACCAAATTCTTCGCACAGGCCGGGATCTTGCTAACAATTGTTCGGATACTGCGGCCATCGGAAAGGCAAGGACAGCGTAGCTGTCGATCATGGCGCGATTGCCGAATCCGACGTACCACCAGCACCACCAGGAGAACACGACGTACAGGTATATGGGAATAAATATTTTTGATGCAAGGGAAAACGGATGTTTCGAAACATTTCGGAAATAAGTGCCCACTATTGCAAATGCCATGATGGGCGTGTAAATCAGCCAGCCGTTGCGAAAACTGAAAACGCCTTGCAGCATCTTGGGTTTTAAGAAGAAAAAGCCCTCGTCGAGGTATGAATAAAACAACCATTGCCCGGTGAGGGATTTCCAGTAAAGAAGTTGCGGCAATTGAACCGTCGCTGCGAAACCTGCGAAGAGCAGGGCATGTGGCCAATTGCGTCGCAGCCAGTGCAGGCGCTCCGTCGCATCGGCCATGCGCTGCATGCCGTACAGGAGGGGAAATAAGACAAACAAGGCATTTACCGGACGGATGAGGGTCATCAATCCAAGGCAGATGCCTGCCAACGCTGAATTTTTCCACCGGAGATCGGAATGGCCTTTTGAAACCAGATAAAGCAGCGCTGCGCAGAGAGAGAAGGTATAAGCATGCGACATTGCGGCTTCCGTCGTCGCATAAAAAAAGAGGTTGGTGCCCAGCCCGGTGGCCAGAATGGACGTAGCAACTGCCTCGTCCGAAAACCAGCGCAACAGGGTGCGGCGAAGCAGGATCAGTCCGAAGGCCAGGTAGAACAGAGCAGATAGGTGAATGTACTGGTGGTAATAAATGGTAAATCCGTCGGGGGCAAGCCCAGCTGCCTGGGTATGGAGGTGGGCAAGCACAAAAAACGGAGCATAGAGAAGGGCCATCCCCATCGTAGGTTTGTGTACCAGTGCCCCGTTTGGCGCCGTCTGCGGCCAGAATTTCCTTTCTGTGCCGTACTCCGGATGTCCGCGCAAAAATTCCAAACGGTAATCATGGTGGATAAACGTTGCGGGGAGATAAGCGTAAAAGCCAATGACGTCCCAATCGATGACGTTGAGTTTATTCCAGCGAGCGATATTGAAATTGGAATAGGCCAGGATGCCGATGACCAGTGCACAGACAAGGCTCGAGAAGTTCAGGTTCTTCATGATCGGACGATGTGCAAATTACGCATCCTCCTCGTTACAGTTGTTATCTTTCCTGCATTGATGCAATTTGTCGCTGGAGGTGCTTAGGGGCCAGGCAAATATTATGCCGCCAGCATTGGCCAGGAGGTCCAGGAGATCGAAGCTGCGTCCTCCGGGCATCGTGCCCTGGCAAATTTCGAGTAACAGGCCGAGAAACAAAAGCCCCGTGACAATGAAGAGCGGGCCGCCAGATTGCGCTCGAAAAAAGCAAAAGGCTGCAAAACCGTATAACAGGAAATGGCCTAATTTGTCAATGCCCAGCAGAGCATCCCAACTCAACTTCGCAAGACTCGTGCCCGGTACGAGCGATAGGATAAGGATGGAAGCCACCGTCGCCCAGGCCATCCATTTGAACTGGATCGGACCCGGGGCATTCATAACGGCAAGATCAATGACCTATCTGGGAACGGTAGGAGGCTGCATCGAGCAGGCTGTTGAGCTCGGCGGGATTGGAGATCTGGATGCGGATGATCCAACCTTTGCCATAGGGATCGGAATTGATCAGCGTAGGATCATTTCCAGCTTTTTCGTCGAGGTCCGGGTTAAATTCAATCACTTTGCCGCTTACGGGCATAAAGAGATCGGATGTCGTTTTAACAGCTTCCACCGTCCCAAAAATTTCGTCACGGCTTACATCCTGACCAACGGTATCAACTTCGACGTATACGATATCGCCGAGTTCGGATTGGGCGAATTCTGTAATGCCGATGGTGGCGTGGTCTCCATCCACCAGGATCCATTCATGTTCCTTGGTGTACTTTAGATTTTCTGGAAAGTTCATACGCTTAAAGTGGTTTTTACCTTTTTGCTTGCAACAAATTCGCGAATCTCTTCGGTCGTCAGCGACTTCGGTCGTTCGAGCGGAAGGTTGAGTGCGCGATCCCAGCAGAGCTGGGCAAGAACGCCGAGTGCCCGTGAAACGCCGAAAAGAACCGTATAAAAGTTGTGTTCTCCGAGTCCGTAGTGTTCGAGCAAGGCACCGGAATGGGCATCCACGTTGGGCCAGGGATTTTTGACTTTACCCAGTCCTTGCAGGATGTCGGGCACGACGTCGAATACGTGCCAAACGATTTGCACCATGGGGTCATCCGGGCAGTGCTTGCGTGCGAAATCGCGTTGGGCAAGAAAGCGCGGATCCGGTGAACGGAGCACGGCATGGCCGTATCCCGGAACCACTACGCCCTTGGCGATGGTCTTTTTGACGTAGTCCGAAATCTGGTCGCGTGTCGGAGTGCGCGTGCCAAGGTCTTCGATCATGTCGTAGATCCAATCCATGACCTCCTGATTTGCAAGCCCGTGTAGTGGGCCCGCCAGGGCGTTCATTCCGCCGGCCAAAGCCAGGTAGGCGTCGCTGAGGGTCGAACCCACGAGGTGCACGGTGTGTGCTGAGGCATTGCCACCTTCGTGGTCTGCATGTATGGTCATGTAAAGGCGCATGAGGTCTTTAAACTCAGGTGCGTCTTTGCCGAGCATGTGCGCAAAATTGGCACTCCAATCGAGTTTGGGATCCGGTGCAATGTGCTGGCTCCCATAAAACGTTTTGCGATATACGTAGGCTGCAACGAGCGGAAGTTTTGCGATGAGGTTCATGCAATCTTCGTACATGAATTCCCAGTATCGCGATTTGGTCATTCCGCCTTCGTATTCGTGGGCGAAAAGGCTGGTGGACTGCATGGCCATGATGGCGATGCTGAATTGGGTCATGGGGTGAATGGAAGAATCCATGTGATCGAGCAGGTCGATGTCGGCATCCGACAGCCTGGCCCTTTTGGCCCATTCGAGGCTAAGGGCTTTGACATCATCCTCCGTAGGCAGGTCGCCGGTGAGCATCAGCCAGAACAAACCTTCCGGCAGGGGCTCAGTTGCCCCGTTGATCCTTGGAAGCAACTGTCGCAATTCAGGAATGGAAAAACCCCTAAACCGGATGCCTTCCTGGGCATCCAGGGAAGAAGTCTCCCATATCATGCATTTGATTCCGCGCATCCCGCCGTAAACCTGGTCGATGGTGACCTCGTCAATAACCTCGTTGCCGTGGGCACTGAGCAAGACTTTAATCTCCTCAGTGGCGGTAGTGAAGCGCTCTTTGAACAGGGCTTTTAGCTTATCCATGAATTCACCGTACTTTCTGTCTGAAAAACAAGCGCAAAAGTATAATGTTTTAAAGGATTGCCAACAAAAACCGGACATTTCGGATACCTTTGGCACAAAATCTTGCCGGCTGCATTCAGCACCCACCCTAAATGGTTTTTGCTCCGGCAAACAAAGCGTTAAAATATGTTGGTCATTGGCAATGTTCTGGTCAGCGACGAATTGCTGGAAGTCCATTTCCGGTGTGCCCTTGAAAGTTGTAAGGGCGCCTGCTGCCACGAGGGAGATTTCGGGGCGCCGCTGCTGCCCGCGGAGCGGGACGAATTGCGGCAAAACAGCGAGCGGATCGCACAACATCTCGACGTGGAGGCTGCTGAGATCCTTCTCCGCGAAGGACCGGCGAAATATTACCGGGAGATGCATACATGGGGTACGACGCTCAGACCGGAAGGCCCCTGCCTCTTTATGGTACGCGATGACAGGGGCATCGCAACGTGCGCCCTTGAAAAAGCATGGGAGGAGGGCCTAATCCCCGTTCGCAAACCGGTATCCTGCCATCTCTATCCCGTCCGGGTTTACGAAAATGCCCCGCAAGGATTCACGGCGCTGAACTACGACGCCTGGGAAATTTGCTACGAAGCCTGCGTTGCTGGCAGAAAGGAACGGATTCCCGTTTTCCGTTTCGTACGCGAAGGACTGATCCGCCGCTTCGGCCAGGACTTTTACGACCAGCTCGAAGCTGCCTGGAAAGACCGCTACCAGAATCCCCCCGACGAAATCACTGAATGATACTTACGAACGTTTGTTAGTTCATTTCACCCCTGGAGACAGGGAGCAAGCCATTTTTCGGCTGTGGCAAGGTCCCATCCCTTTCTCCCGGCATAGTCCTCCAGCTGGTCGCGCCCAATTTCGCTGATGGTAAAATATCGCGCCTCCGGATGGGCAAAATACCAGCCGCTTACCGCAGCGGCCGGATGCATGGCCATGCTCTCGGTGAGCTGAAGTCCAATGGCCCCTTCGACGTCGAGCAGCTTCCAGAGTTGTTGTTTCTCGGTGTGTTCGGGACAGGCCGGATAGCCCGGGGCCGGGCGGATTCCGGAATATGCTTCGCGAATGAGGTCATCGTTGCTGAGCTCCTCGCCGGGTGCATATCCCCATAGCTCTTTCCGCACGCGTTCGTGCAGGTATTCTGCCAATGCCTCTGCCAGGCGGTCGGCCAGTGCCTTGACCAGGATGGCGTGGTAATCGTCGTGCATGCTGTCATAGCGTTTTACCAGTGATTCCACACCAAAACCGGCACATACGGCAAATGCGCCAATGAAATCGGTCGGACCCTCTCCAAGCGGGCGTATGAAATCCGCCAGACACAGGTTGGGAAGACCCTCTGCTTTTTTGACCTGTTGGCGAAGGTGGTGAAGCGTACAAAGCCGGTGTGAGGGCATTTCCGGATCGAAAACAGCAATGTCGTCGCCCACCGACCCCGCGGGGAATATGCCCATGACTGCACGAGGCTGCAATGCCCCTGACTCCTGCAAATCATCGAGCATTTGCTGGGCATCATCAAATAATTTCCGGGCCTCCGCGCCTATTCTTTCATCCTCCAGGATGGCCGGATAACGCCCTCCGAGTTCCCAACTCATAAAAAAGGGAGTCCAGTCGATGTAGCGCCGCAGGTCCTTCAGCGGGATCTGGTCAAACACACGAACGCCTGTTAGCTTTGGGGAAAGATTCTTTGTTTCCTCCCGGTCTGCTGTCCATCGGTTGGCACGGGCCTGGCCGATGGGAACAAGCTCGCGTTGCAGTTTGCGCTGAAGGCGTTGCTGCCGTGTGCGCTCGTATTCGGCGCGGATCCCCTCCAGGTATTGCGTGCGCTGTGCCTGGTCGGCATTCAGCAGTTGGCTCACCACGTGCACTGCCCGCGAGGCGTCGACCACGTGAACGACGGGATGACGATATCGCGGTTCAATCTTCATGGCGGTGTGCAGCTTGGAGGTCGTGGCGCCGCCAATGAGCAAGGGTAGTTCGAAGCCTGCCCGCTCCATTTCGTCAGCAAGGTGAACCATCTCCTCGAGTGAAGGCGTAATGAGCCCGCTCAATCCGATGACGTCGACCTTTTCCGCACGCGCCCTTTCGAGAATGTGGTGACCGGGAACCATTACGCCGAGGTCGATGATTTCGTAATTGTTGCAGGAAAGAACAACGCCGACGATGTTTTTGCCGATGTCGTGCACATCCCCTTTCACTGTAGCAAGCAGGATGCGGCCTTTGGCCCGGGCACGCTGCCCCTTTTCCGCTTGCATAAACGGCGTAAGGTAGGCCACTGCTTGCTTCATCACGCGCGCGCTTTTGACGACCTGCGGAAGGAACATCTTGCCGGCACCGAAAAGGTCTCCCACTTCGTTCATGCCATCCATGAGCGGACCTTCGATTACGCGAAGCGGGCTCCCAAGTGCGACGCGCGCAAGTTCACTGTCTTCCACGATCCAGTCATTGATGCCCTTTACCAGGGCATATTGAAGGCGTTGTTCAACGGGGGCATCCCGCCATGCCAGCTGAGCAGGATCTGGGGATGTGCCCTGCTTTTTTTCAAGGGTCTCGGCGAGCTGGGTCAGTCGCTCGGTTGCGTCGGGCCGTCGGTTGAAAAGTACGTCTTCCACCCGCTCGAGCAATTCGGCGGGAAGCTGGTCGTAAATGTCGATCTGCCCTGCATTGACAATGCCCATGTCCATACCCGCGCGGATGGCGTGGTAAAGAAAGGCGGTGTGCATGGCTTTGCGCAACACCTCGTTGCCTCGGTAGGCAAACGACAAGTTGCTGACGCCTCCGCTCACCCGTGCGCCGGGACAACGCTGTTTGATCTGGCGGGTTGCCTCCAGAAAGGCGATTGCATAATCGTTGTGTTCTTCGATGCCGGTTGCTACGGCAAAAATGTTGGGGTCAAAGATGATGTCGCATGCGCGGAATCCGGCTTTCTGAATGAGCAGTGCAAAGGCGCGGGAGCAAATTTCCACTTTGCGGCTGGCGGTGTCGGCCTGACCCGCTTCGTCGAATGCCATGACCACGACCGCTGCTCCCAGTCGTCTCAAGGTGCGTGCCTGTTCGAGAAATACCGCTTCACCCTCTTTCAAAGAAATTGAATTCACCGCACACCTGCCCTGCATACACTTGAGTCCGGCAACCAGGACGTTCCATTTTGAAGAATCGACCATGACAGGCACCCGAACGATGTCGGGTTCCGAACCCATCAGATTGAGAAATTCGACCATGGCCTTTTCTCCATCGAGCAGGGCTTCGTCCATGTTGACATCGAGCAATTGAGCGCCGGCCTCAACCTGTTGCCGTGCCACCTGAAGTGCTTCGTCGAAGCGGTTGTTGAGGATCAATCTGGCAAACTGCCTGGAACCTGTCACGTTGGTGCGCTCCCCAATGTTTACAAAGTTCAGATCGGGTCGAAATACGAGAGCCTCGAGTCCTGAAAGACTGAGGTATCCCGGGTCGGGGGGTATCGTGCGGGGTTCCAGCCCTGAAATGGCCTCTGCCATGCGGGCTATGTGCCCGGGGCGGGTACCACAGCAGCCCCCGACGATGTTGACCAAACCTCTTTTGGCAAACGAGGCAATGAAAGCACGCATTTCATCCGGAGTCTGGTCGTATCCTCCGAGTTCGTTGGGCAATCCGGCGTTGGGATAAGCGCTGACACGACAGGGGGCAATGCGGCTGAGAACTTCCAGGTGGGGGTCCATCTCGCGGGCACCAAGGGCACAATTCAGGCCAATGGAAAAGAGTGGCAGGTGTGAAACCGATGCGAAAAAAGCTTCAACGGTTTGACCGGAAAGCGTCCTACCACTAGCATCGGTAATGGTTCCTGAAACCATGATGGGCAGGCTTCGTCCCAACGATTCGAACAGGCGGTCTATGGCGTAAAGTGCCGCTTTCGCGTTGAGGGTGTCGAAGATGGTCTCTACCAGCAGCAGGTCCACCCCTCCGTCGACCAAGCCGCTGGCCTGTTGGTAATAGGCTTCGGCAAGTTCGTCGAAGTGGATGCTTCGAAACCCTGGGCGCTGGATATCGGGACTCAGGCTGGCCGTCTTATTGGTGGGCCCAAGCGCGCCGGCAACAAATTTTGGAGACCCGCCCACTTTCAGCGACCACTCGTCTGCAGCCTGTCGTGCCAGTCGTGCCGAAACGAGGTTCATTTCGTATGCGCGATCTTCGAGCCGGTAGTCGGCCTGGGAAATGGCGTTCGCGTTGAACGAATTGGTCTCGATGATGTCCGCTCCGGCTGCGAGGTATGCGTGGTGAATGTCGAGAATAACGTGCGGCCGAGTCAGCGACAAGAGGTCGTTGTTTCCCCGGAGATCGCAAGGGTGTTGCTGAAATTGATCACCCCGAAAGTCGGTCTCGCTGAGCTGGGCTTCCTGGATCATCGTCCCCATAGCTCCATCGAGCAACAGGATCCGCTCACCGGCCAATCGTTCGATTTCGTTTATTGTACTCATCGGCGGCAAAGATACGCGCAGGAGCACGCTACGAAAGTCTTGTCTTGCAGGGGTTTGCGCCGCTTCAATTGGGATGCTTTCGTCTTATAGGAAGCTCTCTAAGCTACAGGCGGTTGAGCAGGGCAACGACCTGGTCGACTTCGCTTTCGCGGATGGAGAGAGGGGGTGCTATCCGCAACGAACCCGGGTCGAACAGGAAACTCTCTGCGAGCATGTTCTCTTTGTACAACGCAGCAATCCAACGCAGGGTTATCGCGGCATCTCCCAGTTCTGCAGCCATAAACAAGCCGGCATGCCTCCGGTCCCTGATCATAGGATTGAGGAGGCCTTCGGCAAGTCGCTTTCCCATTTTCCTGGCGTTTTCCATCAGTCCGTCGCGCAACAGCACGTTCAAACCCGCCAGCCCCGCCGCACAACTCACCGGATGTCCTCCAAAGGTTGATAAATGCGCAAGTGGTAAAGTCCGGAACAACTGCCGGAAAAGCGTCTGCGATGTGATCAATGCCGAGAGGGGCATTCCGGCTCCAAGGGCCTTTCCGGCGAGCAGGATGTCGGGGACTGCCTCACCGTGCATAAAGGCAAAAAGCTTTCCCGTGCGCCCCATTCCCGTCTGGATCTCATCCAACACGAGCAGGCTGCCGGTTTGGTCACAGCGCGCCCTCAGCGCCTTCCACCAATCCGGATCTGCAAAGCGGACTCCGGCTTCTGCCTGGATCACTTCCGTAAATACAGCTGCTGTTTGCGGTCCAATTTGAGCGAGATCGTCGGACTCGCCGAACTGGATGAAGCGGACTCCCGGCAGCAGTGGCAAAAAGGGGGCTTTGTGTTCTTCATCGGAACGCAGGGATTCTGCGCCCAGCGTGCTGCCGTGGTAAGCGTTCCGGCAGACCGCGATCTCCGTCCTTCCCGTCGCCAGCCGGGACAGCTTGATGGCCGCATCAACGGCTTCGCTTCCACTGGTCAGATAGTAAAACGCGTCGAGTCCTGCAGGTAACAAGTCGGCCAGGCGCTCAGCCAGGCGAATTTGCACTTTCTGGACGTGCTCGCCATAGACATTGGTGTGAAGGTATTCGCGGGATTGGGAGGCGATGGCGTCGAGTACTTCCGGTACGCCATGGCCCAGGTTGCTGACGCCGAAACCGGATGACAGGTCAAGGTAAGCCTTCCCCTCCCGGTCGAATAAATAATTGCCCTTGGCACGTCCCATGCAAAATCCCTGAGGGACTTCGCTCGTTTGGGCAATGTAGTTCAGAAATTGTTGTCTCAACAGCATGGTGGCCGGCCCAGGCGCTTTTCTAAAGACAGGGAGGCGCCATTCTGCCGAATTGAGGGATATTTGTGGCAAAATTAACGATTCGCATGCACAGCAGATTTTTGCATATTTCCTGGAGGAAGCTCGCAGCGTTCCTGTCCCTGCCCGCCCTGGCCATCGCTCAGCCGGCAGCCACGGGACCTAAAGGGATTGAATTTTACCACGGCAGCTTCCGCGAGGCTCTTGAATTGGCGGCAAAAGAGCAAAAACTCGTTTTCATCGACGCTTACACGACCTGGTGCGGACCTTGTCGCAGGATGGCGGCTAACGTGTTTCCCGATGAGGCGGTTGGGGAATTTTACAACGCCAGTTTTGTCAACATGAAAATCGACATGGAAAAAGGTGAGGGTCCCGACATTGCACGCCAGTATGGGGTGCGTTCGTACCCAACCTTTTTATTTATTGGTTCCGATGGTAAAGTCGTGCACTCTGCAGGTGGAGCCAGGCCTTCGGAAGCCTTTATTGAACTTGGTCGCGAGGCGTTGAAAAAGCAAGACCGCAGCGCCGACTGGGCGAAGCGGTACGAAGCGGGCGAGCGCGATGCGGCCACGGTACTGGCCTACATAAAAGCCCTCAACCTGGTGGGTAAGCCGAGCCTGCGCGTCGCAAACGAATATCTTACATCGCAGAACGACCTCACCACGCCGGAAAACCTCGAGATCATACTTGAAGCAACGACTGAAGCCGATTCGCGCGTATTCGACCTGTTGGTGGGCAACGAGAAGGCCATCGTTGCTTCGATTGGCAGGGAGCGATTTGAATTCAAAGTGGTTCAGGCATGCCGAAAGACCCTTCGCAAAGCCTGCGAATACCGCAACGAATCCCTGTTGCGCGAGGCCCAGGAAAAAATGAAGCACGTGCCTAAGCAGCAAAAGGCCTTTGAATTCACCAGCAGCCTTGAGTTTTATGGAGAGACGAACCAGCCGGAACAATTTAACAAATCGGCAAAGACCTACGCAGACAAAGTGATCCGCAAGGACCCTGCCGCTCTGAAGGACCTGGGGCAACTCTGCATCAAGTATTTCCGGGACGACAGAGGCAGCCGGGACCTGGCGGAGAAGACAGCGCGCCAGGCCTACGCACTGAGCCAGGCGCAGCCCTACTGCATCCATTATGCGCGGATGCTGCAGCACAACGACAAAAAAGGAGAGGCCATTGAATTGGTGCGCAAGGGCATTGCACATGCCCGCGCACAGGGTGAACCTACCGAAATGCTCGACTACCTTTTGCGGGACTGGGGAGTTTCACCGTGAATACAAACAAACGTTCGTTAGCTCATATCGGCCCGGGTATTCACCGATCGGCACATTGCGGGAAGACCGCACCAGCTATTCTTTGTTTAAAAAAACGGATGTTCGCATGAACTTCCTAAGCCTCGAGCACGCCTCCAAATCCTACGGAGAGAAGACCCTTTTCGAAGACCTGAGTTTGCAGATCAACCAGGGAGACAAGGTGGCCCTGGTTGCCAGAAACGGATCCGGAAAATCATCCCTGCTGCGCATGCTTGCCGGCGAGGAGCCCCTGGAAGGTGTCGGCGTGAGCTTTTACCGAAACCGCGACGTCCGGACGGCCTACCTCGGACAGGATCCTGCTTTCGATGGTTCGATGACCGTGCTGGATGCCGTACTCGACCAACCATTTGAATGGATGGATGCTCTGGTAACCTTACATCGTGCACACCAGTCCAGGCCCGCCGACGGATGGGAAAAGGTGGTTTCGTCGCTCGATGAGCCTGGAGCATGGGAGCTCAACGCAAGACTTCGCGAGCTGATGGGCAAATTTGGTTTGCCCGGTTTTGATGCCCGTGTCGGAGAACTCAGTGGTGGACAGAAAAAGCGGTTGGCACTGGTGCGCATCTTGTGTGGAGATCCCGAGTTTCTGATCCTCGACGAGCCAACAAACCACCTGGATCTATCGATGATTGAGTGGCTCGAGCGCTACCTGAGCCAACCGGGGATCACCTTGCTGATGGTCACCCACGACCGCTATTTCCTAAACAACGTGTGCAACGCCATATGCGAACTTGAAGAAGGCCATCTGTACAAATATCCCGGCGATTACGAAGATTATCTTGAGAAGAAAACGCAAAGAACGATGAATGAAGCCGTTGTCCGGGAAAAGACAGAAAAGTTGCTTCGGCGTGAACTGGAATGGGTACGGCGAATGCCGCGTGCCCGGACGACCAAAAGCAAGGCGCGCGTCGGGCAGTACTATAGCATGAAGGAGCAATTGGGGAGGCCGGTCCAGACCGAGATGGAAGAAATCCCCCTGGAGACTCCGCGGCTCGGATCGAAGGTGCTCGAGTTACACCACATACACAAGTCCTTTGGTGACCGCAAACTGATCGCCGATCTGAGTTATAAATTCAGGCCCACAGACCGCGTTGGCATCGTTGGTCCCAATGGGTCTGGCAAAACCACCTTGTTGCGTCTCCTTACCGGGCAGCTCAAGCCGGACCAGGGAAAGATCGTCGCCGGCGAGACCCTTGCGATCGGGTATTACGAGCAGGAGGGGTTGTCCCTCCGGGAGGACCGTCGCGTGATCGAATATGTGCGCACCATTGCCGACTACCTTCCACTGCGCAAAGGGCACAAACTCAGTGCGGAAAGTTTACTCGAACGCTTTCTCTTTCCCCGTTCGCAGCAACAGGTCTATTGCTCTCAGCTTAGCGGTGGCGAAAAACGGAGGCTGTACCTGCTCTCCATTCTGATGGCCAATCCCAATTTTCTGATCCTCGACGAGCCAACCAACGACCTCGACATCATCACCCTGAACGTTCTCGAACAGTACCTCATCGATTTTCCTGGATGCGTCCTCATCGTTTCCCACGACCGGTATTTCATGGACAAGATCGTGCAGCACCTTTTCGTTTTGGGTCCGGAAGGGCAAGTTGCGGATTTCCCTGGAAACTATTCGGATTACCGGACTGCCATGGAAGCTGCACCGCTGACGGAAAAGTCCACCGTAGCCTCGGTTCCTGCCAAAACCCGTCGACCTGGACAGCGCGAAAAGCGGCAAATGGAGCAGATCGAGCGGGAGCTGGGCCGCCTGAGCGAAGAGCGCGACGGCATCGTGGCGGGCTTTTCCGAAAACTCCCTGGCCGGTGATAAAATTGCCCTTGCCCACCGCCGCCTTGCGGAACTCCAGGCACGGATCCTGGAGCTCGAGCGCCAATGGGAAGAACTTCTCGAGCAGTCGGCTGGTTAAACTGTTTTAAGTTTGTCGGGTTTTTTTATCAAACCATCCATTGACTACGGGTAAAATAACGGTCATCATTGCTTTCAGCGTCCTGGTGATCCTTGGGATACTGGGCATGCAGGCCTATTTTATCAAGCAAAGCATCAACCGGGAGGAACGGGAATTTCATCGCGCTGTGAGCATTGCACTTCGCAACACGGCAAACGGCATTGCCACATACAACAAGGCCAAGGTCACGGAGAAGGGATTAATCGTTCAGGAGGCCAGCAACACTTATGAAGTCAACGTAAACACACCCATCGATCATTCGGTGCTGGCGGTATTGCTGGAGACTGAACTGGAAAAGCAGAACATCAAGACGCCTTTTGAATACGGCGTTTATGACTGCAACACCAACGAGCTGATTTACAGCGAATGCTGCAATGTACCGACTGACAAAAAGGCTAAAATCAGCAAAAAGAAGAAAGCCGCCAAGAAGAACCAGGCAACGAATTACTTCGTCATCAAATTTCCAGAAAAGCAAACTTATGTTTATCAGAGCATGGGCAATTTGCTTTTCTTTTCCGGATTGCTGCTGGCCGCCTGCATCATTCTCGCATCCGCCATCTACATCATTCTGCGGCAAAAGCGGTACTCCGAACTGATGCGGGATTTTGTAAACAACATGACGCACGAATTCAAGACGCCCATTTCATCTATCAAAATCGCTGCTGAGGTGCTGGCCAGTCATCCCCTGGTCGAAGAAGACAGGCGTCTGAGTCAGTATGCCAAAATCATAAAAGACCAGAATGCGCGGCTGAATGACCAGATTGAAAAAGTCTTGCAGCTTGCAAAAATGGAATCCTCCAGTTTTGAATTAAAAATGGAAGATCTCGACATGCACGAACTCATCCAGCAGGTTGTAGACCACCAGCAATTGCGTGTAAGGGAGTCAGGAGGAATTATGGAAACGGATTTCCGGGCGGTCAACCACATGGTCCGCGCAGACCGGTTTCACCTGCTCAACGTCGTCAGCAACCTCGTCGACAATGCCATCAAGTACAGCGTCGGTCATCCGGAGATCTACATCCGTACACTCGACCTGCTCGATGGATGTGCCCTTGAGATAGAAGACCACGGCATAGGCATTAAGAAAGAAGACCTTCCCTATTTGTTTGATAAGTTCTACCGCGTTTCGACGGGTGATGTGCACAATGTCAAGGGATTTGGCATTGGGCTGTATTACGTGAAGCGGGTTTGCGATGCCCACGGTTTCGAGCTAAGCATCCAAAGCGAGTACAAAAAGGGAACAATTGTTCGTATCTTGCTCAAAAATTCCCATAAATGAAACGGGCCAGAATACTTTACGCCGAAGACGACGAAACGCTTTCATTTATCACAAAGGATCACCTCGAACTTCAGGGTTACGAGGTCGTTCATTGCATAAGTGGCGCTGCGACGTTTGAGAAGTTCAAAGAAGAAAAATTCGACATCGTCATCCTGGACGTCATGTTACCCGAGATGGACGGATTTACCATTGCCGAGAACATCCGGAAGAAAGACCACCAGATTCCCATTTTATTCCTTACGGCCAAGTCACTCAAGGACGATCGCATCCATGGTCTCAAACTGGGGGGTGACGATTACCTCACAAAGCCATTCAGCATTGAGGAGCTCATACTCAAGATTGAGATCTTTTTGAGGCGCAGCCGGGTGTTTGAGTCCCCAACCGAAGAAAAGGAGATCCAGGTAGGCATATACCGCTATCTTCCATTGGAATACCAATTGGTTTTTGAAGATCACTCGCGGATCCTCACCCAGCGAGAAAGTGAGTTGCTCAGTTTTCTAGTCAAAAATAAAAACAAGGTCATCAAGCGCTCGGTCATCCTGGAGACCCTCTGGGGCGAGGACGACTACTTTATGGGCCGGAGCCTGGATGTGTTCATATCCCGGCTTCGCAAGTACCTGAGCGACGATCCGGCGCTGAAGATCGATAACATCCATGGCATCGGCTTTAAGTTTATATGTCCCTGAATGCATGGATCGCCGCTGTGGGTTTTATTCTGGCCGCCTTTTGTGCTGAAGCTCAGCAAACGGGCAATCCCCTCGAGTTAAAACGTCGCCAGGAGGCTCCGGTTCCAGCAAATGACACCCGCAACGCCGACACGGCCCGCGAGGTCAGGAATCCATTCGAGCGGGTGGCTCCCCGCTTAGACCCGCAGCGCACTCCAACGGGGAAGAGCAATCCATGGTTCAGCTGGGTGCGCAAAAAAAACATCTACCGCATTACAGAGGCCGAAATTAAAACCCTCCTTTTCTGGGGCTTGCTCTTTCTGAGCACCATGCTGGCCATTGCGCTGAACCTCAACCGCAGCATTACCGTAAAACTCTACCGGAGCCTTGTAAACGTCAACTTTCTGTCCCTGCTTTTCCGCGAAACCAGGGAAGACGCCAGGTTGATCTACTACCTGCTTTATGGACTCTACTTCGTTGGGATGAGTTTGTTTTTATACCTGGTCGTTCTCCACTATTACGGGATACGGGCCCCGGTCTACCTGCTTCACATCGTGGGATTCGTACTTGCTGCCTATTTCTTCAGACACCTGAGTCTCAAATTGCTGGGGTATATTTTTGGCATAAGCGCCTATACCGAACGGTATTTGTTCAGCATAGTAGTCTTTTGCTGCATGTTTGCCGTCATACTAATTCCTGCCAATTTTATTATCACTTTCGTGAGCTACGAGCTTGCTGAAAAATGCATCGTTCTGGTCACCCTGCTGTTTGGAGTCTTGTTTTTCTACCGTCAGATGCGGGAACTCATTTTCCACAATGCACTCTGGCGTAGTAACCCGTTTCATTTTTTGTTGTACCTTTGCACCTTCGAATTGGCGCCGCCTGTCCTGATGTTCACTTACCTGAACCGGCAGGGCGTATTTTGAACGACGAAGGAAATGCCGACAAAAACGACGACCATCGCAACGAAAAATGAGTCCAGGCTGAAAAAAGTAAAGCGCATCCTCGTATCCCAGCCCAAGCCCGAGCGCTCCCCCTATTTTGACCTGGAGACCCGTTACAACGTTCGTTTGGACTGGAAATCGCTCATCCAGGTAGAGGGCTTCAAGGAGAAGGAATTCCGCAGACAGCGCATCCGTTACGATGAATTTCCCTGCATCATTTTCACCAGCAAAAGCGCCATCGAAAATTACTTCCGCCTCGCCGAAGAAATGCGGTTCAAGATCAATGAAATGAACAAGTATTTCTGTGCAACCGAGGCATTGGCGAACTATCTCCAGAAGTTCATTGTATTCCGCAAGCGCAAGGTCTTCAACGGCCTTAAAAACGTCATGGAGCTGTCTAACTATTTTTCCAAGCACAAAGATTCGGGCCCCTTCTTACTGCCCTGTGCGGAAACGGGAAATCCGGAAGTCAGCAATTTTCTCAAGTCCGCCAAGGTCCCGTTCCACGAATCACCTATGTATAGGGTGGTCAGTGCCGATCTGGCGGCTATGGGCGATTTTGCCTACGACTTGATCGTATTGTTCAGTTCACAGGAAGTGCGTTCGCTTTTTGACAATTTTCCTTCGTTTGAGCAGGGCGATATGCGCATTGCCGCCTTTGGCAATTCGGCTTCGAAAGCCGTTGCGGATGCGGGCTTAGTGCTCGATATCCAGGCACCCACGGTCGAAACCCCTTCGATGAATATGGCCATCGAAGAGTATCTCAAAAAATCAAACAGGTAATTTTACCTGGTAGTTCCGGGCCATTCCAGGCCTCCGGTTTACAGAACCTATGTTTCCCCAGTCAAAGCTATGGACGAACCGGTTGATGGAAGGTCTGGCCATGCCCCTTCCTGGCCAGGCCGCACATTCGCGTCTGGCACCGGTCCGATTATGGGAACCCGGCGACATACCCTCCAGTGCTCGACCCGCGGCAGTGCTCATCCTGCTTTACGAGAAGGAGGATACGTTGTGGTTTCCCCTGATACGGCGCATTTCCGCTCATCCGGGTGACCATCACCGCGGCCAGATCGGATTGCCGGGGGGCGGACTTTCGTTTCCTGAGGAGCGGCTGGAAGATACCGCCAGCAGGGAATGTGCCGAGGAAATAGGCATCGACGCATCCAACGTACACCTGCTGGGTTCGCTCAGTCCACTGTATATCGCCGTCAGCAACTACCGGGTACAACCCTTTGTGGGTCTTTATCGCGGGCATCCACGGTTTACCAAACAGGATTCTGAGGTCGAAGACATCCACGAAGTTTGCGTCTCCGGTCTGTTCGACCCGGCCAACCGGATGCGTTGTACCGTGTCCAGTTCTCGCGGTTTGCGCCTGGATGTTCCAGCCATCCGCTTGGGAGAGCTCATCGTCTGGGGTGCAACGGGCATGATCCTCGAAGAATTCTGCCAACTGATCGAGCCGGTGCGCTGACTTAAACAGAACCGGGAGGCAGACTAAATCCCCGTCGGTGCAGCCGTCTCATTTTTCCTACATTTGGCCCTGATATCCCGCTATATGGCCGTCAACGATGCTTTTGAAGTTACCGGAGGGAAGACCCTAAGTGGCGAACTCCACCCCCAGGGCGCAAAAAATGAGGCCCTTCAGATTTTATGTGCCACCCTGCTCACCTCCGAAGCAGTAACCATAAGGAACCTGCCCGACATACTCGATATCCGCCATTTGATCCAGCTCCTTGGTGGTCTTGGTGTTAAGGTCACCCGGCACGATGCACACAGCTATACCTTTGAGGCACGCGAAGTGGACCTGGAGTACTTTGGCACGGAAGCTTTCCAGGATAATGCGCGCAAGATCCGCGGGTCGGTGATGCTGCTGGCCCCCCTGCTGGCGAGGTATAAAAAAGCAGTGCTGCCCAAGCCGGGAGGTGACAAGATCGGCCGGCGCCGGCTCGATACCCATTTTTTAGGATTGCAAAAACTCGGAGCGAGGTTTCAATACGACGAGGGTTCCAACCGCTACGAGATCTCGGCTGAGCGGCTGGAAGGTGCCTACATCCTGATGGACGAGATCTCGGTTACCGGAACGGCCAATGTGCTGATGGCAGCTGTTCTGGCAAGGGGAGAAACGACGATCTACAATGCGGCGTGCGAGCCTTACATACAGCAACTGTGCGCCATGCTTTGCAGAATGGGGGCCCGGATAGAAGGCATCGGTTCCAACCTCCTGCACGTTCATGGCGTTGAGCGGCTCGGGGGAACGGAGCACACCATTCTTCCGGATATGATCGAGATTGGCAGCTTCATCAGCCTGGCGGCAATGACCCAGTCGACGCTTACCATCAAAAACGCCGGAGTTTCCCAACTTGGCATCATTCCAACGGTGTTCGAGCGCCTGGGAGCCAGGATAGACGTTCGTGGCGACGACCTCCACATTCCGGCACAGGAAGAATACGCCATCCAGTCCTTTCTCGATGGCTCCATAATGACCATTTACGACTCCCCCTGGCCAGGCTTTTCACCTGACCTGATGAGCGTTCTTCTCGTTATGGCCATTCAGGCAAAGGGGGCCGTTTTGTTACATCAGAAAATGTTTGAGTCGCGCTTGTTTTTTGTCGACAAACTCATCGACATGGGAGCACAGATCATTCTTTGCGACCCTCATCGCGCAACGGTCATCGGGCACAACCGTCGTTTTGCCCTTCGAGGCATTGAGATGACGTCTCCCGATATCCGAGCGGGGGTTGCCCTGCTCATCGCCGCCCTGTCGGCTCGTGGTACCAGCCGGATCCACGCCATCCACCAGATCGATCGCGGTTACGAGCACATAGACCAGCGCCTCCAAGCCGTTGGAGCCCAAATCATCCGCACCTGAGCCCGGCTATGAAGACAAAGAAATCCTGGAGTGAAAAAATGGAAACCCCGGCCGAAGCAGTAGTCAAGAGGGGGCCCGATGTCTGGAACCACCGTCACGGAGGCGACCGCATGGTCATCCCCACCCCAAGGTTGATCGAAAGCCTGCTCTATGAAATTCCCAAGGGCAAGGTCTGGACCGTCGGCGAATTGCGGGATGTCATTGCCGAAACGTGCAAGGCCGATTACACCTGTCCACTGACAACCGGCATTTTCCTGCGCATCTGTGCCGAGTATGCAGAGACCTTGCGCGAGGAAGGCCGAAAAAAAATTCCTCCCTACTGGCGAGTCGTTCGCGACAACGGCCGCCTGTTCGAAAAATTCCCCGGCGGCGAAACCCGTCAAATGGACCTCCTACGGCAGGAAGGTCAAGCGTTTATCCGGGTGGGAAATGCCTGGAAAATTGAGCGGAAATTGAAATGAGAGGAAATTCCATCCACACTGCCTCTCGTCTAATATGAATTTGGAGAATTTTCGTCACTTGTTGTAACAAGCGATTCAGGCAAAAGAAAGCAACCAAAGAAAACACGTCAGTACGCCAGGCGCTCACGCCGATCTCATTCATCGCTCGTGGCTATCCCTGATGGTAAAAGACAAACCACTGTTTGGCTTCCATGCAACGTTGTGAACGTCAAACGGTGTTTAGGGGTGGAGGATGTAAACGGGTCTTTCGGCTACATATTTCTGCGATAGCGACCGCCCACCGCGTACAAGGCAGCCGTGATCTGGCCCAGAGAGCAGTACTTGGCTGTGTCCATCAACACTTCAAACATGTTCTCGTGGCGGATTGCAGCTTGCTGGAGGTGGGTAAGACTGGTGCCTGCACGCTCCGCGTTGGCCGATTTCAGCAAATTCAGGGCAGCGATCTGATCATTCTTTTCGTCTGCCGTAGCACGGATCACTTCGCGAGGCAACACCGTTGGGGATCCGTCCTTCGAAAGGAAGGTATTGACGCCAATGATCGGGTATTCGCCGGTGTGCTTCAGGGTTTCGTAGTAAAGACTTTCCTCCTGGATCTTGCTGCGTTGGTACATCGTCTCCATGGCGCCCAAAACACCTCCGCGCTCCGTGATGCGGTCGAATTCTGCCAAAACGGCTTCTTCGACAAGATCGGTCAGTTCTTCGATGATGAACGCTCCCTGCAGGGGGTTTTCATTTTTTGCGAGACCGAGTTCGTTGTTGATGATGAGTTGTATGGCCATGGCCCTGCGCACCGATTCCTCGGTAGGCGTCGTTATCGCTTCGTCGTATGCATTTGTATGCAGCGAATTGCAATTGTCGTAAATCGCATAGAGTGCTTGCAGGGTCGTGCGGATGTCGTTGAAAGAAATCTCCTGGGCGTGCAGCGACCTGCCAGAAGTCTGGATGTGGTATTTCAACATCTGGCTGCGCTCGTTGGCACCGTACCGGTGTTTCATGGCCTTAGCCCAGATGCGGCGGGAAACCCTGCCGATGACGGCATATTCGGGATCGACTCCGTTGGAAAAGAAAAACGACAGGTTGGGAGCGAAATCGTCGATGTGCATTCCACGCGACAGATAATATTCCACGAATGTAAATCCGTTGGCAAGGGTGAATGCAAGCTGCGATATCGGATTGGCACCCGCTTCGGCGATGTGGTATCCGCTGATCGACACAGAATAAAAATTGCGAACCTTGTTTCGGATGAAGTATTCCTGGACGTCGCCCATCAGTTTCAGCGAGAACTCCGTAGAAAAGATACAGGTATTTTGCGCCTGGTCCTCTTTGAGTATGTCGGCCTGGACGGTTCCGCGCACAGCAGACAGCGCATGGGCTTTGATCTTCTGATAAACATCCGGTTCAACCACTTCATCGCCGGTCAAACCCAGCAACATCAATCCAAGGCCGTTGTTTCCCTGAGGTAAACTACCCTGGTACGATGGCCTTGGCAGGCCTTTGGCATCAAATTTTTCTCTCAGCCGCTGCTCCACCCTTTCGCCGAGTCCTTGCTCCCGCAAATAGCGCTCGCATTGCTGGTCTATGGCCGCATTCATAAAAAATGCACAAAGGGTCGCTGCAGGGCCGTTGATGGTCATGCTCACTGAAGTCCTGGGGTCGCAGAGATCAAACCCGCTGTACAACTTTTTGGCATCGTCGAGGCTGCAAATGCTCACGCCGCTGTTTCCCACTTTGCCGTATATGTCGGGGCGCTCATCCGGATCCTCGCCGTAGAGGGTCACCGAATCGAAGGCGGTGCTTAGCCTGTTTGCAGGCATGTCGAGGCTGAGATAATGGAAACGGCGGTTGGTCCGCTCGGGACCACCCTCTCCTGCGAACATGCGCGTGGGATCTTCCTCCTGACGCTTGAACGGATAAACTCCGGCGGTGTAAGGGTAGGAACCAGGCACGTTTTCCTGGAGCTGCCAGCGGAGAATGTCTCCCCAGGCCCTGTAGGCGGGAAGTGCTACGCGTCGAATGCGGCTGTGCGAAAGCGAAAGACTGAACGTCGGCACCCGGATCTCCCTACCTCTCACGGAATAGGAGAACTCGTCGAGCGAATAGGCCTCCCGGAGTTGGGGCCAGGCCTCGAGCATGGCGCGGCAGTTGCCGTCCAATTTAAGCTGCAACCCGCGGACAAGGGACTCCAGCACGCCGGCGTCCTTTCCGGCTGCTGTCATTTCTTTGCGCGCTTCCTCCAAACAATACAGCCTGTTGGCCACTTCGGCCTGCTGGCTTGCCCAGTGGTCATAGCGACGGTTGTTTTCGGATATTTCACTCAGGTAACGCGTTTTGGAAGGCGGGATGATGTACACTTTTTCGGATTCCCCAACCGGAAGTTCCAGAGTCGATGTCCATTGCACCCCCGCTTTCGCAGCCAGGAGTAGCATGAGTTGTTTATAGAGTTGGTTGGTTCCCGGATCGTTGAATTGCGATGCGATGGTGCCGTAAACCGGCATGGTCTCCGGCGCCTGTTCCCAGACGCCGCGGTTGCGCTGAAATTGTTTGCGCACGTCTCGCAATGCGTCCATGGAACCCCGCTTGTCGAATTTGTTGATGGCCACGGCATCCGCAAAATCGAGCATATCGATTTTTTCGAGCTGCGTTGCCGCTCCGTATTCCGGAGTCATGACGTAAAGCGAAAGGTCGCTGAAATCGACAATTTCCGTATCGCTTTGACCGATGCCGGAAGTCTCCAGCACGATGAGGTCAAAATCCCAAACGCGAAACAGACGCAGTGCATGGTGGATGTGCGGAGAAAGGGCGAGGTTGCTCTGCCGTGTGGCCAGAGAACGCATGAAAACCCGGCCACCGTGGAACTCCGGGTGGATGGCATTCATGCGAATGCGGTCGCCAAGCAGCGCGCCACCGGTTTTGCGCTTCGACGGATCAACAGAGGCAATGGCGATCTTTTTATCCGGAAAATCGAGGACAAAACGGCGGACGAGTTCGTCAACCAAACTCGACTTGCCTGAGCCACCGGTACCCGTTATGCCCAGAACCGGAATTTTTTTGGAAGAGGTGGCAGATTCCAATCCAGTGAGCAAGTGCTCTGCCTGACCGGGGTCGTTTTCTGCAAGGGTAATGAGGCGGGCAAGGCGGGCGAAATCGAGGTCTTCCCCGGAATGGGCTTCCCTGGTATGGCTTGCAAAATCGCATTGCCTCAACAGGTCGTTGATCATGCCCTGAAGGCCCATCTTTCTGCCGTCGTCCGGGCTGTAAATGCGGGCAATGCCGTAGGCATGGAGCTCTTCGATCTCCGCGGGAAGGATGGTCCCTCCACCTCCGCCGAATATGCGGATGTGCCCGCAGTTGCGTTCCCGCAACAAATCGAAGATGTATTTAAAAAATTCGTTGTGGCCACCCTGGTAGGAGGTGATGGCGATGCCCTGGACGTCTTCCTGAATGGCGGCTTCGACAATCTCCAGGGCCGAACGGTTGTGGCCGAGGTGGATGATCTCGGCGCCGCTGCGCTGCATGATCCGCCTCATGATGTTGATGGCTGCGTCGTGCCCGTCGAACAGCGACGCTGCGGTGAGGATACGGATCTTGTGCTCGGGGTGGTACACGGCGGGTTCGGCGCTCATCATGCTTGCATTAGGGCTCAAATTTACGCGCTGTCTCCCAAGCCGCACCCACTGCGCATACATTGGTGCCCTGCAGCGAGCCGATCATCAATCAGGCTTGGATAAATGGCGGAATTTTAATAATTTTATGATCTGAAAAGGTGGTATTGGTATGAAATTCAAAGTATTAAGCTGCTGAACCGATGATGCCCGCAAGAAGTCTTTTCGACGTTCGCCGGTTCCGGATAACGCTTGCTTGTCTACTGCTGTTTGGCTTCCTGTCTTCAGTGAACGGTCGCCAGTGGCTGGTATTTTACGCCAAGGAGGGCTTGTTCAACGGGGTGATCCGCCAGTCTTTCGGTCACCTCTATTTTGGAATGATCCAGGAGGATCCCAACCAGAAAGACGCACTGCTAGCTGGATTCTGGGGCTATTACCCGCTCAACGGGATTCAGTGGGAGGGATACTACGGGTTTATGAATGGCAGCATCCGCAACGACTGGGGAGCTGATTTCCAGCACGCTTTTGCCGTAGAAGTCGACGAGCGCGTTTTTTTGAAATGCCTTCAGCTCATCCGGCGCTGGGACGAGATGCCCTACTCGCTGCGCGCGCGCAACTGCATCCATTTCATCCGCGAAATCGTGCACGCCGTTGGAGGAATGAAAGACCCCGAGGGTTTCTACCTGCTCCCCAACGACTACCTTGCCGCCCTGCAATCTCAAAACAAAAATCTTGCTTACCGCGAAGGATTCGACCAGTACCGCTCGGTAGCCCAGGTCAGCCATTACGACGGGCGTCTGGCCAAGAAGTTCTTTACCTTTCAAAAATGGAAAGGATTTTTCAAAAAATACCGCCAGCGGCGATCAACAAACCAGCCAACGATGAATGGCGATTCGACCCAGGTTGGTTCTTCCGGACCCTGAGCACTAACGAACGTTCGTTAGCTTTGTTAAAGAGTTTAATCCCACACATATCGCCAGGCACCATCCGGCTGCCGCTGCCACACGGTGTGGAATACGCCTGTATCCGGATGCACCCGGCCCGCTGTGTCGGTTGAGGTGAACGTATACCTCCCATAGGTATAGGCCAGGTCTCCACTTTGCGATACGGAGATGTGTGTAGGCTCCCATTTCAGGCTGACGTTGCCAAACACCCTCTGGTCATAAAATGCTCTGATGGCTTGCCTTCCCTTTATGAGGCGGCCTCCCCGCAGGATCACTGCAGAATCAGCAGCAAAGTGGGCAAAGGCCTCCGCCATTCCGTTGCCGGCGACCCTGCGTTCGAACGCCCTTTCGGTATCAAAGACTTCGCGGCGAACGGCAACCGGATCAGGGCCACACGCTACAAAACCAAACAGCCAACACATCGCCGCTAAAAGGGCGGGCTGATTGCTATACCTAACGATCGTTTGAAATCTTATCCGGGTGCTAAGCTCTCTCATACGTGGTCCAGCGCCTGTGAGATATCGGCAATGATGTCGTCGGGATTTTCCACGCCAATTGACAGGCGGATCATTTTTTCCGTGATGGACAGGGCCCTTTTTTCGTCTGGCGATACGTCGGCGTGCGTCATCGTGGCGGGATGTTCTGCCAGGCTTTCGGTACTGCCCAGGCTCACGGCCAGTTTGATCAGGCCAAGCGCGTTAAGAAAGCGGAAAGCCTCGGATTCGCCACCACGTACGTCGAAGGAGATCATGGCTCCGTTGCTGAGGCATTGCCGCTGCCGGATCTCGTAGGCTGCCCCGTCCGTCTCCTTGAGGTTGCCGAGGTAGTATACTTTTTCCACTTTCGGGTGGTGGTTGAGAAATTCCGCAACGTTCCCGGCATTGGCTGCCTGGACGTCCATTCGGGCTTTGAGGGTTTCCAGACTTCTCAACAACAGCCATCCGGTCCACGGTCCTGCCATATTTCCCAAAAAGGTGCGCAGCCCTTTTACCCTCGCGATCATCGGGGACGATCCCAGGCAGGCTCCTGCAATGACGTCGCTGTGACCGCCGATGTATTTGGTTGCAGAATAGAGGACCAGGTCTGCACCATGCTTGAGGGGATGCTGCCAAAGCGGGCCCATGTAGGTATTGTCGACGGCAAGGTAAACCGGCCGATCCTCGCGCTCAAAATGCCTTGCGATCGATTTGCTGCATCGTATATCGATCAGATCGTTGGTGGGGTTTGCCGGCGTTTCGATGTAAACCATGGCAAGCCGGTCGGCAAGTCCGCTTTCCTCGACGATGCGAATGGCTTCTTCGCTGCATTGCCCTACGGAAAAACTCCGCACGTGGACGCCAAACCGGGTGAGGATTTTGCGGATGAAGTGATCCGTTCCACCGTATAGCGGCGTGCTAAAAAGCAGCAGATCTCCCGGGTTGAGAAATTCGAGGAGCACGGTGGTGATGGCCGACATTCCACTTTCAAATACGGCGCAGTCTTCCGCTTCATCCCACAGGCAGAGCCGGTCCTCCAGAATTTCGAGGTCGGGATTGTTGATCCGGCTGTAGATGAGCCCCATTTCCTCTCCGGCCTTTTGCTTTCGGAGCCCGTAGGCAAGTTCAAAAAAAGCCTTGCCTTCCTCGGCACTTTTAAACACAAAGGTGGACGTTTGAAAAATGGGACTTTTGATGGCGCCTTCCGACCACTCGGGTTTATATCCGTAGGACATCATCAGGCTTTCGGGATGCATTTTCTTTTTCATTGCTTTTCAATTAGGTCTCTGTGGTGCAGTTCGAGGGATTGGTTGGAGGCAGGTGGTTTTCGCCAAAACTAAAAACATTCTCCGGAATGTCGTCCATGATCGTCATCAGCCGGAGCGGGGGGAGGCTTTAGCGAATGATGCCCTGTTGGATCAGGAGGGCAAAGAGCAGGCCGAGCGCGATGCGGTACCAGCCGAAAACGGCAAACCCATGCTGCTCCACAAAAGAAAGCAGCAGCTTGACGGCGATCCAGGCGAAAACAAAGGAAGCCACCAGACCAAGAGCCAGCAGCATCAGTTCCTGCCGGGAAAACTGCATGCCGGTGCGGAGCAGGTCGTAGCCCGTAGCGGCAAACATGGTGGGCACGGCAAGGAGAAAAGAAAATTCTGTGGCCTGGCGCCTGTCCAAACCATTGAACACGCCGCCGATGATGGTGGCCGCCGCCCTGGAAACACCGGGAATGACTGATATTCCCTGAACCAGTCCGATGCCAAAAGCATTGCGGTAAGGGATGTGTTCGAGTTGCTCGATGGTTGACCTGCTGGCGACGACGCGACGGTCCAGAAGCAGGAGAACGATGCCTCCGGCGATGAGCGAAACCGTTACGACCATGGGGCTGAACAAGTATTGTTTGATCCAGCCGTAAGCGGCAAAACCGATAAGGGCCGTAGGCAGAAAGGCCACCAGCAGCTTTTTATAGAGCTCTATGCTGCGAAGGAAGCGCCTGGCGTAGATCCAGGCAATGGCAAGGATGGCGCCAAGCTGGATGGAAATCTCGAAAGATTTTTGAAACGCGTCGTGCTCAAGCCCCAAACAGGAGGAGGCGAGGATCATGTGCCCCGTAGAGGAGACTGGCAGGAACTCCGTAAGTCCTTCCACAATGGCGATGATGAGCGCTTCTACCGGGGTCATATTCACAATCCTGCAGCGGATGGGCAAAGGGACCATCCGATTTGCGGCAGCGGCCCAAAAATAGCAACAAAAGCTGCGCGGTAGATGTACAAAGCGGTCATTGGCTGCGGGTGGAAATGGAGAGCACCGGATCCGCTTCGGGGGCCTCGGCAAGGACGATTGCGAATGCGTATTCCAGTGCCAGTTCGCGGAGGCGTTCGAACCTTCCGGAGGCACCGCCGTGCCCGGCGTCGAGGTTGGTATAGAACAAGAGCAGACGGTCCTTGCGGGTGCGCCGGACCCTCAAGCGCGCCACCCACTTCGCAGGTTCCCAATACTGCACCTGGCTGTCGGAAAACCCCGTGGTTACCAGCAGGTGCGGATATTCTCCGTTAACGACGTTGTCGTAGGGCGAATAGGCCCGCATCCAGCCATATTGAACCGCATCTGCGGGGTTGCCCCACTCCTGGTACTCGCCCGTGGTCAGAGGAATGCCTGGATCGGACATGGTGGTGAGAACGTCGACGAAAGGAACATTCGCGAGTATGCCACAGAACAGATCCGGCCGCAGGTTCATCACCGCACCCATCAGCAGGCCCCCTGCAGACCCTCCCCGCGCAAACAGGAGTTTGGGAGAACAGTATCCGTTGCGCACCAGGTGTTCGGCGCAGTCGATGAAGTCGTAAAAACTGTTCATCTTATGGGCCAGCCTGCCCTGTTCGTACCAGTTCCAGCCCATTTCTTTGCCTCCACGAATATGGGCGATGGCCAAAACAAATCCGCGGTTGAGCAGGGAAAGTGCGTTGGTCGAAAACGCCGGATCGTAGCTGATGCCATAGCTTCCATAAGCCTGCAGCACCATGGGCGCCGAGCCGTCGCGACGATGCGTCCGCAGGCTGGCCAAAGAAACCGGGATCAGGGTTCCGTCGCGTGCCGGCACCTGCAAGTATTCAGTAACATAATTTTCTTTGTTGAATCCACCCCGGACAGGGTTCTCCTTGCGAAGAATCAGTTTGCGCTGTTGCATGTCGTAGTCGAATGTGGACACAGGGGTAGTCATCGAGGTGTAGTGCAGGCGCAACAGGGTCTCCCCGGGTTCTTCGTTCCTTCCCAGCCAGCAATCGTAACTGGTGTCGCGGAATTCGATGTAATGCTTGCTGCCAGGGACGTTTCGGTCGCGGATGTTGATGCGGTTCATGCCACCGCTCCGTTCGAAAACCACGAGGTAGCCTTCAAAAAGTTCGAAACCCTGGATCAGCACTTCCGGGTCATGGTCCAGAAATGGGGTCCATTGGTTTTCATCGAAGACATCGCCGTCGCACAGGCTGAGTCTGAAGTTTGGAGCTTGATCGTTGTGCAGCAGGTACCATCGGCCGTCGTAGTGATCCACTGAATAGTGGATCCCCGGGCGTTTGGCCCTGACGCAGCGCAACGAAGATCCGGGCAAGGTGAGGTCCATGACGCGACACTCCAGCGGCTCGGTGTATCCCGAGTGGATGAGCAGCCATTCCCGGTCGCGCGATAAGGAGAGGTGAGCATAGAGGGTTTCGTCCGATTCTTCGTAAACCAGCTGGTCCTCTTCAAAAGAACTTCCAAGCCGGTGGCGCCAGATCCTGTCGGGGCGGAGGGTCTCTTCGTCTTTGGTATTGTAGTAGAGGAAGTTGCCGTCGGGAGACCAGGCGAAATCGCCTGCCAGCACCCGGCCAGAGTCGCCGTAACGGCTGCCGTTGCGGGTATCGACGATGTATGGCCTATGGAGGTTTCGCCCGGTGAGGTCCAGTCCAAAAGCGAACAGTGTGCCGTCGTGGCTCACGACAGGCGCCAGGGCGTTGCAGAATTTGTGGCCTTCGGCCAGAGCGTTTACGTCGAGCAGCACTTCTTCTGCTGCGCGATCTTCGCCACGGCGCTGCCTGCAATAGACTGGATATTCCTTTCCTTCCAGAAAACGCGTGTAATAGAGGTAATGGCCCTTTGGATAAGGCACGGTGCTATCGTCCTGAACGATGCGGGCCAGCATTTCGTCGTAAAGTGCTGTCCGCAGGGATTTTGCCGGTTGGAATACGCTTTCGAGGTAGGCATTTTCGCCCTCGAGGTGGGCGAGCACGGCCGGATTATCGCGTTCGCGCATCCAGTAATAGGGATCTTCGCGCTTCTCTCCGTGCAGCTCGTGGAAGTGTGGAATTTCAGCCGCCCGGGGCTCGGGAGTTCTTTGGGCGACTTCGAGTATCTGGGTGTGGAGAGACGGTACATTGCTTTGTTGCATGTGCTGTATTTGTCGCCAAAAATACGCCGGTGTCCGACTTGCGGGCAGGGCGGTCTTTGCCTCAAAATTGCCGATCTTTGCCCGCCGCCGGCTCGGGCATTTTTTTGCGGGAAGCCGAAAATCGGATCAACATGAAGACAGCAGAAGTCATTTACCTTGGAGACTTGCGCACGGAAGCAACGCACCTGCGCAGCGGACATAAGATTCACACCGTAGCGCCACCCGACAATCAGGGTAAGGGCGATGCCTTTTCGCCTACTGACCTGGCGTCGACATCGCTCGCCAGTTGCATGATGACCATCGTTGCCATTGCGGCCCAGACACATGGCATCGAAGTGGGTGGAATGCGTGCCGAAGTCCTTAAACATATGGCCAACGACCCGCGCCGCATCGGAGGTGTTGAAATTGACCTCTACATGCCGGCAATGAACTATACCGGGAGGGAACGCTCCATCCTGGCTGGTGCTGCCAACGCATGTCCCGTGGGCCGGAGTCTGCACCCGGCTCTGGAGCAAATCCTTCGCATCCACTGGGGCGACGATCCGGTTAAGGATGTTGAATCAGGTCATTGAACTGCCCGGCTCCAAGAGCATTGCCACCCGACTGCTTGTTCTCCGTGCACTCGGAGGAAAGGCTGTCTCACTTCCCGAATCCCTGCCCGACGCCGACGATGTGCAGCACTTGAAACAATGTCTGGAAGATACTAACGAACGTTTGTATGTTGGCGATGGTGCAGCGCCACTGCGCTTTCTGCTCGCCTGGTTAGCACAGCGCGGCGAACAAAAAACCATCGATGGAAGCGAAATGCTGCGTCGCAGACCACTGCGTCCGCTGTTGAAAACCCTCGAAGAGCTGGGCTGCAAATTCCTGTTTCCCGAAACGCCTTACCAATTGCCCGTGCGGATTGTCCGGGGCATTTCGCCCCACTACCCCTTCCACGTCGACGTCGACGCACGCCAGAGCAGCCAGTTCGCCAGCGCCCTGCTGCTCATCGCCCCCTGTTTATCCAGGGGACTCGAAGTGGAATGGACTCAAGATGCCGTATCACAGCCCTATCTGAACATGACCCTTTCCCTGATGCGTCATTTTGGTATTTCGATGGGGTATTCGTCCACCCATGCCCGGATTGGCCCCGGTCGTTATGCCGGATCATTGGATGGCATCGAAGCGGACTGGAGCGCTGCAGTTTTTTTTCTGGCGTGGTTGTCACTGCTCGACGAGGGAGAGCTTCATTTTCCCAATCTCGCATTTTCGGGTTTGCAGGCCGACGAAGCGGCGGCAGGATTTTTCTCCGGCTGGGGCCTGCGGTTTGAAGAGGAGCGCGGTGGGATGAGCGTTCGCCAGACCGGATTCCGCATGCAGCAGGACCTGCGCCTCAACCTGGCCGGATGCCCTGACCTGTTTCCCGCGCTTGCGGTGTTTTGTGCGCTCCGGGGGCAGGATGTTTGCTTTGAAGGCCTGCAAAACCTGCAGTTCAAGGAATCCGACCGCCTGGACGCTCTCCGCGAAGTGCTCGCCTCGTGTGGTGTGGAGGCGCATGCTATGCATCATGCTAACGGTCGTTTGGATGTTACCTTCGGCATGTCCGGATTCAGTCCGCCGGTACAATTCCGGCTCGACCCCAGGGGTGACCACAGGCTGGCTATGGCGTTCGGATTGTTCGCACATTGCGCACCCCTCGAATTGTCCGATCCGGACGTCGTCCGCAAATCGTTTCCGGGCTTCTGGAAACTTTTCTTGCGAATGGTCCTGTCATCCGGGTAAAGAGCGCAGCCACGGGTGCCGTTTCAGCGGCGCATCCGGCCGGGTCGTGCCATGCGGTTTTCGCGCCGTTCCCGCAATCTCTTGAGCACTTCCTGGTTGAAGGCCTTTTCGGAGGGTTCCAGCCGTGCGAGCTTTTGCGCCGGAAGTATTGCTCTGAAGCGGTCGTAATAATTTTTCTTGAGCTCGAGTTCCTGCTGCTGGAGTGCAAGCTGCTCTTCGACGAGCCTTTCCGATTCTTCCTCTGAAAGTTTTTCCCGGCGATTCTCCCGCTTGGACAGCAGCAGGTCCTTTCGAAGCTCCATGCGCTTTTTCGAATATTCATTGTACAGTGGCCAGAAGCGGGCAGATTCTTCAGAATTTAAGTCGAGCTCGTTGGTCATGAAAGCAACGCGCATGGACTCCATTTTTTCCAGCGCGCGCTCCCTTTCCGGTGGCGGGCCCGGAGCGTCGTCCTGCGCAAGGCCTGCGGCTATACAGGTCGTCAGCGCGATGAGTGTATTCAGTGTCGTTTTCATAGATTCAGCGATATTCAAATTGCGTGATTAACGGTTGTTCATTGCAGGTATTCGATGAGCAGTTCATCCAGATTTTCGTCAGCCGTTTCGGGCAGTTCCGGAAGCACGGACGTTTCGTCATCCAGGAGCAAAGCCAGGCTTGCGCCGTCAAATTCGGCGGCATTGGCCTCAATGTATTCCAGCAGCTCGTCTTCGCTGCATCCGGCGAGGAGATCTGCTTGTGCAGGACTGCGGTAGAGGTCCAAGACCAGCCAGCAGGTTGCTGCAAATACGGTTGCCGCAACGGCATAGGACCAAAAGCGGCGCACGCGCACCGAAGTGCTTCGGCGCGGGGTGACGGCCCCCGGGATGCTGGCAGTGGTCAGGCGCTCCCGGAATTGTTCGAAGTAGCCTTTGGGTATGCGAAATCCCTCGTCGGTGCGCACCTCTGCGGGAAGGCCCAAGGGCAACTGCTGCGACAGCCGGTTGGCGAATGTGTCGAAGTAGTTTTCGGGTACGCGAAAGCCCCCTTTTTGCGTATCGTTGCTGCCGGTGACCTTGTCTTCGAGCATGGCGCGCCTGGCCGGGAAATATCCTTCCGGCAGGGCAAAGCCATCCGCCTGTTTCAGGCCATCGCCAAAGGGCAGTTGGGGCTCGTTGTTTTTATCGTATACATCGCTCATGTCAAAACGTTTCTCTCTGTTTAAAAAATTCGCCGATCTTTTTCACGGCATGATGGTAGGAGGCTTTCAGCGCGCCTTCCGAGGTGTCGAGGATCTCCGACATATCCCTGTAAGACATCTCGTCGTGGTAGCGCAGCAGGAACACCTGCTTTTGCCGATCCGGTAGGGTGGCCAGCGCCTGCTGCAGGCATAGCTGTATGGCATCTCCGTCGAAAAAGGGGTCCGACTGCAACTGGTTGAGCACCCCCTCGTCCCCTTCGCCATCCATGCCATCGTACCGGTGGCGCTTGTTTCTGTCCAAAAAACTCAGGCACTCGTTGGTGGCGATGCGGTACAGCCAGGTAAACAGGCTGCTCTTGCCTTCGAAGCTGTCAATATTGCGGTACACCTTGATGAAGGTGTTTTGCAAAACGTCGTCGGCGTCTTCGTGAACGAGCACCATTCGCCGGACGTGCCAATAGAGCTTTTGCTGGTATTTATCGAGCAGGGCGCGAAAGCCTTTATCGGCTGTCGCCGGTGTCCTGATCCAGTCGACAATCAACTGGTCGTCCGTTACTTTGGTTGCCATCATCATTTGGTTTGACTTGCCAGGCGCCTCTTGGTTTAATGTTGAATCTTCGCATTTCAAGGTGAAATGAGGTCATAAAATTCGGTGGATTGCCGGGAAAAGTCGCATTTTTAGACCATATTATGATGGGATGGTTTAGTCGCCGGATGTTGCAATTACTTGGCTGGAAGGTCCGGGGGGACGAGCCCCTGCGGGCACTCGACCAATTTGTGGTTGCCATTGGGCCCCACACGTCGAATTGGGATTTTCCCCTGGGCATCCTGGTGCGGTGGGCTACCGGCTTGGAGAAGATCCACTTCATCGGAAAAGCAAGCCTGTTCCGCCCTCCGTTTGGCTGGCTCTTCCGCGTCCTGGGAGGCTATCCCGTCGAGCGCTCGGCTTCCCTTCAACAGGTAGAACGCTACGCAGCGCTCTTCCGCGAAAAAAGAGAATTTGCCATCGTCATTGCGCCTGAAGGGACCCGCAAACGCGTTGCCCGGCTCAAATCGGGGTATTATCACATCGCCCGTATGGCCGGAGTTCCCATCGTTCCCGCCACCATCGACTACCCAAGCCGCACCGTCCACTTTCACCAGGCCTTTATGCCCGGCGAAAAGCCGGAAGAGGATATGGCCATCGTCGAGGAGTACATCTCCTCTGCAAAAGGCAAATATCCTGAACTTGCTTTCAGAAGAAGTTCCTGAAACGGGCAATTAGCAGGGAATTGCATCCCGATGATGGCGAATAATCCCTCATTGAGGGGGACTGTTGGTTATAAATTCGGCGGAAAATAGAAGAAAGCCAATTAGGGAGAGCTTTTAGACCAGGATTGCCGGCACAGTGTGCCCGGTTTATTCAGATGAACCATTTCAATAAACCCTAACTCAGGCGGGCGTTCAGTCTTGGTCTTGCCCAGACTTTATCACTCCTATGCAAATTCATAGGAACGATATTTTCGATCACCCGAATATTGGTACTGTGAACTTGATGGAGGGCACTTCTCTTGGCGTTGGATCGTGCGATAATGTGCCGCATGGTTCATACTCAATTCCCTACATAGACCTTGAATCCGTTCACTCCCTTCTATCATGGAGGGGGTTTAGGGTTAAACTTTTTGCGGGAGCGGGTGTCGAATGTACAAAGCGAAACCCACCATGAGCGCAACAACTGGCAATCAGAACATTTTGATGAGCTTGCTATTCGCTCTTTATCTGTGGCCGATGTGGCCGGGATTGGAAGCTTCCAACCCTAACATGCCCTCCGGGATCAAGTTCCACAGGAGCCTGCCTCCGGAACAAACTGCGGAGATCGGAATCGGGTGTGCTGACGGGATCTGCCTGCTGGACCCACGCGCTCAGGCATTTGACCATTTTCAGTTGATGGACCTACTGGGAAGGACCCTGGATTGCCATGCACTTCCGGATGGCGACTGTGTGACCATCGACCTGTCGCAGCGCCCGCGCGGTTTGTATTTCCTGGCACTTTACGATCAGGATGGACGTCTTTCCCATACACGAAGGCTCGTGTGGCGCTCTCCAAAGGCATGAATCAACGGGCCGTTGAGGACGGTCTCTCGCTTGAGGTTGAATGCTGACCCAGCCGGTTTCCTATCTTTGTACTGCACTTTTACCGACAAACCATGGCCGCTACACCTTCCAATATGCTTGCCCTTGGAACCCGGGCTCCTGACTTCAGGCTTCCGGATGTCGTCTCGGGCAGGATCCTTCATTTTGACGAGCTCTCGGGCTTCGAAGCCTACCTCATAGTGTTTATGTGCAACCACTGCCCTTACGTGGTGCACGTCCTCGACGAGCTGCTCCGCATCGCAGCGGAATACCAGCCCCGCGGACTCTGCACGCTCGGCATCAGCGCCAACGACGTCTCAAGCTACCCGCAGGACGGGCCGGCCGAAATGAAAGCCCTGGCAACAGAACGCCGATTTCCTTTTCCCTACCTCTACGACGAGACCCAGGAGCTCGCCCGCGCTTACGATGCAGCCTGCACTCCGGACTTTTACCTGTTCGACGCCGAAAGGAAACTGGTTTACCGGGGCAGGCTCGACGAAAGCAGGCCCGGCAGTGGACTTCCCGTGACCGGCCACGACCTGCGAAATGCCATAGAAGCCATACTCTCCGGGCAGGCACCGGATGCAGTGCAATACCCCAGCATTGGCTGCAACATCAAGTGGAAATGACCTGCGACCTCTGTCTTAAATGGCTCAAACCGGCTGGTTCGCGATGCAGAAGAGAATGTTTCGCTCTGACCGGTCCGCAGTGCCATTGATTTAATCCGGCTTCATAAATCCCGACGGCTCACACCCGGCTCCCGGAATTTTTGGGTTCAATTATCATATTATTAATAAAAGCACTATGTATATAATTGATTATAAGGTATATATACATTTAGCCCCCTTTGGCAATTTCGAAATTGGTATTATTTTTGTATCTGAAAAGGCAAAGAAAATTTGCGATGCGGTCACGGTTCTCTACTTCCCCTGTTTTGAGATGGTTGGTGCTCTCCCTGAGTGCGGTATGCATGACGGCCTCGCGACCCGTCTCCGTACAGGAGCGTTACATCGAGCAGTTTAAGCTGGTGGCGGTCAGTGAAATGGAGCGCACGGGCATTCCCGCGAGCATCAAGATGGCGCAGGCACTGCACGAATCGCAATCAGGACGCAGCGAGCTGGCCACGCAGGCAAACAACCATTTTGGCATCAAGTGCAAGACGACCTGGTCTGGAGCAACTTACCAGTACAAAGACGACGACCGCGACAGTACCGGCAGTCTCGTATTTTCCTGTTTCCGGTCTTATCCGACCGCAATGGAATCTTACATGGACCACTCCGACTTTTTAAAATACCGTCCTCGTTACCGCGAATTGTTTGAGTTGCCGCTGAGCGATTACAAGTCGTGGGCGTATGGTTTAAAAAAGTGTGGATACGCAACCGACCCCAACTATCCCGAACGCCTGATCCGGATCATCGAGCGTTACAACCTCGATCTGCTTGACACCGAGGTTGCCACCAACCCGGCTTCCGAACCTGCAGTGACCGGTGAGCCAGCTGCGGATGTGCGTGCCATAACGGCCGTGGAGATCCTGAGCCGCGACATTCGTCCGCTTGCCTGTGCAAAGCCCGTTGTCAAAACGAGCGTCAAAAAAAATGTGAGCAAATACAAAGTCCGGAAGAGGAGTTCTATTCGGAAAAAGCGCTAAATTTGCACTGCCAAAGTTGTCGGAGAGAATAAACCAATCTCAACCGAGACGAATGCTAATAGCGTGATTAACCTACTCGCTCATTTCTTCTGATAGCTTTGGCCTTTTTCGCAAAACGTTTTCCCGCATTTCCCTATAGCCTTTACGCTGACTGACGATATTTTTTGCCAGGATCAGCGCATTGAACATGGAGCCCGGGTCGGCTTCATTTTTTCCTGCGAGGTCGAACGCTGTGCCGTGATCGGGCGATGTTCGCACGAAGGGCAGGCCTGCAGTAAAGTTAACTCCTTCATGGCTGGCGATGGTTTTGAAGGGGATCAGTCCCTGATCGTGATACATCGCGAGGATTCCGTCGAATTTGCTAAACGCGCCGTTGCCAAAGAAACTGTCGGCAGGATAGGGTCCGGATACAAACACGCCTGCTTTTTTTGCCTCGATGATGGCCGGACGGATGATCTCTTCGTCTTCCGGGCCAAGCAGTCCCTCTTCACCGGCATGCGGGTTGAGTCCAAGCACGGCGAGGTGTGGTTTTTCCAAACCAAAATCGCTCATCAGCGACTGCTCCATGATGCGGATCTTGCGCAGCACGGCATCCTTTTGGATGGCTCCGGCAACCTGCGATAGCGGAAGGTGATCGGTGACGACACCCACTTTCAGGGACTCTGAGACCATAAACATCAGGCAGTCGGGCACACCGGCCTTTTCGCGCAGGTAGCCCGTGTGTCCGAAATGGGCAAATCCCGCCATGCGCATGGCCAGCTTGTTGATGGGACCGGTAACGAGGGCGTCGATCTCGCCGCTGATGGCGTCCTGCAGGGCGCGGTCGAGGGCCAGCATGGCGTATTTTCCGCCATCGGGGCTGGCCTTGCCCAGCGCGATGGTCACGTTTTCGCTCCAACAGTTCACCAGGTTCAGCCTCCCCGGCCGGGGACGCTCACCCTGCGCCAGGTTGTTGAAACTGAGTGCATCGAGTTTGGCGATGTTCTTGTGGTAGCTGGCGATCTTGACATTCCCGTACAGCACAGGAATGATGCTCTTGTAGATCATTTCGTGACTTAGCGCCTTGAGTATGACCTCAAGGCTGATGCTGTTGATGTCGCCACAACTGATGCCGACGCGGATCTTTTCCATAATTTGCAATTGCGCAGCGAAGATAAACCCTTTTGTCCAATGCGGGCCGGCCACCGGCGTGGGCGTCGGCACGCCATTTTACCGCAATGCCCCCGCTGATCGGATATTTCAATTTTCCGGGAGATTTTGTTTTCATCCCGGTTGCGCTTCACCTTTGCTCAGGGTGTCGAACTCGTCCAACTTTAAGTATAAAAGAAATGAACCAGTGGAAGTAAACGAAAGGAACACTGGCAACCCTGCCCACTACAAAAGAAATTGGTGTAATTTTTACTCAATGGCAACAAAGAAGAACATAAGGGCAGTACACGGATAAAAAAGATGAAACTCATTGAGATCGCGATACATGGAGCCGGTACGAGCTGCATTCACGGCACTAAAACATAGGCAGGTAAAATGGAGGGCAGGAGAAATTTAAGTGTTGAATGGATTTTTTAGAAGTGCCCTTAACATTCACCTTTTCTCTTCTTGCACCGTTCATTTCGGGAGTGTTCGAATTTGCGACCTCTGGCGTCCGGATCCCTCCGCCATACACGTGGCGGCAAAGTTGTAAAACGACTGCACAAAGCCCCATTGGCAGGCATTCGCCCCTGAAACAGTGCTGCCGTTTCGCACTGCATTTGCTTTTATCCCCGTATTGTAATAACTTAGCAGGGTCAACACGACCAATGATGATGTCGGACGGATTCCCATCTGCCGGTTAATGATCCGCATTGTGCCGAATGAAGGTTCTGTTGTGCTTGCAAGTGGCGTATGCGGGGAATGAGGAATGATCGTTTTCTAAGCCCTTTCATGGATCCGGTATGAAAAAACACCTTGGAATGATTTCGTTGCTTCGAATGCTGCTGCTGATCGCAGCAGTCGTCTTGCCCGTTTCCCTGACGCCCCTTCCCCACTTTGCCGGAGTTTTACCCTCCGCCAACCGTTTGCAGGGCGAAAGCCCCAAGCCGCAGGATGTGCAGGAAATAAGCATTGATGTTGTATCCACAGGCTTTCCAACGGGCAACATTGCCACTGCAACCATCGTCTATACCGGTACCGGGCCACGCACCGTGGAAATCCCGGCTACCGTTACGACCACCGGGCCACGGCATCAGCGTCCCATCACCTGCACGCCGGTAACGGTAACCGTCACCACACCGCGGACGACGGTTCCCCTTTACGGTTATTGCCTGGATGCAGACCTGCCCACTTCCCCTGCAGGTACACACTGGCCACCATCCGGTGAATGGGATGTCAGCAATCCAATGATCGAACGGGTCAGACTGTGGCAGGAGACCTTCGACCGGCTCCGCGAAGACGGACAGATAAAAACACCGCTCGATTTCAACCCAGCATTGGAGAGAGATGTCGTCGTGCAATTTACCCTCTGGTGGTGGAGCATCGGATCAGAATTCGATCCCTGCGACCGGATCAGGAAGTTTTGCGATTCTCTGGAACGGGAGCTAACCCCCCAGGGTGGAGGTCCGGGATACCCGGTCATGGCGATTCCGCACACACCCATCATCGATGCGGTCATCCTCACCGGACAGCAAAGCGGCACTCCTTTGTTTCAGCCACCCACCTTGCCCGAAACCACTACGAAGATTGCAGAGGCCCCGCCAACTTCTCATCCGGAAATTGCAAATACCGCAAGCGTTATCAGTACCAGCTTTCCCAACGGACACATTGCAGACATCCACCTGAGTAACCCTACCGACCAGACCGTTGAGGTGCACATCGGCAATGGACCGCTCTACATCCCCGGCAATGGAGACCAGCCACAGCGTGCCGATCCCATTCCTCCGGTGATCATTGCTCCCGGCGGCCACGTTACCATTCCCGTCTACGGCAGCTGCGTAGACATCCACGTACTGCCCACTGAAGCAGGCGGCAGTAAGGAAAATATTTCTAGCTGGATCGGCCTGCCCGGACTTAGTCCGGAAACCCCACCCGTGAAAGATCCCGGGAGGCCGGGCATTCAACAGGTGTTTATCCCTACGCGGACCAGCATGCCACTGAACGAAGTAACGGAATTGTTGACCGAACTGTCACGTCAGACCCCTCAAAGCCGGATGGTACCCTGCCTTGAGGCGCCGGTGAGGCAGACTTTCCTGATTCCTGGAACCGGGGCTCCATTATACTTTCCCATTAACCCTGAGAAAAACCCGGGTGTCGGTGTGTCCCTCGTGCTGAATGCATACGAACACATCACCCGTGCCTACGAGACCCTGGTTGAAAGCGGTCAGCTCAGCACTGTTCTGGCCGGCAACCCGGAAAGGCAGCGTGAAACCGTTGTTCAATGGGCTTTGTGGCAAAGCACCGAGGCCTTGTACGGCCATCCCCTTCCCAAAGAGCATTGGGACTCTGTTGGTCGCAAAGAAATTGAAAAACTGAGCGGAAAAAAGCTGGACAGCATGCCGGAACCCGAACGAAAAAGCATACAAACCGGGCTCGACGGCATCTGGAATGCGTTCAGCGCCGTGAGCGTAGAAAGCAAAATGGTGTCACCACCGGTGGTCACCACCCCCACGATGACGACTCCGGGTATCACTACGACCGTGCCGGTCACCACCACGACCCCCCTGGTCAGGGAATACGTGCCCACCAGCAGTACCTACTCCAAACCACCTCCCGAGACGGAATGGAAATGCGACCCTGTTGTCCGCGTACTTTCGGGGCCGCGCATGGACGGCGGACTGGAACCTCCGAATGATTCTGTCACCATTTACCGGGATGAATTTCTCCCCCTGCTGGCGGCTGGCGTCGATTACGACGAGTTGTGGTGGGATTGCAACCCGGAACTCAGTTGTCCCGAAACGCCTTCGACGGACATGAGGTCCTTAAACGGCAGAGTCAAATTCGAATGGCGCATCCTCCGCGGCGAAGGAAGCCTGGTTGAACTTGGGTGCTTGAACCCGCAGCGCTTCCGCGAAGGGAAAAGGGTGGTGTTCATGCCTCCTTACGTGGCCATCGACAGCATGAAGGAAACGCTGATCGAACTGAAGATCATCGACGACAACCCAAGCCAGGTGATCGACGAAACCGTGACGCGCAACATCCGCATTCGCACCCGTCGAGACAGTCTGTGGCCCGACCATTACCTCATTCGCATTGAATCCGATGCCTTCAGGATCCCGTCCCCTTCTCAGTATACGGGTTTGCCCAGGGGAAGCTGCCTGACCCAGGGACCGCGCTGGAGCCGGGCGGCCGACCTGCCAAAACCCCGGATCGTTTTGCCGCCGGTTGAGGACAACCGCAAAATGGTTTACAAGGAGTGGATGAGGATCAGCGCCGATGACATTCGCGATCCGGACGACGTGGAACTTTGGTGCCGCACCAGTTGTCCCACCAAGCGGATCCATCGCAGTTTTGAGGACGCCGTAGAATACGAATGGACCATTCTTAGGGGCGGCGGCCGGTTTATCAAGGGAAACAAAGGCCGCCATATCATTTATGAAGCACCGGAACAGGCTGGGGAAGTGCTGTTGAAGGTAGACGTGTACAATCCGGATTTTTTAAAAGTGCAAGACACAAGGCCCCAACCGGATACGGTGCGCATCGAAGTATTCAGGCCCGGAGTGCGCATGGACACCACAGCTACCGCCTGGTTGCCGCGGGACGGAATAGAACTCGAAAAGCGATCTTACCTCGTTTACGAAGACAACCGCGAATGGAAAACAGCGTTGGCACACCAATGCCGCATCCATTTTTTTGAATTGCCGGAAGCGAGCAACGAACGGGGGGTGTGCCTGAACTGGCCACCGTACCCGACAGCAGATACCTGTAAGGACCTGTATATTAAAAAGCTTCCCGACCGCTACGAGGTATTCGACTCGTCGATGTGTTCCCGCTGGGTACGAGGTGCTGACGATCGCCATGAGGACAGAGCATACTACCTGAATGCGAGGACCAAAACGCCCGTAAGGGAATTTAGCGTTACCGTCGTTTCCGACGACTACGGTGGATTTGGGTTTATGCGGTCCGTGGCCAATGGCTCCAAGAGTACAGAGTTACCTTATAAATCAGTCGAGTGGAAGGCGGAGGAAAAAACGCATCCTCAAGGGCGTCCTAAAAAAACGGTGTACGCCGATAACCGCGTGACCATTCCCAAAGACATCGACGAAAACCGGATTGCTGATCGCGGCTGGGAGGCCGATCCGAATGGCCAACAGGCAGACCCCGAAGATCCAAAGGTGGACGCCGATACCAGCCGAAACAACAACCTCAATGGCGATGGCATCCCGGCTTATGAAGAATACCGGGGATTCTTTGTGCGTGGCACTCACCGGCGGTTTGCCATGAACATCAAAGACCTGCTGGTATGGGATCGAAACAATATTGGAACCGGGTATTTTGACCGCGGCCATACCGGTGTTGAAGTCAGAAGGATCGACCAGGCAGAAATGGATACCGTGCATGCAACCCGCAGGGTCATCAACCGGAACCGCCATACCCACGAGCTGGGCTTTGATCAGAAAGGTGCGCGACTGTACCGGTCGGATGGGATTGGTGGCTTTTATGGATATACGTATAATGCAGTAGATCCAGGGGATGATGGCCTGGTTACCTGCGACAGCGTGTCGATCAACGTTGCGCTGGTGAACCGCTCAGCTTCCGCGGTGCTTGCCAACATCATTGCCCATGAATTATCGCATGCCGTCAGCGTCAGGCACCACGGCGAGGGCATCATCAACGGCAGGCTGAATTCTGGTGATGGCATGACGATCGATGGTGTAGCGGTCAGCAACATCTGGGGGGTCGCATGGACCTCCTCGATTGCCTGCACGGGTGGTCTCACCAGTGGAATGGAAAATTGCTGGATGCGTTATGACAACTTCATTTCGCATTGCCCGGTGTCGGCGGTACTCGTCAATTTAAATTGCGATACCGTTGGATGGAATAGAAATCTCAGAACGCGAAGCATCACTACCGCAAACGACAACGTCGTGGGCAGTACCCTGTGCATCAACGCCACCGGTACCGGGATCAATGCGGGCAATCGCTGCGGACGGGATGCATCTGTCGGAAACTGTTTTAGTCAGATCCGGATTTCGTGCCAAAGACCGTGAATTTGGATTTATGATCTTGCGTTAAATAGAATACGCACCCTGACCGGTGCCGTTAAAACAAAAAATATGGACCGCTCAAGCTTTTGCATACATGTTGTCGCCCTGTTCTTTCCAATGAGCCTGGTTGCGCAGGCGCCCGAACTGAAGCTCGACCTCAAGAGTTTTTCTTCTGCCGACATCCTGCTGGAGCAGGGATTTCCGCTGATCGTCAACCTCACGCTTTATTCTACCCAGGAATTCGGGCCTGAGCGCTATGCCGAAGGGTTGCCAGACAGCCTTCGCAACGACCCGGCGGCACTTCGTGCGATCGATTCCCTTTACGGCCGCGGTTTTTCTCAAAGTTTCCCCGGGCCCTGGTACGAAGAAGTTCTGTTTGTGAAGGTTTTCCAGGAGCAGGTTCCCGGAAACGCCATCCGGCTTTTCCCGCTCAATCCCCTGCCTCCAGGCGAGTTGCGCGTAGGATTGAACAGACCGGCCTTTGCAGATTTCGGAGTCGATCCACAAAGCACTGCTGGCTGGGCGCCAGGGCGGCACACCTTAAAGGCTGGACTCCCGTTCCGGGAAGATACCCTTTGGTCGAAAAACCTGCACATCGAGGTCGTCCGTCCGGAAACCAGCTCAGACGACAAAAGGCGTCTGCAGGCCATGGCGCACTACCTGATGCGCAGAGGGCAGTGCGACAGCGCCGCTGTTTATGGCCGTGCATTGCTGAACGCGGAACCGCAGAACACTTCAAACATCGTACTGATGGCGGAAATCGACGAGTGTACGGGCAAGCTGGAATCCTCGCTGGACCTTTACAGGCGCGCACTGGAAGCCGTCGAAAAGGAACCCGTTCAGCCGTCCTGTCCGCCGGTTTATCTCGTGCGAAAAATCAATGAACTTCAGGACAAGTTGTATTTTAATAAATGAGTTGCCGGAAGGCAACTACCGCATGCAAACTAATGATGACAGGTGATTTGCAGATCCAATACAAATGGCAGTAAAAGGCTCATGGTATTCATGCTTAATAGATTATGAAAAGACTTTTTGCAATTTTTATGGGATGTATTGTCGCAAGCTGCGCACAGAAAGGCATAAATGGTCTTCGCGAATATGAAATTGCGCACAATACCCACAATGTCCAGCGAGCCCTGTCTTTCTACGACGACAGCATCTCCTTTGAAATAAAGGGTGTTTGGACCAAGAATGGTCTAAAAGAAATCAGGGAACTTGAATTGTGGGACAGCACCCTAAACAGTCGCTTGGAGATAGAGATCCTGAATCAGAAACTCGACAGCTTTTGGTGCCGGGTCAGAGAAGAAAATGACTGGTTCAAAGCTGCGGGGATTGAATACCTCATCCACGAACCTGTTACATTTGTAGTTCGGAAAGGAAAAATCCATTCAATCCAAGTGACTTCCACGCAAGAGGCAAATCAAAAAATTGGTCGGGTCATTTCTTCCCTGTTCGACTGGTCGCAAAACAACGGAGACTCCTCCATTTACCGTCTGGTTTCAGGAAACGGGTTTATTTATTCTCCGGCGGCTGCCTTACAATGGATTCAACTTTTTGAAAAAGCGAAAACTGTTAAACAAACGGACTAGCATGAAAAAGGCAGCCATCCTGGTCTTTTCACTGCTTTCAGTCTACGCAAATTCCCGTTGGCAGCATGACACATTAAAATTCTCGAGCGGCGGATCCACGTTGACCGGGTATTTTTTTGATTCACACAGACCCGGATCACCGACGCTGCTGTTTACCCAGGGTTTTATGGATTCCGGCGATGTCTGGGGTATAGGTAAAACACTTTCTGCCAATGGAATCAACGTGTTTACCTTCGATTTCCGCGGCTGCCATAAAAGTGGTGGACTACAGAGTTTGGCAAACTCCCAAGAGGACCTGGATGCTGCACTCATTACCCTGAAATCCAAAGAGCTGATAAACCGCTACGGGATCGATACCCATAAAATTGTATTGGGTGGTTACAGTTACGGCGGTCACATGTCTGTGTTGTGCTGCATCCGCCACCCGGAAGTGAAGCGGGTAGTGAGCATTTCTGGCGGTGATTTGGGCATATTGGCCAACTCCATGGCTGCAAATTCTGAGCTAAAGAAAAAATATACTGCTTTTTTTCAATCCATCCAAAAGCCTGCTGGTCCGGTCGACTTTTTGTTTGATGACCCCGTCCGGGAACTGATGGAACAGCATGTGCGTTTCGATTTGTGCCGTCAAGCCCATCGCCTTGCTGGCAAAGACGTATTTCTTACCGGGGGAATGGATGATTTGACCGTCAGTCTGGAAGAACACATCATTCCCGTTTACCGGCGTTTTAGTAAAATTGAGAACATTAAGCTTACATGCAAAATTTATTCCTGCGATCACAGTTACAGGAATGTTTCAACAGAATTGATGAATGACATTGCAATTTGGATTCGGGATAGATGAGTTTAACTGTGCTGCCTCCATATTTGCCTTCATAGGAAGCTTTGAATTTACCACTGCGATTTTTCTATGTAGACGGGTCGATAATGCGTTTGGCATTGACTGCAATTTGCCAGATACCCCACCGGGTTTGGCCTAACTCCCACCGGACAAAAATGCGGTAGGTTAAAGCCCGTCGCCAGACAATTCAATTGTTTACCTGTGGAAGCGTCTATCCCCCTTGTTTTTCGCAAAATTGGGCTACAGCGCTCCATCTTCGGCGCCCAATGCCTAATATTGTCGGCTCCTTATGAAGCGCAGCAACTTATTCATCGCCTTTGAGGGCATCGACGGCAGCGGCAAGAGCACTCAGCTCCGCCTGCTGGCCGACCGGCTGCGCCGTGAAGGGCACCGGGTGTATTGCACCAGTGAGCCGACCGACAGCCCCATAGGGTCGGTGATCCGCAACGTTTTCAAGCACCGCATCGAGGCGGACCACCGCACCATTGCCGCTCTCTTTGCCGCGGACCGGATAGACCACCTGGTGAACCGCACCGACGGCATCCTGGCCAAGCTCGATGAGGGCTTTACCGTTCTCTGCGACCGGTATTATTTTTCTTCTTACGCCTACCAGGGGATCCACATGCCGGTTGACTGGGTGATTGAAATCAATGCTCCGGCGGTGAACATGCTGCGGCCCGACCTCCACATCTACATCGACCTCGAACCCGCGGAGAGCATGCGCCGCGTCCACAACGGCAGGAGTTCCACCGAGCTCTACGAGACGACCGAAAACCTTAGGGCCGTCCGCCAGCAATACCTCGACTGCCTTAACCGCTTTCGCCCGAACGAAAGCTGGTGCCTGCTCAGCGGTGCAGACAGCCCGGAGGAGGTTGCCAAAGCCGTTTGGGTCATGGTCGCGCCGCTTCTTGTGGAGCGGGAAGGGAGCTGATCCTCATTTTTCCCACCCCCTTTTTCCGATACCATTCGACGCATTTGCTGATGCACTGCAATCCCATATTTGGATATGCCGGTTTTATCGTCTAACATTGCCTATATTTCCGTCCATTTTTGTCATTATGCTGCAGCTTTGCCATTCCTACTTTTCCCTGCGCTACGGCACCCTGTCGCCGGCGCAGCTCGCCCGGGAGGCGGCCCGGCTGGAAATTGGCGTCCTGCCCCTGGCCGACATCAACAACTGTTCGGCGGCGTATGCATTTGCCCAGGCCTGTGTACAACAGGGCGTGCGGCCGGTGTATGGCGTGGATTTCCGCCGCCGCGGAGAGCACCTGTTCACGGCGCTGGCGCGCGACGCGGAGGGCATTGCCGAGATCAACCGGCACCTGAGTGCGCGGCCTTCGGATGAGCCGTCCCACCGGGCACCGCGGTGGGAGCACTGTTTTGTCATTTACCGCGACGCGGCGCCCTGCCCACCCGGGGAGTTGCGTCCATTCGAATACGTCGGCATCCGGCCCTCAAAAGCGGGGTCTTTGTTTTCGTCGCCGCTGCGCCAATGCCCCGAACGGCTCGTAGCCTGCAATCCTGCGACGTTTGCCGTCGACGCCGACCACCGCACCCACAAGCTGCTGCGCTGTATCGACCACAACATTGCCCTCGGCCGCCTGACCCCTGGCCAGTGTGCTTCGCAGGACGAACGGCTGCTGGCACCGGCAGTACTTCGAGAGCGGTACGCGCTCTTTCCTCAATTGCTGCGCAACGCAGAGGCCGTGCTCGACCAATGCCATTTCGACATGCCTTCGTCTTCGGCCAACAACCGGCGCAGCTTTACGGGCAATCCGGAGGGAGACTACACCTTGCTGACCAAACTCGCTTTCCAGGGTTGCCGCCGCCGTTACGGCGCCAAAAATGCCCGCGCCGAAGAGCGCATGCGGCGCGAGCTGCAGGTAATCTACCGGCTCGGTTTCTGCGCGTATTTCCTGATCACCTGGGACATTGTGCGCTACGCGCAAAGCGCCGGCTACTACCATGTCGGGCGCGGCAGTGGCGCCAACTCCATCGTAGCTTTCTGTCTTTACATCACCGACGTAGACCCCCTCGAACTGGACCTCTATTTCGAGCGCTTCATCAACCCGCACCGTAGCAGTCCCCCCGATTTCGACATCGACTTTTCCTGGAGCGAGCGCGACGACGTGACCGAATACATTTTCGAACGCTACGGGCGCGATTACACCGCGCTGCTGGCCACCTACAACACCTTCAAAGGCAAGTCGATCGTGCGAGAGCTGGGCAAGGTCTTCGGTTTGCCCAAGGCCGACATCGACACCATCGTCGACCACCCCAACGATTCCCGCCTACACCACTCCTATGCGCGCCACATTTTCGCATACGGCAAGCGGATCGAGAAATTTCCCAACTACCTGTCGATCCATGCCGGGGGCGTGCTCATTTCCGAACGCCCCCTGCACTACCACACAGCGTTGCAACAAATGCCCAAAGGCTTTCCCATCACCCATTTCGATATGTACGGTGCCGAGGACCTGCAATTTCACAAATACGACATCCTGAGTCAGCGCGGGCTGGGGCATATCCGAGATGCCGTAGACCTCGTGCGCAGGAACCAGGGGCGCAGCGTAGAAATTCACGACATTGCCGCGATCAAACGCGACGAGCGGGTGCGGCAGCAACTGCGTTCCGGACATTGTACCGGTTGCTTTTACATCGAGTCGCCGGCCATGCGGGGTCTGCTGCACAAGCTGCGCTGCGACAACTACGTGCACCTGGTGGCGGCCAGCAGCATCATCCGCCCCGGGGTGGCCCAGTCGGGCATGATGCGCACTTACATCGAGCGCTTCCACCACCCCGAACGGGTGCAGTATCTGCATCCCGTCTTTGCCGAACACCTCGGAGAGACCTTCGGCGTCATGGTTTACCAGGAAGACGTCATGAAGATCGTGCACCACTTTGCCGGACTCGCGCTCGACGAGTCGGATGTGCTGCGGAGGATCATGACGGGCAAACGCAAGGACTCGGACACCTTTCGCGACCTGATGGAAAAGTATTTTGCCAACTGCCGGGCAAGAGGCTACCCGGAAGAGTTGACGCGAGAGGTGTGGCGGCAGATCGAAAGCTTCAGCGGTTATTCGTTTTGCAAAGCCCACTCGGCATCTTTTGCCGTTGAATCGTTCCAGAGCCTCTACCTAAAAGCCCATTTCCCGCTCGAGTTCATGGTTGCCGTGATCAACAACTTCGGAGGATTTTACCGCACGGAGGTGTACGTACACGAGGCTCGCATGGCCGGTGCTGCAATTCGCCCGCCCTGCGTCAACCACAGCCGCTACCTGACCCACATCGAGGGAAAGGTGATCTACCTCGGCTTTGTGCACGTACAATCGCTGGAACAATCTACAGCTCTGCGCATCGCCGACGAACGCGAGCGGAACGGTGCTTTTGCCAGCATGGAAGATTTCATCCGCCGGGTGCCCTTGGGGCGCGAACAATTGCAACTGCTGATACGCATCGGAGCCTTTGGCTTTACCGGCTTGAGCAAAACCCGCCTGATGTGGGAGAAAAACGCCGTGCCGGAGATGGGCAGCACCCAGGTAGCCCCGGCCAGCCTGTTTGCAGACGACGGCGTGGACTTTGCCTACCCGCAACTCGACGACGGCCCCTACGATCAGGCCTTCGACGAAATCGAACTGCTGGGATTTCCGCTGTGCAATCCCTTTGAGTTGCTTGCCGAAAACGCCGGCCCCCAACTTTCTGCAAAGCAAATGCCGGCACATCTCCACCGGAGGGTGCGCATGCTGGGGTACTACGTCACCCAAAAGCCGGTGCGCACCCGGCAGGGCCAGTACATGGCTTTCGGCACCTGGCTGGACCCCGAAGGCCAATTTTTCGACAGCGTCCACTTTCCGGACGAAATGGCCCGCTTTCCCTTCCAGGGTCGCGGCTGCTACCTGCTGGAGGGCCGCATTGTGGAGGATTTCGGTTTCCAAAGCCTGGAGGTCGCACAAATGCGCAAGCTGCCCTTCATCGCCGACCCGCGCAGCTCGTAAACAATGGAGAACAATGGGAAATGGACTATGCCCCCAAATGATCAATTGTCCATTCTCCTTTACCTCCCTTGATTTCTCAGTAAAGAATCCGGCAGGCCGGGACTCCAAATGCGCTGCATTTTATAACTTGTCGCCATGCGATGGACATTCCGCAATATCGTTCTTGCTGCCGGGGGGCTTCTGCTGCTGTACCTCATCGGCATGATGTCCCTGTACATCTTCATCAACCCCATCGTATTTCGTGCGGAGAGGACGGGTCATTATAAGACCCCTGTGAGTCAGCGCATTCGCGAAGAGCGCATCCCACTTCCAGGCGAACAGGAGCTCTGCGCCTATTTTTTTGCGGCAAGGGCTCCGCACAAGGGAGTCGTCTTGTTTTTACATGGGGTGCGGGGAAATCTCGACCGGTATGCTGCCCAGTGCCTTCAATTTACCCAGCGCGGGTACTCCGTCCTCATGCCCGACGGGCGTGGTTTTGGCAAGTCGGAAGGCCGCATCGGAGAAAGCAGCCTGATGGAAGACGTCCTGGCATGCAGCGACTGGCTCAATAAACGATACCGGGAAGACAGCATCGTGGTATACGCCATGGATTTTATGGCCCCGGCTGCCAGTTACGCCAACGCCATCTGGCCCTGTCGCCTGCTGGTACTCGACAATCCTGTATATTCCCTGAGGAGCTGGATACGTCGCCGTTATCCGGCCTTTGTCCTGCCTTACGAACTCAAATACGATTTCAACACCTACGAGTACCTGCCGAATTGTTTGAGCCCTGTGTTCATACTGCGTCCGCGGTATCGCGCTGCGTGTACGCCGGAAGAGGCGACGCGGCTGCAACAGATGCTGCCGGATCCCGGTGCATTCCTTCAGCTTGAAGAAGCTCAGGGAGAATCGCCCTACGAGCTGGATTCCTACAGGCGCATACTCGACCAGCTCCTGACGACAGCCTCCCGATGAGCAAGCGCAGCAAACTCGAAAAATTTACCCAGAACCTGGACTTGGCCAACGTATTCGAGCACTTCGGATATGAAGACGATGCGCTGTATGCCAATGCAGACACAAAGGTCAATTTCCGTGGACGCTGGTGTGAAGGGCATTTCGGCAACGATCACCTGCTGACGCTCGAGCTGGCCTGCGGACGCGGTGAATACAGCCTGGGGATGTCCGAGCTGCATCCCGGCCGCAACTTCATCGGCATCGACATAAAAGGAGCGCGCATCTGGAATGGCGCAACTCAAGCCCTCCGGCGGGGACTGACCAACGTCGCCTTTGTGCGCACGCGCATCGAAGGGCTTTCCAGGTTTTTTGCTGACGGGGAAGTCGATGAAATATGGATTACCTTTCCCGACCCGTTTCCCCGTTCCGGAAAGGCCTCGCGACGGCTCACCTCGCCGGAGTTTCTCGACCGGTATGTCCGGGTGCTGCGGCCTGGTGCCGTTTTGCATTTGAAAACCGACGATCCGGCGCTGTATGCTTTCAGCCTGGAATGTGTTGATGCCCATTTTGCTTACGAACGTTTGTTCGCAAGCGCATCGATTTACGAAAGCAGCTTCGAATTCCCGGAAAAAAACATCCGCACCTACTACGAAAAACTGCACCTTGCTGCAGGCAAAAAAATCCACTACCTGCGATTCCGCTTCACCGGCGGCCTGCCAGCTTAAATTCGCTGGTCGTTGGGGAGCGCATCCCCGTTTTCGCCTCCAAAGATGCCGATCCAGGCTGCCTCCCCCCGGCAGCGGGAAGCCCGGTACATCCCCTCTGTGTTAAAAGGCATGCTGATGTGTCCCCGATGATCTACGGCGATGAGCCCCCCTTCTCCTCCTATGTCCTGCAGACTTTCGAAGATGACCTTTCGCGCTGCAGCATCGAGTGACTGGCGCCCGTAGCGCATCAGACAGGAAAGCTGGGCCGCCGCATGGACGCGGATAAAGTATTCCCCCGTTCCCGTGCAGGATACGGCGCAGCGGTCGTCAGCCCAGGTCCCCGCTCCGGGAATGGGCGAGTCGCCTATGCGACCCCAGCGCTTATTGGTCATGCCGCCGGTCGACGTCGCTGCGGCGAGTTTCCCAGACGCATCAAGGGCAACCGCACCTACCGTACCAAAGGTTCCGCCATCGTGGTCGAGCCGGACTTTATTCTCCCGTTTGGCTTCCAGAAATTGTTTGTAGCGGAGCGCTTCAAAAAAATATGCTTTCGGTTTGCGCTCGATTTTCATTTTGCGGGCAAATCGCTCGGCGCCCTTTCCCGCAAGCAACACGTGGTCTGTGTGCTCCATGACCGCACGCGCAAGGTGAATGGGGTTGCGGATGCGTCTCACCAGGGCAACCGCTCCAACCCTTCGACTGCTTCCTTCCATAATGGCGGCATCCATTTCGTGCTCTCCGCGCGCATTGAACACAGAGCCTCGTCCGGCATTGAACAGCGGACAATCTTCCAGTGCAGACACGCTGGCAACAACGGCGTCAAGAGCGCTTCCACCACCTTCCAGCATGGCGTAACCTACATCCAACGCTGCACTGAGCGCATTTTCGTATTTTTTGCGCAGACGCGCATCCATCTTCTCCCGGAGAAGCGTGCCGGCACCGCCGTGTATGGCAATACAGTAATTGTGGGTTTTCATCGTTGCAGCATTTCGACAAAGTTAACTTCAAGGACCCTTCTTCCTGCGGGATGCGACTGTCCAATTCGACATATCTTTATTGCCTATGAAAAACACGATCCTTCTGGCTATCCTGGTTCTGCTAACCGGAGATGCTGCCGCACAGCGCGTTCTTGACGTAGGTCCCGGCAAACCCTATTCAAACCCACAAACAGCCGCTGCCGCAGCACGGCCTGGCGACACCATCCGGCTGCATCCTGCCCTCTACCCGGGAAACTACTACATCTCCAATTTGAAAGGCAGACCCGATGCCTGGATTACTTTTGAGGGCACCGACCCCGATCAGGTCATCCTGGAAGGAAGCTCTGAGGGCCTCCACTTCACCGATGCCACCTACGTGCACCTTCGCAGGTTCACGCTTCGTGGACAAACGGGAAACGGTATGAACATCGATGACGGCGGCAGCTTTGACAGCCCCACACACCACGTGATCATCGAAGAATGCACGTTCCGCGATATGGCAGCCTCGGGAAACAACGACCTGCTCAAACTGTCCGGACTCGACTCCTTCGTCATCCGAAATTGTCATTTTGAAAATGGATCTACCGGCGGCAGCGGCATAGACATGGTAGGCTGCCATTTTGGAGAAATAGTCCAAAACCGCTTTGTGAAACTTGGAAGCAACAGCATACAGGCCAAGGGGGGCACGAGCGACCTGAAGATCTTTGCCAACCATTTCACAAACGGTGGACAAAGAACCCTAAACCTCGGCGGCAGCACGGGTGCTGCCTTTTTCCGCCCCGCGGGAGCAAACTACGAAGCGCGAGATATCCTGGTTTTTGCCAACGTGATTGAGGGATCGCTGGCTCCGATCGCCTATGTCGGCTGCCGCAACGTTGCCGTGGTCAACAACACCCTCATCCTGCCCGGCCGCTGGATCATGCGCATACTTCAGGAGAGCACCGATACTTCATATTACTTAAGCTGCGCCAACAACCTGTTTTACAACAACATCGTCGTCGTCGACCACGCACTTTCCACGGATGTCAACATCGGCCCTTACACCAGCCCAGCTACATTTCGCTTCTCCAATAACCTCTGGTACCACCTCGACCAGGCCGGTTGGGGTGGGCCGCAACTCCCGGTTCCTGAAACCAATGGGATCGTCCAGAAAGACCCTCTCTTTATCCAATTTTCCACGGGCAACTACCGTCTGAAGCCGGGCTCACCCGCCATTGGAAAGGGATCGCCTGCTTTTCCCGGGCTGACGGATTTCCTTGGTACTCCCTTCTTGACCATTCCTTCCATCGGAGCATTTGAAGCAGGCACGACGGTGACAACTGGTCTGTCGACCAGATTGCAATGCACCATCTATCCCAACCCCTACCGCGACAAGATCTGCATAGCGGGCATTCCTCCAGGCTGCCACTACCTTCTGGTCGATGCCCGGGGTGTCATCCTGAGCAGTGGCAGCCTGAAACCAGGAGACGACTGCATACCACCGGCAACCTCCGCTCCATGCTGGCTGATCCTACGTTCCGGAAATGCAATTAAAATTGAATTGGTAACGGGGAATTGATAATGACAAAGAGGAATGGTAAAACAGAATGTTATAAAAGAGAAAGGATTGCAATTTGCGATTCAAATTGTCCCTCCTGCAAGAGCCATGCAGTCTCAAAATGAATTTGGTTTACCGATGGAGCTATTGCGCTCCGGAACGGCTATTGACACCCTGGTTTGTGAAGCGGAATGTGCAGAAAGCAAATATGACTTCATTCACAAATTGCCGATTGCCCTCAAAGAAGCTAACGAAAACGGCTACTTCATGAACTCATTTTCAAAGCGGACTAAATTGGGTTTCTGTTTGAGCGTCTTTAGCTTAAAAAGGTGATCCCGGACTCACCCCGGCGCTGCGCGCCACCCCTCACTGATCTTTTGCAAGATCAAAGAGGGGGGAACTCAGGTTGTGATTTGTGTTTGCGTAAATCAAAATACAGGTGATTTCCGTTGGGTACCCTCTTTTTTGCGCCAGGAAATACCCAAACGATTGGCGGGCATCACCCAAACCGCTAAGACCATATTACACTGCTTCCCAAATCATCCCTGATCTCTTTCTCAGTATTCCTCATCGAGAATGATGTTTCGAGGATTGGCTTTGCGGCTGGCGGCCTTTTGTTTTTCTCGGAGGAGGATTTCGCGGCTGATGGCTTCCGGGATGTCTTTGGGAAATTCGGTACGCAGGATGCGGGCAAGGCTTGCTTCGCTGATGTCGAGCCGGTAGAGGTGGCTAAAAAGCAAGCCCGGATCGGTATCGAGCAGTTCTGCCACCCGGATGTTCACAGCATCGAGCCAGGCGCGCTCGTGTGCGGCTGAGTCGCCGTGCGGTTCGCCCAATTCCGGCAGGATCAGTTCTGCGCCCATAAGCGGCTTGTTCGTTTTTTGATGTCTCGCATACAAGTCTTCTTGCAAAGTTAGCATCTGGGGCCATGGGGAAGTCCGCTTAAGGGCTCCCAACACCGGGTGACTTTAGGGCAATGTTGACTTTCTATCTTCAGGAGTCTCTTGTCCTGCCAGGCTGCTGCAGTGATTTACGCAACGCAGGTATTCGAAAAGGTCTATTCGGCTGAGGGCGCTGTACCCTTTGAACCGGTATTTGAGCCGGTGCTCGAATTGCTTGAGCTGCGCGGACCAGATCGGATAAGAGAGCGGTTCGTAAGACCAATGCCATTTCTCTTCGTTGAAACCACCCGGACGTTGGGCGCTGAAAGCGGTGTAAGTCTGGCAAAAACCAAACTCTCCGGCCCGGCGATTCAGCCAATCGTAAACGCGTTTGCCATCCGGCGTATCAAAATATTCAGGCTCCACTGAGTTGATATCGATGTCGGTGCCCCAATGGTGACGCGAGTAGCCTGGGGGCGCCGTGTACTCCATGATGATGCAGGCCCTATCGTGTGCACTCCCCCGGAAATTTTTCAAACTTTTGTCGCCGGCAAGTTCTCTGCCTGTCCATTTGTCTTCCCAAATCTCCCGCTGGCGATCAAAACTCCGGAAAGCTGAAACGATGAACAGGTAAACGGAATCATCTCCCGCTGCCTGCTTCATGCGCAGGAAGGCTTCGTGCGCCTCTCGCTGAAGGTAAAGTTTCTGAGCACCCCAGTCTGCAGTGAATTCTACAAACTGCACCATGGACCTGGGGTCGAATCTTCCGCTGATCAGCGACGAGTTTATGCCTCCAATCGTTCGTATCCCTTCAGCCACGGAGTGATGTTTTCTGACGGTGGCAGGCCACAGCAGATAATTTCGAAATTATTACTAACGATCGTTTGTTCGTACGGCCGGTCATTGAATCAGTTTTTTCAGGTTCTCGCGTCGCTCTGCCTCTTCCATTTTGATGACGTCTTCAAGGCTGAACTTTCGCTCCACTGTTTTAGCGTATCCACCCGTATTGTCAAACAGGTAATAAACGTTCGTTAGCCATTTTGAAGTGTCGGGTTCCTGTGAAGGTGAGGTGACGTATTCCTCGATGACGGGAGCCCCCAGCACGTATGGAGAATCGTCCATCAGGTAGGACAGTTTGGTGTGCGCGTGACGCAGGGTGGCATAGCTGCCATAATGCTCCAGGTGCAAACATTCAGTAGGTTTGATGGTAAAGGACGTATAACCCCGGATATTGGGCATGGGCTTATCGACCGGCAGCGCGGCCATCAGAAAAACGCGGCCGACGCTCGCATCCCAATCGAAGATCAGCCCCGCTGGAGGCCCAGACGGGGTAATGCCCAGCGAGTCGAGGAACCGGTAAACCCGGGGCAGCTGTTTAGCATAATATTGTGGCACGCGGTCGTTGATCACCGCATCGAGTATGCCGAAATAATGCTTTTCCTTATAGGGCTCCTTTTTGATGCCAAAATCTGTTTGTACGAGTTGCTCAATGTAAGACTGGATTCCCTGCAGGTCCTTCCGGAGTATGCCGTTCCACCGGGCAGGAAGCCCCAGGTACAGCGCGCGCTGGTAAAAGGGAATGGTTCCGGCCAACCGTGCATTGACCTTTAGAAAAAATGTACGGGTGCCTTCGGGAAGGATCTGCCAGTTGATCTTCATCTCTCCGGGCAGAACGTCCGTTTGCAGGCGGGCCGTTACCACGCTGTCTTGGTAAGATTCAAGCAGCTCCACGTAACCCGATCCCATGGATTTGCTCTCAAAGCTGAAGTTGGCGCCTACGTAGTGCTGCCTTCCCCCCTTTACAAAATGAAAACTGGGGTCCTCTTTGTTCCAGCTATACCATTTTGGCCAGTCTTTGATGTCGTTGAGGGTAATATAGGCCATTTTGTAAGGACCGGTTATCTTCACTTCGTCGGTAAAAGAATACGCTGCAGGTCCGAAAAAACAGGCCAACAGGTATGCCGCCACTGCCAGAGGAAGGATTAAAATTGCGATCTGCTTTTTGCTCATAACGGCAAATTTACGCGTTTGAACCCTGCCCCGAACGGATTGTTCTTTAGCTTTGATCAATGTTCACAAATCAAACCCATATGAGTTCATCCCCCTTTAGGTTCCTGATGCGTCCGCTTCTGGCATCGTTCGCGATCCTGTTATCCGTATCCAACCCGGCACATGCCCAGGCAGCCGACCCGCTGATGCAGGTCCGCGTCGACGTGGTGTACCTGGCATCCGACGATCTGGAAGGCCGTCAAACGGGGACCCGCGGGGAACTGCTTGCCGCCCACTACATCGCCCGCAGGATGGAGTCCGTGGGACTTCGGGGCGCATGGAATGGTGAATGGCTTCAGCCTTTTTCCTTTGCTGCCCATCCGCACGGTGGATCCAAAGAGCCTGGAACCGGGCACAACGTTGCGGGACTGCTCGACCGCAAGGCCGAAAAAACCCTGGTGATCGGGGCACATTACGACCACCTCGGATTTGGAATGCACGGTTCTTTACACGCCGCAGACACTCCGGCCATCCACAATGGTGCCGACGACAACGCCAGCGGCGTTGCGGCGCTGCTTTGGCTTGCCCGCGAACTTTCCGTTGTACCTGACCTGGGTTTCAACGTGCTGTTTGTTGCTTTTTCGGGTGAAGAAATGGGTTTGCTGGGTTCGAAGGCTTTTTTAGAAAAATCTCCCGTGTCCACAGATAAGATACTGGCGATGCTCAATATGGACATGGTGGGGCGTCTCAATGCCGAGCGTTCCATTGCCATCAGCGGCACCGGCACGGCTACGGAATGGAAAGATCTGCTGGACCGCATTCGCCCCGACCGTTTTCATTTCAATTACAGCGAAAGCGGCATTGGCCCTTCCGACCACAGTTCCTTCTACCTCAGAAACATGCCTGTGCTGCACTTTTTTACCGGACAACACCGCGACTATCACAAACCCTCCGACGACAGTCCGCTGGTGAATTACGAAGGCATTCGCGAAGTAGGCAGCTGCATCCGCTCCCTGGTGCTGGCGCTATCGGCAAAGCCCGCGCTGCAGTTTCAGAAAACGCGCGATGAAAACAAGCAGCAGGCGGCTGCATTCAAAGTCACCCTTGGGGTCATGCCCGACTACGTTTACACCGGCGAAGGCATGCGCATCGACGCCGTCATCGAAAACCGGCCGGCACATAAAGCGGGCCTGATGGACGGCGACATCGTCGTACGCATTGGCAGCTATGCGGTAAAAGACGTGTACGCCTACATGGAGGCGCTCAGCAAATTTGAAAAGGGGCAGAGTACCGAGATCGCGGTGCGTCGCAAAGACGGGATCGTCTTAAAAACCGTTACGTTCTGATGGCGTCGATGCTTTTGCTGCATCCAAAATACGCCTGCGCGTTTGCTGGAAAAGGATCCTGTGATTTATTTCATGAACGGCGCTGAGATCCTTCGAAAGGATGCCCGCATGCGACGGCTGGTCGACAGCATCCCCGCCGACCGGCTGCACCTGCCCGGAAAACAATCTGACCTGCGCGAATACCTGGTAGGTTCCATCGTCAGCCAGCAATTGTCTGTGCACGTTGCCCGAATCATTTACGGGCGTTTTATCGACCTGTACGGGGGGACTTTCCCTGAAAATGCGCGCATAATTGAAACGGATGACGCCGAGCTTCGAGGCATTGGACTGTCCACCCGCAAAGTGCAATACATTAAGGCCTCCGCAACCTTTTTCGAAGAAGAGTCGCCTACTTCCGCATCCCTCGCAGCCATGGATGATGAAGCCTTTTGCGAGTGGTTGACGAGAATCCCCGGTGTGGGCCGCTGGACCGCAGAGATGGTACTGATGTTTGGACTGTGCCGTCCAGACGTTTTTTCGCCGGGTGATTATGGAATTCAGGTTGCCATGAAAAATTTGTACCGGCTGGATGAAAGCGGTGCAGCACTGCGCGCCAAAATGGAGCGCATCGCCGTGCGCTGGAAACCCTACCGGTCGCTTGCTTGTTTGTATCTGTGGGCCTGGAAGGACCAGGAAAAAAAATAGTCCGGCCAGAAGGGGCGCTGAGTTACTTCCGCAGTTCATCAACAGCCGGTTGAAGGTACTGGCCCATTTCGAACACGCTACCACCAAATCACCAAACCAGATCCTAAAAGAAAGCCAAGCCCGCCCATCCTAAAGCAGGCGCTGCACTCGACACAAGGTTCAATCAAACAGGCAAACGGAAAAGCTGTGACGCGTTTCACTTGCGTGAGATATCCGGAATACCGCGGCGGAATCCTGAAAACCAATTCGCAATCCGATCTTCATTAAATATTTGAAAAAAACCGGCACGGTGATACATCAACAGGAAATTGAAGTCAGTGTAAATCATCAGGTGCCTCGATGCAAGCCACTTATCGCGATGAAGTGAAAAAGGGCATTGAACGCAATGATCCCATTCACGAAAAACAAATTGAATGGATTTTCAACCGCGCTGCACTCATGCAAGTTTTGACCTTGAACGTACACAGAACTTAAAACGCCGCCCCGGATATGGATCTGTTGGTGAGAAACCCAAAGAGTCATTTTTTCCCTCCAGCCGTGTCCCTGAATGAAGGGAGGCAGAACATTCGCGTTTATGAGTACTTTATATATCTTTGCTGTGGAGTCTGGATGTTTGGCTTTGTAAGCTGCGATCGAGATATCATGTTGTGCGATCAACTATTTTTTAAGGTGCACGTCGTACCGAGGCAAACAATGCTGAGTCTCCAATTTTGATTTGTGCGAAGTAAACTTGTAAAACCTCCATTGCCATCCAATCCAGATCATGATCACCACTGAACATCTCGACGCCTGTGTAGAACATTTTCACGCACATCCCGAATCATTTGAAAAGCAGATGACGCAACTGCAGACCGCACAGCCGGAACTGGCAGCAATCCTGCTCAACACCAACGCCGAGTTGCTCAGCGACGAAGAGCTCGATTACCTGCTTTTCCTGTTTCTCATTCTCTTTTCGAGTTACGAGCGGCAAGGTGCGCTCCCAGTCTTCAAAGCCGAAGAGGTGATCACGTCGGAGGAGGCCAGCTGGAAGGTCATCAACGATCACAACGACTACGACCAGGCAGTAGAAAAGTTTTACGAGCAACTGAAAAACCAGGATGTCGTGGAATACATCGACCTGGCGATAGCCCCCGAAGAGGGATCAGAAATTGCGATCAGCGATCCTGGCCGTATGGTCCTGCTGACCGTTCTAAGCGCCCTGGCGAGGCTGCTGGAAGATGCCCGCAGTCTCGGAGAGCCCCCTTCCTCCTCCTGAATACCTGCTTCATCACTCCTCCATCCCCTGCCGTTCAGGCATCACAAACGTTCGTTTGCATTAATTATTTACTTTATTTGTAAACCATTCATGAGCAGCAGATACGCACTCACGCAATCGCTGTTTCACCTTTAAGATACTTAAAGACGCAGCTGGCACGGGCAAAAAAAAATGCCCCTACCGAAGTGGGGCAAGGCTAAAAGCCTGCAGAATAATTCTTTATTCTGAATTGCTTTCAAAGCAAAGTTAGTATTTTGCATGCAGATAACAAATAGACTATGAAAAAAATTCTGGGAATTGACCTTGGAACAAATTCTCTGGGATGGGCTTTGGTAGCTTCTGAAAACGCCATCATTGATGGCGGCGTCATCATTTTCCCCAGGGGCAATAACGTCGACGCCAAGAACGGCAAGGAAAGTTCTTTTTCGCAACAACGGACAGTTTACCGTGGAGCAAGACGCAGGCTTTACCGGCGGAAACTGCGCAGGCGCAGACTGCTCGATCTTGCTGCCAGGTATTTTAACCTTTCGGAAAATGCCATTTTCAGCGACAGCAGCCCGCTGACTTTATACCGGCTTCGGGCAGAGGCCCTTCATCGCAATCTAACCGCCGGCGAATTGTTTCGGGTTTGCCTGTATTTTGCCAAGAAGCGCGGCTTTCTTAGCAATCGCAAGGAAGCCATGCGGGAGACAACAAAAGAACAGGGTGTTGTCTTAAAAGGGATCAGCGAACTTGAAAAGAAAATGCACGAAGCTGGTGCACCAACGCTTGGAGCATTTTACTACCAGTTGATATGCGATCATTACGCAGGCAAGCGACTCGGCGAACGGATATTGGAAAGGTGGACAAGTCGTCAGATGTATAAGGATGAACTTGCTGCAATTCTCGATTCGCAAAGCCGCCTGGGAAATCCCTTACTCAACGAATCACTGGCTGCAGAATTGCAAAAGCAGGTATTTTATCAACGACCGTTGAAGTCGGCCAAGAACCTGGTGGCCCGCTGCCGGTTTGAAACAGCAAAGCGATGCATGCCCAAGAGTCACCCGGTTTTTCAGGAATTTCGCTCCTGGCAAATTGCAACAAACCTGACCTGGACCAACCCCGATACTGCGGAATTTGGAACGCTGTCTTTGCCACAAAAACAAAAACTGGCAGATTTCCTGCATACAGAACCAAAGCCAACGGAAGCCAAAGTTAAAAGTCTTCTTGGTCTCCCTAAAAGGACTTTGTTCAATGATCTCGAATTGAAATGCGCTTCCACGATGTGCCAGATGATCGCCTTGTTTGAGAAAAACGGCGTGCTAAACCCTGGTGTGGAACCCCTCAATGCGATTTACCACAGCCTGCTGTTCACGGCCGATGACTCGCTTTTAAAAATGCAAAAGTACCTGAAAGACAAATTTGGTTTGCCCTATGAGCTTTCAGAAGCGCTATGGGGTATCCGATTAGAACAAGATTACTCTAACATCAGCCACAAAGCAGCTCAGAAAATATTGCCCTGGATGCGAAAGGGCATGCGCTACGATGAAGCCTGTGCTCAGGCCGGTTATCATCATAGCCATGAAATTAAATTCCGGGATCTTCCGGAAGTCCGGCTCATGAAGACCAACGAACTCAGAAATCCCGTAGTACAAAAAGCAGTGTCGGCCTGTATTCGACTGGTCAATCAGGTCATCCGCACCTATGGAAAGCCCGATGAGGTGCGCATCGAGCTGGCCCGGGAACTCAAGAAACCTAAAAAGGTCCGTGAGCGCATCCGCCTGGAACAATTTCAAAAGCAGAAAAAAAGGGAGTTGTACCAGGATGTCTTACTAAACAACAATTATAGCAGGGTTCAGGCGATGTCGGACTCCCTGTTAAAAAAGTACGAACTTTGGCTTGAACTCGGATGTGAGTCGGACGATTGGCGCGACTTTGATGCCTTCACCAAAGAGGTCTCCAAATCCGATCTCGAAAAATACCGGCTCTGGCTCGAGGCTGACCGCGTCTCGCCGTACACGGGGAAGGTCATTTCCCTTTCCATGTTGATGAGCCCCGAAATAGAAATTGAGCACATCCTGCCCTTCAGCAGGTCGCTGGACAACGGTTTTATGAACAAAACACTCAGCGAACGGTCTTTTAATGCGGCAAAAGGAAATCTAACACCGCTGGAATACTATACCGGCAGACCTCATGAAGAATTGGAGCAATTCAGAAAACGCATCGCCACTTTTTCAAACCCTGCCAAGCGTTCGATCTTTTTAAAAGAGTCCCTTCCCGAAGATTTTGCCAACAGCCAGCTCTCTGATACAGCGTACATAGCGACTCAGGCCATCGGGCGCATTTCCGAATGCATTGAAAAAGTGTACGCGACGAAGGGCGGGGTCACGCACATCATCCGCAAAAGCCTCGGTCTGAATTCCATACTCCATTATGATGGCAACGCCGAGCTCATTTCGGAAATGAAGAACCGGGGAGACCACCGCCACCACTTTATCGACGCGATGGTGATTGCCACGACAAATACTTCCATGATACAGCAAATCTCCAGGGCCAGCGAACGCGGTGACGGCAGTCTTGACGCAGAATTGCGCGCGCCCTGGAACTCCTTTCGTTCGGATGTGGAGGAAAAGGCAAACAGCCTGCTCATCGTTCACCGGTTTCCCAAAAAGTTGACCAAGACCAGCATCAACCGCTATAAGCACGACAAACGCACTTCGATAAACCCTCAATTGCAACGGGTACCCCGGGGATCGATGCACGAGGATACGCTGTATGGAAAAATCGTCAATCCTTATACGGGAAACCAGAATTACGTCGTAAGAAAACCGATCTCCGGGCTGGATGAAAAAAATATTGACAAAATTGTTGACGGCGGCATCCGGAACATGCTGAAGTCTGAAATCGAGCGACAGGGCAGTTGGGCCAAGGTCGTGAAGGAACCGGTCCTCTTCAATGGCAAACCCCTGCGCAGGGTGCGCTGCATCAATTCCTCAAACGAACTCCCCCTGCTGCGCGAGGAGACCCAAACATTCATCGAACCGGGGAACAACTACATTCTGGTCATTTACCAGGACGACAAAGGCAAAAGGGATTATCTGAGCATCACCTTTTTCGACGCCCTGCGGAACCGGAAAGCCACCGGCAGCATTTATCCCGCGGAACACCATGGCAAAAAGCTGTTATACAGCCTAACCCATTACGACAAGTTCATTTTGTACAAGGACCACCCGGAAGAAATCGACTGGAACAAGCCGCAGGAGCTCAACGAAAGACTGTACCACGTGATCAAATTTACAGGCAACAGCATATACCTGGGCCGGTCTATCCTCTCCAAAATTCAAGCGGACAAAGACAAGATGCCGATTAGGCTAAACTGCCGAACAAATACCATCAAGGCGGTGAAGGTAAAACTCGACCTGCTCGGCAGGATCTGCTGGCGGTCCGACGTTGGCCCGATAGGTTGAGAACCATCCAAAAGCGTTTGAGCCATGATCGCGAAAACTTACTACGTGGAAAATCCGGCCCGTCTGAGCAGCCGGCTAAACCAGATGGTCGTCGAATTTTCGGGAAATGAAGGAGAAAAGCAGGAACACACCCGGCCGCTTGAGGACGCAGGCTTGCTGATGCTCGACCATGCGCAGATCCTGCTCAGCGTGCCGCTTTTGCGCGCCTGCATCCAGAACAAGGTGTGTATGGTCGTTTGCGACGATAAACACCACCCCGCAGGTCTGATGGTGCCTTTTGAGGGGAACGCGCTGGGAGGAGGCCGGATGAGGGCACAGATGGAAGCTGGCAAGCCCTTGAAAAAGAGGCTTTGGCAGCTCACCGTTGCAGCAAAGATCCGCAACCAGGCATTTGTGCTCAAAAAGTTCAGGAAGCCTTACAAGCCTCTTCTGGAAGCTTGCGGCAAAGTCCGGTCGGGCGATGCGGGAAACCTCGAGGCCCGCGCAGCGGCTTACTATTGGCGGAAACTGTTCAGCGAGTATCCGGACTTCCGGAGGGACCGATACGGCGACTGCCCCAATCCGGCGCTCAACTACTGTTATGCAGTTTTGCGCGCTATGGTAGCAAGGGCTTTGGTGGGCTCCGGTCTTTTTCCCTTCATGGGGATCCACCACAAAAACCAATTCAACAGCTTTTGCCTGGCAGACGACGTTATGGAGCCTTTCCGGCCGTATGCAGACGATTGGGTCAAAGAAATAGGATTGCGCAATCCGTCCGAATTTCAAGAAGGTGAGCTCAGCCGTGAGCTCCGCGCTGAATGCCTGACCCTGCTGAACCGCGATGTGCGCCTGGAAGGCGATCGCAAACCCCTGCAGGTGGCTGTCCATGCAGTCTGTGCCGGTCTGGCCAAGTGTTTTGAGACCGGATCAGCCAGTCACCTTATCTTTCCTGAATATGAATGAATCCGAACGCTTTAATGCCTATCGCATCATGTGGTTAATGGTATATTTCGATCTTCCAACAGAGACCAAAGCCGACCGGAAGCTTTACGCAACGTTTAGAAAGAACCTCCTAAAAGCCGGCTTTACGATGTTCCAGTATTCTGTTTACATACGGCACTGCATGAGCAGGGAGCATGCGGACCGGATGCGCAAAGGCATCAAAGCCATCCTTCCCCCAAAGGGGCACGTCGTGATCAGTAACCTTACAGACAAACAATTTCAAGGTCTCGAAGTGTATCAGGGAAAAAGTTCCCCCACAAGGCCTCCCGCACACCAAAGTCTGATGCTCGAATTTTTCTAAAAACCTCTGAAACAGCCGACATCAAGCCTTCTCACAGGCTTGATTTTACAGGCAAAGCAAGTCTTAATCGCTTGTCAGTCAATACGTTGCAGAGGTCCTGTAGTTGTTCAAAGATACTTCTTTAAAATTGAAAGCAATTCAAAACTGTACGCCTGCGTGCTGTTACCCCCGTTCAGTAGTTGTTCAAAGATACTTCTTTAAAATTGAAAGCAATTCAAAACGTTTGCGCTATACATAATATGGAGCGAATGGTAGTTGTTCAAAGATACTTCTTTAAAATTGAAAGCAATTCAAAACAATTTGGGGATTATATCCACGCGGTAATTCGTAGTTGTTCAAAGATACTTCTTTAAAATTGAAAGCAATTCAAAACAAAGGCACACGATATGGTATTGCCAATATGGTAGTTGTTCAAAGATACTTCTTTAAAATTGAAAGCAATTCAAAACTTCCGATTTGTGTTCCGGACCCTGAGCCTGGTAGTTGTTCAAAGATACTTCTTTAAAATTGAAAGCAATTCAAAACACGCCCAACGAAACAAGCTTGCTTAACAGTGTAGTTGTTCAAAGATACTTCTTTAAAATTGAAAGCAATTCAAAACCCAGAAATATGTCAATGAATACGCATTGCGCGTAGTTGTTCAAAGATACTTCTTTAAAATTGAAAGCAATTCAAAACGGATGGCCATTATCCGAGACCTCTTGCCGCGTAGTTGTTCAAAGATACTTCTTTAAAATTGAAAGCAATTCAAAACCTAAGTCGTTTACGTTGACTACTCTCATAAGTAGTTGTTCAAAGATACTTCTTTAAAATTGAAAGCAATTCAAAACAAGAGCCTGGTAGGTTATTCTGGCTCTTTTGTAGTTGTTCAAAGATACTTCTTTAAAATTGAAAGCAATTCAAAACGGAAATCGTTGTCGGTAACGGCTTATCAATGTAGTTGTTCAAAGATACTTCTTTAAAATTGAAAGCAATTCAAAACTAACGCCCGCGTACTGTCCCCGCCGCTCTGGTAGTTGTTCAAAGATACTTCTTTAAAATTGAAAGCAATTCAAAACTAAGTCGTTTACGTTGACTACTCTCATAAGTAGTTGTTCAAAGATACTTCTTTAAAATTGAAAGCAATTCAAAACGCGACGAGCTATCAGGCGGTGTTGAGGAAAGTAGTTGTTCAAAGATACTTCTTTAAAATTGAAAGCAATTCAAAACCGACCGGCGTATATCTTAATCGCGGAGGACGTAGTTGTTCAAAGATACTTCTTTAAAATTGAAAGCAATTCAAAACGTGAGGGGCCGTCCATCCTCGGCCCCTTTTGTAGTTGTTCAAAGATACTTCTTTAAAATTGAAAGCAATTCAAAACGTATGGCGGTAAAAGTACGGGAAAAAAGAAGTAGTTGTTCAAAGATACTTCTTTAAAATTGAAAGCAATTCAAAACGCTGTAAGGGGAGCAATTGTTGCCGGGCTTGTAGTTGTTCAAAGATACTTCTTTAAAATTGAAAGCAATTCAAAACCATTAACCGATTGGGATGGAACGCCGGTAGGTAGTTGTTCAAAGATACTTCTTTAAAATTGAAAGCAATTCAAAACCGACGGGCCAAGTTTCGCGCAACCACCTAAGTAGTTGTTCAAAGATACTTCTTTAAAATTGAAAGCAATTCAAAACGCAGCTGAGACAGCTAATAAATGGCGGCGGGTAGTTGTTCAAAGATACTTCTTTAAAATTGAAAGCAATTCAAAACCCTGGTATTGCGCAGGGTATTGGAGCAGAGGTAGTTGTTCAAAGATACTTCTTTAAAATTGAAAGCAATTCAAAACGTGTCCTTGTAACACCATATTTCTTTTAAAGTAGTTGTTCAAAGATACTTCTTTAAAATTGAAAGCAATTCAAAACCGCCTGATAAGGTGCTGCGCATACGTGAGGGTAGTTGTTCAAAGATACTTCTTTAAAATTGAAAGCAATTCAAAACTTCAGTTCCGCAATTTGTTCGTATTGCTTCGTAGTTGTTCAAAGATACTTCTTTAAAATTGAAAGCAATTCAAAACATCAGCAATCTTATTGTCGTCCATTACCGAGTAGTTGTTCAAAGATACTTCTTTAAAATTGAAAGCAATTCAAAACCTTCGTGAATGTTTCACAACCCAATGACCGGTAGTTGTTCAAAGATACTTCTTTAAAATTGAAAGCAATTCAAAACTAAAGATGCAATTCATCCAATCCACGCAAGGTAGTTGTTCAAAGATACTTCTTTAAAATTGAAAGCAATTCAAAACAAGGTCTGTCATCTGAAGCACAAACGGAACGTAGTTGTTCAAAGATACTTCTTTAAAATTGAAAGCAATTCAAAACCGCGCGGGAGCGGAACAATTCGGTATAATAGTAGTTGTTCAAAGATACTTCTTTAAAATTGAAAGCAATTCAAAACAAAGCAAGTTGTCGTTGAGTATCGGTCAACGTAGTTGTTCAAAGATACTTCTTTAAAATTGAAAGCAATTCAAAACTAATTTTTATTTGTTCTCAAATTTTTTTAAGTAGTTGTTCAAAGATACTTCTTTAAAATTGAAAGCAATTCAAAACGCAACATACTTCCGTTGTCGCTGAATAATCGTAGTTGTTCAAAGATACTTCTTTAAAATTGAAAGCAATTCAAAACCACGTCGTTGCGCAGCCCATCCGGACACACAGTAGTTGTTCAAAGATACTTCTTTAAAATTGAAAGCAATTCAAAACTAAACGAGACGCCCGGCGACGCAGGCGCGCGTAGTTGTTCAAAGATACTTCTTTAAAATTGAAAGCAATTCAAAACCGTACCCGTATAACTACCAGATTCATGTGCGTAGTTGTTCAAAGATACTTCTTTAAAATTGAAAGCAATTCAAAACAAGCCCATTTGAACCGAATGTTCCGCCCGGGTAGTTGTTCAAAGATACTTCTTTAAAATTGAAAGCAATTCAAAACACTCATAAACGGACTTGCCACACGCATTTGGTAGTTGTTCAAAGATACTTCTTTAAAATTGAAAGCAATTCAAAACTAGAAATGGGAAAAGGAGATGCATGGATTTGTAGTTGTTCAAAGATACTTCTTTAAAATTGAAAGCAATTCAAAACCTTCGGCAATCTCTTTACCGAATTCTTCACGTAGTTGTTCAAAGATACTTCTTTAAAATTGAAAGCAATTCAAAACTGAGTTCAACATCAATACACAGCATGAGTAGTAGTTGTTCAAAGATACTTCTTTAAAATTGAAAGCAATTCAAAACCATTTTATTGTTGTTTGTGAGACAGGCCAGGTAGTTGTTCAAAGATACTTCTTTAAAATTGAAAGCAATTCAAAACTGCAAACGTCACCGCATCGCTTGCAAGTTCGTAGTTGTTCAAAGATACTTCTTTAAAATTGAAAGCAATTCAAAACCGTGCGATGCTGGCACTCGCAACAGGGCTTGTAGTTGTTCAAAGATACTTCTTTAAAATTGAAAGCAATTCAAAACCACCCCGTCAATCGTGACGGAAGTAATCGGGTAGTTGTTCAAAGATACTTCTTTAAAATTGAAAGCAATTCAAAACTTATAAACAAGCAGCGTCTGCAATAGGATCGTAGTTGTTCAAAGATACTTCTTTAAAATTGAAAGCAATTCAAAACAGGAATTGGGAACAGAAGTTGCGAATGCGGGGTAGTTGTTCAAAGATACTTCTTTAAAATTGAAAGCAATTCAAAACTTGTTCGCACAATCCCCGCACTGGATTTTAGTAGTTGTTCAAAGATACTTCTTTAAAATTGAAAGCAATTCAAAACGTTTGTTACGCTCCCATCAACCTCTGATTGGTAGTTGTTCAAAGATACTTCTTTAAAATTGAAAGCAATTCAAAACATTGTGTACTGTTTTAGCGATACAGGTCCGGTAGTTGTTCAAAGATACTTCTTTAAAATTGAAAGCAATTCAAAACAAACCCGGCCAACGTTGGGAGCGCCAGCCGGTAGTTGTTCAAAGATACTTCTTTAAAATTGAAAGCAATTCAAAACCAGCTCATTCGTCGCGCTGCTGTCGTTTAGGTAGTTGTTCAAAGATACTTCTTTAAAATTGAAAGCAATTCAAAACTGTGTACCTTTCAATTTCGTGTTAAACTGAGTAGTTGTTCAAAGATACTTCTTTAAAATTGAAAGCAATTCAAAACAGACCACATAAAAATTATAAACACCATGGTGTAGTTGTTCAAAGATACTTCTTTAAAATTGAAAGCAATTCAAAACAATACGCTATCATGCCGCAGGTTAGCCCCAGTAGTTGTTCAAAGATACTTCTTTAAAATTGAAAGCAATTCAAAACTGCGCAATGCCTTTAGGTTAAGGTTGGCATGTAGTTGTTCAAAGATACTTCTTTAAAATTGAAAGCAATTCAAAACTTGGATTAAAAACGGCTATTGAAATCGCCAGTAGTTGTTCAAAGATACTTCTTTAAAATTGAAAGCAATTCAAAACAAACCCGGCTAACGTTGGGAGCGCCAGCCGGTAGTTGTTCAAAGATACTTCTTTAAAATTGAAAGCAATTCAAAACCAAAAAGGTATGATCGTCAGAAGACTTCAGGTAGTTGTTCAAAGATACTTCTTTAAAATTGAAAGCAATTCAAAACACCAGGGCAAGGCATACTTCCGAAACCCTGGTAGTTGTTCAAAGATACTTCTTTAAAATTGAAAGCAATTCAAAACACAATTTCAACTCCGGGTGCACGTTTTTTAGTAGTTGTTCAAAGATACTTCTTTAAAATTGAAAGCAATTCAAAACTTGTATCATATTTTTGTTTTTAAAAGTTTTGTAGTTGTTCAAAGATACTTCTTTAAAATTGAAAGCAATTCAAAACATTGCGGCTCATTACCGTTGGCGAAGTGTCGTAGTTGTTCAAAGATACTTCTTTAAAATTGAAAGCAATTCAAAACATGCTGTATCTTTTCTGCATTTGTAATCATGTAGTTGTTCAAAGATACTTCTTTAAAATTGAAAGCAATTCAAAACATGCTAAACGAGCCGAAGTGCAACAGCAAAGTAGTTGTTCAAAGATACTTCTTTAAAATTGAAAGCAATTCAAAACTGTCCAGCCAGGCGGGAAACCCATCAATTTGTAGTTGTTCAAAGATACTTCTTTAAAATTGAAAGCAATTCAAAACATGCGCTTCTGATCTTCGGCGCTGCCCTCCGTAGTTGTTCAAAGATACTTCTTTAAAATTGAAAGCAATTCAAAACAGACTATCCAGTATCAGCGCATACATGGGCGTAGTTGTTCAAAGATACTTCTTTAAAATTGAAAGCAATTCAAAACTTGTATCATATTTTTGTTTTTAAAAGTTTTGTAGTTGTTCAAAGATACTTCTTTAAAATTGAAAGCAATTCAAAACTCCAAACGCCACCGGTTTTAACTAACTTAGGTAGTTGTTCAAAGATACTTCTTTAAAATTGAAAGCAATTCAAAACCGAGTATCGCGCACGACGGCACCGAAAAGGGTAGTTGTTCAAAGATACTTCTTTAAAATTGAAAGCAATTCAAAAC
>JABARE010000024.1:26146-138066 GCA_019187365.1 Saprospiraceae bacterium | reverse complement strand
TACTCACCCGTGCGCCGCTCTAGGCCGTCTGTATTGCTACAAACAGCTTACCGCTCAACTTGCATGTATTAAGCCTCCCGCTAGCGTTCATCCTGAGCCAGGATCAAACTCTCCATAGTACTGTATCCTATGTCAGTTGACTTTGATCCAGGGTCTTTCACCCAAAAATTTTCGCTAAAATCCTTTCCTCTCTGGCAATTCCTCAAAGAACTCATTCCTTGCAACAGACTGTTGCTGTCAAAAGGATTGCAAAAGTACAGGTTGAAAGGAGTTCCACAAAATATCCGGTCAAAATTCTCTTGCGGTCCACTTCAGACTCCCGGGGCACCTTTCGAATTGACTTATAGCGGTGCGATCAGCGCACGAGGCTGAAGTCTCCGCTGAGGGGCACTCGCTGACCCGAAGGCAGCAAAGCGGTTGCGGAGAAGACAAAGACTGCCGGGTTGAGTTTTTGGCCTTTGGAACTGCCGTCCCAACCGGCGGAAGGGAGGTTGACGGGAATGGATTGGGTGTAGAAAAGGCGTTCCCCCCAACGGTCGAAGATTTCCAGGGATTCAATGATCACGCCGTCATCGCCGCGGAGGTAGAAAAAGTCGTTGATGTTGTCGCCGTTGGGAGAAAAGACATTAGGAGCATAGATGCCGTAATTGCGAAGTACTCGCAGGAAAAGGGAATCGGAGTGGGAGCAACCGCGGTCGTCGGTGGCGAGGGTATAAAACCACTGATCGGCGGTAGCGACGGTGGGGAAATCGGAACAGTGGGTGCACCCGGAGGGGTGAGGTGGCTGCCAAAACACCTGAACCAGAGGCCTGTTGGATTGGAGCTGGAGGAGGACTTGGGCACCAGCCTGCTGCTCTGGCAGATCGTCCAGCTCGGTGACCAGCGGGGCGGGGTCGTCGAGGCTGAAGGAGTATGCGGTGGAAGTGCATCCCCTGCGGTCGCGGACGTAAAGGGTGTAGCTTCCCGGACCGAGGCGTGAGAGCAGCGAAGTATCGGAGACCAGGGTGCTGTTGAGAAAGAAATCGAGGGGGGGCTCGAACAAGCCCGGATTCAACAAGGCGAAGCGACCGTTGCGATCACCCGGACAACGGATGGAGTCGATGGTGGCGTCGATGGGCGCGGGAGCGAAGTGGATGCGCCGGAAGACTAAGGAGTCGCAGCCGAAGCGGTTTTGCAAGCTCAGGGTATCGCTGGTAGCGGCGGCAAAAATGCAGGTGGAGCTGTCCACGAAAGTGGAATCAGAAGGCAGCAGAGCGGTGAACAGAAAGACGATGGAGTCGCAGCCGTTGCGGTTGACCAGACGAAGGGTGTCATCGCCCTGCATAGAGGGATCACAGGTGGATTGAACGTTGTGGGTGGTATCGGCTGGCGACCAGGCAACGGTGTAAAAGACGATGGAGTCACAGCCATTGCGGTTGACCAGACGGAAGGTATCGGTTCTTAGGTCGGCGGGATTGCAGGAAGAACTGGAGCGGTAAGTGGTGTCGGAAGCCAGGAGGGCAATTGCAAGTACCACCGTGGAGTCGCACCCGAATCGGTTTTGGAAATGCATGCTGAATACGCCGGCGCTGTCGGGCCTGCAGGTATTCCGGAAGAGCTCGACGGAGTCGGAGGGCATCAGCATAACGGAATCGACGAGGGTGCTGTCGCAGCCATGCCGGTTTACGAGAAGGGAGTAAAAGACGCCGGCTTGGGATGGGTCGCAGGTCTGCAATCGTCGGAAGGTAGAGTCAACGGGAAGGGGGAGGTGGAGTGTGATGACGATGCTGTCGCAGGTAGCGGTGGTGAAGACCAGGGTGTCGGAATAGGGAGCATCGAGGCCGCATTCCGGAGAGACGAGGGAAGTGGAATTCACTGCGCTGAAGCGGGTGGTCACCGTTACGATGCTGTCACAGCCGTCGGAATTGGAAAGAACGAACACTTGTTCGCCTGCCTGTGCCGAATCGCATGTGAGTTTGACAATGGAAACGGAATCTTTTCGAAGCGGAAATCTCCGGGTGATGACGGTTGAATCGCAGAATTGTCCCTGCAGAATCATGGTGTCTGAAGAGGATACTGCGAAATGACATCCAAAACTATCAATTGTTAGTACAGGACTTTGCTGAAGGGAATACCGTATAAACACAGTAGAATCGCACCCACGAACGTTTGTTAGTGTGATGGTATCTGCAGGAGGACGGAGGGAATCGCAGGTGTAGCGGTCAAGGGTCGACGTGTCTGGCAGGAGACGTATAAAGCTGGTAATGACGACGCTGTCGCAGCCGGAGACCTGGAAAACGCTGGTGTCGGCGCGGTTCTGCGCCAACGCACAGGAAAAGCTGTCGATCCGGAAGGTGTCGCTGGCGGTGCGGTAGGAAAATACGGCCAAAGTGCTGTCGGTGTTTCCGCAACGGTCGCGGGCGTACACGGTAAGGCGTAGGGGATTTTGAGAGGAGTCGCCGTTGAAGTTATGAGAGAGGATGGCGGTGTCGCAATCTTTTCCGGGAAGGGCAAAGGCCATCGAATCGAGCCACAATCGCAGGGAATCGCGCGGGGCGCCAATGCAAATGTAGTTGCGGTCCTGTGCGGGCCTTTTGAACCCGGGTCCGGTCGTATCGACGACAAAAAATGAAGCGTAGGCAATGTCTTCATTGCCACAATGATCGATGGCGATGAATTCTACAATGAGGGAATCACAGGTATTGCGAGGATCCCTCTCGTAATTTACGCGCCAACTGACGGGACCGCAGGCATCGGTGGCCTGGGCATCTCCGCGTTTTTTGATCCAGTCGGCAAATGCCTTTGCAGGATCCTTGTCGCAGGAAACCGTCAAATCAACGGGCAGCCTGCTGAATACCGGAGGCTGTCGGTCGATGACATCAATGATCTGGTCTGCCTGATTTTTATTGTCGCAGGCATCCTCAACGTCCCAGTGCCGCGTAATCTTGCGCGTACAGGGGTCAATCTGCTGGCTCGTTTCCTTAAAACTAATTGTTGGCAAGGGGTCGCAATTATCTGAAAGCAGGAGCGATGGTGCCGGTGGAACATCTTTAATGCACTCCACTTCCAGGTTTTCCGGAGGGTTGAGGATCTCCGGTTTTTCCTCATCGGTGGGGCATTCGTAAATTTTTATGTCGTCGATGAGCATCCCGCAACATGGGGTGGACCCTGTGCCGGTAAATTCCATGGTCGCCACCGGACCGCTTGCGATAAATTCGTAGGAGGTTTGAAGCCAGTTTGAACTGCCGGGATTGGTCGCATTCCAACTTACATTGAGCAGACTTCCGCCGTTGACCCGAAGGGTAGCGGTTACATTGGCACCGCCGCTGTGGATGGCATACCAGAAGGAGATGGCGTAACGGTTGCCGCCCGTTAGACCGGTAAGGATGTAGGATGCCGAACCCTGATTGTATCCATGCAGGTCCATGTGCTGGGTAGATCCGTTCGGGTTTCCTGCACCGAGGTTCAGGTGACCCGGGTGGTGGATGCTGACCGATCCCGAAGTGATGCTCCAGCCGTCGTAGATCTCCCCCGAACTGTAATCGATCCAGCCTCCGGAAGGTGCAATGGGCGGCGATTCAAAATCGAGGTTTTGATAGAAAAGCTCTGTGGGCATTCCACAACAACATTCTGGCAATGACTGTGCTTCCGCCAGGTAAGGCAGTAGCGGGATGATGAATGCTGTCAGAATGAGTTGCCGGTTATTCATGGTCGCCTTTGCAAAGTTAGCGCACGAGGCTGAAGTCTCCGCTGAGGGGCACTCGCTGACCCGAAGGCAGCAAAGCGGTTGCGGAGAAGACAAAGACTGCCGGGTTGAGTTTTTGGCCTTTGGAACTGCCGTCCCAACCGGCGGAAGGGAGGTTGACGGGAATGGATTGGGTGTAGAAAAGGCGTTCCCCCCAACGGTCGAAGATTTCCAGGGATTCAATGATCACGCCGTCATCGCCGCGGAGGTAGAAAAAGTCGTTGATGTTGTCGCCGTTGGGAGAAAAGACATTAGGAGCATAGATGCCGTAATTGCGAAGTACTCGCAGGAAAAGGGAATCGGAGTGGGAGCAACCGCGGTCGTCGGTGGCGAGGGTATAAAACCACTGATCGGCGGTAGCGACGGTGGGGAAATCGGAACAGTGGGTGCACCCGGAGGGGTGAGGTGGCTGCCAAAACACCTGAACCAGAGGCCTGTTGGATTGGAGCTGGAGGAGGACTTGGGCACCAGCCTGCTGCTCTGGCAGATCGTCCAGCTCGGTGACCAGCGGGGCGGGGTCGTCGAGGCTGAAGGAGTATGCGGTGGAAGTGCATCCCCTGCGGTCGCGGACGTAAAGGGTGTAGCTTCCCGGACCGAGGCGTGAGAGCAGCGAAGTATCGGAGACCAGGGTGCTGTTGAGAAAGAAATCGAGGGGGGGCTCGAACAAGCCCGGATTCAACAAGGCGAAGCGACCGTTGCGATCACCCGGACAACGGATGGAGTCGATGGTGGCGTCGATGGGCGCGGGAGCGAAGTGGATGCGCCGGAAGACTAAGGAGTCGCAGCCGAAGCGGTTTTGCAAGCTCAGGGTATCGCTGGTAGCGGCGGCAAAAATGCAGGTGGAGCTGTCCACGAAAGTGGAATCAGAAGGCAGCAGAGCGGTGAACAGAAAGACGATGGAGTCGCAGCCGTTGCGGTTGACCAGACGAAGGGTGTCATCGCCCTGCATAGAGGGATCACAGGTGGATTGAACGTTGTGGGTGGTATCGGCTGGCGACCAGGCAACGGTGTAAAAGACGATGGAGTCACAGCCATTGCGGTTGACCAGACGGAAGGTATCGGTTCTTAGGTCGGCGGGATTGCAGGAAGAACTGGAGCGGTAAGTGGTGTCGGAAGCCAGGAGGGCAATTGCAAGTACCACCGTGGAGTCGCACCCGAATCGGTTTTGGAAATGCATGCTGAATACGCCGGCGCTGTCGGGCCTGCAGGTATTCCGGAAGAGCTCGACGGAGTCGGAGGGCATCAGCATAACGGAATCGACGAGGGTGCTGTCGCAGCCATGCCGGTTTACGAGAAGGGAGTAAAAGACGCCGGCTTGGGATGGGTCGCAGGTCTGCAATCGTCGGAAGGTAGAGTCAACGGGAAGGGGGAGGTGGAGTGTGATGACGATGCTGTCGCAGGTAGCGGTGGTGAAGACCAGGGTGTCGGAATAGGGAGCATCGAGGCCGCATTCCGGAGAGACGAGGGAAGTGGAATTCACTGCGCTGAAGCGGGTGGTCACCGTTACGATGCTGTCACAGCCGTCGGAATTGGAAAGAACGAACACTTGTTCGCCTGCCTGTGCCGAATCGCATGTGAGTTTGACAATGGAAACGGAATCTTTTCGAAGCGGAAATCTCCGGGTGATGACGGTTGAATCGCAGAATTGTCCCTGCAGAATCATGGTGTCTGAAGAGGATACTGCGAAATGACATCCAAAACTATCAATTGTTAGTACAGGACTTTGCTGAAGGGAATACCGTATAAACACAGTAGAATCGCACCCACGAACGTTTGTTAGTGTGATGGTATCTGCAGGAGGACGGAGGGAATCGCAGGTGTAGCGGTCAAGGGTCGACGTGTCTGGCAGGAGACGTATAAAGCTGGTAATGACGACGCTGTCGCAGCCGGAGACCTGGAAAACGCTGGTGTCGGCGCGGTTCTGCGCCAACGCACAGGAAAAGCTGTCGATCCGGAAGGTGTCGCTGGCGGTGCGGTAGGAAAATACGGCCAAAGTGCTGTCGGTGTTTCCGCAACGGTCGCGGGCGTACACGGTAAGGCGTAGGGGATTTTGAGAGGAGTCGCCGTTGAAGTTATGAGAGAGGATGGCGGTGTCGCAATCTTTTCCGGGAAGGGCAAAGGCCATCGAATCGAGCCACAATCGCAGGGAATCGCGCGGGGCGCCAATGCAAATGTAGTTGCGGTCCTGTGCGGGCCTTTTGAACCCGGGTCCGGTCGTATCGATGACGGTGAAATAGGCGTATTCAAGACTTTCCAGTCCACACGGGCTGATGGCTATGAATTCGACGATGAGTGTATCGCAATATTTGTACGGTGGACGCTCGTAGCTCGTTCGCCAACTGACAGTTCCGCAATCGTCTCTAGCCTGTGCATTTCCCCTGTTTCTGATCCAGTCGCTGAATACCCGGGAGACGTCCTGCGAACAGGCAACCGTCTTATTCTCCGGAAGACGGGTAAACTCCGGCGGTGTCTGATCGATGATGTCGATGTACTGCACGGCTGTGCTTGAGTTGTTGCAGTCGTCTTCTACGGTCCACTCGCGGGTTATTCTCTGATGACAGGGGCCGAGGGTCAATTTGGTTTCTTTAAAGGCAACCGTCGGAGCGAGGTCGCAGTTGTCGCTGACTTGCAGGTTTGGGGGCTGGGGAACCTGGTGTTCGCATTCGACCTCGAGGTGGTCGGGAGGATTGAGGATTTCCGGTTTTTCCAGGTCGCCGGGGCATTCAAAGATCTTGATGTCATCGACCAGGGTCCCCGCAAAGACCATGGGGCCGGTGCTGCTGAATTCCATGGTGGTGCTGGTGGCGAGGGCCACAAATTCGTAGCTTTCCATTCGCCAGGAGACCGCACCGGATACAGAAACCGTCCATTTGACATTGAGCCAGGAGCCGCCACCTATTTTGAGCGTGCCCTCCGATGAAAAGCCCCCGCCGTTTTGGGCAGTCCAGAATTCAATCCGGTATTGGTTGCCGGGGGTAAGACCATAGAGGGGGTAGGAAATTCCGCCAAATCCCGGCGAGCCGTGTAAGTCGATGAAGAAACTCGGCCCGTTGGGATTTCCCAGACCGAGGTTGCCCACGAGGGCATCGCAATGATCAATGGTAGCCTGGGTGACGGTCCATCCGCCAAAACCGGTCCCTGCGCTGTAGGTAAAAAACGTTCCGGGTGGCGGTGAGGGAGGCGCTTCGAAGTCCAGATTGGGAAAGAAGAGCTCGGTGAACTGGCCACAGCAACAGGACGCCTTGCCCAGAGCAGGAACCAGGTAGTGGAACGCATTCTCCTGGGCAACGGGGCCACTGAAAGGCAACAAAGCCCAAACCGCAAAGACCAGACGCTTCATCTTTAGCACAAAATAGTGCTAAAATACATATGGAATGGAGAATGAAGAATGTGGGGAATTCTCCCTTGTTTCTCCCTGGTTCATTCTCATCGGAGTGTCCCGAACTTCCCCGAACGGAAATCCTCGAAAGCCTGGAGGATTTCACCATGGGTGTTCATGACGAAGGGGCCGTGGGATGAAATCGGTTCGTCGATCGGTTCGCCAGCCATGAGGAGAATGGTCGTGTTCGGCACCTTGCATTCGACCAATATGTCATCCCCATCGTTTCCCAGGAGGGCAAAATGATCCTGTGGCAATTCACGGACGCCTTGCAGGACCGCTTTTCCGGAAATGGCCAGCATGGATGCGTTGTAATGCTGGGGAAAGGTCAATTCAAAGCAGTCTCCAGCCTCCATGTGCAGGTTGTACAGATGGACGGGGGAGAACGTTGCAGCAGGGCCGCTGATGCCGGAGCAACTGCCTGCAATGATCTCGACATAACCGCTTTTTAGATCGAGGCGCCCCATGCTCGCCGATCGGATTTCCTGGTAGTGGGGTGCATGCATTTTATGGGCAGCGGGCAGGTTGACCCAAAGTTGCACCATCTGGAAAGGCCCGCCCCTGCGGGTGAAGTCGAGGTCGTGGTATTCTTTGTGGAGCACCCCTGCGCCTGCTGTCATCCACTGCACGTCGCCCTCTCCAATGACCCCGCTGTTTCCTGCACTGTCGTGGTGAGCTATAAGGCCCTTGTAGGAAATGGTCACGGTTTCAAATCCGCGGTGAGGGTGGACATCGACACCCCGGGGAAGGTCGCTGGGAGGCAGATCGGCAAGTGAGTTGTAATCGAGCATGAGAAAAGGACTCATGCGCTCCTGTGAGGGGCCACCGTTTCCAGGAAAAAAGTGGTGCACGTTAAATCCATTGCCAACCCAATGAGGGTTTGGGGGTGGCAACAACCGCTCAAGGCTTCGAAGTTTAGTCATCCTCTTACAACAGATGGAGAAGCTCCTGGTTGAATGTGCACGGCGTGGTTATTTTTGCAACGGATGAAAAACCGCACGGCCTGGCTCATTGCCCTGGGAACGATGATCGCGTTGCTGATCATAGACCAAAGCAGCAAAATTTGGGTTAAAACCCACATGGAAATGGGGGAGGAATTCTCCATTTTTGGGTTGGAATGGGCCCGCATCCACTTTGTGGAAAACGAGGGAATGGCCTTTGGAATGAGTTTTGGGGGTGCCACCGGAAAACTGCTGCTGAGCTTGTTCCGGATTGTTGCCGTGACCTTTCTGTTTTTTTTGCTCTACCGGATGATCGACGGAGACGAGCACCTGCCTTCGGTGGTATCCTTCTCCATGATCCTGGCCGGTGCCAGCGGCAATATTCTGGATTCCATGTTTTACGGGCTTATCTTTTCGGCCTCTCCCTACCACGGAGGGGTTGCAGAACTCTTTCCCGACGGGGGCGGATACGCACCTTTCCTCATGGGTAAGGTCGTCGATATGTTTTACTTTCCGTTATTTACCATCGACCTTCCTGCATGGGTCCCAATCTGGGGTGGCGGACCCTTTGAGTTTTTCAGACCTGTGTTTAATGTAGCCGACGCATCGATCTTTTGCGGGATCTGCACTTTCCTGCTGTTCTACAAGAAACCGAAGCCAGATTCCGGGGCATCCCCGGTCTCTGAGGGTTGACGGGCCATAAGGCCGGTCTTAGAAATGGATTCAGGCCTTGCCCAGGAAGCGATTTACCGCAATCTCCACCCGTTCAAGGCAGGGATAGTTGATGTTGCAGAAAACGAATTTGCCGACTTTTTCCGTTGTGATGACGCCTGTCAGACGCAAAATGCTCAGGTGCTGGGAAGTTACGCTCTGCTCGATCTTTAGATTCGAATAGATCTTATTGACGTTTACGCTGCCGTTGCGGTCAATAAATTCGAGGATCTTCAGACGGAGAGGGTGGGCAAGCGCCCGCATGAGCTCACATGAATAGTCGAGTTGGACAGGATTAAAAGTTACTTTAACCTTCTTCATCGAGAGTTTCTTATTTTGATTTCGTAGTTGACCTTGTCGCAACAAAGTTCCAATTATTCTTGGAATTTGCAAATAAATATTAAATATTTTTTTTATTTATTAAGATAGTAATTTTCAGTGTTTTATGTCGTTTTTTGCCGAAATGCCCCAAAAATGGTAGCTTGATGGGCCTGATGGGGTCAGCACGACGGACACGGACTCACCGCCGGGATTCGACCGAAATGGGCACCCGGCTGTATCCCAGATATGGAAGGACCCCGGGCAAACTGAAAGGGCGGTCCAAAAGTGCATATCCCGTCAGACCAAGGCAGGGGAGGCAACGGACTGACCAGGGCGCTGGTGAAGGAAAATGCCCAAAGGGCTTCAAGCTTTTCCGTTCATTCTTCTGTCAAAATCTCAACGTTCAACGAGTTTTCCTGCCAGCTCGCCATGGCGTATTCTGATGATCAGGTGGCCTTCTCCCGGGGTGGAGCGTTAGAGGATGAGGCTTTCGATGAGTTTCAAGATGTCCTCGCGATCGTCCGGTCGGCTTTGAGCTACCAGCAGGGCCAGGGCGGTCAGGGCCATGGCGTCCATTTTTAGCGAACCATCGGGACGACGCAGGTACTGGTTGATTTCGAGAAACCAGGTAAAGAGGAAGGCGCCAATGCGTTTATTGCCATCTGAGAAGGAGTGGTTTTTTATGACCGAGTAAAGGAGGTGGGCCGCCTGTTCCCCTATGCCGGGGTAGAGGTACTGTCCGCCAAACGTCTGGGCAATGGACTGGAGGGTGCCCTGAAAACTTTCATCTTTTTCATGGCCAAACAAAGTAGTGGCTTCGTTCCGGCCGACCAGGCGCTCTTTTAGCGCGGAGATGGCAGAGAGGGCCCTGGAGTGGACGAGTTCGTTGCGGATCGGGCTGGCGGCACCGCCAATTGGAAGCCGGTGGCTGTCGTATTGGTTGAGCAATATAAAGCAAGGCAGGTAGCTTTCGATGAGATGTGCCACATCCTGAGTTGCCGGGGTACTCGCACTGTGTCTGCCCGGGCTCGAATCTGCATTTTGGATAAAGCGATGGTGGGTATCCCTGGCCCAGTGGTAGAACATCAAACCTGCCTGCTTTTGCATCAGAAAACCCAGGGACAGGACAAATTCCTTGCCAACGGGGTCCCGCAGATCAGGCCCGGCATTTCCGTCTTCAGGTGCAAGGAATGTGTTATGATTTTTTAATTGCCATTCTTCTGATGAGGCGTATTCAAGTTCTGCCCGGTCTAATTCTTCGATAGAACATCCTAAGAGTTCCGGAATCATCTTGCGGTCAACCCATACATCTGCGTGGTCTAAGTACACCGCAATTTCCTTTTCGGTTCCGGGTAGTGTATAAAATATTTTTTGCATGGATGGAATATATATACTGATGTTTCTTAAGGTCGATCAGAACGTTTATTAACGTACGTTCGTTAGATGGTGATTTATTTTTATGTCATCACGGTGTTTGGTTGTGAAGGATAGAATAATTGCTTAATGAAATTGAATTGTATCAGGATGCTCATGAATTGAACAGTGATTTGGTAATTATCGGCCATCACATAAATTTAGGATACACATTCAAGCGGTTGCTTGACAGGAAAATGTCATGATGCAACTTGAAATGGTAAGAAGAAATTGGAAGAATGAAAAGGTCAATTCAGGATGCGTGCTGACAAAAGAGTAACACGTGTTTTTGGAACACAATTATCCAATATACTAGCAATTGTTAGTTAATGAATGAAAGTTCGGGAATGGTAGCAATTCAATGCATTTGCTGCGACAATAAACGCTCTGTAGCCCAATGAATACGGGTATTACATGGTTTCCATAGCAACGGATAATTGCTATGGATATACATATCATTAAAAAGAAATTTTGAGGAGAGGAGTATTAAATGAGAAGAAAAAGAACGGATAGAAAATGCAGTGTATTTTGCCTGGTAGCGGGCGCTTTTTTTTGATTCGCTCAACCTGCAAGGTCTTCAACTAATTTGGAAATCTGACTGAGGCGGTCGCGGTCTAATGAGTAGTAAATGAACTTACCACTTCGGGCAGTAACTACGACCCCGGCCCTTCTCAGTATTGCAAGATGTTGGGATGCAACACTTTGTTCTAACCTCAATTTAATGTAAATATCGGTTACAGTCATCGTGTCATTTTCTTCGAGCAAGTCGATCACACGTTGTCTCAATTTGTGATTGACCGCTCTCAAAACCAACACGGCCCTACGCAAATTTGCGTAGTCGAGTTGTACCTCCTTCGACCCCTTTTTGAGCGTAATCGTTTCGTTCTTTTTATTTCTCATGCCACAGTTTTTAGATGATTCGCAATATCGATGACGATGGAATCGGGTTCAAATACCGGGCCAATTTTGAAATTTTGGGCAGAATTTTTTAATCGTGCCAGACGATGGAACAGAAACGAATTGTGGGTGCACTCAATCAAAACGGTACATATTCAAAATAATGCCATTGATCAGCAAAAAGTTCAACCGATCAACACTTTTTCCTGGCCTGTGTGATGTTTGGATCGCGCAGGTAGGTCGGCTGGATGGAGTGGGGCGTTTCCCATTCACCGCGGTGGAAGGCGCTTAACGCAGGGCCAATGAGCATATTGGCAGACAGCGGCCGTTCGAGCAACATAGACCAGGCTAACCCGGTGCAGGAGGCCCATTTGGAAGATCCGCTTCCCGCCAGGGCGCAGCACTGTGGTGCGAGCCCCATTTTGGAGGGCCATTCCGTCCCCAGGGTATCAAAGGAAGGGGGATGGCGTTCTTTCCCGGAGGCTTCATATATGGCATAATACACATCGCAGCGGCGTGCGTCGATGATCGACAGGTGTAGTTCCGCTTCGGGAAATTCCGCGATGCTTGCCGTCGCCAGGGCATTCAGACTGTTGACGGAAATCAGAGGTTTTTTACTGGCAAAGCCCAGACCTTTGGCAAATGCCAGGCCGATGCGAAGTGATGTGTAGGACCCCGGGCCGGTATCTATAGCGATGGCATCCAGGGTTTGCAAGGTCCAACCATGACTTCGCAGCAGATTCCCTACCGCGTTGGCGAGGGTAGCGTTGTGGTCGGCATGGGCCTCAAAACGGCTGTCCAGACATATGTTTCCTACGGAAAGGGCGATGCTGCAGTCTGGGCCAGAAGTCTCAATGTGCAATAGGCGCGGTTCCATGTAGCTGATCAGAGACCGGAGAGCAGCCGCTGGTAGCGCGTTCTGTCCGCCAGGAGCAACGAGGCTTCCAAAATGACCGGATCGTGGTCCATGCGTTTTTGGATGATGGCCTCACGGTATCCGGTCCGGCCAACGATCTCTTCCTCGATCAGATCGCAAATCAACCCCGCGTTCCGATCCAGGGCCTCCCATTGCCGTTTTTGAGCCATTTCCTTCAGTTTATCAATTTCCGGCAACAGCGGAGAGGTAGGGGCTTCCTTGCTGGCTTCAGTGGACAGGTCTGCGATGCGCTGCTTTAACAGACTCCCATCGTCGAAGCGCTTGCGTTCCAGAAAGTCCCTGAAGTCCGGGTATTCAGCAAACTGGAAGTTACGGACCGAATCGGGTGCAGAGTATTTCAGACAATAGGCCGTTGCGTAGTGGAAAATGTAATCCCGGTCGAGCACCTGCTGAACGATTTCCGGATGGTTGGCGGCCGGAAGCTCCAGGTCAGGTTTAACGCCGCCCCCATCGTACACCCGCCTTCCGTTTCGCGTTTTAAAGGGAACCCGCAGAGAATCGGGCAGGTGAACCGGCTCGCCGTTTTCGTAACGCACGCTCTGGATGCACCTTCCCGAAGGGATGTAATATTTGGCAATGGTGAGCTTCACTTTAGCGTTGTATCCTACTTCACGGGTGTTTTGCACCAGCCCTTTGCCATAGCTGATCTGTCCGACCACCAGCCCTCGGTCGAGGTCCTGGATCGTTCCGCTGACGATTTCTGAGGCGGAAGCGGATTTTCCATTGATCAGCACGACAAGCGGGATCTGGGCATCCTCCGCGGTCTGGCGGGTGTGGTAGGCCTGGTCTTTCTCTTTGTTTTTCCCCCGAGTGGTGGCAATCAACTGACCCTGAGGAAGAAAGACGTTGCAAACTTCGACGGCTTCGCCCAACAGCCCGCCCCCATTGTCGCGCAGGTCGAGTATCATCGCATTCAGGGACGGATTGGCGCTGCGCAGTTTTTTAAAAGCTTCGCGGACATTTTTACCCGCATTTTCTGTGAACGTCGTAAGAAGGATATAACCCACAGAATCCGACACCATGCCAGAGTATGGGACGTTAGGGATGTTTACCTCGTCGCGCTCGAGAGTGAGCTGGAGACTCCCCTGCTCACCTGGACGGGCAATGGTCAGTACCACCGAGCTGCGTGGCATACCCCGCATAATTTGAAACAGGTCTTCGCTTTCCTTTCCCTTGCCGTCGAGTCCGTTAACCGCCAGGATCTGGTCGCCAACGCGGATACCCGCGACATCGGCGGGGTAGCCTCGATACACCTCGGTAATGGTGACATAGTCACCCATTTTTTTAGCCCGCACCCCCATGCCGTTGTACTTGCCTTCGTACACCAGGCGGTAGTTCTCGATCTGAACTTCACTGATGTAGTTGGTAAAGGGATCCAGCTGTTGTAACATGGCGTCGATTCCAGCCTTCATGAGGCGCGAAGGGTCGGTCTCATCGACGTAATGGGCATTGATCTCTTTGTAGACGTTGGCGAAGATCTCAATGTTCCGGGCGATCTCAAAGTGCTTGTCGTAGGACACGAATACAGCACTGGACAGAAGGAGTGCCAGGGCAGCCAGGGCTGCGAATTTTTTAAAAGACATGCGCGCTTTCATTTGAATAACAACACTATAAACGCAGCCGCCCCACCACAAGTATATGTGGCAAAATTTGAGCCAGGTGTGCACCCAGGTTCTGAATTGCACCACCGTGCGGAAGGTGGGTGGACGGTTCTTGCATGACTGCAAAGTTTGGACGAAAGGGGCAAATTCGCCGACATTGATTTATTTTTCGCTTTGGGAGGCAACAAAGCCCTTGGTGTTTGAGGGTTTTCGCTTTGAGAAAGGCCCTATTCCAGGCATGAGCAATTTACCAATGTTTAATCCACCATTCACTTGCTTAGGTTTATACTGAAACGGTGCATTTCAGGAGCCTTTGCCATGGGAGCCATCTTATGGCTTGGGCTGTGGGTCATTCGGCAGATTCCCGGGAGCTATGAAGAAATCGCCACCTGGGATGCCGACCTGGAGCAAACAGCGGATGCGAGTCGGGAGGAGGGCCCTGTTCCCGGTTTTTACTGGAGTACCGGCAGTCTCTTTTTGAACAGTGGTGGGCCTTTCCTCCAATGGAACGGCACCAGGAATGCTTTTCACCAGTGGGCCTGCCGATATGCAGCGATGGATTTTGGCCACTCGCTGGTGGATGGACTTCCGGTAAAGGAAAAATTTCGCAGGGCATTGCCCTGGTCGATGGCTTTGCAGTTGCCCGCCATAGTCTTGTTGTTGCTGCTCAGCGTCTGGCTTGCCCTCGAGGCGGTCATGCGTTCAGGATCCTGGACAATGGCTATGGCAGATCGCGCACTCACGGGATTATACGCCGTTCCCGGATTTTGGCTGGCGACCCTGCTGTTGTTGATTTTTGCCAATCCGGAATGCATCCAGGTACTACCCACCGGTATGCAGGGCGCCCCATCGGCAAATCCTTATCGCTTGTGGTGGGTGGCCCCTAAGTATTTTCTGCTCCCCTTACTCTGCCTGGTATTGCCCTCTTTGGCCTACCTGCAGCGATTGGTGCGAAATGGTTTGCTTGAACACCTGGAAAAACCCCATTGGAAAAGAGCTTTGAGCACTGGGCTGCCCCTCCGAAAGGCCCTTTTGGTTGAGGCCCTTCCGGCAGCGCTGCCCCCGTTGGTCACCTGGATGGCAGGAGTATTGCCCGCCCTGGTGTCGGGATCGGTCATCATCGAGCAGATTTTCAGCATTCCGGGTCTGGGACGGCTGCTCTACCAAAGCATCGCGGTGCGCGATTGGCCCATGGTCCAATTTCTGTTTTTCCTTGGTTCAGCCTTTACGGTGTTGGGCTTTATGGTTTCGGACCTCCTTCTTCGATGGATGGACCCGAGGTTAAAGCAAACGGTGTGAACGCTTACTCTCTACTTCGGAAACAAAGGGCCGGGCTGTTCTTGTCGCTGCACTTGCTTATGGGTTTGGCAGTGCTTGCCATATGGATTACCGGCTCAAAGCCCCTTTTGTGCAAATACCAGGGAGAATGGCATGTTCCTGCACTACACGACCAAGCCCGTTCCGGAACCAGACTGGCATTCGACCTCGTTGCAACAGCGGACTCCGACTACAGGAACCTGACCTTTGATCTGGCTGTATGGCCCTTGTTTGGCCGGGATCCACACGTGCTGAAGCCGGAGGCTTCCTGGCTGCGCCCCCTGGAGAAAGATCCTTCCGGTAATATTTATTGGCTCGGCAGCTATGAGTTGGGGCGCGATCTGTTTGCTGCCTGCATATACGGCTTGCGACGAAGTGCCTTGCTGGGATTGCTGGCGATGGGCATCGCTGGGGTGTTTGGAGGGATCGTTGGATCATTTGCTGCATTCCAGTCGCATCGGCACGGCAGGATTTCCTGGATGAGTGCCGCTGCCGTTGGCGCAATGCTATGGGTCGTTCTTGCAGAAGGTCTGCATCTCACCCAGTCAAAAAACGTTAGCTGGGCTGGTCTGGCAAGAATGGTCGCCGTTGTTTTATCACTCGCTTGGCTGGCGGTAAAAACCTGGGACCGCCGCCCAAAAATCCATTTTTCCCTGGACCGCCTCAGCCTGGCCTACGTGGAAATCATGAAATCCATACCCGGGTTGTTGTTGTTGTTGCTGCTCGTTCAAATGGTCCCGGATGCCGGAACCGTAGACATTGCCCTGATGGTGGCCTTTCTATACAGCCCCGTTGTAATCAAATACAGCCGCTCTTTTGCCACGCGCCGTCTCCCCGAACCCCACATCGATGCCCTGCAGGCTTTGGGGGCTTCCCCTGCCAGGATTTATTTTCGCCATTTGCTACCAAGAATTTGGCCGGACTTGATTCCCGTATTGGCTTTTGGAGTTGCCCAGGTCGTCCTGCTCGAAGCCAGTTTATCCTTCCTCGGTCTTGGGCTGGATCTGGATACCGTCAGCCTGGGTACCATCATGCACGCTGCGCGAAGCAACCCGGCAGCATGGTGGGCAATAGTCTTTCCAGGCGCTTTGCTCTTTTGGCTCGTATACTCACTGAACGCCCTGGGCGATTGGTTTTCTCAGAGCCGGTCCCTGAGTCATCGTGGAGGCGGGTTAAAAACCCGTTGAATGGCAGCTAGGCTTCATTTCATCTTGCGGAGGGTCTTTTTGTCAAAAAGACCGGATTTGGCTTTGGACGTGGGCATGCCCTTTTTGTTGGTTTTTGTATTTGCCTCTTCTGCTGGGCAACCCGTTCCTCGGTTGCACGATGTCAGTACACCGATGAAGACCACCAGGCAGATCGACAAAAACGTGGGAAGCAACTTTCTCAACATTCCCATTTGCAGGGCTTTTGGAAGGGATTCGTAACAGATGTCCTTATTTTACAGGCATTTGCAGACACTATGTCGGTCAAAGGCCCGTAAGCAGGGCATTTCACGAATGAAATATTTTCAAATATGTATTGCATAACTAAAAAATGTAATATATATTTGTGTCGTAAATTTAATCATTAAAAAAAAAAGCATGAACAAATCTGATCTGATCAACGCGATCGCAAAAGAAGCAGAAGTTACAAAGGTACAAGCTGGCACGGCATTGGATACGGTGCTTACTGCAATTGAAAAAAGCCTCAAAAAGGGCGAAAGTGTAATCCTGGTTGGTTTCGGCACCTTCTCAACGGCTGAGCGCAAAGCCAGGACCGGAAGGAATCCTGCTACAGGCAAAGCCATCAAGATTCCCAAACGCCGCGTTGTGCGTTTCAAGGCCGGCAAAGGCCTCTCCGATGCTGTTAAAAAGTAACTGTAGCCTTTAACGCTCAGTAACCCGGATGGCTACCCATCCGGGTTTTTTTTTACTAAGAATTTATGCCACTTTTGTCTGGATTCTGGGTTCGCATACGCATTAATTGATATTTTTGTTTTTCGCCCCGATCCGGGTTAGGGTCGGGGAATACGCTTTCAGGACGTGACCAACACCTGAACCAGAAATGAAGAACCATTACAGCCGTTCGATTCGAGACCTGACCGTACTCTCGGGCAAAGAGGATCCTCAAAGTAATGCATTGAGGATCAATATTTTACAAGATATGAGGCACTCCCAAACCATGCCTCTGCAGGCCATTCCGGCCTATGTTTCGGCCTTGATTTACCAGTTGGCCTGCCCGAGTTCACCGGAGTTGAGATTGCTGGCAGAAGAAGAGTTGACACGGCTCACCCAGAGGTTGAAAAAGTCTGTAAAGGCGTCGCCAGCGTGGTCAAATACTGGTCTTCCGTACACTTCGATCCAATGTAAATTGTCCCACCGGATGCTGCGCTGGCTGTTGCACGACGAAGTCGAATTTGAGTTGACTGGCCTGAAGGAAAGCAGAAGCGATCTGTTGCACATACTCCGGGTTACCTTACCCGACCTGGAGCGCGGGTTGGCTGAGCAGGCTGGAAACAATGGCCAGATCCGGGAACAGCTAAAGCTGAAACCCAAACAATTCCAGTCTTTCCTTTTGTCGGAGTTTCAAAAGCTGGACCACATGCCTTTGTTGAAGGATCAGCTTTTTCAGCAACTGGGATTGCAGTGCAAACTAAGCCTGAGCGATCCGGCGCTTTCCTTGCCATTCAATCGCGTTCCGGTAGATTCCGTGCACTATGCCCGATCAGCCAGCGTCCCGGTATTGGCTTTGCGTGAAGCGATCTGCGAACCGGTTCCTGCCCCTGAATTTTTATCCATCGACATGCGCAACAGCATTCCCAGGGTCTGCAGGATGCAATTGCTTTACGATGGAATCGAGCTGGATGCCGTCACGTATTTGGATACGGAAAGCCTACACTATTACACCTTTGAAAACGGATTCACCGTGGCGGTTTTTGCAGCAACCCACGACCGGCAGCTGCCACTGGAATCGCTGCTTGGTTTTGCGCTGTTTCAAAATGGAATCCCCGCATGCATTGGAGAAGCAAGGGCATTTGGACGAAAAGTGCGGGTGTTTCCCCATTTTAGCGGATGGTTCCGGCAGGCGCTGTCACTTCGCTGCGGATTTGCGAATGTGTTGAGGACGCTTCATGGCGTTTTGGGGGTCTGGCAACTGGAGATCACCAGCCACTCAGTCGATGAAGTCCAGCAATTGCTTTCAATGGGATTCCGGCCAGAAGACCCGTCTGCTTCAAAACTGAACGGTACTTCAAAAAAGTCGAATTCACGCGAACTGCAGGTTTCCAAAGAGTTGCTGAAAAGGCTCCTTTCGCGCCCCCTGGCATTTGCCTTGCATAAACCCGGAGGCCCCAATCTGGAGGACATCAGAAGCAAGGTGACTGCACACATCAACAAAAACCACGACGGGAACCGCTTCCGTGCAGAGCGGGCAGCTGTATTGAACTTTTTGCAGAAAACCGGATTCAGAAAACCCCACGAGCCAGAATACCGGAGGGTACTAGCCGACGTGGCCTTTGTCTGCGAAGCCATGCAATGGAATCACCCTGACCAGGTACTCCATCTAAAGGAGATGATTCTTCGTAAGCCAAGGGATGTGTACCGGTATCAGGAAGAGCTTCTGAAAGTGCTGGAATTTAGTATGCGCAAGGCCTGAAAGGGGCGATCTGCAACGCTTCTCAAATGAACATCCTATTCTCCATGTTGCTCCGCGAATTAATCATTTCTTAATATTGGCTTCATATTAGACGCTTTGGCTGGGTCTACCTTTGTGAGGTAAAAAGTGTTTGTTTTTTAAATTAGTGTGAAATGAAATTCTTTCTAGGGCTTCTCCTGGGATGTGTGTCTTGTACCCTGTCCCTGGGACAGGAGGCTGCAGGACGGGACAGTCTTGTTCTACAATTGAACCAGGAATTGAGTGATCTAAAAAACTTGAAGATCAGTGGCTATTTGCAGGCGCAGTTCCAGCTTGCAGAGCAAAAGGGCATTGCCTACCCGGGTGGAAATTTTGCCAGTGGCGTCGACAAGCGTTTCAGCATGCGCAGGGCCAGATTCAGTGTAAACTACGAAACCCGTTCGATGCGCTGGGTGCTTGTAACGGAGAATACGGAGCGGGGTATCAGCCTGCACGATGTATTTGGCGTGTACAAAATTCCGGATGCCAACATGCAACTGACGGCAGGTCTTTTTCCAAGGCCATTTGGGTTCGAGCAGAGTCATTCGACCCGGAACCATGAAGGGCCGGAACGCGCCCGGTTCTCTACGACCCTCTTGCCGGCAGAAGCTGACCTCGGGTTTATGTTATCGCACACAGCACTTGGTCCCTTGCGACTCGATGCAGGTGTTTTTAACGGTACCGCAACCGCTGCCGATTTCGATTCCTATAAGGATTTTGTCCTGCGCGCATCGGTTAAGGAGCACTTCGGCAAGCATTCACTCAGCGGAGGCCTTTCTTATTATGCCGGTGCCGTGGCGCAGGGAACGAATTACAGTTATGAATTGAAAAATGTATTGGATGTGCCCGAATTTATCTTGCGCGACACCCTTGATCACAGAAAAGGCAGTGCATTGTCTCGTAGGTATTTCGGAGCGGATGTTCAATATTCATTCACTACTTCTGTTGGAAAAACCACCCTGCGCGCCGAATATGTTGGTGGGCAACAGCCCGGACTTGCGGGCAGTTCGGATAGCCCAAAGAGCAGCACACTTCCCGGTTCAGATGCCTACCTGCGCGATTTCAATGCATTCTGCGGGTATTTCCTGCAGCGATTTGGAACTTCACCCTGGATGTTGGTGTTAAAATTCGACTGGTACGACCCCAATACGGCAATCCGCGGGGCAGACATCGGGCAACCCGGCACGAGGACCGGGTCATCAGATGTTAAGTACACGAGCCTGGGCCTCGGTGTAAACTGTTATCTCAAGAACGTTTATTTCATGGCGTATTACGACTTCATCACCAACGAGGAAGCCCCCTTCTTATCGGGATTTGCCAAGGACATTCGCGATAATGTCTTTACCATCAGAACACAATTTCAATTTTAATTTTTCAATAATGAAAAACAGCTATTTATTTATTGCTCTTTGCCTGTTGGGTTATGCCTGTGGAGGTCCTGGGAACAGTGCGACAAAATCAATTACCGTTAAAGGCAGCGACACCGTTTTGCCCGTTGCACAGAAAACCGCAGAGTCCTTTATGGTGGCTAATCCGGGAGTATCCATAACCGTTGTGGGTGGTGGTTCCGGAACGGGACTCACAGCACTCATGGATGGAAATACGGACATCGCCATGTCGTCCCGCGATCTAAAAGCAGACGAGAAACTCAAATTGCAGGACAAACAGATTGCATTTGAGGTCAAGACACTTGCGGTGGATGCCCTCGCGGTCATCGTCCATCCATCCAACCCGGTCCAGCGCCTGACACGCGAGCAGCTCGAAGGCATTTTTACCGGGAGCATTACCAACTGGAAGGAGCTTGGAGGAGAAGACGCTGCCATCGTCGTGTATTCCAGGGAAAACAGCTCAGGAACCTATGAATTTTTTAAAGAGCATGTGATGGATAAGAAAAATTATTCAAGTTCCGTGCTCAACATGCCGGCAACCGGGGCCATTGTTCAAAGCATTAGTCAGACCGCCGGAGCCATCGGCTATATCGGTTTTGCATACATGACTCCCGAAGTTAAATCAATAGAAGTATCTTATGATCAGGGACAGAGTTATGTAGGACCCAGTCTGGAAACGGCAAAGGACAAGAGTTATCCAATCTCCCGTCCGCTTTATTACATTTACGATGTCAAGAATGCGGACAAAGTTTCAGCGTATATGGATTATGTCCTTTCTGCTGAGGGTCAGCAAATCGTGGAGCAAGTTGGTTATATACCTCTGAGCAGATGAATTAGGGATGGGGCGGCTGGTTGAACGGAGCGCAGAGGGATTGATCAAGGCATGCGGTTTTGCATCTGCACTTATCGTATTGCTCATCGTTTTTTTTCTATTCAAGGAGGGGATATCATTTCTCAATTCTTCACCGGTTGAGGACCACTACGCTCTGTTTGTGCATTCAGGCAACCCCGTCACCCAGCTTGATGAAGGTCAGATCAAAGATTTATTCGACAAGAAGATCACGAACTGGAATCAGCTGACAAATTACGAGTATCCTGTAGTGTTGCTGACGGCAGGTGATCTTGAGCGTTTATTCACACCGGAACAACTGGGGAAAAATCTTGAATATTTAAACGCCTGCGTAGCCCATTACATTGATACTGTTCCGGGTACACTTGCCTATTTTTCCGAGCGGCAACTTGGCTTGAGCCCTGCTATCCGCATCGTGCCGGTGCCCAACATCAGTTTGTGGAAATTTCTGTCAGGCAGACAATGGTTTCCCACTGCGCAGCCTGCGGCCATTATGGGCACTTTACCACTGATCCTGGGAACGCTGCTGGTGAGCCTTCTCGCCATTTTGATTGCGCTTCCTTTGGGTTTGGCTGCAGCGATCTACCTTGCGGAAATTGCCGATCCAAGGATGCGCAATATTTTGAAACCGGTAATCGAACTCTTATCGGGAATACCATCCGTGGTGTACGGTTTTTTTGGTTTAGTCGTGATCGTGCCGTTCATCCAAAACCTGTTTGGATTGCCCGTTGGTGAAACGGCACTGGCAGGCAGCTTTCTATTGGCCATCATGGCTCTGCCGACCATTATTACGGTGTCGGAAGATGCCATCCGCACATGCCCCATTGCTGTCAAAGAAGCAAGCCTTGCCCTGGGGGCATCGCACTGGCAAACCATTTTTCGCGTCATTTTGCCCTACGCTTCATCCGGTATAACGGCAGCTGCCATTCTTGGAATAGGCCGTGCCGTGGGCGAGACCATGGCCGTGCTGATGGTTACGGGCAATGCAGCGCTGATGCCCACTTCGCTCACCCAGCCGGTGAGAACCATTCCCGCAACCATTGCGGCAGAGCTCGGCGAAGCTTCCTTCGGCGGTTTGCATTTTAAGGCTTTATTCGCTTTGGGTTGCCTGCTCTTCCTCATTACATTGGTCACCAACCTGCTGGTTGAGCGCACCACGAGCAAAAGTCGGAAAAGTTGAAATCCATGATCTCCTTCCCCACACAAGTTGACCGCAAAAAAAGATTTCATCAGGCCATCGCCTTTTGGATTGCCCGGATCATTTCATATTCCATCCTGCTCATCCTCTTTTTCATTCTGTTTTTTATTCTAAAACGCGGCATCGGCGTTATCAACTGGGAATTCCTGACGGCCATGCCAAGCGACGGAATGACCAAAGGCGGCATTTTACCCGCCATTGTAGGAACGCTTTACCTCGTTTTGATGAGCATGGTCATTGCATTTCCCGTTGGTGTGTTGTCTGGAATTTACGTCAACGAATACGCAAAGGAGGGCGCGATCAAACAATTTGTAAAAATGATGACGAACAACCTGGCTGGTGTGCCGTCCATCGTATTTGGTTTGTTTGGTATGGCGCTTTTCGTCAATCGTCTGGGATTTGGAGCATCCATCCTCGCGGGATCGCTCACGCTGGCATTGCTCGCCCTTCCGCTGATCATACGCACGACCGAGGAAAGTCTCAAAGCCGTGGATGACACATTCCGCCATGCGAGTTACGCACTCGGTGCTGGTAAGTTGCGAACCATTCGCAAAGTAGTCCTGCCAATTGCTTTTCCTAACATCATTACCGGGCTGATCCTTGGAATAGGCCGGGTCTCAGGAGAAACAGCACCCATCTTGTTTACCGTGGCGGCATACTTCCTTCCAAAATTGCCCCATTCTGTTTTTGACCAGGCGATGGCCCTGCCCTATCACCTTTATGTGATCTCCACAAGTGGTACCAACATACAGGCATCCCGGCCCATTGCATATGGAACCGCGGTCATATTGATTCTCATCGTCCTGGGAATGAACCTGCTGGCTAATTTTGTACGAAGTCACTACAGCCGCAAAGTTAAAATGAAATAAGGCCATGCGCACGAAGATAGAAACCAACAATGTACACTTGCATTACGGGGATTTTCATGCATTGAAGGGCATCAATATGCAAATACCGGAGCGCACCGTAACAGCGTTGATCGGGCCTTCAGGTTGTGGAAAGTCGAGCTATTTGCGTCTGTTCAACCGCATGAACGACCTGATCGACGGGGTGCGAATTGACGGAAAAATTCTCATAGACAATACTGATATCTACGCCATCCCACAGTCGGAGGTCGACCGTTTGCGCAGAAAGGTAGGAATGGTATTTCAGAAGCCCAATCCGTTTCCAAAAACCATTTTTGAGAATGTTGCCTACGGATTGAGGGTAAACGGGTTAAAGGATAAGAAGCTCATTGAAGGGCAGGTGGAGAAAGCCCTGCGACAGGCAGCGCTTTGGGAAGAAGTCAAAGACAAATTGAAAAAATCTGCTTTTGAGCTTTCAGGGGGGCAGCAGCAGAGACTTTGCATTGCCAGGGCCATGGCCATTGAGCCTTCAATCCTGCTGATGGACGAGCCGGCATCTGCACTTGATCCCATTTCTACAGGCAAGATCGAGGAGCTCATCTACGAGCTTAAGAGCAATTTTACCATTATTATCGTTACCCATAATATGCAACAGGCCAGTCGCGTGAGCGATTACACCGGTTTTTTCCTTCTGGGAGAGCTCATCGAATTTGATGAAACGAAAAAGATCTTCCGAAATCCTGAAAAGCAACAAACAGAGAACTACATTACGGGTCGATTTGGTTAATACTATTAAGTAGATTATCATGCTGCATGTTGAAAGTGAAATCCAGGAACTGAAAGACAGGCTCATTGCCATGTGGGATCTGGTCATCAAGCAACTCGACAAAACACAGCAGGCGCTGGAGGGGCACGACCGCGATCTGGCCCTTGAGATCCAGGCTACTGAACGCCGGATCAATGCATTTGAACTTACCATCGACCGGTCCTGCGAAGATTTTATTGCCCTCCTGCAACCAGTTGCCTCTGACTTGCGATTTGTACTCACCGCACTCAAGATCAACACCAACCTCGAGCGGATCGGCGATATTGCATGTGGCATCTCCGAATTCATTAGCGATCACGATACAGAATTCAACCGGGAAATCATCAAGCATATGGAAGCAGACCGCATGCTGACCCTATCCATTGAAATGGTAAAAAACCTCCGGGAAGCCTACCTCCTTGAAAATACTGCGAAGGCCCGCACCGTGTATAAGCGAGATCGCATGCTCGACAAGATCAACAGCGTGGCATCTTTCCGTGCAGTAGATTGTCTGGAAAAATATCCGGACCAGAAACGGCAGACTCTTCACGTACTTTCGATGATTCGCAAAATAGAACGAATTGGCGATCAGGCCAAAAACATTGCCGAGGAGATCATCTTCTACATTGAAGCCAAGGTGATCAAACACAAGCGCAAGGAGAAGGACAAAGAAGAATGATGCTTTTTGGGGTGGCCGCGGTTTTTCAACTTTCTGTGCCCAAATAAAAAAGGCCGCTTTTGAACAGCGGCCTGAATGCATTCACTTAGTAAAAAGGGTGCCTCACATATTCTTGTCTTCCTCGCATTTGTGCGTTCCGTCAAAGTATTTTTGAATCACCTCATCCCACAGGTAGTGTGCGATTTTTCTTCCCATGCCGAGTCCTTCGATGTTGTCTGTTTGGATGTGATACCCACCCAGTACGCGTGAAATCCCGGCCAGTTCCGCTGTGGCCGTGAAGGTCGGTAACGGTATGGATACGGGATCACCGGGTGTCTCGGTAATGATGCCCGCCACGCGCTTTTCAACTTCTCCGAAATGATCGCTCCCCGTAAAAAGTTCGAGCATTTTTGAACAAGCACCGCTTACCGTACTGTGTCCGGAAACATAAGCCGGAAACGGAGGCGAAACGAAGTCGGCAGGAGAATAGGGATGCCATCTTTCTGCAGGGATGTCAAGCGTGCCCTTGTCGGGTCCTCCCCAGCCGCGGATGGTCTTTCCTTTGTAGTACTCGCGCACAAGCGTCCACGGACGGGAAATGTCATAATACCGCTTGGTTTCCCAGCAGGCGATGAAGGCATCCATGCTGGTGTTGCCCACGGCAAAGTACAATTTTACATCGCGGTCAAGGTCGTTTTTATCCCTGTACGACACCATTTGGGCAAACCTCAGCCAGTGTCCTGCCTGCCCGGTAGAACGCGGACCATCGCGCATGAATTCGATGGTGGCCTTGCGTTCCGCGTCAAGGTGGGAATTAAAGTCAATCAACTGATCTACCTCCTCTTTGAGTTTCGGATCCCCGTATTTAGGCGGCTCGGGTGCACGGAATTGCGCCGCTGTCCGGAGACCAAACGGTTTTACGCGATACCAATGGGGCACAATAAAATCAACCAGGAAGGTATCTCCATTGGCTCTGACAAACGGAAGGGGGTGCCAGCGATCGGGATCGATTACGCGATTGTAGTGGTTGACTGGTTTGTAGTAAGTATAATCAGAATAGGGCGTTCCGTTTGAACCGGATTCATCTCCCAATTGATTGGCACCATCGTTATGGCGATAGCGAATGATCTCTCGGGCTATGAGCGTGCCGATTCCTTCTGGTTTGTTTTTATCTGTAGTGGCCTCTCCGGGATCATAGCCCAACTTGCGGAATTCTCCTTCGAGATACGCTTTATCTTTCGGGAAAAGGTCCTGGAGTACGGGCAGGATGGCATAGCTAATGGCGGTTTCTTTGTTTTTCTGCGTGTGTTCAGCTGCCGGCCTGCGAAGCTTGCCCCCAAACCGGGTTCCTACTGCTTTTGCATCGTAACAAGCCCAGGCGTCATACATTGCGGTCATGGCAACTCCCAACTGGCGGGCCTGGATGGGAGGGAGGGCCCCGTAACGGTCTACGTCATTGGCGGTGACTTCCAATGCAATGTCGAGCCATTTATTCGCAAGGCTCGGTTTGAAAGTGGTGGACCGCTGACCTGCGAGTTGAAACTGCAGAGCGAGCAGGATGAAAACGGAGAGAACACTTAGTCTTTTCACAATATCGGGTTTTAGTAGTCTGGCTGATCAGTGCGATTCGGCATCCAGTTCCTTCCTCAATCTCCCTGCCGCATAATCCCAGTCATCTAAAGCAGCCCGTGATCATTGGCCTTCAGATGACTGGGTAACGGTTCCAAAACTATTTCAAATCGTTTAGGGATCGTTCAAGGGACAAAAACCAAATCAAATGTTTCCGCGCCGGCTTTTGGCGCAATGCTCATGATGCATCAAAGGTAGCCGGAGGCCTGAGTGCCACAGGGCACTTTTACGCGAAACGGGATCGCTTATGGACAAATGGGTGGAAATATTATTTGAATGCTGGGCCCCCGCCGCCCCGGACACCTTGAGTACACCGCAAAAGGCACCCTATTGGGCCAGTCTGCATGCGAAGGCCTTCGCGCACTATAGGGAGTGAGGGGCGGCAGCCCTTTTCATTCTGGGATCAAAATGAAGTTGTTCGAGGTGGGCTTAACTTTACGGTCTGAAATGGCTCTGCGCTGCCTGGTCGTCGATGATGATCCCCTGGTGGGGGATTTGCTCCGGCACTTCTGTGATAAGTCCGGGCAGGTGAGCTTTTGCATCGTTGCCTCAACGGCTCTGGACGGATTGAACATCCTTGCCGGGGGTGGAATCGACCTCGTTTTTCTCGATTACCACCTTCCCGATATGAAGGGACAGGAGTTTCTGGAGCGGATGCCCCACGCCCTGCCGGTGGTGATGGTCACCAGTGAAGCCGACTTTGCAGCCAAAAGTTACGATTACGACCTGGTGGTGGATTTTCTGGTGAAACCGTTGCAGTACGATCGCTTTGCCAGAGCAGTTGGCCGCGTTAGCCCGGTGACGGCTGCTGCGCATCCGGGACCGGTTGAAGCCATATTTATAAAAGACGGAAGCAAACTGGTTCGCGTCGAACTCGAAAAATTGCTCTACATCAAATCGGAGGGCAATTATTCCAGCTTTGTTTCGGAGAGCGGCCAGTTTCTCAGCCTGATCAGCATGAAGGAACTGGAACAAAAGCTGCCACCAAATTTTGTGCGCACACATCGCTCTTACATCGTCAATATCAAGAGGATTCAGGTTATCCAGGCTGATGGAGTGACCGTTGGTGGCAAAGAATTGCCGGTAGGTGAAAAATACAAAGCTGAACTGATGGGCAAGATCCGCGAATGGTAATGGCGGTTGATCCAACAGCGAAAAGGCTTTTTATCTGCTGAAGGTCTAAATGCGGTGAGGACCAGACTTCATCCGGAGGGGCATCACCACGGCTGGTTTCTGGCTTGGTGCAACTGGCGAATGCAACAGCGGAAAGCCAATTGGACCATGGCAAGATCTTCGTCTGACGCAGGATGGCTGAGATGGGTGCGCTCCCCAATTTCCCGCAGGGTATTTTCCAGGGTTTCAAGACCCGTCAATCGCATTCCATTTGCCAGTCTGTGGGCGATGCGCTCAAATTCTTTGCGGTCGCCAGCGACCATGGCGGTCTGCAACTTGTTGGACAGGTCTGTCCATTCCTTTCCCATCAGTTCCAGTGCTGCCCGTACTTTTTCCCGGTCGCCGTCGTATTGTTGCACCAGACCCTTTAATTGCATGTCGCCAAAACGCTTTTGGAACATGGCAAATTCAACGGCTTCCAGCAATTGGTCCGGGCTCACGGGCTTTTGGAGCAATGCGTCGACCCCTTTGCTCAAATCGGTGAGCCATTCGGGCTGATCGTCCATGCCCGTGACGGCAATGATGATGCATTGGGCGCCAAGGTGCTTGCGCAGATGGGACAGGTGCTCCTGCAGATGGGTATCCTGAAAATGGATGTCGGTGATGATCAGGTCAAATGGTTCGGCCGACTCAAGCAGCGTACCGGGATTGTCAAAACTGCTGAGCTGAATGCCGGCCTGTTCAAAGAGATGTTGGTAATAAAATGCATTTTGTGCATCATCGTCTATGCAGGCGCCATGTTTTATCAGCTTATGTAAAAGCGATTCGTTTTGCCTTGCTTGCTTTTTTTCGAGTGTTCTTTCGCGGAGTTGCGTGGGCAATACGAAATGAAAGCGCAGGCCGGAACCCTGATTTCGATCAATGTGCAATTTGGATCCCATCAGGCTCAGGAGCCGGATGGCTATGGGAAGGCCCAGGCCAACGCTTTGCGAATGGCTGACTTCTCCGGTGACGGGTTTAAAAGCCAGTACATTGGCAATGTTCTCGTCGCTCATGCCTGGCCCCTGATCCGCAATGCTCAGCTGGATGCCCTCCCCCTTCGCTTCCGTGACGCCCAGACGCACCTCGCTGCCTTCGGGCGCGTATCGAATGGCATTCGTCATAAGGTTGTTGATCACCTGGCCAAGGCGCACCGGGTCGGCAGACAAAGTGCGATTTTCCAATTCATCGCTGAGTTCGAGCAAGATGCGGATCTTTTTGCGGCTCGATTCAAACAGATGCCCTTTTATTAATTGCAGAAAGTAATCTTCCAGTTCAAGATTTTCCGGATGCAGGACAATTTGGTCGTTGATCAGTTTCCGGTAATCGAGTATATCGTTGACCAGGGTGCGCAGGTGTTCGGCGCTGAAGCGAAGGTTCTCCAGAAAGGTCTTTTGATCCTGTCTGGGTTGATGCTGCTCAAGCAGATGAACCATACCCAATATGGACTGCAAAGGATTGCGCATCTCGTGGCTCATGTTCTCGATAAAATCCTGTTTGGCGCGGTTTGCTGCATCGGCTTCGCTTTTTGCTTCCCGCAGCGCCCATACGTAATGGTGTATGCGGGAAGACATTTCCTGAAACGATTTAGCCAGGTCGCCGATCTCGTCGTTGCGTGCGATGTCGAGCGCGACGACGTTAGGACTTTTTCCAAAATCGATGATGCTCTGGGTGATTTCGCGGAATTGGCGTGCCTGCCGGCGCGTCCACCAGATGGCCAGCAATACCGCCCCAAATATGAAGCCAAGGGTGATGTTGACGATGCTCCATTTCCAGCGGTTGAACACCGCAAGTAAATCTGCCTGTGCTGCTTCCAGGGTAAAGTAAAGCTGGTAATTTTTTCGCGGATAGTCGTAGGTCACTACCGATGTCGCATTGACCTTGTCGAAATAAGCACCATGCGAACTGGAGGGCAACTGTGCCGGCGTCCATGAGCCTTCTAATTCAGCAGGATCGACATCCGGCCCATGGCCGAATTCAAAGCGGAAGCTGCGGTTGGAGTCCGGATGTATTAAATAATACCCTTCCGCATTAAAGAGCTTCAAAGCGTTTTGTTGACCCGCAAGCTGTTTCAGTTTGGTAAAAAAGGGTCGCAGGTCAACATTAATGATGACAATCCCCCACACCCGGCCATCGCGGAACAATGGGGTTCCCACCCGCAAGGTGGGCGTGTGTGGTACGAAGATCTTGCCGTATTCCTGGTTGAGGTTGATTGCCGAAAAGTAAATGGAATCCTGTGGCAACCGGATGGTCTCGCGAAAGTAATCCCGGTCGCCCTTGACCTGCAACATGGAATCCGGCACGACGAACAAGCGGTCGTCTAACTGGTCAACCCGGATCTGCTCCTTTCCTTTGTTTTCGAGTCCGATCACGCGGATCTGTGCATAATGGTTCTTTGCTGCCAGCAATGCCAGAAACTCCAGTGCAATTTTGTCGCGCAGTGCAGTGCCGCCACTTCCCTGGAGGTAGTCCCCGAGGAAGGGATTTTTTGAAAGGTAAATTGCGTCCTTTCTGACATCTTGCAGATAAGCATCAAAATGCAAAACGACCGTCTCGTTGTTGTGGATCAGGGTGAGGGTCGTGTTTTCGAGTACCTTGGCCGAGCTCAGCCTGTAAATGGCATAACCCAGGGTTGCGCTGGTCAATGCGATGATGACGAGGTAAACCAGGGCGTTTTTTACCGTGATCGAAATTCGAGGGATCCTCATTCCTGTTGTGAATCTGCGTTCAAAGATACAGCCGGCACGCCAGCATGGCCTGTGGCCTGCGGTTCCGCTAAGGGTCTTCTGTCACCTGTACGGGACCGGCATCGCATCACATTGCGTAATTTTGCCCTTTGTTGGAGACGTATGAATAAAAAACACAATTTTTATGCAGGCCCCGCCATCCTGCCTGCAGAGGTGCTTGAAGGTGCCCAGGCGGCCATTCGGGAATTTGGAGGAACCGGTTTGTCTCTGCTCGAGATTTCACACCGGAGTAAGGCATTTGAAGCGGTGATGGACGAAGCGGGTGCCCTCGTGCTGGAACTCATGGGGCTCGACAGCAATTATGCCGTGCTGTTTCTCACCGGAGGGGCAAGCTCGCAGTTTTATATGGTGCCGATGAACTTTCTGAACGAGGGCGAACGGGCATGTTATGTGAACTCCGGAGTCTGGGCTGCCAAGGCCATCAAGGAAGCCGCCCTGTTTGGAAGGGTCGAGGTGCTGGCCAGCTCGGAATCCAGCGCATTCCAGTTTATTCCCAAAGATTTTGCCATCCCTCAGGATGCTGCCTATCTGCACATCACCTCCAACAACACGATCTACGGAACCCAATACCATCGTTGGCCCGATGCAGGGGATGTACCTCTTTTTTGCGATATGTCTTCCGACATTTTCAGCCGGAGACTGGATTTTTCGAAATTTTCCCTCATCTACGCTGGGGCACAAAAAAATCTGGGTCCTGCAGGTGTAACTCTCGTTGTACTGCGGCGCAGTTTGCTTGACCGGGTGCAACGAAAACTGCCTGCCATGCTCCAGTATCGCACACACGCAGAAAACGGAAGCATGTACAACACCCCGCCCGTGTTTCCTATCTACGTCAGTTTGCTGACCTTGCGATGGATCCGCAACCGCGGACTGGATGCCATTGAGGCTCAGAACCTGGAGAAGGCGACGCGCCTTTATGGCGAGATCGCCCGCAACAGCTGCTTTTACGCTCCGGTAGCAGGGGATGACCGGTCCTGGATGAACATCGTCTTCCGCACGTCCCGCCCTGAACTTGAATCCGTTTTTCTAGATCGCTGCAAAGAAGCCAACTGCGTTGGTCTTGCCGGGCACCGTTCTGCCGGAGGATTCCGGGCTTCACTTTACAATGCACTGGGCCTCGAAAGCGTCGATGCCCTTATTCAGGTCATGCGCGAATTTGAACGTTTGCATGGATGATCGCGGTGGCACGGAATACCGCTATCTGCGCATCCGGGAAGACGAAATCCCCCTGGAGATCGTAACTGAGCGAAGAAACTCCGCCCGCATCTCCCTGGCCACGGGAAGAGCCATCCTGAGAATACCCGCCGGAGCTGACGCCGAACGGCGCGAGTCCCTGGTGAAATGGGCCAGCGACTGGGTGCACAAGCGAATCCAACGCTCTCCCGACCTGCTGTTGCGATACCGTCACAAAGATTACCGGACGGGCAGCCTGATCCAAATGCAGGGAATGGAATTTGAACTGGTCGTCGAAGAGAACACGCCACAAAAATTGGCCACCGGCCTCCTTGAGGGGAGGCGAATACGCATCCGGCTTCCCCAGTCCATCAGCCCGGCACAAAAGCAGAAGTGCTGTAGCACCATCCTTGCCCGCATTCTGGGAAAGCTCTTCTACCCCAAGCTCCGCAATCGGGTGATAGAGCTCAATGCTCAACATTTTCAAAAGGAGATCCTGAGCGTACGGCTAAAGAACAACCAGACCAACTGGGGCAGTTGTAGCAGTGATAAGCGGATCAACCTGTCGACGAGGTTGCTGCTGACGCCTCCCCAGGTTACCGACTACATCATCGTCCACGAACTGACCCACCTCGTCCATATGGACCATTCGCCCAAATTCTGGGAACGCGTCCGGCAGGTCATGCCCGACTATGAAAAGGCTGAAGCCTGGCTGGCCCAGCACGGCGACCGCTGCCGGTATTGAGGGCTTTGAGCCTGTGGGAGTTGGCCAGGGCAATTGAAAAAATGTTCATCCGGCATGCAACGCCGATACGCATAGTGCATCTTTAGTGAAAACGCAGAACGAAGAACACATGCAGGCTTGGATCCAGGAACTCAAAAGGGGCGACGGGGCTGCCTACAGGCAGCTTTACGATCGCTACGCCGGTTCCATGTACAACCTGTGTCTGCGCATCACCGGGGACCCGGAAGACGCCAACGACGTGCTTCAGGAAAGTTTTACCAAGGTCTTCGAAAAAATCGGACAGTTGAAATCTGCCGATTTTTTCCCTGCCTGGATCCGGAAAGTTTGTGTAAACACGGCGCTGCAGTTTGTGCGACACAAAAGGCAGTTGCGCTTTGAAGATTTTGAAACGCATGCAGAAAAGGTCAACGCAAGCGAGGAAGTCGACCTGCTGTCTGAAAGCGACGACGCTCGGCTCATCGACTGCATTCACGAGGGCATTGCAGAGTTGCCGGATCGCTATCGCATCGTATTCACGCTCTATGCTCTGGAGGACTATTCCCATGAAGAAATCGGGCGCGAATTGGGCATTGTTGCAGGCACTTCGAGAAGCCAGTACCTGCGCGCAAAGCAAAAACTTTTGGAAATCGTAAAAAGAAAATACAGCCATGGAGGACAAACTGAAAGACTTCATCCGGCAATCAAGGCCTGAGTTCGACCGGGAGACTCCCGGAAGCGGAGTATTTGAAGGGGCACTCTCCGGAATGCTGTCCCGGCGTGCGGCAGCGAGAAAGCGACGGATGGTTATGGCTGCAGCAGCATGTTTGACGATCCTGGTCGTGGCGGGAATGTCGTTTTTCTGGTCGGGTGCCGGAACGGCAAATCCGGAAGTGGGGCTGGCCCGGACAGATGCAAACAAACATCGCCTGGAGCTACCTAAACCGAAAGCGACGCCGACCCTTCCCATTCGTGATCCGGGTGAAACTGCGCTGGAGGATGAAACATCTCAGACGGGTGATCTGCATCGCGATGGTGCCCAAAGCGTTAATCGCAAGTCTAAAAAATACGAACGAACGTTCGTTCGTGATGTTACCGATTCGGAAACAACCCGCCAGCCAGAACTTTCGGCCGCCGAACTCCAATCAGGGGAGCGAGCGATTTCCGGGGAGGTGACCGGTTCCCTGACAGAATCCCAGGAACCAACGGTCTCCGGCAACGTGGAACCAACGACCCCGGCCATTGCCGACGCGTCTGCGCCCGGGCGGAACAATGCCTCCGAGACCATACAGCAGGAAGTAGCTTTTGAGGAATCAGCAACACAACAGGCATCACAAGAGGAGGACCCAATCCAGGAGACCCTAAACGTCTCAGACAAGGTTGGGGAAGAAACCGGGGACGAAAGCGCCAAGGAAGGCAACGCTGCACAAATGGTTCCGGAGGATCTGACTGCGGAATCGCCAGAATCGAAGACAGAAAGGGAAGGAGAACATCCGGCGTTTTCGCTCGCTCGCAATGTGCTGCGAAAAGTTGGAAAGACATTGGGCGAATTCAGGGAGAATGCGCTTGAAAAAGTTGAAGAGAGCGACTCCGGCGAAAACAACCTTGCTGCCCAGTTTTCCTCGGGACTGATCGATTTGTACAAATCCTACCGCAGCAGGCGGTCAGAAGACTGATCCATGCAGCAATTTTAATTCAATCAATTAATCAATTTAGAGATATGAAAAAATTCCTAATTTCCATCGGACTTGTCTCCGCCTGCGCATTGGTTTTCTGTAGTGTGAACGCTCAGGAGCAGCCGCCGTCACCGCCTTCGCCACCTGCTGGCCCGGAAGACACCTCCCGCGTTCAAATTGGAAACCGGCAGATCCTGATCATTACATCAAAAACCACCAAGGACACAACCAAGAAAGCGGAAGGCGGAAACCGTGAGGATTGGACGGATGAACTGGAGCGGGAACTCGAAGCGGCAGGCCGGGAAATTGAAGAAGCCATGCGCGAACTTAAAAGAGAATTGTCCGACAGCACCCAGCCCCAAGCAGAACTGGAGGAAGCCAGACGCGAGTTGGAACAGGCGAAGAATGAACTGGAGGACGCACGCCGGGAACTCGACGATGCGCGGTTGGACGCTGGTCCCGAACGCCGCAGGAAAAGGCAACGTGAAAACATCCCCCCGATACCCGAAGTGCCTATTGGCCCTAAGAAGAAAAGGGTGGCATCCATGGATTTTCTGGATATCGAAGCCGGATTGAATTACCTTCAATTTGGAAGCGGCATTTCTGAAACGACACAAAAAGATCTCGACCTCAAAAACTGGCCTTCGCCCAGTTTTACCCTGACCTTTTTTCCGACCCGGTTTTACCTGGGCAGCAGAAATGCCATGCTGATGTCCGGGCTTTCCTGGCGCATTTCGCAATTCGAATTTCGGGAGAAACTGGTTTTTGAGCCCGGGCAAACCCTGGTTTACTCAAAGGATACGCTGGTCAAGAAATCGCAGTTTATGGCACATTACCTCCAATTGCCCCTGACCCTGTATTTTGAGAGCAACAAAATTCGGGGTCTCGGCCGCATTGGCGCCGGGATCGGTGCGTATGCCGGCGTTTTGCTGCACCAGGAACACGAATTGACGCTCAACAATCCCAAGCGATTCATTGAAACAGAAGAAAACTTCGGGTTTGCCAAGATCCGTTATGGATTGTCAGCACGGCTCGACATCGGCGCATTCAAACTCTACGGCAAGATGGATCTCAACGACCTCTGGGATGATTCCGATATAAGGAACCACGAGTTTGGTTTGTGGATAACGCTGTGAAGCAAGAATAAGGCAGGTGAATTCCGGGCGGACCTGCCATTTGGCGCATTCCCCTTTTTTAGCCACCTTGTTGCGCCAAAGTGATGAACGCCGACTATCAGGAAATGCTCACCGGAGCAATCCACGCACAGGGATTTAACCTTGTAGGGTATGCCCCTTTGCGACCCCTGCAGGATGACGCTGAGAAATTGCGGGCTTGGCTCGACGCCTCCATGCACGCAGGGATGGATTACCTCGCGCGGTATTTTCAGTTCCGCACCGAACCTCAGACCCTGGTGCCCGGAAGTCGTTCGGTCATCGCGCTCGGGATGAACTATTACAATGAAACGGACGCAGGGGATGCTCAGCGATTGAAGATCGCACGGTATGCATCCGGGGTAGATTACCACAAGATCATCCGCAAAAAGCTCAAGCAGATCGTGCGCCACCTTAAAGAGACCGGGGGCGCCCAGGTTGCTCGCGGCTTCGTCGATTCCGGGCCGGTCATGGAGCGGGTTTGGGCTCGCGAAGCGGGCATAGCCTGGAACGGGAAAAACACCCTCTCCATCAATCCCGGTATGGGTTCTTACTTCTTTTTGGCGTGCATATTTACAGACCTGGAGTTCAATTGCGGAAACCCGATACCAGACCACTGCGGCCGGTGTCGCCGGTGCATAGACGCTTGCCCTACGGAGGCGATTCACGACGAAGGCTATCTGCTGGATGCTGGAAAGTGCATATCCTATCTGACCATTGAGCACAAAGGAGAAATTCCCGATGCCTTCCGCGGCAAATGGCAACAGTGGATGTTCGGATGCGACATTTGCCAGGAAGTCTGTCCCTGGAATCGCTTTTCACGACCAACAACGCAGACGGAATTTCAGGCCAGCGATGACCGCCGGGAACTCGACATGGATTCCTGGCTGAACCTCACTGAAGAGGAATTTCAAGGGCGGTACGGCCAATCCGCGCTTGTCAGGAAGGGTCTGGGCGGACTCCAGGAAACGGTGAGATTCCTTCATAAATGAGGCCGGTTTAACGAAGCATCGGGAACCAGTTTTACATTTTTTTTGTTTGTATTCTTACTTTTTCTCCACCTATGCCCGTCGGGTGCTGAAATTTATGTATGGCCTTTTGCCTTCATGTGTTGCTGGAGCAATGATTTCCGGTTTCCAAGGCTAAACTGCGGGTTTTGCTTTCTAATAATGTGTTAAATTGCCAAGCTTATGCGTACAATATATTGCTTGCTGATCGGTCTTTACTCCCCCGTTCTGTCATTTGCAGGCTTGTCCGGTTCTGAGCGACCCACAACCCTGACGGTCGATTGTCCGCTTCCTGTGACCCTCAAAGAAGGTTCTGCATTTGACACAACCGTCACCGGAGTTCCAAAGGTAACAGCCAACACCGGAGGTAAGGTGACCATTTCATACCTCGAGGTTTACCAGAAGGGCGACTGCAAAAATCGCGCAGACCTGGTTACCCGCATTTTTACCATTACCAACGCTGCCGGCGAACAGGTGCGCTGCAACCAGTTCATAACGCTGCAGCACCTCACCGTCAACGACATTCGCATCCCCGTCGACACAACGATCGATTATCCCGACAGCCTCAGCAGCCTGACGGTGAAATTGCTCCACATTCCCAAGAGCCTTGGATCAGTCAAGATCAATTTTTTCGATACCCGCATTTCAGAAAACTGCAACATCCCTCTGCGGATCCGCAGGCAGTGGTCGATTGAAGATGTATGTACCGGACAGGTCCGCACCGGAACGACCTTTATGTACGTTCACAAGTATTTCAACAATTACAAACAGATCATCAGCAAATCAGATGCCGTATGTGAGGAGGAAGGTTTTATTACCCTTTCTGCTGTTGGAGAATTTGCACCGTACAGTTACCGCTGGCATACGGGCGACAGCGTAGCTTTTTTATTTGACAAGCCTGCCGGAAGTTACACCCTGACCATTACCGACCGTTTCAACTGCACCGCTTCCGTCGTGTACGATCTTTTGTCGATGTCGCAACGCGCTGATATCGGCGGACTCGTGCGCAACGACAAGGGGTACCGCGTCACCCCGGATTCCGTTCTATTTGAAAATGAAGGGCTGATCAGGAAATTCTGCATTTCTGAAAATGCCGGACTCCACTATGGCTTCACCCTTAAAAACCGGACGCCTGGTTTGTATAAATACCGTATGGTGAAGAATTCTCAGGTTCGCGACGGGATCAGTACGCGTGACATTGTGCTCATACAAAGGCACATCCTGCAACTCGAGCGTTTTGCAGATACCGCCCAGGTCATCGCGGCCGATGTCAATTTTAACGGACAACTCACCGCCGCCGACATCACGGAAATACGTCGCATCATACTCGGCGTGCGCGAACAGTTTACCAGCGCAAAACCCTGGTATTTCCTTCGCCAGGATTGGCGCAACGTAGCCAAACCGTACCGCCCGATTTCGGAAATTGAATTTCAAGGCATCCAGGTCAACAATTTTCCGCTGACCAATGTCAATGTCTTTGCCCTCAAAATGGGTGACGTGGATCTCAGTTACCGGGGTTTTGGCCAGCACAGGACGGAAGAGCGGGCAAGTTCCAGAATGGTTACACTTGAAACCGGGCCTCCACAAAGCAAGGGCACTCCGGTTTACTTGCAAAGCTCGATTGAACTGACGGGATTGCAATTCGCATTGAAAAATTTGAACGGTACACCACTTGAAGTCGGGGAGGTAGTCCTGCCGGACGCCCATGTGTATGCTGCGGAAGGGCAACTGAACCTGAGCTGGACATCGCCTGAACCAGTGCGTCCTGGCCCGGATCAGATAGTGTTTTATGTAAAAACCACGCATCCGGAAGATCTGGCATTGGGTGATTTCCTCGGAGCAGAGTGCTACGATGCCACCCTAACGGTTCATGCCCTGGAATTGAAAGTTCGGAAAGATGGAAATTCCTCCGACGGTGAAGTTCCCGGTTGGTTTGGTCCAAACCCAACGTCGGACCTGCTGACGATCAATTTAGGGACCGAACCAGGAGGATGGCTGGAGGTCTATGGTCCAGGTGGCCGGAACCTGGCCCGTTACCGGGTTGAAAATGGCAGCGCAGTCCCTACGCAACATTTGCCATGTGGGGTGTATTTACTGCGGCTCGTAAGAGAAGGATTGCCCGACCGCTGCGGTAAGCTCGTGGTGAATTGATGTGCGCGCTGCCAGGGCCATGCCAGGGGTGGGCTGTGTCCATCGCAATGGTCCGGCAGGATATTCTAAAAGCCTGTGTAATTTTCCGTCATGAATGCACTCATCACCGGGGCCAGCAAAGGCATTGGAAGAGCCGTTGCGTTTGAACTTGCCTCAAAAGGCTACTCCCTTTTCATTACGGCGCGATCCTCCCAGGAACTTGAGGCCCTCCGTTCGGAATTACTCGAGATCCCTTCCTGCAAAAAGGTATATTGCTATGCCTGTGACCTCGAGGATCGGCGACAGATCGATGCGCTTGCAGAGGCGGTACTCCAGTCTATGGGTTCTCTGTACGCATTGATCAACAACGCGGGGCGCTTTCTGCCCGGAAACATTGTGGACGAAGAGCTGGGCAATATGGAAGGAATGATGCGCATCAATTTTGAAAGTGCCTATCATCTTACCAGGGCGATTTTGCCGCAAATGCTAAAGCACAAGCGCGGGCACATCTTTAATATGTGTTCGGTGGCCAGCCTGGAAGCTTACCCGGGCGGCAGCTCATACTGCATCAGCAAGTTTGCCCTGTTCGGCTTTTCAAAATGCCTTCGCGAAGAGTTGAAGAACAGTGGCATCAAAGTCACCGCGGTACTTCCCGGAGCAACCTGGTCGGACTCCTGGAAAGGGGTGGATTTGCCAAAAGAGCGCCTGATGGAAGCGGCTGATGTTGCGCGTGCGATTGGATGTGCCCTCGACATGGGGCCATCGGCCGTTGTTGAGGAGATCATTATGCGCCCACAGGCCGGAGACCTCTAAGTGCCAAAATTCAAAAACTGCATAGATGGATACGCCTTCTTACATTCCTTACGACGCCGTCCGCTTCGCACCGGATAAAATGCTGCTGCGTGCCGAACACTTTTACCAGCTCATGGATGCACGCAGATCGGTTAGGGACTTTTCTTCGCGACCGGTGCCCCGTGAACTCATCGAATTCGTAGTGCGAACGGCCTGCTCGGCTCCATCCGGAGCAAACAAGCAGCCGTGGACTTTCTGCCTGGTTGGAAAAAAGGACTTGCGGCGCCGCATAAGAGAAGCGGCGGAACAGGAGGAGTACGAAAACTACCACGGGAGGATGTCGGGCGAATGGTTGCGCGACCTTGAACCACTCGGTACAGATTGGCACAAGCCCTTTCTGGAAACGGCACCCTGGCTGATTGCCGTTTTTCGTCAAAGCCATTCGGTTGCCGACGGAGAGCAGAAAAAGAACTACTACGTGCAGGAATCCGTGGGAATAGCATGTGGGCTGCTCGTTGCAGCCATTCACCATGCCGGACTGGCCTGCCTGACACATACCCCTAGCCCGATGAACTTTTTGCAGGAAATCCTCGGGCGGCCACAAAATGAGAAACCGTTTCTGCTGATCCCGGTCGGTTACCCCGCCGACGACGTCCGCGTTCCAGCCATACGCCGCAAACCCTTTGGAGAAATGGCCATTTTCTATGAGTGAACGAACGTTCGTTAGTATATCGGTGAAGCGAATTTTACAAATATTTATAAAAGGATCATGGACCCCGGACAATTTGCTCTTTATCGCAAACTGACCGGCCATACAGGCGCTGTGTACTGCATGTCACCAGGCTTAGAACCGGGTACCCTTCTGAGTGCAGGGGGCGACGGCCGCATCTGTTGCTGGAGGCCGGAGAAATCGGAAGATGCCAAGGTCGTGGCTGAAACGGGTGAGCGCATTTTTGCGATGAGGGTCGTGCCACAACATGAGCTCATTGCCGCTGCAACGATGTCGGGCGATCTGCTGTTTCTGCGCCCGGGAGAGCCTGTCCCGGCCCGCAAAATGCGCGTGCATAGAAAGGCAGCTTTTAGCCTGCTTGAAATTGGAGGTAGCCTGGTAGCCGCCGGATCTGATGGATTGCTGAGCGTATGGGATCCCGCCACCGGCAATGCCTTGCAATTGCTGCAGTGCACACAACACCGGTTGAGGGCTGCAGCATATTGTGAGCAGCAAGGGGTTCTGTTGCTCGGAGATCATACCGGTGCCCTGATGCGCATGGAGTGGCCGGCAGGAAAGCCGGAGCGACTCGAAGGTCGCCATGCAAGCACGATCTTTTGCATTTTGCCTGACCCTGCAAGCGGCAGGATCGTCAGCGGCGGCCTCGACGCGCAATTGGTGGTTTCCCGGGGATTTGACTCAGACGGAGTGCGCATTCCCGCTCACAGGTTCTGCATCCATGCGATCAGCGACCTTCGTGGAACCCCCTGGGTCGCTACCGCCAGCCGCGACCGGACGGTGCGACTTTGGGATCGGAATGATTTCCGTTTGGCAGGGGAAATTTCACAACCTAATTTTGTCGCGCACAACCATTCCGTCAATGCACTGTGGTGGGACGAAGATCGACGCCGGCTCTTTACCGCCGGCGACGACCGACAGGTGCTCGTCTGGAATTTTAAACAGAAACATGATACTGAGCGATAAAAAAATACTGGAGGCCATAGCGGCTGGCCACATTGTGATCGAACCTTACTCGCGCGAGCATCTCGGCACAAATTCCTATGACGTACATCTCGGCCGGTCGCTGGCTGTGTACGACCAACATCACCTGGACGCCCGTCTGCACAACACCATTTCCCATTTTGAAATTCCGGAGGAGGGATTTGTATTGCAGCCCGGAACCCTTTACCTCGGCGTTACCGCAGAGTACACGGAAACGCACCGCGCGGTACCTTTTCTGGAGGGAAAGTCGAGTGTGGGCCGGCTGGGAATAGACATTCACGCAACTGCCGGAAAAGGCGATGTCGGTTTTTGCAATTCCTGGACTCTCGAGATCAGTTGTGTGCAACCCGTGCGCATCTATGCAGGAATGCCCATCGGGCAACTCATCTACTTCGCCATTGACGGCGAGGTTGAAAATTACTACCACACCAAGCCGGGTGCAAAATACAACCAGCGCACCGGTCTTCCCGTGGAGAGTATGATGTGGAAAAATAAGTTTTAGCCTGCCCGTTGCCCCACAATTTGACAGAGTGGAGGATGGCAAAGGCATCACATGTTAATGCAGGTTCAGGTCCTTATTCCCGCTGGAGGTTCATTTCCGCTTTGGGGCCAACGAGAATGGGCACAATCTCCTCGTCGACATTTGACATCTCCAATCCAAAATCTTCGACGGCGGGAAGACTGAATTTTTTAAACATTCGGTAAGTACGAACAACCCATTGTTCAAAACCCGTTAGCTCGGTATCCGCGGAAACCCGCGTGTGCAACAAAATGAATTTGAAATCCGCCTCCATATTGTGTTTGCGAATGGAGGGATAAGGGCTGCGGATGTCGATTTCTCCGCTGGCGACCATCTGGTCGACGATTTCGTGAAACATGGCGTTGACGCGGTGCTGCACTTTAAATCCAAATTTCAACTGAACGAAAAAAATGCGGTTGGGGACTATGGTGTCAACATGAAAACTCTTTGTGTAGGGCTGATCCAGAATGTGCACATGGACAAACCAATACGTGTCTGCTCGCTTTGGTCGCTTGCGAAGGATCGAATACATGATGTTCGAATCGATGGTTTTCCTGCTTTCCGACATGCTGAGGTAAACGAGATGGCTCGACTCCTTGGTGATCGTTTCATCGGCAATGATGTCTTTTAGGACCGGAACGTAATCATCCAGTGGAACAAATCGCGTGTGCTTGTTGCGGATCTTTTGCGCGTTGTGGTGTACGAAAACCACCGTTGCAAATACGATGGTGAGGAGGAGGGTAAACCATCCGCCGTGCAGCAGTTTATCGAAATTGGAGATCAGGAATACCGTTTCAAAACAGAGGTAAAAGATCAGCAATGACAGTCCGAGCCAGGTCTTGTGCGAACGGATTTTATAATAATAGCTGAGCAGAAGGGTTGTCATCAGCATGTCGATGGTAATGGCAAGTCCGTAGGCAGCTTCCATCTTTTCTGAAGTCTGGAAAATCAGTTGGACGGCAATGCACCCCAACATCAGGAACCAGTTGATGGAGGGAATGTAGATCTGTCCCATGAACTTGGAAGGATAATTGACGCGCATGCGGAACCACAGGTGCAACTTCATGGCTTCGTTGACCAGGGTGAACACACCGCTGATGAGGGCCTGGCTGGCGATGATGGTGGCAGCTGTAGCAATGCCGATCCCAAAGGGCAGGAACCATTCGGGCATGAGTTCGTAAAAGATCCTGAGATTGGATGGTATGGATTGTCCGTTGAGGTGGTCGAGCAGCCATGCCGCCTGGCCGAAATAATTGAGCAGCAGACAGGTCAGCACAAAGGTCCAGCTCACTCTGATGTTTTGTTTGCCACAATGGCCCAGGTCGGAGTACAGCGCTTCGGCTCCCGTGGTACAAAGAAAGACGGCTCCGAGCAACCAGAATCCTTGCGGGTAATTCATCAGCAGCTTGATGGCGTAGTAAGGATTGAATGCCGCCAGTACTTCTGGATGATCCAGGATGTGAATGGTGCCGAGGGTGCCAAGCATGCTGAACCACACGAACATGATGGGTCCGAATGTTTTGCCCACCAATTGGGTTCCGGCCTGTTGAAAGGTGAAAATGCCGATGATGATGCCGATGACGATGGGAACCGTCCGGATACCCGGAAAAAGGATGGTAAGACCTTCAACCGCAGCGGAAATGGAAATGGGCGGGGTGATAAAACCGTCGGCGATGAGGGTGGCACAGCCGATGATGGCCGGATAGATGACCCATTTTGTATTGTACCGGCGGACCTTGGCGTACAGTGCAAAAATCCCGCCTTCCCCGTTGTTGTCGGCGTTGAGCGCGAGGAATACGTACTTCACCGTGGTCAGAATGATGAGCGTCCACAGAACGCAGGAAACGCCCCCGAGCACGAGTTCGGGAGATATGGTCTTTCCCTTGGTGATGGCCTGCATCACGTACAGGGGTGATGTGCCTATGTCGCCAAAGATGATTCCAAGGGTGATCAGCAAGCCCGCAAAGCTTAGCTTGTGATGATGGTTTGATGCAGCAGCCATTCGGGTATTGGGCTCGTTAGAAATGAAGGGGTAAAAATAATGCGCTCTGGACGCTGTAGGCCGGGTTTTTGCTGGAAATGGAGGGCTGATATTTTGCCGGGAGCTCCAAGGCTTTTCACAAAGATTTAACCAGGTGCAAGGTACTGAAATGCGACATTTGCTGTTTAAAGTTTAAAAAAAGATGAAAATCGCCTTCTTTGCCCTGGTCAGTTTGTTGAGCTTCAGCGCATGCAACGCCCAGTTTGATAAACTCCTTAAGAAAGTTAAAACCCTGGAAGTCAGCACGGAGGATGTTGCCACTGGCTTGCGCGAAGCACTCACAAAAGGTGCCGTTCAGGGATCCGAGTTGTTGCACCAGCGCGACGGCTATTTTAAAAGCATCTATAAGATTGCTTTGCCCGAAGATGCCCGGCAGGTGTGCAATAAGTTGAGGGTCATACCTGGATTTAGTGCGGTCGAGGACGAGGTTTCAGAAAAAATAAACAGGGCTGCTGAGGATGCTGCCATCCGCGCAAAACCCATTTTTGTCGATGCCATCCGGCAAATGACGATCCAGGATGCCTGGAACATCCTCAAGGGAAGCGATGATGCTGCCACCCTTTACCTGAAAGAGACAACGACCCAGGCGCTGTACGATGCCTTCCAGCCCGTCATCGGCGAGTCGATGGAAAAGGTCGGGGCCGTGCAGGTATGGAGTGCTGCAGTGAATCAATACAATCAGATTCCTTTTGTGAAAAAGGCCAACCCGGATATGTCGGATTATGTGACGAGAAAGGCACTCGACGGACTGTTCCTCAAAATTGCGGAAGAGGAACTCAACATCCGAAGCAACGTTTCTGCCCGTACGAGCGACCTGTTGCGCAAGGTATTTGCACGTCAGGATTGAAGCGGACAGCTTTCAGTTTATTTGCGGGGGTCACTCGCCGGTACGCTTGATCATTTCCTGTAATTTGCGATAAAGTTCCTGCAGCTGGGCATCGGTTTCCGGGATCGGCCCCGTTTTGCAGACGTCCATCAAAAAGGCATCCTGTTGCCTTCCACGAACCATGGCGGTGTAATAGCTGAGATCGGGCCTGAAAGTCACCATAGAGTATTTGGAATAATACTCGGGGAAGGCTTGCTCCAGCCGAAGCTCCAGTTTGCGTTTTTCCTGAAACACGGGATCAGCCACCTTGTCGCGCATTTCCAGAAAGTTGTCTTCCGCGAGGTCCGCAATGGCATCGCCGTTCGGCTTTCTGATGGAGGAGAACGATGCGAAAAGGGAATGCCAGTCGCCAAACTGGTCGAGTAGTTTATCCAATATGCCAACATCTTCGAAGCCGCAGTTCATACCCTGACCATAAAAGGGAATGATGGCATGCGCGGCATCTCCGATGAGCAAAATGCGTTCGCCGTAATGCCAGGGCTTGCACTTTACAGTGTAGAGGTATCCCGTTGGATTGTTGAAAAATTCCGCTTCAGGATTTTCTATCAATCCTGTTGCATCCGGGAAATGGTCACTCAAGAATGCTAACAAACGTTCGTTAGTATTTAGTTCATTAAAACCCTCCTTTCCCTGGTAAGGAAGAAAAAGTGTTGCCGTAAAACTTTTGTCCGGGTTGGGAAGGGCGATCATCATAAAATGTCCGCGGGGCCAGATGTGCAGAACATCCCCTTGCAATGCAAACCCTCCATCCGGGCGGGGTCCAATGGTAAGTTCTTTGTAGCCGTAATCCTGGAAATGCTGACTGTAGCTGAAATGGAAACCCGGCGTGCGGGACAGCATCCATTTTCTGGCAGCAGAACCCGCACCGTCTGACGCGATCAGGATGGAATCGCAAAGCTCCGTTGGTTGGCCCTGGGCATTTTCAAATATCACCCTGGCGCCATCTTCTTCAATGCGAGTAAGGCGTTGGTTGAAGTGCAGTGCACCCGGTTTCAGCGCATCGATGGCGTCGAGTAAGGAGCAATTCAAGGTCCCTCTGGAAATGGAATGGATGCAGTCTCCGGGCCGCACGCTGTAAGCCTGAAACTGAACGCTTCCCTCCACGGAGTGCACCAGCCGCCCCTTCATGGCAATTGCCTGCGATAACAATTTTTCATCGAGTCCACACAGGGCCAGCGCCCGGATGCCCCGAGGCGACAGTGCAAGATTGATCGATCGACCCGCCCGCATGGGTGTTTGGCGCATATCTTCGCGCTGCTCAAATACCGAAACATCAAAGCCCCTTTGCAGCAGGCGCAGTGCAATCAGGCAGCCTACCAGCCCTCCGCCCGCAACGACAATTTTTTTGCTATCTGTTTTCATGAAGAAGTTCCTGAATGATTTCCACAAGGCGGGCAATGTCTTCAAAGCGGTTGTAAAGGGCAACGGGAGCAAGACGGATGACGTCGGGTTCCCGCCAGTCTGCCACAACGCCTCTGAGGCTCAATCCGTCGAAGACTTTTCTTCCCAGTCCTGAGACCCGGATAGACAGTTGTGCGCCACGTTCATCTTCACGGGTGGGTGTGAGTATTTCGATTCGCTCGTCGCCAAGACTGGTCAGCCCTTCGATGAGCAGATTACCCAGCGCAATGTTTTTGGCGCGGATGAGTGGCATTCCTGCCTGGCATATCAACCGGAGCGATTCCAGCAGGCAGGCCATGGGCAATATGGGCGGATTGCTCAGCTGCCAACCTTCAGCCCCCGGGATCAGTGCCAGGGTGGGCTCCATGAGAAACCTTCGTTTTTTGTCGTGTCCCCACCATCCTGCAAAGCGCGGCAGTTGAAAATTTTCGCGGTGCCGGTCGTGAACAAAACAACCGGCTAAAGTCCCTGGTCCGCCGTTGAGGTACTTGTATCCGCACCAAACGGCAAAATCGGGTCCGTCGTCGTGCAAATGCAAAAGCAGGTTTCCTGCACCGTGAGCGAGGTCAAAGCCGATGTTGCAGCCGAAATTGCGGGCGAGCTCGCACATTCGTTTTAATGGGTATGCCTGACCGGTGTAATAATTGACAGAGCCGACCAGCACGAGCGCGATTTCATTGCCATGCCGCCGGAACGCTTCGCTTATGTCCTCTTCCGAAATGTGCACCTTACCAGGCGCTGGCTCCAAAACGACCAGTGAATCAGCAGGGTCGTAACCGTGAAAGCGGATTTGAGATTCCAGGGCGTAGCGATCGGATGGGAAACAACTGTATTCCACCAAAATTTTATGACGACCCGGAACGGGCTGGTAAAACGAAACCAGCATCAGGTGGAGGTTGACCGTCAGGGTATTCATTACGACGGTTTCCGTTGGGAGGGCACCTATGATTTGGGCCATGGGCCCGGCGAGTTGTTCGTGATAGGAGAACCATGGGGGATCTGCACGGTGATGACCCAACACGCCGTGGCGTTGCCAGGCATTCAATTCGCGTTCTATCGCAGCGCGAATGCCCTGCGATTGCAATCCCAGCGAATTGCCGCAGAAGTACAATGCCTCTTCCCCTCCCGGGGTTTGAGGAATCAGGAACTCTTCGCGAAATGAGCGAAGTGGGTCGTTTGCATCCATTTCCCTCGCCCGCTCCCGGATCGGGCGCTTTTGTCCGTTTTTTAAATTAACTTCCATACCCGGCAAAAATACGCCGTTTTCAATCCGGCGATGTGCAGCTTAACGCCCCCTGATCGAGGGGTCTTTCTTGTACAGCGACATTATCTTTGTGCAATGGACTGGACCGGGGCCATCGGTGGATTCCGGCAATACCTGTTATTGGAACGCAGCTTGTCGACGAACACCATTGAAGCTTACCTGCATGATGTGGAGAAGCTGCAATCGTTTGCTTTGCAGGAAAAAAATGGCATTGCACCGGATTGCATTGCGCAAAGAGATATCGAAGCTTTCCTCGCATGGCTGCGGCCATTTGGGTTTGAAGAGAGCTCCCAGGCTCGCATATTGTCCGGCATCAAAGCTTTTTACCGTTTTCTGATGCTCGAGCATGCCCTTGCCGACAATCCGGCGGCACAACTGGAAGGCCCCAAATTGAAGCGCAGCATTCCCGACGTGCTGCGCATCGACGAAATCGAACAGATCTTTGCCGCCGTTGACCTCAGTCAAAAGCATGGTCATCGCGATCGAGCCATCCTCGAAACCCTTTATGCTTGTGGCCTTCGGGTCAGTGAACTCATTTCACTGCGCTGCTCCCAGGTTTTTGCTGAGGATGGATACGTGCGCATCATAGGCAAAGGCAATAAGGAAAGGCTCGTACCCATTGGGGGGCAGGCTTTGCGCCAGATTGAATGCTACCGGCAAAGCGGACGGGACCTTCCCGTCAGGGGGCACGAAGACATACTGTTTCTCAACCGGTTTGGTAAAAAGCTATCGCGCGTAAGCATCTTCAACATGGTAAAACACTATGCGACCCTTGCCGGATTGGATAAGGAGGTCAGCCCACACACTTTCCGCCATTCTTTTGCCACCCACCTGGTAGAGGGTGGTGCTAATCTTCGCGCTGTACAGGAAATGCTGGGACATGAGAGCATCACCACGACGGAGATTTACACACACCTTGACATACATTACCTCCGCGATACAGTATTGCAGTTCCACCCCATTCACCGCAAAACGTAAAAACTTCAAATACCTTAGGATCTGCGGCGGACAAACGTGAAGACAATGAGCAGAACCGATCCCAGTTTGACGGCGTTTAGAAGAAAGAAGAGCGCCAGTGATGGCCGGATGGCCTTTTCGGGTTCGCTCCAGTAGCGGAAAAAGGGAACAAAGCGAATGGCCATAGGAACGGGCGCCTGCAGGGTTCCGGTGCATCGCAGCGGCTCGGGTATCAGATCATCGAGTGGTTCGACATACCCGTCATAGCGCTGAAGGTAGGCCTCTCCATCGAGCTCGTACGAAAATAAATACGTGCGGTCTGGATCGCAGCGGTGTTCGTATAACTTTGCCTGGGCGGATTGTGAAAAAAAGCGAATGGAAATTGATCGGAATGGATCTTCGACCCGGAGAAGAGGCAAAACAAAAAAACAAAGCACAAAAAATGCCAGTGTTCGCAGCAACCAGGTCATGTCTTATTGTGTCGGTCAAAAATACGTAAATTTGACGTAGCGCTGACTGAAATGGAATGGAAGGAGAATTTGCTGAGTTTATTTAAGCGGATTCGCATGCGTTATCGTGCTTTGCCCTGGTATGGAAAGGTGTTGAGTTGGTTGGGATTCCTGTGGGCGGTGCAAATGATGTATGTGTTGCTGCTGATGGTGGTATTTCCTCCCTTCACATTGACACAATTGAGCAGTATGGGGCGCGATGGAGGCATATCGCGCGATTATGTTGGCATGAAAAACATTTCCAGGAATGCCGTTCTTGCAGTCATTGGCGCCGAGGACCAATTGTTTATGGAACACAACGGGTTTGATTTTGGAAGCATCGAAAAGGCAATGGATCATAACCGAAAGCATCCAAAGCGCTTGCGCGGAGCCTCGACCATCAGCCAGCAAGTTGCAAAGAATGTGTTCCTGTGGCAGGGAAGGTCCTGGGTGCGAAAGGGATTGGAAGTTTATTTTACAGCGGTCATTGAACTGTTATGGTCAAAAAGGCGCATCGTGGAAATGTACCTCAACTGTGTGGAAATGGGCCCGGGTATTTTTGGGATCCAGGCAGCATCGAAGAAATATTTCAACAGGGATTCAAAAATAATAAGCCGAGAGCAAGCGGCCATGATTGCAGCCAGCCTTCCCAATCCCCGAAGGTACCGCGTCAAGCCACTTTCGCCTTACGTTTCCTTTAGGTTGCCCTGGGTACTCCAGCAAATGGACCAATTGGAACCGGATAAAAAGATACAGAAATTGCTGCGCGGAATGGGCGGCAAATAGCACCCTGGCTTTACCCAGGGAATTCAGAATTTGACATCCAGCATAGCCTTGAGACTGGCATTGTCGATTTCATCGGGACTGCCGAGCTGAATGGGCTGGACAGCTTGTTTCGTTTTCCTTCGGAGCGCACAATGGATTCGCCGAATGCCGGTTGACGAAACAATCTGTTGTACCTGGGTATGGTCTATGCTTCCCGCGGCAACCCACTCCATGCGCTTTCCGGAAATTGCCCGCCACGTGTTGAGGTTTTCAATGCCATCTACTGCACGGCTGCACCCGCCACCGCTTAGGATGCGGTCGATTTGCATATCCATGAGCCGGTCCAGCAATAATTCAGGCTGTGGCGAGAAGTCGAATGCCCGGTGAAATGTCAGCGGAATGCCGTTGCTTCGCTCGATCAACCGTTCCATAAAAGTCCGGTCGAGATCGCCGTCCTTCAACAGACAACCCAGCACTAAAAAATCGGCACCTTCATCGCGGGCAGCAGCGAGTTCGTCGAGCATGACTTCCTGTTCAAGCGGAGTGTAGCAGAAATTTCCTTTGCGTGGACGGATCAGCACCCCCATTTCACCTGAAAACAACTTGCGCGATTGTCGGATCAACCCCAGAGAAGGGCTAAGTCCGCCACAGCTGAGGTCAGTACACAGCTCGATGGCCGGAACGGCGTAACATTCCGCAGTTTGAACGGAATGGATGTCCGCACAGCAAAGTTCGAGTGTGAATGACGCGGACTGCATAGGCAATTCATTCAAATGCCGTATGCCGAAAACTCAGCTGTTTTCATGGTAGCGCTTCTCTGCATTGTCCCAGTTGATGAGGTTGAAAAACGCATTGACGAAATCGGCCCGGCGATTCTGATACAACAGGTAATAGGCATGTTCCCATACGTCGAGCGCAAGAACCGGGGTGCCACCGCATCCCGTTGAAGGCATAAGGGGGTTGTCCTGGTTGGCCGTACTGCAGATGTCGAGTTTGCCTCCTTTGTGAACGCACAACCATGCCCACCCTGAGCCAAACCTACCCATAGCGGCCTGGCTGAATTTTTCGCGAAAAGCATCGAAACTGCCAAAGTCCCTGGAAATAGCTTCCATAAAAGCGCCTTTTGGCTCGCCTCCACCGTGCGGAGACAAAACATTCCAGAAAAGACAGTGGTTGTAGTAACCGCCACCGTTGTTTCTCAGCGGCATGTTGCTCATATCCAGCGAACGGAGAATTTCTTCGATGGAGCGATATTCGAGTTCTGTATCCTTAATGGCCGCGTTTAAATTTGCCGTATAGGCAGCATGGTGTTTTCCGTGGTGGATCTCCATGGTCCTGGTGTCGAAATGGGGTTCAAGCGCCTGATGCGGGTAGGGTAGATCTGGAAGGGAAAAAGCCATAACGCGTTGTTTTGTTGGTTACAAGAGAACGCAAATATAGGATGGCGGTTCATTCGCCGGCCATTTATTTGACGTGCTCCATAGGATTGAGTTTTCCGGGAAAGCGCTTCTTTAACATGGGGTACAGGAAAACAGCGGAAAGCAAGATGGCCACTCCCAGGTAAAATGGTGCGTTGAGTTCTTTGTGTTCCTTCAGAAGGACCATTGCGAAGAGTATGCCATACACGGGTTCGAGGTTAAAGGCGAGCATGGCAGAAAAGGCACTTGTGTGGTAAAGTGCTTTCAGGCTCATTACGTATGCCAGTGCGGTGCAGAAATAAGAAAGAACCACCAGGTAGACCGCCGAGCTGAGGTCGGGCAAAAAGGCCGCCTGAGGAGCACTCATAGAGTAAAAAGGAAGCAACACACTGAGAACCAGCCATACTGCGAAAAGCTCGAGCCACGAAATTTGTATGGGTCCGGCCCCGTGAATGTACTTTTTGTTGAGCGTCACGAAAACAGCTGACAGCAAGGCGGCAAGAACACCGACGAAAAAGCCCAGTCGATACTGTAAATCAATGTTTTGAAGAATGAGCCACATGGCGGGAATGGTGAGGCAACCGGTGAGTACATCTACCTTCCGGAGAGGTTGCCAATGGAAAATGCTCTCGCAAAACGCGGTAAAAATGGGAATAAACGCAAGACAGACCATGGCGACGGACGAGTTGGACAATTTAATGGATCCGTAAAAGCAGATCCAGTGCAATGCGACCACTCCACCGATCCCGAGGTAAATCCAGTACTGCCTGCGGTCCAGGGATTTCAGTCCACCTGCCTTCTTGAGGTGCGGCAACATAAACATCCAGCTCAACAAGGACCTCCACCAAACCAGGGTCAATGCAGGGAGAAGGATGAGCTTGCCCAGGATCCCCGTAAATCCGAATAGAAAGACGGCAAGGTGCAACTGAAATATGGCTTTTTTGCGGGCATCCATTTGAATTCGGTAAATTGTGGCAAATATCTATTTTTGTGCCCGCTTTAAAAGAACTCTATGGCAGGACTAAAAATAGGTGAAAGGGCACCGTCTTTTTCGCTCATTTCCACCGAGAAAAAAGTCGTGAACTTATCAGACTTTAAAGATAAGAATGTCGTACTGCTCTTCTTTCCTTTTGCATTTACGGGAGTTTGTACCCGTGAACTGTGCATGGTCAGAGACGGGCTGGCGGCTTATGATACCCAAAATGCCCAGGTGCTTGGCATTTCTGTCGATTCTCCCTTTACCCTTGCGAGATATAAAGAAGAATTAAACATCTCATATCCGCTGCTTTCGGATTTCAACAAAACGGCTTCCCGTGCATACTCCTGCCTCTATGAAGAATTTTCTTTTGGCCTACGGGGCGTGTCTAAAAGGTCTGCCTTCGTTATCGATGCCGAGGGCTTGGTACGCTATATAGAAATTTTGGAAAATGCCGGAGAATTGCCTAACTTCGATGCGTTGAATAAAACATTGAGTACGATCAACTGATTCCGCTATGCCAAAATCAAACCCTGCAAGCTGGGAAGCACTTGAGGAAGAAGTGCAATTGGAAGACGCGACGGGAGAAATTGCCGAACTCGTTCTGTTGAACGACGAAGTCAATACTTTTGATTGGGTCATAGAATGTCTCGTGGACGTTTGCCGACACACCTTTGAACAGGCAGAACAACTCTCTCTCCTCGTTCATTTCAAAGGAAGAGCCGTCGTTATGACGGCAGGTTATGATGTACTCAAACCGATGAAGGACGCACTCTGCGAAAGGGGTTTATCGGCTATCATTGAGACGATCCCGGTCTGAACTTACCGAATACTTCGCTGCAACCGATTGAATGAACGGTCTGGCCAGATTGAATGAGACCGGGCACCAACTGCGTCTGCCGCTACAAATGAGCAATTGGAATGAGTGCCGATAAAGGAGGAGGGCTTCGGGTTCTTTGTACCTTGCATTTGCAAATCACATGCGGGTATTCCACGTAGATGACCAGGCGTTCCCTTTTTCGGCTTCCCGTACGCGCAGCCGGACAGGCCTGGTCGGAAGCGGTGGAAACCTGGAAACCGGCTGCCTCCTGGCTGCTTATTCCCGGGGAATATTTCCCTGGTACCCCGAAGGGTGGCCAGTTATGTGGTTTTCCCCGGCACCCAGACTCATGCTCAGGCCCGAAGCCGTCCGCATCTCTCACAGCATGAGATCGCTGATCCGGAAGGGGCAGTATCGCGTGAGTTTTGACCTTGCTTTCAGCGAGGTCATCGGGCGATGCCGGCGCATCCCGAGAAATGGCCAAACGGATACCTGGATCCACAAAGAGGTGGTAGAAGCCTTTACCCGATTGCATGAACTGGGGCTCGCTCACTGCACGGAAGTGTGGGAAGGGTCAGAACCAGTCGGCGGATTATATGGACTTGCCATCGGGCGAATGTTTTGCGGGGAATCCATGTTTTCCATTAAACCCAACACATCGAAACTTGCCCTCGTGGCACTTTGCTCCGAACTCGTCCAACGGGGCTTCCATTGGATTGACTGTCAGCAGGACACAGAACACCTGAAATCGATGGGAGCAAGACTTTATTCCAGAAAGGCATTTGATAACATACTGGAAGAGAACCGGCAATACCCCATCATTGGGGAGTCCTGGGCACGCCCTGCGCATGTATTTTCATTGGAGCAGATTGTTTTTGAGAATAAGGCTGGGGATGGTCCGGCAGCCAACTGAGGATATGAACACGACCCTATAATTTAAGCGCCAGGCTTTGAACTACAGAGAACTGCAACAATTTTTGCTCGATACGTTGCCGATGTACCACCGGCAGGGCGCCTCCGCTTTTAAAAAGGACCTTGGCAACATCCGGAAATTGTGCGAAGGCCTGGGTAATCCCCAAAACAATTTCAAAGCGATCCACATTGCGGGCACAAACGGCAAGGGTAGTGTGTCGCACATGTTGTCGGCGGTGTTGCAAGCCAACGGTTACCGAACAGGACTTTATGTATCCCCGCATTATGTGGATTTTCGCGAGCGCATTAAAATGGATGGCAAATGCGTTCCCAAGCCTTGGGTCCTGCAATTTGTTGAACAAAATCGGAATTTGATTGAGGCCATACGCCCATCCTATTTTGAAATGCTGGTTGCCATGGCCTTTTGTTATTTTTCAGATAGCCGCGTAGAATGGGCGGTTGTCGAGACGGGTCTTGGCGGCAGACTCGATTCGACCAATATCCTGCTAGCGCCCCTGTGCATCATTACCAACATCAGCTGGGATCATGCCGACATCCTGGGCAATACGCTGGAAGCCATCGCAGCAGAAAAGGCCGGGATCATTAAACCCGGAAGCAAGGTCCTTTTGGGAAGACATCAGAGTGAAACCATTCCTGTTTTTGAACAAAAAGTCTGTGCAGAGGGAGCTGCCCTGTTCGAAGCGGAAAAACTCGTCGAAGGCTTCACCTTTGAAACCACTCAAACCAGCCTGGGTGGAATTCATTTCAGGATGGGAGACCGTCAGGTGAAGCTGATCCCTGAACTCAAGGGACTCTACCAGGCCGAGAACATCCGCACTGTGCTGGCGGCCTCCCTTCTGCTCGGGGAACATTTGAGGGTAAAATTTTCCGTCGATCGCATCATCCATGCCCTGGAAAATGTGAGGCAATACACCCGGATTGCGGGCAGATGGCAGGTATTGCAGACCCAACCCGTGGTCGTTTGTGAGAGTGCACACAACGAAGACGGCATCCGCTATCTTGTCCGGCAGCTGGGAGCTTATCCCCGGCTTCAATTGCACATCGTATGCGGATTTGTGCGAGACAAAGACCTGACTCCGGTACTTAGCCAATTGCCGGTTCAGGCAAAGTACTATTTCGTGCAGGCAAAAATTCCCCGTGCCCTGAATGCCGGGGACCTCAAGGTGCTGGCAGCCCCATACGGACTAAAGGGAACCCCTTATCGCTCGGTTCGCCGAGGGTTTGCTCAGGCCCTGCGAAACGCACAAACGGATGACCTGGTAGTGGTAACCGGGAGCATTTTTGTGGTGGGTGAGGTGCTCGAGCGGTACGATCTGCATGCCTGATGGCTGACAATGTACGCTTAGAGATCAGCATGTCGAACCTCCGTATCTTGCCGGCCGTATCGCCTTTCCTCTCTATGAAACTCGTTATCGGTGTCGGTGGTGCCAGCGGCTCAATTTATGCTGCGGCCTTGTTAAGAACCCTTCAAAGGATCGGAGAGCATACCGTTGATGTCGTTTTTAGCGAAAACGCCCTGACCAACTGGCAACTCGAAAACCCCGCTTACCCGGTGGATTCTATTCCCTTCCGCCGTTATGGGAACAGGGATTTTTCAGCAGGATTTGCATCGGGCTCAGCGCGTTATGATGGCATGATTGTCTGCCCCTGTTCGGCTGGCCTGCTCGGTCGCATCGCGAATGGCGTTTCAGACGACCTGATGACCCGGGCAGCTGACGTGATGCTCAAAGAACGACGCAAACTCGTATTGGTTTTTCGTGAGACCCCCCTGAGCCTGATCCACATTGAAAATATGAAGCGGGTAACCCGTGCCGGCGCCATCGTATGCCCCGCCATCCCTTCATTTTATTCTCACCCCCCCGACCTGGAAGCCCTCGCAAGTACCGTGACCGACCGTGCATTGGAATTGTGCGGTGTGCACACGGACTCCTTCCGGTGGGGCAGCTAATTCCCGCAATCATGCCCATCCTGGAGACCCGGCTATTCGACGACGGCTGCCAAATCTTTCTTTGGGAGATCGCTGAAAGTGAACCGTTCTATTTAGAGGCCATGGATTGGACTTCCTGGGGACTGGAGGCGCTGTCCGGGGCCCACCCCTTCAGACGCAGGGATTTCCTTTCATCGCGACACCTGATGCATCTTGCAACAGGCCTCACCGGTGACGATGTTACCAAAAGCGAGGAGGGGCCTTGGCTTATAAAGGGCGGAGGCTTTCTGTCCATTTCCCATTCCGGCCAATGGACCGGTCTCGCGGTGTCATCCCAGCCGGTAGGCTTCGACCTCCAACAACATTCCGACAAATTGCGCACCATTGCCCCCCGCTTTCTCGATCCCGCAGAGCGTGAGGCACTGGGAGGGATCGATTGCGAAGACTTATCCGACCTTTGCTTAGCCTGGGCGGCCAAAGAGGCCGTTTACAAGGCAAATGCTCAAAGGGGTCTTGCCTTTGCCCGGCAGATCCGCCTGGAAATTGAATTGGGGGAGGGGGAATTCATGATACCAAGTGCAAGCGTTCATGCAAACCATCGCGTTCGCCATTTCAACATAAAACATGACAAGAATGAAGATTTTGCGTGGGCTGTGGCGGTTGCCGGTTAACCTGCTGCTTCTGTGGCTACTCTTTACGGCTTTTGCCTGTCGCAAGGCCGGAACACCCCCTGCCGGGGTTGGCTCTGCCGAAAATGAGCTGCCCGCAGATTTTGCATCGTTCTATGCAAAGTTCCATGCAGACAGCGCATACCAGCTTTCCCACATCGATTTTCCGTTGCGGGGACTTCCGGACGGAGCCGACGTGGAAGACCCAGACGTCGCAGACTATTTCTACACTGCTGATCAGTGGAGCATGCATCGGCTTTTTGACCCCAAACTCTTCGAAACGAGGTTTCTCATTCTTGCCGACATGCTGATCGAGGAACGCATCAAAGACCGCAGACAGGGATGGATGATCATCCGCCGTTACGCGAGAGACAGCGAGGGATGGAAGCTCATTTATTATGCTGGAGTAAACAACTACCGATCGCGAACAGAGTGAGTGCCAGAATGAGAGCTAAAAGGAAAGCGAGGAATGGGGTGTGGCCACATAAATAGCCGCTTTCAGCGGGGCTTGCCCTGCTGAAAGCAGGAGGTGTGGGAGGAAGAGTGAGAATGAGAGTGAGAGCGTGAAGAATCATTTTTTTGTGCAGATCAAAATATATCCGCTGGCTTCGGCTCCCTCCCCCCGCTGGCTGAGCGGAGCCGAAGCCAGCGGAGCCGAAGCCAGCGGAGCCGAAGCCAGCATGGCTGCATGAATCACCAATAAGATCCATAACGCTGAACAAGAGCTGCGAATCTGCAGCACATTAAAGAGGGTCGGGATGACTGGATTCGAACCAGCGGCCTCTTCGTCCCGAACGAAGCGCGCTACCAGGCTGCGCTACATCCCGAATTCAGCATGAGAGTGAGAGTGAGAATGAGTGTGAGAATGAGAATGAGAATGAGAGTGAGAGTGAGAGTGGGAGTGGGAGTGAGAATCCATTGAGCCACCACGCAGACTCGAACTGCGGACCCACGCATTACGAATGCGTTGCTCTACCGGCTGAGCTATGGTGGCTTGAGCTGACCGGAAGTTTATTCCGGAAAAGCAGGCAAAAGTAGCAAGTTTGAATGAATGAAGAGCAGTTGAGGGCTGGGAATGGGTGTAGAATAAAAAAAGGCCGCATCGGGCGATGCGGCCTCCCTAATCCCTGTGGGAAAACAAATCCCGATTTTAAACGAAGCCTAAAAAACTCTCATTTATATCCTTAACGCCACCAAAAGCCAAATGGTTTTCGGTTTTAGTTAAGAAATTCCTAATGATTCACTGAAGTACGATGGACCGCTCTTCCATGAGTTTGCGGATGTTGATCAGCGCATAACGCATCCTCCCCAGGGCCGTATTAATGCTTACGCGGGTGAGCTGTGCGATCTCCTTGAAACTGAGGTCTGCGTAGTGCCGAAGGATGACGACCTCCCGCTGTTCTTCGGGCAGCAGGTCGATGAGTTGGCGGATGCGCAAGTGGGTCTCCGAACGGATCATCTGGTCTTCGCGGTTCTCATCTGGCAGTTCCAGCACGTCGAAAATGTCAAAATCGTCGCTTCCTCCCACCTTCGTCCGGCGCTTGTTCCGGCGAAACTGGTCAACGCACATGTTGTAAGCGATCCGGATCGCCCACTGAGAAAATTTGCCCTCGTGGTTGTACCCACCCCGCTTCAGGGTATCGATAATCTTGATAAATACGTCCTGAAACAAGTCCTCGGCCTGGTCCCGGTCCTTGACAAATAAATAAATGGAGGTGTAGATTTTCTGCTGGTGGCGCTGGAGCAATTCGGCAAACGCCTTTTCATTTCCCTGTAGATACTGATCGATCAATGCCTGATCCGACAGATGACAAACTTGCATACCCTTATTTATTTAAGAATGAATAAAGTGTAGAAGTTTGTCTCTATAGGCGCTTTTTTGTGTTTAGGCGAATTGTAATCGAAAGATACGATGAGTAACCAAACTGTAGCGGCAAAATTCAGGCTTTAACGAAATTTTAACCGGTGAAGTCGGGTTTACGGTGTAAAAGTAGCAAATTCAATGCCATTTGTATGGAATTTTTTAAAATGCTTCCCCGGGACCTCAAAATGTGTTCATTTTGCATCTTCAATCGGGGGCATGGCGAGCCGGTCAACAGCAAAGGACATCATAGAAATCAAAGGTGCGAGGGCTAACAACCTCAAAAACATTGACGTAGAGCTGCCCAAAAACAAGCTCATCGTCGTAACCGGCGTTTCGGGGTCTGGGAAATCTTCCCTCATCGTCGACACTCTCTACGCCGAAGGCCAGCGCCGCTACGTGGAGAGCCTGTCTGCATACGCCAGGCAGTTTCTCAACCGGATGAAAAAGCCCGATGTTGACTACATCAAAGGGCTATGCCCCGCCATCGCGATTGAGCAGCGGGTCGTCTCGGGAAGTGCCCGGTCGACCGTAGGGTCGCTGACCGAATTGTACGATTACCTCCGCCTGCTCTTTGCCAGACTTGGAAAGACCTATTCTCCTGTCAGCGGCCAGCAAGTCAAGCGCCATGCAGTTAGTGACGTGGTCGACTCCCTTTGCAACCTTACCCCTGGCGAACGGATCTATATTGCCTTTCCTCTTGGAGCAGGACATGCTCCGAAAACATTGGCGCGCGAGCTGGAAATGCTGCATCAGAAGGGTTTTACCCGGGTTTTTGCAAATGGGGCGCTGGCCAATATTGACGACCTGCTCGGTGCGTCGCCCAAAAAATCGGCGGCGGTTGCTCATGGCTATGTCGTTGTTGACCGCTTGATTTTGCAAGAGCCCGATGAAGATTTCCGAAAACGGGTTGCCGATTCTGTGCAAACCGCATTCGCCGAGAGCCAGGGCTTGTGCGACCTGATTGTTGCTGAAAGGGAAATCGTACACTTTTCCGGACGCTTTGAACTTGACGGAATCACCTTCCCGGAGCCCAGCCCTGAATTCTTCAATTACAACAACCCTTATGGTGCCTGCCCAACTTGCGAAGGCTACGGCCGCATCATCGGCATCGACGAGTTGAAAGTTGTACCCAATTCCGGCAAGTCGGTCTATGGGGGTGCCATTGCATGCTGGTCAGGAGAAAAGGGGAAAGAGTGTTTGGAACCACTCTATTCCATGGCCGGACGCATCAAATTTCCCATTCATGCACCATACCGCGAACTGACCGACGCGCAACGCGAAGTGCTCTGGTATGGCAAAGGGGCATTTGTCGGTATCCACGCATACTTTAAGGACCTGGAGCAGAAATTATACAAGATCCAGAACCGCATTATGCTCGCCCGCTTTCGCGGCAAAACGACCTGTGCCACCTGCCGTGGGAGCCGACTCAGACCAGAAACGCAAAACGTCAGATTTAGCAACAGGCGGTTTTCCGATCTGATGTTCGTTCCGGCCGACGAGTTGCTTGCTTTTTTCGAGGCCCTGGAGTTGAGCCCTTACGAGCGCGAGGTTGGAACCCGCCTGATTCTGGAAATTACCAGCAGGCTGAAAGTATTGGTAAAGATTGGCTTGGGTTACCTGAGCCTCGACCGATTGGCCTCCACCTTGAGCGGCGGCGAGTCACAACGCATCCACCTCACCAGAACCCTGGGTTCTAACCTGACGTCTTCTCTCTACATTCTCGACGAACCCAGCATCGGACTTCATCCGCGAGACACCGCCCGCCTGGTCGAAGCCCTTCACCACCTTCGCAACCTGGGAAATACCGTCATCGTCATCGAACACGAAGAAGAGATCATCCGAAAGGCTGACCAGATTCTCGACATTGGCCCGGGAGCTGGCATCCATGGAGGGCAGGTTGCATTCAGCGGTCCTTATTCTGAATTTTTGGAACGGGGCGAGGATAACCTGACCGCAGCCTACCTAACGGGTCGCCGCACCATTGCGATACCATCGCGAAGGAGTCCTGGGGCGGACCGACTGATACTCTCAGGCGTGCACATGCACAACATCCACAACCTCACCGTTCATTTACCTCTCCGGTGCATGATCGGTGTTTCCGGGGTTTCGGGATCGGGAAAAACTACGCTGGTCCGCCACGTCCTGCTTCCTCTGTTACAGACGTCCCTTCAAGGGGATGGAGCCCCGGGACAAGATTTCGGTTCCCTCGACGGGGCGTTGCGCCAATTGAACATGGTGGAAATGGTGGGTCAACAGGTGATTGGCAGATCATCGAGAAGCAATCCTGCGACCTATGTAAAAGCATACGACGACATCCGGGACATTTTTCGCAACCAGCCTCTGGCTAAATTGCGCGGCTACCAGCCACGCCATTTTTCCTTTAACGTCGAGGGAGGGCGATGCGAAGCATGCAAAGGGGACGGGGAGATCGTCGTTGAGATGCAATTTCTTGCCGACGTTTCCCTGGTCTGCGAAGACTGCAACGGGAAGCGTTTTACCAACGAAATACTGGAGGTGCGGTTTCGCGAGAAATCCATATTCGACGTTCTGGAACTCAGCGTGGAGCAGGCACTGGAGTTCTTTTCCGACCACCGGGAAATATGCAAGAAGCTCAAACCACTGGCCGATGTCGGGCTGCATTACCTCAAACTGGGCCAGTCTTCGTCTACCCTGTCGGGGGGGGAGGCGCAGCGCCTCAAGCTGGCATACTACCTGGGCTTGGAAAGCTCTTCGGAACGGATCTTCTTCATTTTCGACGAACCGACGACCGGGCTTCACTTCGACGACATTCGCAACCTCCTGTTTGCACTGCACGCACTGGTCGACAAAGGGCATACGGTTCTGGTGATCGAACACAATACCGACGTCCTCAAAACGGTCGACTGGCTGATCGATCTCGGACCTGGCGGTGGAAAACACGGCGGGCGGCTGCTCTACGAAGGCCCCCCGGAAGGAATAATCAGCTCATCTGAGTCCCAGACTGCAGTATTTCTAACACCCAAAATCTCCTAATTCGTTGCAGGTGGGCTGTCCTGGCAGTCCGTTAAAGTAATTTATTGCAACATAAAGTATTGTAAATAAGTACTTTATACGTTACAATAAAAAATATTTTAAAAAAAGTCTCCAAAAAATTTGGATTTTCTGATATGCCATACATACCTTTGCAGTGTACTAATAAACTAATACACTAAAACAAAAATACATGATTGACGTACACGACCTAAGATTCGGATACAAAAGAAAGGGTGTTCCATTGTTCGATGGATTGCACCTGGAAATTGCTCCGGGAACCATTACCGGAATTTTGGGCAAGAACGGTGCGGGAAAAACCACTTTCCTGCGTCTGGTGTCGGGTTTATTGTTTCCACAAGGCGGCAGTGTCCAAATCGACGGGATCGACAGCTGCAGCCGCCCGGTCAAACTGCTCGAATCGATGTTTTACGTACAGGAGGAGTACATTCTTCCCGACGTAAGCATTGAGCGGTACCTGATGATGTATTCCGGTTTTTATCCGAACTGGAGTGACGATAAGTTTGAGCAGATCCGGCAGGCTTTTGAACTTCCTTTGCGCAAGCGTCTGAAAGAATTGTCTTTCGGTCAAAGGAAAAAGTTTCTCATTGCTTTTGCATTGTCGACCGGATCAAAGCTGCTCATCCTCGACGAGCCCACCAACGGTCTCGACATTCCCTCAAAAACGGTTTTCCGCAAGGTGGTTTCTTCTTCTCTTTCGGAGGATCAGAGTCTGCTCATTTCGACTCATCAGGTAAAGGACGTCGAAAACCTGCTGGACCGCGTTGTCGTGGTAGAAGGTGGCCGCGTGATCTTTAACGAAGAGTTGTTCGCCGTTGCTTCGAAATTCCGGTTCGACTTTCACCCGGGTTCGGCCCTTCCGGAGAAATACCTCTATGCCGAGCCGGTTCCCGGTGGGCACGTCGTTATGTCTGCCAACGCCGATCCGCAGACACAAACTGAAGTTGACATTGAGATCCTCTTCAACGCGATCATTTCGAAATCCATTTAATCACACAGTAGAATACCATAACTATGAATACAAGTGTTAGTTTACATCGCATCGGGTGGCTGTGTAAGAAGGAATTCTTTCAGTCGTTCCTGCCCTTTTTCCGCATCATGGGCATCGTTTTCGGGGCTTTCCTGCTGGTGAGTGCGCTCATTGCCTATTTTAATCCAAACGAAACCTTTGACTTTTCCATCAATGTGGCCATCTTCATTTCCGGTTTTGTATACGTGTCCAATTCGTTCTCAGAATTGAAGAAACTCCCTACGCGGGCCGATTTCCTGATCCTGCCGGCTTCAGCAGGCGAAAAGGTCTTCACCAAGTGGTTGTTTGCCCATGTTCTGTATTGGATTGGAGCCTGCATGCTCTTCCTGGTGTACTACCTTTTATCGGAGTTCGTCATTGGATGGATCCTGCAGCGTCCCATACCCGATATGCACATGAGCCTTTCGGAGAACCTGCGCGGGCTGCACTATGCCACGATCATCTTCAGCATTTTCTTTTTTGCTGCTGCTACGTTTAATACCGGAGGATGGTTCAAATTGCTGGCTTGGGCAATAGGAGGCTTCCTCGCCTACACGGCCCTGGTGGCGGCATTCGCATACCTGCTGTTCCCCGAACTTCGCATGAACGAAGAAACCATCAACTTCGACAAAAGCTTTCCGCTGGATCTGATGATGGAAGATTTCTGGCTCGTGCGACTTGGAAAATTTTTCATCAACTACCTGGCTGCACCTTTCTTCTGGTTCATGAGTTATTTAAAAATTAAAGAAAAGGAGGTCTAGTCATGGAATTCAAAAAATCATTGTCCATTTTCGAACAGATCGGCATGTCGGTCCAGGAAAACATTATCAACGAATCGTGGAAGGAAGGCGATCGCATCCCTTCGGTTCGCGAGTTCGCAACCAACGTTCAGGTAAACCCCAACACCGTAATGCGGTCATACACCCTGCTGCAGGACATGGGGATCCTGGAAAACCGCAGGGGGATCGGATTCTTCGTTGCAAACGGTGCGCGAAGCCGGAGCATTCAAAGCAGAAAAGACCAGTTCGCCGAGGAATTCCTGCCCGAACTGTTTAAAGCCATCGACCAGCTTGGAATCGGATGGGACGAACTGAAAGCTTATTACTTCCACTGGAAAAACAAAAACAACCATGAAACTCAGCAATAAAATTGCCCTCGCAGCCATTGCTGCGGTTATCCTTACCACGGTGTATACGATGGTCGTGGTCAAAATTGAAATCGGGAAATATTTCAGCGGAATTACCGCTGGCAACGGTGTGATCAAAACCTTTGACGTGCCAATCCAGGATTTCTCTGCCTTAGACGCCAGCGATTATTTCGATATCCACTGGTCACGGGGCATCCCACAGGCGCGCGTTCAGGTGGACAGCAACCTCATGGAATACGTTGCCATCAGGCAGAATGGAATGTTCCTGACCATTGCGGTCGACAGTTTACACAGATTGCGCGTAAAAAACAGGATCCGCATCGAACTGCAGTCTGATAGTCTGGTTCAAATCGACCTGCAGGATCACGTCAAGCTGACCCTGCACGACACCTTGCGACAGACTGAACTTCGCCTGAACGCCGGCGATTACACCAACGCAAAATTGCCTCTGGAAGTCGCGTTCCTGAACATTGAGTTGGACGACTTTTCAGATGTCCGCGCAGGTGGCAGGGCAGCAACCCTCAATGTCACGATGGGAGACCACGCAGACCTCAACGGAAAGTCACTCGTTGCAACGAATGCCGATTGCAAGCTGCAGGATTTTGCTTCTGCGCGGTTCCGCGTCACCGAACGGCTTAAAGCAAACTGTTCCGATCATGCCGACCTGCGGTATGCCGGACCAGACAGCTTGCGGGCAGAAACACAGGCCACCGACTTCGCCGATATCCGGAAATCCGAATTTTCGGGGTCCGACACCGGTGACCACCACCAGGGTGAAGGCGATTAATGCAGAATACAAAATATAATTTTGTTTTGTGCAGTAATCAATCCGCTTTTGGAAATTTAAATTAACAAATTTTTAAAAACAAAAAATAAAAAACAAGTTCCTCATGAAAACATTTGCTTCCGTGCAACGTTCCCTTTACAACCGAATCATTAGTGCAAAACCCGCCGGTTTCGCCGGAAAATGGCCAGGATTCAACGTGCGCTCTGACCTTCGCACGATGGTCCTCCGGTTGCTACCCCAGGAGGGGCCCGGGAAACAGGATGAGGTGCATGTTTCAAAAAACACTAAAACCCAGTATATGAATAAGTATTTTTCCATGTTCAGCCTTAAGTTGGCTACGCTAACCGTTCTTCTGATTGCCGGACTCCGGTCCGCAACCGCAACGGAGCAGTTGCCCGGATTGCCGGAGTCCCTGGAGCTCCGATTTTCCACCATCCAATGCAAGGGAAAGGACGTGGCAAGTCCGGTGCTCTATACCGCTGAAACCGAGCGGCTCACTTACTTTTTCATGATGAGTGGATTTGCAATTCGCCTTCCTGAAATTCCCGTTGACGACGCAACGGGTGGTCTCGAAGCGGGACCAAGAGTCGAGTTGCAATGGGAAGGCCTCAATCCGCAGATGGAGATTGTTGGTGCAGACGAGTTCAGAGCCCGCAAATCCAACATGGCGGTGCGCGACTGCATTGAAAAGCAATACCGCAAGCTGTATTACAACCAGCTCTATCCTGGTATCGACCTTATGTACGCGGATCGTGCTGAGCAGCTCGAAATGGATTTTTACGTCGAGGCCGGATTTGATTACCGTTCCATTCAGTTCCGGGCTGACGACGCTGCCATCCTTGCCTTGGGGCCCGGAGGTAAACTTCAGATCCGTCTGGGTGACTCAGTAGTTGCCATTGAGCGGCCTCTGGTGGTTCAGGACGGGAAACCCCTGGCAGCTAACTGGGAGCTCTCGGGCCAGGAGGTGAAGCTTCACATCCCTTCGGCAGATCCGGAAAAGGCGTTGAGGATCCAATCGTTTCTGGGTAACGCACTTCAGCGCATCTGATGTTCCTGATCTGTCAGGGCGCAGAGAAAAAGATAATTCGAAAGGTGTAGTTTCAAAGGCGGGGCGCCTGTGCGGCCCGCTTTTGCTTTTTTAGTAGTTCCTTCATGCTTTTTGATCAGGCCTATCAGGCCAATTCGCTGCTCGTGTGAAACTGAACTTTGGGAAAGTTCTCCTGTGCCAGTTTCATCGTCCAGGCGCTTTCTGCCAGAAAAACAAGTCTTCCATCTTTGTCTCGTGCGAGGTCCTTTTTGCGCCGCAACATGAATTCCTGAAGTTGTTGTGGGTCCTGAGAAGAAACCCAGCAGGCTTTGTGTAGATGAACCGTTTCGTAACTGCAGGCGGCGCCGTATTCGTGTTCAAGGCGGTACTGGATTACGTCGAATTGCAATGCACCGACGACGCCGATGATCTTTCGCTGGTTGTCTTCGCGCACAAAGAGTTGGGCGACACCCTCATCCATCAGTTGGTCGAGCCCTTTTGCAAACTGTTTGAATTTGGAGGGATCGGCGTTGTTTACGTAGCGGAAGATTTCGGGAGAAAAGCGCGGGATCCCTTTGAAATGCAGCGATTCGCCTTCCGTCAGTCCGTCGCCAATCTTAAAGTTACCGGTGTCGAACAAACCGACGACGTCTCCCGGGTAGGCTTCGTCGACGATTTCTTTTTTTGCAGCCATGAAGGCCGTAGGATTTGCAAACCGGAGTTGCCGGTCGAGACGAACGTGGTGGTAATTCGTGTTTCTGCGGAAGATGCCTGAGCACACGCGGAAAAAGGCTATGCGGTCGCGGTGTCGCGGATCCATGTTGGCGTGGATTTTAAAAACAAATCCCGTCATGGCATCTTCCTCCGGTCGCACCCAACGCTCTTCTGTCTCACGTGGCAGGGGACCCGGGGCGATTTCCACGAAGCAGTCGAGCAACTCCCGTACGCCAAAATTATTTACGGCGCTGCCGTAGAAAACGGGGCTTAGCTTGCCGTTGAGGTATTCCTGGGCAGAAAATTTGGGATACACTGCAGTCACCGTCTCGATGTCGTGCAGGAAAGATTCATGCGCGCGCTGGCCAATGAGTTGGGAAAAGCGCTCGTCCCGCAGGTCTTCCACTGCAACGACGTCTTCCCCTTCTTGTTTCCCGTGAGGGCGGAAATGAATGAACTTCCCTTCGTACAGGCTGTAAACACCTCGAAAGCTTTGCCCCATTCCAACGGGCCAGGACAGTGGTGTACAGTGCAATCCGAGTTTGATTTCAATCTCGTCGAGCAGGTCGAAGGCATCTTTTCCTTCGCGATCCAGCTTGTTGATGAAGACGATGATGGGCGTTTTGCGCATCCTGCAAACCTCCACCAGCCGTTCGGTTTGTTCTTCAACCCCCTTGGCGACGTCGATCACCACGATGGCGCTGTCGACGGCCGTAAGGGTGCGGTACGTATCTTCGGCAAAATCCTTGTGGCCCGGGGTGTCGAGGATGTTGATCTGCAAATCCCGGTAAGGGAACGACATGACCGATGTTGCCACCGAGATGCCCCGCTGCCGTTCGATGTCCATGAAGTCGGAAGTGGCGTGTTTGCGAATCTTGTTGGACTTGACGGCTCCGGCGGTCTGAATGGCTCCGCCGAACAGCAGCAGTTTTTCGGTGAGCGTCGTCTTTCCAGCATCGGGATGACTCACAATGCCGAAGGTTCGTCGTCTCTGCAATTCACTTTGGTGCTCCATAAGCGGCGCAAAGGTAGCAGAAGGCCTTTAAAATCAAGGGCACCTCGCAGAACTCTCCATTGCGCCAGTCAGCCGGCTCTGGCCAGTGCATCATGTGTCGCAATGGATCCGGAGTTGCTGTGCGGTGGTCGTTATGCACAATCGCACACTCTAATGGGGAGGTGTTGAGTCCAGCCAGGTCGTGAAACGTATGGTCAAGAAAGCATAACTTTGCCGCGTTTTCTGGCCATCCTGGCCTCGTGACGGTGGGTTGAACCGGCGTAGCATTAGACCAGGTGACAAGCCCGAAAAAAGCAAAAAAGGGATAGACATGGAAAAAACCTATGGATGGTGGATTTGGGTAATCGGTTTCGGAGTGCTCGTCGGCCTGCTCTGGATGCGGATTGGTTCCTGCCGGGATGCGGAGATGCAGGATCGAACCAACAAAGCAATGTGGGGTTATACCGCACCCATTGATTCAGCAGCCTTCAAGATCGAAGAGGCCCGCAAGCGCGCTGCCGCCATCTACGATTCTACCGCGCTGGCTTTTCGCGACAGTTGGACGATACTGGGAAGCCCAATCAATGTTCGTGTCGATACAGCAAATCGAAATTTTCCCGCCAAAGGCGTGGAGGTGAAGATGCTTGAGTGGATCGCAAAGGCCATCAAAGCTAAAACCGGAGAAGCATGGTTTTTGACGGATCGCGTACTTTTTAACTCGGGGACCGCGGAGCTCAATGCAATATCAAATGAACAGCTCGACAACCTGGCCCTCATACTATGGGCTCATCCGCAGTTTCTAGCGGAAATAGCATCGCACGATACCAGCATCCAGGATCCTGAGGCAAAACGCAAATTGTCGCAATTGCGCGCGGAAGCCATCCTCCAGGCATTGCTTGGCCGCGGTGTCGAAATAAACCGGATGACCCTTGCGAACATGGATTCCGGACAACCGGTAATGCCATCGGCCGGAAAAGATGGTCCCGTTCCCGGTCAACAGCACTTTGTGCATCTGAAATGGAAATAGCATTGCTTTAAGGGCAATTCTAAAAATTCCATTGTGAAGCTAAATATACAGAGCGCGTGAGCTTTTGCGGGCTGGCTGGTGCAATGGGGAGTTTTTAGAAGTGCCCTAAAGCATAATCCGCAGCCAAAGAGCAAATGACAATGGAGAATGGACAATGATGAAACGAAGCTGAATTCTGCAGTATCAACCATCCATTATTCAGACTCCATTGTCTCCGCTGGTTGCCGGCACTTCAATTAAATTCTTCATCCTCCTCTTCTGGCAGTAAACTGGAGGTTGCCCCGGTAGAGACATAGCGGCACCAGGAGCATTCATCCTTTCCACATCCCGGTGCGAATTTTGCTGCTGCAATGTCACGGTAGCATCGTTCGATGAGGTCTTCAAGAAAATCGACATGGGAGGATGTGTCAATTTCCTTTTTTGTAAAGATGCCGTCCTTTGACTTTATAAAATAAAGGGCTGATCTTACGGGTAGCTTCGGAAAATGGCCACAATGTTTGAGCAATACGGCGTAAAATACCATTTGCTGCCAGTAGTTGCCACCGTAGGGAAGCGACTCGGAGGGAGGCTTTTCCCGTTCATGTTTCGAAGAACTGCCGGTCTTAAAATCTACAACGCGCAATGAATCATTATGGTTTTCCACACGGTCGAGTTTTCCCGAGAGTGGAACGCCCCTGCATTCAGTGCTAATGATAAACTCGGTTTCAAAGCTGGAGGGCTTCATCCAGTCTTCAGTAAAGTAGTTTACAAATTCAACCAACGACTGTTTTCCTTCTTCGAGATAATCTTCGAATTCTTTTTTTGTAAAATGAGAATGGCATCTCTCCATTCCGCGTGCGAGATAGGAAATAAGAAGATCAGAAGAGTTGCTGCGTGAAAGATCTTTGTTTTTGAACCACCGTTCCAGTGCATAATGCACGGCCTTTCCATATCCGGTGACGGCTGTACGGGCTCCGGGGATGCGAAGTACATTTTCGTAATAAAACGTCAGGGGGCACTCGAGGTATTTGCTCATCGCGGTCGGGTTGAGGCGGAATCCGGAGATGAACCGATGGAATGCTGCAGCATCCAGATCTTTGAAGTCTTTTTTCATTGGACTCATATCGGTTATTGCCAATTCCAGGAGTTGCTCTGGACCAGGAGCCCATTCCTCCTCTTCACAAAGACCAGCTTCCAGCATTTCAACCGCAAATTTGCATGGCAGCTCCTCTTTCTGGTTTTCCCGGCTTGAAAAGGAAACCTGAATGCCGGTGCGTGCGCGGGTGAGCCCTACAAAAAAAAGTCTGCGGTCGTCTTCTTCTGCGAAAACGTCTTCCCTGCGATATGGATCGGGCAATACGAACCCGGTACTTTTCAAGTTGCCCCAGTTGCGTTGAGAACAATTGATCATAAAAACATGCGAAAACTCGCGCCCCTTTGCTTTGTGTAAAGTCGACAGCTCGACACCGGCCTGCATTCCCCCCATGCGGGTTACCGGAATGCGGATGTTGTTTTGCTCGCAAAGGCGAAGCGTGTTTACCAAAGTGGGTATGGTAAGGCCCCGCTGACGCTGCGACTCGGCTTTTACAAACTCAAAGAACGTTTGTAAGACGTCCAGGGCCTGGTATTTATCTTCAAGTGTGAGGGCAAAAGGGAGTATGCCGAAGGCAGAAAATAATTTTTCAATGTAGACCTGCGGTGTGTTGTCAAAAAGAGACTTCTGAAGACCATTCAGTTTTTCCGCTAAAGTGAGGAATGCGTCGACTTGCCTTACCCCCGCTTTTTCCTGCAACTGCCTCGAACCCATGAGATGGATCAAAGAGAGATCGGGTCGGCTTTCCTGATCGTCCGCATTGGAAGGATCCCTTCGGTACTGATCTCTCAACTCCCTTTGCAGAAAGGCGATCCTCGCTACATCCCCGGCATCAGGTTGTAAAAATGGTGCATGCAGGAACTGGTACAGGAAAAGATCGCCCGTAAAGGGTTTAGAGTGCTGTTCGTAAAGGTATTGCAGCAAATTGAAGACATGTCGAAACAGCGGTTCTTCAAAAAGGTCGGTCTGCCGGTTAACGACATACGGGATCCGTTTGGCCTCAAAAAGCTTGATGTAGGGTTCTGCTGCATTATTCTTGCGAAACAATATGGCGATTTCTCCGGGAGGGACACCTTCATCAAGCAGCCTGGTGACTTGAGAAAAAATATGGAGCACTTCCGACTTTGGATCAGGGTAACGGATGAATCGAGGTTTTGTTGGACTTTTCGCGTGTTCACCGCTCGCGAGCAGGGTTTTATTGAGCGATTCATCCCTGTTGACCAACCTTTCCGCATTTTTGCGGATCACCCATTCGGCAAGAGTCAGGATCTGTTGCGAAGAGCGGTAATTTTCAGTTAGAACGACAAAGCTGGGACGGTAGCGTTCTGCAAAATCGAACATATTCTGCACGTTTGCACCCTGGAACCTGAAGATGGCCTGGTCGTCGTCGCCAACTGCAAACACGTTCGGCTGATCAAAGTAATTCATCAGGTGAAAGAGGATGGCATTTTGCGATCCGTTCGTGTCCTGATATTCGTCGACCAGGACATACTGAAATTTTTCCTGGTATTTCTGAAGAAGGCTTTCGTCGCTTTCGAATTTGCGTATGACCCATTGGATCATATCTTCAAATTCATAACGCTGCATGGCTTCCATCGCCATTTCATATTTTTTGAACAGCTCAATGGCAGCCCGGGATCGGTTTGTTCTTTTTGCGATTTCGTTGAATTGTTTTTCTTTGAAATCGCCTGCGCGGTAGCTTTTTCCGCTGCGTTTGTATTTGTACTTGTCGCTTTGTTTTTCTGATTCGAGCCAGGAGATGATGTCTTCAAGCATGCGGTCAGGTTCCCAGTTTTCTTTCTTTATGGTTTGGAAGAGATTTTCCAGATCGGGAAGGTCGTGTTTGTAAAATGAATTGTATCGATACAGTGGATTTTCGCGGGGAAGATCGCTGAGCAGCTGCAACAGCAGTTGTCGTTTTTCGAGGTCAGAGATGACTTCGAAATCGCTGTAATGCAAAAAGTTCTCCGGATTTTCGCGAATCACGCTGTTGCAGAATGCATGAAAAGTGCTGATGGTCACCTCGTAGGCTGTAGGGCCAATGAAATCGAGAAGGCGCTTGCGCATATTCGACGCAGCGGGTTCTGTATAAGTCAGGCAAAGTATATTTTTAGCATCGGCGTCGGTATTCAGCAGGATGTTGCCAATGCGAATGGTGAGGATCTGCGTTTTGCCGGTTCCCGGGCCTGCAATGACCAGTACGGGACCTTCCAGTTGTTCTACAGCCTTGCGTTGCGCATCGTTGAGGCGCGCGTATTCGCGTTCAAAGGCTTCGGTGCTTTTGCGTTGCATGTTTACGGGATAAATAGCCAGTCGAGTAATCCAAAAAGTTTCAACAGGGTAAAGACCATGATGCCAACCAGCAAGCGGTAGGCCCATTGCGCGGCATTGGGAAGCGTGCTTGCCTTGTGGGCTGTGATCCAGCCTCCAAGGCCCTGGCCTATGGCAATGGGCAGCCCGATCTTCCAATCCACGAGGCCGGCAAAATGGAATAGGGGCAAGGCAATGGCTGTATAAGAAGTCACCATTACGATTTTGAGTGCGTTGGCCTCTACAACGGGAAATTTCATATACCACACCATAAAGGCGAGCAAAAATATGCCCATTCCCATCTGGATGAAGCCTCCGTAAAATCCGAAAAGGAAAAATGCCGGAATGTAGAGTACAGGTGGAATGCGGATTTCCGGGATTTGCCGGTGGTCAATTTGCCTGCGGTTGGCGATCACAAAGATCAGCAGGGCCAACATCAGGTATTTAAAGACGAACATGAACTGGTCGGCGGAAATGCGGATGGCAACAAGGGTTCCGCAGACAGCGCCTATAAAACCCCAGATCAGCAATTTCCAAGCAGATTGCAGTGGAATTTTTCGGTGCCGCATAAACGCTTCGATGCTGGCGATTCCCTGAGAGATGATGCCGATTCGGTTGGTACCGTTGGCAACATGTCCTGGCAGGCCCATCACCCCGGTGAGAAAGCCGAGGGTAATGACCGATCCGTTCCCGGCCAGCGTATTGATGCAACCCGCGACAAAGCCGCCAATGACGGCAAAACCAATTTCATAAGCGGTCATCCTCCGGCAATTCCTGACAAAGTTCAACCAATACTCCGTTCGCAGAGCGCGGGTGAATAAAACAGACGAGTTTATTGTCGGCACCGCGTTTCGGTTCACTTTGGAGCAATTGGAATCCTGCAGCGCGGAGGCGTTCCATCTCAAGATGAATGTTTGCTACGTCGAATGCAATGTGGTGCAGGCCCTCACCCCGTTTTTCGATAAAGCGCGCGATTGGACTTTCTGGGGAGGTTGCCATGAGCAATTCCACTTTGCCTTCCCCCGTGCTAAAAAAGGAAGTGACCACCTGTTCGGTTTCAACCAATTCTTCTTTGTAAGGCTCGCAACCCAATAAGACCTGATAAAGGGCGTTGGCTTTGTGGAGGTCTTTTACGGCTATTCCAATGTGTTCAATGTGTCTTAACATCGGTGGTCAGCATGGTTGGTGAACATAAACGAAACGCGGGTTTGAATGGAACTCCCGGATTCTTTCAAAGCGAAAGTACGCATTTCCCTATAACGGAAGCGCATTCGCCCCACGTCGCAACAAGCCGGAACAACGATGTACTTAGCGCGAGGCTTTGCTAAGGCCAAAAGCTTTGCGGATGGCAGGAACGTAATCTTCCTTTTCCCAGGTAAACAACTCCACCTTAACCGTTTTTTCGTTTTCCTTTCCCTGGTTGAAGACTTTTGTAACCGTCATGGGTTGACGCCCCATATGTCCATACGCAGCGGTTTCAAAATAGATGGGAGCGCGCAATTTGAGTCGCTGCTCAATTGCATAAGGTCGCATGTCGAACAACTTTTCAATTTTTCGTGCTATGGCGCTGTCGCTGAGCTTCACTTTGGAAGTTCCAAACGTATTGACGTATATCGAGCACGGTTTTGCAATTCCAATGGCGTACGACACCTGCACGAGCACTTCGTCACAGACGCCAGCGGCAACCAGGTTTCTGGCGATGTGACGTGTGGCATAAGCCCCCGACCGGTCGACCTTGGAAGGGTCTTTTCCACTGAATGCACCGCCTCCGTGTGCGCCACTGCCGCCGTAAGTATCGACGATGATCTTGCGCCCTGTCAGACCCGTATCGCCATGTGGGCCGCCAATGACAAATTTTCCCGTTGGGTTGATGTGGTATTTGGTGTCGTTGCGGAAGAGCTTGCGCAATTCCGGAGGAAGGGTCCTGCGAACGCGCGGGATGAGGATATTGAGTATGTCTTCCCGTATCCGGTCGATCATTTTTGAATCTGCAACTTCCTGTGCCCTGGGCCCGCGCCCCGGTTGAATGAAATCATCGTGTTGGGTAGAAAGCACGATCGCGTCTATGCGCAGGGGTTTGCGGTCGTCGTCGTATTCGATGGTCACCTGGCTTTTTGCATCCGGCCGCAGGTAGGTCATTTGGCGATGCTCGCGACGTATTTTGGCCAACTCCAGCAACAGGCGATGCGCCAGCATGAGCGGCAACGGGATGTATGCATCCGTTTCGTTGGTAGCGTAGCCGAACATCATTCCCTGGTCTCCGGCACCCTGTGCATTGGCACGGGCTTCGAAGCTGGCTTGACGGGCCTTCCGGTCGACCCCCCGGTTGATGTCTGCCGATTGTTCATGGATGGCCGAAAGCACACCACAGCTATTGGCTTCAAACATGTATTCTGATTTGGTGTAGCCAATTTTCCGGATGACCTCACGAGCAATTTCCTGGACGTCGAGGTAGGCTTTTGATTTTACCTCTCCGGCAAGGACGACCTGTCCGGTGGTGACCAGGGTTTCGCAGGCAACTTTTGATCCGGGGTCATAGGCCAGAAAGTAATCGATCAGGGCATCCGAGATCTGGTCGGCGACTTTATCGGGGTGTCCCTCCGATACCGATTCCGAGGTAAATAGATAAGACATGAAGTGTTTTTTAGTTACGAAATGGCAAAGATAGGGTAAGGGAAATGAAAAGAAAGGAGGGTCCAGGCAACCCTGGCTTTAGACTTTGCGTAATTCACTGAATAAAGTGTTAATCTGTCGATATATTTACCCGGTAAAACCTTGCTCATGGGAAATTTAAAACCTTATACCGGCTCGTTTCAACGGCCGGAGTTGTTGCACCTGCTTCGCAGGACCTTATTTGGCGTCAATCAGGACGATCTGCGCCACTTTGCCAATTTAACCCTGGCGGAAGTCCTCAACCTTCTCGTTCCGAAAACACCCCCGCTGCCAACTCGAGATGAGGAAAAGCCTTTGCGGGCCTATTTTAGCAATCCCGATCCCAAATTGGATACGATGGAGGCTTATCTCAACGACAAGGGCGAGCAGGTCTTCGCCGTTGAATGGGGAAAAACCTGGGTCGATACCGCCATTCCTTCCAATGTGATCACAAACCCAGCCAACTCCCGCCATGTCAGTTTAAAAAACTGGTGGACCGGAAAAATGATCCACCAGGAACAGACGGCCTACGAAAGGATGGTGCAGTTTTACCAGACGGTATTGTCTACGGAGTCCAGCGTGATCGGAGACCCCAACCTGGCTTATTTTCTGCAAAACCTGTTTCGAGAGTTTGCTTTCGGGAATTACAAAGCACTCATTAAGAAAATTACCCTGGATCCCGGGATGTTGATCTACCTGAATGGTTATTTAAACACCAAGGCTGCACCGGACGAGAACTACGGAAGGGAGTTGCAGGAACTCTTTACGGTTGGAAAGGGCCCTGGTTCCGGATACACAGAAGACGATGTCAAAGCGGCTGCGCGCGTTCTCACGGGGTGGAAAGTCCAGCGGCGCGTTACCGGGAGCAATGTCCTTCCCTATACTTATTTCAGCGCGGCCAGCCACGACACAAATCCCAAAGAGTTTTCAGCTTTTTATGGCAACAGGACCATCATTTACGATACGACGATAACCGACAAGGGAACCTTTGAATCGGTGGAAGAGCGCCGGGCTTTTATGGAAATGGAGCAGCTCATCGACATGATCTTCAGCACGGAAGAGGTTTCGCGCTTTATCTGCCGCAGGTTGTGGACGTTCTTTGCCTACTACGACATCACCCCCGAAATTGAACAGGAGGTCATCGAACCCCTTGCGGAGATCTTCCGGCAGTACAACGATGATCCGGATCAATTGCAATATGTATTGAAGGCCATGTTTGGAAGTGAATACTTTTTCAAGCAGGAACACCGCGGTTGCATGATCAAAAGCGCCATTGAATTTCACGTCGGCATCATGCGCATGACCCAATTCCCCATTCCGGATGTGAACAAACTCGATGCACAGTATTATATGTGGGGAGTTATCCGTGCCTACAATACCAACGCGGGTCAGGACCTAAACGATCCGCCGAATGTTGCAGGCTGGCCCGCGTATTATCAGGTTCCATCTTTTTATGAACTCTGGGTGGATACGGCAAGCTATCCCGTCCGGAAGAGCCAGTACGAGGCGTTGGCACGCAATACCTTTAGCATTGGAAGGAATTTAGTTTATAATGGCACGTCCAGTCCTTCTTTTGATTTTAAGGTAAAGTATGCGTGGTTTGATTTTGCTGCCCGGTTTGACAACCCCGGAGATCCCAACGCGTTGATCGCAGAAGCATGCGAGCTCATGCTCGGATCGCCTTTGTCGCAGGACGTACAGACCAAGCTAAAGACCAATTACCTGCTGGGAGGGCAGGCTAACGACCATTACTGGACGGATGGATGGGATGCATATAAAGCGGATCCCAACACGAGCATTCCGGAAGGAAAGCGCGTACCCGGTGTATTGCAGGAACTCTTTATGTACCTGATGTCATCAGCAGAATTCCATCTTTGTTAATGCCCCTATTTTCTTAGCCTACAAAATCATTTCAATATGAAAAGAAGATCTTTTTTGCAGTCGGTACCGGTGACCATCGGGGGCATGACCGTGACAGCGCATGCCTCGAGTCCACTGCTGGCAGCACTGAACGCATCCCTGTTGGATACCGACAGGGTCCTCGTCGTCATCCAGCTTAGTGGAGGCAATGACGGGCTCAATACGGTCATTCCGCTTGATCAATATTCTGCACTGGCCTTGCCGACGATACGGGAGCGCATATTAATTCCCGAAGATAAGGTTCTCATCCTTTCCGGAACACAGGATGCGACGGGACTTCACCCGGCCATGACCGGTATGCACGAACTTTTTGAAGCCGGTAAGATGGCCATCATTCAGGGAGTGGGATACGAGAAATTCAATTACTCGCATTTCAGGGCTACCGACATCATGATGACCGGAGCGGATTCGACGGAATTTCTCTACTCGGGTTGGTTGGGCCGCTACCTGGCTTACGAATTTCCCAACTATCCCGTGGGTTTTCCGAATCAGGATATGCCTGATCCATTGGGCATTCGGGTTGGAGGGAACGTCGTTTTGGGATTGCAAAACCAGAGCGTCCCAATGGCGATTTCCATTTCCAATACCAACGACCCGCTGAATCTGACCGGCAGTCTTTTTGCCGATCCTGCTCCGCAGAATTACCTTGGGAAGGAACTTTCTTACATCAGGGAAGTCCAGCGGCAGACAGACAAATTTGGAGATTCTGTAAAAGGGGCTGCCGATAAGGGCACCAATTTGTCGCAGCGTTACCCCATCCAAAATCAACCCGGGTATACATTGGGGCAGCAATTGAAGATTGTTGCCAAATTGATTTCCGGTGGCATCAAAACGCGGATTTTCTGGCTGAGCACGGGGGGGTACGATACGCATTCCAATCAGGTGGCGGATACCGATCACTCGACCGGAAAACATGCTAACCTGCTAAAGGGTCTGTCGGATTGCGTTGGCGCGTTTATGGATGACGTAAAGCTCCTGGGAGCAGAAGATCGCGTAATGGGCATGGTGTTTTCAGAATTTGGTCGAAGGATCGTTTCCAATGCATCCCGCGGCACAGACCACGGTGCAGCGCAGCCCATGTTTGTATTTGGTTCTAAGGTCATTGGGGGAACTGTTATGGGCAACAACCCCGTGATCGATCCGCAGTCCAAAGTGAATTCCAATCTGCCCATGCAATACGACTACCGGTCCGTCTACGCAACGATACTGGGCGACTGGTTCTGCGTTCCGGAGGCTGACCTCGAAGACATCCTGCTGCGCAACTACCAGAAGCTTCCCATTCTTGATCCCACCAATTGCATCCCCACATCGGTACATGATCGCAACGAGAAGCTGGGCGATAACATCGTCTACGCCTATCCAAATCCGTTCGTGGACCGGACTCGCATCAAGTTTGAAGTTTTTGGCGGGCACGCGCTGCTACAGATCATCAACAACGAGGGATCCGTCATTCGCGTCCTCCACGACGGTGAACTTCCGGCCGGCAAATACGATATAGATTGCGACCTGGTGCAGGAACCTGCTGGTATTTATTACGTGCGTTTGCAAAACGGACCGCTGCAACAAGTGAAGAACATGATGAAAGTTCGCGGTTGAGTTTTAATAGATTCTGATCACATCGCTAAACCCCGGAACGGCTATTCCGGGGTTTTTTTTTCCCCCCCCCCCCGCTGGCTTTGACTCTCCCCCCCCCGCTGGCTTTGACTCTCCCCCCCCCGCTGGCTGAGCGGAGTCGAAGCCAGCGGGGGGGGGAGAGTCAAAGCCAGCGGATAGAATTTGATCTGCCCTAAAAGGATTCTTTACGCACTCACTCTCATTCTCACTCTTCCTCTCACACCTCCTGCTTTCAGCAGGACAGGCACTGCTGGATTTGGTACGGATTTTGTAGCATCAATTATGCCTTTCATCAATTGGTAGGCAGGAAGATGTTGGTATGGCGATCTGGAGGCAGCGAAGGGTTCTTTGTACTGGTTCCTGAGGGTCATTTGCGGAGCTTCTGGGAGGAAAGAAAGAGTTGATTGGTGCGGGGCTACCGCAAGCCAAACTGAAAAGGGATCACATCATAAGCTGGATTCCTGCTCAGGCATCTGAAGTTTATCGCGCACCGCCAGTGCGACCGGTGACGGGCCTTTCAGGCAAGGTACTCCCCGTATGCTTCGTCGGTAATCGCCATAGTCGAATGCCGCAGGCTGTTGGGAGCCTGCGTGGATGATGACTCCAAAAACCCGATTATGGCTCATAAAGAAAAACTGGCGAGATGCGCTCTTGCTATTTTGGTATGCTGGGTTGCTGCAATTCCCCAGCTGTTCGCGCAACCGGCACTTCCCTGTGATGTGGATTTGATCGAACTCAACATGAGTGAGTTGACAGGTCTGAAAGGGGAAGTCGCTTATGACTCGGCACAAGTGTGCTCCCAGGCGGATACCCTGGGGCTCGTCATCAGCACACCGGGCATTCAGTGTGACCCCAATGCAAGTCTGACCCTGCACAAGCTTACCATAGAGATCCCCGCAGGGTACCTTTCCGGAGGATACATATCGGTTACCGGATCATCATTTGGCGTCTATCCGGCTTCACATTATACCTTAAACGTCCTCCCTTCGGGGGACCTTCAGTTTTGTTTTACCAATGTGAGCACATCGGCTTCCAACGTCGTGCGGGTGCATTTCGATTTGTTGCCAACGTGCGGTTACCGGAGCGACCCGAACGGCATTCCCGAGTATCACCTCATCTACGAGCGACCCAATACTTCGCTCAACCAATTTGACCTGATCGGACAGGTCGACCTGTTTACGGGAACATTTCAGGCTTTTCTCAATTTTGCATCTGTCGAAACAACACCTGAAATGGCCACCCCCGGAGACGAGGTGTGCAGGGAGGTGATCATTACCCAGAACGGTCAGTTCTCACAACTGGATAGTTTTGCTTTTACGGATGATTATACAGTGCCTTATGCTTCGATCGAATCCTTCATGGTGGAGATCGTAGAAGATGGCGTGGCTACCGGAGTTTTTATCGATGCTCTTCCCTATCTCGTCGATGATTCGGACAAGCTGCTGCTCGAGTTGCCGGCATCCATTTTCGGCGGGACAGATGGCACATACGGCGAAGACGACGGAGTGATCCTCAACTATTGCATGAAAGTCCAATGTCCCGCCGGAACCAACAACTCAAATCTGGAGGTTTCGTTCGGGTGCTACGGTGAGAGCTGTCAGAGCGATCAGACTACGGAGTCTGTGGTGGTCAATTTTGACGGATCGCCTTATCTGTCTGGATCAAAATCATTTGTGGTCTCTCCGGATTATTGCACCACTCCGTCTCAATGGAAGTATGATATAAAGAATTATGGTTTTGAAGTCAACCCAGGTGAAGGAGCAGCCCGCAACGTCTTTATGACGGTATTTTTCTATAAGACGGAAAATTGTCAGGCGTTGAGTTACGGCAATTTTTCAGTGAATGGCACTCCGATTGTACCCTTGCAAATCAATTCCGACTCCGCAGTTTTTGACATTTCTGCCGCACTGGTCGATGCGAAAATTGACGTAGGAGAATCGGTGGTTTTTGCCATGGACGTTTTGGCCAACCCCAACCTCAATATAGCCAACTGCGAGGCCATACCGGTAGATCCACCCCAATGTCAGGATCCCTACATTACCTTGCGGTACGACGATTTGTGTGAAACGGATTTCTTTGGAATATTCTTTAATTACGAGGAGGGCTATCAATATCCCTTCACGGTACCACAGATGAGTCTTACATCTAGCCGCTTCATTGTGCCGGGATACGACCACGACGGAACCTGGCGAATTGAGTTGAAGAACTCGACCTTTAGTTTTAACAGTTATGCTACCATGGACAGCATCCAGGTTTTGGTCAAAAAACCGAAATGCGGTTTCTTTTCTCTGGTAAATTTCAGGTACGGCGACGACACCATGAGTATGTCGTCCGTCAACCCGATGAACATGGATTCAGTGTCAAATGCAGATTTCATTATCATTTTACTACCGGTCTCGCTGCAGGACCAGGAAAACTACTACTTTGCTTTTGACGTACAGGTGTCATGTCTCAATGAAAACGACCTGAATCCATGTTATCATCCGGCGAGAAGTTGTATGCAGCCCGATATCAAGGTGTTGTTCAAAAACTGTGCAGGGCACCGGTATCGCAGCGGTATTGCCTATCCGGAGAAAATGGGTGATTATAGTCTTACCCCGGATGGTGGTGCGCATCGATTTGATGTTGGTTGTACTCCACAACGCATCAGGTACAATTACCGGTACATCTATTCTGGCCTCGAATGCGAGAATGAACGGGTATACCTCCAGGTGATCTTTCCTCCGAATCTGGAATTTAAAACCGCAGCAGAAGGCGGAGGTACCATTGCAAGTGGTGTAAACGGCCTGGTTTACAATGATTATGACTGGGACGGCGACACGCTGCTGATTTATGGCGGAACCATCCACAATGGCTACCCTCCGGCAGATCTCTTTTTTGAATTTGTAAGTCACATCGTCTGTGCAACGCCATATCATTTTGAGTTCAACGTGATTTATGAATGTCCTGGAGGATGCACCTTCAGAAGGAGTTGTGATGTGTATGATTTGAATTGCGGTTGTGCTCCGGATGACATTCCCCCTGTGTGTTACGATCTGTGTTTGAAGAATACTTCCTATTCGCTCACGCGCACCAGCGTAGGACAGAAGGATTCTGTTTCGATGAGCCCAGGCATCGCTAACCCGGTCAACTATGGTTTGCCCTGCGATACCTTTGTACTCAAGGCATCTGCTCTGGTTACCAGCGAGATCGTGGCGCCGAGGGCATGCGACAGCATTCGCCAGATTACGTTTAATTTCTCACCCGGAGCACATCTGGAATATCTTGGAAGCCCGAGTTTTGTGATCTATGATCATGAAACCGGTAGCTATATCCCGATCAGTTGTGTTACACCGGATTATTCGGCCAGCACGGGTGGCCCAACCCACCAGTTTACTTTTAGCGACACTTGTGGCCCCGAAGTCTTTCTGCTGAGCAGAGGCGATAGCATCTTTTTTGCGGCAAATTACAAGGTGAAAGCAGCCGTAGAGGATCTGCCATGCGCATCCAACTTTCAGCAAAACAACACTTCTGCCTGGTTCAGCGGCAAGTACTTAAAGTCCAACAACGAGGTTTCACAATGCGGACAGAGAATACCGGGAACCTATTTTGTCGGAAATTACCGTGCGCGGATGGGTTCGACCATTTCCTTTGGAGAGGATTGTGCTGCCACGGCACATCTCACGGTAAATGAAGTGTGCTCGACCCGCAAAGTTTTTGGCGACTTCAGGCCGCAGTACATCGTAGATTCTATCGTCTACATGTTCTCCGGGATCAATTTCGACTACATCCCAAGTTCGGCGGTGATCACCAACAAAGGCCGCCTGCCCAATACCGCTTACGCCATTCCGGATGCCAACGTCGAGGTTGTGCCAGGGCTCGGAACGAGTACACTCATTTTCCGCAACGATGGCCTGTGGCCATTGGAAGAAGTCCGAGATTTCGACGATTCACTATTTGTATTGGATTTCGACCTCGATTTCGACGAATGCTTTGATTACAATAACAATGTTCAATACACCGCTCAGGTATATTACCATCGCGGAAGTGGAGGCTGCGGACCCAAGACCCTCAATGGTGGCGGGCAGGTCATGCTGCTCACCCCACCGAGAGTGATCTTCAATTATTTATCGAGTCCGCTGGTTACCATACCCAATGACACCATCCTTTGGGAAGTGCGTGTGGGCAAGACTCCGGCCGCTGGAATCAGCTACCTGGCTTTGGCTACGGGAAGCAGTCCGGTCAATGTTTTCAAGATCTACGACCTGAGCAATGGGGTCGACATCACTTCTCTTTTCCAGCCCTATCCCGGTGGCATTTGGTTTAAAAATGGTACGGATACCTACCGGGATTTTGCCATCTGCGCCACGACGAATTCCTGTTCCCCTGTGCAACTCGATGCTTACGCTGGATGGAGTTGCGACGAGTACCCTGTAAATCCCCAAACTGGTCTATTCGATAACGGACAGTCTTGCGTGAGCGAATACCTTCCGCTGCGAGCACTGCGCGCAAATGCAGGCATTCAGGCAAGCTTTACAAAGCAACCGAAAGGGGGATTTTCCCTTTGTGAAGAAGTAGAGTTCGAAATTGCCATTAAGAACGTCGGCGTTGCTTCGACTTTTGAACAATTGCTCGACATCTACCTGCCCCTGAGCGGAGCACAGTTCGTTCCCGGAAGTTTCGAGCTGGCTTATCCCTCTGTCAATCCTCCGCCTTCCAACCCGGGAGCGCTCACCGGCACCTTTGTATCCATACCGGATCCTTCCGGTCCGGTGCCTACGAGTTTCGGACAGAAATACCAGTTTGAACTCGGCGATGCCTCAATACAGAGCCTGCTTCCCATTAACTGGCTCAATGGCATGGGTGTAGCTGAATTGCCAGGAGTCACCCTCCCGGAAAATAACTTAAACACCATTTCCCTTCGATGGAGAGTCATATTTAACTGCGATTACATCTCGGGAGGCCGCCTCAACATGCAGGTTTCCGCAGTAGATCGCTGTGACAGACCTTTGGAAGATCAACTCACTTCTACCAATCTGCTTGCCATTGAAGGGCTGGATCCGCGCGATTTCAACCAGTACGCCATTGCCATTCTCAATCCACAGATTGGGGCTTGCAGCGGGCAACAGCGCCTTACGGTCAACGTCGTGGGTGTGCCCAACGACATTCAGGAAAATGAATTCATTTGCGTAACCTTTCCACCGGAAATTCAATACGTACCGGGATCAGCCGACGGATTTTCTCCTGCTTCCAATGTAGCCCCTTATTTCTGGGATCTTGCGACAGAACAGGTCACGGATCTTGGCGGAGGGGTTAAGGAAATTTGCTGGCGGTTGCCGGAAGGCTATCCCGGCGGCGGCATCGTGGCATTTAACATCAACGTGATTGTCGACGATGATGCAGAGTGTGGCGAGTACAGGCTTTCCGCGCTGACCAAAGCGAGGGACACAGTATATTGCGTTGCCGATGACATCGACTGTCCGGCGGAGATCTCGACCAGTGCAACCACGGAAACGATTCTCGACATCATTCCGGGTCTGCAGATAGTATCCAATGCGATGGATGTTGTGTTGAGTTGTTCTCCCAATCCTGGTCTCATCGCCGTTAGCGGACAGGTTACCATACAGAATCTGTTCATCGCCATTCCGCCTGGAACACCGATCCCTTATTTGATATTTGAGGATGCCAACTTAAATACCCTGTTCGATCCGGGCGAGGAACTGTTTTCCGCAACCTACACCGGAGGAATCGTCGAAACCGGATTTGCCCAGCTTCCCTTTAATTTTGAAGCTACTCCCGCTCAGGTATGCAATTTGTATGCATTGGTGGGATCGCAGAGTTGCCATTGTGCGCCACCGCCACAAGCCCTCCGCTCCGGGCTGGAAACGGATTTTCTTCCCACGAGTCTGGGAATTTGTGAAAACCGTGACCTCGAGCTCTTCTGTGGAACGGCTTACCCGCTAACGAACGTTCAGTGGTCAGGCAGCGGATCTGAATACATCACCGGAAATGTCTTCAACGGACCCGCAGGAAAATACCATATCACCGCAGAATTTAATTTTGGTGAGTGCTCGTTTGAGGAGACCATTGAGCTGGATATTGTCGAGTGCCCTTGTACTATGTCGTTGCAGGCGCTGGCAGGGCCATGTGACGCGGGCAGCTATTACGTGCAGGCCATCCTGCAATATGCCAATCCCGGTAGTGCCGGGTTCAGTTATTCGGTAAACGGTGGGCCGTATGCCACGGTGGCTTACGATGGTTCGGGCAACCAGTCTTTCCTGATTGGCCCGCTCACTACGACCGATCCGCTGACGATTCTGGTTTCTGATGTGCAGTTTGCCGATTGCACGGCGTCTCTGTTGCTCGAAGGCAAAGACTGCACGCTGCGGTATTGCGAAATGGAAGTCACTGCTGCAACGACCGATTGCGACGTGTTGACCGACTCGCTTAAGGTACAGTTTACCATCGTTGCAACCAACGCCGGAACAACGGGCTTCTACTACAGCCTCAACGGCAGCGCACCAGTATTGCAGCCCTACCACCCGTCGGGTTTCACCGTTCTGGAGTTCCCAACAGCTACCGACGGTAGCTTGTGGACGCTATCGGTATATGACGCCGACAGCACCGGTTGCGGCAGCTATGCGGAGATCCGCCTGCCAATAACCTGCCGCCTCATCAGTTGCGATGTCGGCGATTTTGAGATTGGGGCCGTTCCGCCAATATGCGTGGATTCAGTTGCGGAGATCAGGCTCAGCCAGGTGATTTGTGGGTATCGTGTAACTACAACTAGTCCTCCGTCGCCGCCTGCAAGTATGGTATTCGGTTGTGAAAAGCAGGATCTTGTTATTAACGATGTAATCGTCAACGGGGTTTCACTTAACCTTCAAGATATTGTTCTCAGTGATTATTGCGAACAACAGGGAAATCAGGATTGGATGAGAAAATTGGCAGAGCAAATTCAAAAATTCCTTTCTCCTGTATGCATGATTAATAAGGAATCTGGTATTAGGTATACAGACCAGCCCTACGTGACCATTGAGCCTGCCCTGGGCGGAGCGAAACTGCCAACCAGTTTTATTGCTTATTTAAGCATAAAGGGTGAATATATGTGTTGTGACCAGCCTCCCATCACCGTCGTTTTTGAAATTACCAAAATGGGGGGTAAAGAGTCTGTCTACTACACACTTACTATTGATCCGGGGGCAAATTCGGAGAATTTTATCTACGAGTATAATGATCCACCCGCGTATTATCTGTACAACTGGAAAACCGACGGTGGCACCGTGGTATCGGGAGGTGCAGGTTCGGGCATCAGCCTGAGCTGGCCAACACCCGGGATCAAGGAAGTCTGCGTTTGTGTAAGCGATCCCCTGGCGGGTCCGGATTGTCCTCCGGTGGAGTTCTGTCGTCAGATTCTGGTCGACCAGGATACGCTGAATGCCACGGTCAGCGTTTTTCCGGCGCTAACTTGCGATGACACGGGCAGAGTAGAAATCGCTTTCGAAGTACCCGACGACCTGGAAGAAGTGATCATTTGTAACGAGGCCGGAGATACGGTTTACTCGTCGAATGCCCGGAGGTGCCCAGGTTTATATGTGGATCCAAACTTGTACGTTTCAAAAAAAGATGCCAACGGGTTTTACCTTGAAAAGTTGAATTTTGGTGTTGCGAAGGCCTCAATCTTTGGTGGCAGAGGCTACGCTTCTTACGGCCATTTCCCGGGAGACGAACCGGTATTTTACGTGGACCCCTTTGATCCTGATATTTTGAGAATTCGACCGGATTTAGTGGACAATTGTTACCACGAAATCTTATACCCCCAACTTGATTGGGAATCTTCTGATCTTAAGCCTCTTCTTGAATCCGTTGTCGATTTTCTCAGCGCTGCTGGTCTTCCGGATCTGGTAGATTATAACTGTGAAAATAATCTGTTTGGCCTTTCACCATTTATCATGTGTGGAGGCAACTACCGGTTGCTGATAGATCCCCTTTACGATTATGTTGTCATTCGCGTTAGGGTGGACGAAAAAACTGAAGCAAACCTCGTATTTTACCAGGACGAACAATATATCAGTCTTGAGAATGTTGTTGTTGAAAACCTGCCGCCCGGCAACTACAGCATCAAATTGAGGGGATTCTGCGGAAAGGTCGATACGCTGCACTTTGTCATGCCACCAGCACCTGATCCGGATCTGATCACAAACGTTATACTGCAAGCCCCGACTGGCTGCGACCAAAAGAATGGATCAGTCAGTGTTGATGTAAGCATGCAGGGGGCCATCCTGAGCATCACATTGTGCGATGATGGGGGAAATGAAATTGGGGGTGAGTATTTCAAGGAGGCTACGCTTTCAGCCACCGTAACTATTTCGGATCTTCCGCCGGGTCGTTACGTGGTCAAAGTGAACACCGCCTGCCGCGATACGGCCATACTGGTATCACTCAATTCCGCAGAAGATACTCTTTATTTTTCCAACTTCATCGTTAGCCCCTATACGGATTGTGCAGCCAATGACGCTTTTATTGATTTTGACATCACGACCAGTGTCCCAATCGATTCCGTGGTAGTCATTGGTCCGGGTGGATATCTCTACTTTGCTGGCGGGCTGGCATCCGGAGCTTCTCCGGCCAACTGGCTCACCGAGAGCATTGCTCTTGGGCCTCCATTGCTTTGGGGATCTTACCACATCGCCATTTATACGGAGTGCTATTTCCTCGACACAACGGTGCTCATTCCGCAACCGCGTCCGCTGGCTGCGATAGGTTTGCAATGCACACCCCAGGCACCGGCAAAATGTCCGGAGAATGGACAATTGAGCTTCTCCGTCAGCTATTCCCCCGACCTGGGCACGGATCCGGATTCCATCGTTGTGACGGGTCCCAATTTTTACCATCACCTTGACCAAAGTGGTGCACATGCACTCATGCTCAGCGTTCCTCCTGGCGTGTATCAAATCGACGTGTACGATGCAGCCATCTGCAATTACGCGAGTTTTAGCTGTGAGGTGCCCGATGCCGGGGAAAGCATTGTGATCACGGGTACGGTCTCACCGCCGCTTCCCTGTCCTAAGACCCATCCTGGAGTCGATACCCTGATACGCGTACAGTTCGATTTATTGCCCCCGGGACAAACCCTGGCCTTCGTCAACTGGAGCGGGCCGGCTGGGTTTATCGAACAGCATGTCTATGGAGCAGTGGTCGGAAGCGACTCCCTGACGGTCAATGCCTCCGGCATCTATACCGCAGAATTGTACACCGCTTTTCCACCCAATCACGAGCAATGTGCTCATACAACGGTGACGCTGGAAGTTACCGAAGAAGCCTGTCCACCCGATTGCGCATTTGAAATGCTTTACCTGGATACCGTATTGATTAGCGAATGCGATGGAAGCTATAATTACGATCTTTCCGCAAAGTTTTACAACTATGGGTGCATTGTCGATACGCTAAGTAATGGGTATATCTCTTACATCCAAGTGTATGACCAATCCTATAATTTAATATACTATTTGGATAGTACCAGTGGTTCCCAATGTGTAAGCCTGGAAAATCTTCAGCCGGGCACCTATACTATCTATTTAGGTTCGTACATTTATAACCCGCTTTACGGCTATTACCAGGACCTGTGCCAAGATCAACGATTGATTGAACTTCCGGAACGAAGTCTTCCCGTTTACACCATTCAGGTGGCCTCATGGGGTACGGCCTGCAATGCCGACACAGGAAGAGCCAAGGTGATTGCCGTATTCAAAGACGGCATCCCGGTGCCTCCTGAAAATTACCAATACGAATGGAGGCGCAGCATACTGCTCCTCTCAGAAACAACCAACTGCATCGATAACCTTGGCGTTGGCCTGTACCAGGTTACCCTGATCGACGAAAACGGTTGTGCGGTAGCTCTTGCCAACGTGGAGATCCCGGATCTCAATCCGGTGAGTTTCGAGCCATTGTGGGTGACTCCTGCCAATAACTGCGGAGAGTGCGACGGCGTGGTGATCCTGCCAAAAAATAACGGCGGACCTCCCGACTACAACCACTACATGACCGACGGCGACGGCAATTCGCATTTCCCGGCTCCGGGAACCAGCAACCAATTTACCGGATTGTGCCCGGGTGACTACCACGTCATTACTTATTACAGCATCAGCGATACCGTATGTCCCGCACTCTATACGGTCAATGTCCCGATATCTGACGAGGGTCTTACCCTTTCCCTGGATCCTGAGGAGGGAAGCCCTTGCATCGAAACCGACGCCCGCATTTTCTTTGAGATCACAGGCGGTGAATCGCCGTATGATGTTTACCTCAAAGACGAATACGGAGTGGTGCTTCAGAGCATCGCGAATCTGTTGGGCACTACGGGGCAATTTGCCGGATTGCCGGCGGGAAATTACATCGTTGAGGTAATATCCCAGGGCTCTGATTATCCCACCTGCCGCACAGAGGAGGCCATAACTTTAGAGGAGCCAAACATCCATCTGGGAGCCGAACATTTTGTAGTGCAGGCTAACAGTTGTTCTGGCGAATGCAATGCACAAATCTCTGTACCCAATCTGTTGGAAGGCAACCAGATTATGACCATACGCGACCAGTTCAATAATCTGGTGGGCGTTTACAATGCTTCTTCGGCAAGTCCCATCGTGTTGAGCGGACTCAAGCAGGGTGTCTATCTGGTGCGCATTTCAGGAGGTACCGGTTTGCTGGCATGCGACCAGTACTTGAGCATCGACATTGAAGATCCGGATCCGGTTCAGTTTGCCGTGCAAACTCAGGACCCGACGGATTGCAACGAAAACGATGGTACCATCACAGTGATCCCATCGGGAGGAACAGGACCTTATTCCATAAGCTGGAGCACCGGACATTCGGGATTTGATTTATCCGGACTGGCGGTTGGAGACTATTTCTTCACAGTGACCGATGCGAACGGCTGTTCGTCATCGGGGCAGACAGCACTTACTTTCCCCGGTTGCCTCCTTCCTTGTCCGGAATTTGTAGTAGAGAGCTATATGCGCGATGCCATTTGCGGCAGGAACGACGGGTACGCAGAAGTGGTCGTCCAACTGTATCCCGATGACTATACGTATCAATGGGATGGCGGATTTGCTGGCACCATCCGCGATAGCCTGGCTCCCGGACAATACTCTGTAACCGTTACCAGTAAGGCGAGACCCGAGTGTAGCCAGGTCCAGGAGGTCCTCATTGGCGAATCGGGAGGCCCGCTGCTGGGCGGTGAAACGGATTACATCGCAGGATGTGGTCTGCAGGCTCTGGTTAGCCTAACCGTATCCGGAGGTACACCTCCATACCAGATCAGCTATTCCGGTAGCCAGATCGGAAATGCCGTATTGGCCGCTGCAGGAAGTTTTGATTTGCTGGCAGACCCGGGTGTCCTGCTCTTTATCGTGGAAGACGCGCAAGGCTGCTCGGACTTATACACCATGGAGGTTGAAACAGAAGTCAACAGCATAGGACTTCTAACTACCATTGCGGCCTATCCGAATTGCAGCAACAGCAATGGCGCCATCAGCGCCGCTGCCTCGGGAACCGCTCCATATGCATTTTACCTCAACGGACAAGTGCACGGCATTTCATTCGATGGAAATTATCTCTATGCAGGATTGAATGAGGGGCTTTATCTCATAGAAGTTCAAGATGCTAACGGATGTTTGGCGCGCGATACCGTTTCTCTGGTCAATGGACTTGGTACAGCGCTTGACCCGGACATTTTCCAGTTGCAGGATGGTAGTTGCTCAAACGGCGTTGGAAGCATTCAGTTTGACGGAAGCGGCGACGGAGACCTTCACATTGAAATCATTCAGTATGGAGGAAACGTGCCCGTGTATCAACTTGATGGCGATGAGGCCGCAACCTTCCCGCTGCTCCCGGGCTCCTATTACCTGCGGGTGATCGACGGGAACGGATGTACTGAAATTTTGGAAGAAATAGAAATAGGAACGGTTCCGGATCTGGACTTTCACGTATTGCCACTTGAACCGGAATGTACCTTTGAATTCAGGTCGGGAAGCATTACCATCGATCCGGATCTACTTTGGGGCGATGGCGTACTATATGCCATATATACATCCGGCGGAAGCCTGATCACAGAAGGGTTGGAGGCAGACAGTCTGCCACCCGGTGATTACATCGTTCGTGCGGTGTACGCCGATCGCAACGGCGAAATGTGCTCCGCAGAAGTGCCTGTAACGTTGGGAGAACCGGAATGCATCGATCTTGCGCTGCGAAAACAAATCCAACTGCCAAAGGCAACCTATCGAAAAGGCGACACCGTTATATTTGAAATCACACTGTTCAACCAGGGTGCTGGCACAGCTGACAGCATTAAAGTGACGGATTTTGTAGCCGACGGGTATGTGTTTGATCCGGCAAACTACTCCGCAGTCCCCGCCTGGTCTTTCGATGGATCAAAAGCTTGTGCCGTTTATCCTGATCCACTTGGACCAGGGGAAAGCACCGTATTGTACCTGAAGCTCATCATTGGCAATGCACTCAATCGCAATTTCCTGAACATCGCCGAGATCACAACCGCCTTTGTTGGTGGAGCACCTGTCAACGGAGACTCTGACTCATATTTCGACGACGATCCCGGAAACGACAGCGGTGGTGTGCCGGAAGGAGAAACCGACGACGTGGTTGACGGCGATGGGTCTGGCGCTCCAGGCGACGACGACCCGGATCGCGATGAAGACGACCACGACATCAGCCTGCTCATGGTATGTGGAGAGATGGCTTGCAATGATAAAATACATCTGGGACTGGATACCAATTGCATCGGCATACTACAGCCGGGCATGTTCGTAAGTCCTAAGAACTACCCGGATAGCATCTACCGTCTGGCCGTCAGAGACGATAAGGGAGTTCCACATTCCGATACCTTTACTGCAGCAGACCTGGGTAAGGAATTTATAGTCAGCGTATTTGTCGATGCGTGCAGGAATTCCTGCTGGTCTCGCGTACTGATCGAAGATAAGTTTGGTCCGCAGATTTTCTGCGAAAACGACACTCTGGATTGTACCGACGACCTTTCCTCTGTGGAGGATCCCATCGCTTATGACGCTTGTGGCAGTGCTAAGGTTAAAAAACTGTCAGAACAAATTACAGACCTGGACTGCGATCCGGAATTCCTGAAAAAGGTCACCCAGGTATGGACGGCGACAGATGCTTACGGTAACGCCGGAGACACCTGTACGCGCGTCATTTGCATACGCCGCTTCGATTGGGCGGGCTTGCTGCCCCCGGCCAACATCCACATCGATTGCAAAGATGTGCAGTATGATGCCAATGGGGCGATCGATCCGGCACAATCCGGGGTCCCTACCTACCATGGACAAGACCTGCCTGCAGGGAGTTACCTCAGCTGTGGCGTCGTCGTGTTGTTCCAGGATCAGGACATTACCAACAATCCCTGTAAACACAAAGTGATTCGCACCTGGTATGTCACCGAGTGGTGGTGCAACGACTTCATCCAATGGACGTGGCAGCAGTGGATTGTGGTTCAGGATACGACGGGCCCCTTGCTGGATGAAACCCTCGAAGACCTTGTTGTCAGTACAACACCCTGGGCATGCCATGCCGCTTTCGTTCCGGAGCCGGTTGCCGTTCACGACGACTGCAATGCAGTAAACCGCGTGGTCGTAAGTTATGGAGCCCAGGTCATCGAAAATTACCAGGGTGCCTTGTGGCTGGATCCAGGACTGCATAAAGTGTCCTACGAATTCTATGACGAATGTGGAAATGTCACAGAGGAAACCAGACTCGTTGAGGTGAAAGATCTTACTCCACCGGTTGCCGTCTGCGATTTCAAAACGGTGGTCAACCTGACCAACGGTCCTGGTACACGCGTGCTGGCGTCCTCCTTTGACGATGGTTCCCATGACAATTGCCTGCTCGACCACTTTGAAGTTCGTCGCATGAACGATTTTGCCTGCGGGAACATCTCGGATTGGGCAGGGTACGTCGATTTCTGTTGCGAGGACGTAGGTAAAAGCATTTTGGTCAGCATGAAAGTTGTCGACGCATCGGGCAATGAGAACACCTGCATGGTAGTGGTGGAAGTTCAGGACAAAACGAGACCCGGACTGAGTTGCCCGCCAGACATCAGGATCGCATGCGATTATCCGTACGATCCGGAAGATCTGCAGGCTTTTGGAAAAGTGGTCGACGATGCAACCGCTGTTGACCCCATTGTCCTGAATCCCTTGTTCTGGTATCAGATCAACGGTGTGGCCAAGGATGGCCTGGCTTATGACAATTGTCCGGTTACCATTGTGGAAGAAGACGACCTTTCCGGTCTCAATATCTGCGGAATAGGAACGATCGTTCGTAAGTTTGAGGCGACCGATGGCTCCGGAAACAGCAGTACCTGCTGGCAACACATTGAGGTCATCCAGCCGGTAGCGTTCTCGGAAGCAAACATTCGTTGGCCTCTGGACTTGACCGTGTCCGACCTATGCGACACGGCGCACCTCGAACCGGACGACCTTGAGGATCCTTATGATCGTCCATACATCAGCGGACACCCATGCGCAAAGGCGGGCATATCGCATTCAGACGAGGTCTTCCGGTTTGCACAGGATAATAACGCCTGTTTTAAAATTCTGCGAACATGGAGTGTTCTCAACTGGTGTGATACGGCCCGGGCCCTGGTCATTTATAAGCACGTCCAGATAATCAAGAGCATCAATACAGTCAAACCAGCTCTGGTTGAAGGCTTGCCGGATTCGATATGGTGCGACTATGGCACCGACTGCAAGCGGGCAAGTGTTTCCTTCCATTTCCGGGCGGAAGACCAGTGTACGCCGGATGAACTGCTGAGCTATTTCTTCCGGGTGGACTTCAACAATGACGGGTCCATTGACAGAAGCTACTCCGACATTGGAAAGGGGGATGTTTCCGACACCTGGATTTACGGCAACCACCGACTGTACTGGTCCATCGGTGACCAGTGTGGAAACGTGCTGGAAGGCAGTGCGCCAATTTCCGTGCGAAATTGTGCGCCTCCGCTGATCTATTGCAGAAATGGCGTGAGCACGAGCTTGCAGGCCATGGATCTGAATGGAGATGGTACCACCGATACCTGCATGGTGGTAATCTGGGCCAGCGACATGGATGGCGGAAGTTCCCACCCCTGTGGAGGTAAGCTGAAATATAGCTTTTCATCAGATACCACCGACACTTCGAGAACATTCGGCTGCGCCGACATTGGCGACCAGCCTGTAAACTTGTGGGTAACGGCAGAAAATGGCGCACAAAGCAATTGCCAAACATTCGTTCGGATCCTCGATCCTTCGGGCTGCTGTCCCGCAGGTGTGGCATACGACGTCGTGGGTGCCATACGCACCGAAACGGGCAAAAAACTTGCAGGCGTGCAGGTTAGCCTGGCGACCTGCAACCATCCCCCTGCAACAACAGATGCCAAAGGCGAGTTTATCTTCCATGATATCCGGGCTGGAGCATCGTGTAACATCCTGCCGTTCCGCAACAACGACTGGCTAAACGGCGTAACCACCGCAGACATCGTCCGCATTCAACGGCATATTCTCGGACTGGAGAAGATCCCGACGCCCTACCGGCTCATTGCAGCGGATGCGGATCATTCGGGATACCTTTCGACGCGGGACGTCAGCCAGCTGCGCAGGCTCATCCTGGGGGTGATCGATGCCATTCCGGAAAATACAAGCTTCCGCTTTGTGCCAACCGAGTACGCATTTGCCGATCCTGAAAATCCGTTCGGATCATCCTTCCCGGAACAGTTTGTCATGAATAAACTGTCGGGGCCGCTTTCGGTCGGATTTTATGGCATTAAAACAGGCGATGTAAACGACAGCTATGCATCAGGAACCCAGACTGCCGGGCGCCAAAGCGGACAGTTGAAATTGTTGGCTAGCTGGGAAGAAGATGAAGCTCATGGAAGAAGGGTGCTGCATGTAATTGGTCAAAACCTGCACGAATATGCATCTGCGCAATTTACGCTGCAATTTGATCCACAGGTGATGCCGTTCCACAGCATTCAATGCCAGCCTGGCCACGGATTTACCGAAGACAATGTCAATACATTGCGTGCCTCCAAAGGATTCATAACCGTGAGCTGGAATGGTGACGCTCCGCCAAAAGCAGAACTGTTCTCACTGGTGTTCGAGGCGAGCAACGTGAAGCATCGCGAAGCTATGGTTGCGTTGAACTCTGAAGTCACTCCGGCCCTCGCACTGAATAAACGCTCGGGTACAGAACATGGCATCCAAATGGACTACCGTTCAGGAGAAGAACGCCTTGCAGACGACTTCTCCATCGAACCCAATCCGTGGAACCACTGGACAGACATCGCAATCAGTGCCGGTGCGGATGACCTGGTCGAAATGAGCATTTACGACACGCGTGGAAAAATTGCCTACCGCACGGTTGAGGCCGTCAGCAAGGGAATTCATAAAATCCGTCTCGACAGGACCCTGCTCCCTCAGGCTGGACTGTATTATGTCCAACTGGATTTCAAAAACCGGAGCCTGACAAAGACCATGGTGGTCAGCGATTAAAGGGCGCTGCACATTGGCTGCGTCCATTTTGTACATTTGTGCCGTTCCCGCCGGGTGACAATTCCCCGGCGGGGGCAACAAATGCCTAAAGATTATGGACTTTGCTTTTAGTCTGGATATCCTCGTTGGTTTTCTGACCCTGGTCGCCCTGGAGATTGTTCTGGGAATTGACAACATCATCTTCATTTCCATCCTCACCAACAAGTTGCCCGAGGATCAAAGAGAGCGCGGCCGGAAGGTGGGCTTGTTTATGGCCTTGTTCTCGCGCATCGCCCTGCTTTTTTCACTCAGCCTGATCATGAGGCTGACCAAACCATTTTTTACGGTACTGGAAAACGAAATCTCCGGTAGAGACCTCATCCTCATCGTCGGTGGCTTGTTTTTGATTTTTAAAAGCGTCAGCGAAATTCACCACAAGATTGAAGAAGTCTCCAGTGGAGAGCAAGATGCAATGCAAGGCCTTGCTAAAATCAGTTTCAATGCCGTTATCATCCAGATTATGCTCATCGACGTAGTGTTCTCGCTGGATTCCGTAATAACGGCAGTCGGGATGGTCAAGGAGCTTTGGGTCATGGTGGCTGCGGTGGTAGCCGCCGTCCTGGTCATGCTCGTGTTGGCAGGTCCCATAGCCGGATTTGTCAACCGCCACCCATCCGTCAAAATCCTGGCGCTTTCATTTCTGATCATGATTGGTACCGCTCTGCTCGCTGAAGGGCTCGACGTTCATTTCCCCAAAGCATACATCTACTTCGCTATGGCTTTCTCGATTGCTGTCGAAGCGATCAACATCCGCACCGGCTTGCGCAAAAGCTGATCGAATGGCCAATAGGGATGTGATTTCGGACCATCCGAAAGAGAGAAAAAACAGATCAATCCCCCCGTTACTCCTGCTTCTTTTACTGGGTATCTTCCTTGGATGGATCTGTCTGTTCAATCCGCTGAAGCTGGAGCCCCTTGCAGTTAAAACCCTCGTTCTGGCCATGGTAATGATTGCCTGCTGGGTACTGGAATGGCTTCCCATGCCGGTAGTGGCCTTATTTCCATTGGTGGTGTTGCCCGTTTGGATGCAACATCCGATCGCAGAAGTGGCCAGGCATTATGCCGACCCCGTAATCTTCCTTTTTTTGGGGGGCTTTTTACTTGCCCTGTCTATTGAAAAGTGGGGGTTGCACCGAAGGATCGCCCTGAACATATTGCTTCGCTTTGGTACCAGTGGCCCCCAGGTCATCGCAGGTTTTATGCTGGCAACGTTTTTGATCAGTATGTGGCTCAGCAATACGGCAACGACGATGATGATGTTTCCCATAGCGCTGTCGGTGCTTTCGGTACTTCAAAACTCCTGCCGGGAAGATGAAATGAAGACCATGTCCGTGGCCTTGTTGCTCACCATTGCCTATGCTTCAAACATCGGCGGACTTTCAACCTTGGTCGGTACTCCACCCAATATTGCCTATGCAGGCTTTATCAATGACCATCAACCCGGAACACTGAACTTCATGTCCTGGTTTGGCAGAGCCTTCCCGGTAGCGATCGCGATTGCCCTTTTTACGTATCTGGCTTTTGTGAAATGGCTTTTCCGGAATACCCCGGGACTGAACTCCGAACTGTCATCCTTTATTCAGAAACAACATGACCAACTGGGTCCTTGGTCAGTTGCTGAACTCAGGGTTTGTCTGATTTTTGGAGGGACGGCCTTATTGTGGGTAATCAGAACCCCGTTGGAGAATTGGACTTCATTACCCCTGACCGATGCCGGAATTGCCCTGTTTGGAGCCCTGACACTTTTTGTGATCCCTTCTGAATCAGGGGGAATAAATTCAAATACAAACGTTAGTAGGGATAAGGTTGAACGCTTGCCTCGTCTGTTGGAGTGGACAGATACGCAAAGCATGGCGTGGGGCATTCTGATCCTCTTTGGCGGCGGGCTGGCACTGGCACATGCTCTGGAAGATTCCGGACTGTTGCAGTTGGCAGGGAATGCCTTAGCAGCGGGCGCACCACAGAGTAAGTTCATGTTGATCCTGCTCGTGACAGCCGGTTCGATCTTTCTGAGCGAGGTCATGAGCAATGTTGCCCAGGTGATCGTCATGGCTCCAATCCTGACGGCTGTTGCGGCCTCCCTGGGATTGCCGGCGACCGATCTGGGCATCCCAATGACCCTGGCCGCAAGTTGCGCCGGAATGTTGCCCATGGGCACTCCGCCCAATGCCATCGTTTTTTCAAGCGGGCGGATCCCGTTGCGGGAAATGCTTCGTGCCGGGCTGGTCGTTAACCTCATCAGCATTGCCACCATCAGCGCATTCGCGGCCTGGTGGCATAGATGAAACTAACAAACGTTAGTATGATGTTCGCGATGGGTACATCCTGTTTGCCTGACTCAGTAGAAGGAAACTTTTGAAAATAGTATACCTTTTTTCGTCCTGGCCTGAACAAGATACAGTCCTGATCCCACTTCGCTTTTTCTGAGGCTAACCCTTCCCATAATAGCTGGCTTGGTGAGCAGGCGGGCACCCGACGAGGTAAAAACGGCGATCTCCTTCAGCTCCTCCTGGTCTGACGAAAGATACAGGATCATCTCACCGCTGGCCGGATTGGGAGAGGAATTCAGTACGATCAATGAATTGGATGGTTCATTTTTTGTAGCAGTTGTCGTCGACGGAGGGTTGCAAAAGAAATTCCAAAACCATTTTGGTCCGTCGACCGGGTGATTTTCTCCATTGGGGTATTGATGGCCCATCCCCTTTAGCAGCGAGAAAAAGTAAGGCGCACAAGGGACACCAGGTCTGCATTCGGCAAACATGTAGGTTTTTGCATATTCGCCTTCGGCAAGAGTGTAGTTATTGGTCAATCCCTGGCTTCGCAAAATGCGCACAAGGTAAGTGTGCAGATAATCTAATATGGAATCGCCACCGAACGGCAATTCCGTATAGGGTGGAACAATAAAGCGTTCGTCGTCTGTTCCAACCATAAACCAGTTGGGCACCCTGACTTGCGTCATGATCGTGTCGCCAGGGTGATACCCACCGCTGGAATGCCCAACGGCTTTGATACGATGGGTGGCCTGGTTGGCAAGTTTATGCGACATTCTTGATCCATCTGAAAATCCACTGGCAAATACTTTATGCGTATCAATGGCAACGTGCAGGATGAGCCAATCGAGAATGCTTTCCAGAAAGTGCAGGTCGCTGATCAACTTTGCCCTGTCTTCAGGACATGCCGATTCAATCAATTCAGAAGTAACCCAGCGGGCATGGTTGATCCGGAGGGAATCAGGCTTCTCAATATAACACCAATGCAGTGAAGAGGGGAAAACGGTTATGAAATTTTCTTTTTCACCGAGTTCCTTCCACCCATGCTTGTAGTAAAACTCCTCCTTGTCATGCGATGCACTGTGCAACATGAGCACCACGGGATAGCCCGCATCGGGCACCTTTCCTGAAGGGATCTGTGCGATAAATTCCCGGCGGAAACCATCCAACCGGAATGCGGTATCAATTTTAAGCTGGGCCGAAACCTGTATAGAGCAAAGGATCAATGTTCCGCCGGCCAACCAGTTGACAGGGGAACCACGAAACTTCTTCATGATCGTTGTGAATTAAGTGTCCGTAAGCTTGCTAAAGATACTTCATTGGGTGAGAAATGCAATTTCTTCAAAGAGACAAAATGCATTTGACGTTCGGGGAAGAGCACATGCACATAAGAAGGACCTCGTTACCTTTCAAGGGGTTATGAAGATAAATTCTTAACTGGCTTGAGAGCCCTGCATCAGGGTGTTGTGGATTTGTTTGCTTTTTGCAGAGGAACGGGAAAGGAGCGGGCAGGCTGACAAGCAGTATGAGCAGGGGTGTTCAGCCGATGAATTACGTCAAATCACAGCTCCACCGCAGCATACAAAAAGGGGTACCCGTTCAAAAGTACCCCCTTACATGGCATGCTTGCATGACCATGGCAAAAGCGGGGTAAAGCTACTTCGCAAAGTCTCCCGGAAACCTTCCAGCCAAAAAGATTTACAGTCCTGGGTAAGAGAGCGCAACAAACTTTTTAATATATATTTAATATTGGTAAATAAGCACTTAGTAATTAGAAAAGCGGGTATTTTTTTGCTGTTTGGAATGACCATTTAAGCCACTAAGGCAGCCCCTGGCTGGCTGTGCCCTTACGGCGGATTAAAAAACCCAGTAGCTTTGCTGCGAAAGAAAATCGCATATGAGAAATCACGAAATTGACTTCCGGATTTTTGGTGAAGAAATGCAATACGTCGAGATAGAGCTCGACCCGGGAGAGACGGCCATTGCCGAAGCAGGATCTTTTTTGATGATGGAGGATGGCATCACCATGGCGACCATATTTGGGGATGGCACCCAGCAGGATGGAGGTTTCATGGGCAAACTGTTTTCAGCGGGTAAGCGACTGCTGACCGGTGAAAGCCTGTTTATGACCGCTTATACCAACCAGGGCGGCGGTAAAGCCCGGGTGAGTTTTGCATCCCCTTATGCCGGAAAGATCATCCCGCTCGACCTCTCCGAGCTCGACGGTAAGGTGGTGGCCCAGAAGGATGCTTTCCTATGTGCTGCTATGGGGGTTTCCGTCGGGATAGAACTGCAGAAGAGGCTGGGTACCGGTATTTTTGGAGGGGAGGGGTTCATCATGCAAAAATTGGAAGGCGACGGAATGGCCTTTGTTCATGCGGGCGGATATGTGAAAGAGCTACAGCTCGGTGTGGGAGATGTTTTGCGCATTGACACGGGTTGTGTGGTGGCTTACACCTCCCGCGTCGATTTCGACATCGAGTTCATCCGCGGAATAAAGAACGTTGTATTTGGAGGCGAAGGCCTCTTTTACGCGGTGTTGCGCGGCCCGGGCAAAGTCTGGATCCAATCCCTACCCATAAGCAGGCTCGCTTCGCGCATCCTGCAATACGGTGGGGGCCGCCGTCGTGAAGAAGGAAGCATACTTGGAGGATTGGGCAACATCCTCGATGGCGACGGAAGCTGATCCCGCCGTAGTAAGTAAAACGGGCCGCTCCTTAACAACCTGCCCCGAATTGAAGAATTAGTCCTGTGATTCGGAGGCTGTTTTTGGCCGCTTGTAAACGGGTACGGTAGAACAAGGTTCCCCAAAGAAGAGCGAGTGCACAACCGGTTTCAGGAGCCGGCTGATTTCCAGGAAGGCCGCCGCTGGAATTTCCCGGTCGCTACAGCCTTTCACCACAACCCGGGCATCGCGAAAAGCCTCAAGGTCCATTTTCTGGAGTTCTTTACGGTAATGTGCAACGAGCAGGTCGTTGTGGGCGCCAAAGAAAACGTCATGCGCAATTTCACTGGCGTAGGCCCCCACCAGCATGTAGGCCCAAGTGGGTATGATGGCATCGGCAGAGCAGCCAACGGCCAGGTTGACTCCACGGTACTGCTCCCAGTCGTGGGAGGCAAGTGCCTGCCGGAAGTCCTTTTCGCGCAGGATTAGCCCCTGGAAGAGGTAATCTTTGAGATCGAATGTGGCAATGGGCTCTGCCGGGTAGAGCTCCTCCAGTTTTAGGGTGATCAGTGAACTCTGTCGGACGCGGTTTACCACGGGGTCCATCTCATTCTTCATTTGTTCCGGGAGCAGCATCCTGGATGACCAGTGGTTCAGCCGGGACCTCTACCTCGATGGGAGCTGCTTCCCCCATTTCCTGACCGGGAGGTGAAAAGTCTTTGAGCTTGGGCAAATCCTCCATGCTTTTAAGGCCAAAATATTCCATAAATCGCTGCGATGTTGAAAATAAAAACGGCTTGCCGGGACCCTCGCTTCTACCGGAAATCTCAATGAGCTCCTTTTCCATGAGTTTCTGGATCGAGTGGTCAGAATTCACCCCTCGGATCTGCTCAATCTCTGCCTTTGAGACAGGCTGCTTATAGGCGATGATGGCAAGGGACTCCATGGCTGCTTTCGACAACTTTTTTCGGGTGGTCAGTTTGATGTGTTCGGCGATGACCGGAAAATGTGCAGGCTTGGAAAGAAACTGGAAGCCACCGGCTACTTCGCGCAGTTCAATGCCAAAATCGGCAGAGGCATAACGTTGAATGAGCTCGTCGAGTGCCAAATCGATGTCTTCCAGCCGGATGCTCACCGAAAGACTGTTTTCGATGCAGTACTTGATGTCGGCGGGGCTGATCGGCGACGGGGAGACGAACAGCAGGCTTTCTACAGCCGGGGCGTAAGGATTGTTTACCATGCGGCAAAATTAGGTCTTTGGCCTCAAGGGAGCCAGAATTGTTCAGGTGAATTAAACCCACTTCATCCCCAAAAACAAACTTGCCTTAAAAAGGATGAATTAGTTCCATCCTTTCGTACAGAATTTCGCACCCTGCCAGTCAGAAAGCGGTCACCCTGTTAACCATGCCGATAGCCTGTGGAGTGTATCCTGCCCCGGGCAAGGCTTCATTTTGTTTGCGGAACAACCGAGACAGGAACGACCCCTATGGAGTCGACAAAAGTTGAAATCGCATAGCACAATTGTTGGAAGTCCCTGGCATCTTTAATCCCCACTCCGCAAGGCTCAATCGATTTGAACCGAGTAGCCTTCCCTACGACGGATCCTAAAGGACCGTACATCGATAACCAGGATGCCGCCCAAACCGGCCGAACAGAAAAAGTCGCATGTTTTTAACGGCAGGATTACTCCAAAACGGTCAATTTCAAAGCCAACTCCCGGAGGGGTAAACAATCAGGGACAAAAAAAAGCAGGGTACCATCTAAAAAAGACGATACCCCGCATAACCCCAAAAAACCAATTGAAACTGTATCTTATGAAATAGGGCCAGAGGTCGTTATTGCATTGAGCAGCAAATTTACATTTTCCTTACTTCCGTTACAACAACCATCCTACTGAATTTGTGCCAAAAGGCGAAAAACTTTTGTTTCACACGCCTTGGATAATTTATAAAAAATTAAATATCAATTTCTTAGCAAACCATGGCGAACACGCTGGAAAGAATAATTTTTATCATTTTTTTTTTCAAAGCCACCCCCAAACCCTTTAAAAATAAGGCGCAATTGAGACCCGTTTAGATTAAATAAGGGTTAGCACACCCTTGGCAAAATTGCCTTTGGGGCGGTGTGAAAGAACCCTGGTGTACAAGAATGGCTACCTTGCGCGGTCGACGCATAGCGACTATGGCGAAATTAAAAAAGCACTTTTACTGTAAAGAATGCGGTGCCGAATCGCCCAAATGGCTGGGGAAATGCCCCTCATGCAGCGCGTGGAACACCATGATCGAAGATTTGGTGCTTCCATCGTCCGAAAGCCAAACTGCTGGAAACTGGAAGGAGTACGGCTCAATGCAACTAGCGACCAGGCCCGTTCCAATTGATGAATTGTCCTCTCTTCCCGTAAAGCGCATGAACACGGGCGACGTCGAGTTTGACGCGGGCCTCGGCGGCGGATTGGTCGCTGGTTCCGTGACCCTGCTCACCGGGCAACCCGGCATCGGAAAATCCACCCTAATGCTCCAAATCGCCCTTGGCGCATCCTCAGACAAGGTTCTTTATGTGTCAGGAGAGGAAAGTCCGGAGCAACTGAAGTTGCGTGCCAACCGGATCGGAGGTTCTGGCAAGAAATGCTATATCCTCCCCGAAACCCGGGTTTCCGCCATATTGGCCACCGCCGTGCAGCTGGAAACGGGTCTGCTCATCGTGGATTCCGTGCAGACCCTTTACGCAGAAGATGTCGACTCGGCACCAGGGAGCATAGCCCAAATCCGGGCCACTGCCTTCCAACTCATCCGCTTCGCCAAAGAAAGTGGCACCCCCGTCATCCTCATTGGGCACATCAACAAAGAAGGGGAGATCGCCGGACCAAAATTGCTCGAGCACATGGTCGACACGGTCGTGCACTTCGAAGGGGAGAAACAATATGCGTACCGCATGCTTCGCGTGCTCAAAAACCGCTTTGGCTCAACAGACGCGCTTTGCCTTTACGAGATGCAGGATGATGGATTGCACGGAATCTCCAACCCCTCGGAATTCCTGTTGTCGCAACACGAGGGACCCCTGAGTGGATCTGCCATCGCTGCTACCGTTGAAGGAAACCGCCCCCTCCTGATCGAAATGCAGGCCCTGGTGGGTGCACCGGTTTATGGTACTCCCCAGCGCGTTGCCAACGGTTTCGACCAACGTCGAATGGCCATGTTGCTTGCCGTGCTCGAAAAGCGGTGTGGATTCCCCCTTGCCCAAAAGGACGTGTTCCTCAACGTTGCCGGTGGCCTGCGGGTGGCCGACCCCGCTACGGATCTTGCTGTGGTTGCTGCGGTGATCTCCTCCCTGGAAGACAAGGCCCTTCATAGACAAGTGTGCTTTGCCGCTGAAATCGGGCTATCCGGGGAGTTGCGCGCCGTAACCCGCATCGACGCCCGAATACAGGAAGCCGCACGCATTGGCTTTAAGGCCATCTGCATTTCAAAATACAATGCGCGGGGGCTCCGGCCTGGCAAGAACACAATCAACGTCGTCGGCATTTCATCCGTAGACGAGCTTTACGCCACCTTGTTTGAAAAGTTTCGTTAGACTTGGGAGCGTCTCCACCGCTCCAAGCCCCTAAATCGCTGCAAATCACCATCTTTGCGCCTTGGGCGATGAACGGTCTCCGCAACATTATCCGTCAATTTGCATTTCTTCACGGCGACGCCGGGTGGTTGCTGGCTGCTTGCCTGCTATCCATCCCCGCATTTTTTCTCGGGCTCGACCGGATCGCATTCATCGGCGATGAAGGCATCCGGACCCTGGTGGCCCTTGAAATGAAGTATTCCGGTAATTTCATCGTACCTACACTCAATGGGGAATACTACTACAACAAACCTCCTCTTTTCAATTGGATGATCATCGCTATTTCGGAGGTCTTTGGCCATTATGGCGAATGGCCAACCCGGACCCTCAATCTGTTCTTTTTGGGAGTGTTTGCTGTAACCTCTTTTGGCTTTGTAAAAAAATTTGCAGTGCACGTCTCCCCCGTCGCGGTCGCACTCCTCTTGCTTACAAGCGGCAGGATCCTGTTTTGGGACAGCATGTTTGGACTCATCGACATTTGTTTTTCCTGGGTCGTCTTTCTCAATTTTATGTTGCTGTACCGGTATGGCGAACGCGGCCTGTGGTCGCGCTTTTTCGGTTTTTCGTATGCACTTTGCGCAGTGGCTTTTATGCTCAAAGGTCTTCCGGCGCTGGTTTTTCAGGCCATCTCGGTACCCGTTGCGCTGGCATTTTTCGGTGCACTCCGCCAGCAGTTTTTCTCCCGCTTTCATGGTATTGCCTTACTGGTCGCCCTGATGCCCGTGGCAGCATATTACACCGCGTATGCCTCCTGGGTATCGCTGCCAAAGGTGTTTGCAGTACTGACCGACCAGTCTCTCCAGCGCACGGCAACCCACCACGGATGGGAGCGAACAATCGTTCATATTTTTACTTTTCCATGGGAGCAACTGTACCATTTCCTTCCATGGTCTTTGCTCGGGATCCTTTTTTTGCACCGCAGGACCATGCAAGTGTTGCGGAGTAACCGGTTTGTTTTTTTTAACGCATGCATGCTGGCAGTAAATCTTCCCGTTTACTGGTTTTCTGTGGAGGTTTACCCCCGGTACCTGCTCATGTTCGTGCCGCTCTTTAATGTCGTGGCCCTCTATTTTCTCGAGGCTCCATCCGGTGCGCCCGATTCGCTGCGAAAGTGGACCCGGTGGACATTTGTGACGATAACTTTGGCGCTTACGGCCGCTTGCTTTGCCATGCCCCTGTACCCCGGATCTACGGATATTCCCAGGCTGCATGCGACCTGGACTGGTGCTTCGTTGTTGCTTGCAGCGTTTTGCATACCGGTGGTTCACAGTGCAAAAAATTGGATTTTGTACGTTGCCCTGTTTATGCTTGCCGTAAGGGTGGTTTTTAACCTGACGTTGCAACCGGCGCGGGAAAAGACCAATGACGGAAACCACGTGCGGACTGACGTTCAGCGACTTAAACAGGCACAGCACGGTGGAAACTGGTATATTTTCGGCGATACCGAACTTCACCAGATCGCGAGGTTTTATACGACCGTAGCCCACGGGCAGATCATCAAACGGCAATGGATTGCAAACGACCCTAACGGTCGTTATTTTGTTGACCTGAAGCGCTACCCTGATTTCAGCGGAAGCGTTATCGACTCCCTGTGGGTGGAGTCCAGAGAATACATTCACCTCATGTTTATCAAACAATGAACAGCATCAGACTATCCGTGGTCATCTGCGTATACAACGAAGCAGAAAACATAGAGCCACTCATTTCAAAATTGCGTTCAGTTTTGCGCGAGATAGATAGTGAAATCATTTTTGTTGACGATGGATCCACAGATTCAACATTGGAGAAACTGAAGCAGGGTGCAGGACCGGATATAACGGTAGTTGAGTTCCGCAGAAATTTTGGCCAAAGCGCTGCACTGGCAGCAGGCATAGAGTACGCTAGCGGCAAATGGATTGCAACGATGGACGGCGACCTCCAAAACGATCCGGAAGACCTTCCGCGGATGCTGGAGTTTGCCGAATCCCGTTCGCTGGACTTGCTTGCAGGCGTGCGCACACAGCGCAAGGATGGATTTATTTTGCGAAAAATACCAAGCCGGATTGCGAATTTCCTCATTCGTAACGCCAGTGGCGTGCACCTTCACGACTATGGCTGTACCCTGAAGGTCATGAGGTCAGAATTGGCTAAAAATCTGGGTATCTATGGAGAACTGCACCGCTTCATTCCCGTGCTCGCAGATCTGGAAGGAGCTCGTATGGACGAAACCAGCGTACAACACCATCCCCGTCGGGCCGGAAAATCCAAATATGGCATCAACCGCACCATGCGCGTATTCAGCGACCTGCTGCTCATACTCTATTTAAAGCGATTCCGCCACAAGCCCATGCACCTGTTCGGCGGTTGGGGCGTTTTTTTTGCGGGTGCGGGCACTTCCATCATGCTGTACCTTCTCGCAGAAAAACTGGCAGGTCACGACATCTGGGGCAGGCCCATCCTCATCCTCGGAACAATATTAATCGTTACAGGGCTTCAGCTCATCGTACTGGGTATCCTGGCAGAAATGCAGGTCAGAACGTATTACGAGTCACAGGGAAAAAAAGTGTACCGCATCCGCGGCGTGCACAGGCCGAAAAGCGATAGGGCATCGTGAACACTGCGGGCTTCCATCTTCACCCCCTGGCGAAACAGATCATCAAGGTTGCCGTATCTGCATGCATAATCATTCTGCTGGTGCGTGGCATCGATTGGACGGCATTTTTAAAAACCTTGCGCAACACCCATCCGCTTTGTCTGGCTTGGGCAACAGCATGGTTTGTATGTTCTAAATGGCTGTCTGCAGCCAGATTCCTAACACTTGTTAGGGTCGATGTTCCCCAATTTGCATTCCGGGAGAACCTCGTCCTATACTGGAAGGGAATGTACTACAACCTGTTGCTGCCAGGTGGGGTCAGCGGCGATGCATACAAGATGAAAGTGCTGCGCGAGCAGACGGGAATGAGCGTACCGATGCTGATCCGTTTGGTACTTGCCGACCGGATATCCGGTGTGATCGCCCTTTTGCAATGGGCATCCTTGTTGCTTCTGTTTGTACCCGGTGCAGGTATGCCGACGCTTTTAATATGGATGCTTTTGCTGTCATCACTGCTGTTGCCACTGTTCTTTCTCTACGTCGTCCGCCGGCCCTACCAAAAATGCCGCCATCGCCTTGCTGCCTACTCAATAGCGGTTCAGGGAGCCCAGCTCGTCTCGGCTGCCGGACTCGTCTTCGCAGTCGGTCAACAACAGTACATCGTTGAGTATCTGGCTTTGTTCCTTGGCTCATCCCTGGCGACACTGATCCCGTTTACCATTGGCGGCGCAGGTGCCCGGGAACTGGTCTTTATGTATGGAGCGCCCTGGGTGGGAGGACTGGTAGAACCAGCCGTCGCGATAGGCTTTCTGTTTTACCTGATTTCTACCGGAGTTTCTCTGTTCGGAATTTTTCTGCTTTTCCGCCGCAACAAAGCATCACGCCCCAACCCCTGATGTCTTCAGGAAAGCCTGGCAGTTCTCTTACCCAAGCCCAACCAGGATCCTGATGGACTGCAAATTGAAAAGTGCATTCGTCTGGACGGAACTATATTTGATCTTCTAACTGCTGAAACCGTGGAAAAGCGTCACATTCGAAAAATTGCTGTGCTGGGTGCCGGTTTGATGGGTTCCGGCATAGCATGTCACCTCGCCGGTGCAGGTTTTGAAGTGCTCCTTCTCGACCTCACTGCAGAGGAGGGGCCTCGCAATGCAGTGGTCGATCAAGCGTTGCGCAAGTGCCTGCAATCACAACCCAGCCCGATCTTTGACCAATCATTTTCGGCGCGGATTACCACGGGAAATTACGACGACGATTTGGCTAAAGTCGCTTCATGCGACTGGATCATTGAAGTCATAGCGGAAAAGGCCGTCCTCAAACAGCAATTGTACGAGCGCCTGGAAGCGGTACGCAAACCGGGCACCATCGTTACGAGCAACACCAGCGGCATTCCCCTGCGGGTACTTTGTGACAAGCGCTCGGAAGATTTTAGAAAACATTTTCTCGGAACCCACTTTTTCAATCCTCCCCGGTACCTCCGGCTGTTGGAAATCATTCCGGGTCCGGATACCCAACCGGATATCGTCGAATTCATGATGGATTTCGGACAGCGATTTCTCGGCAAACAAACCGTTCGCTGCAAGGACACACCGGGGTTTATCGCAAACCGCATCGGCGTTGTTTACATGGCCAGGGTCATGGAGCTTGCCGAAGCATCCGGACTTTCCATCGGAACCGTCGATCGCCTCACCGGTCCGGCTTTGGGCAGGCCCAAAACGGGAACTTTCCGGTTGGCGGACCTCGTCGGCCTGGATACGGCAGAATTCGTCACCGCAGGACTTCGTGACAACTGTCCCTCTGATGCAATGTTACAGAGCATACACAGGATCAAGGCAACGGAATTTCTACTCGAAAACAAATGGTTTGGGGCTAAATCAGGCAAGGGTTTTTATGCCAAAACCGAAGAGCGGGACGAAAAGGGCAAGCCCAAAATATTGGCCCTCAACCTCTCCACACTAAGCTATGAAAAGGAAAGTAAGCCGGCCATCCCAAGTCTGGAACTTTCACGCAAGATCGAAGACCTGTCCAAGAGGATGCATGCCCTCGTCGGACTCGAAGATCCCGGTGCGGCATTCCTTAGGAGCAGTCTGGGCTTTTTGCTGGCCTATGCTGCCCACAGGATACCGGAAATAGCCGATTCGCCGCAATCGATCGACCTCGCCATGGAAACGGGTTACGCCTGGCCCATGGGGCCATTTCGGATCTGGGATGCACTCGGATGGGAAACCGCCGCAAAACTCATCCGGGAAGCAGGGCATACCCTTCCGGAATGGGTAACTGAAATGGAAGCGGCCGGAATAAATAAGTTTTACCGGGAGGAAGAGGAGGGTCTGAAAGTTTTTGATCCATCTTCAGCTGCCTATATGCCTGTGCCGGGTAGCGCCGATGCCATACGTTTGTATGCAACCAGTGAAGAAAAACTGGTTTTCCGAAATGAGGAGATCCGCCTTCACGACATTGGCGATGGCGTACTTTGTCTGGAGTTTGCAAGCAGGCACAACGCCATTGGTGAAGGCATCCTGCGCGGAATCCAGCACAGCATCGACCTGGCGGAAGGCCAGGGTTGGAAAGGCCTCGTCATCGGCAACCAGGCCCAGCATTTCACAGTTGGAGCCAACCTCATGCTCATCGGCATGCTCGCATTTCAGCAGGAATTTGAACAACTCGACATGGCAGTTCGACTGTTTCAACAGACTTCCCTGCGATGCCGGTACTCTGCCATCCCCGTCGTTTGTGCCTGTCAGGGGTACACCTTTGGCGGCGGCACGGAATTGCTCATGTATTGCGATGCTGCCGTTGTCGCTGCTGAAACCTACATCGGTTTGGTTGAGATGAGCGTCGGACTCCTGCCAGGCGGCGGAGGCACTGTAGAATTTGCACGGCGGCTCAGCCGCGAGTTCAAGGAAGGCGAAGTGCAGGTGCCTCAACTCATCCACCGGTTCCGAACCATTGCTACGGCATCTGTTTCTACTTCCGCTCACGAGGCATTCGGATTGGGTTACCTGAGTTTCGACCGGGACAGTGTTGCGATCAATGGACTAACGAACATTCGTTTGGCAAAGCAACGCGTGCTGGCACTATCAGGATCGTACGTCCAACCGCCTTCCACCAAGGCCATCCGGGTGATGGGGCGTAGCGGACTTGCGGCGCTCTACGTGGCTTCCAATTCCATGCACCGTGCAAACTACGCCAGCGAGCACGACCATAAAATTGCCAATAAAATTGCCTGGGTATTATGTGGAGGAGACCTCAGCGAACCACAGGATGTGACCGAGCAATACCTTCTCGACCTCGAACGCGAAGCATTTTTGAGCCTGTGCACAGAGCCGAAGACACTGGAGCGCATCCAGTACATGCTCGAAAACAATAAGCCCCTGCGCAACTGAACGAAAACCGGGGCGGACCGTTCAACCATAGGAGCGGTTGCGGCATGTGTGGAGGATATTGTATTTTTACCGGCAGCATAAGCGATTCAGCCTATGAAGACTGAAAACACAACACCCGACCTCTTCAGCACGCAATCCCCGGCTGCAATGCTCAACGGCGTTCGCAGGGAAATGATGCCCGGAGAGACCATACTCCAGTTTGTCAGACGACACCAGGGCCGAACTTCCATTCCCACCTTGTGCGACGCACCGGGCCTGGAGGCATTCGGTTCCTGTCGCGTTTGCAGCGTGGACGTTTCGCGACCCGGAGCTGCAGGCAAGCGCACCGTAGCTTCCTGCCACACCCCGGTTGAAGATGGCATGATCATCGAAACCGAGAGCGACGCTGTTCAGCGGTTGAGGAAAAACATCGTCGAACTGGTACTTACCGACCACCCCTTGGATTGCCTGACCTGCGAAGTCAACGGCAATTGCGAGTTGCAAGACGTCGCCGCTCGCGTGGGCATCCGGGAAGTGCGATACCCAACGGGTAAAAACCACCTGGACCGGCCTAAAGACCTCAGCCATCCTTACATGACTTCCGACCTGTCGAAGTGCATCATGTGTTATCGCTGCGTCCGGGCCTGTGACGAAGTGCAGGGACAGCTCGTGCTTTCGGTTATGGGGCGCGGTTTCGACAGCAAGATCATCAAGGGCATGGACCAGACTTTTATGGAATCGGATTGCGTGAGTTGCGGTGCCTGCGCGCAAGCCTGCCCTACGTCTGCTATTTCCGATGTTTTCCAGTCGAAATCCCTGGTCGGTCAGGAAAAAGTCCGGACTGTATGCACGTATTGCGGCGTCGGATGCAACCTCGAGGTCAGCGTCAAAGCCGGTAAAGTGCTCAGCATCCAGGCGCCTTATGACGCAGAAGTCAACCAGGGCCACACCTGTTTAAAAGGGCGTTACGCCTTCCGCTTCGTCGACCATCCTGACCGCCTGAAATTCCCGATGATCCGTAAAAACGGCACCCTGGAACAGGTAGGCTGGGGAGAGGCGATCGCATACATCGCAGAAAGGCTGCGCGGGATCCGGGAGGAATGGGGTCCTGACGCCATTGCGGGCGTGTCTTCGGCACGCTGCACCAACGAGGAGAACTACCTGATGCAAAAATTCATCCGCGCCGTCATAGGCACCAACAACATCGACGGCTGTGCGCGGGTATGCCATTCTCCAACGGCCATAGGGATGCAACGTGCATTTGGCACGGGGGCAGCGACCAATTCCATAGCAGATCTTAAGTACACAAACGGCATTCTCGTCGTCGGAGCCAATCCGACAGAGGGGCACCCCGTTACGGGTGCTAAACTGAAGCAGCATGCCATGAAGGGCAAGACGACCATCGTCATCGATCCGCGAAAGACCGAACTGGCCAAATACGCAACCCACCATCTCCAACTGAGGCCAGGAACCAATGTGGCCGTGCTCAACATGATGTTGTATTACATCCTCAGCGAAGGACTTGAAGACCGGCAGTTCATAGAGGGGCGTACAGAAGGATATGAAGACTTCAGGAACAACGTGCTTTCGCTCGACATCGGCAGCTTGGAAAAAGTATCTGGTGTACCACGCGAACAGGTTAAGGCAGCAGCAATTGCTTATGCAACTGCACGCCCTGCAATGGCTTTTCACGGATTGGGGGTCACAGAACATTACCAGGGCACTTATGCGGTGATCTGCATTGCCGATTTGGCCATGATCACCGGCAATATTGGCAAAAGGGGCAGCGGAGTCAACCCCTTGCGCGGACAGAACAATGTGCAGGGCATGGCCGATATGGGTGTGCAGCCCTATCAGGGAGCAGGCTACCTCGACATCAGCCAGCCGGATGTCATCGAACGGTTCAGCCAATTTTACGGGGTCCAGGTGCCCTCGGGTACCGGAATGAAAATTCCCGAAATGTACGATGCTGCCCTGGCAGGCAAGCTGAAGGCCATGTGGGTGATGGGCGACGACATGGCTCAGAGCGACCCGAATACGAATAAGGTCGTCCGCGCGCTGGAATCCCTGGACCTTCTGATCGTACAAGATATCTTTCCTTCCAAGACCTCAGAATATGCACACGTCGTTTTGCCAGGAGCCTCATTTATGGAAAAGAATGGCACCTTTACCAACGGCGAGCGCCGCGTGCAACGCGTCAACCGGGTCATTGCACCGGTGGGCGAAGCCAAAGCCGATGGCGACATCATGGTGGAGATCATGAATGCGATGGGCTATCCACAACCAGCCTACGATCCCAAATCCCTCCTCGGCGAGATATCGGGAATCGTTCCCTTTTTTGCAGGTGTTCGCTGGGATGAACTTGGCGTTCAGGGCAAGCAGTGGCCCGTTCAGACAGACGGCAGGGATACGAAAATGCTGCACGTCGACGAATTCAAAAGAGGAAAGGGCAAATTTGAATTCCGCGAGTATGTAGAGACTCCGGAGGTTCTCGAAAACGCTGCCGACTTCCCGATGATACTTACAACAAACCGCATTTTGGAGCATTACAATGCAGGAACTATGACGAGGCGAACCGGAAACGCCCGCATCGTTGGAGAAGACTTAGTACTCATCCATCCCAAGGATGCCGCCTCACATGGGATCCAGAATGGCGACCCCGTTGAAATTGAATCCCCGCGCGGAAAGATAACGGTGAGCGCCCTGGTTACCGAAGATGTTAAGCCCGGAGTGATCAGTACGAGTTTTCACTTTCCGGAGTTGTTTGTCAACCTCGTCACTTCTGACATCAGCGACAGCATTGCGAAATGTCCTGAGTACAAGGTCGTATGTGTACGCATCCGGAAAGGGGAGCTTGCATCCCTGACCGCGGTGTAAGTGAGATTTTACAGCGAATTTTTATTCGACTGGCTACCATGATTGTTTAGAACATCCTTGAATTAACAAACGTTCGTTTGCTTTCAATAACCAGGCTGGAAGATTGTGCCGGGCTGTGTGGTGTTATTTTTTAAATACAAAGTACACAGCGAGCACCAAAAAACCGAATCCAATCAGGTGGTTGGTTCTCAGGCTTTCGTTCCGGAATGCGACCAGAGTAAAAGCGGTGAAAACGAGCAGGGTGATCACTTCCTGGAGCACCTTGAGTTCAACGAGGCTGAAGGGCCCCCCGTTGCCGTGGTAGCCCAGCTTGTTGGCAGGCACCTGAAAACAGTATTCAAAAAAGGCGACGCCCCAACTGATGGCAATGATGGAAAACAAACTGAGTTTGCTAAATCCCTTCCAGTCTGCAAATTTGAGGTGGCCGTACCAGGCAAGCGTCATAAACAGATTTGAAAGGATCAGCAGCAAAATGGTGTAGGTCGCTTTCATGGCAAAGGGCTGTTTCGCAAAGATAGAGGTGGGGCGGGTGAAACCGATCCGCATGTTACGTGCGACAGAAAAAACTTCTATTCACCTGGTTTCGTGGAAAATGCGTAACAGCCCGTCAGCAAATCTTTTAGGGCACATTTAAAAACTCCATGTTGATACCAGAATGAAAAGGGCTACCTCTCTTCACTCCCTGTTATTAGCTGGCTGGTGCGATAGGGAGCTTTTAGTAGTGTACTGAATTCAGTTGACTATTGCCAGGGGTACGGTGGTTTTTACGCTGTTGGAATATTTCTTCTTCATTTCTTGTTTGCCCCATGCAAATTGGGTTGTTACTTTCTTTTGCCGCAAAGGAAAGTAACCAAAGAAAGCTCGTCAGTATGCTAGGCGCTCACGCTGCGATCAATCTGCGCTTTTAGCTTTCGTGTTTTGGGGATTGCAGTGTTGCCTTCTGGCATCTGCTATGCACCGTGAACGTGTCGCATCTTATCCGCTGGCTGAGCGGAGTCGAAGCCAGCGGACTGACTGTCCCAATGCAGGAATGAGGAGTTGCCTTCTGGCATCTGCTATGCACCGTGAACGTGTCGCATCTTGTCCGCTGGCTGAGCGGAGTCGAAGCCAGCGGAGTCGAAGCCAGCGGACTGACTGTCCCAATGCAGGAATGAGGAGTTGCCTTCTGGCATCTGCTATGCACCGTGAACGTGTCGCATCTTATCCGCTGGCTGAGCGGAGTCGAAGCCAGCGGA
>JABARE010000024.1:0-26046 GCA_019187365.1 Saprospiraceae bacterium | reverse complement strand
CCAGCGGACTGACTGTCCCAATGCAGGAATGAGGAGTTGCCTTCTGGCATCTGCTATGCACCGTGAACGTGTCGCATCTTATCCGCTGGCTGAGCGGAGTCGAAGCCAGCGGAGTCGAAGCCAGCGGGCACTGCGCTTGCATACTGACTGTCCCAATGCAGGAATGAGGAGTTGCCTTCTGGCATCTGCTATGCACCGTGAACGTGTCGCATCTTATCCGCTGGCTGAGCGGAGTCGAAGCCAGCGGACTGACTGTCCCAATGCAGGAATGAGGAGTTGCCTTCTGGCATCTGCTATGCAGTGTGACCCCGTCCTGCGGCGATGAAGTTTTTAGAAGTGCCCTAAAATTAGCGGCTTGCTATCTTGTAGCTGGTACCATTAAAATCAACCGTACCGTTTTGGTTCGGCGAAGACTGAAGGCTGTGCATGATGCCGGTCACGTGAGGAGTCGCCATGGAAGTGCCGCTCAGGGTAGCATACCCGCCGTTGAGGTAGGTCGAATACACCGAAGAACCTGTGGCAATCCAGTCGATGGGAGGGGCCCCGTAATTGGAAAAGGATGACCAGAACTTTCCGCACGACATCGACGCTACGGTGTGCAGGTTGGCCGCATTGATGCAAGCCGGCGTGTAAAGTGAAGCCTGGTCCGTGTAATTTCCGGCTGCAATGGCAACCCGCGTTCCGCTGTTGCTGAGTGCAGTCATGGCCGCCACATAACTCGAGTTGCTTCCGCAGTTGTTTCCCCAGTAAGCGGTGATGCTGTAATTGACCACATCCCCCGGCTCATCATAAAGGGCCACATGGTCCAGCCCCTTAATGATCTTCGACGTCCTACCTGAAGCATTGCAATCCAGTACGCGAACGGGAACAACCGGTGCTCCGGCACTGACCCCGACAACTCCTATGGTGTTGTCCATTGCGGCGACGATGCCGGCGCAGTGCGTTCCGTGGCCGTTGCAATCGTCGGGAGTTCCTCCTGCAAAGGATTTGGCGTACGTTGGATCGGTGATCACGTTGAGGTCTGGATGGTCGAGGTCAATGCCGCTGTCAACGATCCAGCACCATTTGGTCGATTCCGATCCGTCCGCTGGCCCCCCCGCATTGGAGATTCCGCAAGGCACAGTCTGGGCCCTCAAATGCGGCTCATCAGGCTCCCTGCGGGTTTCTGGCAAGCTCACCTCCATATCCTGCTCGAGCATATCGACCATCGGGTGTCGCCTCAAGCGCTCCAGTTCAGAGGGAGTAAGTTGTATTGAAAAACCGGGAAATACTTCCGTATAGTATTCTGTTACGCGTTCTGCAGAGATTCCGCATGCTGCCAGTACGGCACCGGCTAAGGGCTTGAAATGATTCTGCCTTGCCTGGGCATCCCGTTGAGTTGGCCTGTGCCCGCTGGATGGCTCTGGAAATGGGTGGTCTTTTGTAATGTCTGATTTGAGCAGGACGATGTAATGTCCTGGAATGGCGGAGGCCGGTGCAAGGACCAGCGGCGCCAGGGTGACTTCTTTTTCTTCCTTCTGGCAGGCTACTGCCATTAAAAAAAGTGCAAGTCCCCCCAATGAAACTTTAACCCCGGAAAATTTCATACCTAAATAGCTGTTTTGAGGAATGGTCGCGCAAAAGTACTGATCTATTCAAAAATGGGAATGAAAAGTTGTGCGGATCAGTCAGATGGCAATAAATACGCGACTTTGCCGAGACGGATGTACTCTATTTGTAAAAAAATGCCCTTCCAACACCATAGTGGGTACCTCGAATTATCCGGTTTTGATGCCAGATAGAATTTTGGGAAACAAGACGAGGCGCGGTGGCTATGGGGAGCAATACCTGACTGAACCGCAACGAAGGATTGTGAAGCTAAATTCATTTCGCGCGTAAGCCAATGCAGGCTGGCTGGCGCACTAAGAAGTTTTTAGAAGTGCCCTTAAGCATTTCGGGAAACAAATGCAGCTCAAACCAAAATTTGGTGTCAGGGGGTATAACGAACTGATCTATTCTGTACCCTCCAGCATGGGCACAAAACGGAACTCCCCGTGTTGCTCTTCGAGCCATTTGCCATCGGAGGTTTTAAACAAGCGGATCATTTGCTGAAAGGCACCCCGCGTAACGGGAATCACCAGGATGCCTCCTTCCCTGAGCTGGCGAACGAGCTCCTTCGGAATCTCAGGTGCGGCAGCGGTTACGAGTATTTTGTCGAATGGGGCAAACGACGGGAGTCCGCGAAATCCGTCGCCATAAAAGGTGCGCACTCCCCGTACTCCCATTTGGCCGAGTCGTGCAGTCGTGCTGAGGTAAAGCGGCCTGTGCCTCTCCAACGAATATACTTTTGCCCCCATCGCTGCAAGCACACACGCCTGGTACCCGCTGCCAAGTCCGATCTCAAGGATCTTGTCGCCGGGATGTACGTCGAGCAGGGAAGTCTGAAAGGCGACGGTATAAGGCTGAGAGATCGTTTGCTCGCAATCAATGGGAAAGGCATTGTCTTTGTAAGCCCAGGGCTCGAAGGTTTTGTCGAAAAACAGATGGCGGGGTACTTGCAGCATCGCGTCGAGAACCCGCTCGTCTGATATGCCCTTCTTCCGGAGTTCGTCTACGAGTTTTGCACGGAGTCCTTTGTGCCGGTAAGTGTCCGCTCCTTTGCCCATCCCGCAAATATATATAAAAAATATTTAATATGTTATTTTTGACGGGAAGCAGCCAAAATCCCGTTCTTTGCAAATACAAAACACAAACATGCAGGGCATACGCTTTGGGACAGACGGATGGCGGGCAATTATTGCACTGGACTATACCGTCGAAAACGTCCGCAGGGTCAGCCAGGCTACCCTGGCGTGGGCGCGTCGCAAAGATGTGCAGCGCGTCGTCATCGGATACGATTGCCGGTTTGGGGGGGAGCTGTTCCAAAGAGAAATTGCCCGGGTACTGGCAGCCGGGGGCCTGGAATGCCTTTTGAGCCAGGGAATTGCCAGCACGCCGATGGTGTCGCTGGGCGTCGTACACCACCGCGCCGGACTGGGTATCGTCGTGACGGCGAGTCACAATCCGCCATCGTATAACGGATTTAAACTCAAATCGGCAGTGGGAAGTCCGCTGCTCGCTTCCGATGTTGCCGACATCGAAATGGAAATCCCGGCAGCCGCAGATGAACCCGCAGAATCCTTTGACGCACTGTTGGCATCGGGGCACATCCGGATGGTTGACCTGCAAGGGGGCTATGTGGATCACGTGCGCCGCAACTTCGATTTAGACTGCATACGAACGAACGTTCGTTTGGCATACGATGCCATGTATGGAGCCGGACAAGAAGTCATGAAGATCCTGTTTCCGGAAATGTTCGCCTTCCATTGTACGGTCAATCCCGGTTTCGGAGGAACGCCTCCGGAGCCCATTGCGCGCAACCTGTCGGAGATCATGAAACATCTGGCAGCTCATCCAGGTCAATACACCGGCGTAGCGACCGACGGCGATGCCGACCGGGTTGCCTTTATAGACCCGGACGGAAATATGGTCGACTCCCACCACCTGCTGCTGTTGTTGCTGCACTACCTGGTCGAACATCGGAAGCTCACTGGCACCGTGGTAGCGAGCTTTTCAGTTTCCTCAAAACTGGAAAAGCTGGCGAAGCATTACGGATTGAAGTACGTAACGACGCGCATCGGCTTCAAGTACATCGCCGAAGTAATGCTGCAGGAAGAGGTACTCGTTGGAGGAGAGGAGTCTGGCGGCCTGGCCATGGCGGGTCACATTCCCGAACGCGACGGCATCTGGATCGCACTGACGCTCCTGCAATATATGGCGACTACCGGAAAAACCCTGCAACAACTCATCGACGAGGTTTATAAAATCGTTGGTCCTTTCTGCTATGACCGCATTGACCTGCCGGTTGCCCAGGGTGTGATCGACCGGGTCCGGCAACAACTGAGTGAAGGCATCCGAAGCTGGGGAAACCATGCCGTTGTGCGCGCCGACGCTCTCGACGGCTACAAGTATTTTTTAGAAGGGGACCGCTTCCTGCTGATCCGACCGTCGGGAACGGAACCCGTGTTGAGGATTTACGCTCAGGGCACCGACGCAACCGACGTCAACCATCTGCTCGCCCTTGCACGCGAAGGCCTGGCGCTCTGACCATGTCGCAGTGCAAAATTCCGTCGTACAGGTAATCCTCGCCCACGCGGATAAAACCGAAGTTGCCGTAAAAATTTTCGAGGTAGGATTGTGCGGCAATTTTTACAGCCGCTGCCGGAAAGAATTGTTCGATGGCGCGCAGGCTTTCGTGCACGATTGTCCGGCCAATGCCCGTTCGACGAACGCTTGCATGGGTGACGACGCGTCCCAGCGATGCATAATCAGGGTATGCAACTCCGGGTGGGATGATGCGACTGACGGCTACAAGCCGGTCCTGCACATGGATGAGTGCATGGTAGCACACCGGGTCGATGCCGTCGGGATCCAGGTAGGGGCATTGCTGCTCGACAACAAAAACTTCGGCGCGCAGTCTGAGTAAGGCGTACAACTCTTCCCGGGTGAGTTCATTAAAATGTTTGATGCAGATTTGCATTGTGTGATTTGTCGCTAAACCTGCCGCAAAGAAAGCAAATGCCATTTAACCAGCGCCACCGTCGGGTATTTTCAACGGATCTATGTGCAATGGTCTTGAAATTCCGTTATCTCCCAGAAGCGAATGCCCGCAAACGCGTCATGCCCATGTTTAGATCCCTATGCATTCTCATTCCAGCTTTGGTTCTGGTCCTGTCATCCTGCAGCCAGCGCACACAACGGGACGTAGATCCAGGCAAGCCGCAGGCTGTCATAGGGCCGGATACGGCCAGGATCATCCGGGCCATCCGGGAACTCGATACGGCAAAGATTCCCCATTTTTGGGTAGACATCAACCTGCACTTCGTTGCACACCGCGAATACGGTACCTTCCTGCGAGGCAAACCCGGCAACGAGGAGGTGACCAACGGACTCCACTGGGCGCGGCTGCTGATCAACCACGCCAACTGGGCACTTGACAGCCTGGGGCGAAGTCCGACCTCATGGAGGGATTTCGAGGGGGATGCCCACTACAACTACCGCCTTTATACGGAGCCGGGCAACCCACGCGACAGTTTTGGGGGGATCTGGTTCTGGGAACCGGAGCAATTTGTAGAATTCCCCTACGGCGAGCGCGTACTCAACGTAGTACTGGTCGACGACGGCAAACGCATGCTCAACGGCAGCGCCTGCGGCTTTGACTTTTGCAATTCGGTCAAGCTTTATGGTGCCTGGCACAACGTCCGCTTCCAGGGCAAATTTGGCTGGTGGGCTTTTGCCTCCCTGCTCAATCACGAAACCGGACACGCATTCGGCCTCTGTCACTCCTTTTATTGCGGGAACGAATGTGCCGGCATTGACCTGGATCCTGCGGTTGAATGCCACAGTGGCCCCTGCTTCGACGATTGCGGCGGCCCCAACAACGGAAGTTGCAACAACTGGCTCGCCAACAGCAACAACATGATGGGTTACAATGCCAACCAACATTCCCTGACCCCCTGCCAGTGGCAACGACTCATCGGGAATATGTACCGTTCGAAAGCGCTTTACCTGCAAAACAGATCTGCCGAAACCTCCAGGTGATACGTCCCCAATAAATGGTTCTTTAGCAATTTATATTTCCTAAATAGCTGATAGTCAATATCTTTTAAAAGCATACCCAAAACTTGAAAGGACTGGTATCTCGGCTTGCCAAAATTATTTTACAAAAAATTTTTTAAAAACCTGGATTTAATGAACACTGTTTAGTAAATTTGCACCGTTAATCACAACAAATTACATTCCATGGGACTCAGCGAGAGAAAGGAAAGGGAAAAGGCAGAACTCAAGGAGTTGATCCTGGATGCCGCAAAGCGCATTCTGCTCAAGAACGGAAAAGAGGGCTTGTCCATCCGCAAGATCGCACACGCCATCGAATATTCGCCGGCTACGATTTATCTCTACTTTCCGGATAAGGATGCCATTTTGCACGAGTTGATGGAAATTGGATTCGGGCTGATGTCAAAATACCTCGTGCCTGCTTTTGCAGAACAGGATCCCGTCCAGCGCATCCATTCGATCGGCAAAGCCTATGCGAAATTCGGAATGGAAAACAAGGACTGGTACGACCTGATGTTCAACTCCGAAAAGCCAATGAAACACATTGAGAAATGTGCGGAGGAATGGGATCAGGGCATGGCCATGTTCAATTTTCTCACCGCCTCCTGCAAACAAGCCATCGATCTTTTGGGCTTGAAGGGCATCGACGAGCGCATCCTTGCGTTGCACTTTTGGAGTACCGTTCACGGCCTGGTAAACCTCGCCCACAGCGACCGGCTCGAAATCATCGAGCGCAACCAGACCCGTCAGCTGATTGACAGGACGCTCGAAGCAGCCATGGCCAGCATTTTCAGAACCTGATTTTTTTTGACCTTTAAGTGAACACTGTTAATATAAAAAACATGTATAAGTTCGTTGCGATGATCATCCTAGGTTGCCTCCGGTTGCAGGCGCAGGACTTTGGTCCCCTGGTTAACAAAGCCTGGGACCACAATGCCCAACTCCGCGCGGAGAGATTTGCCCTGAAGGCAGCCGAAGCTCAGTGGCGCGAAGCCAAATCGATGTTCGGGCCAAGCGCGTCTTTTGGAATGCAGTACACCCTGGCGACGGGGGGGCGGTCCTTTTCTTTTCCCGTGGGTGACTTGCTCAACCCGGTTTACCGCACGCTCAACCAACTCACGGGTACTGCGGAATTTCCGCAGATCGAAAATGTGGAAGAGCAGTTCTTACCGGATAACTTTTATGATGCCCGGCTGCGCCTGACCCAGCCAATCTACTACCCCGACCTGGCCTTGCAACGCGATGTGAGGCGTGAGGCTACCCTGCTGAAAGCAGCCGAGGTCCGCGCTTTCAAACGCCTTGTGTCCAAGGAGGTCATGCACGCGGTGACAAATGTTCGAACCGCCCGCACTGCCATGGAGATTTATGCTTCTACCAGCTTCCAGTTGCGCGAGGCTGCGCGCATGACCCAGTCGCTCGTGCGTCAGGGTGTTGCACTGCCCACCGCCCTGTCGCGCTTGGAAGGCGAGCTGGCAACGGTGGAGGCCGAGGGTGCCGCAATGGCCACACAACTCGAAAATGGCTTTGTCTACCTCGAGTTCCTCACCGGGCTCACGCGAGACCAGATCGATGTGAATTTTATTGAAGAAGGGGCTTATCCCCCGGAGATCGCGCAAAACCCGGGGCGGCGCGAAGAGCTGGAGCAGCTCGAACACGGCATCCGAATGCAGCAAACCGCTGTTCGCCGCGAAAAGCAGTTCTTCCTCCCCCGCCTAGCCGCCGTTGTTGACTTCGGTTCCCAGGATTTTGACTTTGCCCTGTCTCCTTATGCCATGCTTGGCCTGAACCTCGAGTTTAGTCTCTACGACCACCGCGCCCACCGCCATCGCAGGAGTTCAGCAGAGGCGGAATCGCAGCGCCTGATCGCGCAGAAAGAACATGCCGAGGCTCAGATCGATTTGCAGGTGCGAACGGCCCTAAATGGTTTTCGCACCGCATCACAACAGGCCCGCATGCTCGAAACGCCCGTCAGGTCTGCAGCGGCCAGCCATCGCGACGTGTTGAATCGCTATCGCGAGGGAGTGGCGACTTACCTCGAATTGCTGGATGCCCAGGAAAACCTCAAGCGGACGCGACTTCAACATGCCTTGGCCTTGCAAAATGCCTGGATGAAATGGGCGGATGCCACCTACGCAACCGCTTCTCTTCCCATTGAATGAAAAACCAGAATACAAAAGCCATGAATAAATTCCATCTGTTACTACTCTTACTGGCACTGGCGGGAATTTGCCTGTTCAGTTGCCTGCACTCGGCCGAAACCCAACCGGCGCGCACCGACGAAGTCAATACTGCCCAGGCGGTAAGGCTCGAACCGGTGACCGCCTACGACGGTAGTTCATCCGTGCGCGTCCACGCCGTGCTCTACAGCGAACGCGAAGCCAAGCTCTCCTTTAAAACCGGTGGTGTTGTCCGGGATGCCAGGGTCCGAGAAGGCGACGTGGTGCGCCGGGGGCAATTGCTTGCGACGCTGGATCCTGAAGAAATTGCGGCGCAGGTGCAACAAGCCGAAGCGGGGCTGGCCAAGGCTGAACGCGACTGGCAACGCGTCCGCGCCCTGTATGCCGACACGGCCGCCACCCTGGAGCTCTACCAGAATGCCTCCACGGCGTATGACCTCGCCAAGCGCACCGCAGAAATTGCCCGGTTCAACCGCCGCTACAGCGAAATACGGTCGCCCATCGACGGCGTCGTTGCCAGACAGCTGCTCTTTCCGGGTGAAATCGCCGGACCAGGCATGCCCGTTTACGTCGTCATCGGCACGGATGCTAAAGACTGGGCCTTTAAGGCAGGGTTGGTAGACCGCGACTGGGCGCGCGTCGCAGTGGGTGACAGCGCCCACATCCGGCTCGATGCCTATCCCGGAAAGCATTTCCCAGGCATCGTCACCCGCAAATCGGCCGTCGGAGCCAATGGAAGCGGAACCTTTGAGGTTCACGTGGCCTTTCGCAAAGAACTTCCCCCATCGCTGGCAGCCGGACTGGTCGGTGGTTTGACGCTCTTTCCGGAAAAGCTTGCCAGTTATCCGACCATTCCCGTCGAAGCGCTGGTTAAGGTCGATGGCAATAAGGCCAAAGCATTTGCCGTGCGCGAAGGGCACGCACAATCCATCGAACTCGAAATTGCGCAATTGCTGGGTGAGCGCGTGGCCATTTCGCGTGGCCTGGAAGGCATAGACGCGGTCATCACCACAGGGGCTATGTACCTTGAAGACGGAGATCCCGTGCGCTATTGACTGTTATTGCCAACACATTCACTCATCAACTCAATCCTTCCAGCATCATGTCATTCAACAGATTTTTCGTAACCAACTGGCAGTTTACCCTGGTAATCTTCACAGCCGCTGTCATCCTTGGCCTCAACGCCCTGTTTAACATGCCGCGGGGCGAGGATCCTCCTTTTGGCGCGCCGCTGTTCTCCATCGTTGCTGTACATCCTGGCACCAGCCCGGCCGACATGGAGAAACTGATCGCCGACCCCATAGAGGAAGAACTCTATGCCTTGTCCGATATCCGCAAGATCAATACGACGATACGCGACGGACTGGTATTCATTATGGCGGAATTTGCCTACGGCGTCGACGTTGAATCAAAAAACAACGACGTCGTACGCGAGATCAATAAAATTCGGGGCGACCTTCCCGAAGGTTTATTGCGTCTGGACGTCAAACGGGCATCGAGCGCAGACGTCGTGATCCTGCAAGCTGCATTGATTTCCGATACAGCATCCATGCACCTGCTCAAGGACCGCGCCGAGCTGCTTGAAAAGCGATTCGAGAAAATTCAGGATGTAAAATGGGCAGAAGTGCAGGCCGCCCCAGAGCGGGAATTGAAGATCGAACTTCAGCTCGACAAGATGGCTGCCTACCCTATAGGGCTTCCGCAGGTGCTCGCACTGATCCAGGCAAATAACCTGAACATCCCGGGTGGAGACATTGACCTGGGCCAGCGCAACTTCAGTGTTAAAACCCGGTCGGAATACGCTGACATCGACGACGTCCGGGCCACCATCGTCCATACCACGCCTTCGGGTAAAACCGTGCGTCTCGACCAGATCGCACAGGTCTATTACGCAGACGAACAGTTTGAACACATAGCACGCCATGACGGCCAGCGCGCTGTTTGGATCCTGGTCGCCATGAAAGACAATCGCAACATCGTTTCTGTGCGCAAGCAGCTCGAGACCGTCATTGGCGAATTCCGCGCACAGCTTCCCAATGGCATACGACTCGAAAACAGTTTTGACCAGGAGATCGGGGTGCGCGGCAGACTTGGCGGTCTGGGACGCGATTTTGCAATTGCCATCTTCCTGGTATTGCTAACCCTGCTCCCCCTCGGTACGCGAGCATCCCTGATCGTCATGATTTCCATTCCACTTTCTTTGAGCATCGGCCTGTTTTTGCTCGACTTGCTGGGTTACACCTTGAACCAGTTGAGCATCGTGGGCATGGTCATCGCGCTGGGCCTGCTGGTAGACGACAGCATTGTTGTCGTGGAAAACATCGAGCGCTACATGAGAAAGGGGATTACGGCGCGCGAAGCGGCGGTCACCGCAACCAACCACATCATGGTCGCCGTTTTGGGATGCACAGCCACCCTGTTGCTGGCCTTTTTACCCCTGGCCAACCTTCCGGAAGGCTCCGGAGAATTCATCCGTTCGATGCCCATGGCCGTGATGCTTACCGTGCTGGCTTCACTTTTTGTCTCCCTGACCATCATACCTTTTCTGGCTTCGATCCTGTTGCGTGCACACGAAACGTCAAGCCATGGTTCCGGAAATTTCTTTTTCAACGCCTTTCGTTTGTACGTCAACTCACCCTATCAGCGGTTATTGATCTGGTGCATGCGACACCCAAAAGTAACCCTGTTTTCTGCGGCAGCATTTTTTGTCGGTGCGTTGATGTTGGTTCCAATCATAGGATTCAGCTTGTTTCCGGAATCCGAAAAACCCGTCATCAACGTCGAAGTCGAAACGGAACCCGGCTCCAACCTTGCGCACACCGACCGCATCGTCCGCCAACTCGAACAAAGGCTGTTGACCATGCCGGAGGTTCGCCATGTGGCAACCAACGTGGGACGCGGCAATCCCCGCATTTACTACAACGAGTTTCAGCGACAGCATGCCACCAACTTCGGACAACTGATGGTGTACCTCGACCACAACGCTAACGTTCCAGAGATCGTTGACTTCGCAGAGAAGGCCAGAAGTGCGCTCGGCGATCTTCCCGGTGCGAAAGTGGAAGTCAAACGATTCCAGCAGGGGCCTCCAATCTCTGCACCCATAGAGATACGCATCCTTGGCAACAACCTCGATAGCCTGGAACGACTCAGCGCCGAAGTCGAGCTGATCATGCGGAACCGGGAGGGAAGCCTGTATGTGCGCAACGACCTGAAATACGAAAAATCAGACGTGGTGGTTGAAATTGATCGGGAGAAGGCCGGCATGTATGGGATAAACGCAGCCGAAGTCGCCAGGACGGTTCGACTCGCCGTGGCCGGTCTGCAACTCGGTGAGATTACCAGTGCAGAGGGTGAGGAATTCACCTTGCGGGCCAGCGTGCCGCGCAACGCCGCAACGGAACTGGGCATCTTTGAACAGATCAACCTCTCCAGTCCATCAGGCAAGCTCGTGCCCCTGAGCACCCTTGCACGTTTGGAACTGCACCCTTCGCCTTCGGTCATTCTTCACCACAACAAAGACCGGTATGCGCTCGTGAGCTGTTTTGCAGAACCGGGAGTAAATGTCGACCGGCTGACGACCGGCATACTCGACGACATCGGGCAGAAACTGACACTTCCCACCGGTTACCACATACAGGCTGCCGGAATCCGGGAGTCCCGCGACGATTCATTTGGCGGAATGGACCGCATCGTCATCCTGGCCCTGTTCGGCCTGCTTGCCATCCTCATCCTCGAGTTCCGCACCTTCAAATCAACTCTGATCGTACTGAGTGTCATTCCAATGGGTATGATTGGCGCCCTGGTCGCCCTCTACCTCACCGGTGAAACGCTGTCGTTTGTGGCTACCATCGGCATCATTGCTCTCGTTGGGATTGAAATCAAAAATTCCATACTCATGGTCGATTACACCAACGGACTGCGCGAACAGGGCATGGGCCTTTACGAAGCGGTAATGGATGGGGCAGAGACGCGCTTTCTTCCCATTTTGCTGACCTCGCTGACGGCGATTGGCGGCATGACCCCGCTGGTACTCGAGCGTTCCCCGCTCATCAGCCCACTGGCCATAGTCCTCATCGGAGGCTTGATCAGCAGCACGCTGTTAAGCCGGCTGGTCACACCGGTACTGTATTACCTCATACCGCCCCAAGTGCAATCAAAACCATAGTCCTCTATACCGGCATTCTGGTACATTTTGACGAACTGCCGCGTTCCCGGATGCCTGCAGCCCTTAACTCCGGGCTGTTTCCGGAAAGCGCGGTGGTTTTTTTATGGCGGTGCTGGAATTTAGGGCACTTCCTCCCCCAACTTGCGCCGCATGGGAGAAAGCAAACAAAAGTCATTCTTTTGCTCAACTGGCGCAGCCTAAGCCAGGCCGCAGAACACGGTCACGATGCACAGCAGATGTCAGAAGGGAACTTTTCATTCCTGCATTGGGACAGTCAGTCCGCTGGCTGAGCGGAGTCGAAGCCAAGCGGACAAGAGGTGACACATTCACGCCGTTGTATGAAAACCTGGCAGTGAGTTGTATTATTAACAAGAGGGAAAGCTAAAAGCGCAGATTGATCGCAGCGTGAGCGCCTAGCATACTGACGAGCTTTCTTTGGTTACTTTCTTTTGCGGCAAAAGAAAGTGGTGGAAATTAAAGTATGCCGAGCCAGGCTTCCGCAGAGCGGTACAAAAGCCAGCTTTTCTCGTCCGCATCGTAAGCTGATTGCTCAATGAGTTGGCCGGGGTGCGCCTCTCCGAGTGGAAAAGGGTAGTCGCTGCCCATTGCAACCCGGTCGATGCCAAAGAGAGCGATGATCTTGTCGAGCATATCCGGATCGTGCACCAGCGCATCGACCCAGAATCTACCCAGGGCCTCGTCAGGAGAGACGGAATTGTCAACGGCCACCAGGTCGGGGCGAACGGCGAATCCATGCCGAATCCTGCCGTAGGTTCCCGGGAAAGCCCCCCCTCCGTGGGCAAAGGCCACCCTCAGTTTGGGGTAGCGTTCGAAGACTCCTCCGAATAGCATACAGCAAATGGAAAGGCTGGTTTCTGCAGGCATGCCCACCAGCCAGGGTAGCCAGTACTTTGGCATGCGTTCGCTGCCGAGCATATCCCAGGGATGCACAAACAGAGCCGCTCCGCAGGCTTCCGCTTCAGCAAAAAAAGCATTGAGCTCCGGTGCATCGAGGTTCCAGTAGTTGATGTGGGAGCCGATCTCAAAGCCGGCAAATCCGAGTTCGTCCATGCAGCGCTGCATTTCGCCAATCGCCAGCTCGGGATCCTGCATCGGCAAGGTCCCCAGGCCAATGAAGCGATCCGGGTATTGGCGGACGACATCCGCGAGATGGTCGTTGAGAAACCGGGAGAGATCCAGGCCGTCGGCAGGTTTCGCCCAATAGGAAAACAAAACGGGTATGGTGCTCAGCACCTGGACCTGAACGCCCGTGGCATCGCAGTCGCGGATGCGTTGGTGGGGATCCCAGCAGTTGGACTGTATCTCCCGGAAGAACCGGTCGTCGATGTACATCCGGGCGCAGCCCGGAGCGTGATGTTTCAGGTCAACGAAACCGCCATAGCCAAATTTGCCAGCCCAATCCGGAAGCTTTTCCGGAATGAGGTGCGTGTGAATGTCAATTTTTTTCATGCGTTCATGGCGTTGAAGGCCTGTATGCATAGCCAAGCAAAGCTTTCAGGCGCGGCGGAAGCTCCGGCAGTTCTGAACGGGGGATCAACAGGGTGGAGATGTGGTGAAAGTCGAGGAAGATCTGGTGCTTCCTAGCCGTCTCCATGAGGTAATCGTGACCGGAAGATCCTCCCGTTCCGGTTTTCCGGCCGAGCATGCGCAAAACCATCTGGGCATGGCGGTATCGCCAGGTAGTTAGCTGTTCGTCCATATCGGCTATGGCGTTGAGCAGGCGGCAGGGAAGTTGAAGCAGGGGCTCGCTGCCGTAAAGTTGTATGAGCAGTGCAGAAAGTGCGGCCCTGTAAGATAACCGGATATTGCCCTGCGCTATCTGCTGCCCATGGAATTCGGGATTGAAGATGTTGGCGAAGAAAGTGTCGCTGTCGCCGTTCATCTTGAGGCGCATGTTTTTTTCTTCTTCGGACAGGTAATCCGACTGACGAATCGCCTGACGCTCCCGTTCCAGCATCCCGGATACCGCTTGAAGGTACTTTTTCTCAAAATCAAAATCCTCAATCTGAAGAAAAGGCATGCGTTCCAGCCAGGCTTCGATGCGGTCGAATAAACTGGGCGATGCCTCCAGACTGCGGATCTCATCTTGTTGATCCGGGCTGAACTCCCGGTAATAGGCATATGGCGTGTAGGCAACCCTGCGATCCATTTTAAGACCCAGGAGGACTTCGAGTTTCCTGAACTGAAAACTTTGAAATCCGGAAGCAGGAAATAGCTGTGCGCGGAATTCCAGAAAGTCGAGGGGCGTCATCGTTTCCAGGATGCCGATCTGTTTGATGAGCAGAGCAAGGATCTCGTTGACGCGATGCAGGCGATGCACCGCCAGGTCGATCGCTCTTTCCTCCGTCGTTTCAGAGGAGAAGATGCGCATGACGGAATCCACTTCGTGGAGGATCTGCTTGAACCAAAGCTCATACACCTGGTGGATGATGATGAACAACATTTCATCATGGGCTTCTTTGCCCGTGGAGGCGCTGCGCGGATGCTGCGCGTCGAGCACGCGGTCTAAGCCGAGGTAGCTCGCATAATGGATGGAGGCGTATTTCTTTTCCTGACTCATAGTGGTTTGTAGGCGATGGCTTTGATTTCAATCAACAGGTGTGGGTGGGGAAGTTGGTGCACTGCAACGGTGGTGCGCGCAGGCCCGTCAAAACCGAAACAGCTGTTATACACTTCGTTGTACCCTCCAAAGTCGTTCATCGATACGAGAAAAGTCGTTATCTCGACAACGTCGGAAAGCGTCGCGCCCGAATCGGCAAGTATGTCGCGGATATTTTCAATGACAGCCCGGGTCTGAACGCGGATATCAAGCTGTGCCGTACCCATGTCGTCCTCACTGGCTCCCTCGATGGCGTTGTCGGAGCGACGGCTGCTGGTGCCGGAGACAAAAAGAAAATCGCCCGCCCGACGCACATGCGGGTAACGCCCCCGGGGTGTAGCCTTGCCGGCTACCACACGAGCTGGTGGTCTGTTTTCCATGTGGTAAAGATAATCCTGCCTCGCAATTTTGCTCTGCGCAGGAGGCATGGACTTTGGTATGGCGCCAGTATGAGCCCGATGCGCCGGAAGCATGACATATTCTAACGCTAAGGCATCTCTACAGACTGCCCTCCCCTGAACGTTCACCCGGGGTGCCTGCGGTCTGCAGGGCCGGCACTGAGCGGTGGCGCCAGGCTAAAGGGCACTTCTGAAAATTCAATGTATGTGGCGGACTCCCCGGCAAGATTGAAGCAAAGGGGAATTTTTTTTGCGGGTTATTCTCTGCTTGTTACTTTCTTTTTTTGTAAAAGAACGGTGTCTTAGGTTCATCTCGAGGTGCCCATAATTGGACGCTGTTGGAGAGTTGTTTCTTCATAAGCTTTTGCAGCAAAATGACTGCGACCTGTGCCTTAGGTACACAATTCAAAGGGGAAAATTTGAACCATGCGATGAAGGTCCTGCAACAGCGATCGTTCGCAGAGGGGAATGGCTTGACGGAAGTGATGTGTTTAGATACTAACTAACGTTTGTTCGTAATCAATCGTTAGTCTGCAATATAAACGAACGTTTGTTTGTACTTTGCGCCGGAAACGTGCACCCAATAGATTCCCGGTGCAAGTGATTCCGGGCGAAACGTCCCGGTCTGCACGACCCTGCCGTCGGGGCTGGTGACCAGCCAGGATTGCTGAAGGTTTTGGCCGCAATCGCCAGGCGGCACCCTGTCGCGGATGACGATGTTGCCGCTGCCGGGATAGTTTTCACAGGCCTTCCAGTATCGGCCCCTCCAGATGCAATCTCCTTTGCGGACTTCCACCCGGAGGGTGTTGTGGTAGGGACCCATCAGGCGAACCCAGGAATCCCGGCTTCCCGTTGACCAACGTATATCGTACAGGGTGGGATCGACCAGTTGACCGTTGGCATCGAACAGCGCGACAATGTACGTGCAGGCTCCCCCACAGATCGTTTCACAAAGCGAGGCGGGATAATTCAGGTCCCAGGCGCGGTCGTAATCGTCGTGGCAGGACGATAACACAAAATTGAATTCGTCACAGGGTCCGGTGCAATCGAGTTTCAGCGTCTGTGAGACGCGGTGTGTGCAGATGTCCGCAAATTCAATGGTTTTGGGCAATCCAGCTTTCCAGAAGTAGCGCTTGACAGTAAGGCTGAAGGAATCGCCGTCAAACAGCAGCAGAGGGTTTTGTTGTTGGACCGCGTACGTGGGGTGGCGGGGCGACGTCTTGACGTCCCAGAACAATTCGGTATTCCGCAGCGCTGGCACAAGCGGCAATCCCGTTCCGGCATCTACCGCCGTGACCTCCACCATGCCGCCAGGCAGGCATCGCGTTTCAATCAGCGCGGCACACCGGTCGATGTAGCAGGTCTGAATAAACACGTCTACTGTGTCCGTACCCGTACATTGACCATCGCTTCGGTGCACGTAATAGCGCGTAGAACGCGAAGGGCCTGCTTTGGGTTGCGGGCAGATCACGCAACTCAGTCCATCAGAGGGTTCCCACCGGTATTGAAACGCCGGGTCGTAGGTTTTGACGAGCTCGGTGGAATCGCCCAGACAGATGGTATCAGACCGAAAGTAGAATTCGGGTTTACCGTCCGACAATTGGAAGGTCTGAACAAGGGTGTCGGAGCAACCGGCAGCAGAGCGGACGATGAGACTTAGGGACACCCACCCGGTGTCAGGAAATTCGAACTCCGGATGGGCAGAAAATGCCCGCTGGGTGGCGCCATTATGAACGACTGTCCACAGGGAGGAAATAATGTTGGAGAACCGGTCGGAAGAGGTATTGGTGCACTGTATGCGGAGTGGTCGGCTGCAATCCACCCGGTCAACCAGGAATCCTGCCTCCGGCACGGAAAGACAGAGCCGCACATTGACCTGAAAGTCGCGACGTGAAACGGAGAGCAATTCGCCATCGCGGTATTCTTCCACGCAGTAGGCGACGAGGTATTGCGCCACTTCCGGTGTGGTGTACCCGGTTAGCCGTCCGCTGGATGGATCCATCGCAAGGGAGGGCGTTCCTCCGATCAGGTCGTCAAGTTGGTAAGGAACAATGAAGCGAACGAGATCGTAAGGAGGACCGGAGGGTGGGTCGGGACGCGGAATGGTGGTGTTGGCTCCCAGGTAAGGCGTGCACAGCCTGTAAACCAATGAATCCCCTTCAGCATCCTTCGCCCTCAAATCGAAATCGACGGGGTAGTCGCCGCAAAGGTAAATGGGAGGATAGGGTCCAAGTTCCGGACTGGAATTGCAACCGGCCAACGCAGCATCAGAGATCTCGACGGTATAGGTGGCTCCTGCAGACAGTGGGTCTTCGATGTTGCGGATGGTGTAGTTGCGACAGCATCGCTGGTAGGAAAGGACGTAACCGCCGGGAGATTGAGGCAGCACCAGGGTGTCGACGTAGGTGGTGGCGTGTACGCAAACATCGCCTCCCGCAATTCCGCAGTTTTTAAAAATGAGCTCGTTGAGGGTATCGTCGCGGCGAAACGACATCAACAGGCGGCCTGCATTTCCAAGATGGGCCTGTAGCCTTCCCTGCCGGTCGAAAATGCCCACGGATGCTGGCTGGTCGAATTGAGCTCCGGGACTGCCGTTCAGGCAGTCGCGGCGCAGGTGGAGTGCGATCTCGTAACGGTCGTTGCCCAGGCAGCGGTAGCGGAGATCCCCGCCTACAATGTGCGTTGCCATCAGCGACCAGGGCAGGCTCCATGCCAGCATCATCCGGAGCAGGGGCCATACACTGCAACACTTACAAATCGATCCAACGGAATGCGTTGCCATTGTGGTACTTTCTTTGGAGAGGCCCTCACGAGGCCACCGGCTGCCTGAAGGTAAGGATTTTATGATGAATGCAGTGCAAAGGGGTCTTAGCCGGAGCATGTTGTATGCGTGCGGAGGCCGGCGCAATGAACTATTGTTTTGGCAGAGGGTACAAGCCAAGGGATTTCCAGGGGGGCTGACTTAATTTCCATACCCTGCCACAAACGTGCGCGTTTGGCTGGGCATGTACCGATGAGTGCCGGCAAAAAATAAAAGAAGCGAACCCATTGGGTCCGCTTCTTTGGTTGCTGGCTGTTTTTCTGCCGGGATCAGCGCCCGATGATGAGCTGCCCGGTTTTTTGATTGTAGCCGTCGGACACCCGTACCAGAAAAATCCCGTTTTGTACTTTAAGTGCGTTCAGGTCCAGTTCGATCGCGTTTTGGTCGGGTTTCAGCTGTACGCAGAACACCTGTTTTCCCAAAAGATCCATCATAGCCACTTCCTTGGAGTGCTGATCAAAGCCGGTGATCAGGACCTGGGCCGTGGTGGAGGCCGGATTGGGGATGAACTCCAGTTTGACCGGCCGGTATTCGTAATCCGCTGTTACATCATCGCGATTGCGGTCCTCTGAACCGGCAAAGGCAGTTAAGGTGGTGAACCATCCGTTGATCGAGGTCGAATTTGTCGTTCCGCATTTCGAACGGATCTGATAGTGATGCAGGGTGTTGGCCGAAAGGCCGGTAAACAGATGTTCCAGCCCGGGACCGCTCGGGTTGGTCCAAGACGACCAGGACGACCAAACGCCGGGCGTAAGTTCATACCGGATGCGCAACTGGTAATTGGTTGCACAAGGAACTCCGGCGTTCCACAGGATTTTTGCACTGGATTCGGTGATGTCGGTGTGGATGACCTGGCTGGGCGTACCGCAACTGCCGGCGAGGATGGTCACTTTTTGAATGCAGGTGCTGGTATTTCCCGACAAATCGGTGACCGTCCAGGTTATATTTTTTACGCCCAGGGGATAATTTGACGGCGCATTGTTGGAATATCCTGAAACACCACAATCATCGTTGGTAACCGGAGTACCCAGACTGATTTCAGAAGAGGGTACCGGACCGCAATCGCCAGGTGTGGTGGTGTAATTGACATTAGAAGGACAGGTGATGGTTGGGGGCACAACATCCAATATACTGAGCAGTCCATCGGAATAAGATCCAACCATTGTATTAGGAGTAATGAAGATGTTTGCGAAACTCCCCGAATGCGACGTCGCACTGATCAATTGAAAGGTCGCTCCACATGCTGGAGTGTAATTGAAGGTGATGTGTAAATCTCCACCAGCCTGCGCGTTGCCCGTCACCTGAAGCTGGTCATAATCGCTGCACGGTGAAGGACCATTGATTTCGATTTCCAGTTTGCCAACGCTGGCCCATCCATTGGTAAATTGCAGGCAGCCGGGAGACAATCCGGGGGCAACTGTACCTGCTGCGGGATTGCTGAACAAACTCGTATTGAAGGCCCCGGTTCCTTTGTAAATATTTTGATTGTCAAATGTGCCGGAGTTGTTGATGATTCCATTATTGGTCAACGTTCCAAAGTTATTTACAAAAGCGCCTGCGGCATTGTTTAAGACTCCGAGATTTGCAATTTGCAATTTACCCGCTGCTGGAACTGAAAGGGTCGCTCCTGGATTATTATGGAGTGTTTGGTTTGAATGAATTCCATTATTTAAAATATTCTTAAACTCGAGAGAACCATAGTTATTAAAACTACCGGCAGTTCCAAAACTTGTCCCAATTCCATGAAATACCTGACTATTGATCCCAATTTTAAAAGTTCCATAATTGGAGACGATCGTTCCGGAACCCGGATCTACAGCAAAAAAATTGGGAACATTATCAATTTCTACAACACCACTAATTTGGTTTGTAAAGGCTGATAGCCCTGAACCTGCCAGTCGAATGCCATCACTCTGTAACGCGGCCAGATTTCCAATTTTGATAGAACCTGAATTATTGAAGTTAGCTGCACCTATTACATTCAATCCATTCCAGCATCGATTCACTTCCATAATCCCGGTTGTCTGATTATTAAAAACACAGCCTGCACTGGATAAGGTGATTCCATGGACTGAAATGGGGTATGTTTTTCCGATTTTGATCGTTCCTGCATTTTCAAAAACTGTTGAAGCACTGGTACAGCAAATACCATCACGGTTTTTAATACTGTCAATTTCAATCGTTGCATTTGCATAGTTGTTAAACTTTGATCCTGATTCCATTAAAATTCCAATGTCATGGATTTTTCTGTTAAATCCCATTTTTACGATTCCGAAATTGTCAAATTTTGTATTTAAATCTCTTGTATGGATTCCGTGTCCATTAACCGTATTGTTCATTTCCAAAACTCCAATTGACGAATTTTCAAATTGGCTTTCGCTAAACATAGCTATACAAGACAAAAGAATGGGGGCAACATTTCCAATTTTAATGAGACCCTGGTTTATTAATTTGGTACCGGTGTTGTATAATTCAATGGCATTCCAATTGTTTTTTGTCCGGTTGAGTTCGATGACTCCGGTACTGAGATTATTCAACTGTCCCCCCGAACCCATATTAAGGCATCTCCATCCCATTGAATTGTTATTGCCAACTTTTAAATGACCTAAATTATTGAAAATGGAATTACCGGTAATTACCAAACCATCATATGATGCAACGCTGTCAATTTCAACATCTGCTCCAGCCAGATTATTAAACGTTGACCCATTTTCTACAGCTAAACCGAAAAAATTAATTTTGTTTGTATTTCCAATTTTTAATATACCCGCATTTGAGAAAACTGTATTCGTTCCGGCTATCCCGATTCCATGATACAAATTTGTATTGTTCAATTCCATATTACCTCCAGGTTTATTCTCAAACTGACCACCGGAATGGACGTAGGTACAGGTATTAGAAATCGACGCCAGATTGCCAATTCTGATGTTACCATAATTGGTGAACTTGGTATTTGCATCTTTAATTTCAATTCCATTACCTGTAGCTGTTCTGTTTATTTGCAAGATTCCGGCGAATTGATTGTTAAATTTTGCTCCTGATGCCATCAATACTCCATGTCTTTTAATGGGATTGTTATTTCCAATATTTATAAAGCCGGAATTATTGATCACTGCATTTGCATCAATAGTAATACCTTCGGATACAGTAGTATTATTAATTTCTAAAGTGCCTGTTGAAGTGTTATCCATTAGACTTTGGGAGGTCATCAATAAGCCTGATCTGTTTAGAGCGGCCACATTTCCAATTTTTATGGAACCACTATTTGATAAATACGTTCCAGAATCGTTCATTCTTATGCCATGATAATCTGTGCATCTATTTAACTCGATAGATCCTGATGCATTGTTGTATAGCTTTCCAGCTGACCACATGACGATACATCTCCCACGAATTGCTTGATTGTTTCCAATTTGTATCTGTCCACTATTATAAAAAGTTGAATTACTAGATATTGCAAGTCCATCATAAGATGTTATTCTATCAATTTGCAATATGGATCCAATTAGATTATGAAATTTTGAATTATTATCCATTGTTAATCCATTGTTTATAATAGGGCTGATGTTTCCTATTTTTAAGGTACCCGCATTTGAGAAAATTGCATTCGTTCCGGAAATCCTGAGTCCATGATACAAATTTGTGTTGTTCAATTCCATATTTCCACCGGGTTTATTTTCGAACTGACCGGCAGAATGAATAAAGATACAGCTATACTTAATAGAGGCTAAATTGCCAATTTGGATATTCCCATAATTGGTAAATTTGGTGTTTACATCTCTGATCTCCATTCCATTTTCGGAACTTATTCTGTTGACTTCAATCAACGCACCAGATTGGTTAGTAAATTTTCCTCCAGAAGTCAGTACAATTCCCCTGGTTGAAATAGCAGTAGTGGCCCCTACACGGACAATACCGTCGTTAGTGATCTCACTATTTAATCCATAACACCGGATCCCATCGTTAGTGCTTCCATTGATCAACAATTCTCCCGAACTCAATATTCTGAATTTTGCACCTAAATTGACTTCCACACTCATACATGTTGCTGTATAAGCTGAAGGAATAGTGACATCTCCCGAATAAATCAAGACTATCGAAGAATTTACGGGAATACCCGAAGGTGACCAATTCGAAGATACATCCCAATTTCCCGTTCCGCCAATCCATGTTTTTGTTTGGGCGATGACAGAGTCAAAGCCCGACATTGAGCCCCCAATGAGGAATAACACCATGCTCCTGTAGGCCAGAGTACGCAAATTGATTGATTTCATACTTTTTTGGTTTATTTGATTTTTTTAAACTTTACTACTCCTCTGCCCGGTTGGGCAAACACTGGTCCGATGATCTTATTGTTGCCATCTGGAAAAATGTAAATGACCGGGATCTGTTTTTTGGTAGTTGCTCAAAATCGCAACTTTCAGGTCAGGTGTACAGGTTTTTATGCAGATTTCGGGGCTGGTAGGTTAAGTGGGAGGGGATGGAAATGGGAATTGGGCTTGGCATTTCGGACGAGATAAGTTTTAAACAACAGATAATGAGGCTGTTAGCTCCCCCTTATTCTGTACGCACGTAAAAAGTGAAGCTTCTATGGGTGGTACAGATATGCATTGTAGGAGATTGATGTTGGATGGACTGCTGCATTCAGCCTGTTTATTTTATTACACGGTATTGATTAACATTTTGAAGGTCAGCCACAATGACAAAATGGGTATGTTTGCATGGATCTAGTGTTCCGGATCTATGGTGGAAATAATGAAGGGCCCATTGAACTGGTTGCTTCCCTGCAAACCTTACCAGGATGATGAAAAACTGTTAACGGGTTTGGAGAGGGAAGGAACTCAGGCCATACAGTGTCTTTTGCTGATGGCGGAGCCCGCAGTTTGGAAAGCGATGAAACAATTGGGACTGCAAAGAGAGTTGTTGAATGAGATTCTCCACGATGGCATGCTGATCCTGTTAAAAAGGATCAAGTTACAGGAGTTCGACGCAAAGCGATCCTCTCCACGGACCTATTTGATTTCCGTTTGCAAAAAATTAAGTCTAAATGCATCCAGGCTCAAGCAGCATACAGTGACGGATCATTTCGACGAACAACTGCACGATTTCACAAAAATAGATGAAACTGACCACGGTGTGGGTGACCGGCTGAAATTGCTGAAAAACATGCTGGAGGAGCTTGGGGCTCCGTGCAGGGAGCTCATAGAGCTCAAATACCTCTGCGAACTGACCGATGATGAACAAATTGAAAGAGGCCTGACTCTGTTTAAAAACGCAAACTCGCTCAGAGTACGGCGAAGTCAGTGTATGAAAAAACTTTTAGCTCTGTCTGATAAATACAAATTGAGTTATGCACAACTCTGAAATAGAGAAATATGTTCATGGCGAAATGGAGGGTGAAGAGCTTAGGGAGTTCGAGCGCCGGTTATCACAAGATGCTCGATTGAAGGCAGAAGTCGACCAGACCCGGGAATTGATCGGGAACCTTAGCCAGTTAAGGCTTTCTGTCCGCATTCTGAAGGCACAGCAATACAACAAAAGATTGAAGTTTATCAGATGGGTGCTGGTTGCTATTATCATTGGTTTGGGTGTATTTTATTGTGGAAAGATTTTCTTTTCGCAGAATGCGACATCAATCCCTGCTAAATCTACAGCGATTCCTGACGGAGAGGGCGATGATACCCATAATATGTTGACGGGAGACACGCTAAAAAAGGAGCCCGGGGAAACTCAGGGAGACAGCTTGCCGGAAGAGCTCAAAGCACCTCAAAGAGAATTGCCCGTTTTAGCCTGGCAAGACCCGCATGCAGCCAGGGAAATGGCGGACTACTATTTTTTAACTCCGGAGGATTTTACATTTGTCAGAGGGGGTTCTGCCGAGAACCTTTTGGATTCGGCAAAAATGAAATTCAACGAAGAGGATTACCACACCACACTGCTTTACCTTCAACACCTGAGTAGCACAGGTCATGAAAATCCTTATTTTCAGGCAGTTTGTTATTTTAAACTGGGGAGATATGCGGAGGCCGATTCGTCATTCCTGCTGACGATTGATCTGACTTCTGACCCCAATAAGACGATGGAACTTGAATGGTATGGATTTTTAAATGCCCTTGCTTGCGGAAAGCCATGCAGGAGCCGATTTGAGCAGCTTTCGAAATCCATTGTTGGCAAGCCAAAGCATTTGTTTCGCAGCCGGGTACAATCTATTCTCCAAAAAAGCTTGGATAAGAAGTAATGCGTAAGAATGGTTCGTGAAACGATGAGTAAGATAAAAACTCTAGCCATAGAAGTCGTATAGCGTATAGCATCCGGCATGCCCTGCTTTGATCTACCATGATCTTGTTTTAACGTGCGGGCGTAAGCGTGAGTTAATGAATTTACTCAACTAAAACAAAACCAGCCCATGCATATGGATTGATAAATCGCTCACGCATTTCTTTCTGTGTAATTCTGAAGGCATCCGGTATGCTTTTCTTTTTATTTAGCCAGTTCTTGTAAAAGCTCACCATGAATTCTTTAGTTTCGCGGTCCGGTACTTGCCACAAGCTCATGATGAGATATTTCGCTCCTGCAATTTTAAATGCACGTTGCAATCCATAAACACCCTCATTGCCTTGGATGTCGCCCAGTCCTGTTTCGCATGCAGATAATACGACCAACTCGGTGTTGGATAAGTTCATTTGGCTTATTTCGTAAGCGGTTAAGACTCCATCTTCGACTCCTTCATTTATTGGCTTTCCGGTCGTCCAGGCATAATTGGAACCTGCCAGCAATAATCCCGACCGAATCATTGGATGCTCAGAAATGCTGTAGGGCGAGTCCTGGATATTGGCGTTTCCATCTGGGGGAGTCTCAGTTGGGGCATTGGGATAGAAGTATCCATGGGTGGCCAAATGTATGATTCTTGGCGCAATGCCGTCTTTAACTGTTGCCTTAATCCTTTCTTCTGTAGCAATCATTCCTTTGTATTTGATAGGATTCACTCTGGCGGATTTCACAATTGCGCTGATAGACTCGATCTCTTTATCTGTCCAATGTAAGTATTCCCATTTCCCACCTCTTCTCATGGAGGAGGCTAGATGGATTTCAGAACTATGGTTCCAGATTGGAACCTGGTTGATGGAAGAACTGGTTTGATTTCTAAATGCACTTGCTGACAGATTCTCCCTGTTTGAAACATCCGTTGTGTCCAAATCAAATTGCACTCCCCCTATCAAAAGGGCATTCCTGCTGGAAAAATTTGATGGTTGAGATCTCACTAAGTTTCTTGTGCTGCCTAATTCATTGATGTTAAATTTACTGGTGATGATGCCTCCATTATGATCTGAAATGGCAGATAAATTTACCTGATGCAGCAAGCCGGTTTTCGATATATAAACAGTATTAATCCCCTGCAATTCGTTTATTAAAGGCTTCCAAATAAGGTCATAAAGGGATGAATTCTCCTCATATTTTGTGTCATTTATTGTCATGTTTTGCTTACCGGAATAAATGGTATTGAGATGCTGTTGTGCGGTACATTCTGCATTTCTATTCAACAATTTATCAAGCTGTTTTTGATCGAAAAGAAAGATAAACTTTGGGTGCTCTATTCCCGGTTTAAGAAGGATTGCCGCATAAAGTATGCTATCATTAGTTTTGCCAAAGAAATGGTTAAAATGAACCAGCTCGATCGCTACTTCATTCGATCTTAAAACTTTTTTAAGATCCACATATTTAGTTTTATCAAGAATCAATTCGCTGAAATCTAGATTTCCTGCCAGATCTTTATCAATTTGATTGGACTGATTTAATAAATTTATAAAATGAATGGAATCTCGCTTCTCTATGGGTTTTAGATATTCGAGTGACAATCTGTATTCCAGTGCCTTCTTTAAAAGCAATTTTTCATAGTTTACTGTATCATTTAACAGTTTATTCTGTAGGAGAGAATGCGAGCGCATTATTAGATTTTTATAGAACAGGATGTTATCCAGACAGAGATTAACGATATTTGGTCTGCTGCGATGACTAAAATATGCTAACGAAAATAGTTTGTTTTGATCGTGATGGAAAGAATTGATGTATTGATTTAACTCGGGTTCCGACAAATGGAGCACTGCGAGAGTATAAAATACTTTGTGTAACTGGGAAAATTGCAATACAAGAACTTCCGGAGAATTTTGTGTAAAAGAGGCCGTTGTTTAAGAATCGAAGCCTAAATTACTGCAATGGACAGAAAAAATGAA
>JABARE010000019.1 GCA_019187365.1 Saprospiraceae bacterium | reverse complement strand
TCCGAATTTCTGAAGTTCAGCAATTAACTTTTCGTAAATGTCAGTTACGATTTTTACTTTGTCTTTTAAATGGTCAACCTCTGAATATTCCATTGTCGTTGTCTGTTTAGTGTCGTCTATGGGTTGCCACTAACGGATCGCCGGATTTGCGAGGTTTTGGAGCGGGAGTAGCGAAGCTGCGATCCGCGGAGAAATCTCGCAAATGCGCAGATGTGAGCCGTTCAAGGCCACATCTGCGCATGCAATCCGGCGATCCGATGTGGCGCCGAATGGCGCCACATCGGGATTCAGCTATACGCAGGCAGGGATTTTAACCACTGAACTTCCTACGAAGAACTGAACTTCAAATTTATCACTTACCTGTCCTACGAAGCACGAAACCCCTGCTTGCGTATAGGTGATGTTATGCGGTCGGCTTTTTATTTCTGTCAGTCGTTTCATTTTCATTTACAGCAATTTGACCCTGCTTGGATTGGTGGACATTTTACTGTCCCGTAACTACAATAAACGCAACAGTCGCCTTGTTTTGGCTTTAAGACTTTCTTGCAGTTCTCACATTCGTAAAAGTACTGGCAAGCGTCTGTTGGCATTGTTTCTTCTTTCCTATGTCCGCAGTCGGGGCAAGTGATTGTTGATTGTAATACTATGTTCATTTGATTTCTTTCTTATCTGTTACTGAATAGCCTGTCTTTTCTATGGCTTTTTCTATTTCTTTAATGTCGGTTTGGGCTTGGTCAAATTCAATGATTGCGTTTCCGTTTTCGTATGAAACAGTCGTCTTGATTACTCCTGCCAGTTTATTTACTTCGTGGTTTACGTGTTCTTCACAACCTGAACAAGTCATTCCGTTTATTTTAAATTCTGTTGTCTGAATTTTTGATTGGTCGGTTACGACTGTTTTATTTTCTGTTTTTGGAAAGAAAACGTGAGCATAAGTTGGGAACGCAAGCATAAGTCCTGCAAAAACTGTTACGATACCCAAAAACTTCTTTGTCTGAATAAAGGGTGTTTTTTCTGTCGTGTCGCAGTTGCAGTCCATTTGTTTTTGAGGTTTCAGTTTTTGATACCAAGCAAACCCAAGCACCAAAACTGTTAAGCCGATTAAATAGGGTCTCAAAGGGTCAAGCCAAGAAAAAGCCGAAGCAAGTCCACTTGTCCCTGCCAACAAAGCCAAAACAGGAGTAATACAGCACAGAGAAGCCGAAATTGCTGTTAAAAGTCCAAGTCCTGCTAGTTTGTTTTCTGATTTCATTTTCTATTTGTCAATGTTGTTGTTGTCGTCTTTTAAGCTGCCGCATAACGTTTTGCGGCTTGGCGAAGGTGGCGATTTTTACCACAAATGTTGATGCGGAGAACCAAACTTTGATTAACCACAAATGTGTCTGCGGAGCACTGAACCGCCACTTTTGCCAAACCGCTGTTACCTGCTGGCCTTCTGTCCACCGTGTCGCTGTATGTCTTGTCAATAGTGAGTTTCTGCGTCATTGTCTGCTGTTTTTGTCGGGCTGTGTGTCGGTGTATTTTTATTTTTTTGAAGCGTTGGAAATTTTTTAAAAACAATTTTTCTCTGCGTTGGCAAAGCAAGCTCTTTTGCAATTTTTGGTCTGTGCGTTAGCTTGTGCGAATTGCAAATGTGCTTGCTTTTAGGGCTGGTTTTCCTTTGGTTTCATAAATATTGATATTAAAAGTCCTATGCCCACAACTACGTCAACTATATTCCACATTTGTCTGCCAAGTGCGATTTTGAAAAACGGTTGGAATAACAAAGCAAGTCCACCGTAAATAATCATTTCCGTCTGTCTTCCTTGTTCGTTTGCCTTATATGCTAAAACTGAAAAGCCTATTAGACTTGCTAACCTTACAAACTGATAATAACCATAAGGCATATTTGCCAAACAGAGGAAAAATAAAATCGCTAAGATGATTTTGATTATATTATTCAAACTTAAGTTCATCCGTAAATTCTTGATGTAAACCGTAATTGTTAAAGTCTATCAGGTAATTCATTTGTTTAGGAAACTTTGTAATAATTGTTTCCTCACTTGTTTTCAATTTTGACTTAACCATTTGTAGAAATTTAATTTCACTCGGTTCAACCTTTTCATCTGATTCGATTGCCCGAATTAAAACTTCAATAAGCAGTAATTCCTGATTGTCATTTAGATTAGCAACTGCGACTTCTTGCAAATAATCATTAATTGCTGTTGAACCTTTTTCCTTAATAGTTTTGAGTGTTTCTTCAAGTGGTTCCTCAAAGTCAAAACCCATAAAGTAAATTTCGTTTTCAGCCATATTTCTTATTTCAGAAATTTCTGATTCTTCTATACTGCCATCACAGGCAATGACCGAAACTGCTGATTTAAGCAGTAGGTTTTGAAATGCTTCAGTTTTCATAATCCAAATCCAATTTTAGTTGTAATTTGTTCTTTAGCTCCTCTTGGCAATAAATCAAGTAAGCCGAAATTTATTTCTCTGAGTCTATCCCAATTTTGACTTTCTACAGCAAACTTACCAGCATCAATAAGGCTTTTTGCTTGTGTTTGGTCATTCATTTTTGGTTGTTCTCCTTTTAGCCAATTGAAAATTCCAGTTAAAAAATCAGGAGTTCGCCATCTTATTTGCCCAATAATGCTTTGAAGTTCATCAGACTTTTCTTGAATTTTAATTGGACTGTTAGTCGACATAAAAGCCTCTTCTTGAGAAACAATATCATTGTATGTTTTCCTTTCGTGGTCGTTGCCGCTATCATCAAGATGTTTTAAGCACTCAGCTTTCGTTTCAAAATAATGTTCTTTTACCTTTTGAATCCTTTTGTGTTTGGTAGCACTATCAATCTCCTGTGCTATTTTACGTTTCTTATCCTCCAATTGATAACGTTTATCTGTTACATCGTCTGATGTGAGGCTTTCCGTTTCTTCGGCAACAACATCCATCTCCCTTTTCAATTTGGATAAAGCACTTGCAGTTTCATAATCTTCTTTTTCAGTAGCTTGTTCGATTTCTTCATCTAACTTTTCAGATAAATCTTCAACTTGCTCTTTGAGCATTTCAACTGGAGTATGTCTTTCTTTAGGGTTAAATGTCTCCTTGAACTCTTGGTCAGCCATATTTAAATATGCTGCGACAGTTAAATCTTGTGATTCAGATAATGAAATCGTTATTTCTATATCAGAACCTTTTGAAATATCTCTTTTTAAGTTCTTACCTGTTATTCCAATAAATCCGATACTTTTATTTGCTTCAGGTAAAGCAAGGTGTGAACCTTGTAATATGTTAATACGTATGTCATTTTCTTCACTTCCTTTGACAATTGTTTTATTTATCGGAAAAGTCAATGTCCGTTTAGTAGGTAATATTGTGTTCCGTTGAAATATCAATGCAAGTCGTGTTTCACCAGGGTTGTCATAATCATCTACTTCTAAGCAAATGTCTTCTGGCAACGGCTGTCCGCTAATGCCAAAGCCGCTGTTAATTCCAATGGGTTCGATGTCCGTTTCTACAACATTATTTAAGCTGTCATAAACGGTTAAAGTAAAGAAGTTGTAAGCATTTTCAACTAATGGCAAATCTTCGCTTATTCGCTCAGAGAGTTTCTTCAAACCTGAATCAAAACCACCATCTTGTCTAACTATTTTGTAAAATAGACCTTCGGTGTCTCCCGTTACTCTTGCAGCGAACAATTCGTCCTTTTCTTTAGATGCTTTATTATAACTAGCCTTTATTGATAATGCAGTTTTCTTTTGTTGTTTGTCTGTTTTTGAAATTTCCTTTTGTTTAGTTGCTGCATAGTAAGCAGCACCAACTGCAACGGCTGTCGTTGGGTCAATTTCACAATTTGCAGGTATTTGTAATATTTCTTCAACTCTTTGTCTTACATAGGGAATATATGTAGAACCACCAACCATTAATGTAAATTGAATATCCTTTGAACCAAGTGAGTTTCTCGTCAAAATGGTTTTTATCATTTCAATTGTTCCATCAACAGAAGATTTTATTAGTTCGTTAAATTCTGAACGTGTGATTGTAATTTCAAAATCTACCTCGTTTCCTTCTTCATCTTCAAAACCATCTACCACAATTTCAGCCGATTTGACTGCCGATAATCTAATTTTTGCTTCTTCAGCTCTGCTTAAAAGAACGTAGTATTTAGAATTGTATTTACCCGATGCACTTTTCATTTCATCTTCTAAATTCTCAAATGAAAATTGAGCATTTATCTTTGGGATAACCAGTTTGTCAACAATCATTTGGTCTATATCTGCACCACCTAAGAAGTTGTTTCCTTCGTGGTCAATTACTTTCATTTCACCATCTTTAATTTTAATTAGAGCAACATCAAATGTTCCTCCGCCAAAATCATAAACGAGCCATTGACCGTCAGTAAGTTCCTTTGACTTTTTCATATTGGCATATGCTAAACTTGCTGCAATTGGCTCTTGTAATAGAACAACTTGTTTGAAGCCCGCTTGATAACCCGCTTCCTTTGTTGCATTAGATTGAATTAAATCAAATGAAGCAGGAATGGTAATTACTACAGATTCTAAATTATCACCTGTGTTTACAAAAGTTTTAAGTTCTTTCAGAACTTGTGCCGATAGTTCAATTGGAGTTACTGAACGATTCTGTGATTTAATAGGGAAACTTTCAGACGTTCCCATTTTACGTTTAAAAAATGCTTGTGTAAAGGCATCTTTCTTTTGTTTTCCAAACATTACTTTGGCTTGGCTACCAACAATAATTTTGTCTTTTTGATAGCAAACAACAGAAGGGAGTGTTGCTCTTCCATAATCCAACGGATTATTAAAAACGATTACTTCACCTTTAACAAATTTGGCAATAGCTGAATTTGTAGTGCCTAGGTCGATTCCGAAATTGATTGTATTTTCCATTATGTGAATGATTTAAAGATTAAGATTTTGATTCTGCAACAACGATTCCTTTTCTAGCAATTAAGGTTATTCCACCTTTTCTGTATCTAACAATTGGTTTAATTACCTCTGTAATTATAAGATTGTCGGCAGAATTACCAGCTATACTTGCTTCAATATCAGTCCGTGTTTCGTTGTATGGCTCACCAATCGGATTATGGTAAACTAAACCACCGTCCGCTTCTAGCTGTTCAAATATTTCTTTTAGCCTTGTAATATTTCGGCTTATAGAATTGGATTCGGTAAGGTTTTCAACCTTTTTTTCAATTTCAAAAACTTGGTCTAGCAAGTCGATGTAAATTTTTGGCACTTTTATTTGTTCGTTCATATTTTTTATTTTTATGCACTTGGTTTAGAAAATGTCCATCCTTCTCTCATTCTGTCAATAAGTAAAGGATGTTTTGATAATGTTGATTCTGACGAGTCTTTAATACCGCTACTACTGACCTGATTGCCTTCAATTATTTTTCCAACTATCCAGCCTGCAACCGCTCCTATAATACCGCCAATTATGAAATGCTCACCATCTGTCATAGCACCAATTATTACACCTAATGCTAATGCTACAAAGAATATCAGTGAAAACTTCTGACTGCCTTTAGAATGAATTTCTTTACAACTTCTGCATCTAGGAATAGTAACATCAGTGTAAGAAAATTGAACACGTCTTGGGAAATAGCTTCTATATGTTTCCTTATAGATGGTTTGTGAAATGCCACAATTGTCTTCTGGTGGATTTTTCTCACAGAAATGACATACTAAAACACCTTTATACTTCTTTTCTAGCTCTTCAAGTTCTGTTTTATCCTGCTTGAATTTCAACTTTGCATCATCACTTACATTGATTTGTAATGCAAATGATATCAATGCTAAAGAGGATTTTATATCGTTCTGCTTGTTCCAACAAGATATAGAAAGACTCCTAATGGAATAACCGATTTGTGTTCTTATTTCGTTTGCAAAAGAAGGTAAAGCATTAAGTTCTGTTAAGGTAACTATCTGTTTAATTTTGTCTAGCGAATCAGAAGCCTGAACATTTTTATTTTCTACACTTTTTATTAGATTTTGAATTGTAATAAGTATAGATGCCCATTTTTTTAAGGTTGGTGCATTTTTTTCTTGCTCAATTCTTTCTTCGTGTTTTTTCTTTACTATGTCATAGTTTTTTTGAAAAGTCGGTTTGCTGACACTTTCAATATTTAACTCAAGTAAATGTTCTAACAAGTGCAAAGAAACCGATGTTGTATTAAATTCATTCCAAATAGCTAATAGCAAGAAATTTATTGCGGCTGCAATTTTATTTATCTGACTTTGAAAATATGCTGGTAATTGATTAAGTGTTTCCGTTGGAAATAAATCAACTATTAAATCAATAACTTCATCAATGTCATCATCTGAATATTCAGATTCTTCATTTTTTATCTCTTTAGTTAAAGAGTCGATTTGTTGAATCCTGTTTTGAATTTCAATACTCAAACTCTTAAATGCAACATTTAGGTCTGCTGTGCTAATAAGGGTTTGTGTTCTTAAAATGCTTCTGAGTTTCTCTGAATCCTCATCAACAAATGCTTTCAATATAGCTTTATCAAATTTCGGAGCAAAGAAAGGACTGATGAATTTTATGAATTCTAGAAGTTTGTAAATGCTTTCTTGTTTGAATGATGTAAAAAGTTTGTCATTACCATTTACAAGAAAATCATTTAGAAGATTATTCTTTGCTAAATGAGAATAGAACTCTAAAGCGTTTGGACTTTCTAACTCATCTATTACTTTTTCACAATCAGTTTTTGTAAGTGATAGTCCTTTGTATTGGAAATGACCATTGTCAGAAAGGTCTATTTCGGCAAAAAGTTTACGTTTTGCCTTTTTAATCAATGAATTATCAACTGCCGAAATTTCGGAAGTATCTAATTCAAGAATTTCTACAGGGTTAATGAATTGCATAGATTTTATCTTCTTTCAGTTACTATATAAAATTGCCAAGTGTAACCCATATTACTCTCCATATATTCTGTGCCGATGTTTGGTATAACACCAGGGGCAGAGGCACGGTAATTATATGTTCCTGGGCTTAATGTTAATGTTCGTTTTTGCTTTGGTGAAAAAGTGTATGTTTCACTATTGAGTTTCAGTGTTAGGGTTAATGAAGTATTGTTGAAAATTTCAATTTCAGGATTGTAAGTCGAAGTTTTACCGCTTGGGGTAAACATACCTCTTTCATTTTTTTCAACTAGGTCTCCAAGTTTTACAAACGACTTATGTATATATCCTTCCTTGTCGGTTGCAATGTCAATTATATTGTAGAAATCATTTTCCGTCTCAAGGGATACAATAAATATTTGTGTTCCCGGTTTCAACGATGAAATTACTCCATAGTCTGTGCCTGGTCCTTGTCGAAAGTTTACCTGTTTTGTCACCCAGCCTAAATAGGATTGACTGAAACCTATTGATGATGTCAGTAAGAAAAGTGTTAAGATGAATAGTTTTTTCATATGCAACAATTTTATTGAATTTTCTCTTTGTTCTGTCCGTGCGTGGGCAAAAAATGGCTCTTTTGGTTTTGCGAAGGGTTGGCTTGTGTATCGGGCAAAACCAAATGTGCCATTTGTGCGGCTGGCTAAAATTGTTTTTAAAAAATGTGCGGTGGGAAAAAATAAAAATACAGAAGCGTTGGCTTTTGGGTCGGCTGTCTGATAGTTCATTTGTCCCGTTACTTTATGTTTATTTCTGTTGTTCATTCTTGCTGTGTCGTCTTTTAGGCTTGCAGGTAACGGATCGCCGGATTTGCGAGGTTTCGGAGCGGGAGTAGCGAAGCTGCGATCCGCGGAGAAATCTCGCAAATGCGCAGATGTGAGCCGTTCAAGGCCACATCTGCGCATGCAATCCGGCGATCCGATGTGGCGCCGAATGGCGCCACATCGGTGGCACTGCCGCAGTCGCCGCCTACTTGGGCTTTGTGCGTTGGCTTTGGCGGCGATTGGCGGCAGTGCGTTGTTCTCGACATTTTTATATTCTGTTAAGCCAAGTGGCTACATTTTCGTCCAAACTAAAAATGGGTGGATTCACAATGAAATGTTCATTAAGCCTATGATGTTTGACAAATACTTCCCATTCATTGAGTGTGCTTTTTACTGAGGGGGCATTTAGTAAATTATTCCATTCATCGTAAGACAAAACATTAACTTGGGTAAATGTTTTTATCAATATACTGTATAATTTGTTGTAAATTTCTGAATTACTTTCGTTAAGCAATGGCCACCTAATTTCAGGATGCCAAAAGAAATTATTAAAGTTTGCTTCGATTGTATTGTCATCCTCTGCCTTTATTCTCAAACCTGCTTTTATTTTGGCTACCTCTAATGGGAGTTGTCGGTCGGGATAATTTGTCTGAATTATTTTCAATAAGTTTTGATATGAATAAGGTTGGAAAAAGTCAAATGACAACAATAAATATGCACCAGGGTCATCATTCTGAATTTTAAATAGAATTTCTGTAATTGTCGAATTATTTTGCGATATGTTTAATTTTTTTGCATACTCCATTATTTGCCTCCGCAAAAAAATATTTTCAAGAGTGTAAACTGACATTTCATTGTCATTACCTTTTTTAATACCTTCTTCACCATAATGCTGATATTCATGCCAAAGTGTTGGTAATGCTACAAATAAATTTTGCAAGGTAAAAACAGATATACCCATACTATTTGGGCGTGTCAAATCATCAAGTTCAAAATAGCGTTCTTGCACTTCACCAATGTATAGTTCTCCTTGAAATCTTGTCCATCTTTCTAAATCGTATCTTGAAGCCGAATAAACGCCATAGAATTTGTATTTATCTTCTGGAAGAACTAATCTAAGAGGGTATTTTGAAAGGAAATCAAAGACATTAGGTATCTCGTTCATTAGCCCTTTAAGGACATTAGGCAATTCAACATATTGTTGTTCTATCCATTGTTCAGTTAGAAAATGGATACCCATTTTAAACAAGTGCAGCAATTCACCAAATGTTGCATCAGGTGCAATCCTTATTTCAAAAGTTCTAAACTGTTTCTCGTTTTTCGTTATTTCAAACAATTTATTGAGATGTTCAGCAATTCGCTCTCTTGTTTTATCATCTAAGAAAGGAGAATTTTGCAACTTCATCAACCCAATTACGGCGTATTGGCGCAAGTAACCATGAAAACGCTGTGCATTCGACGATATCTTCATTAAAAGATTGCCAGCACTTAGGTGATTTTCGAGTTTGTCTATTTCATTGGTTAGGCGGTTAATTTTTTCATCAATACTTTTTATTCTTGTAACAAAATTATTAAAATCACTAACTGTAATTACTTGATTGTTCCATACAATGTGCGGTAGTCTTTGAATAAATGAACCACGATACGAATTAGTGTTTTCCAGTTCTTCAAATTTTCTATAAACTTCTTTATAAACTTCAAATAAGGGTTGACGTTCTTCAATAAGTTCAGCCCTTGCTTGATAAAGAGGGTTTAACTTTTGCTCCGTTTCTTCATCTTCCGTTAAATTTTTATAATTCTTATCAGTTGCTGCGCAGGCTCCTAGCGCTGCAAGCATTGGACCCCAAGCAGTTTCAAGTTTTTTATCTGATTTTTGAACATTTGAAATACTACTAACACTTTGTTTGTTATTATTCCACAGGGCAATAATCGTATCAATATTTGAGTGTACTGGGAATAAATAAAAGCACTCTCCCAAAGCTCTGAACAAGGCTGAATCACTTTTTATACTTTCCGAAACAAGTTGTTGCGGGATTTTCTCAGAACTCATCAGATTTCCTAACTTATGAAATTCTTTACTATTTTCAGAACATACCGAAACAACAAACCTTAGTATCGAAACTAATAGTTCACTCTTTTTTATTTCATAAGCATGAGAAACTCCTTCATTATATAAAGGAACAATGAATTCTTGGGAAGTATCACGTTTCCCAAGTTCAAAAAGTCGCAATGCTGATGCGCCTCTTATTTGAGTAGTGATGGGGAATTGGATTGATTCCATATTAAATCAATTTTTATGCAATATCTTTCAAAAAAACTTTTCGTAGAGTTATCATTTTTTGTTAACTTTATTTCAACTTCATTCATTAATAGTGAGTTTTCTAAAAATAGTTTATCATCGCATTCGTCAATACATTTCAACTTTTGGGTTTCTGACAAATATGAAAACAAGCGTATTCTATTATTCCACTTTTTAACCTTACCTAACAAATGTGGGTACTCAATTTTTGAACTTTTTAGCTTAGAAAAGTGATCTCTTACTGATGGATAACTCTCAAAAAAATCTACTATTTTATCTTCTTCTTTGATACGGTCAAATGCTTTCCAACGTAATTTTTCCGACAATTCTGTATTGTTAAAGCAACTAAACCAAAATTGGTCGGAGGCTTTGCTGGTTGGGTTCGTGAGAGCTTCATGTTGTAATTTTTCAAAAAAATTATTTTTCTTTTTCGAAAAAAACAACCAAATTATACTGCAAATTCCTATTACTATTGAAAACACAATTCCTTCGTTGTAGATTCGCCAAATCAATAGGCATGTACAACCAATAACTGCAAAATAGATAACTTGTCCTGTTTGCTTTGTAATTGAAAGCCTGTCTCCTGTAAATAGGGTTAATATAAAAAGGAATGATAACAATTGTTGCCTACCTTCAAGAGAGTCTGGAAAATCCTCTAAGGCAGAACTTAAAAGATAAGATTCACCAAAATATGATAATAGGACAATAATAAAACAAATGAATGGGTAGCGTATGGCTATGCTCAGTCGCCAGTTAATATTATCGTCTGCTTTCCAATTTGATAACAAGAAAAAAAATAGAGGAATTGAAAACATAAACAAATGAAATTTCCCACATTCTTTGACAAGATAGACGTAGGCGAGAAGCGATAGTACCCACGCTATCGTCATTACATAGTTTATTATTTTATTGCATGATTTCATTTGTTTTCTTTTTTTATTGTCGAGAACGATTGGCTATGCTTGACGTGCCAGCAAATTCGCCCGAAGCGTAGGCCTGGAGCGAATTTGCTGTGGGCAAGCCTCGCTGGCATGGACGCATAGCCGGTGTTGGGTGACGCCATTTTTTTGCCAAACCGTGGCTTGGATGAATTTACGCCAAATCTGCCAATTTCCAGAAAACGTTTTGCCAGACACCACTTTTCCCGCGAACCATTAAATTTCTGCGAAACACGGATTTGATTCTTCTTCGTCAGCAGCACGATTTCCAGAGTTACAAAATTCCTGACTCGAATTCATCGGTTCCAAACTTTCAAATTTGAGCATCAAATTCTAAATTTCAACTTCCGAATGTTGTTATGAAAACGGTTACCATTTACTAAATTTCAACTTCTGAACTTAATTTTCAAACGAGACACCAAAACCAAATCTTCCAAATTTCTTTGCGAGTGCTGCGTTCCCCTACGATTTTGTATTTTTTTTCCGGTGTCACCCAACGGATCGCCGGATTTGCGAGGTTTCGGAGCGGGAGTAGCGAAGCTGCGATCCGCGGAGAAATCGCGCAAATGCGCAGATGTGAGCCGTTCAAGGCCACATCTGCGCATGCAATCCGGCGATCCGATGTGGCGCCGAATGGCGCCACATCGTTTTGCAGATTTGCGATGGGCGGGATTTTTACCACTGAACTTTATACGGAGCACAAAACTTTCGGCTACCACTAAACTGTCTGCGGAGAACGGAACCCCGCCTATTGCAAATGTGCTGTTATCAGCTGCCCTTCTGTCTGTCCGAAGTGGTGTTGGTTGGGTTTTGTCGGGTATGAATGCACTGTCCCCGTGCGGTTGCTTGCACTCTCTTTTGCTTTTGCTGCGTTTGCCTGTGTGGGGTGGCAAACGCAAATGTGAGTGCAAAGGCGTGGGCTTTAGATGCACTGTCTGTTTAATTTGCAGTATGCTGTTTCCTTTTGTAATTATGTTGTTTTCTTTTTGCAGTTGCATTTTTCTACTTTGCAGTTTTGTTTTTCTAAAGTAAAGTTGCTCGTTTTCAGTTGTCAGTAAGCAATAAACTTGTTGCAGTTTAACTTTTATAAAGTTAAGTAGTTGTTTTCTCAAATAAAAACAGGTTTCTCCAAAAATAGGGAGGGAGAAACCTGTTTAATATTAGTCGTGTGCTATTTGTTATGGCTTTACTTTGGTAAATTTTAGTCCGCTTACTTGTTTGTATTGTGGACTTGTAGCACCGAATACGGATTTTACATAGCTTTTTACATCGCCTGCTAAGTCAACCAGTCCTGTGCTTTCTGCATATAATATAGTGTTACGATTTATTCTTGCATTGCTTACTGGTGTGTATGCGTTTACGGCTGTTGTGTTTGTTGTCCGCATTGTGTTTAGGGTTGCTGTAAGTCCTGCAACGGCTAATTCGGGTTCGTTTGGAATGTATGCAGGTTGTGCCGCCAAAAGTTGTATGAGTTTGTCTAAGTTTTCTATTCGTTGGTCAAAACTCATTTGTGATGCTGAAATGTTTTTGGTGGTTTCTTCTGCTGGTGCTAATGGATTTGGTGCAGGTGCATCATTTTTAGGCGTTGCTCTTTTTCCTTGTAATTTCCGTGCAATGGTTTTTACATCTGCTTTTACTTGTTTGCTCACATCGCTTGCATCGGCTGCATTTACTACTCTTGTAATAAGTTTGCTCAATGGTGAAAATGCTGCTTCCCTTGCGTTGATGGCATTGGTGTAGGCAGGAAGTAGTGTGTTAATGTTTGCCAAAGCTGCTAAAGCGTTGGTGTGAATGGTTGATAAAGCCGCTATTGCTATGGCTGCTTTGCTTGGGTTGTAGCTTGCACCATATCCAGTGCAGAATGAGATTAGGTCTTCAAAGTTGGCTACATTCTTTGCGTGACCAGTTTCAGTTGTTGATGCCATAATTAAATTATTTTTGGGTTAGTAAATATTGATTTGATTTTGTGAAGCAAATTTAAAGGAAATTCTTTTTTACAGAAAATTTTTATCGTATCAATTGCTTGCAATTGTATTTTCAAATTTCATCAAATTTAAACTTGTCAAAATTACAATTAGTGTTACTCCTACATCTGCTGCTATGGCAAAAACTAAATTGCTGTAACCTATAAATGCAAGTGTAATGAATATAAGTTTTACCGCTATTGCTCCGATGGTGTTGAATTTTATTCTGCGTAATGTTTTTTGACTTAACCGAATTAAAAAAGGGATGAGTGAAAGTTTATCATTCATCAATGCAATGTTTGCGGTTTCAATTGCTGTGTCGCTTCCTGCTGCTCCCATTGCTATGCCTACGGTGCTTTGTGCCAATGCTGGTGCATCGTTTATGCCATCGCCTACCATTGCTACAAATTTATATTGTTGCAAAAGTTCTTTAATTTTTTCAGCTTTGTTTTCGGGTAAAAGATTTCCGAATATTTTTTTGATGCCTACTTGTTGGGCTACATAGTTTGCTGCTTTTTCGTGGTCGCCTGTAAGCATAATAGGTTCTATGTTCATTGCTTCTATTTCTTTTAATGCTGCTGCACTGTCGGGTTTTATTTCGTCCATTAAACCAATAACACCTGCCACACCTTCGCCAAAACTTACTACTACGCTTGTTTTGCCTTGTGCTGAAAGTTCTGCTACAATTTTCTCGGCTTCTTTGTCAACGGGTTGATGTTCTTTTATGAAATCTAACTTGCCTACATAAATTGTTTCGTCTTCACACACCAAACATTTTGCGGTTGCTCCTTTGCCCATAATGCTTTTGAAACCTTCGGTTTTGTGTGGTTCAAATCCTTCTTTTTTGCTTGCATCTACTATCGCTTGTGCCAATGGGTGTTCGCTAAATATTTCTGCTCCTGCGGTGCAAGCCAACAATTCTTCTCGGCTTGTTCCGTTTAACGGAAACACATCTGAAACAATAGGATTTCCAAAAGTGATGGTTCGGGTTTTGTCTAATGCAATTGCTTTGATGCTTGCTAATGCTTCAATATATTTTCCGCCTTTTACCAATGCTCCTTTTGCTGATGCGTTTCCGATGGCTGCGTAAATTGCCACTGGTGTGGATATAACCAATGCACAAGGACAAGCGATTACTAAAAGTGTAATGGCTTGTTGCAACCAATGGTTAAAATCTAATTGCATTGCAAATACAGGAATGACAAAAACTAAAATTGCCATTGCAATAATTGACGGTGTGTAATACTTTGAAAATTGTTGAATGAATTTTTGTGTTTCACTTTTGTTGCCCTGTGCTTCAAAAGTTAGTCGAATGATTTTTGAGAAAGTGGTATCAACAGAAAGTTTGGTTGTTTTCATTTCTATAAAACCATTTTTGTTTAGCGTTCCTGCAAACAAATTGTCGCCTGTGCGTTTGTCTTTTGCAATGGGTTCGCCCGTTATGGCGGCTTCATCAACCATTGTTTCGCCAGAAATAATTTTGCCGTCAAGCGGTATCATTTCACCTGCTTTTACCTGAATGATTGTGCCGACTGCAATTTTATCAATAGCAACATTTGCGTTTTCTGTTTTTACAAATGCTGTTTTGGGTGCTTTGCTTACCAATTCATCTAATGCCGATTTTGAATTTTCAATGCCAATATCTTCTAAGCGTTCGCCTAAAACATATAGCACTATTACTACTGCTGCTTCTGGGTATTCGCCCAAATAAAATGCACCTATTACGGCAATTGTCATTAATAAATTAATGCTGCTGAATTTGAGTTTGAAGATTGCTTTTACTCCGTTCCATAAAACATTGTAGCCAATGCCTAAAATGAAAATGGCGAAAACAAAAGGTGCATAAGGCATTGGTATATGTATGCCGATGATGGATAAAACTTCTAAGGCAACCACAATTGTGATTGCCGAAAGAAGAAAGAGAAATTTTTTGTCGTTGATTGGAAGTTTCATTTTTGAAAATATTTTAGGTGATTAATGTGAATGTGCTTCGCCTTTATTATTCATTTTAGCTAAAATAAAAAATGCTCCGTTTACAACTACTTTGCTTTTTGCAGGAATTTCTTTAAGTAAAGTAATTTCGCTGTAACCAACATCAGTAGTCCCTTTGCGAATAGGGATTTTTTCAAATGTTGTTCCTTCTTCCTTGTGTTCGGGTTCTTCTTTTTCGCTATGCTGATGTCCGCTTTCATCGTGCTTGTGTTCGGCAGTTTCTTTTTCTGAATGATGTTCCTCTTCTTTGTGGGCATCGGTTACGATAAAAATATAGTCTTGCCCTTCGTGGTTTACAATGGCGTTGGTAGGCACGGCATCAACGGTAGCATTTTCTAAACTAACCAAAGCGGTAATACTCATTCCGTCAATTAAGCCTTGCTTGTCGCCTTTTACCATTGCGTGAACCGAAATGGCTTTGGTGTTTTGCTCAAAGGTGTTGCTAATGGCGTAAACATCTGCATCGTATTCTTTACCCGGATTGTTGGTGAGTGTAAAATGGATGGTTTGCCCAACTTTTAGTTTTTGCAAATCTTTTTCATACACATACAAGTCAAGGTGCAGTTGGCTATTGTCCACTATTTCGGCAATGGGGTTGTTGGCATCTACATAACTGCCAATGTTTACCATTACAATGCTAATTGTGCCGTTTATTGGGCTTGAAATATTTACAACGGACTGGATATTTTCGCTTGTGAGTGAAGCGGTGTTGATACCGATTAACTCTAATTGTTTTTGCAGACTTGCTTTTCGGGCTTTAAGTGTTTTAAGTTCTGCATCGGCTGACTGCAAATTTTTCAATGCTCCTGCATTGCCTTGTTGCAATTCCTTTTGACGGGCAAATTCTAATTGTGCCAATTCCGCTTTTGAAGAAATGCTTAAAAATTCTTCTTGCATTGTGATAAAAGAATTGTTTGAAATGGTAGCAATGGTTTGTCCTTTGCCTACCGAATTGCCTGTTTGCACCAAAATAGATTTGACAACTCCACCCAATGAAGCTGTGGCATTGGCACGATTTTGATTAGGCACTTTTAAAATTCCGTTGGCTTTTAACGAAGCGGTTAATTGCTTTTTCTCAATACTACCTAATTCTATTTTTATAGATTTCATTTGCTCGGTTGTAAGCATTGCCGTGTTGGAGTTTTCGTGTTCATCGTGGTGTTCGGTTTCTTCTCCGTGCGTTTCGGTTTTATTGCTGTTGCAGGATGCAAATATTATGGATGTTGCAATGGCTGCTATAAATATTATATTTTTCATTGTTCTGAAATTTTATTTGTTAGTTAAGAAATTAATATTGACAATACTCTGATTGAGTGCGTTTACCGATTGCAGATAATTTAACTGCACATCAGTAGCGGTTTGCAATGCTTGCAAGTATTCAATGTAGCCAATGTCGCCACTTTTGAAACCAACTTTTGCCGTGCTAATAATTATTTCGGCATTGGGCAAAGCGATTGATTTGTAATAATTGTATTGCGACAAATTCTGATTGTATTGCTGAAAAGCATTTTGCAGTTGATTTTGTAAAACCAGTTTTCCGTTGTCGGCTTCTTTTTGCAATGCTTGCTGTTTGTAGTCAAGTGATTTTACTTTTGATGCATTGCTGAAAAAAGTAATCGGAATACTTATGCCAACATTAAAACCTTGAAAGCGTTTGCTACCGTCAAAATTCACATCTGCTCCGTTAATCGTTTGCACACCAATTAAGGACTGGTTGAAATAACCGACATTGAAATCGGGTAGCGTAGATGCGGTTTCAACTTTTTTGTTTTGCTCGGCAATAACGGCTTGCTGATACAACACTTTCAGCGATGGATTATTTGCAATAAGCGTGGTGTCAAGCGAACTGCTTAATACAAGCGGTTGAAAGTTTCCGTTGTTGTCAATCGTAAAATCCTCGCTTGTGTTCATTAGCATTTTTAAAGAATTGTAAGCCGTGGCAAAGTCCGTTTCATTTTGTTTGAGCAAAAGCGAAAGCTGTCCACGTTTGGTTTCGGCTGTGGTTTTTTCCAACAAATTTGTTTCGCCTGTTTTGTATCGCAAGGCTGCTGCACTCACAAAATCGTTATACAAGCTGTCTAAAGATTGCAGTTGCTTTTTAGTGGTTTGCAAATACTGCAACTGATAAAACCAGTATTGAACCTGTGCTTTTATTTCGCTTGCTGTGGCTTGCTGTTGCAATTGGCTACTTTGCAATTCGGCTTTATACAAACCTGATTTTGCAGTGAAATAGGTAGGAAACGGAATACTTTGCGAAACCTGAAAAGCCTTGTCCTGATTGATGCTGTTGTATTGCCCAAACTGAAAATTGACATTTGTTTTGGGTAATTCAAACACCGATTTTTTCAAAGTGGTGGAAGATTGCACATTGAATTGTTGTGATTGAATTTCTAAATTATTTTTCAATGCGGTGCTTATTGCATCTTCAACCGAAATGGTTTTAGATGTTGGCGTTTGAGCATTGGCAACATTGAATGAAAGCAATACAAAAACTAAAATTACTGTTGTTGAAACTTTGCTTTTTGCTTTTTTAGTTTTAGAAAATATAAGATACAGCAAAGGCAAAACAAACAGGGTTAAGAAAGTTGCGGTGAGCAAACCTCCTATCACAACCGTTGCCAAAGGTTTTTGCACTTCTGCCCCCGCACCGTGTGAAAGTGCCATTGGTAAAAATCCTAATGATGCAACGGTGGCAGTCATTAACACAGGTCGCAAGCGGATTTTAGTTCCTTCTTTTATTCGTTCTAATATGTCCGTAATTCCGTCTTTTTCTAATTGGTTAAAAGTTCCGATTAGCACAATGCCATTTAAAACTGCTACACCAAACAAGGCAATAAAACCAATACCTGCAGAAATGCTGAAAGGCATATCACGAAGAAGTAAAGCGAATACACCGCCTATTGCACTCATTGGAATTGCGGTATAAATTAGCGTTGCTTGTTTTACTGAACCAAAGGTGAAATAGAGTAACATAAAAATGAGTGCCAATGCCACAGGCAAAGCAATCATTAGGCGTTTACTTGCCGCTTGCAGATTTTCAAAAGTTCCTCCATAAGTGTAATAATATCCTTCGGGAAGTTTTACCTTTTCATTCAGTTCTTTTTGAATATCGGTAACAACACTTTCCACATCTCTGCCCTTGATGTTGAAGCCCACAACAATTCTGCGTTTACCATCTTCACGGCTTATTTGTGCAGGGCCTAATTCCATTTTTATTTCCGCAACTTGCGATAATGGAATTTGTGTTCCGTTGGCAGTTGGGATATATAAATGACTTACATCGTCAATGTTGTTTCGGTGTGTGCTGTCAAGCCTAACCACTAAATCAAATTTGCGTTCGTTTTCATACACAACTCCTGCACTTCCACCAGCAAATGATGTAGAAACAATGTGGTTGATGTCCTCAATGTTTAAACCGTAATTGGCAATTTGCGAACGGTTATATTTAATTACGATTTGCGGAAGTCCTGCAACCCTTTCAACGCTTGGTTCAGTTGCACCGTCCACACTTTGAACAACTGAATTTACCTTATTAGCATAGCTTAAAAGTGTGTCCATATTTTCACCAAATATTTTAACAGCAACATCTTGGCGAATACCAGTCATAAGTTCATTAAACCGCATTTGTATGGGTTGGTTTTTTTCAAAGAAAACCCCAGGAATGGTATTTAATTTTTGTTCAAATTCTTCTGCCAATTCATCATATGAAATATCACGTTTCCATTCATCAGGGCTTTTTAGAATTATCATCATATCGGTGGCTTCGGGTGGCATTGGGTCGGTTGGCACTTCGGCTGCTCCTGTTTTTCCGACTACCATCTTTACTTCGTCAAATTCTTTAATTAGCCGTGATGCTTGCATACTGGTTTCTAAACTTTGAGAAAGTGAAGTTCCTTGTGGCAAAATGCAATGAAATGCAAAGTCGCCTTCTTGCAAGGTTGGAATAAACTCACCACCCATTCTTGAAAATAGAAATACGGAAACTGCAAATACCGCAACGGTTGCGACTACAATTACTTTTTTAAAACGAATTGCTTTTTCTAATAACGGTGCATAAAGTCGTTGGAAAAAATTCATCATTCTATCGCTCAATGTTTGTTTGTGCGAAATGTTTTTAGAAAGGAAAGCTGCACACATCATTGGAATGTAGGTAAGCGATAAAATCAACGCTCCAACAATGGCGAAAGAAACTGTTTGAGCCATCGGGCTAAACATTTTGCCCTCGATACCTACCAAGGTAAGAATTGGAATATAAACAATAAGGATAATTATTTCGCCAAAAGCGGCACTGCTTCGGATTTTAGATGCGGAAACAAACACTTCATTATCCATTTCTGATTGTGAAAGTTTGCCAATTGTTTTCCGCATTCCTAAATGGTGCAAGGTGGCTTCTACAATAATTACTGCTCCGTCCACAATCAAACCAAAGTCAATTGCTCCTAAACTCATTAGATTGGCACTTACGCCAAATACATTCATTAAGCCCAAAGCAAACAACATTGATAAAGGAATGGCAGAAGCCACAATTAAACCTGCACGAAGGTTTCCAAGAAATAAAACCAAAACGAAGATTACTATTAAAGCTCCTTCAATCAGATTTTTTTCTACTGTTGAAATGGCACGGTTTACCAAATCGGTTCTATCTAAATAGGGTTCAATTACTACATCTTTTGGTAATGATTTTTGAATAGTTGCCATTTTATCTTTAATACGGCTTACCACATCGGCACTATTTGCACCTTTTAACATCATTACTACACCGCCAACGGCATCTACCTCACCGTTGTAAGTCATTGCACCATATCGCACGGCACTACCTAAATGCACTTCGGCAACATCTTTTATCAAAATAGGGATGCCGTTTGGATTGGTTTTTACGACTATATTCTTGATGTCGTCAAACGAACCAATCAAACCCACACCACGAATGAAATAGGCATTTGGCTTTTTGTCAATGTATGCCCCGCCTGTGTTTTCGTTGTTTTTTTCTAAAGCGGTAAAAATTTCGGGAATGGTTATTCCCATTGCAATCAATCTGTCAGGATTTACAGCAACTTCATATTGTTTCATTTGCCCGCCAAAGCTGTTTACTTCTGCAATTCCTGCTGTTCCGTAAAGCTGTCGGGCAACAATCCAGTCTTGCATTGTTCGCAAGTCCATAGCCGTGTATTTGCTTTCGCTACCTTTTTTGGGGTGAATAATGTATTGATACACTTCGCCCAAACCTGTGCTAACAGGTGCTAATTCGGGTGTGCCAACACCTTTGGGGATTTTAGTTTCCGCTTCCTTTAGCCTTTCATTAATGAGTTGTCGGGCAAAGTAGATGTCCACTTTGTCGTCAAACACAACTGTAATTACCGAAAGTCCGAAACGGGAAATGCTCCGCAACTCTTCCAAATCGGGAAGGTTCGCAATGCTTTGTTCGATGGGGTAAGTAACCAACTGTTCCACCTCTTGTCCTGCAAGGGTGGGGCAAACCGTAATGATTTGCACTTGGTTGTTGGTGATGTCGGGAACTGCATCTATGGGCAGTTTTGTTGCACTCCACACTCCCCAAACAATGAGTGCAAGTGTCATCAATGCGATGATGAATTTGTTCTTTATGCTGAACGCAATTATTTTGTCTAACATTATTTTAATCAGTTTAATGAATGAATACACGATTACTTGCGGTGCGTTAGCACCGTAAGTAGTTTTGTTTTGTTCCGCATTAGCGGAACATCAGAAATTCATTAACTGAGTTTTGGCGGTTGCCAAATAGACAAATACACCTCCGAAGCAAATGAGGCGTTGTAAAGTGGGAATTTTTCTACTGAAACTGGAACGTGAAGGGCTAAACTGTAATTAGTAAAAGAACTACTAAAAGTTTGTCCGCAACAAGCACACATACAAAAAGGTGAGCAATTTTCGGTATCGCTGTCGTGGTCGGAATGGTCTGTGGTGGTGTATGTGGATTGGTCGGCACTCATATATTTACAGTCGTCCTTGTCGCTGCACGGCATAACAGCCAATGCCAACAAGTAAAAACTAAATAAGAGTGTCAAAACTTTTTTCACGATGCAAATGTAGGGAAAAAATTTGTCGGTTTAGCACAATTCTGTCGGGTGGCACTGGTGCGGTTGGGCAAAATAAAATGTGCTGCAAAAGTGGGTCGGCTTGTGGGTGGCTTTGCAGCTCTTTTTATTTTGCGAAGGGATAGCCAAACGGCTTTGCCGAAAATTGCATTGTCTGTCGGGTTATGTCTGTCGGTTAATGGTCGCACTGTCGGGTTTTAGGGTTGCTGATAACGGATCGCCGGATTTGCGAGGTTTCGGAGCGGGAGTAGCGAAGCTGCGATCCGCGGAGAAATCTCGCAAATGCGCAGATGTGAGCCGTTCAAGGCCACATCTGCGCATGCAATCCGGCGATCCGATGTGGCGCCGAATGGCGCCACATCTTCCTTATATCCGCAACATTCCTGTATCAATCTTTCGCCTTTTTCCAGTTCGGGTTTTCAAGCGGCAATTGATCCAGCGGACTGCTAATTGCACTCAATGACCTGGTAGTCACGTGAGTATAGATCAAGGTGGTTTTGATGTCCTTATGACCCAGAAGCTCCTGGATGTACCGTACATCCGTGCCATGGTCGAGCAGATGTGTGGCAAAACAGTGGCGCAAGACGTGGGGGCTTATCCGCTTCTGAATTCCTGCCTTGTTTGCAGCCCGAAGAACGATTTGTTGGACGCTCCTCGCCGAATAGGGGCTCGTGCCATCCTGTCCTTCAAATAACCAAACCCGAGGCTGGTATTGATCAAAATAGTGGCGCAATACTTCCTTAAGTGTTTGACTCAGCATCACACTGCGGTCTTTCTTTCCCTTGGCACCGCGAATCATGATCTGATTCCTTTCCCAGTGAATGTCCTTCAATTCCAGGGTCAGCAATTCTCCCAAACGCAAACCACCACTGTACAAGGCATACAAGATGGCAGTGTGTTTGAGGTTCTCACTGGCCCTGAGTAGCTTGTCGATCTCCTGAACACTTAAAAAATGGGGCAGCTTATGACTTTTTCTGGGGCGCTGCACTTCCTGAATTTCAAAATTTGGCAGAAATACGACTTTGTCATAGTAGAATTTGATGCTGTTTACCGCTGTGTGAACCAAGGCTTCTGAGACTTTTCTCGAGGACAAGCATGCGAGATAGGTGTTTGCCATCTTACTCGTCGCCTTTTCTGGCGAAATACCTTCAAGGTACCGGAGGTAATGGAAAAAGGCTCCTGTGTATTGGCGAAGGGTATTCCAACTGTACCGCATCCGGATCAACGAATCGGTATATTGCCGGATCACTTCCCGATGTTTTTCCGGAAATTTTGCAAGCAATAGCCGCTGCCTTTCAGAAAGAGACGGATTCGTGCGCCCGGATTCATCCCGGTTTGAAGGGATACGGTCAAGGATTTTAGCCCCGGCCTTCGCGTAATGTTCCCGGATCCGTTCCAATATCCGCAAATCATTCGGTATCCACCAACGCTTGAAAACCTCATCATAATTCCTGTCCGGCAGATTTTTCAGAAATTCATGATCCGCTCTGTACCCTTTCAATTTGACGGCCACATACCCCGGTCGTTCAGGCGATTGGTACATTTCGAGCAACATGGGTTCGGTAGTCATCAGGATCAAATCCATGCAACGGGCGTACTCTGCCGCATTCCAATGGGCAAAATGGATCTGAAGTGCATCCAGATTGGCCGCAGTCGCGCGAACAATCCACCGTTTGGCGTTCATATTCCACCAGCTGCCGGGCAATGACTTGATGAACGCAACATCCCCGGAATGATAGGGCAGTGCAAGAATGAACCTCTGTGCCTGCAAGGCAATCTCCAGCTCTCCCCGTTTCAAATAAACAGGTATGTCAGCAGCCTCTTCTGTGTCCGTTTGGGGCGGTACTGAATGCTCTTCCTTCTGAGAAGATATGCCGGATAGTACACCTGGAGTCTGGACACCGACGGTGGTTCCGGAATGGGTATTGGAGCTTGCGGTTTTAACCGGTTCAACAGCTGTTTCCTGAGTTGCAGATGGTGACGGTGGATTGTGCCATAAGCCAAGGGTGCGTAGAAGCCTGTGAACTTCTTCCGCATCCGGCACATGCCAACACTTCAAAGTAGCACTCCAGCGTGCATCGGGCAGGGTCTTGACTTTGGCAATGAGCACTGCATCATACCTGAACCAAATTCCAAGCCTCGCCTGATGGCGGTGGCGGATGGCTTTTACCTGAATGATGGTATGGTTCTCAGTAGTGCGCATCAAAAAAAAACAAATATACTCAAGTACAAGGGTCTAAAGGGAACAATTGGGAGGATGCTTTCTGTCAAATCCTCACTGTTGCGGCCTCCAGCGTGGAATGCCCGAGGAAGACCAGGATCTGAAGCGAAAACGGCCACCTTATCTCGTGTCGCGGACGAGGCTTTTTCTCCTAACCCCGTCCACGGCTTCGCCGCACCCGGTCACAGAGGGCTGCACGGGTGACGAAAAATGCCAAATGACAACGGCCGCCTCAGCAGGCCCGGATGTGGTCCATGGGAAGTTCAACGACAAATCCCATGGAGATCGTTTCCAGCTTGAGCTGCACGGCCTTCTTCCCAACCCAGTCGACCAGGAGGCCACGCTGCCCTGAGAGCAGGCCGCAGTACACTTCCACCGCCTGCCCCTTCAACAACCCGGCCGGACGAAGTGACGAAGACTGGATCATGGTGCTGCTTTTTTTCAGCAGTTCCATGTCCTCAGGCTTCAGGGTAGCGTCCTGGTTGTTGTAGCGAACGTAATGCATCACACCCCGAGCCATAAACACGTCGTTGCGGTCGCCATCGGCGTTGTACACAAACACGTAATTCGGAAAAGTAGGCACTTCGAGGGTCTTGATGCGATCCGACCAGCGTCGCTCCACCTTCAGCTTGGGCAGGTAATGCACAATGCCGAGACGACCGAACTGCTCTTCGACCTTGAATTCATACCGGGATTGGACGAGAAGGACCTTCCAATTTGGCATCTTGGGTTGGTTTAAGCGGCTAAATTATCTTAAATCTCCACAAACTTCAATCCGGTAAGAAATTTTTTTTTTTTTAAAAAAAAGGAAAGGTAATTAAGCGCTTCAACTCAAATATACATTAAGAATTAACGTTATACATAACCATTTAACCTTCTGGGTATAACAACATTTGAATGCCTTGCGTTCCCCGCGCCACCTCCGGCGGCAAACGAGAGACAGGTGTTGCCGAATGGCAAAAGGCTCTAAGCATGCCGGTTTTTCTGCTAAAGCGGATGAATCCTTACCGGTCCACCGGGTTGATGTGCACGCCAACGGGGCGTGGATTGCAATCTAATATTAAGTAAAACAATATATTACAAATAACGATAAAAAATATTTAATAAAAATTAACGTTTAGGCAGCAATTGCGGCAACAGCGGGGTCTTATATCCGAAGCCGGTTGAGTAAAGGATCTTGAAACCAACGGTCAAACCAAAGCTGTCATTTTCACCTAAACAGGTAGTGATAGGTAAGGTTAGCTTCAACAACCCGGGTTTTGAAGCATTTGAAGAAATGCTTGTTTTATAAAATTCTCTACATTACCTACTACTGTCTTTGAAACTATCCGCTGTGAGGTCAACGGGTAGTTTTTTTTTACCTGCAATTTACATTTCACCTTCCCACCTCCATCCTCCTGTTCGTTGCCATGCATCTCCAGGGCGCCAGCCCCGCGTTTCAGGGCTTTATCGTACCTTTGGCCGCTCAAGGAATTACACGGCACTATGGAACGCAATCACATCATCGGAATCCTGCTCATCATCGCCGTGCTGTTCCTTTGGAACCAGTTCTTCTTCGCCCCGGAAATGGAAAAGCAGCAGCAGCTCAAACGCGTGCAGGACTCCATTGCCCAGACGGTGCTCGAATCCACACCGTCGCCTGAACCGGCGCCCCGCTTCGATACTGCCCACGCTTCCGGTACCCCGGACAGCCTCGCACTCCCTTCACCGCCCCAACAAGAGGAACAGTTTGCCGAGCTCGACAACGGGAGGCTGCACCTGCGCTTTTCCAATAAGGGAGGGCAGATTCGCGGAGCCACCCTCTTGGGTTTCTACAAATCTTTCGGCCACGCCGAAGGCGGAAAACTGGACAAGGAGGTTCGCTTATTGGAAGACCCCCGCAATCGCTTTGCCTACCTCGTCCAACAGAATGGCAGGGTGGTGCGGACCGACGAACTGTACTTCGACATGGTACGCGAAGACGATCGCTCCCTCCGCTTCACGGCTGACCTGGGCGGCGGCGCACGCTTCATTCAAACCTATGCGCTCCGCGAAGACGACTACACCCTCGATTACTCCATCAAAACCGAAGGACAGCAGGGCAGCGAGCCTGTCGTATTGCATTGGGAGAACCACCTCGACAAAATCGAGCGCAACCACGAGTACGAGAAGTACAACAGCACGATCTATTTTAAGGAAGCGGATAAGGACCCCGATTACTGTTCCTGCCGCTCCGACGACCGGGTAGACCAGGCAAACCGCTCCCTGCGATGGGTCTCGCATTCCCACCAGTTTTTCAATTCCAGCCTCATCGCCGAAAAGGGATTCCAGGGACTGGCCAACGAAACCATTTTGTTGCCGGAAACCGACGGCAGCCTCAAAAAACTCGTCTCCGAACTGTCCATCCCGGCAAACGAACTGGCCAGCACCGGTTTTCGCATGCAGTGGTACCTCGGACCGAACGAATACAAAAGGCTGGATGCCTTCGGAGTTGATCTTCAGTACATCATTCCCTACGGCTGGAGCATTTTCGGCACGGTCAACCGATACATCGTGCGACCGCTCTTTTCCGCGCTGGCGGGCATGGTCAGCTCCTACGGGGTGGTCATCCTGCTGATGACCCTCATCGTAAAACTCCTTGTATTTCCTCTGGGCTACAAGATGCTGCACTCCCAGGCCAAGATGACGGCGCTGAAACCCGAAATTGAAAAGCTCAAACTCAAATTCAAGGACGACCAGCAGAAACAGCAGGTGGAGACCATGAAACTGTACAACGAGTTTGGGGTCAACCCGCTGGGAGGGTGCTTCCCGCTCTTGCTGCAAATGCCCGTGTGGATTGCGCTGTACCGCTTTTTTCCGGCGACCATCGAGTTTCGCCAGCAATCCTTTCTTTGGGCGGCAGACCTCACTTCGTACGACGAATTCCTGCACCTGCCGTTTTCGTTGCCGCTGTTTGGCAGCAGCCTCTCCCTGTTCGCTTTTTTGTGGATGGTCTCTACACTGGTATTTACCTATTACTCCTCTAAGTCGATGGACTTTTCGGCGAACCCCGCCATGAAATACATGCAGTTCCTGATGCCCGTCATTTTCTGGTTTATGTTCAATAAGACTGCGGCGGGACTGACGGCCTACATGTTTTTCAGCAACCTGCTCAACATCGCGCAAACCCTGATCGGAAAATACTACCTCTTCGACCAGGACAAGATCCGGGTAGAGCTCGAGCGAAACAAATCGAAGCCACGCAAGAAGGGGGGATTCCGCGACCGCCTGGAAACTATGATGCAGGAGCAGCAACGCCAGCAGCAGGAAAAAATCAAAAAAACCAGGAAATGAACATCCGAACGTTTTTGAAGTCGTCGTTGGTGCTATCAGCATGCGTTGTGTTGCTCCTGTCCTGCAGCCGTAAAAATTCGCCATCGGAGACGCCTTCAGTCCCCGTTGCTCCGCCGCTGCCTCGTTTTGACACCGGGCTGGCGGTAAAAGATACCTTAGTCGACGGTCTGGACATCCTGTTGTACTACCAACGTAGCGCCTGCTTCGGCTTTTGTCCTACGTTCAATTATACCGTTTACGACAACGGGATCGTCCGATACCAGGGCTTGCAGCACGTCGATTGGATGGGAACGCACTATGCGCGCATCGGGGATGCCTGGTGGGATGAAGTCAAAGACAGCTTGCGCAGTTCTGGGTTTTTTGAACTGGCACCGGTGTACCCCTTGGAGCCCGAGTTGTACATTCCCGATCTGCCCAACACCATCGTCGTTGCAAAGGAATACGGGCTTAGCAAGCGGGTAGTGGACAACCACCATGCACCCAGGCCCCTCAAGCGATTTGAGATTTTTCTCGAAGACCACTTCCGGAAGCTCGGCTTCCGCAATTTCGAAGACCGTTAAGATCCCGGCAAAGTCCGTGTGAATTGGCTTCCGCAGCATTCTGAAGCGGATGTTCTACCTTTGCCGTCCCGTCGAATCGAGCAATGGCAGCCAGTAAAAAGATCGTGGGCGTCGTAGGCGCCGGCAGTTTCGGTACTACCGTAGCGAGTCTACTGGCGCACAATTGCAGGGTCGTCATGTATTCGAGGCAGGAACAGGTGGTTGAGCGCATCAACGTCGAACACGAGCACCTCGGTTACAGCCTGGATCCCGGCATTCGAGCGACCCGCTCTTTGGAAGAGCTGTGTGCCCAGGCCCATTTGATATTTCCCATTGTTCCCTCTGAGAACTTCCGCGAAACCTGTGTGGCCATGTCGCCTCATCTCACCCCGGCGCACATTCTGATTCACGGCACCAAGGGTCTCGACGTGGCCGGGATCCGCATGAGCGAGCTGCCCCAGGTCAACATTTCGCGCAAGAACGTACACACGATGAGCGAGGTCATCCGTCAGGAGACCTCTGTGCTGCGGGTGGGTTGTCTGGCGGGGCCGAATCTCTACAAGGAGATCATGGCACGGCAGCCGGCTGCTTCCGTGATCGCCAGCGAATACGACGAAGTCATCAAAACGGGATCGGAGGTTCTGGCCAGCCGTTACTTTTTTGTCTTTGGGTCTTACGATTTGCTTGGTGCGGAGATGGCCGGAGCCCTGAAGAACATCATTGCCCTGGGCGCGGGCATGCTGGCGGGCAAGGGCATGGGCAAGAACCTCGAGGCACTGCTGATCACCCGGGGATTGCGCGAGATGATCGAACTCGGCAAAGCCGTAGGTTCCTCGTCGCGTTCTTTTCTGGGCACGGCCGGCATAGGCGACCTCATCGCCACGGCGACGAGCGCCAAGAGCCGCAACTACCAATTTGGCTGTCGCCTTGCCCAGGGCGAAAAGATGAAAGAGATCATCGGCAGCATGGACGAGGTGGTCGAAGGCGTCCGCACGGTGCGCATCGCCAACCAACTCGCAAAGCACTACCACCTGCGCGTGCCCATCATCAACCTGATCTACAGCGTCGTGTACGAGCGCCTTTCCGTCGAAAAGGCCATCCAATTCCTGATGCGCTACCCCTACCAACCCGACGTAGATTTCATCTAAAACCTGGGACTCCCCCGGCACTGCGTGCCACCCTCTCTTTTGCTGGCGCAAAAAAGAGGGTACCCAACCGAAATCATTAGTCTTTTGTTTTGCGCAATAAGGGTCCAACACGAGAACTCACCCCTCTTTGATCTTGGTAAAGATCAGAGAGGGGTGGCGCGCAGCGCCGGGGTGAGTTCCCCTCTTTGATCTTGGTAAAGATCAGAGAGGGGTGGCGCGCAGCGCCGGGGTGAGTTCCCCTCTTTGATCTTGGTAAAGATCAGAGAGGGGTGGCGCGCAGCGCCGGGGTGAGTCCACTGCTTTTTAGGAACCCTTCCCCGATTTCCCTTGTTTAGTACCTTTGTATCGTTAGGGAGGCGGCATACGGTCGCCTTTGCTGTATTCATTCATTCACAACGACATCCAACATGGCACAGTATCCTCAGGCGGGTATGGATAAACCCAAGGGATTTTGGAAACGACCGGAAGGCGTAGCTGGCTCCATTGTATTGGGCGGCTTGCTGCTGGGCGGAGGCTATATTTTGTACAAGAACATGGCCCTGTTGCTCAGCCTTGCGTCCAACGCCATTTACCTGGCGATAATGCTTCTGGTGTTGGGGGCCATTCTCTACATGGTTTTTGATCCCAAGATGCGGAGCCTGATCGGGTATATGTATAAAAGCGTGATGCGTTGGATCACCGGGATATTTGTGACGATTGACCCCATCGGCATCCTCAAGAATTACATCGAGGAACTCGAAAAGAACCTGTCTAAAATGAGCGAGCAGATTGGCGTGCTAAAAGGGCAGATCCGCAAGTTGCAGACCAACGTCACAGAAAACAGCCGCGAGATTGAGACCCAGTTGCGAATGGCGCAGGTTGCCCGCACCCAGAACCAGGAGGCCCAGATGGTCCTGGCCACCCGCAAGGCGGCGAGGTTACAGGACACCAACGAAAAGTACCAGCACTTGCTGAGCAAGATGGACATCCTCAGCCGCGTCTTGAGCAAAATGTACCAGAACTCCGAGATCCTTTTGGAGGACACCAAGGATCAGGTCAAGTTGAAAGAGCAGGAGCGAAAGGCCATTCGCGCGTCGCACAGCGCCATGAAGTCGGCCATGAATGTGATCAGCGGGAATGCGGACCAGCGCATCATGTTCGACCAGGCCCTGGAGCACATTGCCGACGACGTAGCGAACAAGGTAGGGGAGATGGAGCGCTTTATGGAACTGTCGGAGAACTTTATGAGTTCGGTCGATTTGCAGAATGGTGTTTTTGAAGAAGAGGGATTGAAGATGTTGCAGGAGTACGAAGAAAAGAGCAAGTTGCTGCTCATGGGAGGGAAGCAGGAAAAACTGCTCGAATCGAACCCTCCTGAGCGCGAGAAGCTGGAGCGGCCTGACGGAAAGGGCGACCAGTACGGCGGACTGTTCAATAGTTGACCGGCAGCGGAATCCACGATTAAATTCAATACCAATCCATGGCGTATCTGGGATATGTTTTGATAGTGGCTGGTCTTTTGCTTGCCATACGAACGTTTGTTCGTTCGCGTACGATGGCTGCGGACGACCCTCGCCCGGAGGCGGCCCGGAAGATAGACCGTTTTTTCGCCTTGGGCAGTGCCTTGTTGCTGTTTATGGCGGGTGTATACCTGGGTGTGTTGCGGAACCCGGAGCGTCAGTCTACGGGCGAGGGCGCATCGGTCCCATCAAAACCATCGGTTCCATCGACGCCGTCGGTTGCAGCCACGGGTGAGTTGCTACAATACTGGACGGATGAGTCCCGGGCAGCGCTGCGCCAGCAGTGTTTGGAAAACGGCAAGCGCACCGCCGAGAGATACCCCGAGCTCGTAGAAGATTACTGCAGGTGTGCAACCGAGAAGATCACGCTCGCCTACACCCCGGCGTCGTATCAGGAATTGATGAGCAAGCCCGTTGAAGAGCAAAAGGCCGCCATCGGCCCGGTCGTAGAATCCTGTGTAGCCATCATGAGCAAGCTCATCGAACTCAGCAACGAAGCACAACCCCAAAAGCCCCCCAAACAGCAATAGCCCCCGCATCTTGGTTGCAATCCGATGCGAAATAATCCCCGACCCCAAAGGGATCAATAGATCATCCTAAAATTTTTGTTGCGAAGGACGAATCTGTAAGGGTCGCACCTTTGTTTCCGGATGCTCGTGTCAATCGCCGACCCCATCGAAATCAAACGCACTGGCTCCGAAAAAAACGTGTGCTTAAATCGGAATTCGGGGTAGGCTAAAAAACATCATCAACAAATACTGCGGCACCACAAAAGCCCAAATGAACCCTGCGAAGATTACTTTTCAATCGCCCCAATTTATTCCGCTTCCCTCAAACACTCCAGCAAATCGGCCAGAACATCCAGTTTTACAATTTCGTACCGCGCCGGCCCCGAAGTCCAGAACAACGTAAAAACATCGGCTTGTTGCCTGGAAAGATACCGAAGATCTTCCCGGTCCAAAAGGAACTGCACGTGGAAAGCAGACTGCCCCCTATTTCGGTCGCGCACCGTTTCCGCTACGGCGTAGGGCGTCAGGTAAATAAACGACTCATTCAAAAAATCGATCCGAGCCGGGAGCGAAGGGTCGATGGACCCCAGGAAGTCCGATGCCTTGTAGCTGTTGAAGACGATCCGGAGTTCCAGGTAGGTATCCTTTCGGTATTTCAGAAACCGCGCTTCGCACCGCATGAAATCCTCACCGCGGATGTGCTTTTCGAGTTCCGGTGCCGTATGTGAAAACCAATCTGTGTAGGCTGTTGCTTTGCGTTTGCCATCTGCAGACCGTTCAACGCGGCAGGGAGCCCCCAATTCCTGGGAATAGACATCTGTTTTTCCGCGAATGCCCTCTTCCGAGCTGAGCTGCTTTTGCTCATCGAACACCGGAAGTTTCCCGGCATCGAGCATGTCCAGGGAATTTTCCATGGACCGGAGTTTCCTCAACACCTTCGAATCAGGTTGGAAGAGGAACTGTCTGCTTTCCGTGAGCATTTCCCGAAGCATATTCCTCTTAGTGTACAGGAACTTTCGCTCTGCTGAAGATTTTTTGAGTTCCTTTTGCAATTTGCGGAGCACGGATTTTTCCCCGCCCCCTGCCTTGGCTGTGAGGAGGCTGTCTTCCCGGGTTCGCTGGACCTGAATGCGCGTGCCAACCACTTCGAGGGCGTGTCCGATCCGTTTTTCAACGAGAGCAATGCGTTGAGCGAGGGTGGGTGGATCCGTTGAACGAGCATTCGCGGGCCTCGTTCCGATGAGCGAAGCCAGCAGCAGGCTAAAAAAGATCATTGAGCAGAGGGTGCGACTGAATGCCATTAACGGACGAAGATTGCACAAAACTAAGGCAGTGGCGGGGCTTTTTCCTATTTTTGCCGACCATTGTAGCCTCTGTTGCCCGTGTCTGGCCTGATCAATTCGCTTTATATGTTATTATGCCTCACCCTGATGGTGCAGTGCGGAACCCCCTGTGACGGAGTTCGCAAGGTTTCAACGGATCCTTCCGTGAGTCCTCCATACCCGGAAACAAGGCAAGACAGCGTGGTCGACGACTATTTTGGCACAGCGGTGCCGGATCCCTACCGTTGGCTGGAGGACGACCGCTCTGCGGAAACGGAAAACTGGGTTGCCCGTCAGAATGCCTTTACCTTCTCTTACCTCGACCGAATTCCTTTCAGGCGGTCTGTCCGGAAGCGCATGGAGGAGCTTTTTAATTACGAGCGCAGGACGGCCCCCAGGCACAAAGCGGGGAAATACTATTTTTTTAAGAACGACGGACTCCAGAATCAGGATGTGCTTTACCGTTGCGACAGCATGGGCGGCCCTTTGGAGTTGGTGGTGGACCCCAACACCTTTTCTGCAGACGGGACGGTAGCCCTCAGCGGCTACTCATTTTCCCGTGACGGCCGCTACCTGGCCTTCCAGATCGCGGAAGGAGGCTCCGACTGGAATTCCATCGTGGTATTGGACCTGAAGGATCTGCAGGTCTTATCCGATACGGTGCACTGGGTGAAGTTCAGCGAGATTGCCTGGCGCGGAGAGGGCTTTTTTTACAGCCGGTATCCGGAGCCGGAGAACGAAAGCGCTTTGTCTGGAAAGAACGCTTACCATGCCGTGTATTTCCATCGCCTGGGAACCCCTCAGGATTCCGATGAGAAAATTTACGATGACCCCGAGCATCCCTTGCGGAATGCCTACGTGAGCACTACCGAAGACGAGCGCTACCTGGTGCTGTCGACGGTGGAGTCGACCAGCGGCAATGCCTTGGCCGTTATGGACCTTGGACAGGATAGACCATCTTTCCATTGGTTTGTGCAAACCTTTGACAGCGATTACCAGCTCGTGGGAAATACCCCGGGTGAGTTGTTTGTCCAGACCAATGCTTCGGCTCCAAACGGGAAGGTGATTGCCATTCCGGTCACATCAAAAGATCCCTCCCAATGGAGGACCCTGATTCCGGAAACGCCGGAACGCCTGGAAGGTGTCCGGTGGATGGGTGGGAAATGGATTGCCACTTACGTTCAGGACGCCTCGCACACCGTAAAAATTCACGATTCGGCCGGGGTTTTATTGCACACCATGCCATTCCCGGAACCCGGTACCGTTGGCGGATTTACCGGGGAACAAGGCGACACCGAAAGTTATTTTAGTTTCTCCTCTTTTGTTCGTCCCGCGACGGCTTATCGTTTAGACCTGGAGGATTTTAGTCAGCATGTCGTTTTTGCTCCCAGGATTGCGGGATATGATCCGGATGCCTATACGACGCGGCAGTTCCGGGTGACCAGTCCGGACGGAACCAGCTTTCCCGTTTTTGTGACGGGAAAGACAGCGCTGACAAGCCCTGATGCAAAGTTGCCGAAACCCTGTCTGTTGTATGGTTATGGTGGATTTGACATTTCTATTTTGCCATCATTTTCCGCATCGCGGATTGCCCTGCTCGAAGTTGGAGGTTTATTTGTAGTTGCCAACATCCGGGGCGGGGGAGAGTTTGGCAAAGAGTGGCACCAGGCGGGGACCAAAGAGCGAAAGCAGAATGTCTTCGCCGATTTTATGGCTGCTGCGGATTACCTCGTCGATGAAGGCTTCACGGATCGCGGCCACCTGGCCATAGAAGGGCGTTCAAACGGAGGGCTCCTCGTTGGGGCTTGTATGACCCAGCGTCCCGACCTGTGCAAGGTTGCCTTTCCGTGTGTTGGCGTGCTTGACATGTTGCGTTACCACAAATTCACGATCGGGTGGGCCTGGGCCGGCGATTACGGCACCAGTGAAACGAAGGAGGGATACGATTACCTGATCCCCTATTCCCCGCTCCACAATTTGCGAATGGCAAACTACCCGGCTACCCTGATCACCACGGCGGATCACGACGACCGGGTTGTTCCCGCGCATTCATTCAAATTTGCTGCCGCGCTGCAGTCGGCGCAGACCGGAACAGATCCCGCACTCATCCGCATCGACGTACAGGCGGGGCATGGTGCCGGGAAACCGACTTCCAAACGCCTCGACGAAGCGGCGGACATGCTCAGTTTTATGCTTTTCAATATGCAGCTTGCTCCATGCGGTATGCAGGACAAAGAAAAATGATCACCCATCAATAAAAACATCGTATGAACACTACCCAATACCTCGAAGCGAACAATCAGCGCTTTTTGGATGAATTGCTGGATTTGTTGCGCATTCCCTCCGTTAGTGCGGATTCTGCGCGCAACGAAGATACTTTCCGTTGTGCGGAAGCGGTTAAAAGTGCGTTGCTGGCTGCAGGATGCACCCACGCAGAGATCTGTAAAACCAAAGGTCACCCGATCGTTTATGCTGAGCGCATGGTCGACCCCAAATTGCCAACAGTACTCACCTACGGTCATTACGACGTCCAGCCGCCGGATCCACTCGATCTGTGGACTTCCGGACCTTTTGACCCGGTTGTGCGCGATGGCAAAATTTATGCACGTGGCGCCTGCGACGACAAAGGCCAGGTAATGATGCACGTCAAAGCACTGGAATGCATGGTGCAGACGCAGTCTCTGCCTTGCAACGTGAAGTTTATGATAGAAGGGGAGGAAGAGGTGGGGTCCTCCAACCTTGGCAAATTCCTCAAGGCCAACAAGGATAAGCTAAAGGCCGACATTGTGCTCGTCAGCGACACGTCGATGATCAGCATGGAGCACCCTTCGATTGAGACCGGTTTGCGCGGACTGGCCTATATGGAAGTTGAGCTTACGGGCCCCAACCGCGACTTGCACTCAGGAGTTTATGGCGGAGCCGTAGCCAACCCGATCACCATACTGGCTAAGATGATCGCCTCCTTGCACGACAAGCAAAACCGTGTTAAGGTGCGTGGTTTCTATAGAGACGTCGTTGACCTGAGTCCGGCGGAGCGCAAGGCGCTCAACGATGCGCCCTTCGACGAAGCAGCATACAAAAAGGATCTCGACGTCGATGCACTCTGGGGAGAAGAGGGCTATACGACCCTTGAGCGAACGGGCGTTCGCCCAACGTTGGAACTCAACGGCATTTGGGGCGGGTACACGGGCGAAGGGGCAAAAACAGTACTTCCTTCGAAAGCCTATGCGAAAATTTCCATGCGTCTGGTTCCAAACCAGGATTCCAGGAAAATTGCACGCCAGTTCACCAAGCATTTTGAACGCCTCGCACCTCCTGGCGTGCGGGTGAAGGTAACGGAACTGCATGGTGGTGAGCCGGTCGTAACGCCTACCGATGGCAAAGCATACCAGGCAGCAGCAAAGGCCATCGAAACGACTTTTGGCAAAAAGCCCATTCCAACGCGCGGTGGTGGCAGCATTCCCATCGTAGCGCTCTTCGAAAAAGTGCTGGGTTTGAAAACCGTGCTGATGGGTTTTGGCCTTGATTCAGACAACATCCACTCTCCCAATGAACATTATGGCCTGTTAAACTATTATAAGGGCATTGAAACCATTCCGCATTTCTACAAAAACTATGCGGCCAACCACTAACAGACAAAATCTTGATTTTTGACAATGACAAACATTAAATACATTTTGATTACCTGTATGCTGTTCACGGGATTCGTCCATGCGCAGCAAAATGAACACAACATGGACACGTTGAGCTACAGCATTGGCATTCTGTTTGGCAGCAGTCTCAAGCAGCAGGGCCTTGAAAACATTCATGCCGGCGACCTGGCAGAGGCATTTGATGCCGTGATGAAGGGGCAGGCCACGCGCATTTCTCCCGAAGAAGCCACCCAGGTTTATTCCAAAGCCATGGGAGAACTCTCTGCGCGTGCAGGAGGGGCTGCGAAAGATGCGGGCGAGCGCTTCCTTAAGGAAAACCAGCAGCGCGAGGGCGTAGTCACCCTCCCCAGCGGACTCCAGTACGAGGTGATCCGCATGGGCGATGGAAAACGTCCGGCTGCAACGGACAAGGTGCGCACGCATTACCACGGTACCCTCATTGACGGGACCGTTTTCGACAGCAGCGTTGACCGTGGCGAGCCGATTTCCTTTCCGGTGAATGGCGTGATCAAAGGCTGGCAGGAAGCCCTTCAGCTCATGCCCGTCGGATCCAAATGGAAACTTTACATTCCGTATTACCTTGCCTACGGCGAACGCGGGGCAGGAGCCGACATCAAACCATATTCTGCTCTGGTCTTCGAGGTCGAACTCCTCGGGATAGAATAGAAATCCAGGTCTCTTGCGGTTCGCCGCATCCGGGACTGATTAAATATCCTGTGATGCATTTTTCGATCATCAGCGTCGTTCCCGAATTGCTGGAAAGCCCGTTGGGGCATTCCGTGATTCGCCGTGCACGCGACTGGGGACTCCTTGAAATTGAGTGCATAGACTTACGAACGTTCGGTCTCGGTGCTTACCGGCAGGTAGACGACTATCCCTACGGCGGTGGTGCAGGGATGGTATTGATGGCAGAACCCCTCGTAAATTGCATTGAAGCCCTTAAAAGCAAGCGATCTTATGATCTGGTGATTTACCTGACTCCCGACGGAGAGCGCTTTGACCAGCACATGGCCAATCGCCTGAGTTTACAACATAACCTGATGCTCATTTGCGGACACTATAAGGGCATCGACCAGCGCGTCAGGGACCATTGGGTGAATCTCGAGGTTTCCATTGGCGACTACGTGCTTTCGGGGGGAGAGATCGCAGCGTGTGCTCTCGTAGACGCAGTGGGAAGGCTGATCCCCGGGGTGCTGAACGATGAAACTTCGGCGCTCAGCGACTCCTTCCAGGATGGGCTTCTGGCACCACCCGTCTATACCCGCCCCGCTGAATTTCAGGGCCTTCCCGTTCCCGACATCCTGTTGAGTGGCCACCAGGTGCGCATAGAAGACTGGCGGCATGAACAGGCGTTGCAGCGCACTACAGAGCGCCGCCCGGACATACTCAGGGATTGAGTACCTTGCGATATGGAATGGACCTGGGCCACATGGATTGAACCCGCTACCGGTTTCCGTCGATTTGGCACAGAACATTTCATCCCACTCGCCATTTTTGCTGCAGGAACATGGGCCTGGATCCAACGGGCTCGCAAAAGGCCAAGACCCTGGCAGTATCGCTCGGCATTCATCTTTTCGCTGGTCCTCTCCGCATCGGTCTTTATCTCAATGATCATCCGCGGACTCACCGGCTATTTTGACGTTCGCGAGGACCTTCCTTTCCATTTGTGCAACATCCTGGCCCTGCTCTTTCCCGTGGCACTGTACTTTCAGTTGCGGTGGTTTTTCGGCATCCTCTATTTTTGGGTGCTGACGGGAACACTGCAAGCACTGATCACGCCTGATCTGAAGGAGCCTTTTCCACATTTTATTTACATGAGGTACTGGCTGATCCATTGTGGCCTGATCAGCATGATATTGTATGGCCTCGTCGTGCTGCGTTGGAAAATCGTCGTGCGCGACATCGGCAACGCCGTCATCGGTGCAAACGTTTACCTCGTTTTTTCTTTGTTGATCAATTGGCTTACCGGAGGCAATTACTTTTTTACCATGCGCAAGCCGGATGCCGGCACGCTGCTCGATTACCTGGGACCCTGGCCCTGGTACCTGCTCACAGGGCAATTCGCAATGCTGTTCTTTTTCATTCTCTATTTTCTTCCCGTGCGGTACCTCCAGCGTGAAAGAGGGGAATTGGTCATGAAAGAAACGGAGCAACCAGGATAAAATCCTTCCGACTCAGTCTTCTCCCGTTGGAGGTTTGGATACTGGTGGCCATGGAATCGAATAGTGAAATGTTTTTGGTTGAGCAGGGGACTTTGCATCTGTTGCTTTAACGTCGTACCGCAGCACCATTTCAGACTGCCTGGGAGCACGAAAGTTGATCTGGAAGGTTTTGTAATACCGCACCCGGAGTTTCTGGATTTTTGCCACGTTAAAATTCAACAGATTCACTACGCGCTGGGCTTCGAGGTCGCATTCAGGCGATAGTGACGAGATGACCTGCGTACGGATGACCTTTCCACGATAGTCAATCTCCCCTTTAATGACAACGGTGCCCTCCAAACCAACGGCGCGGGCCGTCTCGGGATAGCGGAGCTGGCTGGCAATGAAGAGCCTCATGGCAGCCGGACCGCCCGGATATTCAGGGGCCGGGAGAAAATCTTTTTTCTTTTTGTCCTTTTTCAATCGTTCCTCCTTCAGGATTTGATTTTCCTGGGGTAGATCAGGTCAAACCCTCCCTCCCGGAGCAAACGGTTGAACTGACGAAGCTCATTTGAACATAGGCCCCGGAAGAGCTCCAGCTGCGTAGCGATCAGCGCATCCACCTCCTTGCGAAATGCTTCAGCCTGATCGGTGGGAGGATAAGACCCTCCTTCATAAAGTGCGGTCAGGTGCGCAAGTTTGTTGGTGAGCTTGATCGGGAAATTGATGGGGTCCTGACCGCTCTTGCTTTTCGTTTGATAAAGTTCATTTTCAATGGCTTCAAATGAACTGTCAATGGCGGCCTTTAGAAGGAATAGGCTATCCGTGGAAGGGTCCTTTGTGAGTTCTGAGCAATAGTCGTTGAGTTGTTTGCGGATATCGCGCATTTGGAGGATCGCACGATGCGCTTCGTCAATGCGGTCGCGGATCTTTTGGATAAACTCAAATTGTTTTGCGACGGCAACGCTGTCGGCCCCATACCGGGGCTCGGGAAGAATTTGAAAAGGCACTGCTTCCGTGAAGTTTTTGCCTTTAGCGATCAGGCGGTAGTTTCCAGTGGGCGGCTTGGGAGCGGTCAGGCTGGACCACCACAATACCATTCCATCAAAAGATTGGGCGGGCCTTCCTCGCGGATTTAAAACCAGCCGGTTGCATCCGGTCTTGAGTTCGATTTTTTGCATGCCTGCATCATTGTCCGGAAAATTGGACCAGGTGGAGAGGGTGTCGCCGCGCTCTGACAGGCAGTGAAACAAGAGGGTGTCGTTGGGAGCGATGGTGTCGAAGTAAACAAAGACAACAACGCCGGTGGGATGATTTGTTCCCGAGTAGCGGCTGTTGCCGGAACCGCCGTCCATCCGGATCATGGGCTTTGGTTCAAAAAACAGCACCTTGGGAGCATCCTGGGTCTTGTCGATTTGGCGCAGCGGGCCGAGGTCGTCAATGATCCACAAACTCCGGCCCTGTGTAGCGACGACAAGGGATGTAGCTTTTAAATGGAGATCGGTGATGGGAACTATAGGCAGATTCAGCTGCAGCGATCTCCAGGTTGCACCGTCGTCGAATGAAACGTAGATACCGTATTCCGTACCCGCATAAAGCAAACCCTTTCGAACGGGATCTGCCCGCAAAACGCGGGTGAAGTGCTCGACCGGTAACCCGTTCACGATTTTGGTCCAGGTCTTCCCATAGTCTTTGGTGCGGTAGAGGTAAGGCTTGAAGTCGCCATTTTTGTATGCAGTAGCTGCTACATAGCACCCGCCGTCAAGATGAGGGTCAGGTTCAATGCTGTTGATTTGTATCCAGGTGGGAAGGTCCTTTGGGCGCACGGATTGCCAGGCATCGCCTCCATCGCGGGAAACGTGTATGAGTCCGTCGTCGGATCCAACCCAAAGCAAACCGGGTACACGGGGAGATTCAGCGGCAGCAAACAGGGTGCAGTAATATTCCACCGAAGTGTTGTCCTGGGTAATCGGTCCCCCGGAAGACTGAAGTTTTGTCGAATCGTTGCGCGTTAGGTCGGGACTGATGGTCCGCCAGCTTTGTCCTTCGTTATCGGTGACGTGCAAGCTGTTGGATGCACAGTACAGTTTTTTGGGATCGTGCGGACTGAAAAACAGGGGGAAGTTCCATTGAAAGCGGTATTTGAGTTGAGCCGCGCCGTGCCCAATGGGATTGTCGGGCCATACGTTGATGTTGCGGCTGATTTTTCGGCGGTGGTCGTAGCGGTTGAGGTAGCCACCGTAGCTGCCACCGTAAACGACATCCGGATCGCGGGGGTCAACGGCGATGTGTCCGGACTCGCCCCCCGCCGTCGGCTCCCAATCCTGCATCCCGATTTGATGTCCGCTGGTGCGGTGAGCAATGCGGATGGTACTGTTGTCCTGCTGCGCTGCGTAAATGCGGAAGGGTTCGTGGTGGTCGGTGGTGACGCGGTAAAACTGGGCAGTGGGCTGGTTGTCAACAGGTGACCAGCTTTTGCCTCCATCCAGAGTGATCTGGCCGCCACCGTCGTTGGACACCGCCATAATGGAAGGCTGGTCCGGATGGATCCACATGTCGTGGTTATCAGCATGCCGGGTTCCAATGCTTGCAAACCGCTTTCCGCCATCGGTCGATCGGTGGAGGCTGACGTTGAGCACATAAAGTTCCTCCGGGTTGGAGGGGTGAATGCAAAGCCTCGAAAAATACCAGGCGCGCTGACGTAAACTGCGGTCGCCATTGACGAGCCGCCAGGTTTTGCCCGCGTCGTCGGAACGGAACAAACCGCCCTGTTCGTTTTCGATCAAAGCGTACACAATGTCATTGTTGGAGGGGCTGACGGCCACGCCGCAAATGCCCCAGATCCCCTTGGGGAGACCCGGATGGTCATTGATGCTGACCCAACTGTCGCCGCCATCGGTACTTCGCCACAAGCCGGATCCCGGCCCCCCGCTGCTCATGCTGTGAGCGTTGCGCCGCATGTTCCAGGTACTTGCAAAAACAATGCGCGGATTGGAGGGGTCGTACGTGAGATCCGCCGCACCCGTGCTGTCGTTTACGTGCAGCACTTTCTTCCAGTGCCTGCCACCGTCGGTCGTTTTGTAGATCCCTCGATCGGGGTGCGATGCAAATGCGTTGCCCAACGCTGCCACCAATACAACATCGGGATTGGTCGGATGGCAGCGGATGCGCGCAATGTGGCGCGTTTGTGCCAGTCCCATATGCTTCCAGGATTTGCCTCCATCTTCCGATCTCCATATGCCCCGACCCGGGCTGACGTTGCCGCGGATGGTCTGCTCTCCTTCACCCGCAAACACTACGTTGGGATCAGAAAGAGCAACCTCTACGGCTCCGATGCTCCCTCCGAAAGATCCATCCGAGATGTTGTCCCAGTGCACCCCGGCATCGGTCGTTTTCCAAACGCCGCCACCAGTGGTTCCCATGTAGAAAAGGTTTGGTTTTGCCGGCACGCCGGTGATGGCACAGGAACGCCCTCCCCGGAAGGGTCCTATGTGGCGCCATTCCAGGGCGCGGTAGTATTTTTCATCAAAACTCGCCTGACCAGAAAGACTGGTGATCGTCATCAGCCCGATGGCTAAGCTTGCGATAATGGTTGACGCATGCAATAAATAACGCATATATAATGCTTTATTAACCAATATAATATATATATAACCAGCCTGCCACATACCCCAGCAGCGCCAGAAAGCTCACCTTTTTAAAATACCACGGGTACTGAATTTTCTCCAGCCCCATGGCGGCTACTCCGGCAGCAGATCCTATGATGAGAATGCTGCCTCCGGTACCGGCTGCGTAGGCGATCTGTAGCCAGAAGGGATCATCCAGGGGAAGTGGGTACATACCCATTGCGCCTGCCACCAGTGGAACGTTGTCGATGACGGCAGAAAGCAAACCGAGCACAAAGCTGATCAGCACCGGATTGGCAATGTGATCCTGAAGGAATTGACCAAGGTGCCCGAGTTGGCCTATGGTCTGCAGTGCGGAGATGGCCAGCAAAATACCCAGGAAAAAGAGTATGCTTGGGATCTCGATGCGCGATAAGGCGTGCCGCACGGTTGGCCGCGGGCTTTCGCGGGTTTCAGGGAACTTGAAAGGATGGTCAATCTCAGAAATCAACCAGAACACCGACATGGCGCCGAGCATTCCCATGAACGGGGGAAGATGAGTCAGGGCCTTGAATACAGGGACCGAAACCAGCAAACCCACGCCCGCCCAGAGGTAAAACAGGGAAGATGCATGTGTTTTGCTAGGTTGCGGGGTCTCTTCTTTATAACTTCCCCAAAACCGCGGCATTCTGGATGTAATGACCAAGGGTACAGCTATACACAACACAGAAGGGATAAAGAGCTCTTCGATCAATTTTAATGTCGAGACTTTATGTCCGATCCACAACATGGTGGTCGTGACGTCGCCGATTGGCGACCAGGCTCCACCAGCATTGGCCGCAATGACGATAAAGCTTGCAAACCAGAGGCGATCCTCGTTGTGGTGTATGATCTTGCGCACCAGCGAGATCATGACAATGGTCGTGGTTAGGTTGTCCAGCACGGCAGAAAAGAAAAATGCGAGCAGAGAAATGATCGCCAGCAGGATAAATTTTTTGCGCGTCCGGATCCATTGGCTCACCACGTCGAAACCATGATGGAGGTCTATGAGTTCAACGATGGTCATTGCACCGATTAGGAAGAAGAGTATGGCGGATATTTCTCCCATGGCATGCAGCAAGCCTTCGTTCGCATGATCGATCGCTTCCGGGGTCAGTTGATGGATGCCGATCACCACCCAGCAGGATATTCCCGTGATCATGGCCGATACGGCTTTGTCGATGTTCAGCTTGTGCTCAAAAATGATGAGCAGGTAACCCGCGACAAACATGAATGTGATGAGCTCAGTCATTTCCTTGCATTTTCGGAGGCGAAATGTAGGGATAAATTGGCGAACGCCATTCCGGCCAGGTTCACAACGCCTTTACCCCATCCGGGGTGGGCCACATGCCACCGGCGGGCACAAACTCCCTCGCCGGACGGTTTTATTAACTTTGCAGCCAAATGAACGCCCCTCTGCGCATAGGCAGGATCGAGTTACCGGAATTTCCCTTATTGCTGGCCCCTATGGAAGATGTCAGCGATCCTCCTTTCCGGTTGCTGTGCAAGGAACAGGGAGCCGACCTGATGTTCACCGAATTCATTTCAGTTGAAGGGCTTATTCGCGATGCGGCAAAGTCGCTGAAAAAGCTGGATGTGCTCCAGGAAGAACGCCCTATTGGCATTCAGATTTTTGGAGCGGAGTACGACTCTATGATGCAGGCTGCAGCAATGGTAACTGAAGCGCGTCCTGATCTCATCGACATCAATTTTGGCTGTCCTGTTAAAAAAGTCGTTTGCAAAATGGCCGGCGCAGGGATCTTGCGCGACATACCCCGGATGGTAGAACTGACCCGTGCGGTGGTTCGTGCAACAGACCTTCCGGTGACGGTGAAGACCAGGCTGGGCTGGGACGAACATTCCATACACATCGTTGAGGTGGCAGAGCGCCTGCAGGACGTTGGCATACAGGCGATCACCATCCACGCACGCACCCGGTCGCAACAATACAAGGGCGAAGCCGACTGGAGCTGGATTGCCAGGGTGGTCGAAAATCCACGGATGCACATCCCCGTATTCGGTAACGGCGACATCGATGGTCCACAAAAGGCGCTTGCTTACAAAGAACGCTATGGCCCGGCCGGGATCATGATCGGCAGGGCGGCCATTGGCAATCCATGGATATTCCGCGAGATCAAACACTACCTCCAGACGGGACAGCTGCTTCCTCAGGCAGATGAAGGGGAGCGCATCCGGACCGCGCGCCGTCATCTGATGCATTCCATGAACTGGAAAGGCGAGCGGTTGGGGATTTTAGAGATGCGACGGCATTACGCCAGCTATTTCCGCAACTTCCCGGGAGTTCGCGATTTCCGGGCAGCACTGGTCAGAATCGACGATGTAGATCAACTGCTGGCAACGCTTGACGACATGGAAGCACATTATACCTCCGCCATCACAACGATGATTTGAAATGGAGCAATCGCTGTTGTTTAGTCTGAGTGCTGCAGAGCAGGACATTTTCAATGCCATTTCATCAGCCGGCAGCGAATTGGGCATTCCCGTTTATGCCATTGGAGGATACGTTCGCGATAAACTGATCGGCCGGCCATCAAAAGACATCGACATCGTTTGCCTTGGAGACGCCTTGTTACTTGCTGAACAGGTTGCAGGCCGTTTTAAGCCAAGGCCAAACGTCAACTTTTACAGTCGCTTTGGTACGGCAATGATCCAGCACCACGAGCTCAACATCGAGTTCGTCGGAGCGCGTAAGGAGTCTTACAAGCACGACTCGCGCAAACCAATAGTTTTTTCGGGAACACTGCAGGACGACCAGCTTCGTCGGGATTTTACGATCAACGCCATCTCCATAAGCCTCAATGCGGCAGACTACGGAGAGCTCATCGACCCATTCAACGGGCTGGAAGACATCCGCCGCAAGCGCATCCAAACACCTGGGAATCCCGACGTCACGTTTTCTGATGACCCGCTTCGCATGTTGCGAGGTGTCCGGTTTGCTGCTCAACTTCAATACACCATCGATCCCGAAACACTGAAGGGCATAGAGCGCTCTGCTTCGAGGATACGCATCGTTTCCCGCGAACGCATTACCGCCGAACTGGAGAAAATGCTGATGTGTCCCGTGCCATCCATTGGATTTGATTTGTTGTTTCGCACGGGGGTTCTTGAACATATTTTTCCCGAGCTGGTCGCATTGTACGGCGTCGATTACCAAAACGGCAAAGGGCATAAGGACAATTTTTACCATACGCTCCAGGTGCTCGACAACCTTGCGGGTAAATCTGAAAAGCTGATGTTGCGATGGTCGGCGCTGTTGCACGATATCGCGAAGCCTCAAACCAAACGATACGAAAAGGGAGTCGGGTGGACTTTTCACGGGCATGATGCGGTGGGCGCAGCCATGGTGCCTGGCATTTTTAAAAACATGCGGCTTCCGCTAGACCACAAACTGAAGTACGTTCAGAAAATGGTGCGGTTGCACCTGCGACCCATTGCACTTACGCAGGAGGAGATCACCGATTCTGCGCTCAGGCGCTTGCTGTTTGAGGCAGGAGAAGACCTCGAAGACCTGCTGTTGCTGTGTGAAGCCGATATCACTTCCAAAAATCCGGAAAAGGTTAAAAAATACCTCAACAACTACGAGCGCGTGCGCCAACTGCTCTTTGACCTGGAAGGTAGAGACCGAATCCGCAACTGGCAGCCACCGGTTGACGGGATTGAAATCATGCAGGTATTCGGGATGGGCCCGGGCAGGGAAGTGGGCATCATTAAAACAGCCATCCGGGAAGCCATTCTGGAAGGTCAGATCCCTAACGAGCGTAAGGCTGCCGTTGCCCTCATGTTGGAACAGGGAAAAATGCTCGGCTTAAAGCCGATCGAAGAAGAACTCAGCCGGCTGGAAGCGTCCATTCAGGACGTCAATTCATCGAAATGATCTTCAACTCGACGCGCTGGTTGCGTGCGCGACCGGCTGCAGACTCATTGGTCGCAATGGGATTCCGTTTCCCGTATCCCTTATATTGAACCTGGGAGGAGCGAATGCCCCGTTCAATGAGGTAGTTTGCCACATTTTGCGCGCGGGCCGTACTGAGCCGGTCACAATACTCGTGCGGCGGGACGGAGTTGGTATGACCACCAATCTCAACAACGACGTCCCCGTTTTCCTTCAAAAATCCGTGCAGCTCATTGAGTACTGCATACGAGCGGTCGCTGATCACCGCGGAATCTGCGTCGAAATAGAGCTGGTTGATCTGAAGCACCTGGCCCACCGAAATTTTCTTCCGGTCGAGTTCTGCAATGACTTTGGGCTGGTCGATCACAAGGCTATGATTATGAGGACAGTTGTTTTGGTCCATGACCCGTATGTCGTGTTTCCCCGCAGAAAGGTTGGAATTCGACAAGCCCGATCTTCCATTAGACCAAAGGACGCGATAAGTGCCGGTACCTCCGGCAATCGCGATGGTGGCTTTGCCGTCTTTGCGGTTGACGTCGCTTACGGCCTGGCGCGACAGAACTTCAACCCGGATCGGTTCGGGCTCCCGGATCACAACGCTGGCTGTGTATTCTTCTGCCATGGCATCGGTCACGGTAACGGTGTAATTGCCTGCGCCAATGCTGTCCCGCTTTGCAGGACCGGCGACGCCATCCGACCATTTGTATGCATAAGGACTCTTGCCCCCCTTGGCGATCGCAATCAGTTCAGCCGTTTTGTCCCCCGCACATCGCAGAGTTCCTTTGGCGTAAGCAATCGCACTAAATTCAGGAACCTCATCGTCCAGAATGTCGATGCGGAAAAGACCGTGGTCTGCAGTTCCCACCCATAAATCGTCGTTCTTATCGCAGGCAAGAGAAAGGGTCTGCGCCGACACAAATCCGTAGTCTTCATCCAGCAACAGGGCCTGGTCGGCATAGGGGTCGAATTGCACGAGCAACTCCGAAGCGATGTAGATCCTTCCCTTGCTGTCTGAAGCCAAAGCGCGTACAGGGCCTGAACTCAGGCCCCGGCGAACCGCAGCATCCTGCCAGCGCTCGCGCCCATCCTCCTGGTAAACCAGCCACATACGATCCTCTGCAAGCAGCCACACGCCCTCTCTTGTTGCTATGGCGCCGTTAAATTTTGATTTTTTCTCGTAGATATCCCATTCTTTGTTGTCGATGCGCACAATGCCACCATCGGTGCCCACCCAAAGGCGCCCATCGGGGTCGACGTAGAGGGAGTTGATGCCTTCTTTCGACAATTTGGAATTTTTGGCGGTGTAATGGTTGAGTATCTTGCTCTGGTCGTCGGAAACGCGGTACAGTCCGCGATCGGTACCGACCCACAAATCGCCTTTGTAATAAGCCATACACTGAATGCGGATGTTGCGCAAGCCCAGCTCAATCGGTGGATTGCCCCCTTCAGGGACAAGGCTGCCCATGCGGTTACCGTACCAGACAATTTCATGTTTGTCTTCGGCAAGGGCACAAATGGAATCGCTGACGACGTGTTCCGCGTCGTGCTCCAAAGAGATCATGCGATACAATCCGCGGTCGGTGCCTAGCCATTTGTAATTCTGCTTGTCGATGAGGATGGCCCGCACGGCCTCGTCGGGGCCAAGTTTTTCATAATGCTCGACGACAGCCCCGGTTGGAGCCTGGGCCATTGCCATTGCTGGCCAAAGGAGAAGTCCATATCCGAATGCGCGTGGTGGTAATGACAAAATGGGAAATTTTCATTTAAACGGAATGATAGCCATTTTAGTTTGACAAAACTTCGCTTTCGGGCAATCCGTGCACTCATCAGAACGTGCCGGCAGCTCCGGGAGACTCCAAAAATCTACCGGAGTTCAAAATGCCCATTATATTAGCCAAAATTTCAACTGAATGAAAACCCTGTTTAAAGTCAAGTCGATCGAGCAACTGCACGCCGAAGCTGCGGATAACGATAAGGGCTTGCGCCGCACCCTGACGGCTACCAACCTCATATCCCTTGGCATTGGCGCCATCATCGGTACCGGGATCTTCGTCCTCACCGGTACGGCTGCGGCGGTTCATGCCGGCCCAGCCCTGGTCTTGGCTTTTGTATTGTCGGGCATTGGATGCGCATTTGCCGGACTTTGCTACGCAGAGTATGCGGCCATGATCCCGATTTCCGGGAGCGCGTATGCATATTCCTACTCAACCTTGGGCGAATTCGTCGCCTGGATCATTGGCTGGGACCTCATCCTCGAATACCTCTTTGGGGCATCCACCGTCGCAGTAGGCTGGTCCGGATACCTGATCAGCATCCTTAAAGATTTTGGCATCTACCTGCCTCCGGAAATCACCGCCTCGACTGGAACAAAACTCGTGAACATTCCCAACGAGGGTTGGCAGGCATTGACAGCCGGAGTGCAGGAAAAGCTGACCGCGGCGGCGATCGACTTCAATTCCCTGGAGACAACCACCGCCTTGTTTAATTTTCCCGCCGTATTCATCATCGGCCTGCTGACCATCCTGCTCGTCATTGGCATCCGGGAATCGGCGAATTTCAACAACGTCATCGTAGTCGTCAAACTTGCGGTCATCCTTCTGTTCATCATTTTTGGTTTCAATTACATCTCGAGTGAGAACTGGGTTCCCTTTATCCCGGAACGCATCATTGACGTCGATGGCAGGGGGCATTATGGCTGGTTCGGCATAGTCACCGCTGCTGGCGTAATCTTTTTTGCCTACATCGGTTTTGATGCGGTTTCCACGCTGGCGCAGGAAGCAAAAAATCCACAGCGCGATATGCCCATCGGCATACTGGGCTCCCTGGTTGTCTGCACCATCTTGTACATCCTGGTATCTCTTATTATGACGGGGATCGTGAATTACAAAGAACTCAACGTTCCGGCTCCCATCGCCCTCGCAATTGACAAGGCGGGGGATGGCTTGCAGTGGCTGCGATTCCCGGTGAAACTGGGAGCCATCGCCGGTCTGAGCTCCGTCATACTCGTCATGCTGATGGGGCAGCCGCGCATTTTTTTCTCTATGGCGCGCGACGGACTGCTGCCCCAGACCTTTGCCCGCGTGCACCCGCGTTTCAAGACGCCCCATGTAACCACCATACTCACAGGCATCGTGGCGGCTTTCTTTGCAGGGGTATTGCCGATTCACATTCTCGGCGAACTGGTATCCATCGGAACCCTGTTTGCTTTTGTCATCGTATGCATCGGCATCATCGTGTTGCGCAAATCGCGGCCGGACCTGCCCAGGCCATTTAAGACCCCTCTGGTTCCCCTGGTACCCATCCTCGGTGCGCTGATTTGCTTTGCGCAAATGGTGGGCTTGCCTGGCGACACCTGGCTGCGTCTGGTGGTGTGGATGGTCATTGGACTGGCGATCTACTTCTTCTATGGAAAGAAACACAGCGTAGTCCAACAGCGCTAAACACATACTTACAAACGTTTGTTAGCAGACCCCGGACTTTATTCCGGGGTTTGCTGGTTGAGCAGCCTGATGAATGGCAGGTTGTCCCCGTTTACGTGAAAAAACTACCGGGTAGAGGCCTGCTATTCGTTTGCGAATTCTGTCAGATCGCCAAACCGACAGCCAACGTTGCATGGATTTTTCCTCTGAGCTGTCCACCCCGGTGCCGGGCATTTTGCATCAGCCAGGAAGGGGGCCGCGAGGGAACTTCGCGAATTGCTCGGGATTCCGGATTCACCGGCTGCAAACTGCTTATGGAGCTTGAGTTGCGGCAGCAGAGCGGTGTTTCCAAAAGTAGTACACCGGTATACCCAATGCGACGATGACCAGGCCAGGAAAAGTGTATTCTGGTTTTTGAAAGAGCAGGTTCAGACAAAATAAACCAGCCAGCAGGATGTAGAGTGCGGGAACAAAAGGGTAGGCAAATGCGCGGTAAGGCCTCGGAAGATTCGGCTGTTTCACCCTCAGTACGAAAAGTCCGGCAATGGTGACGATGGCAAACAGCATCACGGCAAACATCACGTAGTCGAGCAGGTTTCCGTATTTTCCACTGAGGCAGAGCAGGGATGCCCAAACGAACTGGATCCAAAGGGCATTTCCCGGCACGCCATTCCGGTTGTTATCCTTCATTCTGTCAAAGAACAAACCATCTATGGCCATGGCCTGGTAAACGCGGGCACTGGCGAAGATGATTCCGTTGTTGCACCCAAAGGTGGATACCATGATGAGCAGGGCCATGATCAGCGTGGCGACCTGACCGAACATCATAAAGGCCGCCGCAGTTCCAATGCGGTTGTCGAAAGCAAATTGTATTCCGCGACTCAAAGCATCGTTGCCTTCGGGGTTTCCGTAAAAGGGAAGCAGGAAGAGGTACGCCACGTTGGCGAGAATGTATAGCGATACGACCAGCAGCACCCCCCAAAACAGGCTGCGCGGCAGATTCTTTTCGGGATGTTCCATCTCTCCTGCAATAAACGTGACGTTGTTCCATGCATCGCAGGAAAATAAGGCTCCGACCAGCGCCACCCCGATGGCTGAAAGCAACACCGTTCCGGAGAGATCAGCCAACACGAACTGACCGCTGTCATCCTGAACATAGCTGGGTTGAAGAAGCCAAAACTGGTTCCAATTCGCCAGCCAGATGTCCCAGTTCCCAAAGACAAAAATGCCCAAAACGATCAGACCGATCAGGGAAAAGATCTTGGCGAATGTGAAAATGCGCTGGATGACCTTACCGTATTTTAATCCCTGGCTGTTGAGGAAAGTCAGCAACCCAATGACGGCAATGCCCAGAAACTGCGTCGATTTGAATGACCAGCCCCCGGCAGAAAACAGGACGTGATCTTCATGGAAGATCGGAACCAACTCTCCAAAATAACTTGCAAAAGCAACGGCCACCGCGGCGATCGTGCCACATTGAACGACAAGGAACACGGTCCAGCCATAAAGGAATCCGATTAATGGAGAAAAGGCTTCCTTTAAGAACACATAAGGACCACCCGCTTTGGGAAACATCGCGGCCAGTTCACCGAGACTCAGAGCCCCCAGAATGGTGATCAGTCCTGCGATGCCCCAGATCGCCAACAGCCATCCGGGCCCCCCAACGGTTCTTGCGATGTCCGGGCTGACTTTGAAAATGCCGGAACCGATCATTGAACCCGATACGATCAGTATGGCATCGGTCAGGGTGAGCTTGTTTTTCATACGGGGATTTATAGCATAAATATAGACTTAGACGCCTAAATCACCTTAGAAATAAGAAAGGGATGAAAAGTGCGTGCAGGAATTGAAATGGGCACTTGGGTAGTCCCAGGATCAGTCGATGCGCTCGGTGGCGAGTACCATCTTGACTTTGAGATTCACGCCAATTTGCAATACCTCCACGAGATCCTGCACCGTAAGACCCTGGTCCATGCGGATCACACAGGAAAGATCGGGTACTTCTTTGACGTATTTAGCAAGTCGACTTTCCAATTGGCTGAATGGAACCTCGAGTTTCTCAATGTAGTAACGCTTGTCGATGGTGACGGAGATGGAGATGGGCTTGGTGGTCGTTTGCTCGCTTTGTTTGGACGAGGGCAACAGGAGCTTGATGACATTCGGATTTGCCAGCGTGGATACGATCAGAAAAAAGAGCAGCAGGAAAAACATGATGTCGTTGAGCGACTCCACACTCAACTCAGCGGTCTCCCTTCTTCTTCCACGGATATTCATAACTGGGTGGGCTAACGGGCTTACTTAACAGGTGTGTGGAGGATGTCCATAAATTCAATGCTGCGACGCTCGAGCTTATTGACCAGCTCGTCGAGCATCATGGTGAGGAAATAGTAGCCCAGAAAGGCGAGAATTCCCACAAGAAGCCCCCCGGCTGACGTGAGCATCTTCTGGTACAGTCCGCCGGAGATGACGCCGATCGACAAGTTGTCGGTTAGCGAAATGTCGTAGAAAATTTTAATTACCCCCATGATGGTTCCGAGAAATCCGAACATGGGAGCAATCCGGGCGATGAGCGACAGGTAAGTTACTTTTTTCTCCAGTCGAAAGGTCTCAACGCGACCGACGTTTTCAATGGCCGTTTCAATCTCCGGCATGGGCCGTCCGAGCCGGGACAAACCCTTTTCCACCATCCGGGCAAGTGGCGTGTCGCTGCCTGCACAAATGCTCTGGATCACCTGGATGTTGCCAGCGCCAATGTTCCCGCGCAGATTCTGCATGACGCGCTCGTCTTCTTTGGCCAGAGCCTTGAAACTTAAAAAGCGCTCTATGAAGATGTAAAGTGCAATAAATGACAGCAGCAGTTGTATGCCGATGATCCCAACTCCGATCGGCCCACTGGACAGTATGATGTCCACGATGCTCGTTTTGGCTACGGCTTCCGTTGCTGCATCCGTCGCTGTTTCCACCCAAAGGATCGAAAGTAATTGCATGGTTTCTAATTCAGTTCCTAGCTAAATCGTAAAAATGTGCCCAAATCGTATGCACATCCCCTTCGTTTTTTGCGAAGCAGAGCGCCGACAGGGGGCAAATGTAGCAATTTCATATGAACGATCCAATGCATTTGAAATAAAAAATAATATTTATGTATTTGGATTGCAATGTGTTACATATAATCTATGACAATGATATCCATTCCGGTACGCACCCGGCGTGCGATGGGATGGCTTCGCTATGATCCTTCGTTTGGTCATCAGCCCACCTGGAGGCAGCGATTCCGGAAAATAAAAGGACTTGGGAGGCCCTTGGTCCCGGTATTGGCTGGAGCACTGGCTGGAACTTTAAGGGAATGAAAGGACAAACGCTCAAACCATAAAAAAAGGCACCGCAAACGCGGCGCCTTCCTCGTGGAGATAAGGGGAGTCGAACCCCTGACCTCTTGCATGCCATGCAAGCGCTCTAGCCAGCTGAGCTATATCCCCGGTTCGCTGCCCTCCAAAACAGGGTCGACGGGCTTTGGACCGCAAAGATATAAAAAGCTCACAACGGCCCTCCGGGCCAGGGGAATTTCCAGGGCCCCAGGGGGATTTCAAACAGGGTGGCACTTGACAGGATGGTTCCGCGGCCATTTGCACCGCTTGATTGTAGGAAAAAATGATCCCGGGGAACTTTTATCAGACCATGGCGTTTCATAATTATCTAATGATTCATTAACCAATTAAACAAAAGAATATGAGCTTACAAGACAAATATCGCGGAGTGCTGGAGCTGGGCCAGAAGCTGGGCGTCCAGGATGGTAACGTGGTTGAAGAAAATGGTGTACTCAAGATCTGGGGGACCACCCAAACGCTTTACGATAAGGACCAGTTATGGGATAAGATCAAGGAAATCGGAGGAACAAATCCCACGGACGTGGTTGCAGACATTCGCGCATCGCATTCGGATTATTACGCAAAGCATACGGTGAAGTCCGGCGAAAGCTTGAGCAAAATTGCCAAGCACTATTACAACAATGCCAACGAATACATGAAGATCTTCAATGCAAACAAAGACCTGCTCAAAGATCCTAACATCATTCATCCGGGACAGGAGCTGACCATCCCTGTGGCCTGACAAAGCGCAGCAAGGAGTTAGATGGGCCGCCAGGGGTGGCCCTTTTTTATTTCAGGGATCAACGTCGATGTGAACGCGCACGCTGCGGTATGCCTTGGTGTTTCGCAGTTGCTGACAGGCGATCGTCAGGGCACTTTTAATCCTCACGAGCTGATGGGAGGTTTTTTCGATTTTGAGCAACAGTTCGCGGACATAGGAACCTTTGATCCGGTTGAGCTGTGGCTCTGAAGGCCCCAGTACACAGACGTCTGAAATTTGCTTCAATGAACCGGCCAGGTCTTCCGCTGCCATCTCGGCAAGTGCCGCTTTGGGATGCATCAACCGGATGCGGATGAGCCGTACAAAGGGCGGATAGGAGAAGGTCTTGCGTTCCGCCAGTTCGGCCTGGTAAAAGCTTTCAGGATCGTGACGGATAACAAACTGGATGACGGGATGGCCGATGGCGTATCCCTGGATCAGCACAAGGCCTTTGTCCTTGCGTCGTCCTGCCCGGCCGGCAACCTGCGTAAACAACTGGAATGCGCGTTCCTGAGACCGGAAGTCCGGATAATAAAGTATCTGGTCTGCCTGCAACACTCCAACCATTCCGACGTGGTCGAAATCCAAACCTTTGGTGACCATTTGGGTTCCGACGAGGATGTCCGTTTCCCGGTCCTGAAATGATTCGATCAGCTTTTGTTGCATCTTCCGGCTTCGGGCAACGTCGAGGTCAAGCCTTTGCACCTTGCGCCCGGGAAAAAGTGCCTGCAATTCTTCCTCGATCTGCTCCGTGCCAAAGCCCAGCTGCCGGAGAGTGTATTGCCCGCAGTTGGGACAGCGTTCAGGTACGCTCTTTTGAACGCCGCAGATATGGCACTTCAGTCGATTCTGAACCTTGTGTACCGTGAGCCGGATGTCGCATTGACTGCAGCAGGCTTCCCATTGGCAGTTGCTGCATTGCAACAGGGGACTGTAGCCCCTGCGGTTGCGAAAGATGATGGCCTGTTTGCCGCTTTCGAGTTGTGCGCGGAGTGAATCAATCATCTGTTTTGAAAAGTTGCCGATTTTTTCACCGGTTTGGACAGCTTCCTGAAGGGATACAGTCTGTATGTCAGGGAGCTCGCTTTCCCCGTAACGGGCATTGAGTTCCAGGTAATGGTATTTTCCCGATTTGGCGTTGAAGTAACTCTCGAGCGAAGGCGTGGCTGAGCCCAGCAATACCCTTGCATTAAACATACGACCCAACACAATTGCACAGTCTCTTCCCTGATACCGGGGTGACGGATCATTCTGCTTGTAGGATGGATCGTGTTCTTCGTCGACAATGATCAAGGCAGGGTTGACAAAAGGGAGAAAGATGGTTGACCGCGCACCGATGAATGCATACGCTCCGCGCCTCGCAGCAGCCCATACCGCCATCTTCGCACGGGGAGTCAGTTCGGAATGGTATTCGAGCAACTGGTCGCCGAGGAAGGTCTTTAAACGATGTACCAGCTGAGTGGTCAGTGCGATCTCGGGGACGAGGTAAACGACCTGCTTTCCCTGAGCCAGCATTTCCTGCATCAGCCGGATGTAGATCATCGTTTTGCCGCTTCCGGTAACTCCGTGCAGCAAGACGGGTTTATTTTCAACCCAGACGCCTTCGATCTGCCGGAGTACTTCCTGTTGCGTTTCGCTCAACTGAACTTCCTGAACCGGTTCGCCCTTGCCGGGATAATCAAATTTGTCAAGAACCATTTCTTCAAACAGGCCCTTTTCCAGCAAAGTGCTCGTTACGTCCGATCCCGTGCCTGCCAATCGCTGCAATTCTATTCGCTTGATCCACTTGTTTGCGGGGCAGTTTTGCAGATAGGTGACCAACAAGCGGGACTGCCGTTCAGACCTTTGTATCCGGTCAATGGCAGCATGGAGTTTCTCTTCATCCGATTGGAGCTCCGGGTGGAGCCGGATCCACGCAACTTTTGCTGCCACCTCGCGGCCCTCAAGCTTTTCATAACTGAGGATCCACCGCTTTTCGATCATTCGATAAACCAAGGGGAGCACAGACTGCTTCTGCAGGATGTTTTGAACCTCGCGGATGCTGATTTCATCGCGCAATTCGAGTGCTTCGAGAATGAGGTATTCGTCGTCGGCAATGTCTTCGGAGCCGGCTTCTGGCGGAGCGTGCAGATAGAGGTGCGTTTCACTTCCAAGCCGGAAGGCTGGTGGGAGCGCTGCAAGCATGACCTCTCCAGGGCCGCACAAATAATACTCGCAAATCCAGTTCCAGAAATCGAGTTGGGCAGAACCAATGGTCGGAACCTCATCGAGTAAAGCGAGAATGGGTTTGGGGAGCTCCCATTCGCTGCTGTCGCTCAGAGAAGCCACTATGGCAGCATAATGCTTTCTCTTGCCAAATTCTACTTCGACGCGCATTCCCGGGGCAATGCGGTCGCGGAATGCTTCAGGCACCGAATAGGTAAAATACCCTTCCACCCCGAGGGGGAGGATCAGTTGGGCGTATTTGGCTTCCGGTTGCGGTGTCATCCAGGTAAAAATGCGGAGCACTACCGCACCAGACCGGTGCGGCTTCCGGGTAAAAATAGGGGAGACCCGCCATATTAGGAAAGTCAACCATGCGTTCGTCTGCTGGTCAATAGGGTGCCGGCTATGCAACCCTTGTCTTTTCAACTCCGGAATCCCAATAAAAATATTACCTTCGATGCAATTAAGACGGTCGTGGAAGTCAGGGGATTGCTTTTGGCATGGGCACTGCCCGTTCTGATCAGTGCGCAACCCTCCGTAGAGGATTGCAACAACGGCATGGACGACGATGCAGACGGGTTGACCGATCTCAACGATCCGGATTGCATGTGCAAAGGGATACGGGATACTTTTTTTATTCCTTCCTCCCTGATCCCCAATCCATCCTTTGAAGAGTTTAATTGCTGTCCCACAGGGCTGGCCCAGATGAATTGTTCGAAAAACTGGATACAGGCTTCCAGCGCGACGTCGGACTACTACCATACCTGCGGCTTCAAAGAGGACTTTTTTCGGGGAAGTCCGCCCCAGCCACTTCCTGCCGGCAATGGATATGTAGGATTTCTGGATCTCTACACGCATCCGGCTCGCAACGCGGTGTACAAAGAATACATTGGCGCCTGCCTCACCAGCCCGATGCAACCAGGGAGAGAATACACCCTGAGTTTTTGGATTGGATTCGGACAGCCCGGAAACAATTATGGTCCCCGCAACAGCACAACACTGGGTATTTTTGGCACCTCCCAATGCGGAAGTCTCCCATTTGGAACGGGCACTTCCTGGCTTTGCCCTACCAATTATCCTGGCTGGATCGAAATGGTAAGAGTGAGTGCTTCCGGCCGGAACCGCTGGGTAAAGGTCAAACTCAAACTCACGCCCAATCAAACCATTGAGGCCATCGCCATCGGGCCACAGTGTACGCGGGCAGACGGTTATTATTATTATTTTCTGGACGAGTTGCTGCTCGAGGAGACCGTGCGGTTTGATTCACTGTTGCTCAGCATAAGCGGTTCCCCCTGCAGCAATGACGTCTTTTTAAATTCGCCTCCTTCTAATGTGGCGGGCATCAACTACCAGTGGTACCGGGATGGAGTGGCCATTGCCGGTGCGACCTCCCCCACCTTTACGGTGCCAAGGGGAGCTGAGGGCAAATACCTGCTCAAGGCCATCGACGGAAAGGATTGCGAACTGAGCAACGCCTACAATTACCAACTCGATACGTTTTACCATTCAATCGATACGTCGATCTGTGCCGGCGATTCTGTCGTGATCAGCGGAGTGAAGCTCGACCAAAAAGGCAATTACCAGATCCCTTTGCGAACAGCAGAAGGCTGCGATAGCCTGGTCGACGTCCGGCTGGACCTGAAATTTCCCTCCACTGCCTTTATCGATACGAACATTTGTGAAGGGCAGACCCTGATCCTCGGACAGCGCACATTCGACACAACGGGGAATTACGCATGGACCCTACCCGGCGCAAACGGCTGCGACAGCCTGACATCCCTCCGCCTATTGGTAAATCCGGTCGTGCATACTCAATGGGATACGTTTTTGTGCGAGGGACAGACACTCATTGCGGGAAGCGAAAGCTACTCAACCTCCGGATCGTACACACAGTTCGCAAGCTCGGCCGCAGGCTGCGATTCCATTCATACCATAAACTTGCGCATGGGCAAGTTGGGTATAGGCGCAACAGATCGCTCCATTTGTCAGGGAGACTCTGTCGAATTAAACGGCAAGGTATTTGACGAGACGGGAACCTATACAATGAACCTGCTAACCGCTGAGGGATGTGACAGTCTGCTGCAACTGAATTTGGTTGTTCATCCCGTGTACGAAGATCACCTGAATGTGAGCCGATGCGAAGGCGATACCTTCCTCCTGGCTGGCTATTCCTTCTTCAAAACAGGGGATTATCCCCTTCAATTCGCAAGCATTAATGGCTGTGACAGCACGGTATGGGTCCATCTTAACGTAGAACGCCAGTCATCTGCAACAATCGACACCTTGGTGTGCTTTGACCAGTCGGTATTGCTTGGAGGCAAGTTCTATTCGGATAGCGGTACGTACCTTGCAAATTACCCCGCTGCCAATGGCTGTGACAGCGTCGTTTCCATCCGCGTACGCAAAACGACGCCACCTGCGTGGGAGATCTTGAAGGCAGATCCGCGCTGCCATGGAGAGTTGTCCGGCTGGGTGCAGATTGCCCTGCCCGGTGAAGGTGCTCCCTATCGCTTTTTTTGGAGCGACGGAAGCAATGAAGACCGCCGCACCTCTTTGGGTGCCGGACGGTATTACCTGACGGTGACGGATCGATGGGGATGCCAGACCTCAGATCGCATTGAACTCTATCAACCTGATCCACTGCAGTTCGAAATTGACAAAATAAATGCAAACTGCCATTCCCCCAATTCCGGGAAACTCCTGCTAAAAAACACTTCCGGTGGTACTCCTGCGTATACCTTGCGCATTGACGCAGTGCCACATGCAATTGATACCGTTCCTGTTCAACTTGAAGTCGGTTACCACCAGGTGGAACTGGTTGATGCAAACGGTTGTTCGCAATTGCGCACCCTTGAAATCCTCGCCCCTGTTGAGGGTGGCGTGCAATTGATGCCCGATACCATTGAGGTCATTCTGGGCGACTCGGTCTTCCTGTCTGCAATTGCAGCGGTTCGCGACAGCATTTCAAAAATAGAATGGACAGGCCCCGGATTTATAGCATGTGCCAATTGTCTGGAGACCACGGTGTTTTCTGGAGCACAGGGAGGCCGGTTTGAAATTGTGATCACCGACGAGAATGGTTGCCGCTATGCCGCTTCCATATTCATCCGGGTCAGGCAGGATTTCTTCGTGCCGAATGCCTTTTCCCCCAATGGCGATAACATAAACGATTTTTTTAATTTGATCAGCGACCGGTCCGTCGACCGCATCGAATCACTTCGCATATTCGACCGATGGGGAAACTTGCAATATGAGGGAAGGAACATCTATCCCAACGGCCCTTCCGGTGCCTGGAATGGCGAATCGCAGGGCGTGAAATGCCTGCCCGGCGTGTATGTTTACCAGATTTTCTTCAGGGATAAAGCCAACATCCAGCATCGCCTTGCAGGCGATTTGACACTAATTCGCTAACGATCGTTAGTCTATCGGATGAGGGTGACGTCTCCGGCAAAACTCCGGGAGCCGCGTCCGGGGACTTCGACGACAATCCGGTACAGATACACACCCGGAGCCATTTTTTCACCGTTTAAGGCGGTGCCATCCCATCCTCGATGGGAACTTATTGTGTGCGATTCGGTGTTATAAACTTCATTGCCCCAACGGTCATAAATAGCAAACTCCTTTACTAACATCTGTTCGTCGATCGCGACCATGCGGAAGAAATCGTTGATCTGGTCTCCGTTTGGGCTGAATGCGTTCGGCACGTATATGCGGTCGTCCGCGAAGACCCGGACGCTGATCCTCAACACGACCTCGCAGCCATTGGTGTCAGTAAGGGTAACCGTAAAATCGGCATCGCTTTCTCCCTGGATCTCCGGATCAATACAATCGCTACAACTCAAGCCGGAAGAAGGCTCCCAGCGGATGCGTACGGGGTTGAACTGCGGTTGTAAAAGAATGCGCTGACCCGATCCGGGTGTAAAAAGTACTTCTCCGGGGGAATTGACCCGGAGTTCTGGAAAATGAAGCCGGATGTTCACCGTAGAGTCGCAACCGTTAACCGCTGTAAAATGCTCCTGACCTGTGGGGCGGTTGGCATCGTACACAGTCGTGCCGATGCGGATCTGCTCCCCCGGACACAGGGTATCCTCATAAGGGCTAACCCTGGCTGGGAGCAGGATGAGCTGGACATGGAGCAGGCTGTCGCAGCCGTTCGATCCCATTCTGTTAAAGCGCTCCGTTCCAGACAATCGCCCGGCACCATATATGGTGCCCTGGATCGAAATGGTTTCGGATTCACAAATGGCCGTATCCATTCGCCCCTCTGGCGTAGATAAGGGCGTGACATGCACGGCGACTACGCTGTCGCAGCCTCCTGTTGATTGTCCTTGCAGCGTGTCGAGGCCATCCGGGATCCGATGAGAATAATATTTCCCGTTGAGCAACAGGCTGTCTTCCGGGCACAGCGCAATGTCGTAACGGCCGCTCAATGTGGAGCGAAACGACAACTTAACTACTACCAGACTGTCACAGCCGTTGGCAGCCATCCCGCTCAATCGCTCCGTTCCGGTCGAGCGGTTGATATCGTAACGCGTGCCATGTATTATCCGGAATTCGCTTTCACAAAGGGTATCGTTTAACTCCCATCGGGGTTCGTCCAGGATGCCGATCGCAATGTCGCGCAAGCTGTCGCAGCCGTTGAATGCAGCAAATCGCAATGTGTCTTTCAACGAAGTGTTTCCCTGGTGAAATGTGGAAGGTCCCAGACGCAGGGTGTCCCCCGGACAGATGGAATTCCGGTAATAAAACAGACCCGGTTTGATCAGTTCAAAATTCACTTCGACGATGCTGTCGCAGCCAAACTGTGCAGCACCATGGAGGGTGTCGGTCCCGCTCAAGCGGTTGGCGCCGTACTCCACACCATGGAGCAAGACTTTCGAGCCTTCGCAAAGCCGGCTTGCATAACTGCCCCTTGCTTCCGGGTGAAACTGAAGGCTGATCAGCACCACGCTGTCACATCCAAAGATGCTGCCATGAACAATGACCTCGGTGCCAAAGCTGCGGTTGCGGTCGTAGCGTTGCTGATTTACCAGAATGTATTCGTCCGGACACAATACCAGATCCAAGGCGGTATGAGAGGCCGGGATAAAATCCAGGGATACTTCGACGATGCTGTCGCATCCATTGACGGAGCCTGCTGCAAAAAGTACGCTGCCTGCTGGACGCGAGCTGTCAAAACGCTCATTGCCAACTACCAGGAAGTATTCCGGACACAGTCCGGTTTGGTCAATGAGGGTGCGCGTTTCATTTACGAGCACGAGGACAAACGAAACTTCATCCTGGCAGTAGCCGTCTTCGTAAGCATAGATGTAATAGGTTCCAGGAACGAACAGGGTGTCCCCGGCCGACCTTCGCACCCCACCGCCACCCGGCTGGTCGTAGTAGGCGCTTCTGCCCCCCGTATGCATACCACGGATGTCGGGCAGCACGAAGAAGTTGCAGTGCGTTTGGGGCCCGGGAGGGTCGATGATGATCTGTGATTGTACTTCAAGGGTGATCACCGCCGTATCGGGGGGACACAAAGCCCCATCGCCGACGATGTACCATACGTCAAATGCTCCGGGTCCCGAAGATGCAGCGTTCCATAGGGAGCCTTGAAGTGCCCCTGTTGCTTTGGGATCCTCGAAGCGACCTCCGGGGTCAGCCATCTGAAGCAGCAGGCTGAGGTCGGTTGCCTGCTGCTCACACGTGACGAACGAATTGTCAATGCCTGCCGTAAGTCGCGCTGCAATCTGAAGGCGCAGGATCGAGGTGTCTGCAGGGCAATAAGAATTTCCAGGTACCACGTATGCAAACCGGTAGGAGTTACCTTCCCGGCCAAGGGTCTCCACCAAACTGTCGGTTAGCGCACCGGATCCGTCGAGATCGATGAAATAACCGTTGCGGTCACCATCGACCAGGCGGTCAAACAGGTTAACGGCTATGCCAGCGCAAACCGTGGCATCGACGTCCTCGCCAGCATCCGGCTGCCGCAACAGATCAATGTAAAAGCTATCCACAACGGGACAATCCGGGTTGGGATCGTTCAAAAAGACCCACCGGCTGGTGAACAGGCTGTCGCCTGGAATCATTCGGTTCCCGGTTGCATCCGAGTAATAGGCCCCCGGACCGAGATGGTCTCCCCTGAAGTCGGGCAACAACCAATATGCACCGCAATGGATGCTATCGTACGGATAGGTAAAATGTGGGGTGGGCAGAATCTCAATGTATATGCGCGCCGGCAACGAATTGCATGGGTCGTCGAGGACAACCGCAAAAAGAGTGTCGGACCCTCCTTCGTAGAGTGGTCCGGCCAGCATCGTCATCGCGCTGTCGAAAGCATAGCGCACGGACTTGCCACTGCCGCCATGAATTTGCTGATCCAGGCTATTGAGGTCGATTTGTGCCCTGCCGTCGACATCTCCGCAGATGCGGACAAAAGCGGGGCTTGCCACAGGTCGCAAAACAGCTTCCAGAATGACAGGAATGGGGTGCGACATACAACTGTCCTTCGTGAGAAATGCATAGAGCGTATCTTTTCCGGAAATCGCAACGGGCAGGGTCAGGGAATCCATTCGCAGACTGTCGCCATACCATCTTACTCGGACGCTCGTGTCGCCTTGTTGGAGGTAACGGCTTGCACTTCCCAATCCAAAAATGGCCTTCCCATGCTCATCTGCGCAGGAACGGTCCGACAGGAGCAGTACCTGATTGAGGTCAATAACTTTTAAGATAACCTGGGTGGGGTCCGATTGGCAGGTTCCGTCTGATACGACAGCAAAAATGGTGTCTCCAGAAGTTTGGTAGGGTGGGGTGATCCTTTTGAGCTGCAAGTCGTCTTCGTAAAAGTCAACGGTTGTTCCCGACTGGTTTTTGCTGATCCGGGCTTTCAGATCGTCCAACAAAAACCATCCTTTGCCATCTGGGCCGGCACAGGCAGTTGCTCGCGCTGTGTCGGCCAAGGGTTTGGCCAGCACAGTGAGGTCAATCGCCACGGGCTTGGAAATGCACTTGCCGTCGTCCAGGGTGGCATAAATCGTCGTACTGCTGGTGTAAATTGGTGAGCCGATCTCCTGCATGGTACCGGCATCAGAATAGAAGCGGACAATGGCCCCGTTATTTCCGTTTTTAATGGTGCCCGTCAACTTGCTAAGATCAAAACTCGCCGACCCCGAACCGTCGTCACACTCCCGGGCAGAAGTCCGGCGCGCAACGGGAAGAAGGTTTACTTTGAGCTGAACCGAAACAAGCGCTGACTTGCAGTTGCCGTCGACGACGCGGGCATAAATCGTTGCATTGCCTGAAGTAAATGGGGAGAGGATCTTCTGTGTCCCCGCCATGTCGCGGAAATATTCTACCAGGCCTTGCCCACCCAGGAGAACGTCCGCATCTGCATTTTCCAGGTCAAAAGCGGCAAGACCAAAGATGGTTTCACAGGCTTCAAGCAATGCAGAGTTTGCTACAGGACAACGCACGCGCACCAACATGCGCTCGGTTTCGATATCCATACAGCAGACGGGATCTGGTCCCGGATTGGGTATGCCGACAATTTCGTAATCCATACCGCACCAGCTTTGGGGGATGGTGTACTGAAAAGGCTCGATGACGCTCACCGCAGCGGTATAGTTGGGTGTACTCAGAGATGGAACGGCACAACCGTTGTTTACTATGCTCCCTTCGGCCCAAAAATCACCATTTCCCGTCAGACTGCCCGGGATGTCGTAGGTCGCTGAAGTTGAGCAACCACAAGACGTAATGGTCATGACCTGGGTACGGGACCCCGGACTGGCATCCCAGTTGGAAAAGGCTCCTATGGTCCTGGCACAGGTGCTTGCCGAGACGTAGATCTTGCAACTTAATCCGCAAATGGCGCTGAAATCGTAATTCGTCGAGGCAGTGGAACTGGTGAATACGATCCAGATGGCATTGGGCGGGAGGTTGAAATTGGTACCCACCGGGGTGGCGCTGCACCCTCCAACCAGTCCGGCTGGCCCGCTGGCAATCGAGCACCCACCGGGACCGATGTCCGCATTCTGGGCTCCTCCGGTATTATTCTGTGGGGCAAAATCAAAATTGAAATTTGCTGTATTGAATCCGCTACCGGTCCACATGATCAGAAATTCATTAGCCGCTTCCGTGCCACAGGCGTCGATCATAAATCCGATGAGTTGCGGACAGATCCTGCAATTCGGATTGTTGGTGGTAATGTTTGCGCTTCCAATCTTTGTGCCCTGACCAGCGCGCGGATTGAACCCGGGGTTTTTGTCCGCGTAGTAGTCAATCTTGCCGTTGTTTGGCAGGTCGCCTCCCGTGAGTTGAATGGTGATCTTTTCGCCACTGCATCCATTGCATTCGGGGATGCAGTTTGGGATTGACGAGGTTTGTGAGATCTCCGGACACTGCCCGATCGCCCGGATCCCGGGAAAAAAGGATAACAAAAAAAGGGCAATGCGGAATTTCACAAGGCGACTGTTTTCGGATTTGCCCCAAAGGTAATCATCCTGAATGTGCTTCCCGTGAAGCCAGAATTACATTTTCGAGCGGAAGCAATCGCCGGAAGTACTTCCAGGGCCTGCAAATGGGAGGTTCAGCTTATGCCTGGGGATACGGTAAGTATTTCCCTGATCGCGAATGCAGCTGGGAAGACAGGCCTCGCCTCATCGAACCAACTCGCCGTTTAGCCGCTGAAATTCAATTTCTGCGCGTTTGGCCTCGTACCACTGACTGAGCAGGGACTGGTGAGCCTGTTCCTGTTGGCGCTGCGCTTCCTTGACTTCCAGAAACAGCGAAGCCCCATCGCGGTAGTTTTGCATGGTAAGATCATAATGTTGGCGCGCAATTCCCAGATTTTCGGTTTCCAGGCGATGCAGCTCAATCGCCAGCCTGTAAGCGGCCCAAGCTTCTTCGATTTGTAGCTCTGTCTCCAACTTCGTCCCGGTATAGCGGATGTTGGATTGAAGAATGCGGATGCGGGCATTGGCGATTTCCCTGCGAAGGCGGTTTCCGTCAAATAGATTCCACTGTGCACCCAGTTGGGCGTTCCACCCATGGTTGCGATTGAACAACAGAAAGCCGGCCTGGTTATCGGTTTTGTTGTAGCTGTATCCCGCACTCAGTTGAAGCTTTGGATAGCGTTCTGCTTTCCACTCGGCCAATTCGAGCGCAATCGCTCGTTTTTCCGATTCGAGCCACTGCAATCGCAGATTGTTGCTCAGTATAACCGAGCGGTCGTACGTCTTAGGCAAGGTTCCGGGAAGGGTGGAAAGCTCCGGGATCGCGAAAGGCGTCAGCGGATCCCTTGCCAGCAATTGATTGAATTGCCGTTTGGCCGATTCCAGAACTTCCCGTTGACGGAGCACATTGGCTTTTTGGCGGTTGACCTCCAAAGTTGCCAGCAGCATATCACTTTTGCGGATTTGTCCAGCGTCAAAAACGGTCTGCATCCATTGCGCGTATTGTTGCAGTGAAGCTAACAGTTGTTCGTATGAGCGCAACAATAATTCCTGTTGGGCGACCCAATGATATTGCGTAGAAATAGAAGCTACGGCCGTTTCGACCTCAAGCCTGAGCTGTTGAAGGCCCATGTCCTTGTAAACGGCCAGTTTCTGGTAGCTTGAAAACATTTTTCCCCCATCAAACAGCGTCCAGTTCAAATCCACCGCCGCGTTGTACTGGGTTGAAGCAGCCCCCGTTTTGTCGACGACATTGCCCGTCACGAATTCCTGATGCGTTGAAGATTCTGCCTTGCCCAGGGAGCCGGACAGGCTTATGGAAGGGAGCATTCCGGCATTGCCGCGCGTGTAATTGTTCGTTGCAATGGCAACATCCTGCTGCGCAATGGCAATCGAAAAATTTTGCTTCAGTCCAATGGCTATGGCATCTTCCAGACGCAGGGTGTCCTGTCCATGGAGACTGACTCCTACCAGAAATCCCGCAAGCAGGAATACATTAATCCGACGCATGTGCTTTCTTGGATGATGAAAGGTATGAATACATGGCTGGAATGACAAAAAGCGTTAGCACCAGGGAGAATAAAACGCCACCGACAACAACGACACCCATGCCCTTGCGGCTGGCAGAGCCTGCACCCAAGGCCAGCGCGATCGGAAGTGCACCGAGTGAGGTGGCGAGGCTGGTCATCAAAATGGGGCGGAGCCGCAGCGCCGACGCTTCGACTATTGCGTCCCGGAAGCTTGCTCCTTTTCGTTGCAATTGATTGGCAAACTCGACGATTAGGATCCCGTTTTTCGTTACCAGTCCGATGAGCATGATGATGCCGATCTGGCTGAATATGTTGATCGTCTGATCAAACGCCGACAAGGAAAACAAGGCTCCCGCAACCGCCAGCGGCACGGTCATCATGATCACGACAGGATCGCGGAAGCTTTCGAACTGTGCAGCCAGCACAAGGTAGATCAGCACCAGCGCAAGGATGAGTGCGAACCATGCATTGGAGGAACTCTCCTCATAATCCCGCGAAGCGCCCGTGAGCGCCGTCGAAAAACGATCATCCAAGGTTTCCGATGCAATAGAACGCATGGCGTCGATTCCATCTTTGATCGTGTATCCTGGGTTCAGTCCTGCTGAGACGGTGGCGGACATGTACCTGTTGTAATGGTAAAGTTGGGGTGGACTGCTTTGCTCGACCAGGCGCACGAGGTTTTCAAGGGGAACGGGAACGCCCTGATCGTTGCTTACATAGAGCCTCATGACATCCTCGGGGGCATCGCGGTTGGCGCGATCGACCTGCCCGATGACCTGGTATTGTTTGCCATTCATCGTAAAATATCCAAAGCGTTGTCCGCTGAAATTCAGCTGGAGTGTCCGCGCGATGGTTTCCGTGGAGACCTGCAGATCCGCTGCCTTGTCTTTATCAATTTCAATGTTGAGTTCCGGTCGGTTGAATTTGAGGTCAACATCGATCGTTTGCAATACGGGATGCTGGTTTGCCGCGGAGACGAATTTTGGCAGCACCTCGACGAGGCGCTCGAAGTTGGGAGCCTGAATCACAAAAGCAACGGGTAAACCGCCTCGCGGGCCGCCACCTCCTGTTGAAATGGTCTGCTCCTGTGCGACAAATGCACGCGCTTCCGTCATGCCGGATGTAATGCGCGTGAGCTGTTGGGCTATCTGTTGCTGCGTGCGGGTCCTTTCGTCGGGTTCGGTTAAGCGCAGCCGCATAAAACCCGTGTTTACTGCCCCCGAGCCGGTAAACCCTGGAGCGGTGACGGACAGCAACACAACTTTTTCGGGAACAGAATCGTGTATCGTTTGGGCAAGTTGTTTCATGAAGAAGTCCATGTATTCGTAGGACACACCTTCAGGTGCAGTAGCTATTAGCCTTAGCCAGCTGCGGTCTTCAAGGGGGGCCAACTCGGAAGGAAGCTTTTTTCCAAACCAGAAAATTCCGCCAACACAAACTGCAATCACAGGAAAAGCGAGCCAGCGCCGATGCATAAACCACCTCAGTGCACGGAGGTAGCCGGATTCCATACTCTGGAAAAAAGGCTCGGTCGCCTCGTAAAAACGCGTATGCTTGCCCTGGTTTCGGATCATGCGCGCATTGAGCATAGGCGTCAGGGTAAGCGAAACAAAAGCTGAAATCAGGACCGCCCCTGCAAGTACAATCCCAAACTCTCTGAATAGCCTTCCAACAAAGCCTTCCATAAAGATTACCGGAAGAAATACAACGGCGAGCGTCAGGGAGGTTGCAATGACCGCAAAGAAAATCTCACTCGAACCTTGAAATGCTGCCTGCATAGGAGAAAGTCCCTTTTCTGCTTTTTTGAAGATGTTTTCCGTGACCACGATGCCGTCGTCAACCACCAGCCCGGTGGCGAGTACGATTGCCAAAAGGGTTAGCACGTTGACGGAATAGTCCATAAGGTACATGATGAAGAATGCACCAACAAGCGAAACGGGTATATCGATCAGCGGCCGAAAGGCCACCAGCCAGTCTCTGAAAAAGAAAAAGATGATGAGAACGACCAGGATGACCGCAATGAGGATGGTCTCGGCAACTTCCGTTACCGATTGCCGGATAAACCGGGTATTGTCCATGGCGATGTTCAGACTGAGATCCTCCGGAAGATCTTTTTCAATTTGCTTCATCCGGTCGTAAAAGTCGTCGGCGATGTCAATGTAGTTTGACCCAGGCTGAGGCACGATGGCCAGACCAATCATCGGTACCAGGGTTTCGCGCAATATGCTCTCCTCGTTTTCGGGGCCTAGTTCTGCGTGACCAATATCATGGAAGCGGATTTGCCTTCCTTCTATTGTCTTGATTACGAGGTCGTTAAATTCATCGGGCGTCGTCAATTTGCCAAGGGCTTTTAGGCTCAGTTCTGTACGGTCACCCGCGAGCTTACCCGAAGGCAATTCCACATTTTCGCGCTGAAGGGCAGACTGTACCTCTTGTGGACTGATCCTGTAGGCCGCCATGCGCATGGGGTCCATCCAAAGGCGCATGCAATATCGCTTCTGACCCCAGATCTGCACCGTGCTCACACCGGGAATGGTGATTAGCCTCTGCGCAAGAACGTTTTCCGCATAATCAGTTATTTCAAGGTGGTTGCGGGTGTCGCTGCTGACCGTCATCGAAATGATGGCGTCGGCGCTTGCGTCCGCTTTGCTCACCGTGGGAATCCCATCGATATCCTGAGGCAGCGAACGAACCGCTTGTGAAACTTTATCGCGGACGTCGTTGGCAGCTGCATCCATGTCGATGGCCAGGTCGAATTCAACCCGTATGGAGCTGCTTCCCTGTGCACTGGTAGAGGCGATGGAGCGAATACCGGATATGCCGTTGATGGCCTTTTCAAGGGGTTCCGTGATCTGCGATTCCACGATGTCCGCATTAGCTCCCGCGTAATTGGTCCGAACGGTAATGACGGGCGGATCGATCGAGGGGTATTCCCGCACACCCAGGAAACTGTAGCCGATTCCCCCGAAAAGCAATATGGCCAGGTTAACGACAATGGCCAACACAGGCCGGCGGATAAAAATGTGCGAGAAATTACTCATACAAGCGCACAGAATCGATGTTTACGGAAATGCCGGGCCGCAGACGCATAATGCCACTGGCAATTAGGGTGTCACCGGCTTGCAGCCCGCTCCGGATCTCAGATTCGCGCTCGTTCCTGATACCCGTCTCCACGACGACTTCCTCAGCCTTACCCCCTTTGTAGAGATAAACTTTGTATCCTTTTAATACGGGAATCAACGCTTCGGTAGGTATAAAAATGGATGACCGGAGGTCGCCAGGTGCATAGAAAACGCGAGCATAGGCACCAGGCCTTAGCTTCGTTCCGGGGTTTATGGCGCGGGCCCTCACTTTTAAACTGCGGGAATGGTCGTCTATCTTGGCCTCTGTGGCATACACGACTGCCTCGAGGGTATCGGTTATCCCATCCATGAGATAGCGAACGCGCTGGCCCTGCCGGACGTGAATGCCTTGTTGCTCGGGAACGAAAAATTCTACGGCAAGTTCCTTGAGATCGACCAGGCTGACCAGGGGCGTCCCTGCCTGAACGTAGGCTCCCGGGCTGAATTCGCGCAATCCCACAAGCCCGGCAAACGGCGCATGTACTTCCGTTTTATCGATCTGGCTTTTTAAGATCCCCATGTCTGCACGGATGACTTCAAGCTGGTATTTTGCGTCCTCGTATTCGTCTTTGCCAATGCTGTTGCTCTCCCGCAACCGCCGTTTCCGCTCCTCTTTTTCAGTTGCGAGGGATTCCTGTATCCGGAGTTTTTGGAGCTGAGCCTGTAGCTCGGAATCATTCAGCTTTGCAATTAAATGGCCTTTTTGAACCCACTTGCCTTCCGGTATGTCAAGCTTCACCAATTTTCCTCCGGACTCCGGTGAAAGCATGACCTGATCAATCGCCACGATGGTCCCCGATGAAAAGATGGAGGGAATGTGGGAGCGTTTTTGCAAAATATACGCGGTAACCTTAAGGGAGGAACCCTTGCCGGCCTGACCGGGGGTTGATGTACTTGCGGTGTCTTTTTTGCATCCCGTGGCGATCATAAAAATACAAGCCAGGATCGCTGCACCGGGAAAATGGGGATTTAAACGCTGCATGAAATTTACAATTCATAAAAAAACAGAACTGGGCTGAGAAGGTTGCGAACAACCGTTTGTCCGCTTTCGCCCCAAGGCATCTGCCGCGCCGGTTAAGGCCTATGCTGAGCCATCCACTCTATTGCAGCACGGACCTTCCTGTCCGCTAAAGGACGCTCGAATTGATCGGGGTGGTTAGACAATACGTCAGGCGTGATGCGCTCCAGGTAAAGGGTATTGGCTTTATCGGCAAGGCTGTGCGTTGTGAATTCAGCCGTCACTCCATCCCTTTCAAATCGCGTTGTGACCAGGGCACTGCCCTTGTTGGTCGCACTTCCTGCGAACAAGGTATGCGGCCTGCGCTTGAGGGCAATGGCGGCAACTGAGCCGGGCCCCGATGTGTAAGGGCCAATGAGCACTGCAAGGGGCTTTTCAGCGACCGATGCCATATCCCAATCCCTGAGCCTGAAAAGCGCAACGCTGTCGAGCAATAAATTGCCTTCGCGTATGTGCCACGTGCCATCGACGCGGCCATCGGCATCTATGCGCTTGATTGCGGGACCCTCGCCAAGAAAGGGTCCAAGACCCGCCAATACTGCAAGCTTGTCTCCCTCAGCCAGCAACCTGAGATCCAGGATATATCCTTTAACCAACGCCTGATTGACCAGTACGATTGAATCGCGCAAGGCTTGTGCAAAACCGAGCAGCTGGGTTGAGTCACCCGGATCAAAGGAGGGTATGCGCAAATACACAAAGCCTTGTTGGAAGTGGATCTTTGTCAATTGATTGCGGTATTGGCCAGCCTTCTCTTGTAAAATCTTATACGACCATTGCTCCGCAGGGCCTGTCCGCCTGTCCGCTTTCCATTCCATCTGCCCATGCCTGATGCTCGCACCAGGGTCTCCCAGATCATTCATAACCGCGTTCACACATCCCAGGCTGTCGTCAAGTGACCTGGCTTCGATGGTACAGCTTTTATAAAGACTATCAATGCTGGTCCGGTCGGCCGTCCTTGAGTAAATGGAATGCTGCCGGACAAGATGGTAAATGCTGTCAGCTACTTGTGTAGCCTGGCTTAAGCCATGCAGTGCAGCAAATGCGATTAAAACAATCATCAACCCTGTCGATCTCATGGGCACAAAGTGTTTAAAGAAAATTCAATCTTATTGGGCCGGCAAAGGTACGGAGGAAATCAACAAAGGCCGATTGGTGAAGCGCGAACACTCAGCATGCAGGGTGCAAGACGACACATTGTGCAGTCTGCCAGGGAGTTCTTTGGCTGTCAGCAAGTACAATTACCGCACTCAGGAGGGTGTTTCGATTCGACGGATGGTCGGCGCGAAGTCGATGTGACGCGGTCCTCCAAAGCATGTATGGGCATTTGTTTTGATGTATCTTTGCCACACATACAGCATTATGCAGCAATTGAGTGAACAGCAGATCGTGCGCCGCAACGCCCTGAACGAAATTCTGGCCATGGGCATTAATCCATATCCGGCAGAGGCGTTCGAAGTGACAACCGATTCTGCAGCAATCCGGGCTTGCTTCGACTCCGAGCCGGATCGATTCACCAATGTTTCCATTGCCGGTCGGCTGATGATGATCCGGGATATGGGCAAGGCTTGCTTCGCCGAACTTCAGGACGAAAGGGGCAGGATACAACTGTACATTAAACGCGACGAAATCTGTCCGGGTGAAGACAAAGGCCTCTACGACCAATTGTTTAAACGACTTTCCGATATAGGAGACTTTTTTGGTGCGCGTGGGTACGTATTTCGAACCAAGGTCGGAGAATTGTCCATTCACGTGGTTGAATTGCGTATGCTGTCCAAGTCGCTGCACCCCCTGCCCGTGGTAAAAACCGATGCAGACGGCAAAGTGCACGATGCATTTACCGATCCAGAACAGCGTTACCGGCATCGATACGTTGACCTCATCGTCAATCCTCAGGTGCGCGAGATCTTTGTGCGCAGAAGCCACATGATCCAGGAGATGCGCAATTTTTTCAACAGCCGCGGCTGGCTGGAGGTTGAAACACCTGTACTTCAAAACATCCACGGCGGCGCAGCAGCCAGGCCTTTTCACACACACCACAACGCACTGGACATTCCGCTTTTTCTGCGCATCGCAAACGAACTCTACCTGAAAAGGCTGATCGTTGGCGGCTACAGCGGCGTGTACGAGATTGGCAAGATGTTCCGCAACGAAGGCATGGACCGCACGCACAATCCTGAGTTTACATCCATGGAGATCTACGTTGCCTACAAAGACTACCTGTGGATGATGGATATGGTGGAAGAAATGCTCGAATTCGTTGTTGAGAAAGTCTGCGGCAGAAGACAAATCGAAATCTCCGGCCATACCATTCGTTTTGAAAAACCCTTTCGCCGGATCTCGATGTTGGATGCCATTCGTGAATTCGGAAGCCTTGAAGTTGAAGGCAAATCCGAAGCAGAACTGCGCACCATGTGCAGAAATGCCAACATCCAGGTGGACGCATCGATGGGGTGGGGAAAGCTGATCGACGAACTGTTTAGTGAACTGGTTGAGCCACACTTGATTCAGCCGACATACATCATGGACTATCCACTGGAGATGACTCCGCTTGCTAAAAAGCATCGCTCAAAGGACGGTCTCGTAGAGCGTTTTGAATTGTATGTAAATGGAAAGGAGATTGCAAACGCCTACACCGAACTCAACGACCCGCTCGACCAAAGACAACGCTTTGAAGAACAATTGAAGTTGGCGGCCCGCGGCGACGAGGAAGCGATGGCCATGGACGAAGATTTTCTTCTTGCACTGGAATATGGTATGCCACCCACTTCGGGACTCGGTATTGGCATCGACAGACTGGCTATGTTACTCACCGGACAGGAAGCCATTCAGGAAGTCCTTCTGTTTCCTCAAATGAAACCGGTCGCCGGTTAACCCAAAAAGATTCGCATCCGTGTACCCTTAAGGCAAATAGGCAATCACGTCGACATTCCCTTTTACGAGCTGATCCATTTGAATCCGGACTTCGGCCTGGGGTGGCAAATAGATGTCGACGCGCGATCCGAATTTGATGAAACCAAAATCATCCCCTTGCTGAAAAGATTTGCCCCCCACAGCATAGCTGCATATGCGCCGGGCCAGTGCGCCTGCTACCTGACGCAATAAGACTTCGACGCCATCCTTGCGCCGGATGACGACCGTGTTGCGCTCATTTTCCAGGGATGATTTTGGATGCCAGGCAGCCAGGTAGAGTCCGGAATGGTACTGTGAATAGGAAACGGTGCCACTGAACGGGCAGCGGTTGACATGAACATTCAGGGGGTTCATAAAGATGCTCACCATCTTACAGGTCTTGTGAAAATATTCGTCCTCTGTCACGGTTTCGATCACGACGATCTTTCCATCTGCCGGCGCATAAACCAGATGGTCATCCACAACGGGGATGGGCCGGGGAGGATTGCGAAAGAAATTGACGATGAGCAAAAATGCAACACCGGCGACGACGACGACGGGCCACAAAAATGCCGAATGTGCGGCGAACAGCAAGGCCGCCAACGCGGCATAGGTCAGCAAGCCCACTGTAACCCATTTTTTCCCTTCTCGATGGATGCTTATCATGAATCTGTTTTTTCACCAACTGAGCACAAAGATACCCACCGTGACCACGATGAAAAAGCTGTCGAAGCGGTCAAGGAAGCCGCCGTGACCAGGCAATATGTTGCCACTGTCTTTGATCCCGGCCAGGCGCTTCATGCGCGATTCGTAAAGATCTCCTGTCGTGCCGGCAAGCCAGACCAGTCCACCCAGAAAGGCTGTTCTGGGTAGGGATAGGAAACCATCCCATAAATGAGCATTGATCAAAAAGGCTGCAATCAAAGCGGCCAACAGCCCTCCAGATGCGCCTTCTATCGTCTTTTTGGGAGAGATGCTGGCAGCCAGGGGTCGACGACCAGCCAACCTTCCGGTGAAATAGGCAAAAACGTCGTTGCTCCAATTGATGACGACCAGACCAAGCAGATGCCAGCGGGCCTGATCAAAACCGGCAACCAGATACGCCTGTGTGATCAACAACGGAAAAATCAGGTAAAAAATTCCACCATACCAGCGAGTCGCAAAACTCCATTGCGGATGGAAGGCAAGCGCGCCAAGTAGCATCGCCGTCAGTAAAAACAACGTGGGGTAGAGCAAGGTATTCTCAACCCGTTGAAAATGCAAATTTGATGCATCCCAGTTCATGTAGAGCAGTATGAACAATCCCGCCAGGGTGAATGCTGCAAAAATCCACCTCTGGTAAAAAGGCTCGGAAGGAATGAAATGGTAATTCCACTCGTGGGCAGAGCCTGCCAGGATGATGGCGAGAAGCAGGCTTACAGACCAGGGGGAGCTGATGATGGCCGCAACCATGGTTATGCCCAGTAACAAGCCGGTGATGCTGCGCTTAAGCATGTTTTTCGGGATTCGGTTTTAAAAAAAAGAAATAGCCGGCAAATGCGGCAGCGGCAGTGGCCGCTATTACTCCGGACAATGGGGGCATCTCCGAAGGCGGCTGCATGATGTCGGTAGTTGCGTCGTCCAAATAGACGAGTGCTATCAGTTGGGCTGCATTGTTTAGAAAATGCAGTCCGATGGGATACCACAGGTTTCCACCTTTCCAATAGACAAAACCAAGCAGGGCTCCGAGTAAAAATCGAGGAATGAACCCATCAAATTGCATGTGGATGGTCGAAAACAGCAAAGCCGCCAGCAACAATCCCGACCAGGAATTGCCCGTCCACCGCGTAAACAGGTTTTGCAGGACACCCCGGAAAGCCAGTTCCTCTGCCATCGCGGGGACAATGGCAATGGCAATAAATGCCAGGACCACATCCGAGGTCTGCTCAAATATTAACAAGCGATCGAGGAATTCAGCCATCCGGGAAGAAGAAGATTCCATCCAGGATGCCAGCGGGATCAATGCATTGAGGTAAGCAGACAAGCTGACCAAGGGCAGGCTCAACGCAAAGAAAATGAAGGCCTTAACTAAAAACGACCAGTAAAACGTCTGCGTCTGTACGCTCATGTGCTCATTTGTGATCCGGCGTATAAACCAAACGGATGGCAGGATCAGCGCCAGGACCTGAGAGGCGATTTGTTGTACGAACAGTTGTTCGCGGCCGAGCTGTGAAACAATATCGCCTGTATAGGACAGCTCATCCAACTGCCAGCCGTTGGCAGACAACCAGGTCAGCAACATCAACAAATTGCTTACAAACAAACCTGCAAGCACCAGGCCAATGTAATAGAAGAGGTAAACTAGGGTATTTTTGGACATGAAATGCATTGCACAATGAACACCAGACTCAGCGTAAATATCAACAAAGTTGCACTAATTCGGAATTCCCGGTTGGGCAACTACCCCGATGTCATTCGCTATGCGATGGATTGCGAAGACTTCGGAGCGCAGGGAATTACGGTCCACCCTCGTCCGGACCAGCGCCACATCCGGTACGCAGACATTCCCCTGCTGCGCAGGGTTGTTCGCACGGAACTGAACGTTGAAGGGTATCCGGGTCCGGATTTCATGGAACTCGTTTTGAGCAACTCCCCTGACCAAGTCACCCTCGTGCCGGATGCCCCGGATGTGCTGACTTCCGATCATGGCTGGAACATTCCGGAACACGCTGACTTTCTCACAAAAATTGTTGGCCGGTTAAAGGCTGCCGGGATACGGGTCTCCATTTTTGTCGATCCGGACCCCGGCATGATTTTGCCAGCCTGTTCGGTAGGAGCAGACTGCATCGAACTCTATACGGGTGACTATGCCAAGAACTATGAGCTAGACCGGGAAGCTGCCATTGGGAAGCACGTGATGGCCTGTGAAATGGCTGTGAATCAAGGGTTAAGAGTCCATGCCGGCCACGACCTGAACCTCGGGAATCTGGAATTTTACATTCGGAGCCTGAATCGGGTTACCGAGGTCAGCATAGGGCATGCTCTGACCGTGGATGCACTGTATTATGGTGTATCCAATGCAATCGCAATGTATAAAGCTAAGTTAATCAGCAATATGTGAATTAGGATCTCAGACCCTTAAAAAAAATGCGAAAAAAAAAATCCCTATTCGGGGGGGTATTAAATATTTATTAAGTTTGTAGCTCCTTAATGTGTTAACAATTCATTTTAACGAAACCTAACGGATTATGAAAAAGTTTTTACTGGTCTTCATTGCAATGGCTTGTTCCATGGCTGTTGCAATTGGGCAGCGTACCATCTCCGGTACGGTGGTCAATGAAAGCGGAGATCCGTTGATCGGTGCCAACGTCGTCGCTAAAGGGACGGCTGTAGGTACGGTCACGGATGTCAATGGAAACTATTCCCTGAACCTGCCTGCAGGGGCAAATGCCGTCGTAGTGAGTTACGTCGGATACACCGAGCAGGAGGTGGCTGTTGGCGTATCCAACGTCCTCAATTTTACCCTTGCGGAAGGAGTTGAACTCGGTGAAACCGTGATCACTGCTCTCGGCATCAGTCGCTACAAAAATGAACTGGCCTATTCGGCCCAGAAACTTGAAAGCGATGATGTATCCCGATCCCGTGATGGCAATATTGTGAATGCCCTTTCTGGAAAGGTTGCCGGACTCTATATCAAGAAAAATAACACCCTGGGCGGTTCCACAAACATGGTTCTTCGGGGTGCAAAGTCCCTGACCGGTGACAACCAGGCCCTGGTCATCGTCGATGGTGTTGCGGTCGACAATTCAAACACGAATACCAGTAACCAAAAACGGGGAAGGCTGGGTTATGATTACGGAAACGCCGCTGCCGACATCAATCCCAACGACGTCGAAAACGTAACCATACTGAAGGGCGCTGCTGCGTCCGCACTGTATGGTTCCCGCGCAGCAAACGGGGTCGTACTCATCACGACCAAAAAGGGAGGAACGAGCAAAGAACTTGGGGTTCAGCTCAATTACTCCATCTCGGTTGGCAATTACGACAAATCGACCTTCGCAGAATACCAGCAGGAATATGGAGCTGGCTATGGTCTTTATTACGAGGACCCAACTGGCTATTTCCTGTATAGGGACATCGACGGAGACGGAACCGAGGATTTAGTAGCTCCCCTGAGCGAAGACGGTTCCTACGGAGGTCGCTTTGACCCCAACCTGCTGGTTTATCAGTGGGATTCATTCGACCCCAGTTCGCCGAATTATGGCAAACCTCACCCTTGGGTTGCTGCTGCCAATGGCGCCGAAACAATTTTTGAAACTGCGGTTACCTCGAATGCAGGTGTTGTGATCGACAAGGCATTCGATAAAGGTTATTTTAAGCTGGGATACAATTACTCGAATGACAAGGGGATTATGCCCAACAGCGAGATCGAAAAGAACCAGGTCAATTTCGGTGCCGGATATGACCTTTCCGACAAAATCAAAGTCTTCTCAGCGATCAACTACAGCCACACCAATGGTCTGGGCCGGTACGGTACGGGGTATGATTCGAAAAACCTCATGACCATGATGCGGCAGTGGTGGCAGGTCAACGTCGACGTAAAGGATCAGGAAGCAGCCTACGAGCGCACCAAACAGAATGTCACATGGAACTGGGCGGATCCCACCGACCTCAACCCAATTTACTGGGATAATGTTTACTGGACGCGCCACGAGAACTACCAAAACGATGCCCGTGGACGTTACTTTGGAAACATCGGTTTTGATTACAAACCACTCAGCTGGTTGAATGTAAGGGGTACCGCATCCCTCGATAAATACAGCGAATACCAGGAAGAGCGCATCGCCATCGGTTCCATCGATGTTTCTGAGTACCAGAGACTCGATCGCAACTTTGAGGAGCGCAACTTCACCTTGCTTTTGACGACAAAATCTTTCGATCTGACCTCAGATCTGAAATTCAGCGCTTTGGCCGGAGGAAACATCTGGCAAAACGAGGTGTACTACATTCGCGATAAAACAAACGGCGGGCTATCCATTCCGCGGTTGTATTCGCTGTCCAACAGCGTAAATCCGCGCAACGCCGCGACAGAGAGCTTGCAGGAATTCCAGGTCAATGGCCTTTTTGGAGGAGCCAACTTCAATTACGACAACTGGCTCTTCCTCGACCTGACCATGCGTCGCGACCAGGCTTCTTCCCTGCCAAAGGATAATAACACCTATTATTATCCTTCCGCTTCTTTAGGCCTCAACTTTACTAAATTCATCGGCGCCAACGACGTTTTCACGTTTGGCAAATTGAGGGTCAATTATGCAGAGGTTGGAAATACAGCTCCTCCGCTCAGCGTAAATGATGTTTACAACCTTGGTGTAAATACCATTCTGGATCGTACCATCTCGGCAACTTCCTGGAATGGCGTTACCCTGACGTCTACGCCAATCACCAAGAACAATCCGGACTTGAAGCCCGAGCGCACAAAAAGTTCTGAAATCGGTCTGGAACTCAAATTCCTTGAGTCCCGCCTCGGATTTGACTTGACCTATTATAAGATGAATACGGTAGACCAGATCCTTCCTGCAGCAGTATCTCGCGCAACGGGATATTCCGCCAAATACATCAACGCAGGGGAGATTGAGAACAAAGGCTTTGAATTGCAATTGTTCATCAAACCGGTACAAACCCAGGATTTCGATTGGTCGATCGACTTAAACTGGTCGAAGAATGAAAGCCTGGTCAAAGACTTGGGTGGCATTGACAACCTCCTGCTCGCCAGCTTCCAGGGAGGTGTTTCGATCAACGCAACGCTCAACGAACCCTACGGCACCATCCGCGGTTCCAACTTTGTTTTCAAAGATGGCAAGCGCGTAGTTAACAACTCGGGTTCACTGGCAGGATTTTACAAGATCAGCCCGACTTCCAACGAAGTCATTGGCGATGTCAACCCCGATTGGATTGGTGGCGTATTCAACAGATTGCGCTATAAGAATTTTGACCTCAGCTTCCTTGTTGACATTAAGCAAGGCGGAGACATGTTCTCACTCGATTTGTATTATGGCCTCGCCACCGGATTGTACCCGGAAACCGTGGGCAATAACGACCTGGGTAACCCCGTTCGCAATGCAAAAACAGCAGACGATAAAAGTGGTGGTGTGATCCTCGATGGCGTGAAGGAGAATGCAGACGGTACTTTCAGCACGAATGACCTGCGCGTGGCCGCACAGTACTTTGGCACCTGGGGCTATCGTAGAAATCCTGCAGCAGGATTTATTTATGATGCTTCATACGTCAAACTCCGCGAGCTCAACCTGAATTACACGCTCCCTTCCAGCCTGTTCCAAAACAGCAGTTTCATCAAAGGGGCAACCATTGGCCTGTTTGGCAGAAACCTCTGGATCATCAGCAAGAACATGAAGTATTCAGATCCCGAAGACGGACTGAGTTCAGGCAACGTTCAGGGCTACCAGGTGGGTACCTATCCGACAGCAAAAGTCATGGGGGTCAATTTCAATCTCAAATTTTAAATTTCGCGAATCATGAAAAAATATCTTTTTCTATTGCTTTGCGTTGCATTCGCGACTGCTTGCACGGATAACTTCGACGAGCTGAATACGGATAAAAAGAATCCTTCGAATGTGACGCCTGGGTCCCTGTTCGCCGGCAGTGAGCGAAACCTGGTTGACCTTATGACGAACGGTAACGTCAACATAAACATCTTCCGTTTTCTTCCTCAGTACTGGACAGAAACAACCTATACCGATGAAGTGAATTACGACCTGTCGACCCGCAACATTCCCCAGAACTTCTGGAATGATATGTTCCTGGATGTGCTGAAGGGACTCGACGAGTGCGCAGATAAAATTCCCTCTCAGAATGATGCATTCTTTCCAGCCCCTGTGAAGAAGAATCAAAACGCCTGCGTGGAGATTCTCGCGGTTTATGCATTTGCTACGTTGGTAAATACCTTCGGTAACATTCCTTATTCTCAGGCACTTGATTTCAACAATGTCTATCCGGTTTACGACGATGCCAAAACAGTTTATGGCAACCTGCTGGACAGGCTGGAGACGGCCCTTGGCGATATCTCCACGGGTGATGCTGGCTTTGGTTCCAATGACTTGCTGTTTGGGGGCGACATGGCTCGCTGGAAAATGCTGGGCAACTCAATGCTCGCACGCATGGCCATGATCATTGCTGACGATGATGCAGCCAAAAGCAAGGGCCTGGTCGAAAAGGCGTATGCGGGTGGAATTGTTGCTTCTGCAGCAGACAACATTGCCTTCCAGTATCTTTCTTCACCTCCCAACACCAACCCCATTTGGGTTGACCTGGTGCAGAGCGGACGGAAGGATTTTGTTGCTGCCAACACCCTGGTTGATTTCATGAAAAACCTGAGCGATCCCCGGATTCCTGGCTTTTTCACCCAGGATGCAGCAGGGGACTATTCCGGAGGCATTTATGGAGCGAGCAACAACTACGCAACCTTTTCCAAGCCTTCTGAAGCCCTTACAGCACCGGATTACCCGAGCACGCTGGTCGATTACTCAGAAATGGAATTCTTGCTTGCTGAGGCCGTCGAACGCGGAATGAGCATACCGGGAACGGCTGAAGAGCACTACAACAATGCTGTTCGTGCTTCCATCCTGGCCTGGGGTGGCAGCGATGCCGATGCCGACGCTTACCTGGCGAATCCTGCCGTTGCTTATAGCACCGCCTCTGGCGACTACAAGCAAAAGATCGGCACGCAGAAATGGCTAGCCCTCTATAATCGCGGTTTTGAGGCCTGGACCGAATGGAGGAGGCTGGATGCACCGACACTGGTAGCTCCGGCAGCTGCGGATTCCGATATCCCCAAGCGCTACACCTATCCGGTACAGGAGCAGAATCTCAATACGGCAAATTACAATGCTGCTTCTACAGCCATCGGTGGTGACAAAGTGACAACCAAACTGTTTTGGGATAAGTTTTAAGGCAGTTCTACAGAAAGAACTTCGGAGCGCGCATCCCCAGTGGATCGCGCTCTTTTTTTTTATGGATGGCGCTTTCTTGTGAATTGAGCAAACTTTCCCCCACCCCTCTTTTGGAAAAGCTATAAGCTTGTTGTACTTTTGCGGTCCAAACGCAAAATTTGATATGCTCATTATTGACGTAAGAGAAATGGAATCCATCGACCGGGCACTCAAAAAGTACAAAAAGAAATTTGAGCAGTCCCAAACCCTGCGCCAGCTGCGCAAACGCAAGCATTTCACCAAGCCTTCCATCCAGCGCAGGGCCGAAGTGCTGAAGGCCGTACACCGCCAGGAGTACATCGCCAAAAACGTATAAAAACTTTTTGTAATATTTAATTTAATCATTTTTTGTTGATTAGCTTTGCTGATCGATGGAAAATGCCTTGCTGTTTGAGCGTTACCTCCGCGACGAAAAGCGCAGATCCCCACATAGTTGCCTTGCCTACCTGACAGACCTGGCTCAGTTTCACGGGTTCCTGTCCGAGCGTTTTCCGGAGTTAGAGGAAGCAGATCTTGGCCAAAACCATGTCCGCGCATGGCTTGCCTCCCTGGCCACCGAGGGTTTGCAGCCTGCCAGTATCCGGAGGAAAATTTCTGCACTTCGAACCTATTACAGTTTTCTACAGCGCAGTGGTTTGCGTCGAAACAACCCGGCCAAGGGGCTCTTGTTGCCGAAACTGCCTAAAAGGCTACCCACTGTGGTGCGGCCGGCCGAACTCTCTGAATTAGCCCTCCCCCCAGCGGATGACGTTGAATACGACGAGTTACTGGAATGCGTGCTGATCAGGTGTTTCTACGAACTCGGGCTGCGCCGGTCTGAATTGATCACCCTTCAACAGCGACACGTGGATCTGCTAACCTGTCAGCTTAAAGTGTTGGGAAAGGGTGGCAAAGAGCGAATTATTCCCTTCGGAAAAGAACTGAGCGCACTGCTGTTGCGTTATTTATTAAAGCGCGACGCAATGCAACTTGAATGTAGTGGGTTCATGTTCGTGTCATCAAAATCTAAGCCACTGTACGCCAGGCAGATATATCAGATTGTGCACCGATGGCTGGGGAGTCGGACAACCACCTCAAAGCGCAGTCCCCACGTGTTGAGACATTCTTTTGCAACTCACCTCGCCGACTCTGGCGCTGACATCAACGCAATAAAAACCTTGTTGGGGCATGCTACCCTCGGAGCTACGCAGGTTTACGTGCATAGTTCCATTGAACAGTTGCTGAAAACCTACCAATCGTGTCACCCCCGCGCGGAGACGTGAGAGGGATAATACGCCACTTGGAACATCATTGATCACATTAAATTATCGGACTATGACGACCAGAATTCAATCAGTACACTTCGACGCAGACACCAAACTCATAGATTACATAGAACAAAAGATGAACCGCCTGAAGCGGGCTTTCGGAGAAGACCCTATTGAGGCAAAAGTCATCCTCAAGCTGGAAAAGACCGGTCAGGTGCAGGATAAAATTGTCGAACTCATCGTCAACATCCCAGGCCACAACCTGATGGCGCGCAGCACCAGGAAGTCCTTTGAAGAAGCCATCCGCGAGGCCGTTGCCATGCTTAAAGGACAATGGACCAGACACAAGGGCAAAATCCAACGCAAACATTGAAGGCGGCAACTTTTTCGACCTGACCATGTAAATTGTTAATTATCAGCGTTTTAATAATTTGCCCCCCAATTAACAATTACTTGTAACTTTTTTCAGGCCGTTTTTTCAAATAGTTTTATCTTTGCAATCTCTTTTTTTGAGGGTATAATCGTATGCCCGTAAAGGAGCATAAGCCAGTGTAGCTCAGTTGGTAGAGCAGCTGACTTGTAATCAGCTGGTCGGGGGTTCGAGTCCGTCCACTGGCTCGTCACATTTTGAGGGGGTGCGCCGGAGTGGGAGAGCCGGGCCAGACTGTAAATCTGGTGTCTTTGACTGAATGGGTTCGAATCCAATCACCCCCACAATGCAATGTCCATGCTGCAACGGCAGCATGTTGAAGATAGTTATAATTTTCACACACACACGCTCACTCTCACACGCACTCTTCCTCTCACACCCACACTCATGCCGAATTGCGGGAGTAGCTCAGTTGGTAGAGCATTAGCCTTCCAAGCTAAGGGTCGCGGGTTCGAGCCTCGTCTCCCGCTCAAACAGTGCGAAGGCGCCACCAACGGGTAGCGCCGGGGAAGAAAGGGCTGGTTGGCATATCCCGATTGCCGGGTTCTATGGATTGCAGGCAGATTACCGGGGGCCTTTTGGCCGGATAGCATTCAAGCCAATGTAGCTCAGGGGTAGAGCACTTCCATGGTAAGGAAGGGGTCAAGGGTTCAATTCCCTTCATTGGCTCAAATAGTTGAAAATTAACACATTAAACGCAAAGCTAAAATAGTCAACAATGGCAAAGGAAACATTTAATCGGTCAAAACCGCACGTCAACATCGGCACCATCGGGCACGTCGACCACGGGAAGACAACGCTGACTTCCGCGATTACCATGGTATTGGCCGAGAAAGGTCTTGCGCAGAAAAAGGACTACGATTCGATCGACAACGCTCCTGAGGAAAAGGAAAGGGGTATTACCATCAACACGGCCCACGTGGAGTACGAAACCGTTAAAAGGCACTACGCCCACGTCGACTGTCCGGGTCACGCCGACTATGTGAAAAACATGGTTACTGGAGCGGCTCAGATGGACGGTGCGATCCTGGTTGTGGCTGCTACGGACGGTCCGATGCCGCAAACGCGCGAGCACATTCTGCTCGCCCGTCAGGTTGGCGTTCCTAAAGTCGTAGTGTATATGAATAAGGTCGACCTGGTCGACGATCCGGAAATGCTTGACCTCGTGGAAATGGAGGTGCGCGAATTGCTCAGCAAATACCAGTTTGACGGCGATAACGCTTCTGTGATCAAAGGCTCTGCTCTGAAAGCCCTGGAAGGGGAGGAAGGTGGAAAAAAGTCGATCATGGACTTGATGGATGCCGTTGACAACGACATTCCGGAACCGATCCGTCTGGTAGACCAGCCCTTCCTGATGCCGGTCGAGGACGTATTTTCCATTACCGGTCGTGGAACGGTTGCAACGGGCAGGATCGAGCGCGGTATCATCAAGGTTGGTGAACCCGTCGAAATCATCGGTATGATGGCTCCTGGCGAAAAGGCACTGACTTCGACCATCACCGGCGTCGAAATGTTTCGCAAATTGCTCGACAGAGGAGAAGCCGGCGACAATGCAGGCTTGCTCTTGAGGGGTATTGAAAAGGACGATATCCGCAGGGGTATGGTCATCTGTGCCCCAGGTTCGGTTAAGCCACACATGAAATTCAAGTGCGAGGTGTACGTGTTGTCGAAAGACGAAGGCGGACGTCATACGCCTTTCTTCAAAGGATACCGGCCGCAGTTCTATTTCCGGACGACCGACGTCACCGGAGAGTGCCTGCTGCCTGAGGGAGTTGAAATGGTTATGCCGGGAGACAACATCTCCCTCGATGTTACCCTGATCAACCCCATTGCTATGGAAAAGGGATTGCGGTTTGCCATCCGCGAAGGCGGTCGTACCGTAGGCGCAGGACAGGTAACTGAAATCCTCGATTAATTAAAACGATCATTACCCGTTGGAGCGACCGGATGTACCGGCAACGGACAACGGGAGCAAACGGGCATAGCTCAAGTGGTAGAGCGACGGTCTCCAAAACCGTAGGCTGAGGGTTCAAGTCCTTCTGCCCGTGCAAAGGCAAAAAACGATGGATAAATTCGTACTATACGTCAAAGAAAGCTATCAGGAACTGATGGAAAAGGTGAGTTGGCCTACCTGGCCAAACCTGGTAGACAGTGCTAAGGTAGTACTGATTTCCAGCGTTTTACTCAGCGTTCTCCTCTTTGCCATAGACTTTGTCGTAAACCAGGTGCTGACTTTTGTCTACAGCTTATAACGGCGATGAAATGACAGATGAAAAGAGGTGGTATTCCTTGCGGGTCATCAGCGGAAAGGAAAAAAAGATCCGCGAACGACTCGAACTGGAGATCAACCGCTCCGGATGGTCGGATTTTATTACGCAGGTAATTGTTCCTTCGGAAAAAGTTTACAAGATCCGGAATGGCAAAAAGGTCATCCTGGAGCGCAACATCCTCCCGGGATACCTGTTGGTAGAGGCAGTACCTTCCAGGCTCAGCGGTGAGATCGTTCAGCACATTGCCAATATGCCGGACATCATCCACTTCCTGGGCAAGAATAACCCGATCCCCATGACCCAGGTGGAAGCCAACCGCATGCTGGGCAAGGTGGATGAATCGCAGCAGGTCGGAGAGACGATGATAGAACCCTTCATCGTCGGCGAAACAGTGAAGATCATCGATGGCCCTTTCAACGAATTCGTCGGGGACATCAAAGAGGTCAACGAGGAAAAGAAAAAGCTAAAGGTCATCGTCAAGATTTTTGGACGTGGCACGGAGGTCGAATTGAATTTTATGCAGGTGGAAAAAACGAATTGATATTATGGCAAAGGAAATAGAAGGATTTATAAAACTGCAGGTCAAAGGAGGACAGGCGAATCCGGCTCCCCCAGTGGGACCGGCCCTGGGTTCGAAGGGCGTGAACATCATGGAATTTTGCAAGCGCTTCAATGCAAAGACCCAGGACCAGCCCGGCAAGTTGTTGCCCGTGGTTATAACCCTGTTTAAGGATAAGTCGTTTGACTTCGTAGTCAAAACACCTCCTGCAGCGGTTCAACTCATCGAGGCAGCCAAAATCAAAGGGGGGTCCCCGGAACCTAACCGGAAGAAAGTCGGATCGGTTACCTGGGCCCAGGTCGAAGCAATCGCCAAAGACAAAATGACCGATCTGAACGCTTTTACGCTGGAGTCCGCTATGAAAATGGTCGCCGGTACTGCGCGCAGTATGGGCTTGACCGTCTCAGGCGATGCTCCGTGGGCCAATGCTTAGTAGAAAATTTTAACAGGGAGTTCCGCCCAAACGGAACGCTTGAACCTATAAACAATGAACCCATGTCGCAACTAACAAAAAAGAGAAAGTCAGTCAACGAAAAAGTCGATCCCAAAAAATTGTACTCACTGGACGAAGCATGCTCGCTGGTCCGTGAAATCAATACGACTAAATTCGACGCATCCGTGGATCTCCACATCCGCCTGGGGGTTGATCCCCGGAAGCCAGATCAGGCCATTCGCGGAACGGTTACCCTGCCGCACGGCACGGGTAAAACCAAACGGGTTCTGGTACTTTGTACACCCGATAAGGTAGCCGAAGCCAGGTCTGCCGGTGCCGACCACGTAGGTCTCGATGAATTTATACAAAAAATTGCCGGCGGTTGGGCAGATGTCGATGTCATCATTGCCATGCCTACGGTCATGGCCCAACTCGGTAAAGTCGGGAAGATCCTTGGCCCCCGGGGACTGATGCCCAATCCCAAAACGGGAACCGTTACCATGGACATTGCGGGTGCCGTTCAGGACGTCAAAGGCGGTAAAATTGCCTTCCGCGTCGATAAATTTGGCATCATCCACGCGTCCGTCGGCAGAGTCTCTTTCAATGCCGACAAGTTGAAAGAGAACAGCAACGAGCTGCTGCATGCAATTGCAAAACTCAAGCCATCTTCCGCCAAGGGTGCATATTTTAAAACCATTTCCATGGCTTCGACGATGAGCCCGGGAATCAAACTCGACACGCGTTTCGTTCAGTGAACCATCTAAAAGAAGCAGCAATGACAAAACAAGATAAAACACAGGAAATACAGGCACTGAAGGAGCGCTTTGCCAACGCACAGTTCTTTTACGTGACCGATTCGTCCACACTTACCGTGGACCAGGTGAACAAGTTGCGCAGGAAGTGTTTTGAGCAGGGTATCGAAATGAAAGTCGTAAAAAACACACTGGCCGTCAAAGCACTTAAGGCCCTGGAAGACGACGGGTTCGACCCAATTTACCAGGCATTTGAGGGCCCCTCCTCGGTACTGTTCACAGACAATCCCTCAGCGCCGGCACGCCTGATAAAAGAATTCAGGGAGCAACACGACCGCCCTCTCGTCAAAGCCGCTTTCATTGATCGCGCCATCTTTTCCGGTGACGACCAGCTCGACGTGTTGGTCGCACTCAAATCAAAGGATGAGCTCGTCGGTGACATCATCATGTTGCTAAAATCTCCGGCCACCAAGCTCATCGGAGCGTTGACCAGCGGTGGACAGAAAATTGCCGGTATCCTCAAGACGCTCGAAGAGCGCGCAAGCGCATGATCGCTTAACAACTTTGGCTTCCAAGTATCACGCATAAATTGTTTAACACTGAAAAATTTCTAAAATCATGGTAGATGTAAATGCTTTAGCAGAACAACTGGTCGGCCTCACGATCAAAGAAGTGACGGAACTGGCTGCTGTGCTGAAGGACAAGTACGGTATCGAACCCGCTGCTGCAGCGGTTGCTATTGCTGCAGGCCCGGCTTCAGGAGGCGGTGCCGCAGCGGTTGCCGAAAAAACGGAATTCGACGTTGTGCTCACTTCCGCTGGCGCCAACAAGTTGAATGTCATCAAAGAAGTGAAAAATCTTCTTAACCTCGGCCTCAAAGAGGCAAAGGACCTGGTCGACGGAGCTCCGTCCGTGCTGAAGCAAGGCGTTTCGAAAGAGGAGGCTAACTCTCTGAAAGATACGCTGGCAGCCGCAGGTGCTGAAGTGGAGGTGAAGTAGTATTCACGCAAATTGAATGATCACCGAGAACCTTTGAACATAAAAAGGTAAACCCATTGATCCGGCCTGGAATATGCCGCGCGTGCGTATTCCTGGCTGGATATTGTTGTTTTATTGATTCGCATCCGGAACTTTTAAAAAATAAGTGCATCCATGGCTTCAACAGAGAGCAGAACACAATTGAGATCGCGGCATAGCTTTGGCAGAGCCGTGCTTCAAGTCCCCTATCCGGATTTTCTCGAAATCCAGATCAAGTCCTTCAAAGAGTTTTTTCAGCTTGAAACAACTCCTGATAAAAGGATCAACGAAGGCTTGTTCAAAGTATTTAAGGAGAACTTTCCGATTTCGGATGCGCGCAACATTTTTGAACTCGAGTTCCTTGATTATTACGTTGACCCTCCCCGCTATTCCATCGATGAGTGCGGTCAGAGGGGTTTGACGTTCTCAGTACCCCTCAAGGCTCGTCTGCGTTTATCCTGTAACGACGAAGAACACGTCGATTTCAAAACCATTGAGCAGGATGTGTTTTTGGGCAACATTCCCTACATGACAACAAAGGGAACGTTTGTCATCAACGGTGCAGAACGCGTGGTGGTATCACAGCTCCACCGAAGCCCGGGAGTTTTCTTCAGCCAGACCTACCATCCAAATGGAACGAAGATCTACTCTGCCCGCGTCATCCCTTTCAAAGGGGCTTGGATGGAATTCGCTACCGACATCAACATGGTCATGTATGCTTACATCGACCGCAAGAAAAAATTTCCGGTAACGACCTTGCTGAGAGCAATCGGTTACACCTCCGATAAGGATATCCTCAATCTCTTTAATCTTTCCGAGGAGATCAAATCAACGGCTAAGGATTTGAAGAAGGCGATCGGCCGCAAACTGGCAGCAAGGGTGCTCCGCCGATGGACGGAAGACTTTGTAGACGAGGATACGGGCGAACTGGTAACGGTCGAGCGAAATGAAATTATTCTGGAACGCGATACCATTCTCGACGAAGAAAACATCAAACTCATTGCCGAAGCCAACGTTCAAACGGTAATCCTCCAACGGGAAGACATCACAGAGGATTACTCCATCATCTACAATACCCTTCAAAAGGATCCATCGAGTTCGGAAATGGAAGCGGTTATTCACATTTACCGCCAACTCAGGGGCTCCGATCCACCCGATGACGATACGGCGCGGGGAATCATCGACAAACTGTTCTTCTCCGATAAACGATATAACCTTGGCGAGGTTGGGCGCTATAAAATCAACAAAAAGCTAAACCTCAATACTTCAGACGAAACGCTCGTCCTGACGAAGGAAGACATTACGGAAATTGTCAAATACCTTATTTCGCTGATCAACCAGCGCGCCGAACTCGACGACATCGACCATCTGAGCAACCGCCGCGTGCGGACGGTGGGCGAACAGTTGTACGCACAATTTGGCGTGGGTCTCGCCCGTATGGCGCGAACCATTCGGGAGAGAATGAATGTTCGCGACAACGAGGTCTTTACGCCGGTTGATCTGATCAACGCTCGAACGCTGTCCTCCGTCATTAACTCTTTTTTTGGAACCAGCCAGCTCTCTCAATTTCTGGACCAGACAAATCCGCTTTCAGAAATTACCCACAAGCGCAGGATATCAGCACTTGGCCCCGGAGGACTTTCCAGGGAGCGAGCAGGATTTGAGGTGCGGGACGTTCACTATTCCCACTATGGCCGTCTGTGTACCATTGAAACTCCTGAGGGTCCCAACATCGGACTGATCTCTACACTCTGCGTGCATGCCAAAATCAATGGCATGGGCTTTTTGGAAACGCCTTACTGGAAAGTTGATGGAGGTAAAGTCAGTGTGCGGAACGGCATACAATACCTTTCTGCCGAAGAGGAAGATTACGCGCGCATCGCACAGGCCAATGTGCCTGTTGACAAAAAGGGCGAATTTCTCATTACCAAGGTTAAAGGACGCGAACATGGCGAATTTCCGATGCTGGATCGCGAGGAATTGCATTTCATGGATGTCGCACCCAACCAGATCGTTGGCGTTTCGGCTTCTCTGATTCCTTTCCTTGAGAATGATGACGCCAACCGGGCACTCATGGGGTCGAACATGCAACGTCAGGCTGTGCCACTCATTAGACCGCATGCTCCCATTGTCGGCACCGGACTTGAAGGAAAAGTGGCCCACGATTCTCGCATGCTCATTACCGCAGAAGGACCAGGTGTCGTGGAATTTGCAGACGCCAACAAGATCGTCATCAAATACGACCGCAGCGACGAGGACAATCTCATTTCCTTTGAGGACAGCTTCGTGGACTATAGCCTCACGAAGTTTGCAAGAACCAACCAGGCGACTTGTATAAACCTTAAACCACTGGTAAAGAAGGGACAGCGCGTAGAATTGGGAACGATCCTGTCGGAAGGCTATGCCACCGAGAGCGGAGAGCTTGCTCTTGGGCAAAATCTCCAGGTCGCTTTCATGCCCTGGAAAGGATACAACTTTGAAGATGCCATCGTCATTTCCGAACGGGTAATCCAGGAGGACATCTTCACTTCAATCCATATTGAAAGTTTTGAATTGGAGGTTCGCGATACCAAGTTAGGGGAAGAGGAACTGACAAACGACATTCCCAATGTGAGCGAAGAGGCCACGAAGGACCTCGACGAAAACGGTATCATTCGCATCGGCGCAAATGTGGAGGAAGGAGACATCCTGATCGGTAAGATTACTCCAAAGGGCGAAACGGATCCGACCCCTGAAGAAAAGTTGCTCAGGGCTATTTTTGGCGATAAGGCCGGAGATGTTAAAGATGCCTCGCTCAAGGTACCTCCGTCTGTTGAAGGCGTCGTCATAGACAAACAGTTGTACGCAAGAGCGAAAAAGGACAAATTCCAAAAAGTCCAGGAAAAGGACCTGCTGACACGTCTCGACGATAAGCATGCGGTAACGCTAAACGAGTTGAAGACCATTCTTATAGACAAGATGCTCAAGATCCTGAAAGATCAGATATCTTCAGGGGTAAAGAGCATTTATGGTGAAGAACTCGTGGCTAAAGGCAGTAAATACACCAGCGCGTTGCTGAAGAAGCTGGACTACACTAAGGTTGATTACTTCAACTGGACGAAAGATGTCGCAAAAAGCGAACTGGTGAGCCGGTTGTTGCACAACTACAACATCAAAGTCAACGAAGAGGTAGGAAAGTATAAACGCGAGAAATTTAACATCAGCATTGGAGACGAACTGCCGGCTGGTGTGCTGAAACTTGCCAAAGTATACATTGCAAAGAAGCGCAAACTCAAGGTAGGCGATAAACTTGCCGGGCGTCACGGGAATAAGGGCATTGTTTCCAAAATCGTACGTGTTGAAGACATGCCTTTTCTCGAAGATGGAACTCCGGTGGACATCGTCCTCAACCCGTTAGGTGTGCCTTCCAGGATGAACCTCGGGCAAATTTTCGAAACCGTTCTAGGTTGGGCCGGAAAAAAACTGGAAAAATATTACGCAACACCCATTTTCGATGGTGCGACCATCCAGGACATCGAATCGCAAATTGAGGTTGCGGCATTGCCTCAATATGGCCAGGCCTACCTGGTTGACGGGGAAACGGGCGACCGGTTCCATCAGCAGGCTACCGTTGGGGTAATCTACATGCTCAAGCTTTCCCACATGGTGGACGACAAAATGCACGCACGTTCCATCGGGCCTTACTCGTTGATCACCCAACAGCCTTTGGGTGGTAAAGCACAATTTGGAGGACAGCGTTTCGGGGAGATGGAAGTATGGGCGCTCGAAGCATTCGGTGCTGCCAATATTCTGAGGGAACTCCTCACCATCAAGTCAGACGACATCATTGGAAGGGCAAAGACTTACGAGGCCATCGTCAAGGGCGACAATTTACCGGAGCCCAACATCCCGGAGTCGTTCAACGTCCTGATCCACGAGTTACGCGGATTGTGTCTGGATATCAAATTTGAATAACGTTCTAACCAAAGCAACATGAATTTTAAAAGCAGGAGTATTCGGCTGGACCAGGAGTTCGATAAGATCACAATCAGTTTAAGTTCACCGGACGACATACTGGAGCGTTCCTACGGAGAAGTCCTCAAGCCGGAAACCATCAACTACCGTTCTTATAAGCCTGAACGGGACGGGCTGTTTTGCGAGAGGATATTTGGACCCGTTAAGGATTACGAATGTTATTGCGGAAAATACAAGCGCATTCGTTATCGAGGCATTGTGTGTGACCGGTGCGGAGTGGAAGTGACGGAAAAGAAGGTCCGCCGGGAGCGAATGGGGCACATAAAACTGGTGGTTCCCGTTGTCCACATCTGGTTCTTCAAGAGCCTACCCAATAAAATTGGTTACCTGCTCGGTCTGTCATCGAAAAAACTCGAGTCGATTATCTATTACGAGCGATTCGTGGTAATACAACCAGGTGTAACTGGTTCGACCGGCCCAGGCTACCTCGACTTGCTCACGGAAGAGGAATATCTGGAGATACTTGAATCACTGCCCAAGGACAACCAGCTGCTCGACGATAAGGATCCCAATAAGTTTGTCGCCAAGATGGGGGCCGAGGCAATATTTGACCTGCTGACCCGGCTCGATCTCGATAATCTGACCTTTGAATTGCGCCATCAGGCATCCAACGAATCTTCCCAACAGCGCAAATCTGAAGCACTGAAGCGTCTTCGGGTAGCAGAGTCCTTTCGCGAAGGGTTAAACTCCCGGAACAATCGGCCGGAATGGATGATCATTCAATACCTGCCGGTCATTCCTCCGGAGTTGCGCCCCTTGGTACCGCTCGATGGTGGACGATTTGCAAGTTCTGACCTCAACGACCTCTACCGCAGGGTGATCATCCGCAACAACCGTTTGAAACGCCTGCTGGAGATCAAAGCACCGGAAGTCATTTTGCGGAATGAAAAGCGCATGCTCCAGGAGGCCGTCGATTCACTGTTTGATAATTCCCGCAAATCCAACGCCGTCAAGGCGGAGGGCGGTCGTGCTTTGAAGTCGCTGAGCGACATTCTCAAGGGAAAACAAGGCCGTTTCAGGCAAAACCTGCTGGGTAAACGCGTCGATTACAGCGGACGTTCGGTAATCGTCGTGGGCCCCACGCTGAAATTGCACGAATGCGGACTTCCGAAAAATATGGCGGCGGAACTCTTTAAGCCATTTATCATCCGCAAGCTACAGGAGCGCGGGGTCGTTAAAACGGTCAAATCAGCAAAGAAACTGGTGGATCGCAAGGACCCGGTCATCTGGGACATTCTCGAAAACATCTTGAGAGGGCATCCCGTTTTGCTCAACCGCGCCCCGACGTTGCACCGGCTGTCCATTCAGGCGTTTCAACCCATGCTCATCGAAGGCAAGGCCATTCAGTTGCACCCCTTGGTTTGCGGAGCATTCAACGCGGACTTTGACGGTGACCAAATGGCTGTGCATGTGCCGTTGAGCAATGCCTCTATTCTGGAAGCGCAACTGCTGATGCTCGCCAGTCACAATATGCTCAATCCGCAAGACGGATCTCCGGTGACGCTGCCGTCACAGGATATGGTGCTTGGCCTCTATTATCTCACCAAGGAACGCGAGCTCGGCAAAGACCACAAGGAGCGCGTATTTTACGACAAGGAAGAAGTCGAAATCGCCTATGGCGAACGCAAAATAGACCTGCACGATCCGGTGCGCCTCCGTGCAAAAGTCGATAACGAGAGGGGTGAACTGGTTTACAAATTAATAAAGACTACGGTAGGACGGGTGCTGTTTAACGAGGTGGTTCCTGCAACCGTTCCCTTTGTCAATGAGTTGCTGACCAAGAAAAACCTGAAAATCATCATTGGCATGATCATCCAACGCACCAACTTCCAGGTGACGGCAAAGTTTCTGGATGACATCAAAGACCTTGGATTTTACTGGGCCTTCAAAGCCGGCCTTTCCTTTAATCTTGGCGATCTCATCACACCTTCCATCAAGAAAAGGACCCTCGACGACGCTCAGCGCGAAGTAGACGAGATCTGGGATAGCTACAACATGGGCCTCATCACCAACAACGAGCGTTATAACCAGATCATCGACCGGTGGACATTCGCGGATAACCGCATTACCGATAATCTGATGAAGGAACTTGCTACCCACAAAGGTGGCTTCAACTCCGTTTATATGATGCTGCATTCGGGAGCCCGGGGTTCAAAGCAGCAGATCAAACAGCTCTGTGGGTTGCGGGGGCTAATGGCCAAACCTAGAAAGTCTGGCGATACAGGAGGGGCCATCATCGAAAACCCCATCCTGTCTAACTTCCAGGATGGACTGAGCGTTCTCGAATATTTTATCTCCACCCACGGTGCCCGTAAGGGCCTTGCTGATACCGCGCTCAAAACCGCTGATGCAGGTTACCTCACTCGACGTCTCGTGGACGTTGCCCAGGATGTAGTCATTTCTGAAGAAGACTGCAACACACTAAGGGGTATCGAAACCACTGCCCTCATCGACAACGATAAGGTGATTGAAAACCTTTCATCAAGAATTGTTGGCCGCTTTAGTTTACACGATGTGCTTAACCCACTTACCGATGAAGTGATCATTGGTGCCGGCGATTACATCAACGATAAATCTGCGCAGACCATTGAAGAGCTGGGAATTGAATCCGTGACCATACGGTCTGTGCTGACGTGTGAAACCAGAAACGGCGTGTGCACCAAATGCTATGGTAAAAACCTTGCTACTGGAAGGATTGCCGAAGAGGGAGATGCAGTCGGGATCATTGCCGCTCAGAGCATTGGTGAGCCTGGTACACAGCTTACCCTGAGAACATTCCACGTGGGTGGTGTCGCTGCGGTTTCAAAAGCAGAATCGGAGATTACTTCCAAGTTCGACGGCCTTGTAGAATTTGACGGTATCAAGTTGTCAAGTCTTCTGGCGGAAAACGGAAGCAGGATCAACATCGTCCTTTCCCGGTCGGGTGAATTGCGCATCATGGATGCAACGAGCAAGAAGTTGCTGACAAACATGCACATTCCCTACGGATCTGTTCTGCAGGTGAAGGAAAACCAGGCGGTCTCTAAAGGGGATATCATCTGTAACTGGGATCCTTTTAACGCCTTGATCATTTCAGAATTTTCAGGGATCATTCGCTATACCGACATCGAAGAAGGTATTACCTACCGCATGGAACGCGACGACCAGACGGGCTACTCTGAAAAGGTCATCATCGAAGCTAAAAACAAGAAAAAGCTTCCTGCAATTTCGGTTGTAAACCTGGCTGGAGAAGAACTCAAGAGCTATTCCCTTCCGGTTGGAGCATACATCACCGTTGATGACAATGCTGAGATCAGTGGAGGGCAGATCATCGTGAAAATTCCGAGAAACCTGAGTAAAGTATCTGACATTACAGGGGGTCTTCCTCGGGTTACCGAATTGTTCGAGGCGAGAAATCCATCCAACCCTGCTGTGGTTTCCGAGATTGATGGCATTGTCTTTTACGGAAAGATTAAACGTGGAAACCGGGAAATATTCGTCGAAGATGAACGCACGGGTCAAAGAAGAAAATACCTCATCGGATTATCCAAACACATCCTCGTGCAGGAAGGGGATTACGTAAGAGCGGGAACACCGCTGTCTGATGGCAGCATTGCACCCCGCGATATCATGATGATCAAAGGACTCTTTGCTGTACAGGCTCACCTGGTCAATGGAGTTCAGGAAGTGTACCGTTCCCAGGGAATCAACATCAACGATAAGCACATCGAGGTGATCGTCCGTCAGATGATGCGCTGGGTTCAAATAGAAGATCCGGGGGATACGACCTTGCTCGAAGGTGAACCGGTGGACCGTTGGGAGTTTATTGAGGCCAATGACGACATTTTTGATAAGAAGGTCGTCACGGAGAGCGGTGATTCTGCCAAGCTAAAACCCGGTCAGCTCATAAACATCCGCCAGCTTCGCGAAGAAAATTCTCAACTGAAACGAAATGATAAGAAGCTGGTTGAAGTGCGCGACGCTACAGCCGCAACCGCTAGTCCGCTGCTGCTGGGAATTACCAGGGCTTCCTTGGGTACCAGCAGTTGGATTTCAGCTGCCTCGTTCCAGGAAACGACCAAGGTGCTCAGTTCTGCAGCCATGGCCGCTAAGAGTGATGACTTGTCCGGATTAAAGGAAAACGTCATCATCGGAAAGAAAATTCCTGCAGGTACCGGTCTCAAAAAATACAAGGATATTTTCGTGAGATCAGGAAACGAACCCGTGACGGAAGAACTGGAAAGATCGTAATCATTTCAGTTCTTTTAAAACCGTCTTAGGCGCATTTAAGGCGGAAATAAGCTTTGGGTTCTAAGCCCGATCATGCTTGCAGGGTGCCTTGCAGTTAAATTGGTTCCGTCTTATACAGTTCGATCATCCGGGCTGGCTAATTTTGTGGCCAGCAATTCGCAAAATGTATTTTCCGATTGGATCAAATTCAATATTGACGGCATCCATTGTTTTTAGCTGACTCAGGGTAGTGTGTTGCCAGGTATATGGGATGATGGCAACTCTGAAGGCATCAGGCAATAGATCGACAATGGTCAGACTGACACCATTGATTGCAATGGATCCTTTCTCAATGATGAGCGGGATGTCCTGATCCCCAATGGAAATTTCCAGTACGCGGCTCCCTCCGGCATCGGCTACGCTGCGCAAATACCCAAGCTTGTCCACGTGGCCATAGACAAAGTGCCCGTCGAGCCTGTCGCCCAAACACAGCGAACGCTCCAGGTTCATTTGAGCTCCTGGCTGCAGCATTCCAAGCGTAGTCCGGGAAATCGTCTCGGCAATGGCTGTCACCGAATGTGTTTTATCATTGCAGGACGTCACCGTGAGACAGACCCCGTCGTGGGCAACGCTTTGGTCAGGTTTGAGAAGGGTGGATATTTCAGACGCCACCACAAAGTGAAAATTATTTTCTTCTTTTTGGATGGACTGTATGGTTCCGATGCATTCAATTATACCGGTAAACATCTGTATTATTTTGAAGAACCCCGTCGAAGTTCGATAAAGCCCGTCAGTTCTGATGGAAAGCGACCTGTATTTGCAATTCCCGCATAGTATATCCGGCAGGTATAGTAATAGGTACCATCCGGAACGTTTTCACCGCCTGATGTCTTTCCTTCCCATAAAATATCGGGATCTTGTGTTTTAAATAGCAGGTTACCCCAACGATTGAAAATTTTGAAATCCACCCGCTCAATAAACAAGTACGGGTATGACTTGAAACGATCGTTGGTCCCGTCTCCATTGGGTGTAAAGGTATTTGGCAGCTTGTAGATAGGGCAGTACTCCACACAAACAGTGTCCGGGTTGGCGCACTCATTTAAACTCGAATCATACGACCTCAACTCGTAACAATCGGGAGTGATGTCATCAAGGCGGTGATCATATCGGGTAATGGAAGGATCGCCGATGTCTGCAACCAGTTGCCTCTCTCCGTGGATGTAGGCATAAAGGCGATAACCTGCAGCATCTGTTTCTTCACAATTTAAATTGGGATTATTCCAGCGGAGTACATTTTCTGGTACATCTGAACCGGGATCCGGTTTTTGCATGCATGGATCTTCGACTTCGAGTTTAGGGCAACAGGGCGGCGTGAGGTCGGAAGGAGTTGAACAGGCTACGTTCGATCGGTTTAGCAAAGGCGATGGAAACCGATCGATGCCGTAATCGCCAAATGCCAGCACGTAGGCACAATATTCCTCGCCATTTTCTAGGCCGGTGAGCGTGTAAGAATTGCCTGACACCAGCGCGATGGAGTCAAACGTTTGAGTCCTGGGATGCTTTAGGAAAATGGCATACTGGTAGTTGTTCCAGGGGGTGAGTGCATTCCATCGAAGAACGATGCGCCGGTCGTCCGGAGCCATCTTCAGGAAGAGGCTCTCTGCAGTATCGGAATGCTTTTCAACCTGGTTGCCAGACAATATAGAGGCTGTATATACGTATGCTTGGATGGAAGTCTGCAAATTTATATGGAGAAAACTTGTATCTGCAATATCCCCGTAGTCAGAGTACGTCCGGATGGATTCTGTGATGATTTGCCAATTGCTGCCTGGTTCAAGGTAGTGAATCCTCGTTTCGTATGGTGGACGGTGGGCTGCCGTATCGTAAAATTGAACAAGTGGTTTGGTCCATCTGATGAATACCGATCCTTTTAGCGAATCCGTGGATACTACATCTGCATTGAGCAATACCGGTATTCCGATTGGTAATGAATTGCATGTTTCGTTTGAGGGCAAGCTCCCGGTAACATTAATCAGGAATCCCCCACTGCTTATATCAGCAAACTCTGCCTGGACGCGATAACAATAGAACTTACCTTCGTCGAGTACCGAGTCATCATAGAAGTATGAGCCAGCCTGTAAATCGTTCACCAAATAGGCGATGCGTTGATAAGCAGAACGCTCAAGCCCTGGCAGACAAGTGTCAGGCAATAACGATAGTGATCCCTCCTTTCGCCAAATGGAAAAGCCCCTAAAATGGGCATTTGGTACATCGCAGGGGTAGGGGTAGTCCCAGGTAAGATGAATGGCCTCCGGCAGGGCGCTGCTCTGAAGCTGCTCTGGTGCCGGAGCAACGACCTTTATGCGAATTGCATGCAACACACTCACCCCTGTGCTGTCGAGTAAGTTGTCAGTGACTTTAATAACGACTGTATAAAACTCTTTCCGCACCATACCACAATGGGTTTCCCAGCGAAGAGAAGCGCGCACGGGACCGGCACGAAACCCCGATGGCGCATCAAAAATCATTGGGGGGGTACTAAAGAAGGGTGCACCACTGGCTGTTAAAAGTACTTTTGAACCCAGTGCACTGGTGTCCGGGTCGTATGCCTCTATGGGTAAAACCAACACCGTCCCAGCTATGATGCAGGTATCGTCTATAGCAATGATGGAAGGTGGTTGGTTGTTGCCGCAGTCCTGCCTGACAAATATTTGCATGTCGCGAATGGTGCTTGCGACTTTTACACCCTTTCGGTATTCGTGCACAATGAAAGCCAGATTGTATTCGCCCGCTTTTTGTGGGCTGTTCCATCGGAAGGTTCCTTTGGTGCGATCCAATGATATTACATTTTCAGGACCGGGAGAAACTTGATTTGGAAAACTGTAATTGGGAACGTAGCTTGACTTATCCATCAGTGGAACCGTTAGCTCGAATGCCAGACTGTCCCCGTCTTCATCGTATGCTGCTGGATTGTGCTGGAACGGAACTCCGACACAGGCAAAATCAATGGGAGCCTGCAGCAGGCGAACTGATCGGTTTGGCGCCTGAAATTGCATATTCAGCAGGGTCGCTGTTGTTTGAATGAAGAAGGGTATGTTTACGCTGTTGGGCGGATCTATGTTGAGTATGTTTTCTACCCGGTTGGGATCCATAACGCCAATTGTGTACGTTCCTCGACCGGGGTACGTGTGTTCTGCAATATAAATATTTCTCTTGGTATTGTTTCCTAGCAGTTCGCCATCCCCATTTGTGCGTAGCACAGAACTAAAACTGCCGTCTCCCCAGTCGATCAGCAGGCTGTCTCTGTCGGCAGAAACGCTGCTTGCTTTGGTATACGTGATCACGGTTGCCCTAATTCGCACATCACTGAGCTGAACGTATTGGATCTCTCCGGCGCGATTGTGAGTTGCCAGAGAGGAATTGGCGATTAGTAGCCCCAACAAAAGCAGAAATTGCGTTTTCATCGCGTTCATTTCCATTCATTGTTGGTGAGCAGAAGATCGAGACATTGATGGAGACTGTCTTTCCAGCCTGGAATTGTAATCCCCAGGACATTTCGGATTCTGGAACAATCTAATCCACTGAAAAGCGGGCGGGGGGCACACGCCCCAAGAGATGCGGTATCAATGGCTGCAAGCGGAGCAGACAAACCAGCATAGCACAGAATTTCCTCAGCCAGATCATACCAGGTGCAAATGCCCTCGTTGCAATAATGAAGAATGCGCTCGCTTTCACGAATGGGTCTTCCGTAGCTGACTTCTATGAGTTTTATTATGGCAATCGCAAGATCGCGGGCATAGGTAGGACTGCCATGTTGGTCTGCAACGACCCGCAGAGGTGATCCCTCCATCCCTTTGCGTAGTATCGTTTTAACAAAATTTTTCCCAAAGCTGCTGTACAACCATGAAGTGCGCACAACCAATGTCCCGTCCGGATGGTTTGATAGGACCAGATCTTCTCCCAGACTCTTGGATTTGGCATACACTCCCGCAGGCAATTTAGGGTGGTCCTCTTTAATGAGCTTGCCTCTTCCATCCGAAAAAACGTAATCGCTGGAAATCTGAACCAAGCGTACGTTTGCTTCCTTGCAGTCTTTTGCCATCTTCCCCGGTGCTACCGCATTTATATTAAAACAGTTGGCTTCGTCGCTCTCTGCCGCATCTACTGCCGTATATGCGGCGGCATTGACGAGATATTGCGTGGCACTGTTTTTTAATATGGGAAGCAGAGGTTTATTTGCTCCAAGGTCCCATTGGGAACGGTTTATAAAAGTGAAGTCAAATAGTGGGTTTTCCGGGGCAAGTGTTTGTAGCTCGCGTCCCAATTGACCCTCAGATCCCGTTACCAACACCTTTATTTTCATTGGCTAGTGCGAAGAGGTGTATGGCCAGGTTAAATCTTTTTCCGAGAGGATCCTGCTTGAAGGGGGCAACAACCAGTTTATGCTGAGTGCTGGATCCAGAGGATGAATGCCCGCCTCATCTTGTTGTGAATAATAATTGTCGACCTTGTATAGCACCACGGCGGACTCACTCAGGACCGCATATCCATGTGCAAACCCAGCGGGGATAAGCAATTGGCGGTGATTGGCTTCAGAGAGCTCGGTGGAGAATGCGCGCATATAATGAGGACTGCCCTCACGCAGGTCGACGGCAACATCCAGTATGGTACCCTTAATGACTCGGACGAGCTTTGTCTGTGCAGCTGAACCCTTTTGATAATGAAGCCCCCTTATAACCCCAAAAATGGAATGAACTTCGTTGTCCTGAACAAATGTATACTGGAGTCCGTAAGCCTCCATCAGGCGCTGGTTGAAAGTCTCTGTAAAGTTTCCACGGTGGTCGGCTATCACCTTAGGTGTGATCAGGATTAATCCCTGAATTCCGGTCTGAGTGAAATCCATCGTTATTTTTCTTTGAAGAGTAACCGGATCGGGGCACCGGTAAAGGAAAACAGCGCGCGTAGCTGGTTTTCAAGGTAGTGCTTATAGGAACCTTTGATGTGGTCCGGGTGATTGGTGAAAAAGGCAAAGAGCGGATACTCCTTTTTAATCTGCGTCACGTATTTGATCTTAATGAGTTGGTTCCGGTAAGAGGGAGGCGGAACTTTTGCTATGGCTTCCAGCATTTTTTCATTCAATTCAGATGTTTTGATCTCCCTGCGAAGATTGGCATAGACTTCCAGTCCGGTTTCCATCGCCTGGTATATGCGCTGTTTCTCAAGGGCAGAGATAAATAAAATCGGAACATCCGTAAAAGGTGCGAGTTTGGCGCGGAGTATAGTCTCAAATTGTCGCATGGTGTTGGTCTCTTTGGATACGAGATCCCATTTATTAACGAGTACCACAAGTCCCTTATTACGGCGGATTACCAGGGATACCAATTCCATGTCCTGGGACTCAATGCCAAGGGTTGCGTCAATCATGAGAAAACAGACATCACACTCCTCAATGACGCGAACAGCCCGGATCACAGAGTAGAATTCGAGGTCTTCGTTGACTTTCGATTTTTTGCGAATCCCCGCCGTGTCTACCAATATAAACTCCTTGCCAAACTTGCGGTAAGTTGTATGGATCGGATCCCGGGTGGTCCCGGCGATTTCCGTGACCATGTTGCGCTCTTCACCCAGTAAGGCATTTAGGAAGCTGGACTTACCAACATTGGGCTGTCCGATGATGGCGAAACGTGGCAAATCGATTTCATCTGGCGGGGGAGTGCTCACCAATGCCGCAATGGCATCGAGCAGTTCTCCTGTTCCGCTACCCGATATTGAGGAGATACAAAACAATTCCTTAAAGCCAAGGCTCCACATTTCCTGGGCCAGCAGCTGCCGATTGTGGTTATCGACCTTGTTGACAACCAAAAATACCGGTTTGCGTGTCTTGCGAAGCAACTCAGCCATTGCCATATCGAGATCGGTAACACCGGTCATGGCGTCGGTCATAAACAATATGCAGTGGGCTTCCGAAATGGCGAGTTCAACCTGACGGCGAATGCCTGATTCAAATACATCTGCAGATCCTGGAACAAATCCACCCGTGTCAATCACGGTGAATGTTTTTCCATTCCAGTCGGCAATGTCGTAAATGCGGTCGCGGGTCACCCCGCTGATGTCGTCGACGATCGATTTTTTGCGACCGATCAGACGGTTGAAAAATGTCGATTTCCCGACGTTGGGTCTTCCCACGATGGCTACAGTGAAACTCATTGAAACAGGCCAGATTTTTGAAGAAATGAAGAATTGCTGCGCCAGTCTTTGCGCAATTTTACACTTAGGTTGAGATAGACTTTTTGATGCAGAAATTGCTCCATCTCTTTTCTCGAACGGGTTCCCAGCTCCTTGAGTTGTTTTCCCCCCTTCCCAATGAGAATGGGGACATGAGACTCCTTGCCCGTATAAATTGTTGCAAAGATCTGTGCGAGGGGCGCAGACTCGTCAACGCCCTTACAAGTCTCAACCGCTACAAAGAGATGATACGGTATTTCTGCTCCGTACAACAACATGGCCTGCTCTCTAATCATCTCAGACAAAAAGAAACGCATGTTGCGATCGCTCATATAATCCTCCGGAAAATAGGGCGGATGTACAGGCAACATCGATTTCAATGCAGTTAGCAAATCGTTTACACCTTCGTGGGTCGTTCCGGAAACATGGAAAACGGCAACAGGCTCAAATGGAAGGTTGACAGAATTCTCCTTTTGGGGATCCTTTTCTGCCCTCTTGAGGTCTCTCTTTGTATAACACAGGACGGTGGGAATACCGGATTGCCTGACCATTTGTGCGACTCTGTCCGGAATGGGATCCCCGAAATGCGGGTCCGCAACCCAAACCAGCACATCGGCATCCTCAAGTGCAATTTTGACTTGCAAATTCATGACCTGTTGCAGTGGATAAGCCGTCTGCTCAATCCATCCTGGGGTGTCCGACAGGATTAATTGCATATTGTCTTCCTGTAAAATTCCGGTTACCCGAAGCCTCGTTGTTTGCGGCTTCGGACTGACAATAGCCATCTTTGCATTTAAAAGAGCATTGAATAAAGTCGATTTGCCACTATTCGGCAACCCTACGAGGTTCACATACCCGGAATGATATATTATTTCAGGATTCAAATTTTCGATTCGACAAATTCTAAAAGATGTTGCGGCTCCATTTTGCGCCAATTGAGATCCTGGAATGCCTTGCGAGTGATGACGTGCCGGAACAAACCAAAGCGCTTTAGTTCGTCGACCAAATGCTCCTGGATGTTGATCAGGCAAATATACCCGCCTTCCTCCTGCAGGTCTTCCTTCCATTCCTCGTAATAGCAATCGTCGGATCCGTGAAAATTAAATACGTGATCACATAGTAGGATGAAACGGTTAATCTTGCGGCGTATGAGCACGTCTGCGAGTTTTCTCTTGAGGAACATGATGTCGTTCGTAAGACAGTCATTCCATTCGCCGATCAATTCTATTATGCAATATCCCTCATCGTAATCAGCGAAGAGTATTTTGACGAAGAGCGTTTCTGATCCTATCTCATCCCATAACGGGTGAATGAAATAGTTGTACACGCGGTTGGAATATTGTAAGCCGTCATATTCCTTTGCGTAATACGGTGAATTTACGTCCAGGGAACTTTCGTACAATTCATTCCATTTATAGAAAGGTTCAATGTCGTGCATATCTTTGCTATACAGCCGGGTGTTTACATGAATGCTTCAGTCCGCATTGTGCTCACGGGGCCGGAATCCTGTGCAAAATCGGCATTGGCCATCCGGCTAAGCAGCATCTGCAAAGGTACACTGCTGACAGAACATAGCCGGGATTATCTCCATGCCCGGGGTGGAGTTTATGGGCCGCCAGACATCCTCGAGATGGCTTTGCACCATGCAAAATTGCTGGATGCATTACCCGAATACGGGCAACTGGGAATCCTCGATACAGACCTGCTGACCTACTGCATCTGGTATGAAGACAAGTACGGAGGAACGCCGCAATCAATGTGGGAACTTTGGCTCCAGAGAAAGGCTCATTTTTACCTGCTTTGCTTTCCGGATACTCCATGGATCGCCGATCCACTGCGCGAAAACCCACGCGACCGCCACCGTTTGTTTCAAAAATACCTGCATGCACTGGACTCCAACCATTTAAACTACAACATCCTAACGGGTATCGGCGCTGAACGGTTCACCAGGGCTGAGTTTTTCGTGCGCAGGTTTTTGAAAAATCTACATAACTTTAACGCCGATATCGGGGTGCCGTATAAGCATTTAGCCGGCTGAGATCAAACCCGCTGAACCTGACAGGGTAATGCCTGACTGGAATGATGCCCATCGCTCTCCGACCATTTTTAAACCGAAAATTTCGATCGATGAGGCTGTTATTCTGTTCAATCATACTTTTTTTTCAAACTGGGATGGCTGTCGCTCAGGCCAGCCTGCTAATGCACATTGTCGATGATGGCGGACGGCCTTATAGTGGAATTGAAATCTCGCTGGTTCAACTCGAAAGGACTACACAAACCGACCCGTCCGGGCATTGCCGTTTCGATAGCGTGCCTCCAGGAATATTTGCCCTCTCTGTCGACTACCGCTACGATATCGCCTACAAAACCATCACCATGGGTACCAGAGACACTTTTTATAGACTGGAGTTCGAACGCAGAGTGGAGTTTGGTGAAGTGCTTGTCCGGTCATTCCAGCTCGACCTCGCTCAGGCTGCCAATGCGAGTCTCTTGAACCATGCCACCCTGCGGAAGAATGGCCAGGAAAAGGACCTGCCTTACCTGCTCGTGTCAAGTCCAGGACTGCTGCTACAATCCGATGCAGGCAACGGAATCGGATATACCGGATTGAGATTCAGGGGGCTGGATCCTGGACACGTCCAGGTGACCCTCAACGGGATTCCCTTTACGGACGCAGAATCCTCCTTAAGCTATTTCGTGGATATCCCGGATGTAGCATCCGGAGCCGAATCTATAACGCTCTTGCGGGGCAACGTTCCCAACCGGGGAGGAGCCCCTTCGTTTGGCGGGGCTGTCGACATCTTTACCAATGGCTTGAAATTTGATCCGGAATTGAATGTTCAAGTTGTGGCTGGTTCATTTTCTACAAGAAAACTCAGCGTTCAGGCCAGTTCTGGCCTGCTCGATGGAAAATACCATTTTGAACTGGGGCTGTCAAAACAGGTCTCGCATGGGTATATAGAAAGAGCTCATTCAGACCTGAAGTCTTTTAGACTTTCTGCCGGGTATTTGCATCGGAATTATGCTTTGCGTTTCAACTACCTGCACGGCCGGGAACTGACCGGACAAGCCTGGTTTGGGCTGCCCATCCAATATGCTGGCATCGACAGCCTGCGTCGATTCAATGCTGCAGGAACCACCCGTCCAGGTCTGCCATACGACCGTGAAATCGACGACTATGCGCAAGACCACCTGCAGCTTTTTTATCAGTGGAAATTGAACTCAGCTACATTGTGGAATCAGGCCATCAATTATACCCATGGCGGGGGATTCTATGAAAACTACCAGGCCAGTGTGCGGCTTAACGACTATGGCATCGTCAGTTCCTCCGGGGATAGGGGAGACCTTGCCAGGAGAAAGTGGCTGTCCAACGATTTCGTTTATTACCGGTCCGACTTCCAGTTCTTTCTTGATCCCAAGCTTGAATTGCGGCCTTCGCTTACACTGAGCCACTACAATGGCCTGCATTTCGGCGATGTCAGCGAGGTGTTTCTGGAGCAGTTTAGCCGGATCAAAGACCGGTACTATAGCAATCGTGGCAGGAAGACGGATGGCTCTATTGCCTTAAAAATCCTCTATCAGAGGCCCACCCACTGGTCGCTTCAGTTTGACATCCAATACCGAAAGCTGCGGTATACCATCTCTGGCACAGAAGAGGGGGACCAAATACTGGAACGCGTTATGGACCTCGACATGTTTACGCCTCGTTTGTTCTTTCAGCTCCCTGCAAATGAAAAGCTGCGGTGGACCTCCTCACTAGGTTACATGGAGCGGGAAGCGTTTCGGGAAGATGTGATCCGTTCTCCTGATCTGCTGGATCCCGAAAAGCTTTATGATGCTGAATTGGGAGTCCATATTCAATTTGGTGACCAATTGATTGCCACCATGAATGCCTTTTGGATGCACTATGACGCTTTGCGGGCTTTATCCGGATCACTCAACGACGTGGGCGAACCAAAACGCCTGTTCCTCCGTGGAGTCAACGTATTTGGCGGGGAACTGTTGAGCACCCTGTCGCTGGGTAAAGGATTGCAATGGAGAACTTCCTGCGCGTTGTCTGGTTCCCGGATCCCACAGTGGACTGAAGTGATTCCCGTTTACAACGCAGATGGAAGCTACGGCCCGGAAAGGACGGTTTTGCATCGCAACGCCCGCCTGGCCTACCAGCCAAGCTTTATGGCTTTTGGAGAATTGCAATGGAAGCCTTCCCTTCCCATTCGATTCATGCCCTCTTTCACCATGAGGCTTCGCATGCAGTATGTGTCGGACTATTCCCTTGAAAATACTTCGCGATCTGAGAGCAGGGTGCCTGGGTATGCCCTGGTGCAGGGTGGGGTGAATGCCGAACTGGGCAACTGGAAACACGTCAAACTGGAATGCTGGCTAGAACTATCTAACCTTGGGGCTGCATCCTATTTCAGTCATGGCTGGATCTCCCGGTTTGGGGCTGATTATGCGGTGGACCTCACTTCCAACCCCTATCTCGGTGTGGAATCTTCCGGTTTGTACCACTATAAAGCACTCTATCCCCAGGCACTCCGACATTTAAATGTAGGACTCAGGATGAGCCTGCATTAAAAGCGGTAGGTGATGCCAAACCGGTAAACAATCGGAACGTTGAAGGAGTTAGGATCTTCCAGAAAGTCGTAGCTGATGTAGATTTCATAGGATAGCTCGCTTCCCGAAGAATACCCAAGCCCGAGTAAAAAAATGTCGCGCCATTCGCGATATTTCTCCAGTTCATTGTTAATCACGAGCCCCGTCGTATAGGTCTCATTTAACTGACTGTACTCGGCATGGACAAAGAAGTTCTGTAAAAACTTGGCTCGGGCGAAAACGCCCAGGGCGTAATCCACGCTGGTATAGCGATATACATTTCTTGCATCAGAAAACTTGGCGGTGGTGAAATCGATGCTGAGTCGTGGGCCGGCCGACAGCCAGGGCTTAAATTTATAACCGGCCATGGGGGAGATGCCAATCCCGAAAATGTTCGAATTCAGGTTGTTGTAGAAGTTCGACCCGAAACCCAGGTTAAAACCTCCCCCGAACCAGACCCGCTCTCTCCAGAAATCGCTATCCTTTTTCCCTGCCTTTCTGGATTGCGCATGGCCTTCCAATGCAGTAAATCCCAGTAAAACAAGCGATAACAAAATGTTAATAAGGCAATGTTTAAGTCGAATCATAAGTAAAAAACGCTTTTGGGCATGTTAAAATTGAAATTGCTCCGCAAACTATGCTTAAATTTACGTGCAAAACACAAAAGACAGAGGGATGTATAAGAAGTTTGTCATTGCGATGACCGTTTTGACTGTTTTTGGGGGGAGCCAGGCGCTGGCACAAACAGTCGTTCTCCAAAATATACCCGTAAAAAGTGGCTCTCCATTGGATGAGCTCTTTTACGATTACCATCTTGGTAAAGTTGACTTCCAGGCATTGAAGGCCACCCTCTCCACCCGCTCCCAGCAACACAATTTTGTACTGGAGCACCCTTCCTTTCGCTGGGAATTGGAAATGTTCGAACACGACGTTCACTCAGGCGATTACGTGCTTACTATGGGGTCAGATGCCGGCACCGAGCGGCATCACCGCAAACCGGCCAACAAATCCATGATCGGATACCTCCGAACGGCCAGAGGAGGGCATGCATCCCTGGTGTATGCCGACGGATTCCTCGCCGGTATGGTTGAAGAAGCGGGCCGCAAGCTGTTTTTCGAACAGGCGAACGCGATCGATCCGGCACTTAGCCCGGATGTACTGGTGTTTTACGACAGCGAAAAAATTTACGGCAACCCAAACATCGAGTGCGGATATGACCGCTACATTCGAGGCAAACAGGATATGGAAATCCATGAGAACGAGTCGCAATTCAGTGGCCGCAGTCATTGCCTCCAGGTGGAAATTGCCATCGCCAATGACTTTTCTGTTTACCAGAAGCGCGGTTCTGTGGCCAACGTCGAAAACTGGAATACCACCGTTCTGACCCTGCTCCAGGCCAATTACGACGACGAATTTGAACACAGCCTCGAATTTGTCCAGTCCGCCAGTTTTGTCGCTACTTCTACGGGTTCTGACCCGTGGAATGGCATCAACAACATCAACTCACACCTCGACAAACACGTACAATGGGCAAATGGTGGGGGATACGGTTCAGCTTACGATGTGGCAACAGCATGGACCACCAAGTATAAGAATGGCGCCGTTGGTCTGGCATGGTTAGGCGTAATTTGCTCAAGCCTTCGCTACAACGTCTGTAGCGACTACGGCGGTTCCAACAACTGCCTGAAACAGCTTCAGGCTCACGAGCTTGGACATAATTTTAATGCAAACCACGATGTGGCAGGGAATCCCACCATCATGGCTCCTTCTGTAAACTGCACCAATTCATGGTCCTCCCAGTCCGTTAACGCCATCAATACACATGTGAGATCGCGGGGCTGTCTGAGCATTTGCTCAGGAGGCTCCCCACCTGTTGCCAACTTCACCGCTGACCCCAGAGAGGGATGCGTACCGCTGACGGTCCAATTCTTCGACGAGTCGACCAATGATCCGACAGCCTGGCAGTGGACTTTCCCCGGGGGTACTCCAACCAGCTCAACACAACAAAACCCCGTGGTAACCTATAAGGGCTACGGACAATTTGACGTCACCCTCAAGGCGACCAACCTCTATGGCAACAATCAGGTTACATTCAAAAAATTCATTTTTGCCAATTCCAAACCAATCCCCGACTTTACCAAAGTGATCGTTGAACGGACTGTTTATTTTACAAACAACTCGTTCTACGGAGGGAATTACGAATGGGATTTTGGAGACGGCAATGTATCGTACGATATAAACCCCATTCACACCTATGACGACGACGGAGTTTACAAGGTTACGCTGACTGCAGAAAATGAATGTGGGCTCGCTCAGGTATCCATGAACGTGACCATCGTTACCATTCCCGTGGCGCTCTTTGTCGCTGACACGACCACAGGATGTGCTGTGATGACCGTAAAGTTTAAAAACCTCTCTTCGACCAATGTCACCACCTGGGAATGGGAGTTTCCCGGCGGCAACCCGTCTACCTCTAATAAATTCGAACCAGTAGTTGAGTACGCCAAACCCGGTAAATTCGACGTTAAACTCACGGCCAAAAACAGCAAATACAAAGCCATCCTCAACCGGCCTGAATACATACGGGTCGATTCTATACCGGTTGCTGATTTTGATACCGAAATCCAGGTCGATACCGTCCGGTTTAACAACCTTTCCAAATACGGCAAAAACTATCTTTGGGATTTTGGCGACGGCGCGTCAACAAGTGCCGACTCAAGTCCGGTTCATGTGTATAAGCCGGGAACCTATACTGCCATCCTGATTGTTAAAAATGCCTGTGGCAACGATACGCTGGAACAGGAAATCAAGATTGGCAGTGGGTTAAACGCCGGTTTTCGCGTTGATACGACGAACGGGTGCATTCCTTTTGAAGTTCGGTTTATCAATACTTCTTCCGCGGCTTCCTGGTACCGCTGGAGTTTCCCAGGTGGAATTCCGGATACTTCCAGCGAAGCAGAACCTATCGTAGTATACAATCAACCCGGCATCTTTGATGTAAGCCTGGTGGCCGGTAATGGCAACGAGGAGCGCATAGAAACCAAACTGGCCTATGTCAGCGTACAGGCATCGCCGGAAGCGGGATTTTCGAAGGCCATTCAGCAATTCACTGCCTTTTTCAATGATCAGTCGAAATACACCAGAGACTATAACTGGGATTTCGGCGACGGACAATCCAGTCAGGAGCCATCACCGGAACATACTTACAACGCTGAAGGTGAATACACCGTAACCCTGATCGTTTCGAATGAGTGCGGACTTGACACCATTGTCCAGCCCGTTGCCATTTACCTCATTCCCCGGGTGGATTTTGTTGCTGATACGACCATCTTGTGTGGTGCGGGCTTTGTACAGTTTTCGAGCAGGACATCTTCCGATGTACACCAATGGAATTGGGAATTTGATGGCGCCAGCCCTCAATCATCCGATATGAAAGACCCGCTCGTTTACTACGACAAAAAGGGTATCTATGCGGTCAGGCTGGCGGTAGCCAATTCAAATGGCAATAACGAAATCATAAAAACCAACTACATCCGGGTGTTGTCTCCCGTGCTATGCCCCGAAGGATATATTGAGCCCAACGATGTGCTGAACCCTTCTAATGAATGGCCCCTGCGAAAATTGTCCTCTGCTGGGATACGCGCAGTACCCAATCCTTTTGTGGGTAAAGTGACTTTGTCGGGATCTACCACCGGAAAGGAGGTTCGTGCAAAAGTGTTTGACCTCACCGGCAAGCTGATTGCAGAACAATCAAACGTGCTTACTGGAGACTTTAACATTGTATTCGACCTTAGTGTTTACCCGCATGGAACGTTCTATATTCAAATCATTCGTTCGGAAGGCGTGACGGTTCTGCCAGTCGTTTCTGCCGATTGAATGGATTAGATTCAGGTTCCAGACGGCTCTCAGCCACTTGTGTGACATGGTCACAGTGGCCATTCAGCAAAACGAAATTAACCCCTTGCACGTGCAATGTGGCAGCAAAGGGATTTGTTTGGGGATCATTAAATGGTAGATCGATCTGATAGCTGAATTGGCGCCTCGCAGAAGAACATGGAAATGGTCGGGCATCCACTATAAGGACTGCCCTGGCGCTTTGCGCAATCTTTTATTCTGCCTGATTTCCTTAATGCACTGCGCAATTCACGGATTTCGGTGCGCTTTGGCTCCACGTCCCAAGCGAATGCAGATATGGTTCGGCCACTGTTTGCTGGTAACTCTCCTGGTACTTGTGTCCTCTCCAGAGGTCAAAGCGCAATGGTGCTGCGTCGATACTCTGATCGAAATTGCCGACCGATCGACGGTTACTCTGCGGTTGCAGATATCAGGAACAGCCAACAACAACCTGGCTGACACATCCCAGGGATTGTGTGGGGTACGCCTTCGATTTAGCCATGATTTTATAGGCGACCTCACTATGGAACTGATCAGCCCTGCAGGACAGCGCGTCAGATTGATGGGCCCAACTGGAAACAGCGGGCTGACGAGCTTCTCCAAATGGTCGATTGGATTTGTGTCCTGTGCCGATACGGCATTACCCGACCCGGGATTTCGCGAGCAATGGAACAATCTCCAGCGTTGGGGCATTTTCGGGAGGTTTTACAGCGGGACCTATCATCCTTTCATTGGCTGCCTCGAAGATTTTAATCTCGGAACAGTTGACGGAACATGGACCTTATCCATTACTGATAATGAAATATTTTATAAGGGCCAAATAGAGGGCTTCTGTCTGTTGTTTTGCGACCAGTCGGGCATCAACTGCACCGATTGCAGCCCGAATGGCGGAATATTCCAGATTGAAGGCAAGAGCTTCTGCCTTGGAAGTGCCGATCTTAACCTCACCGACCGGGTGCAATTTTCCGTGTACACGCCGGATACAGCCCTCTACGATTACAAGTACCTGCTGACCCAGGCCGATACCCTCCTGCAAATTTTATCCTCGCCCAATCTGACGGGACTGGATACAGGCTCATACCTGTTATGTGGCATTTCCTACCTGAAATCAGACAGCGCAAGGCTTCCTCGGCTGGGCGAAAACCTGTCGAGCTTCCGTTCAGGTATGGTGTTCGGCAGCATCAATCTCTGCGCCGAACTTTCGCGAAACTGTATGCAGATCGACGTTTATCCTGAATTTTCCGGCCACGTTGAGAAAATCTTACTTTGCCCGAGCGATAGCATCGTGATCAATGGTGTGAGTTTCACACAGTCGGGGCAATATCCCCTAGATCTCAAATCCATTCACTTTTGCGATTCCAGTGCGGTGCTCGACCTGGAAATGGTAGACATTGAGATTCGGTCAAATGTTCCCGATACGATTGATTGTTCTAACCCGAGATCCCTGATCGACATCAGCGGTTCCGTACTGACTTCAAAATCGGACATTGTCTGGAGCACACAGAACGGACAATTCGCCGATACCTCCGATCCGCTTAGAGTGCTGGTGGATGAAGCGGGAACGTACCATGTCATCGCTATGGATGGAAATTGCACCGATACGGCATCGTTTGTCGTAATCAAAAATGGAAACGTACCTTCCATAGAACTGCATTCCGATACGTTGACGTGCAGCAACCCCACACCGATGCTTCTTGCACGCACAAATGCTTCACGTCCTGCTTTTTCCTGGTCCGACGGAACCAAGCCGGTAGGCAACGACTCATTGATCGCGGTAAATGCTGCGGGTATCTATTACCTAACCATCACCGATGAAAACGGCTGTACCAACTATTCATCCCTCGAAGTCATTGCCGATACAACCAGGGCCAATCTTGTTCTTTTAGGGGGAGCGCTCGGGTGCAGGGTACAAGAACTTACCCTATACTATACCTCAGATCGCCCCGGACAAGTCGTCCATTGGCGAGATGGGAAAGACACCCTGACCATTGCAGACACACTTCGCGTGACGGAGTCCGGATGGTTTTCCCTTTCTTTTATATCGGCTAACGGCTGTTTGTCGGAAGACAGCCTGTTTATTGTCACCACTGCATCCGTGCCGGATTACTTTGTCGACCTGGATGTGCTGAATTGCTTCAACCGTCAGGGTTTCGTGCTCCGGAATCGAACCAACGCCGTGGTGGATTCTGTTGCATTCACTGGCCCCGGGGGATTTATGAGTGATTCTCTGAATCCGCTCATTGCCATCCCCGGGTTATATACCTTGCGCATCGTCGACACGGCAGGCTGCATTCTGGACACATTTTTTACCGTACAAGCAGATACGCTTTCTCCGGACTTTGTTCTTCAAACCGATACGCTGAACTGTAGGGTAGACAGCGTACAGCTCATCACACAGATACTGGGAGATTCCAGTTCGCTGCAATACGTGTGGTCTGGTGCTGCAGGCTTTACACGGAATGTTCAAAATCCATTTGTAAATGCACCGGGTAATTATCTTCTCACCGTTTCGAGCCCCAACGGCTGTTCACACACCGATAGCATCTTCGTTTTCAGAGACCTGAGCAAGCCCGATCTTGATGTGACAGCCTCTGGAGAACTGAATTGCGCTATGCCCAGCATCCGGTTGTTAGGATCATCATCCGATGCAAACAGCACCTTCAGCTGGTCTGGCCCCGGAGGAATGACCTCAAATGACCGCGATCCGGTGGTCAATGCCGAAGGCTGGTATTACGTTGGCGTTATAGGGGGGAACGGTTGTGTCTCTATCGATTCCATCTATGTCAGAATGGACACGACATCGCCCATTGCCGGCATCATCAGCGAACATCTCTCCTGCGACAAAAATTCTGCACAGATTTTATTGTTGGAGGCCATTTCCATCGACTCGGTCCGGTGGACCGGACCCAACGGTTTTTTTAGTCCGATTCGCGATATTGAGGTTTCAGAAGGTGGACAATACCGCGTTGTTGTCAGAGGGATTAACGGATGCTGGGATACAGCCTTTGCATTCGTAAATTATGATACAGCCAGCCCCTTGATTGCTTTGTTTGCCGACACCCTCAATTGTGCCAGACTGCAGGCTGGACTGCACGTCGTTACAAACGACAGCATCGTCCGGTTCCGGTGGACTACCCCAGCCGGAGACACCATTCCCATCAGGGACTTGCAGGTTGCCCAGCCAGGAAACTACCGTCTCCTGGTTGTAGCCAGCAACGGGTGTCTTGCCGAGGACTCCGTCGACGTGATCGACCTGTCGGGAAGACCGGTGTTGACGAAGACAACCGATAGCCTTACCTGCCTTGAACCACTTGCCAGCATTGGCTTTTCAGGCAATGAGCCAGGACTAACATACGACTGGAGGGGGCCCAACATGTTCTCGTCGAAAGATTCGACCATTTCGGTTTTGGTGCCGGGATGGTACGTTTGCCAGGTTACCAATGCAAATGCCTGTTCGAGCATAGATTCCATTTTCGTAGCGGACCTCACCCAGGTACCGCGGATGCGCTATTCAGATACCCTGTTCGATTGCACTGAATTGGCCAGTCCGGTCTTGATTGCATATCCGTCAGGGATCCTGACCCAATTTCAATGGACCGACCCGTCTGGCATGCTAACTGCTGACACGGTGGTCCGGATCAACGGGAGCGGGATGTACATCTTTTCGGGAACAACTGCATATGGGTGCAAGAGTTTGGATACACTGTTCGTCCGTTTTGATACAACACCGGTGCGCATTATTCAGGCCCGGGTAGATACCATCAATTGCCTGAGGAAGGTAGTCTTTCCGATTCTGGATTTAAGCGATCCCGGAGCTAAGCTCCGTTGGACTTATCCGGGCGGAGACACGAGCTTACTTCCCAACCCTCCCATTTCAGAGGGTGGATTTTATATGTTATCCATCCGGGGAACGAACGGGTGTTCCTCCGATACCATTCTTAATGTATTTGTCGACACTTTGAGGCCTCCCATCTTGGCAGTCGGTGGCCGAATTGATTGCGTCACCGATAGCATCATGCTTGACGTTCAATCGACGGAAAACCTTCTTACGGTCCTATGGCAGGGCCCTGGCAATTTACAATTTCTGCAGCGCCGGCCATGGGTTAGGATTCCCGGTACTTATTTTGCAGTCGCACAAGGTTTCAACCAGTGCCTCTCGCTCGATACGGCCATCGTCACCATCGACACGTTGAAACCAGATTTGCTGATCCGCGGCGATTCAATTCCATGCAGCCGCGATAGCGCACGTCTGCTTGCCTCCACAGCAGCCGCCGGGGCACGGATTGACTGGTCAGGGCCGGGCGGATTCAGTAGCCTGGTGGCGAATCCTGTAGTTTATGATACCGGTTGGTACTATGTAGCGGTGACCGGTACCAACCAATGCCAGTCCCGCGACAGCACCTACCTGCCCTATGCGAGAGAACTTCCTCTCCTTCAGGCAGCTGGCGGAACCCTGAACTGCCTGACTCCCATAATCCGGCTTGGTGCTATTTGTGATACCCCCACAGTGCGTTTTCTATGGTCCGGCCCCGGGGTGTTTGATTCAATCCGGCTGGACCCTGAGGTGTCTCAGCCAGGCCTGTACCGCATTGAAGTCACTGCTCCTAACGGGTGTTCGCGAGATACCTTCGTAAACATAGTCATCGACACCATACATCCTAACGTTCGTTTGTCAGTTTTGGATAGCCTGGCGTGCAGCCAAACGGATGTTCGTTTGTATGCTGAGGTGGGTGGAGGCGGCCTGCAATTGGACTGGTCAACAACAAATGGGCAACTCTTGCAGGATATTGGACAAAACCAATATCTGGTTCGAGGCCAGGGCGACTATTCGGTGGTGGTGGTTGATCCAACAAATGGTTGCCGGGATTCAGCCACCGTTGAACTGCTACCCTATGTTCCTTCCTGGGGACCTATGAGCCTGGCGATCACCGACCCCAGCTGTCATGGATATACAGACGGATCAGTTGCTGTAATACAGGTTCCCGGTGCAAACCAACCATTGCGTTATGAGCTGAACCAGGCGACTCCACAAGATAAAGCCTCTTTCACTGATCTGGGGGCAGGCACTTACAGAGTTACCGTCTACGATCGTTTCGGATGCACACTGGATACGTCGATGGTTCTCACAGACCCCCCAGCTCTCTTCCTTGATCTGGGAAGGGACACAACCATCCGCTTTGGAACGAGTTTTCAGATCCGTGCATCGACGAATGTGAATGCCTGGCAAATTTTAACCTGGGAACCTGCTGGTGAGGTTTCCTGCCAAAATTGCCTGGATGTACTCGTCAGTCCGCGTGTGCCAACAACATTCCGGCTGACGCTGGTAAATGAGCGTGGTTGTCGTATTACCGATGAAATCCACCTTGCCCTGATTGATGACCCGCGCTTGTTTGTCCCCAATGCATTTAGCCCCAATGGCGACCAGATCAACGACATACTGGAAGCACACCTGGGCCCGGAGATCCAACAAATTGTTCTTTTCCAGGTGTTTGACCGCTGGGGGAATCTGGTCTATGAAGAGGAGGCTCTGAGTTCTGAACAACGGGTTCACCTTTGGGATGGAACTGCTTTGGGAAAAAAGGTGGATCCCGGCGTTTACGTCTACCGTTTTGAGGCGGTACTTAAAAGTGGGCGCCGCCTCCGCGGAGCAGGGGACATCACCCTCATTCGATGAATGGTGTGCCTATTCTAAAGACAACTCATGTTAAAATTTTGAACATAGGAAGCGAAATTCCATGAAAAGGGGTCTTGAAATTGTCCGGTTTGGTGCAGTGGGCATGAAGTTTGGATCTTGCCTTCGGAGACCGGAAGTGGGTGAAGAAATTCGCTTGTTGGTGATTGTCAAGTTTTGGAAAATTAATTCCTAACAATTGCCAATAAAAGCTTAACTTTATTTCGCCAAAATCTTGAAGATTGGTATTTTTTTATTATACAAAAGATAAACATTTTCAATATGTTACGAAATTTACTACTCATTGTATCCTGTGCGGCAACCGCAGGGATTGGGCTATGGGCACAATGCACGCCCCCGATGGCGGAGACCTGCGAGGATGCCAGTGTGCTTTGTTCGCTTGACGAAGTCAACGGATACGCCTGCAATAACCCAAGCAATGTACCGAGTGACTGTCAACCTCTGTGTTCACAGGGAGGAGTTGGCCACAATACCAGCTGGTGGGGATTTGTGACCCAGGGCGGATCGGTTACTGTTACCCTGAACATAGGGGGATGCACCTCGAGCCAGGGCTTGCAATTCGGAATCTGGGGAGATTGCGATTGCGGTCAGGAAATCGCCTGCCGTTCGATCCCGTGCGTGCCGCCAAACAGCGTGCAGACCGTTACGGCAAATCTGTCCGCGTGCAAGACATACTACCTTTGGGTCGACGGCTGCAGCGGAGACATCTGCGACTTTACCCTGAACACCAGCGGGGGAGGGCCTCCCAACCTGAATCCCCTGGGCTTCATCAACAACAAGGCCAATAAGATTATCGAACCGGTCTGCGAGGGCGCCTGCGGCGTTCGATTTTGGGTCAACCCCCAGCCGGGTAATTGTGAGCCAACCTATGTGTGGACCGTGGACGGCGACGAGGTTGGCGGCAACAGCAATGAAGTGTTCCTCGACTTTCCGATGCAGGGCGATTTTATCATTTGCGTAACGGCCTACATTGGGAATCCTTCAAGTGGTTCGATCTGCTCTCAGGAAGGACCACAATGTGCAACGGTAAAAGTCCGGCCCATTCCGGACCGTTTTGGGAAAGATCGGGTTCTATGCTACGAACAGGCAAATCCCGGAGGGTATCAATGGCATACCCAGAGGATCTTTGCAACGGGCGAATACCGCGAACAATTTATGGATGCGAATTGCTGCATTTACGATTCGGTTGTGAAATTTTTTGTACTTGATCCCCCGGAGCCGGCGGACGTTTATTACATCACGTGCAACGACGACCCCTACATTGACATCCTCGGTAAAGCTTGGAGGCCTTGTACCGACCGATTCCAGGTTCCACTTCCAAAAACAACAGACCCATACCGCTGCGACAGCTCCATTTATCTAACCGCCATCAGCGTTGATTTCAGACCCAACTTCAGAGTTACCTGTTTTGGTGGGATGGTGGAAATCTCACCCAACATCATCATGGTCAAGCCTTGTAATGTGGGCGAAACCTACCAGTTTGAATACCGTTGGTATGAAAAGAACGATCCTGCCAAAAAAACGATCAGCACTGACGAGCGGTTGCTGGTCGACGCTGTCAAAAAGGATTATTGCGTTGAAGTCAACGTGCGCGTTGAACTTCAAACTGAGTTTGCAGTCTGCGCAAAGACTTTTTGCGAAACGTTTAACGAGGACGACCTTGCACCCAAATGCTTCCCCATGGCGGGGGATCTCGTCCTGTGTACGGGATTCAACGGCACATACTGGATCGACACCTTCATCAGCACAAAAGTGCTGTTTTATACCTGGGCCGTCGATGGAGGAGCCGTCGTTTCCAATCCCGATTCACAGGCAGTGGAAGTCAAATGGAATCTTAAAGCAGGTGACACGGGAATCGTTTGCGTGTTCTACGATACCGACTGCGGAAGGTCCTGCGAAAAGTGTTTGAAAGTTGCTATTGTGGGCACACCGAAACCAGATGCCGGCCCCAACGACAGCATATGCGATCTGGCCAACCGGTTCCAGGGCAAAAAGGATGTCGGCGGGCAATGGGAGGTGATATCAGGTCCTGGCAACTCGACGTTTGGAGACCTTACAGATCCTGCCACCTCTATTGACGTAGACTCGTATGGGGTCTATCGATACGTGTACAGCGAAACCCGTCTGGGATGCACGGGCAGAGACACGGTGGATCTCTACTTTAACTCAACACCGGATTCTTCGGGCCTCGTTTACCTGTGCAACGTTCAGCAAACCCAGTACCGCATCCGGTTTAAAATCGAGGGTGGAACACCCCCATACAAGGTCATTCAGGGCAATGGTACAGTGGACGCCAACAATTTTTATGTGTCCGATTTTAATGACAACCTGACCAATTACACCGTGACGCTGGAAGACGTTATGGGTTGCATCCTTACGTTCAACTTCAGCCATGAGTGCAAGTGCACCAATGCCATCGGATTGCTCGAGAAATCACCGCTCGAATTGTGCGAGGACGAGTTTTTTACGTTCCAATATGACGCCAGCTCCGAAATCCGCGATCCTAACGACACGGTCATCTTTGTACTGACTAGAGACCCCGATCTCAACAATGCAGCCGGAGGTTCTTTTATCAAGATCCTCAACAACAACCAGGTCGGTTTCGATGCCGGCACCATGAGCTACAACACGACGTACTACATCATCGTCTTGTTGGGCAAAGGGAGCGGATCAGGCAGCGTGGACTTCAGCGCAGGGTGCGTTCAGGCAGATGGCTCCAAACCCTTTGTTTTCTACCAAAACCCGGCGCCACTTGCTGGTGCAGATGATGCGATTTGTAACACGCTCTACGATCTCAAAGGCGCGCAAAGCATCAACGGCACCAACCTGGTGTGGAAACTGGTTTCCGGTCCTTCGGGTGTCAGTTTTTCAAATCCCAATGACGCCAATACATCTGTCAACACCAACGGAAGCTTTGGCACTTATGTGTTCGAATTGTCGGAAGACAACCACAGCTGCCTCGGCGCCGATCAGGTGACCATCACCTTCAACGAATCTCCGTTGATCACCGTCGACGAAAAAATCTGCATCGATTACAACGATCCGGACTATCCCTACCAGGCCCGCATCCGCATCAACACCGGACTGGCCCCCTACACCATTCTGCAGGGTGGGGGATCCATAACGGGAAATATTTACACGAGCGAAATCCTTCCCAGCCTGGTTTCCTTTACCGTTGAAATTCAGGATGCAAATGGTTGTATTTCTAACTTGATCATCGACAACTACAATTGCAATTGCGGCAACATCAACGCAGGACTGTTGGACAGCGCTCTCACTGAGCTGTGCATTGACCAATGCATCTCCATCAGGGAGTTGCTTCCGGCCATTCTTGATCCGGAAGACAACGCCATGTACGTCCTTCACCAGTCTTCCTACAACGATCAGGTCATACCTCGCATTGATACCTTCTATGCTCTGAGCGATCAGATCTGCTTCAATGCAGCCGATGGCATGGTTCCAGGCAGAACCTATTTTGTGACCCGCGTTGTGGGCAACGACACCATGCCAAATGACCTCATCGTCGATTCGGGTGATCCGTGTATCCGGGCGTCAAATAACCAACCCATCGTTTGGTATGAATACCCCGTTCCGGATGCAGGACCCCATGACAGCATCTGCTTCTATGACTACCAACTGATTGGGACGACCAATACGGGCTCACCTTCATGGCGTGTCCTGCCAGGTGGTCCCGGAGTAAGCATCATCTCCGACCCCGCAAGTGACCAGACACCGGTTACGGTATCTGATAAAGGAACTTACCAGTACGAATTGACGGAAGACTTTAAAGGTTGTATCTCGAAGGACACCGTTAACATCACTCACTGGGATGCACCAAGCTTTAATGATGTTCCACCTCCGTACGAGTGTGACAATACTGCCGAGCGATATCGCGTCCGCATCGATGCTCAGGATGGAGATCGTCCGTCTTGGCTCATCGACGGGGTAGCCTTCCCGGGGGGAATATTGCCAGGAAATTTTGTGGGAGCCAATACTTGGGAAACAGGTTGGATTGAAAACAATTCGACCTACACGCTGATCATTTCCGATCGACACAATTGTTTGCCGGATACGACCAGAAATATCTATGAATGCCCCTGCGTAAGTGGCTTGGGCAACCTCGATAAAACGCCGATCATACTTTGTGCCGACGGAACTGCCCAGGCGAATTACGATGCTTCTTCGGGCAATCCCGACGGAAACGACGTCATTCGCTTTACGCTGTTTGACGGCAACCCGGCTGATCCGCGAAATGGCAATATCATAGCGTTTAACGACAACGGCCGTTTCACCTTCGATGCAGGGAGAATGCAGTTGGGCCGGACCTATTACATTGCCGTATTCATGGGCAACCTGGATCCTTCAACTGGCAACGTGGTGCTCAGCGATCGTTGCCTCAAAGCAGATGTCGTACCTGTAATCTGGTATGCTTATCCGGTTGCTGCCATCAACGGACCAACTATACTGACCTGCTCTGTTACCAGTCTTACCCTCGACGGAAACAATTCTACGAGTGGCTCAGGTTCGGGTTTGAACTTCCAATGGAGCACTTCAGACGGGCGCTTTGTTAATCCCGGGCAGGTAAATGGCAGCACGGTCGACATCAGCGGAGCCGGTACCTACACCTTATTTGTAACAGATCCGGTTTCAAATTGTACCCACCAGACAACGTTCAAAGTCGACCTCGATATCGCCCGCCCCGCAGTCAGCATTGGAGTGCCGGAACAGATCACCTGCGACCGGCTAACGGTGCTGCTCAATGGCAATAACTCCTCTAAAGGCAGTGATTTCAGCGTTAGCTGGAGCGGTCCCGGAAACATCTCAAATCCTGGGAGCTATGAGCCCAACGTCGATGCCACTGGTCGATATACCATGGTCATTACCAATACCAAAAATGGCTGCAGAGACTCTGCAAACGTTAACGTCTTAGCCGACCTTCGTCCTCCGGTTCCGGCAATTTCTCAAATCGGAGAGCTGACCTGCACCGTAAAACAAGTACAACTGGATGCAGGTGCTTCGGCAGGCCAGGCTGGGCCGATCGGGACCTTTACCTGGTCCACTTCAAATGGAAGCATCGTATCCGGGTTGGGGTCTTCACGCGTTACAATTGATAAACCAGGCGTCTACACAGTTTTGGTAAAAGACCAGACGAATGGTTGTACAGAGCAAACAGACATCACCGTCGTTGAAATCGGCAATCCGCTTGCCGGGTTCGATCTCAATTCATCTAATCCCAAGTGTCACGGCGAACGAAATGGCGCTATAGACATCAACGGAGTGGTTGCAACGGGACCCGCTAACGGCTTGAGCTATTCATTCAATAACGGCCCTTACAGCAGCAATGTCAGCTTCCCGAACCTTGGCGAGGGAACATACAAAATTTCAGTACGCGACGTCAATGGCTGTCTGCACGACACGACTCTGGCACTCATTGAGCCCGGCAAATTGGGCATCGGAGTTGACAAACTCATCGTAGTTGATCAGGATGAGACCGTTTACCTCGACACCATGCTCAACTTTGTTTCCGGAGGGACTCCCTCATACAAAGACACTGCCTGGCTGAACCTCAACCAGAATGTCGACTGGAAATCCAAACTTCGCTACGCAGCAGATACAACGCGGGAGTTTTTGATTACGGTTACGGACGATGCAGGTTGTGTGATCCAGGAGCGCATTACCGTTGTGGTCAGGATCATCAAGGACATCTGGTGGCCGAACGCCTTCAGTCCCAATGGTGACGGAATCAACGAGTTGTGGAACCTGAAGGGCAAACGCGTCAGCAAAATCAAGACCCTAAACATCTACGACCGCTGGGGTGAAATGGTATACGCCGGTCAGGACCTGGCCGACGGCAACCTGGACAATAAGATAGGCTGGGATGGCAACTTCAAAGGGAAAAAATCGCTCCCGGGCGTTTATGTCTTCTACGCTGAAGTGCAGTTTTACGGGTCCCAGGGCTACGATAAATACAAGGGTGAGTTTACCCTCCTTCGGTAAGTAGATACAGCTCTGAACTTTAAAAGAAAAAGCCATCCGGAATCGGATGGCTTTTTTTCTTTTACCGGATTTTCAGGATCAACCGATCTGAGTCCGCTCGGCAATGTAGCGCAGGGCAACGTCTTGTTGGTCGGCAACGTCGAGTTTAGAATTGTCGATGACGATGGCGTCCTCGCATTGGATCAACGGACTGTCTTCCCGGTTGGAATCAATTTGGTCGCGGCGTATCAAATTTGCCTTCACCGCTTCGTAGGCAGCGGGAATGCCTTTTGCCCGCAATTCGGCAAGACGCCGGTTCGTACGGGTGCGTATATCGGCAGTTAGAAAAAACTTAATGGTGGCGTTCGGGAATACGACGCTTCCAATATCCCTCCCGTCCATGACCACAGACCCTCGCTTTGCCATGCTGCGCTGGAGCTCAACCAGCTTTTTGCGGATTTCGGGAATTTTTGCGTAATCGCTCACCCAGTCATTGATGTCGCTTGCGCGAATGCTTTCCGTTACGACATCTCCATTGAGCATCACCGTACAGGTTTCGCCTGGCACAATGGAAATCTCCAATCCGGGCAGGTTCTTGCGAATGCCTTCCAAATCATTGGGGAAGATATTTCGCTTGCGAAAGTACAGCGTCACGGCACGGTACATGGCGCCTGAGTCAATGTGGGTTATCCCCAGTTCTTTCGCCAGGTCTTTTGCTAGCGTGCTTTTGCCGCAGGCAGAGTGTCCGTCGATTGCAATGATCATCAATTCATCTCAGCCCGGCAGGCGAGGGCTCCCCGCCCGCAATCTCCGGGAAAATTAAAATTCGTCCTCGTTGAACAGGAAATCGTCCTTTCGGGGGTAATCCGGCCAGATGTCTTCCATGCTCTCGTAGATCTCTTCTTCATCCTCGAGCTCCTGAAGATTTTCCAATACTTCAATGGGAGCCCCGTTCCGGATGGCAAAATCGATCAGCTCATCGCGCGTTGCTGGCCAGGGTGCGTCCTCGAGGTGATGTGCCAGTTCGAGTGTCCAGTACATATTTCGATTTCAGGTTTAATTTGGTGATTCAACAATGCTAGGTCTCCGGGGGTTCCATCACATGATCAGCATGGAGTCTCCATAGCTGAAAAAGCGGTATTTTTCCTTGATAGCAATTTCGTAAGCTTCCATCAGCAATTCGTGGCCTGTATACGCAGAGGCCATAATCAGCAGACTGGATTTAGGCAAATGGAAATTGGTGACCAAGCGGTTGGCTATGCGGAATTCGTAAGGGGGGAAAATGAACAGGTTGGTCCACCCATCGGCAGGCTTTAAGTAACGGGAAGCGGATACCGAAGATTCCATTGCTCGCATACAGGTAGTGCCAATGGCAAAAATCTTTTTTTCAGCGTCTTTGGCCTTATTGACGAGATCTGCAGTTGATTCAGCAATTCGAAAATATTCAGCTTCCATTTTGTGCTTGGACAGGTCTTCAACATCGATGGTGCGGAAAGTACCCAGGCCGACGTGTAAGGTGACCTCGCCGAAATTTACCCCCTTGATCTGGAGCATTTTGTGGAGTTCACGACTCATGTGCAGGCCAGCTGTCGGGGCCGCAACGGCGCCGATTTCTCTTGCAAAAATGGTTTGGTAACGCTCCTCGTCATCTGGTTCCGGGTTGCGCGTGATGTATTTCGGAAGCGGAGTTTGGCCTAAAATTTTCAACGCTGCCTGAAAAGCGTCAGCATCCCCGTCAAATATGAAGCGGATCGTCCGGCCACGTGAGGTGGTGTTGTCTACCACTTCTGCAACCAGGATTTCCTTGCCATGCTTGTCGTAGAAATACAGCTTGTTACCAACCCGGATTTTCCGGGCAGGGTCAACCAGAACATCCCAAAGCCTGGAATCCTTGTTGAGCTCGCGCAGCAGAAAGACTTCTATCTTGGCCCCAGTCTTCTCCTTGCGGCCAAACATGCGGGCGGGAAATACCTTGGTGTTGTTGATGATCATGCAATCACCTTCCTCCGCGTATTCCAGCAAATCCCGGAAATGCCGGTGCTCTATCTTGCCCGATTCCCGGTGTATAACCATCATCCGGGCATCGGATCGCTCCTCTGTCGGATATTGGGCAATGAGGTTTTTGGGTAGGTTGAAATTAAACTGGGAAAGCTTGGTCCGCATCGGCTTCGCTGAATTTCCGGCAAAAATAGGCTTTCAAACCAGGCAAAATCAAGTATTCTATCATATTCTAGTCCTTTTTATATAAGAATATTTGACCGTCGTACGGTTTTAGTGCCAGTTTGTCTAAACCGGGGCCAATTGGTCGGTAAAACGGCTATTTTTGGACAAATCTTGCCATGCTGATCTTTCAGATTCTACGAGAGAGTTTTATCCAGGCCTACCGGCAATTGGTCAACAACCGGTTGCGAACCTTTCTGACGCTGCTCGGAATTACCATTGGCATTTTCTGCATCATTGCCGTACTTTCTGCCGTAGATTCTCTGGAAGACAATATCCTGGAGAGCTTTGACAAGTTCGGTAGCGACGTTGTGTACGTAGATAAGTGGCCATGGCACGAGGACCCGGGACAGAACTACTGGAAATACATGGCAAGACCCAACCCGGGAATTGAAGATCTGAAGGCCATTGAGACGCGCTCCAAATTGGCGGAACTGGCTTCGCTGATGGTATTTATTCCGGGATCGTCTGTAAATTTTGCCGGTAACCACGTTGAAGGGGCTTACCTGTGCGGAATAACGGAACATACAAACCGGACCATGCAGCTCGAAATCGAAGACGGCAGCTACTTCTCGTCCCGCACCTTCCACGCAGCAGCTAACGAGGTCCTGTTGGGATATACACTGGCCGATGCGCTTTTTCCGAGGGGAGATGCAGTTGGAAAACGCGTTCGGATTTATGGGCAGATCTACCTGGTGTCGGGCACCCTAAAGAAGGGAGGGAAGTCGCTCATCGACATTATGCCAACGGACGAAGCCGTTTTCATGCCATATAATGCCATTCGCAAACTTGTGAGCATTCATCGGTACTCAAACTGGGGTTCTCTGTTGAGCATCAAAGCCAGGCGTGGAGCCGACCTGGACGAACTAAAAGAGGAGGTGGCAAGCATCATTAGACCGATAAGAGGCCTTAAGCCGAGACAGGCAGCCAATTTTAGCCTCAACGAGATGACCATGCTTACGAAAATCGTCGAAGGGGTCTTTGGAGTGATCAACATCGCGGGCATCCTCATCGGTATGTTTTCTATGCTGGTTGGGGCTTTCGGTGTGGCCAACATCATGTTTGTGACGGTAAAGGAGCGCACTCCCCTCATAGGTGTAAAAATGGCACTTGGGGCCAAACGCTACTTCATCCTGCTGGAATACCTCCTGGAAGCGATCGCGCTCAGCGTCGTTGGCGGATTCATTGGCCTGCTACTGGTCGTACTGGTCCTGTTTCTGGTATCTAAAGCCATTGGCTTTGCCATGAGCATGTCTATGTTCAACGTGCTGATGGGCCTGGGGCTGTCAATTGTCACAGGTGTGGTTGCCGGCATCGTTCCGGCATGGACTGCTTCCCGAATGGACCCGGTGGAGGCCATTCGGAAATGAGAATGATTTCAGAATGGAAAATTATGCCTGGCGAATCCGGTCCACCACCGCCTGGAAGGCCTGAGGATGATTCATGGCGAGATCGGCCAGGACCTTGCGGTTCAGGTCGATGTTCAGGGTTTTTAAACCATGGATCAGGGTAGAATAATTCATGCCGTGGGTTCGTGCACCGGCATTGATACGGGCAATCCACAACCTGCGGAAGGCACGCTTTTTCTCCCTGCGGTGCTTGAAGGCATACTTCATTGCCTTCTCTACGGCGTTTTTAGCTACCGTGTACACCTTGGAGCGGCCCCCGAAATAACCGCGGGCGGCCTTCATGATTTTCTTTCTACGCTGCCGGGAGGCAACGGCATTTACAGAACGAGGCATGGCTTTTGTGTTTTACAAGAGGCGTCGGTGGACGCACTTAACCTTGATAATGAACAATTTATCCAACTCCTAACAATCGCTTCATTCGCTTTTCTTCCGTAGGATCCACGACTACCGATGCGTCATGACGCCCCTTTGCCTTTTTCGATTTGTTGCGAAAAAGGTGGGAACTGTTGGCCTGAAAACTCTTGACCTTGTTTTTACCCGTCAGCTTCATGCGCTTCTTGGCACCGGAGTGCGTTTTAACCTTTGGCATATGCGGTTGAAGTTTTTAAGGGTGCAAAGGTAAGAAATGCTCAGACAGGCTGAACCTCTTAGTTGGATTTTTTCTTGGGGGATATGATCACGTGCATCCTCTTCCCCTCCAGTTTTGGCAGCTCCTCCGTGCCGCCATAGTTCTCCAGCTCCTTGATAAACTTGAGCAACAACAGCTCCCCCCGCTCTTTAAAGACAATGGCACGGCCACGAAAATGGACGTAGGCTTTCACTTTGGCCCCCTCCTCGAGAAACTTGATGGCGTGCTTTAGCTTAAAGTCAAAATCGTGGTCATCGGTTGAAGGCCCAAACCGGATTTCCTTCAGAACGGTCTTTGCTGTCTTCGCTTTGATCTCTTTTTCCTTCTTGCGCTTGAGGTACAGGAATTTGTTAAAATCGATGATCTTGCAGACAGGAATGTCGGCCTTGTCGGTAATCTCTACCAGGTCTATGCCGAGGTCCTCCGCCCATTTTAAGGCTTGAAGGGTTTGGTATACACCCGCCTCTACTTTTTTGCCGGCTATTTCGCTGATTTCGTCGAAATCTTCTCCGACCAGGCGTATTTGTGGGCTCCGAATCGCCTTGTTCAGGCGGTATTGGCTTTTTAAGGCGTCTTTCTTATTGGTTACAGGTCCTCTAATGCTCAAATGAAGTTTTTTAAATGGCTACGCAAAAATACAAGTACGCCCGATAACTCATTGGGATTTCTTAACGGAACCGGCTTTGGCAACCAGTTGAATGCTAATTCCCTCTTTTTCCTTGTCCAAAACGGCCTTGAGTTTAGCTCCGGATTCCGGACTGTGCTGGAGAATAAACTCCGCCAGCGGATCCTCCAGATATTTCTGAACCGCCCGGTGCAAAGGCCGCGCTCCGAATTGCGGGTCAAATCCTTTCTCTGCTAAAAAATCGATGGCATCGTCTGCAAGGCTCAAGGTATAACCCATCTGCTCAATACGGACGATCAACTTTTGAAGTACAATGTGTATGATTTTGTGCATCTCGGGCTTGTCGAGACTGTTGAAAATCAGTACATCGTCGATGCGGTTGAGAAATTCCGGAGAGAATGTCTTTTTAAGGGCGTTCCGTATGACCGTTTTTACATTTTCGTCCTGACTCTCCACGCGTGCTTTGGTAGCAAACCCCACACCCTGCCCGAAGTCTTTTAACTGGCGAGCCCCGATGTTGGAGGTCATGATCAGTATGGTGTTTTTGAAGTCGACCTTCCGCCCCAGACCGTCGGTGAGCTGCCCCTCGTCGAGCACCTGAAGCAATATATTGTAAACATCGGGATGGGCTTTCTCAATTTCATCCAGAAGGATGACTGAATAGGGCTTGCGCCGCACCTTTTCGGTGAGCTGCCCGCCTTCTTCGTAACCAACATAGCCCGGAGGCGCTCCGATGAGCCTGCTTACGGTGAATTTCTCCATGTATTCGCTCATGTCGAGCCGGAGGAGTGCGTCGTCAGAGTCAAAGAGGAAGCGCGCCAGACCTTTTGCCAGTTCAGTTTTACCAACACCGGTTGGACCAAGGAAAATAAAAGTACCGATGGGTTTTTTAGGATCTTTAAGGCCTACCCGGTTGCGCTGAATGGCTTTGCAAACCTTGTCGACCGCTTCGTCCTGTCCGATGATCCCTTTGCGCATCTCATCAGCCATATTGACGAGTTTTTTGCTTTCGGAAAGAGCAACTTTATTTACCGGTATACCCGTCATCATGCTGACCACTTCGGCAATGTCGTCTTCAGATACGGGGTAGCGCTTGGCCTTGGCTTCGGTCTCCCAGTCCTGCTTGGCGAGGTCGAGCTTCTTGAGAAGCTTGGATTCCAGGTCGCGCAAGTCTGCTGCCTTTTCGTATTGCTGACTCTTGACGGCATGGTTTTTCTGTTCCCTGACCTGATCTATTTGCTTTTCCAGATCTTCTATTGGCTTAGGAACGTGTATGTTCTTCAAATGCACCCTGGCACCGACTTCATCGACCACGTCTATGGCTTTGTCAGGTAAAAAGCGGTCGGTGATGTAGCGATCACTCAGTTTGACACAACTCACCAATGCCTCATCGGAGTAAGTAACCGAATGGAACTCCTCGTATTTTGAACGGATGTTGAGTAGGATCTGGATGGTTTCTTCAACGGTTGGCGGATCGACCAAGACCTTTTGGAACCTGCGATCGAGAGCACCGTCTTTTTCGATGTGCTGCCGGTACTCATCCAGGGTTGAAGCCCCAATGCATTGCAGTTCGCCCCGTGCCAGGGCCGGTTTGAAAATATTGGAAGCGTCTAGCGAACCGGTCGCACCTCCAGCACCAATGATGGTGTGGATTTCGTCAATAAAAAGGATGACGTCGCGCGTTTTTTCCAATTCCGTCATGATGGCCTTTATGCGCTCTTCAAACTGCCCGCGGTATTTGGTCCCGGCAACCAGAGCGGCAAGGTCGAGCATGACAATGCGCTTGTTGAACAAAGTGCGAGAGACCTTTTTTTGCACAATGCGAAGGGCAAGGCCCTCGATGATGGCGGTTTTCCCCACCCCCGGCTCCCCGATCAGAATCGGGTTGTTCTTCTTGCGCCGGCTCAATATCTGAGAAACGCGTTCGATTTCGCGGTCGCGCCCGACGATGGGATCCAGCTTGCCCTCTTCGGCCAAACGGGAAACGTCGCGTCCATAATTGTCGAGTACAGGCGTTTGGGATTTTACCCCTGATTTCCGAAGGTAACTCCCTTGGGAAGGTTCGTCTTCATAAGGGTCGGAATCCGACGCAGCGTTTTGCGGCAGATCCTGGTCATCAAAGGGGTTTTCCATCTGATCCGACATGAACTCCAACTCATTTCGGAAAGTCTCATAATCGACGTTGAAGTCCTCCAATACCTGCGATGCCAGGTTGTCGTGGTGTTTTAACAGGCTCAACAGCAAGTGCTCAGGGTAGATCTCTTCCTCCTTGTTGACCTTGGCCTCGAGATAAGTGAATTTGAGCACCTTTTCCGCGTGCTTGTTCAGTGGCAGGTTGCCAACCTGAAAAGTGGTCTCATTGCCCTTTTTTACGGGGATGGATTCCTCGATCTTGAACTTGAGGTCGTTGAGATCGACCTTTAAAGAACGGAGCACGCTGACGGCCAGGGTGTCCTTTTCCTGGAGCAGACCCAGCAGAATGTGCTCAGTACCAATGTAGTCGTGCCCCAAACGCAAGGACTCTTCCCGGCTGTTTGCCAGCACTTTTTTCACTTTTTGGGAAAACTTTTTGTTCATCTAGCGCCTGTGCTGAAAAGTTGAAAGTTTAAAATTGCGAAATCTTGTGCACCTGAAAAGAATAATGTTCTAATCGCGACAAAGTTCACCATGCTCCCGTTTGAGCATTTGATGGACAGCTCGGTCCAAAGTTTAGTACTTTTGCCATTCAAAGGTAGGCATTTTGCGGATTTTTCATATATATATGTGAAAAAATTCATAGATAAATGCGTAAAAGTGTGGACATTACAATAATTTAAGCCCATCTATGAAGTACCAGGTGGACAAACAGGACCGCTACGCGGTTTTCTCCCTCGAAGAGAAAAACCTGAATTCCCTCATTGCACCCCAGCTGAAATCGGAATTTGTTTTTTTGCGCAACGAAGGAGTACGCAACCTGATTTTTGATCTTGGGCAGGTTGACTACGTCGATTCGTCGGGTTTGAGTGCCATTCTTACAGCAAACCGCATCTGGAAGGACAGCGGCTCTTTCGTAATGGCCAACATACAGAGCGACAGCGTTCATAAACTCATTGAAATTTCTAAACTCGACGGAATTCTTACCATCATTCCAACCATCGAAGAGGCGGTAGAGTACGTCTATATGGAGGACCTCGAGCGCGACCTAACCGAAGAGGAGTAGGCATGCAACCCGGGACCTTTGAGGTGCTCGTGCTGGGAAGCAACGGTGCCCTCCCGGCTTATGAACGCTTCCCTTCCAGTCAGTTGCTCCACGTCAACGAGCGCCTTTATCTGATAGATTGTGGCGAAGGAACGCAGTTTCAGCTCCGAAAATACGGCGTGCGCATTTCGCGAATACGTCAGATTTTCATTACACACCTGCATGGCGATCATGTTTACGGTCTGCCAGGATTGATCACGACGTTTCAGCTCATGCGCCGTTCCGAAAAACTCGAAATTTTTGGCCCGCCGGGAATTCAGTCATTTTGTGAGCAGGTGCTTGGTTGGACGACTTCGCAATTGCAGTTTGAGCTGAGGTGCCATGAACTGAGGGAGCTCAATGGAGTGCAGTTCTTTGATGATGAAGCCGTCCGGGTAAGTGCCCTTCCGCTCGAGCACAAAGTGCCCTGTGTAGGCTACCTGTTCAGAGAAAAGAAGGAGCGGCGAAAACTCGACGCCGTAAGACTTCGCGCAGAAGGCATTCCGGAAATTTGCTGGCGGTCCCTGGAGCGGGGCGAAGATGTTCAGCTTCCAGACGGAAGGCGATTGGCTCACGCAGAATACACAATAAGCCCACCACCCGGCAGAAGTTTTGCGTATTGCGCGGATACTATTTATACGCGGGCTTTACTTCCATACCTGCATAAGGTTGACCTGCTCTACCACGAGACCACCTTCTTGCATGAACTGGAGGCGACGGCGAAAGAATACGGACACAGCACTACGGTACAGGCCGCGGAACTCGCACGCGAAGCAGATGTTCGGGCCTTGTTGACCGGCCATTACTCTGCGCGTTACGAAGACCCTGAGACGCTCGCCATGGAGTGTCGGTCGGTATTCGCTCCGGTCATTACCGGAAAGGAAGGGCTAAAAATCATCGTGCCCTGGCCCCGAGAGGCAGGGGCACCTTATGCAACTGTTTGAGCCGTCATGTCCGGCTGCAAACAATGCATTTTGTGAGGATTTCAGAGGCTTGGCAATATGCCTGGAGCGCTATATCTTTGCATCTCGATTTTTTAAATCGACGGTCGATCTGTTAGCTCAGCCGGTAGAGCAACGGCCTTTTAAGCCGTGGGCCTTGGGTTCGAATCCCAAACAGATCACAATTAGTGCATTTCCCCTTACCCCCTCGGATAAGGGGATTTTTATTTTGTGCGGATTATCAAACACTTATGAAGCAATATTCGTATAATGTTACTTAGGCTTGTAAAGATAAGATGAAGAGTGCCGTGGTCCAGGTCATGGTCTGGTTGTAGCAGGAGCTATTAAAAAAATCAGAAACCGTATGTATTACTTTGGAAAAGACCGCCCGAACACTTTTTTATAGCAGTCACAGCATGTTCTCAAATGCTTGCTTGAATAATGCCCAGGCATTCTAATAGAATCATCCGGTCAACTCCTGCCTGGAGGGTTAAATGTTGCATTCTCCATATCGATGGGGGTTTTGTGGTTATTGAATCCCCTCACACTCCGGTTTTTAAAAGACAGGAATGTTTTAATCTTTCTCTTCCGTTGCATATATATATATATATATATATATGGAGTATAAAAAAGCGCTTACTTTAACATAATTTTAACAAAACAAGCTCGTTAATCAAACCGACCTGATCTTTATTTTAAGCGTCTGAATTTATTTTCTGATAGAAGCAGTTCTATTCTCCGTTAAATCAGATGCTTAAATAAATCTAAGCATTTTGAGGCTCAATTTCCTTATTTTAAATCCATCCAGGGACCTTCCATTTAATGCTTGCTATCCTCCGGTTTCAGGAGCGAGATCCTGGACTTACCCCGGGGCTGCGCGCCACCCCTCTCTGATCTTTACCAAGATCAAAGTGGGGGGAGTTCTTTTTTTGAATTGTGTTTGCGCAAAACAAAGGACAAATGATTTCAGTTGGGTACCCTCTTTTTGCGTCAGCAAAGGAGAGGGTGGCACGAAGTGCCGGGTGAGTCCGTTGGGTACCCTCTTTTTTGCGTCAGCAAAAGAGAGGGTGGCACGAAGTGCCGGGTGAGTCAAAAGGCGCGGATGGTCATTTTGTCCTCAAATTTTTACAAACTTCCTGACCCGGGGTCCATATTTAGTATTCACTCTAAGAAAATAAATACCAGGGACTAAATGGGGCACCTCAATTCTTATATCTTTCCTTTCATTAACCGGTATTCTCTTTTGAACATTTCCCGAATGATCGTAGATTTCAAAACTGTTCACATATTCTGTTCCCTTCATTTCTACATTCATGATCCCGGAATTTGGATTGGGATAGATCACAACACCATTTATCAGGCCATCCTCTTCCTGGGTATCCATGACATACGTGCTGTCGCATTGATAAAAGGTATGATCTCTTGTAAAGCAAACTCCATAAATCGTGTCAACCCCTCTTCCGGTGATTTCATACTGCAAAGTATAAGGCCGCTCACCATAAGGAGTATAACTACCTCCCAAATATAAGGAGTAAGGGCCTTTGTAAATACATCTATACCGCACCCACGGATGAGAGGTCCAACCCCATGGTTCAATAAAATGATACATCCTGTCCGGGCTAAAAAAACTCCATGTATTATTTTTACCAGGACAATCGATCTTTTTGAATTCTTCCAGATCCTTCACACTTATAGTTACGGGCTGATGTATAGCATGTATAAAAAACAGTAAATCATCTCCTCCAATACAAGGTGCGTTCACGGCCTTAGAGGCCCCGCCAACAATACGGTTTACAATCAAATTTAGTGGATTGATTGGAGGGGTAGTGTTATAATATTCAAAATAATTTACTGCCCGTACATCAAATACGCTATCAAACGGCGATAGGTCGGTAACTTCTCCAAAGTCAGGATTGTTGCCGTGATTTGCAGTCAAATCATAACCCACTTCAATGCTGTCTATATTTCCTATGGCATCTTCAAAATAGAAGGTCGTCAGAAAGTAGGGTGTTTTTTGTGCCGTAGAGATAAAAGCAAGTAGAAGACATAAAAACGTGATCGTCATTTTCATACTTATTGTTTTACCAGGGTTTGATAATGATTATTTTCAATACCTATCATAAATATGGTATAAGTACCGTTGAATAATGAGCTGACAGAAAGTTCGTACTCATTCTCGCCATCATTTGTTGCATACATAGAATTGCTCAATAAGCTCACCTGCCCGTTTGCCTGGTTTACAGCAAATATAGCAAACTCTTCATTCTCGAAGGCATCATACGTTAGCTGAATGTTACCCGAAGATGGGTTCGGAGAAATAATCATCTCTGAAAAGGGCGGTACATACACATCCGGCTCGCAGGTTCCTGTTGTAAAGTTCCTGCTGAATGTCACCGGATCTATGCAATCGTTAGTTCTGCCTACCGTCAACTCTATTCTATAATTTGTACCAGGTTTCAGAAAACGTCCTGAGCCGACTGAAATTCCGTAATTTTTAAAACAGAGTGTTGTGGCAGGGCTTTGAACCCATCCTGGATCATATACCAGGATGGAATTTCCGCCGCTCAGTTCGTACACTTTTACCCGATGCTTTTGATCATTATAACTGGCAGAGAAATCAAAACATGTTGAACAGTAACCATAATCGCTTTGTCCTGGTTTTGGAAGTGAAATAAATGCACTTGGTGCCCAACACGACCGGTCAGTTTGAATGGTATTGATGTAACCACATTTGTAACTCAATAATTGCATCAGGGTTTTTCTGAGTTGCTGATACGTGAATGCACACTGACATGCATTGTAGGCCATGACATTGTTGTTTTGAAACTCATCCAGACAACACGGACTGGTCGGACAAGGTGGAGTCTCCAAACAATCGTTGATGTTATTATACCACCTCTGAGTGGAAGAATTATAGCTCATCCCGATGCCATCCGTTCCGGGTCCTGCAGGATCACTGCTGATAATTTTTCCAAAACATTGTTGTTCCTTCTCCCTAATGTCATAGTAATCGCCATCGCAGTTCCGATCAAGGTCAAAATTGATCTCGGGGGTGTCATCTAGAAGATCTTCTCTCCAACTATGCATTATCCCCATGGTATGGCCCCATTCATGATTTAATATATTCCCTCCAAGTTCTGCTAAATTGAAGTATGTAATGGTGCCTCCTTCACCCCCTGCAGCTCCGGAGCATCCATCACAGGGAGAAATGTATAAATTAAATTCAGAAGCCTTATTAACACCAAATGTCTGATGCATAATGTTTATTTTGGATCGTGCATCAACATCAGCGGGAGAAGAAACTATATGTATATAAACACCCCGAAGCACGTACTGGAACGGATTGCATAATTTGATGGCACCAGGTTGGTTTATTTGGATTTCATTCAAATATAAATAGTAGTTGGCTTCATTGACCAGATCTTCTGCCAGTTTATTCGCTTCAGAGACAACATGCCCTTTGGGGGTTATGAGGTTGTTGGTTGAATCATCATCAACAAAAAAGTGAACGTTGAGGTTTATCCAAATCAATCGACAATGATCACCTCCATCCAACTCTTCCATAATTTCTTCCACATCAATACAAGGGTCCGGATTGTAAATGGAGTCAGGATGTTGTGTTACAGAATCCACCGGACAATTAAAAAATTCAGATTGACCTGATAGGGTACTTTGAATGGTGCAGAATACGATAAGTATTTTAATGATTTTCGCCCGGAATAAGAAATAATCCTCCCTTATTACATCTATAAAATGGGAGCATGCAAACATTTTCGTTTTCATAAACAGTAGTTGACTGGAGTTTAAAAAACCAATTCCACCCCCTGCAATAGCAGGAGCTATTAAAAAAATCAGAAACCGGATGTATTACTTTGGAAAAGACCGCCCGAACACTTTTTTATAGCAGGCTCAGCATGTTCTCAAATGCCTGCTTGAATAATGCACAGGCATTCTAATAGAATCATCCGGTCAACTCCTGCCTGGAGGGTTAAATGTTGCATTCTCCTTATCGATGGGGGTTTTGTGGTTATTGAATCCCCTCACACTCCGGTTTTTAAAAGACAGGAATGTTTTAATCTTTCTCTTCCGTTGCAATATATATATATATATATATATATGGAGTATAAAAAGGCGCTTACTTTAACATAATTTTAACAAAACAAGCTCGTTAATCAAACCGACCTGATCTTTATTTTAAGCGTCTGAATTTATTTTTTGATAGAAGCAGTTCTTATCTCCGTTAATTCAGATGCTTAAATAATCGTCCGCATTTTGAGGCTCAATTTCCTTATTTTAAATCCATCCAGGGACCTTCCATCTAATGAATACTATCCTCCGGTTTCTGGAGCGAGATCCTGGACTTACCCAGGGGCTGCGCGCCACCCCTCTTTGATCTTTACCAAGATCAAAGAGGGGGGAGTTCTTTTTTTGAATTGTGTTTGCGCAAAACAAAGGACAAATGATTTCCGTTGGGTACCCTCTTTTTTGCGTCAGCAAAAGAGAGGGTGGCACGAAGTGCCGGGTGAGTCCGTTGGGTACCCTCTTTTTTGCGTCAGCAAAAGAGAGGGTGGCACGAAGTGCCGGGTGAGTCCGTTGGGTACCCTCTTTTTTGCGTCAGCAAAAGAGAGGGTGGCACGAAGTGCCGGGTGAGTCCGTTGGGTACCCTCTTTTTTGCGTCAGCAAAAGAGAGGGTGGCACGAAGTGCCGGGTGAGTCAAAAGGCGCGGATGGTCATTTTGTCCTCAAATTTTTACAAACTTCCTGACCCGGGGTCCATATTTAGTATTCACTCTAAGAAAATAAATACCAGGGACTAAATGGGGCACCTCAATTCTTATATCTTTCCTTTCATTAACCGGTATTCTCTTTTGAACATTTCCCGAATGATCGTAGATTTCAAAACTGTTCACATATTCTGTTCCATTCATTTCTACATTCATGATCCCGGAATTTGGATTGGGATAGATCACAACACCATTTATCAGGCCATCCTCTTCCTGGGTATCCATGACATACGTGCTGTCGCATTGGTAAAATGTATCATCCATTGTAAAACAAACTCCATAAATCGTGTCAACCCCTCTTCCGGTGACTTCATACTGCAAAGTATAAGGCCTTTCGCCAACATCGGTTTGTATGTATTTACCCCCTAAGTACAAGGTATATGATCCCTTATAAATACAACCATACCTAACCCTTGGAAGAGAGGTCCAACCCCATGGTTCAATAAAATGATACATCCTGTCCGGGCTAAAAAAATTCCAGGTATTATTTTTTCCAGGACAATCGATCTTTTCGAAATCCTTCAATTCCTTCACACGTATGGTTACAGGCTGATGTTTGGCATGTATGAAAAATATCAAAAAATCGCCCCCAATGCATGGTGCGTTCACTACCTTTTCGGCACCCCCCACTATGCGTTTTATTATAAGGTTCAGCGGATTGATTGGAGGGGTTGTATTATAATATTCAAAATAATTTACTGCCCGTACATCAAATATGCTATCGAATGGTGATAGATCGGTTACTTCTCCAAAATCAGGATTGCCAGTTTGTTTCGCGGTCAAATCATAACCCACTTCAATGCTGTCTATATTTCCTATGGCATCTTCAAAATAAAAGGTCGTCAGAAAGAAGGGTGTTTTTTGTGCCGTAGAGGTAAAAGCAAGTAGAAGCCATAAAAACGCGATCATCTTTTTCATAGTTATTGTTTTACCAGGGTTTGATAATGATTATTTTCAATACCTATCATAAAGATGGTATACGTACCTGTGAATAATGAGTCGACAGGAAGCTCGTCCTCATTCTCGCCTTCATTTGTTGCATACATAGAATTGCTCAATAAGCTCACCTGGCCGTTTGCCTGGTTTACAGCAAATATAGCAAACTCTTCATTCTCGAAGGCATCATACGTTAGCTGAATGTTACCCGAAGATGGGTTCGGAGAAATAATCATCTCTGAAAAAGGCGGTACATAGACATCCGGCTCGCAGGTTCCTGTTGTAAAGTTCCTGCTGAATGTCACCGGATCTATGCAATCGTTTGTTCTGCCTACCGTCAGCTCAATTCTATAGTTCGTACCAGGCTTGAGATAACGTCCGGAGCCGATTGAAAGGCCGTAATTTTTAAAACAGAGTGTTGTGGCAGGGCTTTGTACCCAACCCGGATCATATACCAGGATTGAATTTCCTCCGCTCAATTCGTACACTTTTACCCGATGCTTTTGGTCATTATAGCTGGCTGTAAAATCGAAGCAGGTAGAACAGTAGCCATAATCGCTCTGGTCGGGTTTAGGAAGTGAAATGAATGCGCTTGGCGCCCAACACGACCGGTTAGTTTGAATGGTATTGATGTAACCACATTTGTAACTCAATAATTGCATCAGGGTTTTTCTCAGTTGCTGATACGTAAAGGCACACTGGCATGCGTTGTAGGCCATGACATTGTTGTTTTGAAACTCATCCAGACAACATGGACTGGTCGGACAAGGTGGAGTCTCCAAACAATCGTTGATGTTATTATACCACCTCTCAGTGGATGAATTATAGCTCATCCCGATGCCATCTGTTCCGGGTTCTGCAGGATCGCTGCTGATAATTTTTCCAAAGCACTGTTGCTCCTTCTCCCTAATGTCATAGTAATCGCCATCACAGTTCCGATCAAGGTCAAAATGAATTGGCGGTGTATCATCTAGAAAATCTTCTCTCCAACTATGCATTATCCCCATGGTATGGCCCCATTCATGATTTAATATATTCCCTCCAAGTTCTGCTAAATTGAAGTATGTAATGGTGCCTCCTTCACCCCCTGCAGCTCCGGAGCATCCATCACAGGGAGAAATGTATAAATTAAATTCAGAAGCCTTATTAACACCAAATGTCTGATGCATAATGTTTATTTTGGATCGTGCATCAACATCAGCGGGAGAAGAAACTATATGTATATAAACACCCCGAAGCACGTACTGGAACGGATTGCATAATTTGATGGCACCAGGTTGGTTTATTTGGATTTCATTCAAATATAAATAGTAGTTGGCTTCATTGACCAGATCTTCTGCCAGTTTATTCGCTTCAGAGACAACATGCCCTTTGGGGGTTATGAGGTTGTTGGTTGAATCATCATCAACAAAAAAGTGAACGTTGAGGTTTATCCAAATCAATCGACAATGATCACCTCCATCCAACTCTTCCATAATTTCTTCCACATCAATACAAGGGTCCGGATTGTAAATGGAGTCAGGATGTTGTGTTACAGAATCCACCGGACAATTAAAAAATTCAGATTGACCTGATAGGGTACTTTGGATGGTGCAGAATACGATAAGTATTTTAATGATTTCCACCCGGAATAAGAAATAATCCTCTCTTAATTCATCTATAAAATGGGAGCATGCAAACATTTTTGTTTTCATAAACAGTAGTTGACTGGGGTTTATGAAACCAATTCCACCCCCTGCAATAGCAGGAGCTATTAAAAAAATCAGAAACCGGATGTATTACTTTGGAAAAGACCGCCCGAACACTCTTATAGCAGTCACAGAAAGTTCTCAAATGCCTGCTTGAATAATGCCCAGGCATTCTAATAGAATCATCCGGTCAACTCCTGTCTGGTGGTGACATTGTTGCGTTCTCCATACCGATGGGGGTTTTGTGGTTATTGAATCTCCTCACACTCCGGTTTTTAAAAGACAGGAATGTTTTAATCTTTCTCTTCCGTTGCAATATATATATATATATTTGGAGTATAAAAAAGGGTGAACTTTAACATAATTTTAACAAAACAAGCTCGTGAGTCAAACTGACCTGATCTTTATTTTAAGCAGCTGAATTTATTTTTGATAGAAGCAGTTCCTATCTCCGTTAATTCAGATGCTTAAATAAACGTCCGCATTTTGAGGCTAAATTTCCTTATTTTAAATCCATCCAGGGACCTTCCATCTAATGAATACTATCCTCCGGTTTCTATAGCGAGATCCTGGACTTACCCCGGCGCTGCGCGCCACCCCTCTCTGATCTTTACCAAGATCAAAGAGGGGGGAGTTCTTTTTTTTGAATTGTTTTTGCGCAAAACAAAGGACAAATGATTTCAGTTGGGTACCCTCTTTTTTGCGTCAGCAAAAGAGAGGGTGGCACGAAGTGCCGGGTGAGTCAATTGGGTACCCTCTTTTTTGCGTCAGCAAAAGAGAGGGTGGCACGAAGTGCCGGGTGAGTCCGTTGGGTACCCTCTTTTTTGCGTCAGCAAAAGAGAGGGTGGCACGTAGTGCCGGGTGAGTTAAAAGGCGCGGATGGTCATTTTGTCCTCATATTTTTACAAACTTCCTGACCCGTGGTCCATATTTAGTATTCACTCTAAGAAAATAAATACCAGGGACTAAATCCGGCACCTCAATTCTTATATCTTTCCTTTCATTAACCGGTATTCTCTTTTGAACATTTCCCGAATGATCGTAGATTTCAAAACTGTTCACATATTCTGTTCCCTTCATTTCTACCTTCATGATCCCGGAATTTGGATTTGGATAGATCACAACTCCATTTATCAGGCCATCCTCTTCCTGGGTATCCATGACATACGTGCTGTCGCATTGATAAAAGGTATGATCTCTTGTAAAACAAACTCCATAAATCGTGTCAACCCCTCTTCCGGTGATTTCATACTGCAAAGTATAAGGCCGCTCACCAACTTCAACTGGTATGTACTTTCCACCCAAATAAACTGTATATGGACCTTTATAAATGCAGCCATACCTAACCCTTGGAAGAGAGGTCCAACCCCATGGTTCAATAAAATGATACATTCTGTCCGGGCTAAAAAAACTCCATGTATTATTTTTACCAGGACAATCGATCTTTTCAAAATCCTTCAGATCCTTCACTCTTATGGTTACGGGCTGATGTTTGGCATGTATGAAAAACACTAAATCAGCTCCTCCAATGCAAGGGGCGTTCACCACTTTTTCCGCACCCCCAACTATGCGTTTTTTTATGAGGTTCAGCGGATTGATTGGAGGGGTTGTGTTATAATATTCAAAATAATTTACTGCACGTACTTCAAATAAACTATCAAATGGAGATAGGTCGGAAACCTCTCCAAAATCAGGATTGCCACTATTTTTTGCAGTCAAATCATAACCCACTTCAATGCTGTCTATATTTCCTATGGCATCTTCAAAATAGAAGGTCGTCAGAAAGTAGGGTGTTTTTTGTGCCGTAGAGATAAAAGCAAGTAGAAGACATAAAAACGTGATCGTCATTTTCATACTTATTGTTTTACCAGGGTTTGATAATGATTATTTTCAATACCTATCATAAATATGGTATAAGTACCGTTGAATAATGAGCTGACAGAAAGTTCGTACTCATTCTCGCCATCATTTGTTGCATACATAGAATTGCTCAATAAGCTCACCTGCCCGTTTGCCTGGTTTACAGCAAATATAGCAAACTCTTCATTCTCGAAGGCATCATACGTTAGCTGAATGTTACCCGAAGATGGGTTCGGAGAAATAATCATCTCTGAAAAGGGCGGTACATACACATCCGGCTCGCAGGTTCCTGTTGTAAAGTTCCTGCTGAATGTCACCGGATCTATGCAATCGTTAGTTCTGCCTACCGTCAACTCTATTCTATAATTTGTACCAGGTTTCAGAAAACGTCCTGAGCCGACTGAAATTCCGTAATTTTTAAAACAGAGTGTTGTGGCAGGGCTTTGAACCCATCCTGGATCATATACCAGGATGGAATTTCCGCCGCTCAGTTCGTACACTTTTACCCGATGCTTTTGATCATTATAACTGGCAGAGAAATCAAAACATGTTGAACAGTAACCATAATCGCTTTGTCCTGGTTTTGGAAGTGAAATAAATGCACTTGGTGCCCAACACGACCGGTCAGTTTGAATGGTATTGATGTAACCACATTTGTAACTCAATAATTGCATCAGGGTTTTTCTGAGTTGCTGATACGTGAATGCACACTGACATGCATTGTAGGCCATGACATTGTTGTTTTGAAACTCATCCAGACAACACGGACTGGTCGGACAAGGTGGAGTCTCCAAACAATCGTTGATGTTATTATACCACCTCTGAGTGGAAGAATTATAGCTCATCCCGATGCCATCCGTTCCGGGTCCTGCAGGATCACTGCTGATAATTTTTCCAAAACATTGTTGTTCCTTCTCCCTAATGTCATAGTAATCGCCATCGCAGTTCCGATCAAGGTCAAAATTGATCTCGGGGGTGTCATCTAGAAGATCTTCTCTCCAACTATGCATTATCCCCATGGTATGGCCCCATTCATGATTTAATATATTCCCTCCAAGTTCTGCTAAATTGAAGTATGTAATGGTGCCTCCTTCACCCCCTGCAGCTCCGGAGCAT
>JABARE010000038.1 GCA_019187365.1 Saprospiraceae bacterium | reverse complement strand
AAAACCATCTCAATCAGGTGTTTACTCATGCCTATACGCCACAGGAGAACGGCCATATAGAAAGCTTTCATGCCATCTTGTCTGAGCATCTGGAGCGTTTTGAGTTCTATTCCATCGAAGAACTTACTGCCAACCTGGATGAGTTTTACACCAAATACAACGCCATCCGTCTGCACGCTTCGATTGCCAGCTTGCCACCCCTGGTGTTCTGGAATCTGTTCATCCAGGGGCATATTACCTCCTCCTTTACTAAAAGCAACCGAAGGGTATTCAAAGTGGACATTCCTCTGTGGGAACTATCGGGTAATGGGAGCCTGAGGTCGTTTCCTGGAAAAATCAAACCACCCAACACTCCTAAATACCAAAAGGTGGCAGTTTGAGCCTGCCACTCTTCCCATCGGTATAAAGATCACCGTCGGTCGTTTCCTGGAAGTGCAAAAATATTTTGATGTTTTGATCTATTTATTAACTTTGTAACGAAAGTCTGATTAATAGGGGGTCAAACCATTGTGGACGAAAAATATGGCACTTACCTCATAAACATTGAGGGAGTCATAGAGCACAGCTATTATCACTTAGGCCAGGTCGCGTTGATCAGAAAACTGATTCAGCAAGGAGCACATCAGGTGTAAGTACCAAGGTGGGGTCTTAGCCCCGGTTGAAAAAGTAAACTTTCGGATATCCGTTTGAAAGCTTTATAAAAATCTTCGAAATGTACGAGCCCTTAAAATTTTATTCTTAATCATAAAACCCCTTTATTGCTCTGAGGATTAATTCATACTTTTGAACTGTATCCGCTACTTGTCTAACATATTAAATTAATATATAATATATAAATTACTTGATTGTGTATCAGTTTTGCATATTCATGTCTAAAATAATTCTCATCGAAAATCATCGATTATTAAAAAGGGTCTGGATCTTGGGGTGTTGCATACTCATACTTTCAGGATGTAAAGAAGAGATAGAAATCCCAGAACCTCTTGAATCCTATATCTTTTTATACACTTCAAAGGTTGATGCACAAGCAGTAAATTGCGGATATACTTATTATGAAGAGGCTGGTGATAGAATCAAAAAACATCTCAGAAATTCCGTTCCGAATCTCTCAAAAAAGGAATTAATTGAACTGGGAAATTATTTCAAAAATAATTATGTTGTTTCACCAATCACCGAGCATACAAGGTCTCCTTGGGCAATAGAAATCATTGAGAGAATGAAGCCTTTCCTTATTGAATCAGGGTATTCCCACACCTTATTCACTTTGGAAGATCACTCATTTTCTGCCTTTACAGTTCCAGGTGGAAATATTTTCATAACAACTGGATTATTGGATCAAATCAATGAAATTGACGAACTGGCATATATCATTGGCCATGAACTTGGACATAACGAAAATAATCATACAACTGAATTGGCCAGATTGTATAAATATGTAGAAAATAAATCGAACGAAGGTGGGATATTGAATTACGCAACGACTTCCATTACTCAATTGGGGTCAAAAATATGCGGAAAGCCTGACGAACTGGAATGCGACCTTGCATCAATGTACCTATTACACAAAGCTGGCTATGATCCGGAAATCGCCATGGGAGGAGTGGAATTATTAAAAATGTACAGTGAACCAAAACCCGAGGAAGACTGGCGGGCTGCTCTAATGGCCTTTTTCAAATCTCACCCATGGTCAGAAGACAGGGATATTTGTATTAGAGAATATATTCAAGAGGCAAAATTTAGTGCAGTATGTGAACACATTTATTCAAATAAAAAAGGATTTATTGCTACAAAACAATCTCCGCTAGAGCTCCGGGAATTTCCAATTAAAAGAGCGAAGAGCATTTACAAAATACCAAAAGGAGCGAAAGTCCAGATTGTATGCGACTGTATTGAGCAAGAATACAGAATAAATGAAGAATGGCTTTACGTTTTATATAAAACAAAGGATAAAAAATATTATGGTTGGGTTGATAAAAAGTTCATTAAACCTGATTAAAGGCACTTCTGAAAATTTGCAGGAATTTCTTTTACACAGGACATTCAAAGTCAATTGAAACCCCTTTAAAGCTTAGAGACGTAATAGGCCAAAGCTGCAATTATTAGCCCGAAAGGCAAACTAAGAATGTATTTTACGAAACTAATTTTATCGTACAAGAATCCCATAATTACACCAGAGATCAACATAATATTTATATGTTTAATATGAATAATTCGCGATAAGGCCTCGGCATCCAGGTACAAATATTTAAAAATTAAGCAAAAACAAAAAAGTAGAATCGTCGCAATAATTGTCATTCTAATCTGTGGATCTATACTAAATGCCTGGCCAGAAATTATTTTAAACAGACCCACTCCAATATAGCCTCCAATCATTGCTACAATGAAGGAGATGCAAAGAAATAACACATAAAAATGATTAATCATATTTTTGTAAATTATATGCTAACAAAGTTAGCAAATTAAGCAACAATGTTAGGGATAGATCCAGTTTAATTATTTGTTTAAAATTGAGGCTAACAGAAAAGGCAAATTGCCAATTATTTATGCAACGCGCTGCTTATTTGGCTTTTACAAAATTAATCCCCATCTAGAGAAGATTTAAGGCATGGTTCAAAATTATGGGTACCTCGAATAACCCAGTTTTGATGCCAGAATGAAAAGGGCTGCCTCTCTTCACTCCCTGTTGATGCCAGAATGAATTTAGCAAAACAAGACGAGGCGCGGTGAAGGAAGCTATGTGGAGCAATAACTAACTGAACCGCAACGAAGGATTGTGAAGCTAAATTCATTTCGCGCGCAAGCCAATGCGGGCTGGCTGGCGCAAGAGGGAGTGGAGAGAGGCAGCCCCCGAGCAAAACAAGACGAGGCACAGCGAAGGAAGCTATGTGGAACGATAACTGACTGAGCTGCAACGAAGGATTGTGAAGCTAAATTCATTGAGTGGGTGAGCCTGTGCGGGCTGGCTGGCGCAATAGTGGGTTATTCGAGGTACCCTTTAATAGGGAAATCCATTGCGGTTTCTGCAGGTCACCATTCCGGGTGTTTTCCTTCGAGGAGTTGCCGGACGCGAAGAAAGTATTTACTGCGGTGGTAGAAGTTGCGCAGGGCATCGGCAAGCTCGGGTAGGCGCCGTCCTTCGTCGAAGGCAAGCAGAGCACCTTCGACGGCCGCCAGTGCTTCGCGCTCCATGGTCTCCAGGCGTTTTTGCGCCTCTTCGTTTTCGATGTTTCCCTCCTGTATGCCTTCGTGGAGCTCCATCAACTCCAATAAAAAGGCAGGGTCCTCCTCCGCAACATCGTTTGCAATGCCCGGAAATTCGGTATCGATCAGGTATCGCAGTCGCAGCAGGGGTTGCGAAAGGGTCTGGTAAGCGCGGTTGAGCACCGCCGCCTGCAAATCAGAATCGCTGTCGCCTGCCTCCGTCAGATCCGGATGCAGGGCGCGTGACTTTTCGTAGTATCTGCGCCGCAGAAGTGCCGCATCCAGGCCGTATGCAGGCTGCAATCCGAAGAGGTCGAAGTAATTGGCATTTTCCATTTTAACCTTCGCGCAATTCTCAGCGATTTGAATACAGGGATTATTGCATCATTTGCCCATACCGCGCAGCACGTCGAGGCCGTTGGCATACAGCATCAGCGCCATGAGCAGGATGAATCCGATCAAGGTGGCCTTTTCTACGACTTTATCGGGGACCTTGCGTCCCGTGACCACCTCAATTAACAGGAAGACTACGTAGCCGCCGTCGAGCGCCGGTATGGGCAGCAGGTTCATAAACCCGAGCACAATGCTCAGGATGGCCGTCATCCTCCAAAAGGCATCCCAATCCCAGCTTGCAGGAAACATATTGGTGATCGATCCGAAACCACCCAGGGAGTCGCGCGCCTTTATTTCGCCGCTAAACATCCTCGAAAAGGCTTTGAGTTGTGTGGCCAGCAGTTCTATGCCCGTTGTGACGCCGCGCGGTATCGCCGCCAGCAATCCGAAATGTTCTTTCTGAATGGCGAGAAAATGGTCGGCCGGTTGCCATTCGATGCCGATCAATCCTTGGGCATTGGTCTTTACTTGTAAACGGATGCTGTCTCCGTTTCGGAGCAGTCCCAGGTCAAATTGTCTGTCGGGCTGCCTTCGGATGATGCGGGCAACTTCGTGCAGGTAGACCGCCGGTTGTCCGTCAATTTCAAAAAACCGGTCTCCAGCTTGTAGGCCGGCCCCTTCCGCAGGAGTTCCTGACATGACGCGCATCACCTCGGTGGGCACTCGCGGGGCGATGAAATCCAGCTTCTTAAAATCCGGTTTGGTAAGTCTGGAAACATATTCCGGTGCAACGTCCAGCGTCATTGGCTGTCCGTCGCGAACCAGTTGCAGGCGCTTATCATTTTCGAGGATCAGGTTCTTGAGGATGACGGCTTTGTCGAAGCGTTCAAGCGGAACGGTACCTACTCTGGTAATGCGGTCGCCGTCCCGCAATCCCATTTCGTGCGCAAAGCTGTCGACGGCAATGCCGTAGGTCAGCGATTGGGTCGGCAGGTATTCCTGGCCATTTTTCCACAACAGCAAGGCAAACAACAGAAATCCAAAAATGAAATTGACCGTTACGCCCCCAAGCATGATGATGAGCCGCTGCCAGGCTGGTTTTGAACGGAACTCCCAGGGTTGGGGCTCCGAGCGAAGTTGATCCATGTCGAAACTCTCGTCGACCATACCGGAAATCTTCACATATCCACCCAGGGGCAGCCATCCCAAACCCCATTCGGTATCGCCGATCTTCTTTTTAAACAGCGAGAACCAGGGATTGAAAAAAAGATAGAACTTCTCGACCCGGGTTTTAAACCAGCGCGCCGGGGTAAAATGTCCCAGCTCGTGGAGGACCACCAGGATCGTCAGACTTAGCAGCAACTGGCTTACTTTGATGAGGATCTCCATCCGTTCAATTTGAAGTTTGAAACAAGGAATGAGGCATTTTGTTGGCAGGATGCGGGCAGGCTTCGCCGGGAAGAAAGCATGCAGGCTGTGCGCTTCATCTCTTTCCAGGCTTTTTTGCGTCAGCGCGCCTGAAGGTCACTTCGCGCTTTTTCCATTTGAGGCCCTTCTGCCCTTCCAGCCTCCGGGCACTGTCGGCGTCGGTCACAAAAAAGGAATAGCTGTTGAACATATCGATGTCGCGGATTGCCCTTCCGCTTACGCTCGTTAACTTAAAGATGAGTTCGCGCAATTCGTCATAGCGCATCTGGTCGAGTTTCCCGAGGCTAACAAACATTCGTATGTCTCCTGGGGAAACGTTTTTGGACCCACCCCCTCCCTTTTTAGAAGGCTTTCCGCTTGCGGGCGGGGGAGCTGCCTCGCGTAACCGCTCTTCTACGTTGAGGTCCTCCTGGTTGCGGCGAGCCTGGGCCAGACGTTCGAGTTCAGGTGCCAGAACGATGCGGACCAGTTCCTCTTTGCCGAGCTGCATCAGTGGCCATACCCATTCGTTTGGCAGTGCTACGCTGTCTCCGGTTTGTTTTTTGTTTTCCATGACCGACTCCACGAATCGCCGCACACGCATTTCGGCAACTTCATCTGCTGTGGGTATGCGAAAGCGTTCAAAGCGGAGGCGCGCAGACTTCTCTATGCGGTGCAGCTTATAGGCCTCTTTAACGTGCAACAGCGCAATGGATATCCCCTTTTGTCCGGCACGGGCCGTTCGGCCGCTTCGGTGGGTATAGTTTTCGATGTCGTCGGGGAGGTGGTAGTGGATGATGTGGGTTAGATTTTTAACGTCGATTCCCCGGGCAGCGACATCCGTAGCAAAAAGAATGGGCACGTAGCGGTTGCGGAAGCGGTGCATGACTTTGTCGCGTTGCGGCTGGTCGAGGTCTCCGTGGATGCAATCGACGCGGTAGCCGTCTTTGAGCAGGGCATCGCTAAGTTCCTGCGTCTCCAGACGCGTATTGCAAAAAACGATGCCGTAAAACCCGGGATGGTAGTCGACGATGCGTTTTAGTGCCGCCAATTTATCCTTTGCATGAACAACGGCGTACTGGTGGCTGATGTCGGGATGGCTGTCATCCTTTTTTCCGGCTCGCACTTCCACTGGTTCGCGCAGGTAGCGGGCTGCCATTTCGCGTACTTCGGACGACATGGTTGCGGAAAACAGGGCAGTGGATTTTTCGGGAGGTGCCTGTGAAAGGATGCGCTCCAGGTCATCGCGGAATCCCATGTTGAGCATCTCGTCGGCCTCGTCGAGAACCACCCTGCGGAGCTGATCCATCCGGATGGCTTTTCGGTCGATCAGGTCAACCAGACGACCCGGCGTCGCGACTACCACCTGGGCTCCTTCGCGCAAGGCCCGTATTTGCTGACCAATGCTCGCTCCACCGTAGACGGCAACGATGCGCAGGGCCCGGAGAGGGGCTCCGTATCGGGTAAGGTCACCGGCGATTTGCATGCAAAGTTCGCGCGTGGGCGCCAGGATCAATGCCTGTGGAATGCGGTTTTCAAGGTCGACGAGTTGGAGAACGGGCATGCCAAAAGCTGCCGTTTTTCCAGTGCCCGTGCGCGCCAGTCCGATACAATCTAAATCAGGATTGAGCAAAACCGGGATGGCCTTTTCCTGAATTTCCGTTGGTACGGAAATTCCCATTCCCCTCAATCCCTCGGCGAGGTCCGGCCGGATGCCCAGCCCTTCAAAGTCCGTATGATGCTCCATGCATTGTCCTTATTTGTAAAAAGAATACCTGCCTGTGCAGGCAGGTATTCGGTTTGTATGGTCTTGGTACCTCCGGCCTTAAACCCAACTCAAAGGAGATGAGGGGCCGCGAGCAAATCAATTCAAAACCTCCTCTTGAAGCGGTCGTTGCCACCCCCCCCATCGCGGTTCGAAGGGCGGAAGGGCTTGCGCTCCCTCTGCTCAGGTGGACGCGCTTCGGACACCGAAATGGCGCGATCCTTCATCTGTTTCTGATCCAGGTTGGCAATGGCATCCTGAGCCTCGTGGTCGTTTGGCATTTCCACGAAACCGAAGCCTTTGCTTCTGCCGGTCATTTTGTCGGTGATGATTTTAACGGAAGACACTTCGCCATATTCGGCAAACATGGCCTCCAATTGGGCTTCCTTAACTGAGTAGTCAAGGTTTCCTACGTACAGGTTCATTATGAAAATATTTAAAAATGAAAAAAATTACAATGGATGATGGTGGGGCGGGTGGGTGATGCTATGCTGGCAATTGATCTATAGTCGTACAACGCAAAGGTACTACATAAAATTCCAATTCTTTCAAAATCTTTTTTTCAGGCATCCGGAGGCATGGTGTAAAAGGCTGCACCTTATCCGTTTCTGGCCCTGGGTGTCTCCCTTTTACCGGACCGGTGGAATTTGCCCGCCAAAGTCGGATATCCGACGACCGTTTAATATCTTGCAGGGCTGATCGCGACGACCACCCAACCAAATGAAACCATGGATTTGAAGAAAGCATTCTCCGCTTTGGCCAGGGTCGAATGGCTATGGCTCATGCTTGCCCATGCAGGCCTGGCCCTCCTGCTGTACCACCGAGCCCTTGACTTCGGTTACGTACTCGACGACGTCATCGTCTATACCGAGAACAGCTTTGTACAAAAAGGCTTTGCCGGAATCCGGGACATCCTTGCCAACGAGAGTTTCACTGGTTATTTTGGCGAACAAAAAGATCTGGTGGCGGGAGCGCGGTATCGCCCCTTGTCGATCGTCAGTTTTGCCATAGAATACGAGCTGTTGGGCCATAATCCAATGATCAGCCACCTGGTCAACATCCTCCTGTACGCGCTCACCGCAACGATGCTCTACCTCTGGTTGTCAAGGCTGCTTCCACCTGTGCCTGCCGTCAGGTGGCTGCCCGGACTGGCAGCCCTGGCCTCGCTGCTGTTTCTGGCCCACCCGGTGCATTCCGAGGCGGTGGCCAACATCAAAGGTCGCGACGAGATCATGTGCCTGTTGTTTTCCCTTTCTGCTGCCTGGAGCTGGTTGAATTACGTCGACCGGCGCAAACTCCTGCACTCCATTCTGGCCTGTACCTGGTTTTTGCTCGCCCTGTTCTCCAAAGAAAATGCGATCACCTTCGCTGCCGTCATCCCGCTGAGCGTCCATTTCTTTCGCAACACCCCTTTGACAAAAGCGCTGGTCGCGAGCTGGCCTTTGCAATTGTGTGCACTGCTCTTCGTGCTCGTACGCTGGAAGGTCATCGGCTACCTGCTCAGCAGTGGCGCGGTCATCACCGACCTGATGAACAATCCCTTTGTCGGCATGAACATCGCAGAAAAAACGGCTACTCTGTTTTATACTTTTATCTGGTACTTCAAGCTCCTGATCTATCCGCATCCTCTGACCCACGATTACTATCCCTACCACGTGCCCCGCTCGGAATGGACGGATTTCATTCCGGTCGCGTCCCTCTTCCTTACCGCCGGGTTGATCTATCTTGCCTTCCGGTTGCGGCGCCGCAGTCCGGTAGTGAGCTACAGCCTGTTTTATTTTTTCATTACCTTTTCGATCGTCTCCAACCTCGTTTTTCCGGTGGGAACCTTCATGAACGAGCGATTCCTGTTCATGCCCTCGGTTGCCTTTAGCATGGTAACTGCACTGGGGATCCGGAACCTCGGTGCCTGGTCTCCTCCCAGGGGATCCTGGCTGGCGATTTTTGCGCTACTGGCCCTGATGCTGCCCTATGGTTTAAAAACCATGGACCGCGTTCCGGACTGGGAAGACGGTTTTAAACTGAACCTCTCTGCGGTAAAAGTTTCGAAAAACAGCGCCCGGATCAACCTGTTTACCGGAGTATCCTATTTTCAGAAATACCAGTCGGGAAACGACCCGGATCGCAAATACGAATACCTGAAGACCGCTGAACAATACATCGACCGCGCTCTGAAGATCTTTCCATATTACGGGCAAGCGTTGAATATGAAATCGGGCGTATTGGCGGAATGGTTAAAAAAGGACAACGACATTCAGCGCTTTCTTAAATCGCTGGAAGACGTGATCCGGGTAAAACCCGACCTGGACTTTGTGACCAAGTACATGGAATACCTGACGAGAGATGCCGACAACAACGCAATCATGATTCCCTTTTTCAAGCGGGTGGGCTACGAAGTGCTGTATAAAGAGGAGCACAACTATCCTTTCGCGGTTCACTTTCTGGGAATGGCTTATAAAATTGACAGTCAGGATGCAGAGTTGTGCTTTTACATTGCACAGGTATACTCGGATTTTGCAAAATTTGGAAAGGCAAAGCCGGCAAAGATTGCCGAATACCAGCAGAAATCCATTGACTTTTACAACCAGGCAGCAAGCCTGGACCCCAGGTATGCCCGATGAACAACTCCTGTACCGGGTCGCACTGACGAAAGTTGCTCATGTTGGGCCCGTCACGGCGCGAAACCTTTTGCGCATGGTCGAAAGCCCTGAACAATTGTTCATTCCGTCTGCCGGAAGGCTTCGCAAACTACCCAGGCTCAGCTCCCGCATCCGCACGGCTTTGTCAAACCCGGAAGCACTTCGTGCCGCAGAAGCAGAACTGCGCTTCGCTGAAGCCAACGGCATTCGCGTGCTCTGGGTAGAAAACGATGAATACCCCTGGCGCTTGCGGCAGCACGAGGATGCGCCGCTGGTGATCTACTGCAAGGGCAACGCGAGAATGAATCCGCAACGCGTCGTAGCCGTTGTGGGCACCCGCAACATCACCGAACAGGGACGTGCGTTGACCGAGGTTCTGATCTCAGGTCTCGCAGGCCAAGACATTCAAGTCGTCAGCGGTCTGGCTTACGGCGTTGACGCTTGTGCACATGGTATGTGCCTGCAGCACGGAATCGAAACCATTGGCGTACTTGGGCACGGGCTCGACAGAATGTATCCACAAGAGCACCGGACGCTTGCGCGCAACATGCTGAACAGCGGGGGCCTCGTTACCGAATTTGGAATGAACACCCGGCCTGACCGAGAGAACTTTCCCATGCGCAACCGCATCATCGCCGGCATGTGCGATGCCCTGGTCGTCGTTGAAACCGGTGTGACGGGCGGGAGCATCATCACGGCTGAAATCGCCAATTCCTATAACCGTGACGTGTTTGCATTTCCAGGTCGCGTGACCGATCCCTATGCACGAGGCTGCAACAAACTCATCCGCGAAAACTGCGCACAACTCATCGAATCCTCAGAAGATCTCCTGGCATCGATGAACTGGGACCTTCCCGTGCGATCCCGGCCGTTGGCAAATCCCGTTTTATTCGACGAGCTCAATCCTGAAGAAAAACTCATCTGCGAGGCCCTCCGCAAACATGGAGAATTGCACATCGACCGTTTTCACGAGTTTGTAGGAATTGGTCCCGGGAAACTGGCAGCTGCCCTGACCAGTCTCGAGTTCAGAGGCCTGGTGCGAAGCCATCCTGGAAAAAAGTATACCTTTGCGCATTAATGTTTTTTCCATGCGCTTGTACCGTAGTTTTTTTCTGCTGATCTTTTTCAGTTCCTGTTATACATCGACCCAAATTGGCATGACCGGTGCGGTCGTCGATTTATCCAGTTCCAAAGTTGGCGATGAAAAAAAAGCAAGACCCCGCAACGTGGTATTGATGATCGGCGACGGAATGGGCCTCAACCAGCTGTCTGCTGCCATGTACTCGACCACTGAACCGCTTGCCATGGAGCGCATTAAAACCATTGGAATCCATAAATCCCATTCGGCAGACGACCTCATCACCGATTCCGCTGCCGGAGCAACTGCCTTTGCTTCAGGCGTTAAAACAAACAATTCATACCTGGGACTTGATGCAGCCGGTAAAAAACATACGAGCCTTCTGCGGCAGGCGGGATCACAAGGAATCAAAACGGGACTGGTCGTCAGTTCGACCATCGTACACGCAACGCCTGCTGCATTCTTCGCATACAACACCAACCGCAACGCCTACGATTCCATCGCAGCAGACCTGCCTGATGCGCGGGTAGATTTCATCGTAGGTGGCGGGAAAAAGTATTTTGACCGTCGCAAGGATGACACTCTGAATCTCATCACCCGGATGCGCGAACAGGGCTATTTTGTAACCGACTACTTTGAGCAGGATTATGCAAGCTGGGCAGTGCCCGACGTGCCGCGCGTCGCCTTTTTTACAGCCGACGGGGATCCCCTGCCGGCCGTGAACGGCCGGGATTATTTACCCAAAGCCAGCGCCGATGCGTTGAATTTTTTGTCGCGTCGCGCGCGCAAGGGGTTTTTTCTCATGATCGAAGGTTCTCAGATCGACTGGGGCGGACATGCCAACGATGCGGGATACGTGATCTCGGAGATGATAGACTTTGACCGCGCGGTGCGCGCCGTGCTCGACTTCGCAGAAAGAGACGGCAATACGCTGGTGGTGATCACCGGAGACCACGATGCCGGCGGACTCACCATCAACGGCGGAAAGCAAGGAGACCTGGTATGCCAATTCAGCACGGTCAAGCACACAGGCGGCTGCATTCCGGTTTATGCATACGGACCAGGAGCCGAAACGTTTTCAGGGATCTACGACAATACGCAGATCTACCACAAGTTGAAGAAACTCCTGCTGAACTGATCCGCAACTCCGTCCATTCCAGGTTCCTCCACCCTTCTCAACACCGGCAATCGGCCGCATCCTTTCGGCTGTTCATGGTGGAATGATATTAAGAAATGGTTATTTAATTGACAACTCAAAGTTGATTCCTCGCTATTGATCCAGGTAACTCGAAGAGGGTTGGGTTCAAAATGGGGCCCTTGGACTCACCCGGCACTGCGTGCCACCCTCTCTTTTGCTGAAGCAAAAAAGAGGGTAAAAACAAAAAAAAAAATAACATCGCTCTCTTGCTGACGCAAAAAAGAGGGCACCTAACTTAAAACTTCTTTTTATTTCTTGGGAATAAGGAAAAATCAAACCGACCCCTCTTTGATCCTGCCAAAGATCAGAGAGGGGTGGCACGCAGTGCCGGGTGAGTCCAAAATCAATTCACCCAACGCCTGTTGAAATTTTTGCAGATGTACTTACAAACGTTCGTTAGCGAACGAGAGTGACGTCTCCGGCCTTCCAGCGGGGAATTCCGTCCTCTCCGGAAAACTGGATGATGAAGGTGTAAACACCAGGGTTGAGTTTCTTCCCGCTGGTTGTGCCATCCCAGGTCACTGCTTCACCCACCGGGGCGTTGGCCTGCTCGAAGACCATTTCTCCCCAGCGGTCATAAATCCGGAATACAGAAATGCTCGTCTTTTCTGGAAACTTGAAGACCGGCCTGAACAAGTCGTTGATGTTGTCGCCGTTTGGAGAGAAGACGTTGGGCACGAAAATATCGGCCTCGTCGATGAGCACCGTAATGGTAAACTGGTCGGATACGGGACAGCCGTCCGGGTCGGTAAGTGTCAGTGTGTAGGTGATGGTTTGGTCAGGCCGGGACTGTGTGACCAGGCAGGTGTCGCAGGAAAGGAAGTTGGCCGGATCCCAGCGGAGGGTTGCGTAGTTGAAATTGGTCTGCGGGTTGATGGACACGACGCCACCGAGCTTAATGGTCGTGTCGCCCGGAAGTTGCAGTTGCAACATGGCAGAAGTGTTGACGCTGATGCTGATCAAAGTATCGCATCCCACCTGATCGACAAGTCGCACCGTATGTCCTCCTGCCGATAAGCCGGTGAGCCGGAGGCCAGGAGCCGCTGCCTGGAGTGGGCCGTTGTCGAGCGAAATCTGGTAGCTTCCCGTGCCGCCGCTGATCGTTTCGAGGAGTACCTCCCCCGTGTTGGGTTCGTTGCAATGAAGTGCCTGTGGCAGCAGTTGTGCCTGTATGGGTGGGCTTACGGATAAAGAAACCAGGATGGAACTGTCGCATCCCAGTGCAGAAGCACCTGTCAGCACCACCGTACCGGATGGATTTTGTGCAGAAAAATACTGGTTGCCGACGCGCACGCTGTCGCCACGGCAAATGGTTGTCGAAAAAGTGGACGATGCCAGCGGAAGCAGCTGAAGGGTCACGTTGACAAAACTATCGCACATGCGATATGAGCCCTGCGGGATCCTGAAGCTGCCACGCGGCCGCGCAGCGGAAAAAGTCTGCCCATAATAGGTCACTGAAGCGTTTTCGCAAAGGACGGTGTCGAAGGTCCCGATGGCATCTGCAAGGATGTTGATCGCGACGTCGATGAGGCTGTCGCAGCCGTTTGCTGCCGTGTTGGCCAGGCGCAGCATCCCGTTGGGCTTTCCCGAAAAGAAAGCTTCTCCGAACAACCAGATGGTATCGCCACGACAAAGGTCGGCTGTAAAAAAGCCCTGGCCATCGGGCATCAGGTTAATTGTCACGTCGGTGATCGTATCGCAACCAAAAGACGAACCACCCGGATTGGTAATGCGTGCGGCCAGCAGCCGGTCGGAAAAGAAACGGTCGATGATGTAGACGCTGTCGCCGGAACACAGGTTGGTACTAAATGCTCCCCGGTTATTGGGAAAGCTCAGTTGTACGTGGATGATGCTATCGCACCCGGTGCTCGAACCGTTGGCCAGCAGGACATCGCCCGAGGGCCTGGCTTCGTTGAATACTTGTCCGTTGATCACCACCGAATCGCCTGGACAACGCACCTGGGCCAGAAAGGATTCCGAAAAGTTGTTGATGAACAGCTGTACAAAGACCACACTGTCGCAACCTCCTTCAGCTGCCCCGGACAATGTGGCGGTACCACTCGTCCGGTTCTTGTCGAAACGCATGCCTCCAATATCGACGAACGCGTTGTCGCAAATTGTCCGGGAATAAAAACTGACCCCGACTTCTCTTCCGCGCACGACGACGGTGCTGTCGCATCCGGCTGAAGACTGCACGGTAAAGGAATCCAGTGGGTTGTCTTTATGTATGGCAAGAGGGCCCAGCCGAACGGTATCGCCATAACAGATCAGAACGCCGAGCTCTTCGCGATAGGCCTGGGATACTTTGAGTTTAACGACGATCGAGGAATCGCAAACGCTCACGCCGTCGCCGCGGACGATGATCGAATCGTATGCATTGGTTTCGTCGTACACTTTTCCACGTATGGTTACCGACTGGCCCGAACAGATGTTAGGTTCGTAAACGAGTACTACCTGAACAGAGCAGACGAAGCATTCGGAAAATTCGGAGTGGATGCGGGGCACCGCGGAGGCATTGGCGTCAAACTGGTATGCGGATATGCGGCTGCGGTTGGGATAGGCCACCTGAAGCGTCCAGTTACCTGCCGCATCGGCCTGGGTACGACCCAGTTCGGCGCCCCCGTGGCAATCCGCCGAGGGGCACTGCAGCGAGTTGCGCGCATACACGACGACGCTGTCGCTGGGCAAACCCGTCCCTGCAATGGCGTCGCGGTTGACGGAGGTCACGACGGGAACGGGCCGGGGTGGCATGATGACGGGTTTTCCTGTCATGCAGGTGAACCGGTTGCCCATGTAGCGAGCCGTGCGATAATTTTGCGGAGTGGCGGCGTTGATGAGATAAGTATAATTGGAAATGCTGTTGTCTTCCACGAAGAGTTCGCCGAGGTTGCCAGCCAGGACAAAACCTCCTCCATCGCGTCCAAAATTGCGGGCGACAACGGTTGGCGAGGTGAATCCGTCCAGCCGAACGTCAATGGCGTTGTTGTAAAAGCGGTTGTTGCTGATCTCCAGCGATCCGTTTACCGCCTGAACGTCGATGGCGGTGGTGAGAAATCCGAAAAAGAAATTATTGCGGATCGCTACGCGGTCCGCTCCCAAAACGAGGATGCCAACGGTTGGGTTGAGAAAGTTGACGCTTTTGTTGGTGTCGAGCGCACCGAAGATGTTTCCATTGAGGTCCACGTTGCCTCCGTAAAGATGCACCAGTGGCACGCGGGCTGCAAAAATGTTGGAGTCGATGGTTGCGCTCAGGCTGCCCTGTGTAGCTTCCACTTTCACAACGCCCTCCGTCTGGACGATGGAGGATTTGGAAAGGTCCGTACCAAAATGGCTGGTGGCGAGCCGGAACCGGTCTGCGTTGCGCAGGCGAACGAACACCTTTTCGGCAACCGGGTTGATGTTGTTGTCGGCAAAGAATGCGGATTCCCTCACCGAGCAGTCGGGAGCACTGTCGAATTCGAAGATGCAATCGGGGACGTTTTCAAATCGAAAATCCGTGAAGCTCAGTCCGGTGATATGAACCTGGCCGGCGCGTATGGCCAGGAAGGGAATGCCAAGAAGATCCCGGAAATTGAAATCGATGACGATGGAGCCGGGTCCTCCGGGTTGTGAATTTCCAGCTATTTCAAGGCCTGGTTCGAGCACGGGAGGAAAGCTGCTGAGTGGCGAGATGACGTGGGGTCCGGCACCGGGAATGGCAAAGAGGATGGTGCTTGAAACGCCGTCCGATTCAGCGGCCCGGATGGCCTCGCGAAAACTGCAGTGCACGCCGTCACAAGTTCCGTCGTCAAGGTCGTTACTGGTGTTGACGGTGTAAACCTGCCCGGATGCGGAAATGGTTCCAAGAATCCAGGCGGCGGCGTAGAGTAATTTATTCCACATAATCAATCCGATTGCCCTGCAAAGTGAGCGTAATTTTACAACATTATCCTCAGGGAAAATACTGATTCTGGGTCACCCGTCGGGTGTATCTAGAAAACATGGCGCTCGGCGTGGTAGCTGGAACGGACCATGGGGCCGCTTTCCACGTAGCTGAATCCCTTTTCGAGCCCACGGATCCGGTACTCTTCGAACTGGTCGGGATGGACGTACTCCACCACGGGATGGTGCATTTTGGTCGGTTGGAGGTACTGCCCCAGGGTGAGGATCTCACAACCGCTGGCGACCAGGTCGTCCATTGCGTGAAGAACCTCTTCGCGCGTCTCTCCGAGTCCAAGCATCAGTCCCGTTTTGGTATGCTTTCCAAAGTCGCGGATGCGCTTCAATTGCTCCAGGCTTCTCGCGTACCGCGCCTGCGGTCGTACTTGCCGGTAAAGCCGTTCGACGGTCTCCATGTTGTGGGAAACGATTTCCTGGCCTGCGCTGATCATGCGTTCCAGCGCGCTCCAGGTGCCCTTGACGTCAGGGATCAGGGTTTCAATGGTCGTTTGTGGACAGCGCTGTTTGATGGCGACCACCGTCTGGTACCAGATCTCTGCTCCGCGATCGGCCAATTCGTCGCGGTTGACGGAAGTGATTACGGCGTGGCGGACCTGCATCAGAAAAATGGCTTGTGCAACGCGATCGGGTTCGCTTTCGTCATACTCAACCGGTCTTCCGGTTTTCACTGCACAAAAACTACAGGAACGCGTGCAAACATTGCCGAGGATCATAAACGTCGCCGTGCCCGCACCCCAGCATTCCCCCATATTCGGGCAGTTACCGCTCTGGCAAATGGTGTGCAGTTTGTACTGATCGACCAGTTGCCGCACATGCCGGTAGTTTTCGCCCACGGGCAATTTAACGCGCAGCCAATCCGGCTTTCTGGTGCGGGGCTCGGGCCCCTCTACGACATTGAGTTCGATCATATGGCTAAAATAGTGAGCTGGGGCTCTTCAGTTTGACTTCCCAGCCTGGGTCCTTCTGGAACCCAACTGCAAGTTGAGGTAAAAGTTCAGATAGTATTGCGCATTCTTTTCAGAGACCATGATTTCAGGCTTGCTGGCGTAGAGGTCTACCTGGATACCGGTCTCGACCGTGCGAATAAAATTGTCGTAGGCTCCGGGATCGAAACGAAAGGCCAATCGACCAAACAGGCCTGGCACCAGTTTGATCTTGTCCATGCCTTTAAAAAAACTGCCTCTGCCCAAAATATGATCCGTGTTGAGAAAATCTTCGGGCGCATCGCCATACCGGATTTCGCGAGCGACAATCACACCGTCGCGCTCTTCGCGAACCTGAAGATAATAGGGCTTCAGCAGGCCCAGGGTTACGCCACCTTCGTAACGCAGGCCCAGCGCAATTCCCTTTTTGCGGGCTTTTTCCGTCAGGGTAAGAATGTTTCCCCGACCGGCTCTCAGGTTAATGAGGTGGTTGACTTTACCAAATTTATAGGAACTGTAATTGCGGTAACTAAAACCCGTTGGTTGGGATATCCGCGTCTCCAGCGGGTGATACAGTATCCCGATCCCGAAATGGTTGATCCGGGTCTTGCGGTAGGTTTGGATGGTACCAGTATTAAAACCGAAATAAAATCCATTGGTATGCAACGCAGCATCAACCGACCACTCTGTTTTGTACAAATAGCCCTTCCTAATCGATTCGGGAGATATTCCGGTCTCCTCGCTCTGTGCCAAGGCCAGGGTGGCCGTGCAAACACACATCAAAAACAATAGAAAAGAGCGATGCCGAGGGGCGTGGTTCGAAGCTCCGCAAGAACCCGTGCAATGAACTTTGCCTGCCATCCCGAAAGACGACCATCCGCTAAGCTGCACAAATGCTATTTTCACCACCTAAAAGTAAAACTTTTCGTTGACAGAGCCCTTACATAACAACGCATCGACGCGCATCTTCGTTTACGCCGTTCAGCCCGGAGCAAGACTTCAATACCTTCTCAATTATCTGAACCGCTGTTTTGCAAAGACTGAATTTGTGCTCTGCTCAGACGAAGAAGCTTACAAATGCTGGGAGGGGCCGTCCATCCAGCGCGGCACAAAGACTCTAAAGGAACGCGAACTGCATATCCCCCAAAGTCCCCAGTTTACATGGCCTCTCGAAGAGCTGCTTGCTGGTTTGACGCCAAAGAAGATCGATCGCATGAAGGGGCTGGAAGGGGGTGAAGATGCCGGCTTCGATCCAATGGCTGCTGCTTTTTGGCATCTTTCGAGGCTGGAGGAATACCTTCCAGGGCAACGGGATCAACACGGCCGGTTTGCGGCGGCCGGCAGCGCGTTGGGGCGTCACCATCTGCTTCAAATTCCGATGGTGGATCGCTGGGTAGAAAGCCTGGCTCAGGAAATCCAGTCACGATATGGTGTGGAGTTGCAACGGGCCTTCCACTCCCCTTCCTGGTCAATTGGCATTGACGTCGACCAGTTTTTTAAGTACCAGCACAAAAGCCCCTTGCGCACGATGGGAGGCATGTTGCGCGACCTATGGAACAGCAATGGTGACGCGGTCAGGCAACGTGCAGCGGTGCTATGGGGATCCAGCCCGGATCCCTTCGACCGGTTTGATGCGATCCGGTCTACCGCCATTCCATATGGGCATTGCAAATTTTTCATTCTCAGTGGAGGAAAGTCCGCCTACGACAAAAACCACGATTTGGGCCATCCCGCCGTAGCCCAAATCCTCAAACAATTGCAGAATTGGGCCGAAGTGGGTTTGCATCCTTCGTACAGCTCCTACGATGCACCGCCAGAGCTCTTTCGGGAAAAACTCCGTTTGGACAGATGCCTGAATAACCCGGCAACGATCAGTCGCCAGCACTTTCTCCGGTTAAGCGTTCCCGAAAGCTACCGCCGCTTGCTGGAAGCGGGCATTACATCTGACTACAGCATGGGCTATCCTGAATTGCCAGGATTCCGTGCCGGGACCTGCAGGCCTTACCCCTGGTACGACCTGGGCAGAGACCGGGCAACCCCACTCATGGTACATCCCCTCGTTTGTATGGACCGGAGCTATCTCGATTACCTCCAATGGGACCCAGGCCGAAGCGTGGCTGACATGCTTGCTCTTCGGGAGTGTTGCCAAAGACACGGAGGTCATTTTCACCTGGTGTGGCACAACAGCAGTTTTGATTTCGAGAATGAATGGCACGGCTGGCAGGGAGTTTTTGAAGAACTCGTCGGGGCCTTCACAACTACCTGAACGATTAGGCATCAACGGGGCGTAAAAACCATTCCGTCCTGACATCACCGCCAGAGGAGTACAATGGTGTGCACGTTCCATGGCTGCACGGCATCGGATGACCGTTCAACTGGAATAAATGGCAAACACTGGCGCCGGCTCAGCAGTAGCCGAGGTCCTCGTCGGTTTCGAGAAATTCGCCGTGCGGCTGGAGTTCCAGCACTTCGGTTTGCTCTTCGGTTGTCGGGAGCGCTTTTTTCCCCCCTTCGGCGGCTGCCTCGCCTGCAGGGTTCTTTTTCTCGCGCCTTTTAAAAGGATTCTTCATGAGGATATGATGATATGTTCAATAGGATAACACATGATATAAGTTCAAAGTTAAATGTATTACGTTAATTTAACGAAGAACTTACATATATATAAAACAGTTATTTCAAATCCACGGTTCGCAGCGTCCGCGGGTCAACGTCAAAAAGACCAAACCTCAGCGGCCATAGGCGCTGCGAGTAAAATCCTATAAAGTGGTCGTTTTTTGTTTGAAGAAGAGGTCGGTAAGTGAGGTAATCCTCTATGCGTTACCTGCTGCAAATTTATTGTGCTTTGCCCTGAAAATCAAATGAAAACGAAAGTTTTACTGCAATTTAACATTTGCGCGATAAAAGTTGCTATCCATTGATGGGATTTAGCCTGCACGCATGCCTTAGATCAGTGTCCCGGCTGTCCTGGTGGGGTAAAATTTTGGATGCATCCGGAATATGTTGTCTAATTTTGGCCAAATTTTGAAACGCATGTCGAAAACCAGGTATTCTGACGAGGAATTGATGGAATTCAAAAAAGTCATCGACGAAAAGCTCGAGCTGTCCAAAAGTGAACTGGCGGGTATTGAGCAGCAGATGATGGAATTGCGCGACAACATGGCGGACGAACAGGGTGGTGACTGGTTTGACGACAGTTCGATCCATACCGAGATCGAATTCCTTACCAAGATGGCCGAGCGCCAACGGCAGTTTATCCAAAGCCTTGAAATGGCGCTGGTCCGCATTAAGAATAAGTCTTACGGGATCTGTACGGTTACCGGAGAGTTGATCGACAAGCAGCGCCTGTTGCTGGTGCCTCATGCCACAAAGAGTGTGAAAGCCAAGGAAAACGAGCAACCGGGTCCACCCCCGCAGGATATGCGTTCCGAGACGCCCCTTTACACTTCTGACGATGAAGTACCCCCGATCGATTGAGCGGAAGGCAAGCTCCTAAGGCCTACTTTTTTAATGTTACCAACCCAGCACCCAGGCAAAGATGAGGGGTGCGACGATGGTGGCATCGCTTTCGATGACGAATTTAGGGGTGTCGATGCCAAGTTTTCCCCAGGTGATCTTTTCGTTGGGAACCGCTCCGCTGTAAGATCCGTAAGACGTGGTCGAATCGGAGATCTGGCAGAAGTAGGCCCAAAATGGCACGTCGGTCCACTCGAGGTCCTGATACATCATGGGTACGACGCAAATGGGAAAATCACCTGCAATGCCGCCACCGATCTGAAAGAAGCCTACGCCTTTTCCCGGTGAATTTCTGCGGTACCAGTCGGAGAGCCATACCATGTATTCTATACCACTTTTGACGATGCTTGCAGCCAATTCGCCCTTGACCACGTAAGATGCAAAAATGTTGCCCATGGTGGAGTCTTCCCAGCCCGGACACACGATGGGGATGTTGGCTTTTGCTGCGGCCAGCATCCAGGAGTGATGCGGATCGGCTTCGTAATCGGATTCCAGTACTCCTGAATTGAGCACGCGGTACATGTATTCGTGTGGAAAGAAGCGCTCTCCCCCATCCTGTGCACTCTTCCATTGGGCGAACATGTGCCGCTGCAGTTTGCGGAAGGCTTCTTCTTCGGGGATGCAGGTGTCGGTAACGCGGTTGAGGCCCTGCTCCAGCAATTCCCATTCGTGTTGCGGGGTGAGGTCGCGATAGTGGGGAATGCGCTTGTAGTGTTTGTGGGCTACGAGGTTCATGAGGTCCTCCTCGAGGTTGGCTCCGGTGCATGAAATGATGTCCACCTTTCCCTGCCGGATCATTTCTGCAAGAGAGATGCCCAACTCAGCTGTGCTCATGGCGCCAGCTAAGGTCACCATCATCTTTCCGCCCTCGAGCAGGTGGGTCTCGTACCCCTTCGCAGCATCGACCAGTGCGGCTGCATTAAAATGGCGATAGTGATGCTGTATAAATTGCGAAACCGGACCTTTATTCATTTCAAATGATTTATTCAAGTATTGTTTACCCAATGCCGTCCTGCTCCTGCTTTCAGCTTTTGCGCCGCGACCGCTCAAAATGGTACGCCAGCATTTTATAGTAGAGCTTGGCTACCAGAAAATCGGGTGCGCGGTTGTTTTTGTTGGGAGCGAGTTCCACCAGATCAAACCCCACGACGTTTTTCCGCAGAAAGACCATGCGAAGGAATTGCATCATTTGGTACCAGAGCAGTCCTCCGGGTTCCGGGGTACCGGTGCTCGGCATAATGGAAGGATCGAACACGTCGAGATCCAAGGTGATGTAAACGTCCGAAGTCATTTTGCCGATGGCCTCTTCCATCCAGAAATCGTTGTCCATCAGTTGGTGTGCGAAATACACATTTTCGCGTCGCATGTATTTCTTTTCTTCGACATCCATGCTGCGGATGCCAATTTGGAGCAGGTTTGCGAGCTTTTGAGCCTCGTGTACCGCGCATGCGTGGTTGAATGGCGTTCCGTCGTAAACGGGGCGGAGGTCTGCATGTGCATCGAGTTGGAGGACGGTCAGCTTTTTATACCGCTCTGCGAAAGCGCGCAGCACCCCGATGCTGACGCTGTGCTCTCCACCAAAATAGGTGGGGAGTTTTCCGCTTTCAAGTTGGGCCAAGGCCTTCTTGTAGACCTTGCTCACCATTTCTTCGGGGGTGCAATCTTTCAGCTTCAGAGGCTTTTCGAGATAAATGCCGTTGCGGTAGGGTTCGCTGTTGGTCTCAATGTCGTACAGTTCCATGTTGGCACTTGCATCGAGGAAGGCCTCAAAACCGCGGTCGGCACCCTTGCCCCAGGTACTGGTTCCGTCGAAAGGCAAGGAAGTGAGCAACACGGCTGCTGAATCGTATCGCGCAAATTTTTCGGGGATGCCGGCGTAGGTTTTTGTCACTTTTTTCATGTAGTCATTTAGCTGTAAACAATGCTTCGAAGACTTGCGTTCCGCCGGCAGGGCATCAATTGTACCCAAGAATGCGGAGCATGTCCCGTGAATTTTGCTCCTCGTTGTAAACCCAGTCCACCAGGTTTCCATTTTCATCGCGGTCGACGAGTAGGTGCTTGGGAGAGGGAAGCAGGCAGTGCTTAATGCCTCCATACCCTGAAAGCGCATCCTGGTAGGCGCCCGTATGGAAAAAGCCGACGTAGAGTGGCTCCTTGTCGGTGCGCTGGTATTTGGGCAGAAAAAGCTGCTGGTTCTGCTCTTCCATATTGTAAAAATCTGAATTGTCGCAACTCAGACCGCCGATGTTTACCCGGGTATAGTCGTTGAACCATTTGTTGACGGGCAGCATAATGAAGCGCTCGGAAATTCCCCAGCTGTCGGGGAGGGTGTTCATCAGCGAATTGTCGATCATGTACCAGATCTCCGAATCGTTTTGCTGTTTTTGTTCAAGAACGGAAAATATCGTCGCTCCGCTTTCGCCCACCGTATATTTTCCGAATTCCGTATAGATGTCGGGATGACCTACCCCGGCTTCATCGCATGCCTCTCTGATCATCTTGATGATCTGGTTGATCATGTATTTGTAATCGAACTCAAATCCGAGGCTATTGCGGATGGGAAGCCCGCCTCCGATGTTGATGGCCTTGATCGAAGGAAAATGCTTTTTGAGTTCGACGTAGGTGTTGACGCCCTTCTTTAATTCACCCCAATAGTACACTGTGTCTTTGACGCCGGTGTCGACAAAAAAATGCACCATGTAGAGCTCGAACTTCTTATGCTTTTTCAACTTGGCGCGGGCGTATTCCACGACCTGTGACGACCGGATGCCGAGGCGAGAAGTATAGAACTCAAATTTGGGCTCCTCTTCGGTGGCTACCCGCAGACCCACCTTGCATTTCTTTTGCAGCATGGATTCGAGGCGATCTGCCTCATAAATATTGTCGAAGACCGGGATTACATTTTTGAAACCGGAATTGACCATATTGGCAATATTCTGCAGGTAAGCCGCAGGTTTGAAGCCATTGTTGACGACTACGTGGTCTTTGCTGATGAGACCATTTTTATACAGGTTGAGGATGAGGTCGATGTCGAAAGCCGAAGAGGTCTCCAGTTGAACATCGTGCTGAAGGACTTCCCGGAGCACGTATGAAAAGTGACAACATTTGGTGCAATAGCAATAATAGTACTTGCCTTCGTAGTCCTGTGCCCGGATCGATTTGTTGAAGAGGTTTTTAGCCTTCTTGATCTGGTCGCCGATTTTGGGAAGGTAGGTCATTTTGAATGGCGTTCCATATTTCTCGATGAGCACCATCAGAGGGATGCCATTGAAAATGAGGTTGTCCTTTTCGAGGTCGAATCCTTCCTGGGGGAAGTAATAGGTCTGGTCTATGAGGTCGAAGTACTTGTTTACCATTGATCTGAAGGTGCTTTAGTTTGAAGCGGCACAAAGATAAATCCAAAACAGTACTGACGATGCCATGCTTGCGGGTGTGGCGCTTCCGGAGGAACCGGTGCTCGTTGCCGTTCGGGAACGGCACAGGAAATTTCAGTATGTTTACCGGGTTAGAAGCTAAAATCCACACAACGCCCCCCTATGTTTGAAGAGCTAAGACGCAGAAAACCGCTAAACTCGGGTTCTGATGCAAACGGGTCAGGAGGACTTCACCGGGTATTGACCACCCGGGACCTGACCGCCCTTGGGATTGCCGCCATCATCGGTGCAGGCAGCTTCAGCAGCCTCGGCGAGGCCTGCTTCAAAGCAGGGCCGGGCGTAGTAATCCTCTTTGTCATTACGGGCATCGCCTGCGGATTCACTGCTCTGTGCTATGCTGAATTTGCCAGCCGCATTCCTGCTGCGGGGTCTGCCTATACCTATGCTTATGTTTCATTTGGAGAGCTGGCGGCATGGATCATCGGTTGGGCCCTTTTGATGGAATATTCAATTGGCAACATCTACGTAGCGTTTTCCTGGAGCGACTATTTCACCTCACTGCTCGATCGATTCGGAATGGGAATTCCAGATTGGCTAAGCTGCTCCTACCCGGAAGCCAGGAAAGCGGTAGCCAACTCCAGCCTCAACCGGGAATTGCTCGATGCATGGAACCAGGCTCCGCGATTGGGATCCTTGCGCATCATCTTCGACCTGCCAGCCCTCGTGATCAACGTTCTCATTACCTGGCTGATCTACGTCGGCATCCGGGAATCGCGCAACATAAGCAACATCATGGTCGTACTCAAGCTGTCGGCCATTGTTCTCGTAATCGTCGTCGGGCTGGTCTACATTGAAGCTGCAAACTGGATGCCTGCAGTCGGTGATGGCACGCGCGCGTTCATGCCCAATGGCTTTTCCGGCGTTATGGGAGCCGTGAGCGGTGTGTTCTTTGCTTATATCGGATTCGACGCCATCAGTGTATTTGCGGAAGAGAGTAAAAATCCGCAACGCGATCTTCCCAGAGGGATGATCTATTCGCTCATTTTGTGTACGGTCATCTACATCCTGCTCGCCCTGGTGCTCACGGGAGTACTCGACTACCGCCAATTTGACGGCATTGGCGATCCGCTGGCTTACATTTTTGAAGTCCGGGAGAACTATACCATGCAGGCGCTGGTGGCCATCATTGCCGTGGTTGCGATGACCTCGGTGCTGCTGGTATTTCAGATGGGGCAGCCGCGCATCTGGATGAGCATGAGCCGGGACGGATTGCTGCCGGAAATATTTCAGCGCATTCACCCGCGCTACAAGACGCCATCCTTTTCCACACTGATGACCGGCGCAGTGGTTGGTTTTCCCATTCTGTTTACCGACAAAACTTTTGTACTCGATTTTACAAGCATAGCCACCCTGTTTGCGTTTGTGCTCGTTTGTGGAGGCATCCTCTTCATTCCCAGGAAACCCGACGGCGAACCGGGTTTCCGGCTTTGGTATGTCAACTCCAAATTCCTCTATCCACTTATGGTGCTGACGGCCTTTTTTCTGGTGGCCTTCCTCTTTCCGGGCTATTTCCGGGACCTGCTCGATTGGGGCACGGGAGTCACAAGCTACAAGGTCTCCACCCTATTGTTCTGGATCCTGATCGGCATCCTTTCTGCCTTCGCCTATCTTAAAAATTTATCGCTGATCCCTCTGCTCGGGGTGTCGAGCTGTTGCTACCTGCTCACCGGGATGACCGCTTCCAACTGGGCTTGGTTTACAAGCTGGCTCGTTGTTGGACTGATGATCTATTTCTCGTATGGCAGGCGCTACAGCAAACTCAACAAGGCCACCACGGAAGCATAATAATCCGGTCAGCACGGCCATCGCATCCTGTCAAAAAAAAAAAAAAACCAGTGAGTACATTTATCACCGGCTTTTTTAAGTAGTAGGTAAATTAAGATGTTCTTTTAGTCCGCCATTATTTGCTCAGTACCATGAGTTCGATGCGGTTATTGATCAGTCGTCCTTCTAGCGACTTGTTGTCGGCTACCGGATATTTTTCACCAAAAGCCTTTAGCTCTATGCGACTTTGATCGATCCCCTTTTCGGCGAGCCTGGCGATGATGAATTCGCCGCGCTGTTGTGCCAGCCTTTCATTGGCCTTTTCTTCGCCATCGGAGTCGGTATACACCATAAGTTTAATGCGCAATGCAGGCCATGCCGCCATGAGCTGGGCAAGGTCGTAGATCTCGTGTTGTAACCGCGAGTTGGGCATGGGCTTTGGCGAGCGGAAGTCAAAATGGAGGTCAATGAACTTGAATTCATCTCCGAAATCGTTGTCGCCACGCTTGAGGTAGTCCAGTAACTGGTGGGCCAGGGTGCCCGATTCGAATTGTCTTTGCTCGAGATCGCTGAGCACCTGAGCTGCTTCCGGGGTATGGTGTTTAGCGATGGGCACATATAAGGTATCTTCCTGAAGGCCCGCCACTGCCGTCGAATCCACAACACCTTCCCCCTCTGCCTTTTTTTTCGCGGTGGGTGCGTTGCATCGCGAAAGCAGCAGCAACATGGCCAGGATGCCTGCGATCTGAACGGCGGCCATGCCGAAGATCAGCTGCCGCCTGAAAGAACCGGTATATTTCGCCTCGATGTTCATTTTTTTGTCTAACGCAAAGTACAGAATATTATTCCAAATTATCGATGATATTAACAATAATTTAAAATAATAAATTGAATGAAAATATTCAAACAGTTAAAAATTTGTTGACTTGTGTTTTGGAAACGGATGAGACGGGGTCGGAAGGATCTTGTATAAAACGTCTGTGTCGATCAATTAGCTGCCCCATTCAATAAAAATGCAGGCGCATTCCCCGGGCCGTTTCGGTAGTTTAACTTCGAACGTTGACGGGTGCCCTACCTTTGAGTCTGCAGTGAACCATCAAAATGACCACAAAGAGCATCGCCCCTTCGAGGCGGTTTCCCTGTTTCTGGATTCAGCTATAGCCGGGCAAGGAGAAGGGCTGGCCTTCCTTGCAGAGGTGATGGATGAAGAACTCATATCCCTGACAAACGACTCCCGCCACCTGTTCAGCGCAGGGCTGAGCAGGCTGCAATTTCTCCACGCACGGGGGCGCATTGACCAGACGCTTTACCACATGGTCCTGACCTTTAAGGATGGACTCAACGCCGATCCTCCGGATACCGAAAGGCTGACGCGGGTTGGAGTGGCTGCCTGGACCAAATTGGTTGCATGCCGGTCGGGCCAGGTCATTCCGGATCTGTTGGAACGGGCTGTGGAAGCGGGAATGCTGTCACCTCCCGTGAGCCCGTCTGAGTTGAGTGTGGAAGGACCCGTTCGCATAAGCATCACAGACCATGACCAGCTTTCTGGCACGTATCGCTTTGCCATGGCTTCGGGAAGCGAAGCCCTGCTCGATCTCGACGCTGCCTGTCTGCGCCCCAAACAGGCCAAGCATCTGGCACAATGCATTCGATACCACGGTTACCCGGTTGAAGCCTATGCGCACGGACTCACGAAGCATGGTGTAAGCTGGCGGGTGGACTCTTTGGTCCTGTTACCAGACTGCCTGGTCGACGTTACAGCCATTGCTTCCTGCTTCAGCGAGCAGGGGGGCAATCCGCTCAAGCATTTCGTTCAACTTTTTACGTATCGCCCCATTGGCCTCCCGGCGCTCATAGGAAATGCCGTCAACCACTTTCTCGACGAGTTGATCATTCATCCGGAACAGCCGCTGGACCAACTCATGCCGCGGATATTCCAACAAAACCCGCTGGCGTTCAGCCTCCTCAAAGAAAACGAGGTGGAGATCTTCGAACAGACCTGTGCTTTGCATTACGAGCATGTGGCCGAAATGGTGCGGTCGCGGTTCGAAGGCCTGATTCCGGACCTCGGAAGCTGTTTGCTTGAACCGAGTTTTTTTTCCGTCGAATACGGGATCCAGGGGCGCCTCGACCTTTGTTCACATACGGCATCACACACCCGCATCGTCGAGCTCAAAAGCGGCAAACCCTTTCGGCCCAACCGCTTCGGCCTCAACGCAGACCATTATGCGCAGACCCTGTTGTATTATTTGCTGATCCGCTCTGTTTTCGGAAGTAAAAGAATGGTGGAGGCGCATGTGTTCTACTCTTCACAATCCACAGCACCCCTGCGGACTGCCCCGCCCGACGCCGGTTTTATCGAACAGCTCGTCGATATGCGAAATGCATTGATCCTGGTACAACTGCATTTGGCCCATTGCCGGGATGAGGGAGAGCATCTGCTGGATCGATGGAACGAACGGGTCTACGGTACACTGGAAGTGTTTGCCCGCAGAGATGCGCGCGACCTGGAATGGTGCTACCAGCAATTGAGTCCGGTTGAGCGCGACTATTTTCGTGAGTTTTCCAGCTATGTTGCTCGCGAACAGTTCATTGCACGCACCGGGCGCTCACAAAACCAATATGCCGAAGGCCTTGCCAGTTTGTGGCTGCTCTCGGAGACCGAGAAACGGGAGCAATTCATGCTGTTGTCGGGATTGCGGATTGTTGACCGGGTCCACGAACCAAACGACTACCCGCTGTTGTCTCTGGGCGACCCCTTGCCAGCAGACCAGATGGCCAACTTCCGGATTGGAGATACACTGATCCTTTACCGCAAGCCATCGGTATTAAAGGATCAAATATTCAAATGCACTCTGGTAGAATTGCGCGATGGTCGTTACCTGGTCCGTCTCAGGACGCGCCAGTTCCCCGAACACCTCGCAACCGGAGACCACCGATGGAACCTCGAACACGATTCACTCGACCGCTCCTTCCTTCACCAGTTCCAGAGCATTTCTGCCTGGGCTGCAGCTCCTGTCGAAGTTCGCCAGCGCCTGCTCGGGATGGTTCCGCCTGCAAAATCCGACAGACCGGTGCCAATGTTGCACCGCGATGTGCCGCAACACATCCGGCCTGTGCTGGAGCGCACCCTAATGGCAAAAGATTATTTTCTGGTTTGGGGTCCACCGGGTTCCGGAAAAACCAGTATGGTCATCCGGTTTCTGGCAGATGCCCTGGCGAACCAACTGGGAGAGAACATCCTTCTGCTTGCCTATACCAACCGGGCGGTTGACGAAATTTGCGAAGCCCTTGAACAAATATTGGCTGAAACCGGATGCCGTTACCTCCGCATTGGCTCCCGGTATGCAGTACAGGAGAAGTTCAGGTCGCGGCTGCTGGATGAGCAGATCCGCCCAATGAATAGCCGAGGGGAGCTGGCCGAATTGCTAAAATCTACCCGGATCTTTGCCGGAACGGTCGCAAGCATCCAGGGAAAAAAGGAACTTTTTTTCCTTAAAAAGTTTGACACCGTGGTGGTCGATGAGGCCAGCCAAATTCTGGAACCCCAGCTCATCGGCCTGCTTGCCCATTTCCATCGGTTTGTGCTCATTGGGGATCATATGCAGCTGCCCGCGGTCAGCGCGCAAACACCGTCGGAAACCCAAATCGCCTCGGCCGAATTGCGAAGCTTGGGATTTACTTCGGGTTCGACTTCGCTCTTTGAACGCCTGTATGGGCAATGCAAGCGCAATGGCTGGGATCATGCGTATGAAATGCTTCATTATCAAGGAAGAATGCATTATGAAATTATGCAATATCCTGCTAAAACCACTTACGACGGGCGCCTATCCATCTTACCGGCTGGTTTGGCGGGCGATCGGCAGACACGGGCCCTTGACAGGATTTTCATCAATAGACCACCGGGCACTCATCCGGCTTTATACCGTCACCGAACGGTGTTCGTTCCGCTGCAAAACCGCCTGGGTCCCCTTGGGACCAAGTCGAACACCCCTGAAGCCCGGCTGATCGCCAAGCTCGTTGCATCGATCCACGCGCTTTACCGGGCAAATTCCATCAACTGGCAGGACTCAACGCTCGGCATCATCACTCCTTTTAGAGCGCAGATCGCTTTGATTCGCCATGAACTGTCCGAACTATTCAGCGGGGAGCCTCCTCTGCTCACTACCGATACAGCCGAGCGCTATCAGGGCGGAGCCCGGGACATCATCATTTTATCTACCGTCGTCAGCGATCCCTCACAGTTGGTGCAGATGACTTCTGTAAATGACGCCGGTGTTGACCGAAAGTTAAATGTAGCCATCACCCGTGCCCGCGAACAAGTAATTATCGTGGGCGATCCCGCAGTCTTGTGCCAGGCCATCCAGTATAATCAGCTCATAGGATGGTTCGAAACCATTGAGCCGGATGCTCTTTTTGCAAACGATGCTCAGGAATAGCCCTGTCTCACCCGGCAATGCGTGCAGGGATGCAGCGTTTTGGTGGGTTCAGGCCTCCAGGTGGTAGCTTTGCCACAAGATTCGATTGAATGAAGTATTGGTTCATGTTGTTTTTTTTTCCTCTGTGCATTTCCGGGTCGTGCATGAGTTTTTACCTTTCCCCAAATGGCAATGACCTGAATGCGGGCAACCGCTGGTTCCTTCCATTCCGCACCATGGACAAGGCACTTTCGGCACTTCGCCCGGGAGACAGTCTGCACATCATGAACGGAACCTACCGTACCCGGGAGGAAAGCAACATACACCTTAAACGCGGAGGACTTCCAGGTCAGTGGGTCGTGATCAGAAATTACCTCAACCATCTCCCTGTGATTTACGGTGGAAGTACGGCGGCAGTATGGCTGCAAGGGGCCGAGTACGTCAGCCTCGAAGGACTCACTTTTGTTTCTGATCCGGATGATCCATCAGCTACAGGCATTTTGATCGAGGGGAGTGCGTCAAAACCGTGTTCTCACATCAAAGTGTACGATTGTTTTGTGCGCAATTTCAGAGGACCCGCCGTCAGGGCTGATGGATACGATTACCTCACCCTCGGCTACAACAAGTTCAGCAGAAATGCGGTCGACCCGGATGCACGGGCTGTGCTGCATTTCCTCAACCACACACCAACCGATCTGTTGCCGGGATACCGCAATTATCTCCAGGCAAATACCATGGAGAAGAACGCCCTTCAGGTGAGTCCTGGCAAGTTGGTTTGCAATCCCCTGATCTTGTTTGAAGAGCCACCGCGCGATCGCGTGCTCAGCGGTTATCAAACCTTGGTACACAACAACATCTTATACGATAACGGAGGAGGCGGTATGCGATTTGATCGCACAGCGGGAGTGCGTGTTCTCAATAACACACTTTACCAGAATGGGCAAAATGAATTATGCGACCATCCCGAGTTGTGGTTCGTTCATGCAACCGAATGCGATGCGAGCAACAACATATTTTATACGAGCGCGGCCAAACCGGCGACCAGACTGACGAACAGCGTTTCAGTGCGATTCAGCCACAACCTGTATTTCAATTTTTCATACCATGAACCGGGGCTTTCAGACCTGATTGAACAACCACAATTCCAATACATAGATCCGGAGCGCAAGGAGTTCAATTTTCGTCTGAAGCCGGGAAGTCCTGCTGTAAATGCAGGCGAAGACGAGGGCATCATGGACATCGACTTTGAAGGAAATCCCCGAAAGATGGATCTGCACGTTGACCTCGGAGCACTTGAGTCGTCGTCGCGGGTGCTCCCGCCCCTTAAATACGAAAAGGCACTTCCCCAGGGCCGGAGCATGGATGCCTCCTGGTCCAGTATTTTCCTTCAGGATCAAAAGCGATACACCTTGTGGAATTTAAAAGAGCTCCCCTTCTCCGTCAGGGTGTACGACTCCATCGGGCGGTTGGTTTACGAAGACCTCTCGCTGGATGGTGAAACGCCGGCGTTTGAAATGGATTTTAGCAATTACCCGCCCGGATTCTATTTTGTCATTGCAGCCAACGCCACGGCCCGCCACACAGAAAGGGTCCGGCTTGCGGCTCCAAAGCGCTGATGCTCCTTTCTGCGGGCTTTAAGTCCGGCAATTTGGCTATTTTTGCGCCCAATTACCCTTTCGTCGCATGCATTTTGCTTTTCCGGGATTTTTATGGGCACTGTTGTTACTGGCTGTACCCATAGTCATCCATCTGTTTTACTTCCGGAGGTACAAAAAAGTCTATTTCACACAAGTTCGTCTGTTGCGCGAATTGGTGGAAGAAACTTCTACGCGCAACAAACTCCGCAACCTCCTCGTGTTGCTGGCCCGACTGCTTGCGCTGTCTTCGCTGATCGTTGCCTTTGCACAACCGCAGACCCGGCGAGACGCTGCCGCAACTGCGTTGAACAACCTCAGCATATACATCGACAACAGTTGGTCGATGGATGCCCTGTCGGAACAGGGAAAGCTTCTTCAACGCGCGCAATCGCTCGCCACGGCCATTGTCGAATCGCATTCGGAGAATGACCGTTTTCAGATACTCACCAACGACCTCGAAAGCAGGCACCAGCGCATCGTCTCAAAAGAAGAGGCGCTCCGGTACATCGAAGAAATCAAAACCGGACCGGCTATTCAAACATTGTCCCGCATCATCGCAAAGCAGATCCAGTGCTTTGAAAACGCCCGGTTGGATGGAGGAAGTCTGTATCTGATTTCTGATTTCCAAAAGAGCAGCAGCGACCTGGACACTTCGGAAATTCCCACTGGAATCAACTTAAGACTGATCCCCCTGCAGGCCATTGAAGAAAATAACATCAGCATCGATTCTGCTCATTTTCTGTCTCCCGTATTGTTGCACGGCTTGCCGAACAAAGTTGTCTTTTACCTAAGCAACCGCGGTAAATCCGATGTGGGCGACCTGAGGACCACGCTGAGCATCAACGGGCTGGATTATCCGGGTCCTTCGGTGAATCTGGCCGCCGGCGAAGGGAGAAGCGACACCATTGCAGTGCAGATTTCCCAACCGGGGTGGCAACGGCTTGTCATCCGCATCAAGGACTACCCCGTGCAATTTGACGATCAGTATTTCCTTGCGTGTAAGACCGACGCAAACTTCAAGATCCTTGCGCTTTTCCAGGGTGCAGAACCGGCCATGTTGCGTGCCGCCGTAAGTGCGATTCCGCAATTTGAGTGGAATGCCCTTCCGGTCGATCGCGTTCAGTTTGGAGCATTTGCCCAGCACAAACTCATCGTTTTGTGTGACCTCGATGAGGTCAGTTCTGGCTTGGCACAGGAACTTTTCAAAGCTACTCAAGAGGGGGTCCAGCTTCTGGTCTTTCCGGGGCCCAAGGCGAGTTCTGATTCCTACCGGCCGTTGTCGGATGTACTTGGGTTGCCTGTTATCACAAATTATTCCGAAGCACCCATGCAGGTCGGCAAGCTCAATTTCGAAGCGGATATATACGATGATGTCTTTTCAAAAATCCCAACCAACATCAAGTTGCCCAATACCCGCGGACAGTTTCGGTTTCAGGGTGGCTTGCCCGCAGAACGGCTGATGGAATACCGCGACGGGTCAGCCCACCTCTTGCGTTTTAGGGTGAACCGAGCGTTGGTTTACCTGTCTGCGAGTCCCTTTGATCCGGCCATAAATGACCTGAGCAAGCAAGCGGAACTTTTTATCCCACTGCTGTTTAAGGTATCATTTAATCCTGAAGCCCGGCAGGCGTACTCACATGACCTGAGCAAAGACCCTTTGGTCACCTGGCCACTTGTTGCCGATGAAGGAAAAGGAGACCTGGTGCTCTCGCTCCGGGGACCAGAAGAGTTGATTCCGGCAAGTCGCATTCAGGGCAATAAAATTGTCCTGAGTTTTTACGATCAAATCCGAAGAGCCGGCATATACGAGTTGTACAACCGCGATGCATTCATGGGACTCATCGCCTTCAACGATTCCCGAAGGGAATCGGATCTGAGTTGCTGGACGCCCGATGACCTGCAGACTAAAACCGGTGACCGGGCAGTCGTAGCAAGTACTTCGGGAGGAGACAGAAATTTAGCCCGGCAGATGAAAAGCGAGCATGAGGGACAATCCCTCTGGTGGTGGTTTGTGCTGTTCGCCGCTGCCTTTTTCGCGATGGAGTCCTTATTGTTAAGGATATTGAAACCACAGTGATGCCATGGACTATCTGATCAGGAAAGTGAGCATAGTCGATCCCGGGGGAAAACACCACGGAAAGGTCGTCGACGTTTGGGTGAAGGACGGAATAATCCGAGAAATTGGTCGCGAGATCCGGCGCACCGGAAAAACGCGCTCCTTGCAAGCTCCAAATTCCATGCTCTCCGGGGGCTGGATCGACATTGGCTGCGTTGGCGGCGAACCCGGGCTGGAACACAGGGAAACCTTACGCAGCCTTGCCCTCAGCGGAGCAGCCGGTGGGTTCACCGGACTCTGCATGTTTCCCAATACACGCCCCGCCATTCAATCCAAATCGGAGGTCAATTTCATCCGCAGCAAATCCGTTGACCTTCCCATTCACATACTCCCCATTGGGGCGGTTAGCAAAGGCTGCATCGGTCAGGAACTCGCGGAGATCCTTCAGATGCGGGAAGCAGGCGCCATTGCCTTTTCTGATGGCATGGCACCGATCCAGAACAGCGGCCTCATGATGCGCGCACTGGAATATTTGAAATTGGTACCCGGAGGCTTGCTGATCAATCAAAGTCTTGACCATTCGCTGGCTGGGAAGGGCCAGGTTCACGAGGGTCCGGTCAGTACCTTGCTCGGTTTGCTGGGCATACCTCTCCTGGCTGAGACCACCTTTATACACCGGGACCTTGCCCTGTTGCGCTATACTGCATCCAGGCTGCTCGTTCACAAATTGTCGGGAGAAGAATCCGTTGCCATCCTTCGCGCAGCAAAAAAACAACTCAGTGGACTTTTCGCCTCTGTTTCCATATTCAATTTGGTAGCCGATGCAAGCCGGCTCGAAAACCTCGACGCAAACTACAAACTGAGTCCCCCTTTGCGCGATGCATCCGATCGCAAGGCACTCGTCCGCGGAGTTGCAGAAGGTACCATCGATTGCATTGTCAGCGATCATACCCCCTGGGATCCTGAAAGTAAGGACCTCGAGTTTCAATCGGCGGCATTTGGCTCGCTGAGTCTCCAGACCTGTTTCCGGGCGTATTGCACCCATTTGCTCGACGAGCTCGGCATAGACCGGTGGGTGGAGATGCAGGTGCACAATACACGCAGCATGCTTCATCTCCCTGTGCAGCATGTGGAGGAAGGCTGCGCCGCGGAACTGAGTTGGTTTGTTACCGGAACCCATTCACTCTTTACTGACGGGGAGTTGCATTCGCTGTCGCGCAATTGTCCCTATCCTGGCAGTTCCCTTCGCGGCAAAGTGCTTGGGGTTTTTTCTAAAGGAAAGTTCACGCCGGATGGGATTTCCGAAAAACTGGCGTAGCTTTATACGCTTTCGCGATTGTCCGCCCGGTGCGGATCGGATTGCGAACAGTCAATACATCACGTCATGAGTTCTTACCAAAATCACCAGCCGGCCATTTCAAGAGGGCTCATCTGGGGAGGCATACACCTTGCTACTACGCTGACCCTATACATTGCCGGGATGATGGGCAATCCAGCTGGCAACATCCTTTTATTTTTCTTTGGTCTTTACATGATGTACCAATCGGCCGTGGATCGCCGCAATGCAATGAGCGGTTACATTACCTGGAAACATGCACTCGTCCCTGCCTGGGTCACTGCTTTGATTGCCAATCTCATCAGCGTTCCCTTTACCTGGATCATGGTCAAATTTATTGCCCCGGAAATTCAGGACGAGCAGCGTGCTGAGGCCATTAAAATGGCAGAGCGGATGCGCTCCTGGATCGGCGACGAGGGGTTCGAAGCCCAGCTCGAAAAGATCGAGACACAAGACTTTGCGGCCCCCATACAGTACGTTATGGTATTTTTAGGAGCTGCGGTTACCTACTTTCTCATTGCCTGCATCATTGCGCTCATCGTCAGGCGAAACGACCCATCGGATCCTTTTTCAAAATACAATTGACCCGAGCCCCGTTTAATCCCGAGGACAGCAGTTGCACATGAATACCATCGACCTATCCATCGTCATTCCGGCTTTTAATGAAGAGGAGTCCATTTCCGAGCTTGTCGAATGGATTCACCGCAGCCTGGCCCCTGCAAAGCTGGAATACGAAGTTTGGTTTATTGATGACGGCAGCACGGACGGGACCTGGCAAGTCATTGAGCAGGCGCATGCACGTTATTCTTTTGTTCGGGGAATCCGTTTCCGCAGAAACTACGGCAAATCCGCTGCGCTCAACACCGGATTTCAACTGTGCAACGGTTCCGTTGTGGTTACGATGGACGCAGACCTGCAGGATTCTCCGGAAGAGGTCCCCGAATTGTACGGGATGATCGCCGGTGGGCAATACGACGTAGTCTCCGGCTGGAAGAAAGTCCGTTACGACAATGCCCTCTCCAAAAACCTGCCTTCCAGGATTTACAATACGGTGACGGGATGGATGAGCGGTGTACGGCTGCACGACATGAATTGCGGACTAAAAGCCTACCGAAGAGAGGTGGTGCAATCCATCGAAGTCTTTGGAGAAATGCACCGCTATATACCAGTGATTGCGCGTTCTGCAGGATTTACCCGCATAGGCGAAAAAGTTGTTCAGCACCGCCCGAGAAAATACGGATACAGCAAATTTGGAATGAGCCGGTTTGTCAATGGGTTTTTAGATCTTGCCACCATCATGTTCATTGGAAAATTTGGCAAGCGGCCCATGCATTTTTTTGGAGCATCGGGGCTGATCTTCTTTTTTATAGGATTCTGTTTTGTCTTCTACCTTTCCTTTACCAAATTGGCATTCGGGCATGTAGGTATGACTCAGCGACCGGCATTTTTCATTTCTCTGGTGTCGATGATCATTGGTTCGCAGATGTTTTTTACCGGATTTCTCGCAGAACTGGTCACGCGCAATGCAAGTGAGCGCAACAATTACCAGATCCGAAACAAGCTGCCCTGATGCCCCGGATGCTGATGATAGGTCCGGCCTATCCCTTTCGCGGCGGTCTTGCAAATTTCAACGAGCGCCTTGCGCGAGAATTTCAAAACAAGGGCTGGCAAGTCACCATCCTCACGTTCACCCTGCAATATCCGCGTCTGCTTTTTCCGGGAAAAACTCAATATTCCACGGAAGGTCCTCCGGATGATCTCGACATTGAGCAATGCGTACACTCGCTCAATCCGTTGAACTGGGTGCGCTTAGGACTCAGGCTGCGCCGCGAAAAAGCTGATCTGATCCTTACGCGGTATTGGATTCCGTTTATGGCGCCAAGTCTGGGCACCATACTGCGCATTGCACGCAAAAACCACAAAGGGCAGATTGTGTGTCTTGCCGACAACATCGTACCCCACGAGCCCCGACCAGGGGATCAATGTCTCACCCGGTATTTCGTAAAGATTCCCGATCGATTTATTTGCATGAGCGAAGTGGTCGAAACCGATTTGCGCAAATTCCGTCCGGATGCCCCTGTATCCATGCAAGCCCATCCTTTATTCGATGGGTTTGGCCCTCCCGTTGAGCAAGCGGAAGCCAAAAGGGTGCTCGGTATTGAAGGCAGCGGCCCCATCGTTTTGTTTTTTGGTTTTATCCGGCGCTACAAAGGATTGGACTTGCTGATTGAGGCGCTAGCAGATCCCATGCTTGCCAATACAGGAGTTCGCTTGCTGGTCGCCGGTGAATTTTATGATCGCGAAGACAACTATCTCGAACTCATCGATGCCCACGGCCTTGCAGAACGGGTCATCCTGCACACCGATTTCATTCCCGATTCAAAGGTAAAGTACTATTTCGGAGCCTGCGACATCGTCGTACAGCCCTACCGGAGTGCAACCCAAAGCGGGGTAACGCCCCTGGCCTATTACTTTGAAAAACCCATGGTCGTCACTCGCGTTGGCGGGTTGCCGGAACAGGTACCCGAAGGACGGGCCGGATATTCCTGTGACCCGGAACCGGCCTCTATTGCGGATGCGATCGCCCGTTTCCTGCAAGTCAATCCGCAAACATTCGTCCCCTTTTTGCGTTCCAAAAAAGAAGAATTGAGCTGGTCCCATTTTGCAGACCAGATCCTGGCTACGCAGCAATCAACACATGGAAAACCGAATCATTGAAATTGTCATGGCGTCTGCAAAGGTCAAAACCGACCTGTGTGCTGACCCATCCACCATCAGTACCATTGCCGCCTGTGCCGCAATGCTGACGCGCGTGCTGCAGCGCGGACAGCGCATTTATCTGTGTGGCAACGGTGGCAGTGCGGCAGATGCACAACACATCGCAGCAGAACTAACCGGACGTTTTGCCTTCGATCGTCCGGCACTGAGCGCAGAAGCCCTGCACTGCAACACTTCTTACCTCACCGCCGTCGGCAATGACTACGGTTATGAATTTATTTATGAGCGTCTCGTGAAGGGTATAGGCCGAAGCGGAGATGCACTCATCGGTCTGAGCACTTCCGGAAACTCAGCCAATGTGATTCGAGCGCTGGCGGCTGCCCGAGACCTGGGCATGGAAACCATAAGTCTGACTGGAAAGAATGGTGGCAACATGCGAGACCTCAGCGACATTTGGATCGGTGTGCCCTCCGATGCTACACCGCGCATCCAGGAAGCGCATATTCTGATTGGGCACATCCTTTGCGAGTTCGTCGAGGAAGCCATGTTTAAACATTGACCCGGATGTGGCCAATTTGTAAATACCCCGGGCATGAGCGATGAGGGCCTTTGTCTGCTGCTCGACCGAGACGGCGTAATCAACGAGCTCCTGCCAGGCGCTTACGTCACCACGCCTGAAGAATTTGTTTTCCGCGAAGGAGTCATCGAAGGCTTAGCAAAATTAACCGGCGTTTGCACTTACTTTTTTATTGTAACCAACCAGCAGGGAATTGGAAAGGGATTGATGACGGAGGCCGACCTCGAAGCCATTCATTCTAAGATGCTAAAAGCCATTGTCTCGGGAGGAGGAAAGATCGATGGCATTTACCATTGCCCGCACCTGGCAGCAGACCATTGCAGGTGCAGAAAACCGGCAGATGGAATGGTGCGCCGACTCTTTGCCGATTTTCCGGACTCGGCAACACGACCGCTGTTGCTCATTGGCGATGGTGCAGTGGACTTGTCGCTTGGATCGAGGATCAGGGCAAATTGTTATGGAATGAGGCACCAGCACAATTCATTGGAAGACTGGTCGGATTTTCCTCACCTTGCGGTATCGGATTTTAGTCAATTTGCAGATAGGGTGTTGAGCGATTATTCCCAATGAGTCAATGCCTTTTGGGAAGCCGCGGATTGCTGCGTAGCATTGCCCGGAAACATTTCCCGGCGCTAAGTGCCAGGTTTGTTAATTTCGCCGCCCCAAGAGCATTTCACAATCGGCTCGTCTGTGTATTCCGTCAAAGAAATCTTTTATAGCCTCCAGGGTGAGGGCGCCCGTTCAGGAAGGCCCGCAGTATTCTTGCGGTTTGCGGGTTGCAACCTTTGGTCCGGCAGGGAACAAGACCGTGCTTCCGCCATTTGCCGATTCTGTGATACCCATTTTGTAGGTACGGACGGACCCAACGGAGGCAAATTCAATTCACCGGTAGAGCTTGCACAATGCGTGGCCTCTCTTTGGCCCGGTGGACATTCCCGGACTGCACCCTACGTGGTCTGCACGGGAGGCGAACCCCTGCTTCAACTGGACATGGCCCTGATCGACGCCTTGCATGCCCGGGGATTCGAAGTTGCTCTTGAAACCAATGGAACCCTCCCGGCACCGGATGGCATAGATTGGATCTGCATGAGCCCGAAGATGTCTGAATGTCTTCAACTCACACGGGGCGACGAACTCAAATTGGTTTACCCTCAGCAAGGGATTGATCCGGACGATTTTTTGAAGCTGGATTTTGAGCATTTCTTTCTCCAGCCGATGGACGGTCCAGACCTGGAAGCCAATACCAAAAGCTGCCTGGATTATTGTCTCAGACATCCCAACTGGCGCCTCAGTCTCCAAATGCATAAAATGCTCGGAATCCCCTGATCAAGGGGTTTTACACACCCCATTTGTCTGTTGAAAAAATATTTAAAAAAATGTGAGCGGTCTATACATGGAAACTTATCTTTATCCGCAATTACCTTCTGAACCAATCGAAACCCGTTGAATGGAATCTATCAATGACCAACGCACAAGCCTGCGTTTTGCCAAAATAAAATTCGACCCTGTAAATCAGCAAAATGGATTGTTGTCTCTCAGGGATTTTAAGAAAGGTGCTACCATTTCCCATTTTGCAGCAGCAGAGACCTTGCCTCATCCCTCCCGCTATACCGTACAGGTAGGCGATGATAAGCACATCATTTTGTCTCCCCTGTTCCTTGAATACATCAACCACAGTTGTTCCCCCAACTGTTTTTTCGACACGACGAATTTTGTCTTGAGAGCCCTGAGCGACATCCAGGCAGGTGAAGAGTTCTGCTTCTTTTACCCCTCTACTGAATGGAGTATGGAAGAAGCCTTTGATTGCCATTGTGGAAGCTCCGAATGTTTGGGCTTCATCCAGGGTGCGCAATACCTCCCCGAAGAAATCATGAGCAGGCATCAGTTTACCGATTTCATCCGCCGCAAGTTGCAGAAGGAACACCAGCATGTATTCGGAATTTGATCCGGACAGCAAGCCTAAGGATGAAGCATGGATTGTGTGGGTCCTTTATCCCGAAATAAAGACCGAAGACCCCGAACTCCTATATTATTACGATTTTAGCCAAAGCTACCAGGAATACCAGGCTGTATTTGGCGAATTGGGCATTCCCTGGAAATGGCAGGGCGTGTCGATGGAGAATCATAACGAAGTCATTTCCGGTCTCGCGGAGCAGTCCCTTCCGGGTAAGGCCATCGTACTCAATCTCTGCGACGGCGACGAAGCCAACGGTGTTCCGGGACCTTCCGTTATCGCAGCCCTGGAAAAACAAGGCTTGTGCTATACGGGTGCAGATGAAATCTTCTATCGGAACACGAACTCCAAAATTCCGATGAAAAAACTGTTCGAGCAATACGGTGTGCCTACGCCCCCGTGGAGGGAGGTCAATCCGGACGGCTCAAACGCGGCGTCCATCTTTGCAAACCTCTGCCCGCCATTGATCGTTAAGCCTGCCGTGTCGGCAGGAAGTCTCGGCATCGGCATCCGCTCGGTGGTGCATTCAGCAGAGGAGCTGCGCGCATACCTGCTTTCCGGGAATCGGTATTACAAGAACTGGGACCTCTTCCGCGATGGAGTGTTTGTGGAGGAGTTTATTGATGGCCCTGAATACACGAGCTTTATTCTGGGAAGCCATCGGATACCGGAGACCTGCATCGTCTACACCCCTGTCGAAAGGCATTTTGAAAGCAGCCTTCCGAATGAAGAAAAATTTCTGTCTTTTGACCGGCTTTGGGAATTCTACGATAAGGAGCTTCCCCTGGAAGGAGACAAATTCCTATGGAATTATTGCAGCGTTGACGGGGCGACCTCAGAGGAACTCGCGACGCTGAGCCGCCGTGCTTATGCAGCGGTTGGCGGAGAAGGATATGCCCGGATTGATTTTCGCAGGAATGCTTCAACAGGTCAATTGTATGTGCTCGAAGTGAACGCACAATGTGGATTGTCAGATGATGAAAATTACACTTCCATCGGTGCCATACTGCGATTCGGTGGACAACGATACAGCGAACTGATTCTCGAAATACTGCAACAGGCGTTGCGCAAAGAACCGTTTCCGGCAAAGATGCTCTTGTAAAGCATGAAAATTGGCTTCATATCAAATGGCATGAATGCACCTGGAGGCAGATTGCAAATCTCATTGAGTAAAGTGACATCCCGACTATGAAAATATGCATACTACAACCGGATTATTCGACTTCCGGAGTTGATTATAAAAACTACGATCCACCCCGCAACCTCCAGAATTGGTTGCCTGACCACGATGTGGACCATGTATTTCTCAATAAACTGAGCACGTACAAGCAACTAAAGGAACTATCCAAACAAGGGTACGACATCTTTGTCAACCTGTGCGAGGCCTATCTCGAATGGGACATTCCTTCGATCGATGTGATCCATTCTCTCGAATTGCTGAACCTTCCGTACACCGGGCCGACTCTTGACCTGTATGATCCTTCTAAAGAGGTGATGAAATACGTTGCCAGCATCGCAGGCATTGCCACTCCTGAATACCGCCTGGTCAACTCACTGGGCGATTTAAACGAGTTGAGTCAGGACCTGCGCTTCCCTCTTTTTTCCAAACCGGCAAAGGCCGGTGACAGTCTCGGCATCGACGATCACTCCCTTGCCTATGACGAGAAGTCTTTGCTTCAAAAAGTAAAAAGCCTGTTGGAAGAATACGGGCAAGTGCTTGTTGAAGAATACATTCCCGGGCGTGAATTCACCGTATTGGTAGCAGCAGATGCAAAGGACGATCGAAAATGTGTGGCATTTCGCCCGGTGGAATACCTCTTTCCCGAAGACGCTCCATTCAAGACCTACAAACTCAAAACATCGGACCTGCATCCGGAACGCAACGTTGTCTGCAATGACGAAGGCCTCGAACGCAAACTCAAAAAAGCAGCGTGCACGTTTTTCCGGGAGTTTGGGGGCAAAGGTTATGCCCGCATTGATTTCCGGGTGAACCCCAAGGGGAAAATCTACTTCCTTGAGGTGAATTTCGCCTGCTCCGTTTTTTATGGTGGAGGTTACGAAGGTTCTGCAGATTACATCCTCTACAACGATCCTGCCGGGCACAAGGTATTCCTGCAGATGATCATCGAAGAAGGCATTAGCCGTCACCGGAGTAAACAGAAAAAGTACTACCTCCGAAAATCTGCCAGTTCGGGTTACGGCATTTACGCAGTGCGCAAGCTGCGCAAAGGGGAGGTCGTCTTTCGAGGTGAGGAAAAGCACCAACGCATCGTCAGCGGTGCGCATGTGCGCAAACACTGGAATGCACACGACAAAGAACTCTTTAGAAAATATGCGTACCCGGCAGGTGACGGCATCTACATCCTGTGGGACACGGATCCAGGAGAATGGGCGCCACAGAATCATTCATGCGTCCCAAATACGCAATTCGACGGCCTGAACGTCGTCGCCCTGAGGGAAGTCCAGCCAGACGAAGAACTCACTCTCGACTATGCACGTTTTATGCATCCGGACATGGAAGCATTTGAATGCCAGTGCGGGGAACTCGGATGCAGGAAATGGATTTCGGCACAAACTCTTAGCAAGGAGTCCGTTCACTAAACCGCTGATCTTCCAGGACCGGTAAAAAAAAGAACCACCGGGCTTCTGAACACGCCCCCCGTTCTGAGTCAAAATTTCTCCGGGCATGATGCCTGAATTCTCCGGAAGACTTAGCTTTGGGGCCCGATCGCCTCGCCGAAATGGCGGAACTGGTAGACGCGCTGGACTCAAAATCCAGTGACCCTAAAAGTCGTGTGGGTTCGACTCCCACTTTCGGCACTCTCGACGCCTTGTCCACCTCAGTGACAAGGCGTTTTTTTTGACTTCGGAACCATCGAAGCGCTTGTTGACCGACCTGGATGGGTATTATAGAGGGTTCCTCGAATAACCCAGTTTTGATGCCAGAATGAAAAGGGCTGCCTCTCTTCACTCCCTGTTGATGCCAGAAGGAAAAGGGCTGCCTCTCTTCACTCCCTGTTGATGCCAGAAGGAATTTAGCAAAACAAGACGAGGCGCGGTGAAGGAAGCTATGTGGAGCAATACCTGACTGAACCGCAACGAAGTATTGTGAAGCTAAATTCATTTCGCGCATTAGCCTGTGCGGGCTGGCTGGCGCAAGAGGGAGTGGAGAGAGGCAGCCCCCGAGCAAAACAAGACGAGGCGCGGTGAAGGAAGCTATGTGGAGCAATAACTGACTGAACCGCAACGAAGTATTGTGAAGCTAAATTCATTTCGCGCATTAGCCTGTGCGGGCTGGCTGGCGCAATAGTGGGTTATTAGAGGTGCCCTAGAAGATTTCTTTAATTCGGATAACGTTACCGCCAGTTCCCGGAATGGACATTGAAACCAGCACACCCATTTCACCTGTGCTATTAAGGCATCTTTCAGGATTCAATGTTGCACCTGGTTCCCCGATGAGGCTCGTACTCAAAACGGAATGGAGGGAAGTGCCCTTTGCTGTTCACTGCAATATGGTCACCCGGCACCCTCCTTGTACGAATGACGCGGTGAATACCCTCTAACCAATTGAAGGAGCAGATAGAAAGCCAGACAACCCGGCCTTTACTCGCCGGCAATCCGCAATAAGGTTGCGACCAGTTTGTCGAGCTCGGTTTTTGTCGTGTAGACATTTGGGGTGATGCGCACGCCGTGGATGTTCTCCCACGAGATTGCCACGGTATGGATCTTTGCCAGGTCGAATAACTTACTGGAAACTTCCTCGGGGGTTTTTCCCTGGACGGAAACATTGCCAAGAGCACCCGAAAATCCGTCAGCGGTTGGATGGACCAGCCGGATCGCAGGATGGTCAACAACTTTTGAGGACCAGTATCGCTGCAGTTCGAGTAGGCGGTCGAATTTCCGTTTGGCGCCTATGTGTTCGAAAAAGTCTACTGCGTGGGAAATCGCCTGCTCAATGGGGAAAGATCGAGTTCCGAGGTTTTCGAATTTGCGGATGTCGTCTGATTCCGGATCCGGCGCAGCAAGTAAAGGATAAAGTTGTCGGATCTTTTCCTTTTTGACGTAGAGCATACCAGATCCAAAAGGAGCGCTCATCCACTTGTGCAGGGAAGTTCCAAAGTAATCCACTCCCAGTGAAGGGATATCAAATAGCAGATGGGCAAAACTGTGGGCTCCGTCGACCAACACTTCAATGCCTCGTTTATGGGCCTCCGCAGCAATTCGCTGAACGGGCATTACCTGGCCGTTCCAGTTGATGACATGCGTGATGTGGACGAGTCGGGTGCGCGGACTGAATTTTTCGAAATATGCAGCGGCGAGTGCTTCTGCGTTGTCGCTCGGAACCTGAAGGTCCACCCATTTCAGGGAAATGCCGTCGCGGTGGGCGCGCTGTTTCCATGCATTGATCATGTTGGGGTAATCCTGTTTGGTCAGAACGACTTCGTCGCCCGGACGAAGGCGGACTCCGAAAATCACCGTCTCCAAAGCCTCCGAGCTGTTGCGGTCGATGGCGATTTCCTCCGGTGAGCAGCCGGCGACCTTCGCCAGTTTTTCGCGAAGGGGCTCCCTCCCCTGATCGAGGATGCGCCACATGTAATAGGAAGGTGCCTCGTTGCACATCCGGCCGTAATACTCTACGGCCTCCTGCACCACGCGTGGCTGCGGGGCGACTCCCCCATTGTTGAGGTTGATGATTCCGGGAGAGGCGGAGTAGGCAGTACGCACCGCCTGCCAGAAATCTTCTCCCTCTAAACGGCTGTTGGTCAGTTCGAGAAAAGCATCTTTCGATGCTTCATAGCTTCGTTCGATCTCCCGCAATACCAAAGAAGGGGAAAATGCGGCCAGGGCTGAAGCGGAACCAATGCCCTTTACCAAAGTGCGACGATCCAGAGTGTTCATACGCCGCACAAGATAACAAGTCTGCGCGGGGATTGCATGAATAAATAATGCATCAACCAAGCAAATCTCCCTGCAGGACGCCGGGAATCGGTTTTTGTATTTTTTTATATATAAAATATATAAATACATATAACATTATTTATTAATTATTTATATATTATTATTTTATTTAATTTTATATTAAATAATTTATTAACTTTGTGAACGCTTCGCCAAATGGATCCCTCCGCATATCTGGACATCAACCGCAAATCGTGGAACGACCGCGTCGACCTGCACATGCAGTCGGAGTTTTATGATCTCGACGCCTTTTTACAGGGGAAATGCAGTTTGCAGCCCCTCGAAGTCGAACTCCTTGGAAGTCTGGCCGGTGTTAAACTCTTGCACTTACAATGTCATTTCGGACAGGATTCCATTTCCCTGGCACGCAGAGGGGCCAATGTAACGGGTGTCGACCTTTCTGACAAAGGCATTGAAGCGGCCAAAGAACTGGCCAAAAAGACGGGGCAGGACGCAACGTTCATTTGTTGCGATGTGTGCAACCTGCCACCATCGCTTGATGCTTCTTTTGACCTCGCCTTTACCAGTTACGGTGTACTCGGCTGGCTTCCCGACCTGTCAAAATGGGCCAGTGCGGTTGCAAAGACCCTCCGTCCGGGTGGACGACTGGTTCTCGTCGAATTTCATCCGCTTTTGTGGATGTACGACAACGCCTTCAAGAGCATAGGCTACGATTACTTCAATACAGGTCCCATCCGGGAAACGGAAACGGGATCGTATGCCGAACCCGATGCCAACATCGTTTTGGAAACCATGAGTTGGAATCATCCTCTTTCAGACGCCATCAGCAGTCTGCTCGACGCAGGTTTCCAGCTGAACCATTTTGCCGAGTACGATTATTCGCCCTACCCTTGTTTCTCTTTCGTCGAAGCTTCCGGGCCAGGCAAATTCCGCATTCGCGGACTGAATCGTCGCGTTCCCATGCTGTACTCTCTCATTGCACGAAAGTCCTGATCCGCAAATTTCGGATGCATGGAGCGCGCTGAGAAAATTTGTTTTTGGAACACCCACGAATTTTGGGGAGGAGGTGAAAAACTACACCTCGAATATGCCATCGCCCTTCGCGACCTGGGTCACCCGGTTTGCCTAGTCGCCCACGACCGGGGAGCCCTCAGCCGACGGGCCAGAACCGAAGGTCTGGAGGTTTTGTCCCGCCGCATCCACAACCTCAGCTTCCTAAACCCCCTGGGTTTGCTGAAATCCGCCTTGCTGTTGAGAAAACACGGAGTGGGAACGCTGGTATTTTCTTCCTCTCAGGACATGAAAGCTGCAGGACTTGCTGCAAAAATCGCCGGGGTAAGGCGCATCGTTTACTTGCGGGGGCTTGCGGTTCCCGTTCGCGGCGGGCTACTCAACCGCTTCTATTTTAACAGCGTACTGACCCACCTCGTTGCGAGTTCGCTGGAAACGCGCAGGACCCTGCTCCTAAACTTTCCCTCTGAGCGCATTGCCGCTAAGACCTATGTAGTCTACCATGGCATCGAAGAACAGGACCTCGTATCCCGTCCCGACGACATCACTCCTGCGGATGGCCCAGGGACCACCCTGGTGTTGGGCACAGCGGGCAGGCTCACCCAACAAAAAGGCCAGCTCCTCTTACTCGACGTTGCGCGTCTGCTCGCGGTTCAGGGACTTTCTTTCCGGCTTCGCATTGCCGGGACCGGTGAACTTCGAGAAGCGATTGAGCAGGGCATCCTGCAACGGGATTTAGAGGATCGGGTAGAGCTGTGCGGCTTTGTCGAGAACATGATACCATTTCTTGACCAGACCGATATATTCCTGCTCGGATCGACCTGGGAAGGTTTTGGCTTTGTGCTCGTTGAGGCCATGGCCAGAGCAAAACCGGTCGTGGCCTGGCAGTTGTCGAGCAACCCCGAAATTGTCGACCATGGTCACACGGGCTATCTGGTCGATTACCCCGACGTCGACAAGTTTGCGGCCAACGTCCGCCTTTTGATGGAAGACCCGGAACTCCGGCAGCGCATGGGCCGGAACGGGCTGGAGAGGGTTCGCTCCCGGTTTACGATGACGACCAGCGCACAAGCCTTCTGCCTGGTTCTGGGCTTGTAAGGATTTTTGTACTTTTGGAGTTTGACCTCCACCATGAAAGTTGCTTTTTGCTGTTTGCTCTTGCCTTTTATCATAGGGTCCGGCTTTTTGCCGGCCCAATGCAACTTCACCGTGAATGCAGGCCCCGACCTCAAAGTCTGCAACCCGGGCGATAAGGTTACCATCAACGGCAAGGTAACCGGAGGCAACGTACAGGACATCTTCTGGGAGCCCCCCACGGGACTCAGCAATCCGAAATCCCCAGTGACCATGGCCACCGTGTTTTCCACGATGGAATACATCCTCACCGCCAAGGGACTCAGTACGACGAACCTCATTACCAATGGCAATTTTGAAGCGGGAAATACGGGCTTTACTACGGACTACATGCCGGGTACCAGTTCTTGTTATGGCCTGGGGTACCTGGACTGCGAAGGCACCTATGCGGTGATCAACAACCCGCAGCTCGGCCATGCGGGTTTTGCCCCTTGCGGCGACCACACGAGTGGCTCCGGTTTGATGATGGTACTCAACGGTTCGGCCAGCCTTCAGAACGTTTGGTGCCAGAACATCAATGTCATCCCTGACATGGATTACGCCTTCACAGCGTGGGTCACAGCGGTCGTCTCTTCCTCTCCCCCGATCCTGCAGTTTTCCATCAACGGCACCCCCATCGGTTCCATATTCAACAGCAGTGGTGTGGTGTGCAACTGGGAAAAATACGAGGCCATCTGGAATTCCGGTGGCAATACCACGGCGGAGATCTGCATTGTGAACCTCAACACGGCTACCGGCGGCAACGATTTCGCCATCGACGACCTCAGCTTTCGCAAGTTTTGTGAGGTCCGCGACACCATGAAGGTAGAAGTGGAGGAGTTCACCTTCCAGATCGCCCCACCCGATCCGGTGAACTGCGACATGCCGCGCGTTCAGATCGACGCCACAGGTTCATCTTCCGGCCCGGGCTGGACCTATATGTGGACAACCGGAGATGGAAAGATCATTTCCGGTTCACGCACCCTTCAACCTTTCGTTGAGGGCCCGGGAACCTACTACCTTACCATTTGCTCCCCGCTGCCGAATTGTTGCAAAACAGAACAGGTGACGGTAGTTGGCAACATCCGCCCACCAGATCTGCAGTTGACGACAAAAGATACGATTGGGTGCAACCAGCTGGTCGCATCGATCTTCAGCCGGAGCAAGGTCTTTCCCCTGCAATACGAATGGGGGGGGCCGAATGGTTATTCCTCCACTGATCCGATTGCCGTAGTCTCTTCCGGCGGGGTTTACACCCTGACCATCACGGATGAATACAATTGCAAAACGGTTGACTCGATTCACGTCGTCGAGCGCGACGACAACCCAAAAATCAGCATCTCTGGTGAAAACATCGACTGTATGCGGGATTCAGCCCTTCTAATGGGTGAGTCTACTGTTCCCGGGTCCATTTTCGAATGGTTTGGCCCCGGCAATTTCTATATTAAATCCGATGGCTTCAAAACCGCCGACAGCGGACTGTACGTGCTCCGGGTGAGTACGCCCTTTGGCTGCATCAAAACGGATTCCTTGCGCGTGAACAAAGACATCCAAAAACCGGTCGTTCAATTGTACGCAGATACGATCAGCTGTTTGACCGACACCGCACACCTTCGAGCCGTTGCCGACCGGCCACTGGTCGATTGGACCTGGTCATCGGCCCATTTTTTTGTGTCTGTCGATTCTACTCACATTTTGACGACCATTCCGGGAATTTACCAGTTTGTTGCCAAAGGGGGTAACCAGTGCGTCGACACCTTTCTGGTCGAGGTGCATGCCGACACCCTCCATCCCCGACTTATGCTTCAGCCAGATACCCTGCGGTGCAACAAGAGGTCTGCCCTGCTGGTTTCAGGAAGTGACGCTTCCTTAGAATGGTCCGGACCCTGGGGGTTCTTCTCCACTTCCGACAGCATGCTTGTATATGTGCCCGGGATATACACGGCAAGAGCCAGCTATGCTAACGGTTGTTCGGACATCGACTCGGTAACCATAGCCATCGACACGACGTCGCCCGTATTAAATTCGACTGACGATACGCTGACCTGCGCCAAAACGACTACTACCCTTTCCCTTTCAGGCCCACCCGGGGCGGCATACACATGGAGCGGTCCAAACGGCTTTACTTCTTCTTTGCAGCGCCCAGGCGCAGACCTTCCAGGATCTTATTCGGTAACGGCAACTTTAGCTAACGGATGCTCCGCAAATATTACGATCGAAATTTATGCCGATACGTCCAGACCGCTGATCAGTTACCAAAATGACACCATCAATTGCAAAAAAGACAGCGTGCAGCTCATGGCATCGGTCATTGGCAACGGGATCCATTACGATTGGTCCGGTCCTGCAGGCTTTAGTTCAGACGAGGCTGGTCCTTATATTTCTGTTCCCGGAAACTACCGGTTGATAGCCTACAATGCTAACGGATGTTCAGATTCCGCCACACTTACCGTCTTTCGCGATGTGCGCAAGCCCGATCTTTACATATCACCTGACACCCTCACCTGTATAAAGCGGAGTGCCCTTTTGCGGGCCATTACCAACCGCGACAGTCTGCTCTATCGGTGGACAGGCCCCGGAGGATTTGTCGGCTCCGACTCTACAGCACAGGTCTCACAAGGGGGCAGGTACACCCTTTCAGTCGAAAGCCCGGAAGGCTGTCAGTCAGAATGGACGGTTGACGTTGCAGAGGATACCATAAGACCGGCATTTTCCATCCTCGCGGACTCGCTCAACTGCCTTAAAACGCGTATCCGTCTTGAGGTGAACACCCGTTCGGATACGTCATGGATTGAGTGGACCGGCCCACAGAGTTTTTCAAGCACAATCCTTAAACCGGAGATCAATCTTGGAGGCTGGTACCAGCTCCTCATCCGCTCTGCGAACTTCTGCGAGGGAAGCGCGACGATTTGGATTCCTCAGGACACGGTTCGGCCACAAATAAGTCTTTTTGCAGACTCCATCGATTGTCGCAACCTGGAGGCAGAGCTAACCGCCATCATAACACCCGCAAACATAACGGGCACGTGGACCACACCCGATGGGCAAAAAATCAGTGCAAATGTCATCAGCAGTGCAGCCGGTGGCACTTTTATGTTCGAAGCAAGGGGCGACAACCATTGTGCGAGCGCCTCTTCCGTTTTCGTGGCCGTCGACACCCTTGCCCCTGACCTTCACGTCTCGGACGATACCATCACCTGTGTTCAGACCTCGGTTGTACTGCGGGCACTGAGCAACACTCCCGCCCTGCAATACTCCTGGACCGGGCCGGGCCAGGCCATGTCTGCTGCGGATACCCTAAAAACTTCGGTTCCGGGCCTTTATAAGGCGTTGGCCACTTCACCTAACGGATGTTCGTCCTCAGGGTCCCTGACCGTTCAGATTGACACCATCCATCCAAATGCTTTTGCGCGATCCGACAGCATCGGTTGTCTCCGCGACCAGGCATTGCTGGAGGGTATGTCGGATAACCCTGCTGCGCAACTGGAGTGGTACGATCCATCAGGACAGAAGATTAATCGTGGGAACCGTTTCACCGTTTCCGAAGGCGGCCGATACCAGCTCGAAGTAACCCTGCCTCGCAATGGTTGCCGCACGCTCCTTTGGCACGAAGTGTATCGCGACAGTCTGCTCATCCGCGATGTATCGCTACAAACAGTCAATCCGATTTGTAAAGCCATTTCGGGAAGTGTGAACGTTTTTCAGACACTTGGGGGCCACGGAGGAATGGAATTTTCCGTTGACGACCCGGATCAATGGCAATCATCCACGGAATTCAAAGGACTTCTTCCTGGCATTCACGTACTTTTCGCCCGCGACAGTGCCGGATGCCGCTACCAGAAAAGTTTTGCCATTACAGAAATTCCTGCCGTGCAGACTGATCTGGTACCTGAAATCACCTTACGCCTCGGCCAATCCACCCGGCTTGACCTGACGGTGCTACCGGATCCTGCCATTGCAGCTTCTTTCCGGTGGAGTCCCGAAACTTACCTGAGTTGCTCCGACTGTGAAGATCCAGAGACATTCCCTCTGCAAAACATCGAATACGAAGTTACCGTAGTAGATACGAACGGTTGTTTGGCCATCCAAACCATCCTCATACGCGTCGAAACTCCGCGTGCATGGGTTCCCAACGCATTCAGCCCAAACGGAGACCAGATCAACGATCACATATACATTCACAGCAGCGATCCCGATGTAACCCAAATTCATTTTTTCAAGATCTTTGACCGCTGGGGCAATCAGGTTTTCGGATACAATGACGGTGTTCCCAATCAGCCGGCACATGGTTGGGATGGAAGTTTTCAAGGCGAAAAATGCAACCCGGGTGTCTACACGTATGTTGCAGAAATTGAATGGATCAACGGAGAAAAATGGATCTTAAGAGGAGACGCAACGCTCATCCGGTGAGCTTCAAAGAAGACGTTTGTAAAAAGTTCATCCCTTTGAAAGTGAAGGTAAGGGAACGCGCATTACAAGCCCTGACATTGTTTTTTTCGAAAATGGGTGCAATAGCAAGATTTGCCTTTGCATGCTGCGCTTTTGTCTTTATCAGTTCGCCGATACAGGGACAGCAAAAGCCAGGCCGTAAGCCGGTTTATGCAATGCCCAATTCATGTGGTATAATCGTAAACGCAGGTCCGGATATAACCATCTGTGCTGGCGAGGGAAAGGTCCTCAATGCAAGTGTTTCCGGCAGCACCCAATATAGTTGGGAACCTCCCGACGGACTCAGCAATCCCAACATTCTAAATCCGGTCGCCAACCCCGCATCAACGACCAACTACACCCTGACCGCCCGGGCCGTTTCGGGCAATCGCATCACCAATGGCGGCTTTGAAACCGGAAACATCAATCCCGCAACCAGCCAGTACACGCCCTTTAATGCTGTAAACGACCTCATTGCTTCTACGGGAGGCTACATGGTCATGAGCGTACCGCAGATTGCAATAGCCTTTGGGTGCACGCCGAATATCGGAGCTTTTACTATGGTCATCACACCTACCGGGTCGTCGTCGAATATCTGGTGTCAGACGATTCCCGTTTTTCAAAATACCGACTACAAAATAGATTACAAGTTATTTGGCATTCCCTACCTCTTTAGTGCACCCCCTTCAATCGGTTTAAAGATCAACGGAAGTCTCATCGGCACGGTTGATGCGATCAGTGGCCTGTGCCTGGAAGCAAGTGGCAGTTTCACCTGGAACAGCGCTGCTGCCACATCGGCAACGATTTGTTTTGCCAACTATGGAGGCACCGGCCCCTTGAGCATGTGTGCCATAGACGACATCGTGGTTCGCGAGTGTTGCGAGGAACAAGACGAAGTAACGGTAACGGTGTACGAATTGCTTGCAGATATCCTTCCTCCGGACGAGATCAATTGTTTCAACAGGCCCTTAAGACTGGATGCCAGCGGATCCAGCTCAGGACCAGGCATCAGCTACCTGTGGACTACGCGCAACGGGCGCATACTCAGTGGGGACCGCACGCTGACTCCCGTTATAGATTCTCCCGGAGTCTATACCTTAAAAATTACGGGCCCCTTTGGCTGCGAAGTCGAGCAAATGATTGAAGTGAAAGGCAGTGTAACTCCCCCTGATATTTCAACCAAAAAAGAAGACATCACGTGCCAAAATAACATGGGTCGCATCGAAGCCATTAGCAAATCACAGGCACCTACGTATGAATGGACGGGGCCGGGAGGTTATTACAGTACGAGGGCAACCAATTTCAACATACAGGAACCTGGAACGTACACGGTCAAGGTGACCGACGATTATGGATGTACGAATACGGCATCGGTTGAAATAGAAGACTTGCGGACAGAACTTTATGTGGAAGTTTCCGGCGACAGCCTGGGCTGCTCCAAGGATACTGCTGTACTGCGGGCAACCAGCCTTGCACGAAAACCCATCTATCGGTGGAAGGGGCCTGGCGGCTATCAAAAAGACAGTTCAGACCGCGCGGTGGTGCGCGATACCGGCTGGTATTATTTGACGACAACAGACAGCCTGGGGTGCAAGGAGCTGGATTCTTTTTATGTTCCGACTACAGGCAGCCACCTTACTGTGGCCCTCTCGGCAGATACCCTTACCTGCAATCGCACTTTTGTCCAACTTCGACTTGTTGCAGACACTACTGCAACTGTTTCCTGGAAGGGTCCCGGAAATTTCAGCTCCACCGAGCGGATGCCCGTTGTCAGTGAAAGCGGCTGGTATTATGTTGAACTCATGACGGCCGATGGTTGCCGCGCCATAGATTCCGTCATCGTTTTTAAATCAGCCGACGTACCCGATATTTTCCTTTCACCGGCTGACACCCTGCGTTGCAACCGACCAGATGTAACCCTGACCGGAGGCAGCCTGACAGCGGGTGTGTCCGTATTATGGAATACGCCTTCCGGGGATCTGCGCGACCAGACCTCGATTACTACAAGCCTTCCCGGCAACTACACGTTTACGGTGACGGCACCCAACGGATGCAGCGCTCAGACAAGCGTAACCATAGCCATCGATACGGTACGCCCTGTTTTTACCCTCAAAGCAGATACGCTGAACTGCCGGACTGATTCAGCATGGCTTCGCTACACAGGCGCCGATGCTACAAGCTACCAATGGAGCGGTCCCTCGGGTCTTATCAGCAACGTTCGCGAAATCCGTTCGGGGCTTCCGGGCTGGCACAGGCTCGTTGCAATAGCAAATAACGGATGTTCGTATGAAGATTCGGTTTACGTTTCTATCGATCGCAGTCTGCCCATTCTTGCATTGCAGGCTGATACCATCACGTGTACCCGAACAACCGTAAGCCCTACGGTTGCGACTGATTCAACGGCGATAGCGTTTCATTGGACGGGGCCTGGTGGCTTTTCATCAAATGTGAAGTCAATCCAGGTTGGAAATTCCGGAATCTATACTCTGACCGTAATTGCAGCTAACGGATGTTCGGATTCAGCCATTCTAAATATTCCTTCCGACACGGTTCATCCCGGAGCTTTTCTACAGGCTGATACCATCACCTGCAAGCAAATCGGAAAAATACAAGCCGGCATGATCACTGGCAACATTATCCGGATGCAATGGGTCGGTCCGGGTGTTTTTTCCATTCAATCGCCGTCTTCTGATGTCGTATTGGGTGGAACATACACCTTCACTCTTTGGGGCACGAACGGCTGTACGTTTACAGACTCTGTTTTGGTAATTCAAAAAGACCGGATCCCAGACTTGCGGGTTTCCGGCGACACCATTACCTGCAGTCGATTGTCCGTTCCATTGAATGCAAGCACATCCACCACAGGGGTAAGCGTACAATGGAACGGCCCCAACGGTTTCCGTTCTGATCAGCTTCGGCCCGTCGTCAGCGATTCGGGTTGGTATACCATACAAATTACCGACTCCCTGGGATGTTCGGCCAGCCAAATCATTTACATCGGACAAAAAACAACGCCCCCCCTCGTTAAGCTGTGGTATGACCGCGATTCGATTACCTGTGCCGACAGCGTGGCGGCCATCGCCAGAGATCCTGCTTCCGGTAGTGGTATCCTTACATGGTCCGGACCCGGTGGCCTGGTTGCATCAACGGATACCATAGCGACAAGCCGTGCCGGTTGGTACAAACTTCTGATCACCGATGCTTACGGCTGTTCGTCTTCTGACAGTTTCCTGTTGCGCGACAGCAGGCGCCTTCCTTCAATCACCCTGGAACCAGATACCATTACATGCCGCAGAAACCAACTGACTTTGAGGCTCAACACCCCGGATGCCGGTCTGGTCTTTGACTGGTCCGGGCCTTTGGGATTTTCGAGTGCACAACAAAATCCGGTCATCGCTATACCCGGCAATTACCTGGTCACTGCAACCAACAGCAGCGGTTGCCGTTTGTCGCTATCCGTGACCATTGTCGCCGATACAACAAAACCAGACCTTAGCCTGTCTGCCGACACCATCAACTGCCTGCGAGATCGCGTTCCGGTAAAAGCGGGCAGTTCTCTGCAGGGCTTCACCATGAGCTGGAATGGCCCCAATGGATTCAGCTATTCGCTGCCACAATTCAATACAGATAAGCCAGGCCTGTATGTGTGCAAGATCATCAATCCGCGCACGGGTTGTAGCACCACCGATTCGATATTGGTTGTAGCTGACACCGGACGGATCCATTTCGTCGATGCGAGTCCGGTACATGCGAATTGCCAACGCGAAACCGGCTACATCGCAATTCATTCCATAACGGGAGGCAAAGCGCCCTATGTTTATTCCGCAGATGGTGGGGCGAACTTCGTAACAGACCTGACCGTCTTACCTCTTTCACCGGGGATTCACCCGATCGTTGTAAGGGATGCAAATGGCTGTACCTACGACTTGTCGCTCGAGATCCTCCGGGAAGGAGGCGTCCGCATCGATTTGCTGCCATCCCTTGAATTGAAGGCAGGCGAATCGAGGAAGATCAAACTCAACATTTTGTCCGATCCTGGTGCCGTCCGGCGCATATCTTGGGATCCCGCTGATCAACTGGACTGCAGCGATTGTCTTGAACCTCTGCTCACGGCGAGCTACGAAGGCGTTATCCGCGTTACCGTGACCGATACGAACGGTTGCACCAGCGAGGCAGCTTTGACCCTTCGCATTCTCAAAGAAGTGAAGGTCTATTTTCCCAATGCATTTTCTCCCAACGGAGACAACATCAACGATGCTTTTTATCCCATTGATCACTCCAATGCGGCGACCATAGAATCATTTCAGATATTCGACCGCTGGGGTAATCTCGTCTTTTCAAACGAGCGATTTGCGGCCAATATGCCGGACCAGGGATGGAATGGAAGGGGTACAAAAGGGAAACGCAATCTACCCGGTGTGTACCTATACTCCGCAAAGATCAAAACGGATGACGGTTTCATCGTTCTTTCCGGTGACGTTCATCTCATAGAGTGATCCAATGGAGACCAGCACGCTGCGTCGAATGTACACTTACTGCGAACAATGGAGTCATCCTGAAAGCGAAGTTCTTCATCAGCTCGAAAGGGATACTTTTCTGAATACGCCCTCGCCACAAATGCTTTCAGGCAAATTACAGGGTCGCATGTTGAGCTTTTTGTCTCAACTCATTCGCCCGAATCTGGCGCTCGACATTGGCGGGTTTACCGGCTACAGTGCCCGCTGCATCGCAGAAGGTCTGTCCATGGGTGGTAAAGTACATTCCATTGAAGTCAATGATGATTTCGAGCACATCCGCCGGCGCAACCTGGATGGTGATCCCATTGCAGAAAAAATTGTTTGGCACCATGCCGACGCACTTGAATGCATTTCCAAACTCGACTGCAATTGGGATTTTGTGTTCATCGACGCTGCAAAGGCTCTATATCCGGCTATCCTCAAACTGGTCGAACCGCGGATGAACGCAGGTGCTCTGCTTGTTGCAGACAATGTGCTGTGGTACGGCAAAGTGCTCGACGAACCCATGGATGTTGAAACGGAAGCCGTTCACCTCTTCAACCAGCAACTGTACAACTCAGTGGCATGGCAAACCATTGTTCTTCCTGTAAGAGATGGATGGAGTTTATCCGTAAAAAGATGAGGTTGCCCGGACGATGAAGCCGACCAGACCAAAAATCATTTGCACTGCAGAGATCGAGGACTTACCGTCCCATATTCCTGATCAAATCACTTCACAGGCTTGGTATCTCAGGCATGTATGTACACATGTATGTATGTTTGAAAACGATCGTTGGCCGTCGTACATTCCGCTTGCGAAACGAATGGGCATCTGGAAACCCATTGTGCCACCCTTTATTCAAAAAATTGAAATTCCGGAACCGGAATCCGTTCCAGGAGTTGCCGGATCCCTGTTGACCCAACTTCGCGATTGGTTTTCCTGTGGAGATATTTGCCTTCGCAAAGGCATCTCCACGTTGCCGTCAGGTGTAAGTACAACCGTTCGCACCAATTTTGTCCTTCCTCTAAACACCAGCCATTCCTTCCTGTTCGATGCATACAATAAGGGTCACAAACTGAGTGTGCGGAGTGCACAGAAAATGCAGATCGCGGTTGCAATACAGCACGACGTTCAGGGATTTGTTGACAACTGTCTCAACTTAGGCAAAGCAGGTATCCCTTCAACCTACCGGGAACCCATAATGATGAAAAACCTTTTGAGGGAATGCCTCGACCGGAACGCGGCCATTCTCTGCCTCGCCAGGGATGCCCAATCGCAGGTCGTTGCCGGGGCATTTTTTAGCAAATTTGGCAACCGGTTGACTTATCACCTTTCTTTTGCTTCGCCTTCCGGCAGAAAAGCAGGCGCCATGCACGCCATCGTAGATGCAGTGATCGAGCGACACAGCAACAGCCACTACTTGCTCGACTTCGAAGGAAGCATGCACCCTGGCATCGCCTATTTCATGCGGGGCTTTGGAGCGCAAGAAGAAATTTATCACCACTACGCATGGAACAGAAACCCTCTTTGCAAAATCATCGCATTGCGCAGGAGGCTGTTGTCAAAATAAGGCAGAAAATCCGAAATGTACTTTTCCCCGTGTCCATTGGAATTTTTGGCCAGCTCCTGAACCAACCGCATACTGAAGTCCAAAAAGACCCGCCTTTGTCTGAAAATGAATGCCTACACCCAGGCCATCATATACACGCCATAGATCGCTTTGCATATTGGGGAACAATCCCAGATCGTTAAATGCACTGATAAAACTGATGCGGTCAAGAAAGAAGCGATATTCCAAAGAGAAGACTGCATACCGGCTAACCCTAAAAATCTCTTCGTCAAATCCGCGCAGCAAAGCCGCACCTCCTATGCGATACCATTCGTTTTCCAAAACCCCACCGTCACTCAACAGACTGCGAGCCTGTAGTGCGGCGTAAACGCCATGTTTTCCAGCAATCTTATGATGATAACCCAGTTGTACAGAAAGCCTCGCCTGCCGGTCTGCCGATCGCAAGCTGTCGTACTGTTGCCTTATCCGGTCCGGGTTGGGAGCAAGTTCGAAAAAGATTGGATTCTCGGGATAGGATTTTTTTCCATAGTCGCCTTCAAACGTGAATTCAAGTCCACTCCGCGGAAAAAGGGCGTTGTCGACATCCGCATACCGATAACGGATTCCGACGGCGAGGTACCGGTAATCCAATACAGTGGGCAAACGTCCGGATGCAATGAACCGGGCGGTATCTGCCTGAAGCAGGTCGGACCGGTTGTTTACCGCAATCAGGGATATGGCTTTGCGCGCATCCCAGGCATAGCTGAACCTCCAGGAGTTTTGAATGTCCTGGTAGCTTTCCCGAAAGCGGTACAAACTGAATTCAGTTGCCAGGCCGATGGGAATGTATGGAAGATTCGGAAATTCCAATTGCAGGGCAAAATGAGGAGAATTGTCAGACAGGTTTTCATAATCCAGTCGCATTCGCTCACCCATCCGGAAGAGGTTGACGAGGTCAAGATTTCCTGTTCCGGTCAGGCTTAGGCCCCTTTCGGAGTTTCCTTGATTGGAATTCAAACCCAACAACAGTTCGAATCGAGAAGCAGCCTGATGGTTTAGGTAGAATCGCACCAAACAATCCGAACCTGGAAAAAAAACGGATGGGGCGGCTTCAATACTCAAATAAGGAAGGGTTCGAAAAGCCGGGGACGCCTGATCGATGCGTCGCTGGGAAAAAGGACTTCCGGCCCGGATGCCGCTAAGTCTTTGAAGTGCAAAATCACGCAAAACGGATTCGCTGCCCTGCTCAGGTTGCAGGAACCGGACCAAAGGGCCCGGATGCAGCACATGACCGAAATAAATGGTATCTGCACGTCTGATGACGGCGAAGATTTCAATGTGTGCAAAGGGACGACCCCGGTTGGCCAATGCGTTGACCAAGCTGCGATAGTGTTCTGATGGGAAGCTGGAAATGCCTCGTGTCGCAAGTGCGGGATCCAGCGCCACGTTGCCCGGTGTTGCTATTTCGAAATACCGGATGATGTACCGTTTCGCCCTGTGGAGGTGAACACTTGTTTCATTTTCGCCCACCGCAATGGAATCCAACATGGCAAAAAGATGCCCCTCCTCACGGAATTGGGCGAGCATATCTTCGGTGCTGCTTGCAAGCTGCGCGCTGTCCTTTAACTTTGCGTGAGCACCTGGCGCCTCAGTGCCGTCGGAATACCATCGAACTGAACCAACGCGCTGCGAACAAAGGGTAAAACAGCCCAGCGACAAGGCCAAAACCAGTAGCACCTCAGACCGATACAAGGCAATGAGCGATTTTATACCTGCAGGAATATACATACACATTCCCTACTGCAAACGCAAATGTAGTTATTGCAATTTTCATTTTAGTACGCAACTCCGAAGCATTCCGGATATGGTGCTGGCCCTGGGGGCCGAGATATCAATGCGCAAGCCGGAAGGTGCAGTCCATTCGATGCAAACCATTTATTTCGGAGGAGGCACGCCTTCCCTGCTTCCCGTTTCTGAACTTGCCTACCTGATTAAAACCGTGCGCAAATGCTACCGGACAGAAAACATAGCCGAAACTACCATTGAGGTCAATCCCGACGATGTCACGCCGGAAAAGCTTAAACAGTGGCACGGCCTGGGGTTCGACCGGCTGAGCGTGGGGATCCAATCATTCGACGACGCTGACCTGCAATGGATGAACCGGACGCATTCCGGGGCGCAGGCGCGCTACGCGCTTGAATGCATAACATCATCTGAATTCCGCAATACCAGCATAGACCTGATGTACGGATTGCCTGGGGGATCCATTGATAAACTCGCCGGTAACCTCGAAAGGCTGCGCACCTTCAATATCCCGCATTTTTCAGCCTATGCGCTCACCACAGAGGAACGTACCGCCATGTCGCATTGGGTTCGAAAAGGGGTTTTGATTCCAGAAACCGATGAAGATGTAATTGCTCAGATGGATTTCATTCTGGACTATTGCATCCGGGAAGGTTTTGATGCATACGAAATTTCCAACTTTTGCCGTACCGGCTTCCGCTCCCGGCACAACAGCGCATACTGGGACGGAACGCCCTACATGGGATTTGGCCCATCGGCCCATTCCTATGACGGCAAACGACGCAGCTGGAACGCATCGAACAATGCGCAATATCTCCGTGCTATCAATGCCGGACAGACTGCACATACACTGGAGATGCTGACCGAAACCGACCGGTTCAACGAATTTGTCATGCTCAACCTCCGGCGCACAGAGGGAGTTGATCTGGTCCGTCTGAACAAGGAATTCCCCGCGTTTTCAAAAGAATTTCTCCTCGACATGCACCCTTTGATCGGACGGGGTGAGGCGTCGCTGGTCGGACAAACACTCAGGCTAACGCGATCCGGACGGCACCAGGCTGACCGCATTTGCGTGGAACTGTTTCGCACAAATGATTCTGGTTTAACAACAAACTAACGTTTGTTAGTTAGTGTTTATCCACACCATTATCAGGAATGGCTTCGTTTATTTTCCCACTCCCACGCCGTTTGCATGATCTTTTCAACGCCGCCTTCCGGAGACCATCCAAGCACCAGGCGTGCCTTAGCGGAATCTGCGTAAACGGCGGCCATATCGCCCTCCCTCCGTGCTCCGATCTGATAACGCAGGGTTTGGCCGGAAACTTTTTCAAATGCGTGGATCATCTCTAGCACTGTAAGACCCTCGCCGATTCCCAGGTTGAAGGCATCAAACGCCGGAGCTTCTCCTGTTTTTAACAGGCGCTCCAGAGCCAGGGTATGCGCCCGTGCAAGGTCCATGATGTAAACATAATCCCGAATGCAGGTTCCGTCGCGCGTGGGGTAATCCTCTCCAAACACCGTCATGCCTGTTCGCTTGCCAATTGCCGTTTCCGTAATGACCGGTACCAGGTTTTGTGCCGGACTGCTGGGCGATTCTCCAATTTGTGCAGAAGGGTGGGCTCCCGCCGGATTAAAATACCGCAGGGATATGGCACTGCAACGACCTGCTGCGGCGAGGTCCTGCAAAATCCATTCGCCAATCTGCTTTGTTCTTCCATACGGCGAGGAGGCTAGCCCAAAAGGTGTCTGCTCCGTGACCGGCAATTCAGATGATGATCCATATACCGTACACGAAGAAGAAAATATGATGGACCGGATGTCAGCGCGTTCCATCCATTTTAGTGTGTTGATCAGCGCATTTACATTGTTTTCATAATAGGCCATGGGAAATTTCACAGACTCCCCCACTGCTTTGAGCGCCGCAAAATGAATGACGCCCACCACGTCCGGCTCTGCATCGAGCAACTGCTGCCATGCACCCGATGCTGCCAGGTCGATGCGGTAATTGCGCACCGGAACTCCGGTGATTGCCCGGATGCCATCCAAAACTTCTTCATTGGAATTTACCAGTGAGTCTATGCTAAAAACATCCCAGCCATTTCCGATCAGGTCGACCATTGCGTGGCTGCCTATGTATCCACATCCGCCGGTTACCGCAATTTTTCGGTTACTTCTCATGTCACTGTTTTGTGTGAATGGCATCGTCAAGATCAAAATAGCGGATGATCCTTCCAGCCAGCTCATCGCCAATTACGCGTGCCAGGTCATTGCGATTCGCTTTGCGGATTTGCTCCACGGAGCCAAATTCAGCAATTAGTTTGGTCAGTGTTTTCTCTCCGACACCGCGGATCTTCAGAAGTTCTGATTGTATGAATTTGCGCGATCGCTGGTTGCGATGAAAGGTAATGCCGAACCGGTGGGCTTCGTTGCGCATTTGCTGAATGATTTTGAGTGATTCCGATTTTTTGTTGATGTGCAAAGGAACGGGATCTTCCGGAAAGTAAATCTCCTCGAGTTTTTTGGCTATGCCGACTACAGTCACCCTTTGCTCAATACCCAGTTTCCGGATGGCCTGCATGGCAGATGACAGTTGCCCTTTGCCTCCATCAATCACCACCAGTTGCGGCAGCGCTTCCTCTTCATCGAGCATTCTGCGATACCGGCGGTAGACCACCTCCTCCATACTGGCAAAGTCGTCGGGGCCGGTTACCGAACGAATGTTGAAATGGCGGTAATCCTTCTTACTGGGGCGGGCATTCTTGAATACGATGCAGGCCGCCACCGGGTTGGTTCCCTGTATGTTTGAATTGTCGAAACACTCCATATGGACCGGCATATCCTGCATGTTTAAATCCTGCTTGAGCGTTGTAAGAATTCGCTCTGCCGGAGTCAGCTTCCCGGTCCGGTTCATTTGTTCTCTTCTCTTTTGCAATTTGTAATACTCCACGTTGCTGATGGAGAGGTCGAGCAATTTTTTCTTATCGCCGCCCCGGGGGACCGTTGCTGTAACATCATCTCCCAGCACATGCACGGCAAAGGGTACAATGATCTCCGGTGCCACGCTGTCAAACTTTTCTCGCAGCCTCGGAATGGCCAGCGAAAGGATCTGTGCGTCGTCTTCGTCGCAATTTCTTGTTGCCTCCATGGTGTAGGTATGGATGATCGCTCCCTCGACCACCTTCATAAAATGGATGTAGGCTTCCGAATCAAGGGATGCCATGGAGAAAACGTCTACGTCGCGGATGGAAGTGCTCACCACCGTAGACTTTCCCTGGTAATCTTCGAATGCGGTCAATTTGAGTTTGCACTCCTGGGCCAGTTCAAACTCCATATTCGCTGCATGTCGCTCCATGCGATCCTTAAGAAATTTGCGGACCAATCCCAGGTGGCCTCGCAACATGTTCCGGATCTGTTGGATCTTGGCATCATAGGCGTCCTGGGTTTCGAAACTCTGACAGGGTCCGTTGCAGTTGCGGATGTGGTATTCCAGACATACTTTGTACTTGCCCTTTGCAATATGTTCCGGGGCAAGGTTGAGGCTGCAGTTGCGCAACGGAAAGAGCGACATGATCAGCTCCAGAATGACCTCCGCCTTGTATTTCGATGCGTAAGGGCCAAAGTAGCTCGAACCGTCGCGAATGACCTTTCTCGTAAAAAATACCCTCGGAAATGGCTCTTTGCGGATGCAGATGTAGGCATACGTCTTGCCGTCCTTGAGCATCACATTGTATCGGGGCTGGTGTGTTTTGATGAGCGAATTCTCCAGCAAAAAAGCATCCTGCTCGCTGTCTGTCAGGGTGAATTCAATTTTATGTGCATTCCGGACCAAAGCCCGGGTCTTGGCACTCTGGTGCTTTTTGTCTCCGAAATAGCTGCCCAGCCTGCTGCGCAAGCTCTTGGCTTTCCCAACGTAGAGGATTTCCTCCCGAGTACTGAGGAAGCGGTATACGCCGGGAGACTTTGGAATGTTTACTGCCAGGACATTGAACTCTTCATGGGTCACGGAGCAAATTTAAGTGCAACTCGAATAACATCATTTTGATGCCTGTATGATTTTAGCATTTCAATTAGGCAGTGAGCTGAAGGAAGCTACATAGAGCAGTAACTTGCTGAACCGCAACGAAGTATTGTAAAGCTCATTTCATTAGAGTGCGGGAGCCCTCGCGGGCAACTGGCGCAAATAAGCGTTATTCGAGATACCCGGAGGTTGCACAGATGAATGCCCCCAACATCGCCGGCAATCGTTGACACCCGGTCTTCTCAGGTGTTCGTTCCTTAGCATCCATTGTTTGCAGCTCAGCCTGAATCGGCGATGGTCAGGCCGAGGTCTCGACGATGGGTGTGGTTTCCTTTTCCGAACAGAGGACAACCATCAGGTTGCTGACCAGACGCGCCTTTTCGGTAGGTTCAAGCTGAACAATTCCCCGTCCCTGCAATTCCTTGACTGCCCCCTCAACCATGCCTATGGCGCCTTCGACAATCTTGAAGCGCGCGCTGACGATCGCCTCGGCTTGCTGGCGTTTGAGCATGGCGGCGGCAATCTCGGGAGCATAAGCGAGATAGCCGATACGGGATTCGAGCACTTCGATGCCCGCAAATCCAAGCCGTTCCTGCAACTCGCGTTCCAGAACGTGGTTGACCTCCTGTTCTGAAGCACGCAAAGTTATTTCGTCGTGGTCGTCGACGTGGTCATAAGAAAAACTACCGGCCAGCTTGCGAACTGCTGCGTCGGTTTGCACTTTGACAAAATGAATGAAGTCCTCCACCTCAAATTGCGCCCTGAATGTATCCTGAACGCGCCACACCAATACCACACCTATCTGAATGGGATTACCCCGCTTATCATTTACTTTGAGTCGTTCGCTCTCGAAGTTGCGAGCACGCAGCGAAAGGTTTCTCTTGACAAAAAAAGGGTTGGCCCAGAAAAAACCATCCTGCCGGATCGTTCCCACGTACTTTCCAAAGAGGGTCAGCACTTTGGAACCATTGGGATTAACGATGATAAATCCTCCAAGGATCAATAGCTCCAGGAACCCTCCAATGATCCAGATCAGGGGCAATCCTGTCATGGCCACAGGAAAAGGAAAAGCGATGGCCAAGAGAAGCATGGGCCATCCGGAAATGGGTTTGAACTTATGCTCTTTCATCATGATGAGGCCAATTTAGAAAATGACCTTCATTAAAACGATCAACCCGCTCCGGGAGTTCCGGGATCACAACGATTTGGGAGCAAATCGCAAAAATGAAGGAAGGCTCCGGATGTTATCACTTTGCCGCAGGGCAGCAAGGTTTTAAAATGCGCGTTGCATCTGATTTTTGGCTAAGCTTTATGAACGGGGTACTTTCCCATTGTCCGCCCCTGTCCAGGGGGATCACTTTCTGCGGCCGCCCTGAATGAGCTCGGTTTCTTCCATGGGTTGGTAGTCGTACCCGGCAATGCGGTGGTGGTCTGCTTCGGCAGCGATGTAGGCCGGTTGATTCCAAAACGGCGTCGCGACGATGCGCTCCAACACTTTGAAGTACCGCTCCTCCTGGTTGTCTAGTTTTGCCTTGACTGCAACCGCGTAGGCCCTCACCGTCCAGGAAGCAGCCTCCGGTGAACTTTGCGGAGTCGCGTCGAGGTCGACGAGATCCTTCTCTCCCAACTTGCCTTTGAAATACAACAATGCGTCGAGGTAGGGGCGTGTAGAAGTTGAGATGTACATATCCGGAGATACCGACTCCAGAATGCTTGCCGCATCTGCATCGCGACCGGCCCGGCGAAAGGCCTGGTATTGCCAGTAGTAGGCTCTGCAGTACAAGTCGGAGTTGGTCGAAAAATCACCGCTGATCTCGTACATTTTTTCGGCATTGGAATAATCTCCCTGGGATTGAAAGGCCAGACCCATCCAATGGTAAATCAGGTAGGGAAGGCTCGCATCGATTTTTACCTCGTCTTCGCTCCGGTCAGTAATGCCCTTTACCCCTCGCTGCCCCTCGACGGCCTTTCCAGCTTTCCAAAGGTCATTCACCGCAGTTTGAAACTGGCGCCCCTGAACACCGGCGACCCCTCGCCAAAAATACAGATCAGCCGTATTGGGAAATTGGTCAATGCCCTTGCTAAGGACCTGTAAGGCGTTTTCAACGTATCCCAGGCGAAGGCATTTTTTTCCATAGTCGGCATAGGCTTTCACCTCCTTGAGGTTCCCGAGGTAGTGGGACCTGGCCTGGTCGAGTTCGGATTGGTAAACCTGCACGAGGGTATCAGGATCGGGCAGGGCCAGGAGGCGCTTCCCGTTTATGGTCACGGCATAGGTAGGACCCTGGTCTGCAGCACGCTCTGCGCTTTGATCCGGCTGTCCGGGCTCGGCCGGCTTGTGGTCACTCTTACAAGAACCCAGCATGGTCAGCAGGGAAAATGCCATCAAAAAATGCGATGCTTTCATGGTAACTGATGTGGTCATTCACAAAATTCTCCATATTTTGTTTGGTCCCGGCTTGTCCGGTCCTGGTTTAACAAATTGTTTGTTCGATGGTGTCAGGAGTTTCTATCCCAAACCGTTCCTTCTGCCTCCTTTTTACGGGATGGTGGGTCTGCTTTCAGCCCCGTGCTGGCAAGTGCTTCACCCATTTCCGAAAGTGTTCACTTCTGCTTTTCCTCCTTTACAGTGGATGTAGTCAGCCAACCGGCGATTACGACCCGTGTTCGATAGATCTGCAACTTGAAACCCTGCAACCCTCCACCAACAGCTTCCAATGGGTCCCTTACCAGCCGCAAGCCCATCTTGAGTTTGCCGGAGATCATGGTGCGCGCATCCTCCTGGTATATTCCGAGGATTTGCCGCCTTGCGAACCTACATTCGGTCACTTTGATATTATTTGTCCACAGGACAGCAGCCAGAACCGGAAGGTAAACTACCAATCGTTAGCAAAATGTTCTGAACTCATCAACGCCGATGAAGCATCCGAACTGCACTCCGTTGGGATTGTATTGCGAACATGGCTCGACGAACGGAGGAGTACACTGGACCGCCCCTTGCTGTCGGATGTGATCGAAGTCAGTTTTCTGTATGCGAACGGAGCGCGCCGGAACATCCTCCGCTTTCCGGTATTGGACCGGGGCTTTGGCGAGGTCTTCACCAACGAGTTCCGGTTCGATGCCACGCTGATGCTGAACGGCAAACAACTCATGAATGTCTATCGCAGTGCAGCTTCGGACCCGGAAGAAGAGGCGTATTACACTCCCTATGGTCTGGAGGCCATCCGCCACCAGGGTAAGTTGTACCTCCTGCAATAAATTCATCATGGGTGGCATTTCTGCGAATGCTCCTTCGTGAAGCTAAAAAAAAATCCGGAAACCTCTTCGATTTCCGGACTCAGAGCCTAAGCACTTTAGCGGCAATGGTGCACGCTCAGTACATCATTCAAATTTTGTAGTGCCGTTGCTTTGGTGAACGTATCGGAAGGTGTAAAAGCGGTCCTTGTCGGTAAAAGCGTTGGGCGTTGCCGGCGAATCCTTGTAATAACTCAGTATCTCCATTTTCACGTACTTGCCCTCATTGGTGCGCAAGAATATGATCTTTCCCGGCTTGGGAGTCAGCGTCATTGCTGAGGCGTTGTAGTTGTACCAGCCCTTGCCTATGGCCAGTACACCTCCCAGGTCCTGCTGGAATGAACTGTCGGTCGGTACTTCCTTCATTTCTCCAAATAAGCCGTCGTATAGAAATGCGGAAGTCTGCCCCGGACCGCTCACGCCGCTGTTTACGATAATGACATTGGCTTTGAAGCCTATGTCCCATTTGTCTGTTGCGCTGTCGGCATGCACCACAAGGGTGCTGTCGGAAAAGCGGAATAAAGTGAATTGGTCCGTAGTGCCATAAGGAGTGCCCAACGAATCCCTTCCCACAGGAGGATCAGCGGGAAGATTGTTGATCTGGACGGCAACGGCCGTTTTTATTTCAGGGACTTCATCCTCGCTACATGAAAAAAGCATGAAGGCTATGCCCACGGCATAAAGTGTCGATTGAATTTTCATAAGGTGTTCTTTTTAAACAAGCTGTATTGAATTTTGAAAAAAAATTGTCTTCCGGAAATATGGGGCAGGTTATAGGGATCTTTGTAATTTAACAGGTTGTCTGCGCCTACCTGAAGGCGAACTCCCTCGCTCAGATGCCGTCCAACGGCGACATGCACCATCCAATATGCGTTTACAAAATGGTCGTAGCGGTCGAGAATGCCATTTGCGTTCAGATCGGAAAACGGCCTTTCGATGCCCTGCACGCTACCAGCCACCTGCTGTATTCCGAATTTGCTGCGGTAGCAGATGCGCAAGCTGGCATTCCATGGACTGTTCTGCGGGCCATAAAAAATTTTGAAGTTACCGGTATACCGGGATCGATTGTACAAACCGAAGTAGTCGTTTGCCCTGAGCCTGTAAGAAGCTTTCGTGATCGGATCTCTGCCATAGACTTCACCTGCCTTTACAGCATTGAACATCTCGACATCCCGTGCATCGAGTACCTGGCCGGAGAGTGAAAACCGCAAACCATTTTTCCAGTCGAAAGAAACGCTGTATTCCAAGCCCTGGGTGTAAGCACTCTTCAGGTTGGCATAAGTGAAGTAGGTTCTCCGGTCATTTGTTACCGCAAGAGGAATGCTTTCGATCAGGCCGCTCAGGTCATTGCGAAAAAAGTTCAGTTCCATTTTCCAATGACTTCCGTCGTCATAGCACAGTCCGGCGTTGACAGCGGACGAGCGCTCGGCGTCGAGGTGGTGTGCGTCTGAAGGATCTGCGAGCAATTGCTGCAGTTCCCCGCTGGCTTCCAGTTCGCGCATTTGTGCTTCAACCTGTTCCGTTCCCAGTACGGTATAAGGTGCTGCCGTATTGTGGAAATTGAGGTATAGGTAGCGAAAATCGGGCGCTCTGAAACCCTTACCGTACGAAGCTTTGGCGGACCAGCGATTGCTGATGCGGTATAGAGCGGCCAGTTTGGGGCTCCACTGGCTCCCGTAAACTGAATTTTCGTCTATGCGGATGCCGCTTACGATTTCCAAAGACCCGAGGGGTTTCCATTCGTGCTGTAGCAATGCATACCAGGTGGTTTGACTTTTCCCGGCAGCATCCCCATATCGGGAAGTGGCTACAAGTTCGCGATTCATTCCCCATCCTGCTACCCATTGGTGCGCCTTCGTTGGTTTCCAATGAAACAACACATCCGGGCGCATGAAGGACTGATCAAAGGTATCAGTGTAATACAATTTGTCATTTGGGTAAGAAAACAAACGAGTGTTAGTATGATAATCTGTATAGTAAAAACCCGTTTGCAGAAACATCGATGGCCCCAATTTCCATTTAGCTCTTGGATTGACCGAGCGATCGCGCACGTAGGCGTTTCCCGATACGCGAATGGAGTCCCCGCCGGTGAGTACCTGATAATGGTTGTCCTGTACTTCGCGAAAGCTACGTGCACTCAGCGTCAGCACATGGCCGCGACCCAAATCGATCTGAGCTTTTCCGTGCAGACTGGTATTGTTAAAAGGGGCAACGGTCTGTCCGTATATATCCGGAAAATGATCGAAACCGGAACTGCGGTAATGGTTGGCAAAGCCGCTCAGAGAGAGTTTTCCCACCCGGTAATGGCCCTCCAGTGATCCATCCCAGGTGTTCATGCTCCCGTAGCGGAGCTCTCCCTGAATCTTATCGTAATCGCAGGTTTTTGTCAGCAGGTTTACCACCCCGGCCATGGCCTCCGACCCGTAGAGGCTCGAGCTGGGTCCCTTGACCAGTTCGATCTGCCGGATGTTGCCCAGTGCAAGCCTGCTGAGCTCGAGGCTGCCCGTATAACGGCCGATGAGGGGCTCACCGTCAACCATGATCATGGTGTAATCGGGATTCAGGCCCTGGAACTGGATCCCGCTTCCGAGACCATTGACTTGAGGAACTACCGTCAGGCCGGGCTGCTCGGCCAGGATATCCTGCAACCGCGAAGCCCCGGTCATGCGGATCTCCCTCTCCCGGATCAATTGTACGGGCATGGGCAGAGAAGCCAGTGCGCGCTGCGTCCGCGTAGCGGATATCAGCACCTCACCCAGTGAGAGGCTGTCGGCCTGCGAAACCAGATCCAACGCACAAAATAACAAAGCGGTCACCCATCCTGTTTTCTTCATTCCGACTGCAAACTTCCTGCTCCACGATTTAGTAAAATACCCCATTTAGAACAAAGTCTAACCCATACGGCTGAATTATCAACTCCTCATATTTGTTATAATTCGTTAATAAACAATGCAGTAAAAACAATAACTTTGTCCTGCACTTAAACCATGAGTACGAGCGAGTCTAAAAATACCCCAAAAATCGAAGGCGTTTTGTGTTTTGAAGATGCAGAAAGCCAGTTGATGGTATACCGCCAGCTCAACGAGGCGGCAAGTCCCTGGTTGGTGCTTCCCAACTCGCGGGTACACTTGCTTTTCTGTCTGCACGGTCCTGTCGCCTTTGCATTTAGTCCACATTACCGGCGTGAGCTGGCCCCGGACCGCGGTTACGTCATTTACCAGCCGGACGAAGTACTCCCTGTGCAATTGCTTGGCACGGCAGAGGCCAGGCTCATCCATTTGAGCATCCGGCTCGAGAAACTGCACCGGCTCATTAACCCTGCAGTTCAGAATGCTCCCGTTTTTCAACCCGAAAACGCCCGGCACAAATTTTACGATGAGGTGGAAGCCTCTGGCGAGTTACTCATGGTCTTGCATCAAATTGACCAGAAGAGCGCAAGCGACCTCAGCAATGGGCTATTCTTCCACGCCAAGTCTCTGGAGTGGCTCAGCTTGCTCTATGCAGGAAAAAAGATGAACGTCGAAGCATGCCCCTTTCTCAAAAATGAGATGGCTGTTCGCAAGATACGCGATGCCAAATCGCTTTTGCTTGAGGCATTCCGGGATCCACCGACGATCCCCGAGTTGGCGCGCTCCGTTCAGCTCAACGAGTTCCAACTCAAAGCCGGGTTTAAGGAAATTTACGGCATGGGGCCTTACCACTACCTGATGCAATACAAGCTGGAGATGGCCCGGAAACTGCTCACTGAACAAAAATTGCAGGTCAAGCAGGTCGCTCACGAAATCGGTTACAGCAACACGAGCCATTTCATTGAGGCGTTTAAAAAGCAGTACGGCATTACGCCAAAAAAACTCCTTGCAGAGCCTTAAGCCTGGTCTGTGAGCAACGGGGACCGTCTTACCTTTGCAATCGAAAAATCGCCATCCAGTGAAAAAAGCCATCCGCAAATTGATCCTTGGAAAATACGAGCATACCAGGGAGCCTCAAGTGCGAACTTCGGATCGCCGGCAGCAAAACCTGCGTTCCATTTGGGAAAATGAGCATCACGACGATTTTGGCATCGAAAAAGTATTCAGGCTTTTTCTTGCAGGAATACAATTTGTCTTCCCCCTCAGCCACATCAAACATTTGGCGGAGAAGCACGGCGGAGCCCACTTTAAGGACCTCGTGGTCGATGCAATGGTGTTGACTAAAATTGCCTTCCCCCTTATTGTACTCGTCAACGGGTGGCAGCACCACCCAGTAGTCTACTGGCTCATCGTTTGGTTTGTCATGGAGACTACGCTGTACATTCCAGCTTTGATCTTTGCTTCCGACGCAATGTCGCGTCCCCGCTCTTACAGGCGATCGATGCTGCTGGTCTTTTTAAATTACCTTGAAACGATTGCGGCATTTGCCGTTTTTTACGCAGCGGGGCCTCACCTCTCTCCTGCACCCGCAGACTGGTTCGACTCGTTGTATTTCAGTGTCACCACGGCTTCTGCCCTGGGAATGGGCGATTTTGTTCCGGTAACTGCTACCGGAAAAGTGCTCGTTATCTGCCAGCAAGTTCTGTTTCTTTTATTTGTCATCATCTTCCTGAACTACTTTTCCGCCAACATGGAACGCAGGGGGTACTTCCAGTGATCCTCATTTGCCAGCGAAAAATTAGTGGAAGACACTTTTTAAACAGGTATATTCCTCCTCTATGCAAATCAAACTTCCTTAAGGGCACCTGCGCAATACAGTTGTCTCCGCTAACTAACGTACGTTCGCTCGTAAAAAGTCCGGTCAAATCTCATGGGGGTCACCTTTCCCTGTAGACGATGATCATCCACCCTTTTTTCGGATCATGGTCAATATGGTGGCAATGGCAACGGTTTCCCCTCTTTGATCGGTAACATCAACCAGCCACCGGACGATCCCACAGGGTAGTTTAGCAGGGACTTCGCCTTCAGCGTCTTCCCTGGGAGGAATTGAAAGCGCTTGATCCTGATCAATTTTTTCTTTGACCGTGAGGCTGACGCGGATTGTATTTCCGGGATACACGGGCTTGGTAAATCTGCATTCGTCAATTCCGTAATTGAGTAAAACGGGCCCTTTCTTTGCGTCGACAAACAATCCGGTAGCTTTTGACAAGATGAAGTATCCATGGGCAACCCTGCCAGTGAACACCGAATCCGATAGTGCGGTTGCATCCATGTGCGCGTAGAAGTGATCTCCGCTCACCGCGGCAAACATGCTGATATCTGATTCTGTGACGGTGTGTCCTGCTGTGGTCAGGCCGTCTCCAACTTCGAGTTCTTCAAAATATTTTCTAAACAGGTGTACTTCTGATTCCCTCCTGGCGCTCCCCTGCTGGTATACAGAACCGATTGCGGTGATGGCATCCGGACTACCCTGGATCGCGGTGCGCTGGAGATAATGCGAGAGTCCGCGCAAACCTCCCATTTCCTCTCCCCCTCCAGCCCGGCCGGGTCCTCCATGCACCAACAGCGGCATCGGAGAACCATGTCCTGTGCTTTCGCGAGCACAAGATTCGTCAAGCACAAGTATGCGGCCCAGGTATGCTGCGGCCCCCAGGGCAAACCGCCGTGCAGTCCCGCTGTCTCCAGTTGCTATAGAAGATACCAAAGACCCCTTTCCCAGTTTGCACAATTCAATTGCTTCATCAAGTTCCTTGTATGGCATGATCGTACACACCGGACCAAAGGCTTCCACCTCATGAGAAACCGTTTGAACGAACGGTTGTTCGTTTATCAAAAGAACCGGAGAGATAAATGCGCCTGCTTCCGGATCGGCACCGAGGACCCTCACGGTGGCAGGATCACCATAGGCGATCGACGATTGCCTGACCAATTGTGCGATGCGGCCGCGCACCTCATCGCGCTGTGCCTGTCCGGCCAAAGCCCCCATTCGCACTTCTTCGAGGTGGGGGTCGCCGATACTCGTTTTATCCAGGCGAAGCCGCAAAGCCTTCAGCACATCATCCAATAAATTTTCCGGGACGATGGCCCGACGGATGGCCGTACATTTCTGTCCACATTTTGCGGTCATTTCGCGATGAACCTCCTTGATGAACAGATCGAAATTTGCAGTACCCGGGGTTGCATCCGGACCCAACACGCATGCGTTGAGCGAATCTGCTTCCATATTGAAGGGAACAGAGTGTTCGACGATCGACGGGTGAACTTTCAATTGCTTTCCCGTGGAAGCAGACCCGGTAAACGTGACGACATCCTGGCACATGACCCCGTCAAGCAAGTTGCGGGCTGATCCGCAAACCAATTGAAGTGCCCCATTGGGCAGGATGCCGGAGGCCTCAATATCGCGAACGACTTCTGCTGCGAGGTAAGACGTGTTGGTAGCGGGTTTTACGATGGCTGGCACGCCGGCAAGCAGGTTTACCGATATTTTTTCAAGCATTCCCCATACCGGAAAATTGAAGGCATTGATGTGCACGGCTACTCCCTCCTTGGGCACCATGAGGTGGTGTCCGATAAATCTTCCAGATTTAGAAAGCGGCGCGGGTTCGCCTTCCAGAATGTATGGCTGCGCAGGAAGTTTTCGCCGGAGACTCGCGTAGGTGAATAGCGTTCCGATCCCGCCGTCGATGTCAACCCAACTGTCGGCCCGGGTGGCACCTGTCAGGTAGCTCACCGGGTAGTAGGCCTCCTTGCGCTCGCTGAGATAAAGAGCGAGCGCCTTGAGCATGCGCCCACGTTCCTGAAAACTGAGTTTGCGAAGCGCGGGCCCACCATACTTCCTGGCATATTCCAGCATGGCTTGAAAGTCCAGCCCTTCACTCGATGCATGGGCGATGTAGCGTCCGTCGACGGCACTCACGAGCTCTTGTCCGCTCCCAGATCCTTCGACCCAGGAACCCAATGCATAGTTTTTCAATGTTTTGCTACCCTTCTTCATAGTCAAGCAAATTGTGTTATCATCATTGGCTGGCTCAACCAGCAATCCTTGGCAATACTGCGAATTGCCTCAGATGGTGTTGGCAGTGTTTGTATAAAAGGGCAACCCAAAGTTCGAAATCCAGATCTCCAAAAAAGGGGTTGCGAAGGGTTTTGGACCTATGTCCCTCCCAGAAGGCAAAAAAATCGATGATCTCTTTCTCCAGTTTGGCAATGGCACACCTCAAGTCGGTCAACCGCAGCGGAAGTGGTTCATCCGGGAGCAAAATGTTTTTGGTCATTTCCTTAAAATCCTGGTCCGACCGCAAAAAAGCCTGCATTTTCGGCAGCCGTTCGTCGGGTGTAAAGATGCCCGTATAGACATCTTTCCCATTGGCCATCCGGAAAGCATCTTCGAGGTGTTCGACCATGTGTTGGGGACCCATCCGACCCCAGCTCGGAGAGCGGTCCGGTGGGATGGTTTGGAGTAATTCGGACAAGGTTTCGCGCAAAAAGTGCTCCTTTTGCAAAAGGGAAGGTGGTGATTCGCCGATGGGTTTTCGACGGCTCATGCTCTTTCGAGTATGCAGGCGTAACCCTGACCAACGCCAACGCACAGCGTTACCAGTGCAAACTGTTTTTCACGAAGCGCCAGTTCCAGTGCAGCAGAATAGAGGATTCGGGCGCCCGTCATTCCAAGCGGGTGTCCCAGGGCTATGGCCCCTCCGTTGGGGTTTAATCTGGGATCTGAAGGGTCGACCTTCCAAGCGTGCAGGCAGGCCAGCACCTGTGCAGCAAACGCTTCGTTGAGTTCAATGATGTCCATTTGATCCATGGTCAGTCCTGCCCGTTTGAGCGCGATCTCCGAAGCGGGTATGGGTCCCGTGCCCATATAGCCAGGCTCAACCCCTGCCACGCCGGTGGAAACGATGCGGGCGAGTGGCCGGAGTTGGTAGCTTTGAACAGCAAGACTGGAGGCCAATAGTACAGCAGCAGCGCCGTCGTTCAAGCCCGAGGAATTGCCCGCCGTAACCGTTCCTCCTTCCGTAAAAGGTTTAAAGGCAGGTTTCAGAGTGGACAGGCCCTCAAGAGTAGACTCCGGTTTGGGAAATTCATCTGTAGTAAAAACCTTCTGCTCTCCTTTGCCTGCAGGCAATTCTACCGATGCGATTTCCCTTTCCAAACGACCGGTTGCCAGTGCCTGTGCAGTCTTTTTCTGGCTATGGCAGGCAAATTTGTCCTGGTCCAGGCGAGAAATGCCATAACGAGACGCAAGGTTCTCAGCGGTTTGCCCCATCGATTCGGTGCCGTAAAGCGATTTCATCTGCGGATTGATAAATCGCCATCCAAAACTGCTATCGGCCATTTCTGAATCGCGCCCAAACGCAGCGGAAGCCTTGGAGATTACCCACGGTCCACGGGTCATGTGCTCTACCCCGCCTGCCAGTATGAGGTCTGCGTCACCCAATCTTATGGCACGGCTGGCGTTGACAATGGCCGCAAGGCCTGAAGCGCATAACCGGTTTACGGTCTCTCCGGGAATGCTCCACGGCAACCCTGCCAGCAAGAGTGCCATACGAGCTACGTTGCGGTTATCTTCCCCAGCCTGGTTTGCACAGCCGAGCATGACGTCGTCAATGGCAGCAGGCGGTATTTCCGGGTGGCGTTCCATCAGTTTCCGCAATGGGAGAGACGCCAGGTCATCCGCGCGCACCTGGGCCAGGCTTCCACCGAACTTTCCGATCGGTGTTCGGATGCCATCGACCACAAAACAACTCTTCATTTGATCTCGATTCAATTATTCACTTCTACAACATACAACACTCAGGTTAACTCTCCCCTGCAACTGCTACCCGACCCTGCTGTGCAGCCAAAGCAATGCTGCCCGATGCGGATCTCCCTTTGCGTCAACGCAACTGCGTCAAAATCGCGAAGATGCCTCGAAGGTCCTTCGACAACGAGGCCCAACATTTGGTTAAAATCACAGTCGTACAAAATCCCGTCCCAGCCAACGCTCAATGTATTGCGGCACATGACCTGCATGGCCGCAGCGGGATTGAATGCCTGGATGAGTTTATTCATGTAGCTCTCGTAATTGCCGCTTGCAAGCAGGTAGTCAAGGTAACGACTGATCGGCATGTTGGCTATGGTAAACAGTCTGTTGAACACAATGCCCCATTCGTTGTACAACACATCTTTGAAATCGCGTTCAAGAGCTTCCTGACTGGCGGGCAGAAAGGCTCCCGCCGGATTGTAAACCAGGTGGAGTTGTAAACCGGAATCTGCCTGGCCATAGCCCACCTCGTTGAGCCGTTGCAGTGCGCGTATTGAGTCTTCAAACACCCCGTCCCCGCGCTGGCGATCCGTCCTTTCTCTGGAATAAAACGGCAGCGACGAAACGACTTCGACGCGATGCTCGCGGTAAAATTGAGGCAGGTCAAAGTACTTTTTGTTGGCCAAAAGAATGGTCAGGTTACACCTTACCATGACCTTTCGTTCCAGCTTCGACACTTCCTCGACAAACCACCGGAATTGCGGGTTCATTTCGGGAGCTCCACCGGTTAGGTCTACGAGCTGAAAATTGGGATGGGCACGCAGCACCTGAAGGCAGAGCTCCATCGTCTCACGGGTCATGATCTCCTTTCGGTCGGGGCCGGCATCGACATGGCAATGCCGGCAGGTCTGATTGCACATTTTTCCGATGTTGACCTGAAAGATCTCTAACTGGGCCGGGCGCAGGGGGTAAAGTCCACATCCGGCTAGGTGCTCCCCAAAGGTTGGCGCGGACTTCTCCCGTTCGAGAATTTCCAGTTGGAATCCGGCGTCCGCCAGGGGATGTTCCCTAGCCTTAAGACTTTTCATATGCAGTACGCCTGTGGTGGATTGACCATTAAATTACATGCTGATCTCACGGATCTTGTTCATCATCTGAACGCCATGGACCATGGAAGCCCCTCCCCGGATGGCCGCAGCGACATGAACCGCCTCCATCATTTGAGCTTCGCTGTATCCCTTCTCAACGGCATCCGTGCTGTAGGCATCAATGCAATAGGGGCATTGGACGGCATGTGCAACCGCAAGAGCGATCAGTGATTTCTCTCTAGCGCTCAGGGCTCCATCCTTAAATACTTCACCGTACCAGCTGAAAAATTTGTCCGCCAGCGGCTTCTGCAGGTCTCCGATCTTGGCAAACTTGCCCAGATCCATTGAATCGTAATAATGTTGACTCATTTCAAGCTCTATTATCGGGCAAATATACTCAGCCTGTTGTGCCCGGTCACTCTGGCTGACCCTGAATGTGAGTAGGAAGGCTGAAATTCAAAGCATGCGGGTAGAAGGGCCTTTGAGAAAGATATAAGATTAGCTATGACGCGCGTTCACAAAACCAAATGGCCCTATACCGAATTGAATTTGAAAGTTCCGCACTCCACATCTTCTATCATCGCAATTGAACCAGAATACCCTGTTGAGTGAAGAGGTTAAATTCAGGTTAAATACCCCTGTATTGGGTTGAATCCAAAACAAAATGGGTGGCGACTTTATTTATTGTTTCATTGTTTAACAAAATAAATCAAAAGAATCATGACGAAAATCCTTGCCCTTAGCTTATCCCTCAGCTTAGCCCACGCGGCGCTGGCTTCAGAACCCGTTCAAAAAAATGGCTCCGTCAACACGAAAGAATCCAAATTGCAGTGGACCGGTTACAAAGTTACCGGAAAACATTTTGGAACCGTTCAATTGAGGTCTGCAAATCTTCAATTCAGCGGGTCCTCACTTACAGGCGGTAGCTTTGAAATTGATATGAGCACCATTACTACCGAAGATCTTTCCGGAGAATACGCTACCAAACTGGTAAATCACCTCAAGAGCGATGACTTCTTTGGCGTGGCTCAGCACCCGACTGCAAAATTTGCGATTACCAAAGTCATCCCTCAGGGATCAGGATTGTATAAGATCGAAGGAAACCTAACGATCAAAGGCACTACGAAACCCATCCGTTTTAACGCCACTTCCAAAGAAAATGCCGGCAAGCAGCACTTTAATGCACAAATTAAGGTAGACAGGTCCGATTTCAACGTGCGCTACGGATCGGGCAGCTTTTTTGAGAATCTCGGTGACAAGACGATTTACGACGAATTTGACCTGAGCATAAGCCTGGTTACCGAATAAGAACCATTTGACATTCGTCCTTAGGGGCCCGTCAGTTTGCTGACGGGCCTTTTTATTTGTACTGTCACCTCAAAACAATTATATTTGGAACACAAAACGATTCTTCATCATTAAACCAAAACTTTATGGACACTAGAACTTTGATCTCAGGGCTCCTTGGTGGCATTGTTTACTGGCTCCTTGGCGCGCTCTTTTACGCCTTTCTACTGGCCGATTTATTTGAGTCTCTCAGTGGCAGCGCCACAGGGGTCAGCCGGGCTCCTGAAGAAATGGTGTGGTGGGCGCTGGTCCTCGGCAATTTGCTCATGGGCCTCGGGCTGGCGTACATTATGAATAATTGGGCGAAGATCAGCACCCTGGTCGCGGGTGTAAAAGCAGGTGCCCTGATCGGCTTGTTGTTGGCCCTCGGTTACGACCTCGTCTGGTATGCAACCACCAATCTCATCCAATTGCCCGGAGTCTTTCTCGATGTGGCAACCTTTGCAGTCATGAGTGCCGGTTCCGGTGCCGTAATCGGCTGGTGGCTCGGCAGGTCTGCACGTGCATGATTTTTATTACACCTCATTCTTCACAAACAAAATCACTAGAATATGAATTCTAAAACAATTATAGCGGGCATTCTGGGTGGCATTTGCTCATTTCTTTTGGGCTTTGTGTTATATGGCATGTTGCTTAAAGACCTTTTCGCTGGCATGGCTGGCTCGGCAACCGGCGTCATGCGCACGGATGAAGAAATGGTCTGGTGGGCCTTGATCCTTGGCAATTTGATTATTGGGTTTCTCGTCGCCTACATCTTCAGTCAATGGGCCGGCATCTCAACCTTCATGGGAGGCCTCAGGGGAGGCGCCGCGATGGGTTTGTTTTTTACCACAGGGTTTGACTTCATCTTTTATGGAACTACCAATGTCAGTCAGTTGAGCGGGACATTGCTGGATATGGCCGTGGGAGTGGTCATGTGGGGACTTGCTTCCGGAGTGACGGGCTGGTGGCTCGGTCGCTCGTGAAATTGGATTGAATCTGTTTAATATAGAAAACCGCCAGGATCATTTCTGGCGGTTTTCTTATTTCCAGGATGCAGATTTCAAATAAACCATGCCCTTGAACATGGCCACCAGTGCGCCGGATGCATTGTGCACTTCAACGAGGTATAGTCCGTGTGATTTTCCATGCGTTTGCTGTCTTGCCGTAGCGATGAGTTCTTCGCCCTGCTTCACCGGAAGAAGGTGGTTAATGGCGCAGTCGATTGAAAGTGCGTGATTCCCGTGTCCGTTGGATGCAAATGCCAATGCGCTGTCTGCCAGTGCAAATGAAATGGCCCCGTGAGCAATGCCAAATCCATTGAGCATTTCTTCTCGCACGCGCATGGACAAGCGAGAATAACCGGCATCCGCTTCCAGGACTTCAATGCCCAGCCAACGGCTGAAGGGGTCGTTTTCCATCATCCTGTTGACGATATTCATCGGACTTAACCTGTCTTCCACCCTTTTTGCATTTTGAAAAATCACTGACTGTTTTCGGAAATCCATTTTGGGAATCCCGGACTTGTGCGGTATCGCTCCTCGCGATAGAAATCATAAAGGTCTGCCATTCCTTCGATGCAATGGCTGATCCCGAAACCCAACGACCACTCCAGCAATCCCTTTGGGTAGCTGACCCCAAGTGTCATGGCCTTGTCGATATCGCTGCGACTGGCAATCCCAAAATACCATGCATCCACAGCTTCGTTGATCAGCATGAGCAATATGCGATTGGCTATTTTTAGCAGCAACAATTCGTCGGAGTGCTTTTGTTTAGGCATTGGTTTCGAGTAATCGTAGAATCCGATACCTGTCTTTTTTCCCAGGCGATTAGCCATCACCAGGTTGCGCTGAGTGACCGACGGACGATACCGCGGTTCGCAATAGCATCCTTCCCAGACTGAATTGGTAACGGCATAGTTGACGTCGTTTCCAATAAAATCCATCAAAGCAAAAGGACCCATTTTAAATCCATGGATCTCCGTCATGGCCGCATCGATGGTGGAGCAGTCTGCAATGCCCTCTTCCAAAATGCGAAGAGCCTCCGTGTAATAGGGACGGGCGATGCGGTTTACGATGAAGCCCGGGGTATCCTGTGCCAGCACCGTTTGCTTTCCCCATAGCTCCATAAGTTGGACGGCCCGGTTCGTCACGGCAGGGTCTGTATTGAGCCCAGGAATGAGCTCGACCAAAGGCATGCGCAATGGCGGATTAAAAAAATGCATGCCCAAAAATTGTTTTGGCCTTCCGGACGACGTCGCCAGTGCGTTGACCGAAAGAGAGGACGTGTTGGTCGCAACCAGGCAATCGGCTGGTAGAATGTGATTGAGCTTTCCAAGCAATTCATTTTTTACGTCATACTTCTCAGCCACCGCTTCGATGACCCACTGGCATCCTGGAAGCGCCTCCATAGTGTCGGCAAAGTGTAAACGACCGTTAGTTGCAGCCACCTCAATGGGTGTTAGTTTACCTTTTGTTTCCAGCAGGTTTAGGTTTTCGCGAATCTTTGATGCGGCGGCGTCAAGGGCTGCAGAGGAAAGATCCACTACGACAACATCGTGACCACTCATTGCTGCCAGTTGTGCGATACCCGAACCCATCGCGCCTGCACCCACAATTCCAAAACGCTCTCTATCCATCATGGGGATCAATTGCCTGTAAATTGTGGGGCGCGCCGCGACAAAAAAGCCTGCACACCTTCCTGAAAATCCTGAGTACGCCCTGCTTCGCACTGCGCCGTCAATTCGCGTTTAAGCTGTTCCTCCAGGGTACTGGTGGCACTGGCTTCCAGGAGGCGCCGCGTGAGCACCAGTGCTTGTGTTGGCATCCCAGCCAGTTCCTGGGCAAGTTCTTCCACTGCCTGTACAAACTGCACCTGCGGAAATACTTTGTAAATCATTCCACATTGCAGAGCCTCTTCGGCAGACAACCTGCCTCCCGTAAGCATCAAGGCTGAGGCGCGTTGCCAGCCTACCAGGCGGGGAAGAAAAAAGGTTCCACCGCTGTCGGGCACGAGTCCAATTTTGGAAAAAGCCTGGATGAAGCTGGCGTTGTCAGATGCCACCACGATGTCGCACGCCAACGCAATGTTGGCCCCGGCACCAGCCGCGACACCATTGACCGCAGCAATCACCGGCATGCGAAGCAAACGTATGCGGCTGATAATGGGATTGAAATGTTCCATCAGGATCCGCTCGAGCCCGGGGCCTTGCGGATCTACCGCCTCCATCAAGTCCTGTCCCGCGCTGAATGCCTTCCCTTCACCACTGATTACCAGGCAACGCAGGGTGTGATCATCCGATGCTTCCTCCATCGCGGCAAGCAATTCAAGCGACATTCCGCGATGAAAAGAATTGTAAACTTCAGGCCGGTTGAGTTTAATCCACAGCCAGCCTTCCCTCTTTTCCAATGATAAAAATTGCTTTTGCATCAGATCAATGACATTTGAAATAATCAAAAGGCTCCCTGCAATCCAAACAACGGTAGAGTGCCTTACAGGCCGTGGATCCAAATTCACTGATCACTTCGGTGTTGCTTGAAGTGCACTGAGGGCATTCAATTCTCTTTGGCGTTGCGGTGTCTGCATGCTGCATGGAGGCAATTCTCCCCGGAGGTGCTATTCCGTATTGGGACAACTTCTCCAATGCCCCTTCTCGCATCCAATCCGTGGTCCAGGCCGGCGAAAGTACAGTCTTCACATTGGCTTCAAGGCCCGATTGTGCCATTGCAGCACGGATTTCCATCTCAATGAGGTGCATGGCCGGACAACCCGTATAAGTTGGAGTGATGGCTATGTCAACTTTTCCGTCTTGCACCCTGACTTCCCTTACAATGCCCAGGTCCAGAATAGACAAAACGGGAATCTCCGGATCCATGACTGTATCCAGGACCTCCAGGACCGATTTATTCACTTCTGTCACGTGATGCTTTTTGAACTCCCTCTCCGTGGAATAATAATCTTCCATGCTACCATTCCATTCCTGGGTATGCGCGCTGCATGTATTGCATTTCAGCCAATATGTATCCCATATGTTCGGTATGCCTTCCGGTCTTGCCTCCCTCCTGCATCCAGTTGCCGGTAGGGATTTCGAGACCTGCAGCTGCGAAAACCGATTGCAGCCGCGCTGACCAGCCCGAACGCATGGCAGCCGGATCCGGACAATCAAAAGATTTGCGCATCCAGGATTCACAGGGAGCTTCGCAAAAGAGCTCACCGGTAAATGGCCAAAGCGCATCTACGGCCTCCTGCATCCTGTGATGTGATATTTCGGTTCCATCTCCGAGCCGGATTACCCATTCACTCGCCCACTTGAAGTGATAAGCCGTTTCTTTGATCGATTTTTCTGCAATGGCGCTGAGCGTGGCATCTCCTGAGTGCTGCAATGCTTTAAAATAATCCATTTGAAATGCCTCAAGAAAAAACTGCCGCGCAACCGTATGTGCAAAGTCTCCGTTAGGCCGTTCGACAAGCAGCAGATTGCGATATTCCCACTCATTGCGCATAAACGCAAGTTGGTCTTCAGTGGACTCAGGTGAACAAATGCCTGCAGCATACTGGTATAACATCCGGGCTCTGCCGATGTAATCCAATGCGATGTTGGTCATTGCAATATCCTGTTCGAGCACGGGTCCATGTCCGCACCATTCTCCCAGGCGCTGCCCGAGAATCAGTGCATTGTCAGCAAGGTGTAAAACGTACTCAACCCGTTCAATTCCAATCGACATTGTCACATGTGTTTAACTTCATCCGGAAGGTCGTAGAACGTCGGATGTCTGTAAATTTTATCCTGCGATGGTTCAAAAAAGGCATCGTTCTCCATTGGATCAGACGCATGGAGTCTGGAAGATTCGACAACCCAGATGCTTACACCTTCCATCCTGCGGGTATAGACATCGCGCGCATGCTCAATGGCCATTTGGGGATCCGCTGCATGCAAGCTACCGACGTGCTTGTGGTTTAGTCCGGATCTGGAGCGGATAAATACTTCGTAGAGCGGCCAATCTTTCATAAGTGCCTTGTTTTGATGAAAACATTCAGGAAGCAGCAGGAACTTGTTTGCTGCGCTGTTTCTGCGCATGGGCGATTGCGGCATCCCGGACCCACGCCCCATTCTCATAAGCTGCGACCCGGTCGCTGAGTCGCTCGCGGTTGCAAGGCCCATTGCCTTTTACGACATTCCAGAATTCGTCCCAGTCGATGGGACCAAAATCGTAATGGTTGCGTTCCGGATTCCAACAAAGCCGTGGGTCTGGAATCTTCAAACCCAGCAAGTCCGCTTGCGGGACCGTCATATCGACAAATCGTTGGCGGAGCTCGTCGTTGCTGAAGCGCTTGATTTTCCAGCGAAGATTTTGGAGAGAGTGAACCGAATCCGAATCTCCAGGGCCAAACATCATCAGGCTGGGCCACCACCATCGATTCAGTGCGTCCTGGGCCATATTCCTTTGCACTTCAGTACCCCGTGAAAGGGTCAACATAATTTCGTATCCCTGTCGCTGGTGGAAACTCTCTTCTTTACAAATGCGCACCATGGCGCGTACGTAGGGGCCATAACTCGTGCGGCACAGGGGGATCTGGTTCATAATGGCAGCACCATCCACAAGCCAGCCTATGGCACCCATATCGGCCCAGGTCAGCGCGGGATAGTTAAATATACTTGAATACTTCGCCTTACCCGAATGAAGCTCCCGAAGCAGGTCGTCCCGGCTTACGCCGAGGGTTTCGCATGCGGCATAGAGGTAGAGACCATGACCGGCCTCGTCCTGAATTTTTGCCAACAATATGGCCTTGCGTTTGAGTGAGGGTGCACGTGTAACCCAGTTGCCCTCGGGCAACATGCCAACGATTTCTGAATGGGCATGCTGGCTGATCTGCCTGATGAGGGTACGCCGGTATTCTTCGGGCATCCAGTCCCTGGCTTCAATTTTTTCATCCTTTTCGATGCGCTCTTCAAAGGATAATGTTGGCATCGCCTTTTGCATATTTTCTGTGTCCATGCTGTGTTCAACTTTTACATCGCCAGTATAATCAGGTGACGGGAAGGTCTCAGTCGTCAAAACTCAATTCCACATTTGGCGTAACGGGATAGGACTGACACGTCAGTACATAACCATTTTTCAGCTCATCCGGTTCAAGACCAAAATTGCGCACCATCTGCACTTCGCCTGATAGCAATTTGGCCTTACAGGTGCAGCAAACACCGCCTTTGCAGGCAAATGGGAGTCCGGCGCCCTGGTTCAACGCAGCGTCGAGTATGCTCTGTTCCTGGTAGGGCAATTGAAATTCAAATCTCCGGCCGTCGAGCCGGATGCCTATGTTGGATGCCCCTTCTGAAGCTTTTCGGTCAGCAGGTTTTGCCTGCGGTAACTGAACCCCAAACAATTCTACGTGGATCTTCGCCGGACTGACGTCCAGGCTTAGCAAAACTTGCCGCAAATTGAGGATCATGGCTTCCGGGCCGCATAGAAAAAATGCATCAACCTCAGATGGGAGGAAAAAATGATTCGCAAATAAGATCAATTTATCTTCATCAATTCGTCCGTTGTAAATTTCTTCATCAAGCCGCTCTTTGCTCAAGATAAAGTGCAGGCTGAGCCGGTCGTGATACCGGTTCTTGAGCTCCATCAGCTCTTCCAGAAAAAGAATGGAAGCGGTGGTTCTGTTTCCGTAGAATAACTGGATTTTGGCGTTGGCCTCTTCGTACAGCAACTGCTTTATGTTCGAAAGAACCGGGGTGATTCCGGAACCCGCAGCTATAAAAACGCATTGCCTTGCACGATCGGGGTGGGTTTCGATCCAGAAGCGCCCTTCCGGCGATTCCGCCATAAGGCTGTCCCCCACCATTAATTTTTCATTGAGAAAGGTGCTAAATGCTCCATTGGGGATCTTTCGGGACGCAATCTTTAGCAAGCCTTCATAGGGCGCAGCACAGATGGAATAAGAACGGCGCAAAATGTTCCCGCCGATCGAATGCACCAGGGTGATGTGCTGACCGGGCATAAAGCTAAATGCTTGCCTCAGTTCTAAAGGAACGTCAAAACACACGGAAACGGCATCTTCCGCTTCCCGGGTGACCCTTGACACCTTCAGTAGATATGCTTCATGCCCCATCCATGCAAAAATAATCAGGCTTTTATGCCCGGGGACATAAAAAAGGTGCGCATGCGCACCGAACGGTTATTTATCAGACACCGCGAAGGCTTGATTTAATTGTACATGCCGCCTTTTCCGAACTTTTCAACGAGCAGGTAGTAAAATAGAGCCCGGTGTTTGTTCTTGTTGGAGGCACCAAACTGGTTGGTCACTTCTTCAATGGCCACATCCATGGCGGCCTCATCGGTTAAACCCAACTTTCCCATTAGAAAATTCTCCTTAACGCGCTTCAATTCATCCCGGTCTGATGTGGAAACCAGGGAAGCATCATCATTGTATAGCGCTGGACCAAGCCCTTTGGCGACTTTCTCCAGTAAAGCCTGGTCAACACGAAGTCCAAGCTTTGTCGCTTCACCGGTCATAAAACGGATTTTGTCTTCAAATGCACCCATAATTCAGATTTTAAGTTCGAGAATGATCAAGTTACTTTATTAAAACAAAAAAACAAATTCCATAGTTCAAAATATGGACTTAGCCACCCGGGTCTGTAGATTGAAAGGAAATTGGCAGTACTTATAAAGATGGTTTCAAAAGGTGACGCCGAAGTCAGGTAAGGGCCCCGGCTTGGAAGAGCAATTCGGCCGGGAGTTTGCAGCATTGTGGATGACCAGACCAGCGCTTCAACGAAGTATTGTGAAGCTTAAATCATTGGCTGAGTGAGTTTGGGCGGGCAGACTGGCGCAATAGGGGTTTTGGGAATGCCCCATGGTTCATCCATGCTGTCGACCTCCTATGAGGATTTTGATGAGTTGGTAACGGGGTTCGCAGGAATCGACTAAAATAGAATATGAAATAAATGAATGGGAGGCCGCCCCCGATCCCTCTCCAAATCAAAGTCTTGGCCTACCGTTGGTGAACTCAAATTGGCACCCAGCCGTTTTAACGATAGACAATAAGCCATTTCTTTATGGATTTGTGCAATTTTGCAGAGATAAAAACCCAAGAGCATGAACCGTAGAACGGGGGGTACGCTGATTCTGGCTTTGCTGGTGGCCGGCTTTTCCTATTTCAAGTATTGCAATACCCGCAGCTTCAACGAGTATACGCAGCAGTACCAGCATGTTGGCATGCTACCAGAAGAAGAGATCGCCCTTGGATTGAATTCGGCTCCCTCCATGGTTCAACAATACGGAGGGCTGCACCCCGACCAGCGCAGCCAGGATCTGGTAAAGCATGTGGGCCAGCGCCTGGTCAGTAATACCCTTGCAAAGAAAACGCCCTATCAGTACGACTTTCACTTGTTGGCGGATGGGGAGACGATCAATGCATTTGCCCTGCCGGGAGGTCAGGTATTCATTACGGCTGCCCTGTTTTCCCGACTGGAAAATGAAGACCAACTTGCGGGTGTTCTTGGCCACGAAATTGGTCACGTGATCGCCCGGCATGGCGGTGAGCGCCTCACCCAAAATGAATTGTTCAACGGACTTTCCGGAGCGACGACCATAGCAACGGGCGACTATGCTGCCGGACAAAACATGGCTGCCCTGCTGCATCAGTTTTTTTCAATGCCGTACGGCAGAGACCAGGAATTGCAATCCGACGACATAGGCGTTTTGCTCATGTTGCAGGCAGGTTATGATCCCAATGCCCTGATCGGGGTAATGGAAATCCTCAAGGCCGCTTCGGGTCCAAACCGGGTACCCGAGCGATTGAGTACCCATCCAGATCCAGAAAACCGCATGGCGAAAATTCGAGAAGCGATCGACAAACATCGCGCAACCGTTCAATAATATTATAAATTAATGTAATTTATATACTATTAATAGTTAACGCTTTACTGGATTTTTTTATTTTTTACTTCCCCTTGTTGCGATTGTTCCAATGTGCTTATCTTTGCATCCCCGCCGGGTTCCCTGAATGATCTGGCAGGACCTCGTCGAAGGACGGGATTCAATTGAGATGGATCGGTAGTTCAGTTGGTTAGAATACGTGCCTGTCACGCACGGGGTCGCGGGTTCGAGTCCCGTCCGATCCGCCATCGACCTGGCCTCCCACGCGGAGGCCTTTTCATTTCTGAATTTTCATTCAGAACCCTTCTTCATTCACAAGGCTTTTTACGGTGAGCTGTACTGGTAGAGCACCTGTTTAGGGTAATCCCGCTGCAGGGTATCGGCTGGCGGTCGATTAAAAATTTCCCGGTGATCCGGCATCTCCGAAATGTTCACCACCCACAAAACATTTCGCAATCGGGTATCCCGGGTTCTTTTCGCGATGCATCCAAGCTGGCGCCCCATATAAAATGATGTGTGAGCCCTGATGTAGGCATCGCCATAAACGTACCATTGTTTGTCGCGGTATTTTTCAGCCACCCGCAGCACCCTGCTCTTGGCAGCGGGTACCCTTCCATTCAGGCTGCGTTCAGGCAATGCCGCAATTGCCCAATACCAATATCGCTTTCGGTCTAAAAAAAAGCAAAGGCTACAATCGTCAACTCGACACCTGTGCAAACAGAGACACTCCTCACACCGCCGACAGCACTCAGTACCTGAAGTGAGGGCAGTACCGCAAAGACAAAGGGAAGCGCTGCATCCATTGCCCCCAGCAGACTAAAAAACAATTTAAATCTCCAGGTCCTCAATTCTTCTTCCATTTGCATCGGAAAATGCCCCACAATGGCAAAGAGTGGGATGAACATCAACAAATACCGTGCAAACACGCCAACGCTTGTACGATGAAAGGACAGATTGAATGCGATCGGCAAAAGGCAGTAGGAAACAAATCCATGCGACCGAATGCGCTAAAACCGTTACAACATTTATCAGTAGCACAAGTTACTGATCGAACATCGTTCGAAAAAATAATTGAATGCAATTTTATTTCCTCCAGTTCTGGTATCCGTCAAAATAATCTTGTACACTTCTTAAAGCTCCATTTTGATTCAAGAATGAAAAGGGCTGGTGCATAAGGAGGTTTTTGGAGGTACCCTTAACACAGGAATTTTGAAAACCGTCGATGATGATTGATCATTCCAACCCGGACAATTTTCTCAATCCGCGCTCCAATCGAAAATTGTCGATAAGTGCTCTTAGGCTACTCCAAAATGGGGGATCCCGGTAGCCTAGTTCCCTGTTGATGCGGCTGATCCTGGCCATGATCTTCCAGTGCCGGACAATTTCCTTCCAGGCAAATAACAGCGAATGGGACGGGTCGTACATATGTGTTGGTTCGCTTTTGGCGCCATTGACTTCAACAATCATAAAATTTTCACCCCGGCAAAGGCCTTCCCAATCGTCGTAGAGCACATCCAGACGGCCATAGTAAAATCCAGGAATTTGGCGGCATATGCGGTCGAATGTATTCTCCAGGGTACTGTTATGCAAACCGCTCCGGTCTTCGAAACGCGCACCGCGCGTGTGACTGCCGACGGGTAAGAGTGTTTCCCCTTTTCCTTCGGGCAGGACTTCTTCCCATCGCTGGGCAAACATGGATTTCAGTGCTTGTTTCTGCCGCTGCAACCTGGGATTTGCCTCGATGAGTTCACCCAGGGTATGAAGGCCGTCTCCACAAATGCTCATAAAACTTTTGTGCACAATCCCTGTGATCTGACCGCTTTCAGTTCCTGGCAGGCGGACATAGAAAATACCGGCCTCCTTTGAATGAGGAATTTTCTCCTGAATAATGAGTCGTCCGGGATATTCAGCCAACGCGCCGGCCAGATGCTCCTCGCCATCCAAAAACTGCACACCCAATCCCTTGAGACCAATGTCGGGTTTAAGTACAAGGGGGTAACGAAATCCTTCCGATCGCAGACGATGCACAAGTTCATCAGGACTTACACCCTGTTCGACCAACATCATTTTGGGAAGATAGGAATTCGGTACAAGTGAATACATCTTCCACTTGCTGTCCATTGCCATTCCACCAAATTCCAGCGAAGGATTTGCCGCGTTAAAAAAAAACAGCGAGCGTGAACGCAGTGCCAGCCATAGGTACGCAGGCAAAAGCGGAAGGTAGATGGTCGTTGTACTCCAGTATTCCCACTGTGAAAAAATACGAAAACCCGTCTTGCTTACCTCCTTGCCCGGGGAACTGACCATTAAGTCACCTGCAACTTGCTTCACATTTTCGCTCATCTATTTCCAGTCAGGTTGAATACAAATCTGAACTCAAAAAGTCAGCCACTCTACTGTACAACCTCGAGGACCTCATTGCAATCAAACTCATGATTCCCCAGACATTGCAGAATTGAAAATGGATCATTTGGCATGCATTTACCATCACTACACCATGCGGTCTTCGAGTTCTGATGCAGCGGAGAGCAGTCGATGAAAAAGGGTATCGACATCCTGGTGGGTCATTTCTGCATTCGTGATGGCAATGCGCAGTGAAAGCTGATCATTGATGTAACCATAGTTCAGCATCAGCGCACCGGATTTTCTCAGCTGGTCCCGAAGTTGAAGATTGAAGGAGTTGACATCAACTCCGCCTCCAGGAAGGTAGCGAAAGCAGACGGTAAAGCTTTGCCGGGGCACAAGGCTTTCAAGTCGCGGGTTGCCCGTCACCTGACTGGCAGCATATTCTGCAAGTTCCAGCAGATGATCAATCCGCAGGCTGTACGCATTGAGTCCGTAATATTTCCATGCGAACCAGAGTTTAACGGCATCTACGTGTCTCCCGCACTGAATGGATTTTTTTCCAAGATCTTCTGCCTGTTCACCCTGGTGGAACAGGTAGTCCGTATCGAGATCGGTGAGGTTGCGCTGCAGGACTCCCCTATTCTTTACGAGTAAGGCCGAACAAATGAGCGGTATATTCATCAACTTGTGGGGAGTCCACCCAAAGGAATCTGCCCTGTGGGATCCCTGGGCAATATGACGATAATTCCTGCTCAATACCAGCGAGCCACCGAAGGAGCCGTCGACGTGCAACCACGCTCCATAGCGCTGCGCAATACCTGCCAGCTCATCGATGGGATCAATGGCGCCGTGCAGCGTAGTTCCACAGGTAGCGCCGACAAAGAAAGGCCGTTCACCCACTGCTAATGCCTGCTTCATCGCACGGTCCAGCTCGCCGGGGATCATGCGACCACAAGCATCAGAGGGAACGCGCACCAGATTGTCCGAACCTATGCCCAGAAGGTTTGCTGCTGTATCGAATGAATAGTGGGCAGTCTCACTGACGAATGCTTTTAGAGGAGGTGCAACGTTTATCCCCTTCGACTTTACATTTGGGGCTTGTTGATTGCGCGCAGTAAACATGGCGACCAGGTTTGCGTTGCTTCCTCCACTGAGGAAGATCCCGTCGCCCAATGGAAAACCGACATAACGGCACATCAGCTTTATCATTTCCTGCTCGATCAGCGTTGCTGTGGGTGCAACCTCGAAAGTGTACATTGAGGTGTTGGTCAAAGAAGTGATAACGTCACCCAAAAATGCCGGTGCATTGAATCCTGAAAACAATTGATTGTTAAACAACTTGTGCCCTGTGCGCACGGATTGTTTCAGGTATCGTTGAACGAGTTCAATAAATTCGGTTCCGGTAATTCCCTGATCCGAGACTTCGAGGTCAAGGATCCCGGCAAGTGCTTCAGCCGTCTGATAGTTCAACACGGGCTCGGAACCATTTCCCGTCTGGCGAATGTATGAGTCTACTTCCTCGAAAACGCGCTTTAATAAAACGCCCTGCTCCGCGTCGAAGCAAGGCTCTGCAAAATGCAAACGACCATTTCCATCTGTGGTGAAACGGTCCTCCTGATCCGGTAAAAATCCGTTTGCCATGTTCCTGCCATTGGTTATTTCAAACACATGTAGGCCTATTCAGTTGCAGTTACTGAAAGTAAAGAGTCAATCCACATGCCGAAGGTTGCCCGGAAAAGCCCTTTCAACCACCATAGCAAACCGCAACCAACGAAGTCCAAATGAAGCGGTGGCACCACCCTGAAGAACAAATCCATTTCAGAGTACTGCCTCTCAATTCACACTTTCCGGTCTTCGTAAAGCTCTGGCAATTCCCCGGTTTGTACCTGCCTATGCAGCTGCAATCCCGGGAGGAGCAGACCGTTCCTCCAGCCGCACCAATGTAGTATTTTTCCGTTGTTCTTCAAGAGAAAAGTATGGGATGGCGTTGGAGCAGCAAATGCGCATCATTGAATATATAACAATATTATTTAATTTTTAATAAATTGTTATTCAGTTATATAAATAACAAGCATGAAAATAATCGCCCCCGGATTTTCACCTGTAGTGGCATTCTGCTAACTTGCCTGGAATTGCGGGTCACCCGCATCTACATTAAAATGACGGGACGATGATTTTCATGGATTTTGAAAAACCGCTTGAGACCCTGTACGACCAGCTCGAAAAACTCAAAAAGATAGAGGAGGACAGTAAGATCGACATGTCCGAAAAGATTGCCCAACTTGAGGAAAAGATCAAAGAGACTAAGAAAACGATCTATAGCAACCTGACGGGCTGGCAAAAAGTTTCCCTGTCGCGGCACCCGAACCGTCCGTACACGCTGGATTACATCCGGATGATCACAAAAAAATTCATTGAGTTACACGGAGACCGTTGCGTCAAAGATGACAAGGCCATTGTTGGGGGGCTTGCAAAGATTGACCAGCAATCCGTGATGCTGATCGGACATCAGAAGGGCAACACCACCAAGCTGAGGCAGTTTCGCAATTTTGGAATGGCAAATCCGGAAGGATACCGCAAGGCCTTGCGCCTGATGAAGACCGCAGAGAAATTCAATATTCCCGTGATCAGTTTCATCGATACGCCGGGAGCCTATTGTGGTCTTGAAGCGGAGGAACGGGGTCAGGCCGAAGCCATTGCTCTAAACTTGTTTGAAATGGCTAAACTCGAGGTTCCCATTATTTGCTACATCATCGGGGAAGGTGCTTCGGGTGGTGCTTTGGGAATTGGCGTTGGGGATCGCGTTTTTATGATGGAAAATACCTGGTATTCGGTGATCTCGCCGGAATCCTGCTCTTCGATACTTTGGAGAAGCTGGAATTTCAAGGAGCAGGCCGCAGAAGCCCTGAAACTAACTGCGGATCACATGGAATCCTTTGGCTTGATCGACGGGATCGTTAAAGAACCTTTGGGTGGAGCACATATAGATCCGGAGGCCATGGGCAAAGCACTTAAGAAACACATAAAAAGCCAACTGGCCGAATTAACGGATGTTCCAAAAGATGAACTGATTGCCCGTCGCATCGAAAAATATTGCAAGATGGGAAAGTTTGTGGAGGATCCCAGTGAACAAGGTGAAGTAGTCTATGAGCACGGTACATAATTATTTGCGCGGCACGGGTGTAGCGCTCGTAACGCCCTTTACATTGACGGAACAAGTAGATTATCCCGCTTTGTCGGCCATCATTGAGCATTGCATTCGCGGTGGTGTGGATTATCTCGTTTCGCTGGGGACGACTGGTGAAGCCGTCACCTTAACTCCGGAGGAAAAAAGAGGGGTACTGGAACATACCATACATTGTTGTGCCGGCCGCATACCGGTGGTTGTCGGCATCGGCGGCAGCAACACGCAGGAATTATGCCGGGAAATGCAGGAGCTCAATCCAAACGGCATTGCCGCAATCCTGTCAAGCAGTCCGTCTTATAACAAACCTTCTCAGGAAGGCATTTACCAACATTACATGAAGCTGGCTGCGGCCTCTCCGCTCCCTTTGATCCTATACAATGTTCCCGGAAGAACCGCTTCCAACATTCTCGCAGAAACGACCCTGCGTCTTGCGCACGCGTCTGACCGGTTTGCAGCCATCAAGGAAGCCTCCGGCGATCTTACGCAAGCGTGCAAAATCATCAAAGACCGACCGGGCAACTTTCTCGTGTTGTCGGGAGACGATCCGCTCGCATTGGGCCTCGTAGCCATGGGGGGTGACGGTGTGATTTCCGTCATAGCCAATGCTTACCCCGGAATCTTTTCTTCTATGATCCGCTCCGCCTTGCATGAAAAATTTTCCGATGCAGCACAATTGAACCTGCGCTTATCGGACTTACACAAATGGCTCTACATCGACGGCAATCCAGCCGGCATCAAGGCTGCCATGTCCAAACTTAGCCTGTGCGAAAATGCTTTGCGACTTCCCCTGGTGCCCGTATCGGAATCAACCTCTCGCAAGCTGCAGGAAGAGATGGATCGCATTGGCAGCGACCAGGTTTTACTTCCAAGATAAGAGAAATCAAAATCATTACCTACACTGATCGATCCTACAGGTGTGTCATCATTTGTACCTCTGCTCATCCATTAGCCTTGGCGAGCTAACTTTGAGCTCAAGATGGAGCTGGATAAAGACCTTTCATTCCTTCAAACCATCATTTAATATTGCCGCAATTCCTGAAATTATGGTGGCCTATTCACTATAGGCCAAAATTAATAATTACTTAACCTGAACATTACAAAGCCCGGCCTCTGAGTAGATACTTTTGCAGCTGCGGTTCAAAGTCTAATTTGCTTGCCTTTGCCCACATCCATGAAATTGACTGTCGACAGCTCCCGTCATCTCGTCATTAAAGACGAACACCGGATAAAAGATCTTACCAAAAAAGAGTTTCAGATCCTATGGCTCATGTGCCAGGATCCCGGACGCGTATTTTCAAGAGACCAGCTCTTCCGGCAGATCTGGGGCCAGGAGCCGCGATTTCAGGATCGCACTGTAGATGTGCACATCGTCCAACTCCGAAAGAAAATTGACAAGGCGATTATAAAATCGATCAAAGGTGTGGGCTATAAGGTCAATCTCGACAGAGAAGAGGTTGAACTCATTGACATCAGCTAACGCGTGGTGCGGCGCAATTTGCTTACCCCTGCATTTCCTTCACCAGCATCCCGCATAACCCCTGCCTTCCCCTTTTAAAGGGCACCTCGCATAAAGCATTTATGCTGTTCAAGGGAATCCGATTCTCTACATTAAACTAACCACGTACCCAAATGGAGTTCTAAAAGTACCCGGTAATGCAATTAAGACTTCCATTCCTCTTCAATATCCCAAAGCCATACTCTTGCAAACAGAACGATCCACAGCCCCTTACCTGCAAAGGCGTCGGTTGCTGTTTAAACATGATCCCTTCAGAGGAATGATACTCTACTCTTCTTAAAGATTGTGACTCATACATTCAACCCTTGAATGCCATGGGTTTACTCATCGGTCGAACATCTGCTGAAAAGCAGAGACTATGACAAACGGTCCGTTATCGAATCATATAAGCAATTCCCAGACCAACGCTTGCACCGGTCCTGAAAGATTCATTAACGTACTCATTGCCTTTAAAGTGCTGGCTGCGAACGCTGAGCGGATCCAGGATGTTTCTTGCAGAAAAGCTAAGCTGATAATGGTCTGAAAACCTTTTGGCAACTTTAAAATTCAACAGAGGAACAGACTGTTCGTAAATATCCGGCGTTGCAAAAAGAGAAATGTTATATAGCTTTTCACCACTGACGTTATAGGAAAGGGATGCTTCCCATCCATTCTCCGGGTTGAGGTAAGAGAGGATGACATTGGCGACAAACGGCGCCTGCCCTTGGAATGGACGGGTTGTCTGGTCATAGCTCGGATCTATGTTTTTCGAACTTTCAACTTCTTCCTCCGGTATGTCGTAGTAGGAGTGTATCAGAGCAAAGTTAGTGCTCAGGAAAAACTTATCCAGCCATGGCGAAAGGAAGCCCAATCCCTTCCTCCATTCGATTTCAGCACCATACACGGTGGCTTCTGGTACATTGATGAAGGACAATTCAGGAATGGTAGCCCTTGGATTAAACTGCCTGATAATCGGGTCGCAGAATTTTTTATAAAATCCACTCACAGCCAGCAATTCCCCGGGACGAGGAAACCACTCATAACGTACGTCGTAATTCTGAATCAGCGAGCGCTTCAGGGAAGGATTCCCAACGTTGAAAAATCCGTTCTTGGTATCAAACTGAACAAAGGGGGCAAGTTCCCTCATATTGGGTCTTGCGAGCGTCTGAGATGCTGCGAGCCGCACATTGGTCTTATCGGATATTGAATAGATTGCATTCAGTGAATAAAGTACGTCTGTCTGGTCTATTTTTCCTTCCGGAACCGTTGGTTCCTCGCTCTGCACACGCAGGTCGGTCGATTCAACCCGTGCTCCCCCTACCAATTTTAATCCAGGAAGCACGTTCACAATGGCCATAACGTAACCAGCAGCAATTTTCTGGTCCCCATTGTAAAAATTCCTGGCATTGATCTGGTTTACATAGTGCAATCCCGTCACATATCGCTTAACCGATCCATCCGGGTTAAATGTGGTGTCGACAATTCCGAAATTTGCCTCATCAAAAAATCCATTGAAGTCACCCGCATAATTTGTGAAATTAAGTTCCGCAGGTAAGCCTGAATTGTTCAGCTGATAGCGGTACTCTCCAAACGATCGGTCGCTTTGACTGTAATACGCACCAAACTTAATTTTATTCGAACTGGCCGCATTTCCGCCTGTTAGGAAAGGTACCGAAAAATCAATCTTTGCCTGGGTTAACCGGTCATCCAGGTTGCGGAAGAAATGATAGGGGTAAGCGATTTCAGCATTGTTGATGTAATATTCCTTGCGATCACCTTCGTCAACAACCGTGTAGGCAAAATAGCGCAGATCCGGTTCCTTCTGGAAGGCCGTTGAGGTTCCTGCCATCCAATCCACCGTCATCATCCCCAATCCTGGAAAAACGTGCTTACCGCCAAGTTGGTAAGTCGCCACCTGCCGCTGGATGAATTCGAGTGAGTTGGTATTAAATTCGGCAAAACTATTGGATACCTGCCCCAGGAACTCGCCCGATTGACTGCGCCCAATCACTTCTGCATCATTATTGAAAATTACGTTGCCGCTTAAGGCATGATCCTCCGAGAATTTCAGAGCGAGATTAAACAGTCCGCCAAGAGCGGGGTTGTAAACACTCTTGCTCTCCATAAGAGATTGGTAAGGGAACAGCTTGTCCGTGCTGTTGTTGACAAAAGTTGCCACTTCACCCTCTTCATAATGCTGGTATGCGGAGGAGTAGTTCAGGGCCAGAGTGTAGCCCAAATCCTTTCCGAAAAAATTCATACGGTTCCCAACGGAAAAGTTGAATCCCAGGTTTTGTCCGGATTTTCCATCAACCGGAACATACTCATTGCTTAGCGCCCTGGAACTGTTGTGGAATACATCTCTAATATGATCCTTTGAGGATTCCGGATTTCTGGCCTGCAGGTAAGTACTCGTAGAAAGCAGACTTCTATCCTCCGGGTTACTCAACAATGCAGGGTGTTCGCGTGAACCATCTTCAAATCCGAGCCAATCGTACTTTCCTGAACTTGGGTGGGTGTTGAAATTGTCGACAAATGAAGACTGAAAATTGTATTCAGTATTCAGCGAGAATGCCATATTGAATTTCTCAGGTATGGTCTTTGTATTGATATTGATCAATCCTCCTGAAAAGTTACCCGGAAGATCGGGTGTAAAGGTTTTTACCGTGACAATATTGTCGATCATTTGCGCCGGAATGAGGTCAAGGCTGGTGCTATTGCGATAGGGGTCAGTACTCGGCAGGGTTATGCCGTTGAGTTGCGACAGGGAATAGCGATCACCAAGTCCCCGCATTACAATAAACTTTCCGCTTTCGATCACGGCTCCTGTTGATTGGCGCATGGCATCGGCCGCATTCGAACTTCCTGTCCTGCTGATCTGCTGTGAAGAGACGCCATCCTGAATCGAGAATGACTTACGCTGCAATGCAATCAATGCCGCTTCCGTGTTTTTTACTACCGTAGCGGTCACGACCACCTCGGAAAGTTTAGCCGTTTCCTCTTCCAGAGCAATGTCAAGTGAGTTGATTTTGCCTTCCTGTATCTCCAGTCCCGTAATGGTTTGTTTTCCGTATGAAAGGTAACTTACAACAACATCGTACGTTCCCGGGCTTAGTTGCAGGTGGTACTTTCCGTCAAAATCCGTAGTGGTTCCGGTAACCTGCTGATTATCCCGATGAACAACAACGGTTGCTCCGATTACGGATTCTCCGGAGTTCTTATCTACTACTCCGCCGCTCAATACGCCCTTTTGACCGATGGCGTCGGTTGCGATCAACGCAAGAATAAATACAAAGAGTTTCATTAACACAATTTTAGATTTCATCAATGCCTTTTACAATATGAAAGCAGAGGACAAGTTGTTCCTGCCCCCTGCCATCATTTCTACATTCCCAATTGTTATTCGACAATCAGTTTCCTGATTGCAAATTTTCCGCTTTCGGTTTTAAATTGTATCATGTACAGTCCCCGGTCTAGACCCCCGATGATCATTTGATCACCTGCACCATTGAGAACGGGTATGTTGCGAATCATCACTCCACTTAAGGAGTAAATTCCAATGTGTACGATTTTAGTCCACTCAGAATTTACTTCTACAGACCTTCCCGGTTGTGCCGGGTTGGGATAGACGTTCAAGGCAGCCAAACCTTCCACCTCATTTGCTGCATCGGTTGCAATCTTGATATCCAGGTGTCCGTTTCGATCCAACGTCGTCCATCCACTGATCCAAGCGCCTTCGGCAAGAGCCGGGAAAGCACCTTTGTAATTGACCTGACTAAAGAATGGATCTGACGGAATTGCCGCAAGCGCTGTATTGTAGGCAGCTCCACCCAAGGATGGACGCGGATCCAGACCACCATCCTGGTCACGACTGATGCTGTGGAAGCCCGGATCGGCAATGGCGTTTGCATTGCTGGTCAGATGCGCGATCAAAGCACTCGCCGTAGCGTCTTCGGCACCGCTGGTGATGCGAATGATTCCCGTGGAGCTTCCGTCGATGCTGGTATTTGCGCCATTGTTCCAGAACAGGTTGTTCAGGATCTTCAGTTCGCCTGTTCCCAATTTGGAATATGCGTCGTTAACGCCCGCGGCACGATCTTGCACCTCGATGGCTTTATTTTTCATTTCGGCGACGATTGAGTTTGCAATCGTTCCCGCCGTTCCGGCACGCAGCAGGATGCCCACCGGATTTGAAGCAGTTGCTCCTGCGCCAGAACCAATGTGCGTCCAGTTGTAAACCGTCGGATTGGAATACGGGGTAAGATCATCCGGCGTCGAACCATCCAATTCTCCTCCGGCATCCGCGATGTCCGAACGCTGGATTGAAAACCAAAACTGTCCTTTGCCCGTGAACACTTCGTCCCAGTCATAACTGTCGTCCTCCGTGAAGGCGACCACAGCGTATTTCAGGTTTGGCGCTCCGCCAAAAAATTCGATGCCGTCGTCTGAGTTGGCGTAAATCTCAATGTACTCAAGCACCGTCTTGCTTCCAACAGCACCCAGGCTCAAACCATTCAACTCGCTGCCTGAAACGATTTGTCTTCCACCATGGCGGATCGAGACGTAGCGCAATACGCCTGAATTGTCATCGTTGTCGTTTCCACCGTAAAGACCTCGCGTTTCAGAAAGGTCGATTCCTTCGATGTTCACTTCGCTGTTGCCGCTCTTCTGCGTGATGCCCTTGCCCAGCAACACAATGCCTCCCCACAATGCGTTGTCCTTAGGTCCCAGATCATACGGATCATTCACATCGTCGGCCTCAGCAGTAAAGATGATGGGGGCATCGGCGGTGCCCTCCGCATAAATCTTTGCTCCGCGGGTGATCACCAATGCAGATGGGTTGCCAACATCGGCGCGGTCTGTAAACTTAACTACCGTTCCCGCCTCTATGTTTAGGACCCCTCCCTCTTCGAGGAAGACCAATCCATCCAATACGTAGGTATTATTTTTTGTCCACTGATATGTCTTATTCCCTTCCAGGTCGGCGTCCGTAATGGTGATCTCACCACCAGTGGCATCCGGGTCGGCAAGGTGATTGTTCTGCGAAAGAGCCGTCCAACCATTAATCCACAAGTCGTTCGGACTCGCATCGAAAGCTCCCTTATAATCTACTTCGGTAAAAAACGGGTCGGAAGGAAATCCTGCAAGGGCTGTATTGTATGCAGCTCCACTTCTAAGTGGACGGGGATCCAGTTGGTTATCCTGATCGCGGCTGATGCCTCTAATCCCAGGATCCGAAATGGAGTTTGAATTTCCATTCAGGTGTGCGATCAAGGCACTTGCCGTGGCATCCTCAGCACCGCTGGTGATGCGGATGATGCCCGTCGAGCTGCCGTCGATGTTGGTATTTGCGCCATTGTTCCAGAACAGGTTGTTAAGGATCTTCAGTTCGCCTGTACCCAGTTTGGAATAAGCATCGTTAACGCCTGCAGCGCGATCCTGAACCTCGATGGCTTTGTTCTTCATTTCAGCGACGATCGAGTTGGCAATGGTTCCTGCCGTTCCGGCACGCAGCAGGATGCCCACCGGATTTGAAGCAGTTGCTCCTGCGCCAGAACCAATGTGCGTCCAGTTGTAAACCGTCGGATTGGAATACGGGGTAAGATCATCCGGCGTCGAACCGTCCAATTCACCTCCGGCATCTGCAATGTCCGAACGCTGGATTGAAAACCAAAACTGCCCTTTGCCCGTGAACACTTCGTCCCAATCGTAGCTGTCGTCCTCCGTGAAGGCAACCACAGCGTATTTCAGGTTCGGCGCTCCACCGAAAAATTCGATGCCGTCGTCTGAGTTGGCGTAAATCTCAATGTACTCAAGCTCCGTCTTGCTTCCAACAGCACCCAGGCTCAAGCCATTCAGCTCGCTGCCTGATACGATTTGCCTTCCGCCGTGGCGGATCGAGACGTAGCGCAGGACCCCTGAATTGTCGTCGTTGTCGTTTCCACCGTAAAGACCTCGCGTTTCAGAAAGGTCGATTCCTTCGATGTTTACTTCGCCATTGCCACCTTTCTGCGTGATGCCCCGTCCCAGCAAGACTATGCCGCCCCACAATGCATTGTCTTTTGGCCCTAGATCAGTCGGGTCGCTTACATCATCTGCATTGGCGGTAAAGATGATCGGCGCCTCGGCGGTGCCCTCCGCATAGATCTTTGCTCCGCGGGTGATCACCAATGCGGATGGGTTGCCAACATCGGCGCGATCTGTAAACTTAACTACCGTACCCGCTTCTATGTTCAGGATGCCTCCTTCTTCTAGGAATACCAATCCATCCAAAACGTAGGTATTATTTTTTGTCCACTGATATGTCTTATTTCCTTCCAGATCGGCGTCCGTAATGGTGATCTCACCACCAGCGGCATCCAGGTCGGCAAGGTGATTGTTCTGCGAAAGAGCCGTCCAACCCTTAATCCACAAGTCGTTCGGATTTGCATCAAATGCTCCTTTGAAATCTACTTCCGTAAAAAACGGATCGGAAGGAAACTCTGAAAGGGCTGTGTTGTAGGCAGCTCCACTTCTAATAGGACGGGGATCCAGTTGGTTATCCTGGTCGCGGCTGATGCCTCTTACACCCGGATCCGAGATGGAGTTTGAATTTCCATTCAGGTGTGCGATCAAGGCACTTGCCGTGGCGTCCTCAGCGCCACTGGTGATGCGGATGATGCCCGTCGAGCTTCCGTCGATGCTGGTATTTGCGCCATTGTTCCAGAACAGGTTGTTCAGGATCTTCAGTCCGCCTGTACCCAATTTGGAATATGCGTCGTTAACGCCCGCGGCACGATCCTGCACCTCGATGGCTTTGTTCTTCATCTCGGCGACGATTGAGTTGGCAATGGTTCCTGCCGTTCCGGCACGCAGCAGGATGCCCACCGGGTTGGATGCCGTGGCACCCGCTCCGGCGCCAATGTGCGTCCAGTTGTAAATCGTCGGATTGGAATACGGGGTAAGATCATCCGGCGTCGAACCGTCCAATTCTCCTCCGGCATCCGCAATGTCCGAACGCTGGATCGAAAACCAAAACTGTCCTTTGCCCGTAAACACTTCGTCCCAATCGTAGCTGTCGTCTTCTGTAAAGGCAACCACTGCGTATTTCAGATTCGGCGCTCCGCCGAAAAATTCGATGCCGTCGTCAGAGTTGGCGTAGATCTCGATGTATTCAAGTACCGTTTTACATCCCACGGCGCCAAGGCTCAAACCGTTCAGCTCACTTCCCGACACGATCTGCCTTCCGCCATGGCGTATCGAGACATAGCGCAGGACCCCTGAATTGTCGTCGTTGTCATTTCCGCCGTAAAGACCACGCGTTTCAGAAAGGTCAATTCCTTCGATGTTTACTTCGCCATTGCCACTTTTCTGTGTGATGCCCCGGCCCAGCAATACAATGCCTCCCCACAGTGCATTATCCTTGGGACCCAGATCAGTTGGATCATTTACATCATCGGCCTCGGCTGTAAAGATGATCGGTGCATCGGCAGTGCCCTCTGCATAAATCTTTGCTCCGCGGGTGATCACCAATGCGGATGGGTTTCCGACATCGGCGCGATCTGTAAATTTAATTATGGTACCCCCTTCGATGTTCAGAACCCCTCCCTCTTCGAGAAATACCAATCCATCCAGTACATAAGTATTGTCCTTCGTCCACTGATACGACTGATTGCCTACCAGGTCCGCGTCGGTAATTCTGACTACCTGAGCAGAAAGCAGAACAGGTAAAATGGTGAATAAAGCAAATGTAAATCTTCTCATAAATGCGTTTGTTTCAGGTGTTGTAATGATGCAATAATGCAAAGCCGTCTTTTCAAACGCAAAGTTACGGCCATGCAAAAAGGCCAAAATGAAGCAAACGTTATGAAATGATTATGGAATTGTAACGCTAGCAAATGATCAGTGTACGATAAAAAACAGCTACCCGCTTTTCGGGTAGCTGCTGTAAAAAAGTGTTGAAATGAAATCTCTATCTTACGTTCAGTTCCTTCGGTTAAAAACGAATTATATTTTGAACCAAAAGGCTGAATTGCATTCAGTATGCCGCTGTGCGCAGAACTAAAACCACCTTTCATTTCAATGCCACAATTTTACAGGGCAAAATTACTGGTGGATTATATGCGGTCCTTTGGTGGAATGGTTATCAAAAAATGACCATTGTGTAATTTTTATGTAATTTCTATATTAAGAATGTGTTAAGTTGGTCGAGATGCATTCCCGCGGTCCGCTTAAAAGGAAACCAAGCCACTGAATGTCTTCATCAATTCGCTGGCTGGGTTACCGAAACTTCCACTCTGCAATGTTGCGCCCATTGGTTTCAAATTGCCTAAAAATTCAACCCTCCATTTGAACCAGGGGTGCCCGGGAAAAGCCTCTACTACAAAATGCCCAATCCAGGGTCATTCTTTTGTGGCATGCGTGGTCTGAGCAGCCAACGGATAAGAGAAATGGATGCTTTCAGCCGGCTCCTGTGCCTCCGTTTGAAGCTCATGAGCCGGGAGCTTTCCCAACCCTGACTGTTTTTTTGCAAAATTTTGAACCATTTTACGTTTAGCTACGTTTATTAATCGTAATTTTACGATAATGGGGCGAACTAAATCGGCACTGTTCTCCAGTACAGAGAACCATTTGGCGCAGTTTTCCAAAGCCTTAGGGCATCCTGCGCGCGTTGCCATCTTGCGGCTGTTGCTTAAAAGGAACCGCTGCATTTGTGGCGATCTTGTCAGCGAGTTGCCCCTTGCTCAAAGCACCATTAGCCAGCACCTAAAAGCGCTTCAACAGTCGGGGCTAATCCGCGGAGAGGTTAGCGGACCCGCTACCTGTTACTGCATCGATCTAAAGAACTGGCAGCTGCTCAGAAAAATGCTGAAACGCTTTTTGGACCAGCCAGCGGGTGGAAACAATTTTTGTTGTTAGTCCAGATTTCACGACAATGTTTCATTAAAAAAATTTACTGATATGAAAAATATAGAAGAAATTAAAACCATGGTGCGGGAGAAGTATGCTGCCATTGCACGTCAGAGTAAACAGCAGAACAAAACTTCCTGCTGTGGTTCCGGGAGTTGCAGTTCGGAAGTGTACAACATCATGACCGAAGATTACTCAAGCCTTAGTGGCTATGTTCCCAATGCAGACTTAGGCCTTGGGTGTGGGCTGCCAACTGAATTTGCCCGCATCAAGCCGGGAGACACCGTCGTCGACCTGGGGTCAGGGGCCGGAAACGACTGCTTCGTTGCACGTCAGGAAACGGGATCAACCGGAATGGTAGTTGGGGTTGATTTTACACCGGAGATGGTGGAAAAAGCAAAAGACAATGCCAGTAAACTGGGTTTTGACAATGTAAGCTTTATCCAGGGAGACATCGAACAACTTCCTCTCAATGAGAATTTTGCTGACGTCGTCGTGAGCAACTGCGTACTCAATCTGGTACCCGACAAAGGCAAAGCCTACAAAGAAGTCTTCCGCATTCTCAAACCCGGAGGGCACTTCTCCATTTCGGACGTCGTCCTGGAAGGCAACATTCCGGATCGACTGCGCCAGCAGGCAGAATTGTATGCAGGATGCGTCTCGGGGGCGGTTACAAAATCGGAGTACCTTTCAACCATTCAAAATGCAGGTTTTACCCATGTCGATGTCCAAAAATACCGGGCCATTGTCATTCCGGATGACATTCTTTCAAATTACCTGAGCAAGGAAGAGCTTGCCCAATACCGGGAAGGGGTGTTTGGAATTTTTAGCATGACCCTTAGCGGCGTTAAACCAAATTGAGTACTGCCCGTTATCTTCACGGCTCCAAACTACCTCCATTTATCTAACCCGCTATGGAAGCTCAAAGCATCCTTGTATTGTGTACAGGCAACAGTTGCCGGAGTCAGATGGCCGAAGCTTACCTGAAGCATTTTTCGGAGGAGCTTTCGATCCATTCTGCCGGCCTTCGGGCAGATGGCTTAAACCCGCTCATGGTGCAGGTTATGCGAGAAGATGGAATTGACGTTAGCGGACAGCGTTCCACTTCTTTGAATGAATTGGGCAATGCGCGATTTGACATGGTAATTACGGTTTGCGATCACGCAAAAGAAAGTTGTCCATACTTTCCGGCTGACACACTGATCCTTCACCGGAATTTCAGGGATCCTGCAAAAGCTACGGGAACTCCGGATGAGGTGATTGCAGTTTTTCGCAACGTCAGAAATGAGATCAAAGCATTCTGCAAAGAGTTTATGCAGAGCGTGCTCCCAAATTACTACCGCAGCACGTAGAGCAGGCGAATCGTTGTTTAGACCATCCTTCCGATTGGAATAAATCTTCCTCCAGCAATGATTGCAATGACGTGGTATTTGCGATCACAATACTCAGCAGCAAAACAAACATTGGGCATTCCACCAAGACAATAAATAGCGGGAAACTGGTGTGCATCATTTGCCAGGGGAACAAGACCGCGGGTTCCGCTCCTGATGTAACACAGCTCATTTATTCGCACCACTTGGGGGCCTTTTAGCAGGAACATTGTGCTTCGCAAAAATGGATTCAGCACAAGCAGCTTTGCAAAATCAGCAAGTGCTTCGGCCGCAGTTTGCACCTCGAGGGGCTCAGCCACATGCACACTAGCAGAAGAAGCATCTATACCAGCTACTCTAAAAGGAGTGTGCGACGGGTAGAAGGTAGCAGGCGAATCGTAACAATGCGCCCATTTAAATATCAACGCACCTGACTGCTTGCCCGTTTGAAAGTCTATTACAAGCGCTTTTCTCTGGCTTTGAAGTCCGTAAAACCAATGGCGGTGAATGGTGAGTTGCTCCTCCTGCTCAACTACCTTACCCAAGTAAAGCCATCGATCACGCACAACGCGGTTTTCCGGCAAATCGCGTTTGTAGAACGGGACGCCGCAATAGGTAAGCAAATCCTCCCGCTCCATTTCATTGAGATCAGAAACCGCCTGCATCCGTCTGCAGAATAGCAGCAGTTCCGAAAAAAGCATAAAAGCCGTCAGCCGTCCGTCCCCACCCTTTTCTGCTGCTTCAGCCAGCAAGCGCAGTTTTCGGGCAATGGATGGAAGTCCGTGATCGACCAGGTACCTTGCGATCTCCGCAGCCGTCTGGACCAGATCCTGGTTGCGGTAGAGGCCCAGCTCCAAACGTCTGAACAACCATTCGTGTAAAAGTTGTACACCAGCAAACAGGCGACGCTCCCTTTCCGGTCGCATTCTGGAAAAATAATATTTGGAGGGGTCCCGGCTCACGCCAAGCTACACATGATGGCATCAGTTTTTTTCTCTGACACCTAATTGTCGAAGGGCAAGCTGGGAGGCCACCTGTTCTGCACTCTTTTTGTTGTAATCCTCTGCAAAGGCAACTTCGGCGCCATCGACAAAAACCCCAACCTTAAAGCGGTCGCGCTTGTCTGCTTTGAACTTGCTCAGCACTTTAAAGTCGATGTCTTTGGCGTGTTTCTGACACCATTCGAGCAATTGACTTTTATAATTGTCGTCGAACAGCTCCAGGTGGTCGATGTTTATGTATCTCTTTAAAATCCGGCTGATGATAAAATTGCGGGAATAGTCAAATCCCTGTTCGAGGTAAATGGCACCGACGAGCGCTTCCAGGGCATTTCCCAGCATTGACTGCGAAATGGAAGTCTGGTTAAATTCCTGCATCAGGTGGTCGAGGCCCATTTGCTCTGCAACGTAATTCAGCATTTTTCGCTTCACGATCTTGGATCGCATTTTAGTAAGAAAACCCTCATCGGCACCCGGATACTTGCGGAACAGGTATTCGCCTACTACGAAACTCAAAAGTGCGTCTCCCAGGAATTCGAGCCTCTCGTTCGACTGGTAAAGACCGTTTCCAACATTACCCGAGTTATTGAGGGTTGACTTGTGGTAAAAGGCCACCTTAAAAATGTAGATGTTGGAAGGCGTAAAGCCGACGAGTTGCTGCAGCCTTTCTGCAAAATGCTTGTCCCTTGAGAAGAAGCGGTGATTGGTCTTTTTGTAGTACTTGTAAAGGAACCCTAGCATTTTTTTAAAATCACTGAACTGTTATGGCCACCGAAACCGAACGTGTTGCTCAGGAAAGCACGAATTTTCCTTTGCTGTGGTTCATTGAATGTAAAGTTAAGCTTTTGATCCAATTCCGGGTCATCTACATAGTGATTTATGGTCGGGGGTACGAAGCCGTGCTCCATAGCCAAAATACCTGCTATGATTTCAATCGCTCCGGCTGCACCAAGCAGGTGACCGGTCATGGATTTGGTTGAGCTAATGTTCAACCGGTAAGCATCTTCCCCAAATACTTTCAAAATGGCCTTGACTTCTGCAATGTCGCCTAATGGGGTCGACGTGCCGTGGGTGTTAATGTAGTCCACCTCTCCGGGAAGGAGGCCAGCTTCGTTCAGTGCGAGCCTCATGGCATTGCTTGCACCCAGGCCTTCAGGATGGGGTGCGGTGATGTGAAAGGCATCTGCGCTTGCACCTGTTCCAGCAATTTCTGCATAAATCTTTGCTCCGCGCTCAACGGCAAGGTCATAGGCCTCGAGGATGACGGCTCCAGCACCTTCGCCCAATACAAAACCATCCCGCTCCCGGTCATAGGGTCTGGAAGCAGATGAAAAATCGTCGTTGCGCTCCGAAAGGGCTTTCATTGCAGAAAAGCCGCCAACTCCTGCGCGGGTGATGGCTGCTTCAGACCCTCCGGAGATCATCCGGTCTGCCTTTCCCATGCGGATGTAATCAAAGGCACTCGAAATCGCATGTGCAGATGAAGCACACGCAGACACTACCCCATAATTGATGCCCATCAGCCCGTATTTGATGGAAATGTGGCCTGGAGCAATGTCTGAAATGAGTTTGGGAATGAGAAACGGGCTATACCGAGGGATACCAGAATTCAAAGCGGCTTCGGAAATATCCGTTTCCAGTGTGTTGAACCCCCCGATTCCTGAACCCCAGATCACGCCGAACCTCGAAAGGTCGACTTGAGCAAGATCAATTCCGGAATCGCGCATGGCCTCGTCAGCAGCCACCAGGGCATACTGGGCAAAGGGGTCTATTTTGCGGGCCTCCTTCTTATCGAGGTGGTCTTCCGCTTTAAAATCCTTGAGTTGACAGGCAAAGCGCGTCTTGAAGAGGGTTGCATCAAAATAAGTGATGGGGCAGGCACCGGAGACGCCCTTCTGTAGGCCTTCGAGATATGCTTGTTGTCCCAGGCCAATGGGGGTCAGCGCCCCCAAACCGGTAACCACCACGCGTCTCATCCTGAAAGGTCACGGTCCGGAAATCCACAATGGCATTCCAGACCTGTAGGGACGTAATTTATTTGCAGTTGGCCTCGAGGTAGGCAACGGCTTGTCCGACCGTCTGGATCTTTTCTGCCTGGTCGTCAGGAATCGACGTGTCGAATTCCTTTTCAAATTCCATGATAAGTTCAACAGTATCAAGGGAATCTGCACCGAGATCGTTAACAAAACTGGCTTCCAGGGTCACCTCCGATTCGTCAACGGCCAGTTTATCTACGATAATTTTTTTTACGCGCTCAGCAATTGTAGCCATAGTAATGGTTAGCGTTTTAATAGGTCTTTAAAACAAAGCGCAAATTAAAGGATTCGACCAAGCAATACCAAAATTATTTTTCCTTTTTTTGCCGGAACCAGGGCCTTATGCCGTTGTTAGTTAAATTGATTCCTTCACCGCTATCTTTCGGGTTCCCATGATACACCACAACACCAAAATCGTCGCGACGGTCGGGCCTGCCTGCAGCCGTTACGAGCAGCTCCTCGACCTGGCAAAGGAAGGAGTAGCCATCTTTCGACTTAATTTTTCACACGGCGCCCACGAGGAGTACCGCCAGATCATACAGCACATTTCCAGGATCAACCACGAGTGGGACCTGCATTTGGGCATACTTTGCGATCTGCAGGGACCCAAGCTCCGGGTTGGAGAAATGGAGGGAGGTGCCGTTGCCTTTGATCCGGGTGACGAGGTGCGGTTCGTAAATCAAAACTGCCTGGGCAACCGGGAGCGCGTATTCATGAGTTACCGTCAGTTTGCTGCCGACGTAAAACCCGGAGAAACGGTACTGCTCGACGACGGCAAGCTGGTTTTTGAAGTCGTAGAGACAAACCTAACCGACGAAGTGCGGTTGCGCTGTATTTTCGGCGGGCCACTCGGCTCCAACAAAGGGGTAAACCTTCCCGACACGGTGATTTCCCTACCGTCCATGACTGAAAAGGATTACCGGGACCTGGACTTTATCCTGACCCAGAACGTTCATTGGATTGCGCTGTCTTTTGTCCGCAAAGCAGAAGACATCGAAAGCCTTCAGGCCATACTCGAAGCCCGCCAGCACCCTGCAAAGCTGATCGCCAAAATCGAAAAACCCGAGGCCCTTAAAAACATCGACGCCATCATCAAGGCAAGTAACGGCATTATGATCGCCCGCGGCGACCTCGGGGTGGAATTGCCCATGGAAAAGTTGCCCACCATCCAGAAATCCATCATTGCTAAATGCATCCAGCGCTCGCGTCCGGTCATCGTGGCCACTCAGCTGATGGACAGCATGATCAAAAATCCGAGCCCGACCCGGGCAGAGGTGACAGATGTAGCCAATGCCGTGCTCGATGGCACCGATGCGGTCATGCTCAGTGGCGAAACTTCGGTCGGAGCACACCCGGTCAAAGTTGTCCAGGCCATGAAAAAGATCATTCTGGAAGCCGAAAAGCACTTCGAAATTTCGACACGCAGACCGATTCCTTCAGAAAGATCCTCAACTTTCCTTTCTGATGTAGTATGCTTCAGTGCAGCGAAAACGGCTGAAGAGATCAAAGCCAAAGCCATCATTGGCCTGACGGTATCTGGATATACAGCCTTCAAGACATCCTCTTTCCGGCCCGCATGCCCAATCTACATCTTTTCAAGTGCGGCCCACATGCTCGGCACGCTGAACCTGGTCTGGGGAGTCAGATGCTTTTATTACGACAAAATGTCGTCTACCGACGAGACCATCTCCGATGTAATCGACATGCTCAAAAAGTTCCAGAAACTCCGCCCGGGGGATATCGTCGTAAATACCGGAAGCATGCCCATTCTTAAAAAACTGCGCACCAATATGCTCAAGGTAACTGAAGTTGAATGATGCCATCCCATAACTCCCTTTCCATTTTTCGCTTCGCCGCCCGGTCGTTTCAAAGGGCCAGGCACAAAGAACGTATGCGCCAATGGCTGATGTTTCTGTTAATCCTTTGCAGCGCAGGGTGGAGTGTGGCACAGAATTCTGACCGCATAGCGGAATGCCAGGCGCTTCTCATCGATGCCCTCCGCGAGGACATGACGGGTAAACGCGAAAAAGCCATCGAGCTGTATGAGAAGATCCGCTATGAAAAAGAATTTGCCGGAGTGGCAAACTTCTACCTGGCCAAATCCCTCCAGGCGCTTGGAAAGACGGAGGATGCCTTGCTGGCGGCAAGCCGGAGTGTCCAGGCGGACCCTGCAAACAAGTGGTATCTCTTGCTGAAATGCCACCTTTCCGAACAGTTGTTCATGCCCCTTCGCGCAGCAGAAGGCTATATGGAACTGGCAAAACTGGAGCCGGGCAACTATACCTTTTACGACAACGCAGCGTTTCAATTCAAGTCTGCTGGTGATTTCAAGCGGGCCCTTGAAGCCATGGAATGGGCGCGCACCCAATTTGGTCTGACTACTGAAATCGCTCAAAAAACAGCAGCGCTTCACGCTGCTTCCGGCAAATATGAAAATGCCGTCGAACTGCTGGAAGCATACCTGCTCCGGCATCCCGATGATGCTGCCTCAGTTGAGCAATTGCTGGGATATGCCAAAGCGACGAACAATGCAAAACTGCTATCCCGCGTGAGCACACAATTCGGAGCATCCCCATTGGCCCAAGCCAACGATAGCCATCATGCCTCTGTCGAGGCACGACTCCGCGACCCTTCAGTGGGCCTGGACGACAAACTCAAACCGCTCATCCACCAATTGGAATCTGCCGACAAGTCCCAACCCGCTGCGGTGCGTTCCCTTCTTCCTTACGCAGAAATGTTGCTCCAGCAGTACCCTTCGGAACCAAAATCGCATTGTTTCGCAGCCGATTTACATTATCTGCTCAATGATCTTCCTCAAGCAAAAAAGCATTACATCCAGGCCGTTGAAGTGGGCAAAGTACCTTACCTCGTCTGGGACAATCTGCTTCAGTGCCTGAGTGATCTCGGCCACTGGCATGCGGCCAAACGATTTGCAACCAGGTGCCTGGACTATTATCCCACACAATTTTTGCCCCAGTTCGTCCAGGTAAATGCTGCATACCAACTTGGTGACACCCTCCAGGGGGGTGCATTGCTGGAACAGCTTGAGCGCACGTTCCGATTCCGCAAACCCAGAAGTCCGGAACTGTTGCTGCTCAAAGCCAAGTTATCGAAAGCTTCGGGATCTGATTCCGAAGATCTTTGGAAAGAAGCGCTTCAGGGAGACAGCTTCGGCATAAACCATTTGCACTATGCAATTTTCCTATGCAGGAAAGGAGCCTTTGCCTCTGCTCAACAGGTGTTGGACGGCCCACTTGCGAGTACCGCACAACGGCCGTCAAACGGTGCGCTCCTCGCCCGGTTGTACGATTGCCTTGGCAATGGTGCGGCAGCGAAGCAGGCCCTGGATGCCCATTCGTCATCGGGTGCATTTGTCAATGCCGAACACCACCGGTTGGCTGCAGCAATTTGCGAAAAGCTGGGCGATGAAAAATGCAGTCAATACCACCTGGATCGCGCACAGTTGCTGGAAGAACCTCCGCAGTAGTTCAAGCTCCCTCATTTTGAAACCACTCCAAGTTCACCGCGCGTTTTTCACAATCCTGCTGGCCATACTGGTCTCCTCATGCCAGCGTCGCACCCTTCCAGACTCCCGCAAACCCGATCACTTCGATGGAAGGGAAATCATTGCCAAGGAAATGATCGATTGCCTGAAACACTCGCTGCATCCCCCCAACTTTTCCGGAAAAGCTCAACTGGAATATGCCTCTTCCCGGGAAGAGACCGGATCTGCCCAAATTGTTATGCAATCCCTGCGCGACAGTGCATGCCAGATCGCATTAAAAAAGGCTGGGGTGGAACTTGGGCGCATCATGCTCACAAATGACCGCTATCATCTGATCAACCGCATTGACAAAAACTATACTCACGGCGAACTCGCCGGGTTGGGCTGGTTGCCACAACCCGTGTATCCCAAACTGCAAATGGTGCAAGACCTTCTCATAAATGGTTATTTCCTGCCAGATGGTTTGAATTTAAGTGCATCTGAAAGCGGAAAACATTATGAACTCGCTGGTCAAAATGATTCGCTGCGAACCAGGATCATTTGCGATAAAAAGAACCTGATGCCGGTTGCCTTTTATTTCGAGACACAGGAATACACACTGGAAACTACAATCTCCCAATACCGGCAAAACAACGCGGTGTGGTCACCTGAAAATATTTTAGCGCATATCCGCCAAAATGACACCGGCGAAATCAGGGAAGCACAATGGACATGGGAACGTTTCGACCGGATTGCCCTTCCCAAATTCAACTTCCTCATACCTGCTCATTACACCCGCCAGGAATGAGGGCAATTCTCAATTTCAGGGTCCTCAGAAACCTTCTCCTGATACCGGGCATTCCTCTCCTGCTTTGGACACAAGAACAAAGTATCACAACGCCCGGAAGTACCGAACGTCTGCAACAAGCAATAGAGACGACACAAACGCTATTGCGCAATACGGGCCAACAAAAATTGAGTGCACTCAAACAACTCGATGTCCTGCAAAGTCAGATCCGTTACCGCAGCGAGCTACAGGATACCCTCCAAAAGGAAATCGCGCAATACCAGCTTGATTGGCACCGCGCCGATCATCGTTTTAAATTATTGCATCCCAGAATGGTAAAACTGAAGTCAGAATACTTCCGGTTGCTTAAAATGAAAGCGCTGCACCGCATCACGTTTAACCCATTCCTGGGTATGATGTATCCGGAAAACCTTGAAATGCAGGTTCGCCGGTGGTACATCCTGCAGTTGGTAGAACGCAGACTCAGAGAAACGATGCGCACACTAGAAAGGTCACAGGAAGAAATGAAAAGCGAAATGTTGAAACTGCAAGCCATCTCGCGTTTAAAAGATTCCATCAGCACCATTTCGGCAGAGGATCGCCGGTGCCTTTCGGAAGATTTGCAGCAGGTCAAAGACCTGATTACCCGTCTAAACGATAAGCAGGAGAGCCTGGCATCGGACCTCGGCTCCTACAAACGAAAAAAAGACCAATCATCAAGCTTCATCTCGGGAAGTGTTCTCCATCTCAACAAACAAACGAACGCAAACAAAAAGGAAAAAGAACATCTTGCTCTGGTGATGCCCATGGAAAACGCGATCATCCTATCCCGTTTTGGAAAAAACATGGCGTCAGGCAGTCCACACCTTCAGTTGCGAAACAATGGCATTGACCTGCAATCTCCAGAACCTTTTGTGCGTGCCGCGACGGATGCGGAAGTCGTACAAATCCGGCGTATGCAGGATCGCGATTACGTCGTCATCACGCGTTCCGGAGGCCACTACATCGTCTACTCCAATCTCCAGACCGTACTTCTAAGGGAAGGTGAGCGCATTGCTCGGTCATCGGTGCTGGGCAAGTCCCTGCCCAATGAAACCGGAAATTACGAAATGCATCTGGAAGTATGGAAAGGAGCGACGCCCAAAGATCCATCCCCGCTCATACGTTACTGAACGAAGTTGCCTGCTGAGTCCGGCAGCGCTGATCCTCAACCGGCGTCCGGTGGCATAACGATCTTTAGTGCGTAACACAGTGCGTACGCGGTTCACATCATCCTGTGACTTCAGAAGGAATCAGCTAAACGCTCCAGGCAATTCTCTTGCCGCACATCCCCCTAAAAAAAAAGCTGCTGCAGTATATGCAGCAGCTTTACACAAATTCTTGTTATCGACCGATGCAGATCAACGAAGCACCGTGATCATTTTTACGGAAGTTTGATTTCCGAGTGTGAGCACTACAAAATAATTGCCCTGCTCGAGTGGTGCGGTTTGAATGGGCAACTCGAATGCGCCGCTCTTTCTGCCATAGGAGCGCTTTGCCAGCTCCCGCCCGTAAGCATCGCGGAGTTGCAAGCTAAGCTCTACCGGTTCGCTGATGGATACGTGTACGCTGGCCAGGTCTTCAACCGGATTGGGGAAAACAAACCATGCATCTGCCGAAGCACCCGGGTCTTTGCTTGAGGTGAAAAGTCCCTTTGCGATCGCGTCGTCGAAGCTGACTTCAGCCGCATTGATGATCTCACCGTTGGGATCGAGCATCATGGCAACCAGTTTCATGTTGGCTGGGGTAAAGCCGGCAGGTATGGTGAAGTCCCATGACTTGATGTATTCAGTTCCTTCGGGAATGTCTGCCGGAAGAAATCCAGCCTGACCTCCCCAACCGTCGAGGATAGCGCGCCCTACATGGTTATAGACCATGCGCGCAGCAGGAACAGGATTGGGCAACAACTCGTAGCCGCCCATCACGCCATTCGCACCTCCGGCATAGGCATTGGACTGGTTATAACCGGAAGCTGTACCGCGCACTTCGTCTTCCACAACGACGAGGTTAAAGCGATAGTCGCCTGAGACGGCTTCTGCAAAATGGGCTTTGGCTTCAATGGTGAGTTTGCGCGTACCTGCATCGAACGCTGCACCTGCATCGAGAACTACGGGAGAAAGTTCGACGATCTGGTTATAGAAGATGGGCTCTATTGCGCTGGGATCGCTCAGGGTCCTGCGGTTGGTCACCACCTGCGGAAACCCAGTGAATCCAGGAAACGTGGTCAGACCCGCATCGTACACGGCCACGGCCATGGGATCCCGGTTGTGTACTGCTATGCCGATAAAGTGTTCCGGATAAAGCTTCGACAAGGAGTCGAGGTAAACCGCTCCACGGGGACACCACTGACACCAGGTACCGGTAGCTTCTTCTACGACGATCTTTTTATCCGGAGCAGGGGTGACGCCTTCGAGTCGCACCGACTTTGCATTGTTGGCTGCCTTGTCGTCGGTCGCACCATTGACCTTTATGATGGCAAAGTCGATCGTGGCATTGCCGGGAGCAAACGTCACGTTTTGACTCAAGGGCAGTGGAGCAGACTCGACCAGGGAATCCAGGTTGAGCGCAAAGTTTTCCGTTACCGGAGTACCACCTGCCAGCGACCACTCCAATTCGATCGAGGTGATCTTGTTGCGGCCTACGTTTTTAATTTTTACAGATGCGGGCCAGCTCGTACCGGTAAGGGCTTTTGGCCGGATGTTCGCGGCTGTAAGGGAAGCATCCAGATCCGGAGCGATGAACGGCTCAAAAATATAGCTCAAGTCGTCCACAAAAAATTCCGACTGGTTGTTCGAACTCGTCGGGAACAGGTCCATGGAAGCAAGTGAATTGTTTGGATTCGACCAGCTGCCAAGGGAAGTGCCATCGATAAAAGCTTCCCAGACGTTGTCGGTGAGGTTGGCAACTACATTCACTTTAAACCAACTGTCTTTGGGGTGTTTCCCGCTAGCTATCGTGCCGGCTCCTCCTGTCCCCAGGGTGAAACGCACGTCGCCGTTGGGATCAAAAAAGGCATCGAGCGACCAGATTTGACCCGGGGTGGTATTGCCCTGAAAATTGAAATAAGCCCCCTTATTTGCTACGACGTAGAAGTACATCTCCAGGGAAAAGGTACCCGTAGTCCTCTTTCCGCCAAATGGCAAGATGACGTCTGCCGGACCTCCCCCGGATGAGGTTGAAAGAAATTTAAGGGAATTGGCACCGCTGCGGGCACGTTCGTTGCTGACCCGGGTGTCGTCAGCCCCGCCCTTGACGCCGCTCCAGGTCGACCAAACGTTTGAACTGGCTGCGATGAATGCACCCGCCGTGTATTGTTCAAAATCGTCGGAGAAACTGTCCTGAGCCCAAAGGCCATACCCGAAAACTGCAGAAAAAATGACAAGTAGAATTCGTTTCATAAGTTGAGTTTTGCTGTAAAGAAAAGAAATGGACGATCAAATGTAAAGAAAAAGCGCTGCCGCAAGCCCGAAAAGTCGAATTTTAACAGGCGCTCATTCGATTTTTTCAATATCATATTATATTTTTTTATAATTAATATTGTATTAATTTATAATTATTTATATATTATGTTTAATAGATATCCGTTGATTGCCTTCAGCAGGACCCACGTTAGACTTCGTCGTCAGCAGGTAGCAGGGGTTCCGGGATTTCCTTTTCTGAGTTCAGGCCAAGCCGCCTCAGGGTCTGTGCCTGCTTTACCACGCTTCCCCGGCCATCCTTGAGTTGGCCAACTGCTTTAAAATAGCTGTCCTGGGTCTTTGCAATATGCCGGCCCATGTCTTCCATGGTGTCCAGAAAACCCACCACCTTTTCATAGAGTCTCTCCCCCTGACGGGCAATTTCCAATGCATTCCTGCTCTGGTGTTCTCTCTTCCACAGGTCGGCTACCAGCTTCAACGCAGCAATGAGGTTGGTCGGACTGATGAGTAAGATTCGTTTTGCATAGGCATAAGCCCACAACTCCGGATCCATCTGGATGGCGAGAAGATACGCCGGTTCAATGGGGATGAACATCATGGTAAAATCGAGGGTGCCTGCCACCGTGTCGTATTTCTTTTCGCTGAGTTGGTCGATGTGCCGGTAGATGGATTGGATGTGCTGGCGAGCAGCCAGTTCCTGCGCCTCCGTCTCTTCTGCCGAAACGTAACGATCGTATGCTACCAGGGTGACTTTTGAATCGATGACAATGGCCCGCGACTCCGGCAGGTAAACTACGATGTCGGGTTGCAGGCGTCTTCCCTCCTCCGTTTGAACGCTTTGTTGGATGACGTATTCCCGGTTTTTTACCAGACCCGATTTCTCCAATATGCTTTCCAGGATCACTTCCCCCCAGTTGCCCTGTTTTTTCGACTGGCCCTTTAAGGCAGAGGTAAGATTATTGGCCTCCTGGCTGAGCCGGTGATTCATCTGGATGAGTTCGCGCACCTTTTCCTCAAGGGAGAAGCGCTGTTTGGATTCCTTGTCGTAGGTCTCTTCCACTTTTTTCTTAAAAGATTCCAGATTTTCGCCCAGGGGCTTGAGGATGGCGTCGATGGCCTCTTTGTTTGTATTGGCAAAGCGCTGTGATTTTTCTTCCAGAATGCGGTTTGCGATTTGTTGAAATTCGAGTTGCGCCTGTTTCCTGAGCGCGTCAAATTCGCTGCGCTGGTTATCCAATTTTTCGAGGAGAAACTTGTTTTCATTTTGTCGTGCTGCCAGTTGCTCCCGCAATGTTGAGATTTCAAGGAGTGCCCCTGAATGAATGCCCCTGCTGGCATTCAATTCGTTGTCCAGACGTGCCAGTTGTTCCCGCGCCGCATCCAGCCCTGCTTTTTGTGCGCTGATCACCGCAAGTTGATCGGCAACTTCCCTGACCCGGGCTTCGTGTCGCTGAAAATGCTGCTCCAATTCCTGACGCAGCATCCGGTTCTGCTCTTCCAGAGCCTGGAGGCGCGCGGCCTGTCCGGCCACTTCGCGAACGGCTGCCTCGCGTTCGCGAGACAAAGCCTGCCTGACAAAAAGGAGGGCTACAAGACCTAAGCAGGCACCCAAAAGAAAGGATAACACATCAAATGACTCCACCCTTCAAAGATACAACCGTCAAAATTGGGGCGCCTCAGGCCAATTTTCGATCTTCAAAATATTGCCTGCAGGCAGACTTAGCCCCGCGCATTCCCTCAAAAAAAAAAATCTCACAGGAAGCAGGTAAATGAAAGGCACTTCATCAACAGCCTCTTCGGCGATCAAGACTTGATTTGGTAGTTCGTTGCCCTGTAAACGCGAAGCGCAGCCAAGCCAAAACAGGCAATTGCCATGACCTCGTGCCAGGGGGCTGCTACGGGCTTAAAATGCAAAAAAAACAAACCCATCCCGGCATAGGCCAGGGCAATCAGATAAAGCACCCACTTATGCAGTGGCATGCTCAGCCCTCCAGCTTAAAGCGAATTGGAAGGGTAAAACTGACCGGAACGGCTTTTCCGTTGTGTTTGCCAGGCCTCCAGTTTGGCATGGATCTCACTACGCGGACCGCCTCTTCGTCGCAACCACCTCCAATGCCTCGTGCAACCTGCACTTTTTTGATGTCGCCGGAGGAGGAAACTACAAATTGAATGACTACCGTTCCTTCGATGCCGTTCTCTTTGGCGATGGACGGATAGCGCACATTCTCCCGGATGTACTTCATCATCGCCGATTCTCCATCGGGAAACGCTGGCATCTGTTCGACGTAGTTAAATACCTCCTCTTCCTTCGGCTTAACTTCTTCCATCACAGGAGGGGGTTCCGTCAAAGATTCATCGATCCCGCCTTCTTCACCTTCTTTGGTCACCGTAGAAATGTCTTTGTCCTTCATCTCTTCAATGGTCGGAGGTGGCGGCTCCTCTTCTTTGACTTCCTCATCCTTTTTTACTTTGGGAGCCACAAATTTGATCTGGTCTTTGATTGGCGGAGGTTCGACTTTAGGGGGAGGGGGTGGTGGTGGCTTTTTGGGATCCATCGGGGGAGGTTCCGCCAGAACGACTTCCTTCATGATCTCTTTATTGGCCTTTTCCGGAATCCACCCTTTGACCAGTTTGACGATCATGGGGGCGCTGATGCCAAAAACGAACAACAAAATGCCTAAGATCAAGGCTTTCGACATGTTGTTGTCGTAAATCTTCCGCAAGACGTAAGCCCCGTAAGACTTGTTGCGTCCTTCAAAAAGGATGTCTTCCCAAGACAACTTCAGATAATCCCTTTTTTCCATTTCACTTGTGGTTTAAGGCGCTAACTGTACAACAAAGAATTCACTGAATTATTTCCTGGGTTGGCCTACTTTAACACAAACCAAACTATCCACCGGATCATTGGGCTTGAGAATGGCATAGGTTTTTACGTCGTTTATCGTCATTTCGTCGAGCACGTCGACGATGTTTTTATAGCGCGATGACGGCAAGGGCTTGATCATGACAAAGAGGTTTGTCGTATCGGTCCATTGCTCATGGACTTCCTCGACCCTTCGCTGGATGACCTTCCGCAATCCGCTGGGTCCGTAATCGGTGCTGTCGAGGACAAAAGCGGTCTCTTCGGTGATCTCGTCCGGGGAAACATACCAGTACACCTTGTCGTTGTTGCCCAGCAGCAAGGTTACGGTCTTCGACATTTTAATGGCGGGGATATCCTTTTCTTCCACTTTGTCGTCTTTTGGAGGCTTCACCACCTCCATGGTTTTAGGCTTGTTAAAAGTGGTTGCCAGCATGAAAAAAGTGATGAGCAAAAAGCCCAGGTCCACCATCGCGGTGAGGTCCACCCGAGTGGATGCCTTTTTAGATCGGACTTTCTTTTTTCCTTTCTTCGCCCCACTTTCGGGGATGTTCATTTCAGCCATAGCAGCTCAATTTATAGTTGAAAGTCGTCACTCCTGGGCGCTCCGCGCGGAAGTGATCAGGTTAAATCGGTTCACCTTTCTGTTTTGGAGCGCTTCAATGACTGCATCGAAGGCTTTGTACTCAGTTGTTTTGTCGGCTTTGATGGCAATTCTCAGGTTGTTGTTTTCCTGCCTTGACCAAAGGATGAGGTCTTCGAGCTGGTGCTCGCCACCCGTGGTGTCGATGCGCAAGCCGGGATGCTGGTAGTTGGCACGGCCGTTGGCGTCCAGACTGAGATAGCCCGGCAATTCACGGATGTCCATCCCCCATAATTCAGCCAGGCGGAAGGCATCCTTTTGGTCGTCGGTGAACTTCAAACCATAACCCTCCTCTAGTCTCGATAAAAGTTTGAGCCGGGTATTTTGGTCGTCGAGTCCGAAGAATACCTTTCCCTCGGGTGAGATCTGAAACATCATGATGTCGCGATCCGGTATGGGAATCTGAGCGGTAGAGGAAGGAATGTCGATTTGGACTACTTCCTGGGGCCGAAACTTGGTGGTAAGGATAAAGAAGGTCAGCAGCAAGAAGGCCACGTCGCACATGGCCGTCATGTCGATCGCTGTGCTCTTCCGGGGAACCTTGACTTTTGGCATAATCGTTCAGTATGGAAGTTGATTAGTGCTTTGCCGCGAAAGTCTGGGCAATCGAAAATCCAGCTTCGTCAATTCCGTAGGTCATGCCGTCAATCCGGGTCGTGAAATAGTTGTATGAAATGATAGCAAGTGCAGAGGTCCCAATACCGAGTGCGGTATTGATCAGGGCCTCCGAAATACCCGTCGACAGCGCAACGGCATCCGGGGCGCCCGCAGTGGCGATGGCAGAAAAGGCACGGATCATTCCGAATACCGTTCCCAACAAACCGAGCAGCGTGGCGACCGACGAAATGGTGGCGAGAATGACCAGGTTTTTTTCCAACACGGGTAACTCCAGGGAGGTGGATTCTTCGATCTCCTTCTGGATTGCAAGAACCTTCTGCTCTTTGTCCATCTGGGTGTTGGAGGCCATCTCTTTGTATTTGGTCAGGCCTTCCCGGATGACGTTGGCCACAGAACCCTTTTGCTTGTCGCAGTCAGCGATGGCCTGATCGATGGAGTTGTTGTCCAGGTTCACCTTGATCCTGCGAACAAAATTCTGTATGGAGCCTTTTCCTGAAGCCGCTCCGATGGTGATCAGACGCTCGATAATGACAGACAAAACGATGATGAAGTTTGCCATGAGGATGGGAACCAGTGGCCCTCCCTTGTACATCATGCCCAGGTAATCTCCAGGATGCGGGTGCCCCTTGGGGTCTCCGTTCTCGAAGTGGGAGGGGTCTCCTAAAATAAATTTAAAAACCAGGAGGCCGATCACCAGCGCCAGGGGAATGGCAACGGCTGCAAACATCGAACTGAACTTGCTGCTCGATGCATCCTTGGCAGCACTTGCTTTTTGATTGCTCATAATTGACCAGATTTTACAGATTTGATGAAAGTGAAATTAAATTTTGAAGCCAGTTTCTATAAACGATTAAAAAAAAATTTCGTTGCAGAACGCTTGAAAGGTTTGCGTTTTGTCGGCCGTAATTATAGTGCGAAATCGCCAATCTGCCAGCAGATTTTCGGGTATAGAGTTAAAGAAAGTTAAATTAAATTATATTATAATATTTAGATAAGTACATTACAATTGAATATAAATAATGATTCATAATAATATGAAACGATGCGAAATAATTTAACCTATGCATCCATCCTGGTCATCCTGTTCCTGCCCCCTTTGCCACCAACAGCTATACCAAATAATATTTTGACATTGCCAATGAATACAATGCTTGGCAAAATCCCTGCCGGAGGGGGTTTGGGAAGCCTTTTATTCCGGAGTCGCCGAATTTAACAAAAAAGCGCCGTGACCCACTCGTGGTCACAGCGCCTTATTCATTGTTCCTGATTGTGCCTCCAGCAAACCGGAGTTGGCACATTAAAGCCGCCCGGTCTCAAAGACTGCGGAATCAGTTGGCCGTTACCAGATTCACCCTATGGCTACGAACGCGGGTTGAGCAGGTCGAAGAACTGGTCGAGTTTTGGCAGGATGATGATTTCCGTCCTGCGGTTTTTCTGCCTTCCTTCCGCGTTGGTGTTGGCCACCTTGGGAGCGTATTCAGAGCGGCCTCCGGCAGTCATTCTGGAGGGCTCCACTTTATACCTGGCCTGCAGTTGACGCACCACCGAAGTTGCGCGTTTTGCACTCAGGTCCCAGTTGTCGGCAACGCATTCACTCGACATGGGAACGTTGTCGGTGTGGCCCTCCACGAGGATGTTGAGGTCTTTGTGATCGTTGAGTACTTTGGCAATCTTTTCGAGGACTTTGCCTGCATTGTCGTTAATGACGGCGCTGGCCGTACGGAACAACATTTTGTCAGACAGTGAAATGAACACCACGCCTTGCTTTACTTCGATGTTCACATCGTCGCTGGACACTCCCGCCAGGGAGCGCTTGAGGTTGAGCACCAGGGTAAGCATCATGGAATCTTTCTGGGCCATGGCTTTGTTGAGCGCATTGATCTGTTTGTCCTTCTCGTTGAGTACATCCAGGGTTTTGCGAATGCTCTCTGCCCCGGATTTGCTTACGATGGAGAGATCAGCCAGGCGATCCAGCAGGTTGTTGTTGGTTTTGCGCAGCATATCCATCTGATCTTCAAGGCTTTTGACTTTTCCCTCTTTGGCCGCAAGGTCCGATTCGAGTTTTCCGGTTTTCATTTTGCAGTCATCCACCAGCTTGCTCTTTTCATTTTCGCAGTCGCTCAGCTTTTGGTTGCACTTCTGCAAACTCATCTCCGTTTCGCTCATCCGCGCTTCGAGGTCTTTGTATTTTTTACTCGATACGCAGGATGCCATCAGGGTAACGGCCAATACCAGGTAACTTAATTTTTTCATATGTAAGGTTTCGTTGAATGAATGGTTAAACAGGCCTCAAAATTAAGACTTTGTGCAATTATAATGCCATTTGAGGGCTAAAAATGAGCAAAATAGAACAAGGTAGTTATGTTGCCGTAGCTCAGCGGCTCCCTTTAAGGTCATAACCGTTGGCAGGAATGCCTTGAAAAATACCTTGCCACCTCAACCTGTGCCAGGAGATCTCGGCTCCCCGATGTAAAGCTCCTGTGTCCTGCCTCCGAGACTGTTTTGTGGCTTACTGCTCTTTTCCTCCAAAATACTTTTCGATGAGTCGTTCGGCCCAGGCTTTGCCCCCAAGTCCAAAAGCAATGGCAAAGGCCAGTCCGGCAGAACCGAAGAAAATGCTGACTACGTTGGTGATCAGGGTTTGTCCGATGCCAATTTGCGTCAACGCAATGGCGATGCTGAAAAAGGCAATGCTGTAAAAGGCGATGCGGGCAACAAGTGCCGGCCGAGGATATTCAGCGGATTCGAGGGCATCGCTGATCAGTCCGGCCGTGAACGATGCCAGGTAAAAGCCGACCACGACGATGGCCCCGGCAACGAGCAGGCTGGGGATAAAGGCAATGGCCTCACCCAACAATTCTGCAACGATTGGCAATCCAAGGAGGTCGAAAAATCGCTCCAGCACGATGAGCATGACGAGCCAGAAAAAGAGTTTGGCGGTTAGACCAGAAAAACCCTGCTTGAAACCGCGGCGCTCCAGGAACCGGTGTACTCCCGTTTTTTCACTGATTTGATGCAAGCCTAGAAACCGGCAGAGCGCAAACGCCAGCCATTGGGTGACCAGCGCCAGCAGCCAACCGGCGATCAGGATGATTACGGCATTGGCGATGGCGGGAATGGATCCGGCCAGAGCGTTCCAGTAGGTGTTCAGTGCATGGACGATTTCAGACCACATTGCGGGTATAAAATTATGATATTCGGCATTGTACCACCCATCAATCGGGTAATTTCCTGTTATGCCCTTGTGCGCTGGCAGAAAAATGGAGGCAAACCGGCGGCTAATCCGTTCCCTGAGAGCGGGTCTTCAGCTCGCCAGTGATCTTGCGGATGACTTTGAATTCGCTGAGAAAGGTTTTGGCAATGACCCGGAAAATGGTGTAAAAGGGGATGGCCAGCACCATGCCCGTAACGCCCCCGATCCTTGCGCCCACCAAAATGATGATAAAAATCTCAAGCGGGTGGGCCTGCACGCGTTTGGAAAAGATGTAGGGTTGCAAAATAAAATCGTCGATCAGTTTGGTGACTCCGAATACGGCCAGAACGCGGAGGAGCAGGGGAACGAGTTGCTGGTAAAAATCCAGTTCCAGGTTGGAAGAAATCGTGAGCAGGCAGGCGAATACCGCCCCAATCAGGGGGCCGAGGTATGGAATGATGTTCATCACCGCATAGAAAGCTGCGATCAGAAAGGCATTCTTGATTCCAAAAAAACTCAGCATTCCGGCAGCCATCATGAGCAGTATGGTCATCTGCACGACGATCCCTCCGAAATAGCGCGTAAGCAGGTAACTCACTTCGTCGATGACGTGAGCGGCTTTGGTCTCCATGCCGGTCGGAACCATAGCCAGAACGATTTCGGTAAATAGACCCCGCTCTTTTAAGAAGAAGAAACTGATAAAAAGTATGGAAAACAAACCGATGATCAGGTAGCTGGCCTTGCCCAGCAGGTCTCCAAAAAACACACTTAGCGAGGAGGGGTCAAAATAACTCCCTATGAGGTTTTGTATCTGGTCTGCAGCGCTCGGACCCGGCTCGAGGCCCATTGAGCGCAGCCAGGTGTTTAGTTTGTCTATGGGTTCCTGCAGAACGAGCGAAATGGCGTTGAAGTCAACCTCTGATAGCAAAACCGCCTGCCGCACAACCAGTGGAACAAAGGTCCACAACAGCACTCCGACCACAGTAAACAAGACAACCAGAGTACTGAGGGCGGCAATGGCTTTTCCCTGGGGAAATCGCTGGAGTTTCATTTTGACCAGCATAAAATGCATCACCGGTTGCCCAATCATACTGATGACCCAGCTCAACAGGATGTAGCTCACCAATTCGATAAAGTAGCTGAAAACGAAAGCGAGAAAAACGAGGATCAGCGCTCCGATTGCGTATCTGTAATACTTTTGCCACATGGCCTAAAGATAAGGGCAGCTCTAATAACTCCATTTTGATGCCTGAATGAAATTAGGAAAACAAGACGAGACGCGTGTACGGCGGTTATGTAAAACTATAACTAACTGAGCTGCAACGAAGTATTGTAAAGCTAATTTCTTTGGTGTGCGTAAGCCTGTGGCGGGCAGACTGGTGCAATGGAGGGTAATTCGAGGTGCCGATTGGGGAAACCTGCCAGCACGCCCCGTTCAAGGGCCGATGGAATCCCACAGGGAGCAGCATGAACGCACTTATAAAAAAAATCATTCTCGAAATTTGCTGGATTGCCGGAGCATTTGCTGCCGCATGGATTCTGCTCCTTCCTCTAAGGACCTATGAAATCGCCTACCCGTTCCAGCAGGCTCAGGTCATTTTCATCGTTGGGGGGATCACCTTTATCCGGTGGTGCTTTCTGTGGCCACTGACCCCGTTTGCTTGGTCCATCCCGTTGAAGGTGTTGATCCTGTTGGGCGCCGTACCGGCTTTCCTGGTGGGTTTTGACTTGTTTCACGCTTTCAGGGTCTTTGTGCATGACATCGGGCTGCAGGAGCTTTCGGGGCACCTCCCGGTCCGGGAGCAGCAATGGATGAGCCGCTACATCCGTGGGCTCATGGTCTTCTGGGCAACCGGGTACATGATCTCGTCCCTGTTGCTCATCCCCCGCATCTTTCGAAGCATCTGGATGCAGCTAAACCGGAACGAAGTATAACTATTACACTTAATGAATATGTCAGTCGTCGACGATTTCAACGCTTACCGGTCCAAAATGAACGAGGTCATTCTTTCCAAAGACAACCTCGCGCTGAAACGCTTTTTTGCTCTGGATCAGCAAATGTACCGGGAAGGCGCACTCGACGTGCGCACCAAGGAATTGCTTGGACTGGTTGCCTCTATGGTGCTTCGCTGCGACGATTGCATCAGCTACCACCTTCAGAAATGCCACGAAGCGGGCGCAACCACGGAAATGATCTACGAAGTGTTTGCCATAGCCAACATGGTTGGAGGATCGATTTGCATTCCGCATACGAGGCGCGCCGCAGCCTTCTGGGAAGAACTCCTGCAAAGCGACGGTTCCGATCCCAAGGCAGGGGACTGAACAAGCGGTCCAGCAGAGAACTTAGGATGCACATTGAATGGATTTGCCCGTGGAGATCCGCATGGAACCTATGGCAAAGGGCGCCAGGTTTCGGGCAAAAAAAAAGCCCAAATTTGCAAGGCGCAAATTCAGGCTCTTTCGACTAAGGTCTCAAAATAAGAAAACTACGATCTTTATCTGAACGAGCAGATGATTCGAAAGGAACTGAAAATCCCGCCTCAAAAGGAGAAACCGGCAAAAGCCGGAAGCGAAAGCGCACTCAAATCGTCATTGAGTTCTTACTGTCACCGGGATTTGGTGTAAAATTACGGGCATGCCCCGTAATTTGCAAGAAAAGAACGAAAAATATTATAAAAAAGTTTATATATAAAATCCTTCTGAATGAGCGATTCCGATGAACAAATTGAATCTAAAGTATATTAAATTGTTTTATAATATAATATATATTAAAATACAATTTAATATATATATCGCACTTTGCTCCTGGCGCGATAGCGGCCTTGTATTTCTTCGTGCGACGGTGCATTTTTTTATAATTCTCCTACTTCTCTATCTTTGCACCCCTGCCCGGGTGGTGGAATTGGTAGACACGTACGTTTGAGGGGCGTATGCCGAAAGGTGTGCAGGTTCAAATCCTGTCCCGGGCACTTAAGAGGAAGCGAGCGGTTCGTTTCCTCTTTCTATTTTCGCAACCATTGTGTATCCCGGCGCCACAGGGATATGAAAAGCTCCGCCATCGCGGTGTTGCCATATTTCTGGCCAGGATGCTCTTCTGCTAGATTCATTTCAATGAGGTATCCATTGCAAGTTTTGATTCTGTTCTTACTGGTCACCAGTTGTGCCAGTCCGCGCAAAATGATCGACCGGGGGCGTTACGACGAGGCCATTTCCGCCCTGGTTTCGAAACTGGCGGGAAAGAAAAAGCGCGACCGCGACCGGGTCGTACTGCTGGAAACCGCCTTTCGAAAGGCGCAGGAACGCGACCTCAACAAAGAGGCCTCCATTCGAAAAGAAGACGGCGAAGACAAATGGGAACGTCTGCTTGCCCTGTACCGTGGAATTGAACACCGGCAGGACCTTGTGGAGGGCCTGTTGCCGTTGGTGGCCACCGACGGATACCAGGCAAGTTTTCGGTTCATCCATACCGGTGAGATCGTAAAGGAGTCGCGCAAAAAATCGGCAGAACACTATTACCAGACGGCCCAGTTGCTTCTCAGGGAATCCGAAAGCACTTCCGATAAAACAGCGGCAAGAAAAGCACTGGATTTCCTGAATAAGATCGACCCGCTATTTTCTGATTTCAGGGACAAGGAAGTGCTCAAGCGCCAGGCCCATCGCCTGGGCACTGATCATTATCTGCTCCGGATCTCCAACAAAACCGAACACATACTCCCCTTTCGGGTAGAAGAGGAATTGCACCGTTTTGGTCTCGACGAACTCAACAGCGCGTGGAGTTCCTTCGATGCCCGTCCCGATCCCGGGGTCGAATACGACTATTGGATCCAGCTCGATTTTCTGCAAATGGAATTTAGTCCAGAACGGGAGAGCTCCCGGGTATTCGACGAAGTCGTTGAAAAAGAAGAAGAAGAAACCGAAACAGATGCCAACGGCAAAGTGCTAAAAGATTCACTGGGCAAACCCGTCGTTCACAAAGTCGTTCGCCGTTATCCGGCAACGATGGAAGAAACGACCCAAAGCAAATCGGTGCTGGTCACCGGGCGACTGAGTTTTATCCGTGCCCGGAGTGAGGAAATTGCCTGGACCAAACCCGTTTCAGTTGAGGGTGTTTTTGAGAACCGCTACGGTCGTTTGATCAAAGGCGACAGCAGGCATCTTTCCGATGCCGCAAAAAAATTGACGCATGCCAAGGCATTGCCCTTTCCTTCAAACGAAGTGCTTTTGCTCGATGCTGCGGAGCGGCTCAAGAAACGGGTAAAAGAAATGATCCGTCAGCAAAGCCAGTGAAAGGTGCCCACCTCTGGAAAAATAAAGCGAATGGTACTTTCCGGGATCAGCAGGGCATTCTCGCTCTTCATCATCATACCCGTAAAAACATACCAATACCTCATATCTCCCCTGTTGGGCAAAAATTGCCGGTTTGAACCGAGCTGTTCGAATTACATGCTGGAAGCCGTTTCGATCTGGGGGCCGGTAAAAGGTTTATGGCTGGGGCTACGCCGAATTTCGAGATGCCATCCCTGGGGTGGGTCCGGAGTGGATCCGGTACCTCAGAAGCAGACAAAAAAAAATCCCCGATAGCAACAATAACCAACCTTTGTCCTTTGACAAGAAAAGAAAACTATCGGGGAGGCTCTTTGTCAAATTTGCGTTATAAAGTTAACGCCATTGTGTCATATTGGTTCCATTTTTTTTATAAAAATTTTACATTTACGAAATATTAACGAACCGCCGGGATTGGCTGTTTTGCATAAAAAGCGGCCGGGTGGATGTGCATTAACAAATTAAACATTTTTATGATACGTAACTTACTAACTACCTGTTTCTTACTCTTGTTTGTCGCCATTTTATGGGCGCAATCGCCCCGAAAGGCACTGGTCGAGCATTTCACCCAGGCCTCGTGCCCCCCCTGTGCCTATTACAACCCGCTGATCAAACCGGTGCTCGATCGAAACGACAACAAGCTTTGCCGAATATCCTACCAGGTCAGCTGGCCGGGATTTGACCCGATGAACAAAGACAACCCGGGCGAAGTCCAGACACGCGTTAGCTATTACGGTGTCACCGGAGTCCCCGACAGTTATCTCAACGCCGTAAGCAGCGGCCCGCCCACTACCACGATTACGGATGAGGCCATACGAAACGCCACGTTGATCCCGGCACCTTTTTCCATTGCCTTGGAAAACACCCTGCTCGGAGATTACCGTTCGATGGAAGTCCGCGTCACCGTTACCCGAACGGGGGATTTCACCGGAACGCCAAACCTGAGGGTGGCCGTACTTGAAAGGATCATCGAGTGGTCCACTCCGCCGGGAAGCAACGGCGAAACCGAATTCCACCACGTCTTCAAAAAATTCCTTCCCAATGCTACGGGAACCAAACTTTCCGAGCTTGCCTCAAATGGCGACAGCAAGACTTTCGTCTTCGTTTTCCCATTCGATAAACTCTACGATTTCCGCAACCTGGAGACGGTGGCCTTCATTCAGGACGACGCTACCCATCAGGTCCACCAGGCTGAAAACGCCTACCTCAACATTGCCCAAAGTCCGGGCCCGGATGTGGCGTTGATGCAACTCAGCGCTGCCGGTACATTGGGAGACAGCCTTCTTTGCGGTAAAAACGCATACCCCGTCGTACAAATCATCAATGGCGGAAACGCTGAGGTGAACTCACTTGAATTCCGCTACTCCATTGACCAGGGTGTCGTTCAAAGCCATACATGGAACGGTCGCTTGGGTTTCCTGGAAAAAGTGGAAATTGCTCTTCCCGCGCTCGGGTTTGCACCTTCCAAGGCGGGCAACCTGCTGAATTTGACGATCGACAAGGTCAACGGCTCCGCCGACGTGTATCCGCAGAATAACGTCTCGCACATTGCATTTTATCAAACGCCCACCACCACCAACACATCCACATTTGAGTTCAAGCCAGCGGCACAGCCCGGCCAGATCAGTTTCCGGATCTTCGATGAGCAGAACCAGATCATCCTAACCGACGGACCGTTTGCAGATAACTCGACCAAAAAGTATCCGCTCACCCTGGAAGCTGAAAAGTGTTACGACGTCGTCGTTTCCAACGGCACTACCAGCCTAAACGGCACGTACAAGGTATTCAACGACCAGAACGTGCTCGTGTTCCAACAGCGGGTCATTGGAAACGGTGTCTTTACACGGCGCTTCGGAACCCATACTTTGGTGGGCAACTCCTCTTTGGACGATAACGCAGGTGCTTTTATGCTGTACCCGAATCCGACTCAGGGAGATGTCATCCTGCACTTCGAATCGTCCTTGCCTGTCAGGGGCCGGATTGAGTGCAGGGCAACGGATGGCAGCCTCGTCTGGCAGGGCGAATTGCAGCAAAAGATGCGCCTGCCTGCTTCGGACCTGGCCAAAGGTCTTTACCTGGTGACCTTGTTTCACGAAGGAGGAAAGCAGACCAGGAAACTGCTGGTCCATTAAAGAACAAATAGAAGAGTCAAAACAAATCAAAGCCCGGCAAATGACCGGGCTTTGTCATTTTACCCCATAGCGGTTCAGCAATTCCCCTTTGCATGCAACTGCGGGCGAACATCCTGCCTTGCATCATTTGGGAAGCATGAGGAGCATTTACTGCTGTCGTTAATATGGTTGCATTTATTTCATTTGTCTGGGCTTCAGTTACAACAGCCTAAAGACGGATGTCCGATACGATGAATCTGCCCGGATTCTTCGCCCGGACCGATTTCAACAAAGCGAACAACCCACTTTCGCAATGAAATATTCCGCCATCTCCTGGAAGTGAGCCAGTTCACCATCTGTATTGGAGCTAACCGGAAGCTGCAATCACCTTTCAGATCCTTCCGGCAAAAAAAAAGCCACACCGGAGTGTGGCTTGGCTGTGCACCCAATGGCACAAAGATTATTTAACTACTTGGAAGCTGCGCTGTTTATAGCCTTTGTCGGTCATGATCTGCAGAAGGTAAGAACCCGCAGGCAGTTTGTCGACATGCAATTTTGCTTCTGAGGCCGTCGTCCTTTGGTTCTCAACGTACTGGTACAAGGTTCTTCCAGTGGGATCCATCACAGCATAGATGATTTTGGAACTCGGCTCCTTGAGCTGTACTGAAATATTGAGCACTTCAGTCGTCGGGTTGGGATATACTTCCAGTTTCGCCACGTCATCTGGTAGTTGGTGCGTGCCCACGGTTATGCAGCTCCCGGAAAATACCAGGCTGGCGGATAAACCAGCGTTGAGGCTTGTAAAGCTGAATGCGGCATTATCTACATCCGGAACGCCGGTGTTTGGGTCGTAGCCCGTAATACCATAATACGGAGCGTCGGCATCGGTAAATGTGCCTGCACCGGCAAGTACCGCATTATTGCACAGATAATCCATGCCTTCGTCGAACCCAAAGAAAGGCAATGCGGATCCGGAGTACCGGACGCCAACAAAAACGCGGATGTCGTCGGCTGGAATGACATAGCCCGGCTCACCGGTTACAAAATCTTCCAGGGCTATCCGAACCACCGCACCAGAGCGGGTTTCGGCTGCGTCGAAAGTCATGGTTCCCAGGGCCAGGTAGCTTAGCTCGCTGTTGGTTACGCCTCCGTTGCCATCTGCATCGTCCCACCCGTAGAGTAGCGCCTCAGGGGTGAGTCCGGCAAGGGTGGCGGGTGCCGATATCGACATAAAGAACAGAATGCTGTCGATCTTACAACCACTTCCATAGGGGATGCGGAAACCGGTAATGTATTCTGCATTCGTACCGTCGGCGCGTTGGTAAGAAGAAGTAGCAAAGGGGTCGCGGAGGTTACTTTGCAGACGGGCCTTGGACAGCAGTGCGTCGGACAGGTAAAACTCGGACACCGCCGCGTTGTCGAAGGGCGATTCGTCCTGTGTGTCAGAAGCAATGGAGTACTGGATGGTACCTTTTCCGGGCTGCGCGTTCGGTACATTCCCAAATAGATCAATCGGCTCGAGGAAAGCACTGCGCGTAGAATCCACTTCGATGACCAGGGAACCGTCGGAGCTCTTGTTGTAAAAAGATGTTGGACTTCCTCCATTAGGTGCAAAAGCGATGTCGGCAGTGACTTTGCAACCCGATTCGATGTTATTGCCCCGGTTTGTTAATTCCGCCCCTGGAGTAAAGGCAAAATCGCCAATCTTCCTTATCCAGGAGGAGGGATAAGCTCCAAAAGGAGCATGGCAGACACCGGCGCGATTGTTAGTTGCGATGTCATGGTCAAAGCGAATGTTCCCAATTGAAATGTTGACCGGGCCATTGGCCATCTCGGCCTTGATCCGTTGTCCATCCTCGTAAGAGATCATTACAGCGGGTATGGTGACCATGGGGCCGTACGTTCCACCGCCCATGGCTACTACCCCACCATTTGGGGTGTTGTTGACGATGATGCATGCTATGCCACCCCAGTCCTGTGCCTGAAGGGCCTTGAGGCTAAAGTTGCACATGCCCCGGTTCACAAGAACGATCTTTCCGGCCAGATCCTGTTTGTTGGTAACCGTATCGCAACCGTCGGTGGGATCCCCGCCTTCGTCCATGAGCATAACCGCGTCGGCCGTCCATACATTCGACAACAGATCCGCGCCCCATCCGGATGCGGTCCCATACTGTAACGCACCGGCCAGGTTCGCCGGAGAATTGATCACAACGGATTGGGCAAAAGAGGCCACGAGGGCTAAAGAGAATGCTGAAATGAGTACAACTTTTTTCATATACAGGGTTTTAATGAAAAGTAAAATTAAGGCTTGCGGATCACTCTTGTGAAATATTTGTGAATTTTTTGCGATCAGGAAGCCTGCAACGCATTTTTAACACTCGGGAATGCATTGGGCAGTCATTGGGACCATAGGGCACCGCCCTTTTTTTGAGAAATCGCAAGGGTCGCAGCAACCGGGCGAGGACTATTCTTAAAATTCCAGATGTGCCTTACCAAAGGGTTTGGGCGACAATTTACTTTGCCAGGGATGAGTCCTTATGACTGGTCGAATGAAAATTCAAACACAATTCGCGTTCGCGCTCTGTGGTGCGGAATGATAAATTCAACGCGTTAAACTTTTTCCACTCATTGCCAAGGCTTTCATCCCGAAGCGCTGCGAGCCATTTCATGAGAAGGCCAAACCCATTTGTGCCTTTCGAAGGATGGGAGTCAACCCCGCCATTGGTCAGGATAGATTCACCGCTCTGAGCCCCGTCTTCCCTGGTGTTGCTACCAGGTGTGCCCAGGTCAGAGCAGACCAGGAAGCGTTCCGACCACAAGGAGCGATCGAGCACGCACCTGACCCAATTACCCAGGTCTCCGGTTGTTAAAAGGCCCATTTGGTCAGTATGGGCATATTTATCTTCCGTTAGTGCCCCTACAGGCAAGTCCCTTTTTCCCGATTCAGGGTCAATCAGACGGGCAGGATGCAAAATGCCAACCTGCATTCCTTCTGCTTCAGCGCGCCATATTTCCAGTTCCGCATGGAAAATGGTCCTGGCGAAATGGCTATGAAACACGGGATTGCCGCTTGCGTCAGAGGCGATCAGCAAGGGGTCTGCAGACCTGGCCAGTGCATAAGCCGAGCCTAAATAGACCATGCGATTGACGCCATAGGATAGGGCTGCATCCACCAGGTCGCGAGTAGCCAATACGTTATACTGGGTCATTCGCTTGCGGTCCCTTCTCTGATAGGACTCGAGGTGGGCACAATGGACAATCAGGTCTATCCCCTCGAGCTGTTCCTCCCATTCCGGCAGATCGGTGATATCTCCCCGGGTGTATTGCACCTGACCAAGCTCCCGTTGCGGGGTCTGACTGGTCAAGGCGACGACGCGATAGTCCATTGAAACCAGTGTTGCCACCACATGCTGGCCAGCCATGCGGTCTGCCCCGGTGACCAAGGCAGATTTACCGGGCATTGTAGGTGTGTTCTGCAAGCTGAAGGGTGAATTCTGCCAATTGGCGGATCTCTGCTTCCGAGAGCTTCCCGTTAAAGCCCGTCATGGTGTTACGCCCGTTGGTGATGATCCACACTCTTTCTTCCAGGCTCATGGTAGAATACCGCAATTTGGAGGCTCCGCTGATGGATAAATTTCCGTCGATGCCATGGCAGTTGGAGCAATATCGTTTGTAAAGCTGAATGGGCGTCTTGGGCTGGCTGGAGGTTCCCGATCCATTCCCACAGGCAAAAAAAAATGCGCTCCACGCGGTGGCGGAAATGCCAATGATGTACGTCCTGAACTTGTAAATCAACGCTTGAATTGGGTGGAATTCTAAACCCGGGTAAAGTTAAGTTCCAACGGTGGTATTGAATGCAAGCAGATGTTTACATGGGCGCTGCGGCTTCCGGATCGCGTCTGTTGGCAATTTGTTTGACTTCCCTTTAAAATCATTAACACGGTAACCACCATCCGTGCCTGCAGAACCTTGATCTTTGTCAGATGATGCAAAGCACATGTGCATTTCTGAGATCAATGGTCTTTGGCCTGGGGGTTACCTTGGTGGCAAATGGTCAGGAAGGGTATTCACTGGTTGAGGCCGTCGAATTTGCCCAGAAGAACAGCCTCATGCTGCAGGGCAAGCAACTCGACATCTCTGATGCGAATGAACAGGTAAGGGAATACATGTCCATCGGTTTGCCAAAGCTCGGAGCAAGCCTGGGTTACAATTACTTTCCCAAACTGCCCACGAGCATTTTCCCCAATTTTATTGAACCTGCCATTTACGATGTCTTATTTGACGAAAACCTCCTGCCGCGGCGCGACCTGGATCCCCTTAGCGGGGTTCCCGTTCAATTTGGCACCCGGCATAACGCAACAGCGTCGCTCGAGCTGAGCACCCTGTTGTTCGATGGCAGTTTCCTCGTAGGACTCAAAGGCCAGCGAATGTATAAAGAGCTGCTCAATTTGCAACTTGCCCAATCCCAGGTGGACGTCCGGTATTCGGTCACCCAGGCTTATCTGGCCGTACTCTTATTGCAGGAGAACAGGCGTATCGTTGCAAAAAATCTGGAGAACCTGAGGAGGATGAAATTAGAGACAGGTGCTTTATTTCAATCGGGTTTTGCAGAAAGGCTCGACGTTGACAGGCTGGATCTTACGGTTCAGCAGCTCGAGACCCAGGCCGATCAATTGGTAAAGTTGGAAGAAGTCAGCCTGCAGATGCTGAAATTTCAGATGAATTACCCGACTGGTAAGAGCCTGACCCTCACGGACCGACTGGAAATTTTGCTCAATAAGAGTTATTTAGAGGTGATGGATCCCACATTCACCCTGCAACTTGAAGCCAGGCCCGAGCACGCGGTCTTGTCAAAGAGCATTGAGTTGGCCCAGGTAAACATCAAGCGACTCCGCTACAGTTATTATCCCTCACTGGTCGGTTTCGGTGGCTTTTCGGAAAGCCTGCAGCGCACCAAGCTTTTTGATTCAGACGACAATGGCTGGTTTGCCACCGCCAATCTCGGGATTCAATTAAACTGGCAAATTTTTGACGGCAGGGACAGAAAGGCAAAACTTGCGAGGGCACGCATTACGAGGGACCGCACTCAGCTTGGATACCAGCAATTCTCCAATGCGGCCACGCTGGAATATCAAAACGCCAGAACCGAATATGTAAACTCCCTGCTCGTCCTTGACAACCGCAAAAAGTCATTGGCCCTGGCAGAAAAAATTTATGGCATCACGCTTGCAAAATACCGGGAAGGCCTGGGTTCGAGTTTTGAACTCAGTTCCTCTGAGCGCGATTTATACCAAAGTCAGGCGGATTTGCTGAATGCGCAATATGAATTGGTCGCTTCAAAAGTTCGTTTGGATAAAAGCATGGGTAAACTTTAACTAAAAGCAAATGAAGCATTTGCGCAGGGAATATGGCCAAACCACGCTTTCAGAAGATCACCTGTTGCGAGATCCATTCGAGCAGTTCGGGGCCTGGTTTCGCGATTGTATGGAAAGCGGTGTTCCGGAGCCGAACGCCATGGTGCTGAGTACGGTGTCTGCAACAGGTCAGCCCAGTTCGCGGATGGTTTTGCTCAAGGAGTTCAACTCAGATGGCTTTGTGTTTTTTACCAATTACCTCAGCCAAAAATCTCAGGACATAGATACCAATCCCTCTGTCAGTTTGCTCTTTTTCTGGGGCCAGCGCGAACGCCAGGTAAGGCTTGAAGGAACGGCCTACAAAATTGCGGGCGAAGCCTCAGACGAATATTTTTACAGCCGTCCGCCGATGAGTCAGGCCGGTGCCATTGCATCGCCTCAGAGTCAGGAAATCCCCGACAGAGATTTACTTGAAAAGCGCTTTTTGGCCCTACAATCCAGTGGGGAGCCCCTGATGCGTCCGGTTCATTGGGGGGGGTACGTCGTCCGGCCAAATTATTTTGAGTTTTGGCAAGGGCGCGAAAACCGACTGCACGACCGTTTTGCCTACAGGTTGGAAAACGAAGGTTGGCGAATCGCCAGACTGGCACCCTGAGTTCCTTGTTCGCGTTTTTTGACAAATTGGCGGGACCATCTGGCCTTTTGTCAGCATTTGTGGCCATCTCATCGACTGGCACGGCTATTGACGCATTGAGTGGATTGGTCCGAGCCAGGGGGGCTACCGTAAAAGACGCAGCTAAATATGAGTATTGATCCATATACATTATTCAGTCATTTTCAAGGAGATGAAGAGGCTTTGCCCTTTGTCGCGGTCGCAGATGACGAACTTCCGGTACGCGACGACCAATACGGGGAAGTTCTCCCCGTTATGCCACTGAAAAACACCGTATTGTTTCCCGGGGTGATCATACCCATCACCGTTGGCCGGGACAAGTCCATTAAAGCGGTTTCTCGTGCTCAGGACTCGGATAAATTTTTGTTGGTGCTCACGCAAAAAGATCCCAACACCGAAGATCCCGGCAGCCGCGACCTCTATCAAACGGGAACGGTAGCGAGGATCGTAAAGCTATTGAAAATGCCGGATGGCAGCCACACGGTGATTCTACAGGGAAGAAAGCGGTGCACCGTGTCTGAATGGGTGAATGAGGAGCCCTACCTACAGGCAAAGATTTCAAGACGCGAACACGTATCATCGGCAAATGCCATTGAATACAGTGCGCTGATCAAAGTTATCCAGGAGAAGGCCCGCCGCATCGTCGAGTTGATGCCGCAAATCCCCAATGAAGCGCAGGTGCTGTTGAAAAACATTCAAAGCGATCGCTTTCTGCTTCATTTCATTTCTTCCAACCTTGGGATATCGATCGAAAAGAAGCAGGGGCTGCTTGAAATGGACGAACTGCACCGCAAAGCGGAGACCTTGCTCGATTACCTGAACCAGGAGCTCCAGTTGCTTGAGGTGAAAGACCAGATTGAATCACGGGTCCGGATGGACCTCGAAAAGCAGCAACGGGATTACTACCTCAACCAACAGTTGAAGACCATACAGGAGGAACTCGGACAGGACCCCGTTGAGCAGGACATTGAAGATCTCATTGCGCGTGCCGAAAAGAAATCCTGGTCAAAACCAATTGCGGAGCACTTTGAAAAGGAACTCAACAAACTGCGTCGGATGAATCCGCAAGTAGCGGAATACTCCGTTCAGATGAATTACCTCGACATGATGGTGGATCTTCCGTGGAATGAGTTTACGACAGATCGCTACGACCTGAAACTTTGCCGCCAAATCCTGGATAAGGATCACAACGGACTGGACAAGGTAAAGGAACGGATATTGGAGCACCTGGCTGTGTTAAAACTAAAAGGAGACATGAAATCGCCGATTTTGTGTCTCGTAGGTCCACCGGGAGTAGGAAAAACTTCACTGGGCAAATCGATTGCCAGGGCGCTCAACCGGAATTTCATCCGCATGTCGCTGGGTGGATTGCACGATGAATCAGAAATACGCGGTCACCGCAAAACCTACATCGGTGCCATGCCCGGAAGGATCATACAATCCATTCGAAAAGCGCGTTCGGCGAATCCTGTTTTCATTTTAGACGAAATTGACAAGATAGGGAAAGATTTTAGGGGAGACCCGTCGTCTGCGCTGCTTGAAGTTCTGGATCCGGAGCAAAATGCAAGTTTCCACGACAACTACCTCGACCTGGAGTTCGATCTATCCAAAGTGCTTTTTATTGCCACCGCCAATTCTCTGAGCACGATCCAGCCTGCCTTGCTCGATCGCATGGAGATCATCGAGTTGCAAGGATACAGCACCGAAGAAAAAATGGAGATCGCCCGGGATCACCTGATCCCTCAGGTATTGGAAGAGCACGGGATCAAGCCCAGGCAATTCCGCCTTGGCAACGAGGTCCTCGAGCAGATCATCGAACAATATACCCGTGAGTCTGGGGTGCGCAACCTTCGCAGGCAACTTGCGGGTGTCGTCCGCAAAGCGGCCACCTCAATTGCGACAAATCCCCGAAAATCATACACGGTCAAATCCGGCGAGTTGAAATCATCACTTGGCATACCCCGTTACAGCAGCGAAAAACAACAGGAGGACTTGCCCGCCGGGGTTGCCATCGGACTTGCATGGACGCGAACTGGGGGAGACATCCTTTTTATAGAAACCAGCATATCACAGGGAAAAGGTAAAATGGTACTCACAGGAAACCTGGGAGATGTCATGAAAGAATCTGCGAGCACTGCGCTGAGTTTTATCAAAGCTCATGCCTCCATGTTGAAGATTTCTGAAAATTACTTCGAAGAAAGAGATTTTCATCTTCACGTTCCCGAAGGAGCTATTCCCAAAGATGGGCCTTCTGCAGGTGTGACCATGCTCAGTGCGCTCACATCAGCCATATTGGGAAAAAAGATACGCCCCTTTCTGGCCATGACCGGAGAAATCACTCTGCGCGGAAAAGTGCTGCCTGTGGGCGGAATCAAAGAAAAAATTCTCGCTGCCAAACGCGCAGGCGTTAAATGCATCTTACTCTGCGAAGAAAACAGGATGCACGTAGAGGAAGTCAATCCGCTTCATCTTGCAGGTCTTGAATTCCATTATGTCTCCGATATGATGGACGTTCTGGAATTTGCACTGGATACAAAATTTGAAGGCAGGCCCCAGAAAAAATAGCGAGAACACTTTCACCGCTACACTTTCTCAACACACTTACCTGTTGTCGCCATGGGCGATTGCAATTGCTTTGGATAACGGCAAATACTCGTTTAAGGTCACCGCTCATAGCCTCAAGGTCAATTCTCATTTAACTCAAATTACAAGAGCGCCTCTCAGAAATAAAAAAAGCCCCGGATATTTTCCGGGGCCTTGAAACGGTGTTCTTGTAATATCGAGTTTCCTAACGCTGTACGGTGAATTTCTCCATCCGAACTCCAGAAGCAGACTCAACTTTAAGCACGTAAACTCCGGGAATCAGTTCTTCCACGGGAATTGCCAGGCTGTGTTTTCCCCGCTTGGTCAATTCTGGTGATGCAATTTCCATAGTCGTTCTCAGTTGTTGGTCGAGTATGACTACACTGGCTGCGCCATCTTCCGGGATCAGCGCTTCGACGTGTAAAGTTGTCGATACAGGATTCGGAAAGAGGCTGACTCTAAAATCAAATTCCGCATTCACGCGCACCAGTCGTATCGCGCTATACGTGAAATCCCCACTTTCGTCGACCTGCCTGATGCGGTAATAATATACACCGTTGGCATACAGTGCACTGTCCGTATAAATATAATGGTGTTCGACTACAGCCGGATCCCCATTTGCATTCACTTGACCAATCTCCTGGAAAACTTGTTCACCTTCATGTCTCCTTTCGATTACAAAGTGAGATGTTCCCCATTCGGCTCCGGTAATCCATTGCAAATGGCACGCATTGCCGTCAAACTCAGCATTGAATCCCAGCCAGGCCAGTGGAAGCGCTTGCGATGAAAGCCCTGCATCTATGTTGGGTTGGTTATCCCCCGAATTGATGCGGAACAATTTGGTTGTACCGTACCCAAAGGTATTGTCGACATCGCTGTCCATATAATCCGGGCCGGAGTTCGGTGTGGTGAAGCCATACTTTTTGTGATCTACGTTAAACTTGACGTAGAAATCACCCTGACCCACTCCATCGAGTTTGTAGGAACCGTCCTGACCAGTGGTCGCCTGACTCACCATTTGGCCTGAAGGATTGTAAGCGGCAACATTCACGCCCTGGATGGGTTTCTCGCCCGGGTCCTGCATTCCGTTGTTGTTGTCATCATGCCATACGAGGTCACCGACCACCGCCTTCAGTATAAATCCTCCACCTATGTTATTCAGAATTTCTCCAGCAGACACCGAGAAAGTAAAGGTGGTGTTTACCCCGTTTTCATGGGTAATGTCTGAATCGATGTTGTCATTTGGCCCTGCATTGGGGAGGGTAGCAGCCAGGTTGTCCAACCGTTCAAACAGAACGTAATAAGAGCCGGCATAGATGCAAGGGAATTGGTAATAACCATCGTCAGAAGCTGTACCGGGCTTTGCACTGGTGCGAACCTTTGCCACCAGCTTGTTGGTAACCGCTTCATACAGATAGACGTCAAGTCCGTTAATTCCCTTTTCTCCATTGTCGATGTACCCGTTCTTGTTGATGTCAAAGAACACAGTACCTGAAACGCTGATGCACTTCACAAGACCTACGTCGACGGTTGAATTGATCTCACCCCCTGACAAGTTGAAGGTCGACGACGTTCCGGGTCCGTTGGAACCGTTGATGTCGCTGTCCTTAGCAGCATTACCCGCATTTGGAGTGGTAAACAACCAACCTGAAGGTAAGATCACTTTGATGTAGTACTTTCCGGGCAACAGGGTATTGAATTCATACATTCCGAGTGCATTGGTATTTTGCTGGGCAACCAGCACTTTGGTTATCGCATCGTACACCTGCACGATAATGCCCGGAATACCCTCTTCGCCAGGATCCTGAACTCCGTTTTCATTTTTGTCGTTCCAGACAAAATCGCTCAGGGTAGCATAGAGTTCCTTCAATCCGGCATCTACAGTCAAATTGGTCTCGAACGAGCCCAGCGCAATGCCTGGCGAATTGCCTGCCGCGTCAATATCGCTGTCGTTGGCATCGTTACTGCCCGGTGCGTCTTTCAGGGTACTGCCATAACCGACAGGGATGACAACATGAATGCTGTAATTGCCTGGAGGCAGGAAAGCGAATTCATAATATCCAGGTAAATTGCCCGGACCGCCATTTGCAGTGATAACGGTTTTCAAAACGTTTCCTGAACCATCCTTCAGCTGAACAGAAATGCCATTCATCCCCAATTCACCCAAATCCTGTTTTCCATTTTCGTTGGCATCTTCCCAAATCCGGTCGCCAATCTTTCCGTAACGGTCTTCAATGTCTGCACAGGTACTGTCGCGCTCCTCCGGAATATTGTCGTCGTTGGTGTCGAGGAAACTTTCATTGAATAACCCCTCCCCACGGGCCGGCCTTCCAGGCGCGGAAGCTCCACACTTTTTATACAACTCGTCCCCGGGACTCGATGCATCGTAAAAATCGACCGTCGCCTTTACTACAATGGTGTAAATATGAGTGATGCCCACTCCAATCGTCTGATTGTTTGCTAGTGTCCACGGACCTGAACCAGCGAGGGCAGAACCAGGATTGGCCGGAGCCGTACTCGTATAACTTGCACTGGTGATCACTACATCGTCGTCAAAGCCCGGGTGGTCCTTCAGATCGTATTGTCCTGCCGCACCACCGATGTTTTTGACTTCAATTTCATAAGTGATGGTGTAATTGGTGTTGCCGGATAAACTCACCTGGCTTGTGCGCTTTTGGTGTGTGACATAAGGCAAGTCTCCACACGCTTCATCCTCGTCTTCAGGTTGTCCGTCGTCGTTGGTGTCAACACTGGCCTTGTTGTAAAGACCCTCTCCAGCCTTTGGATCTCCGGGCGTGGCCTTCTCGCACTTGCTGTACACGTTGTCGCCGTTGCTTCCCGCACTGAGATCCAGGGTGACTTTTACTTTTATGGTATAGGTGTGCGTAGCACCGGCAGCAATCACCTGGTTGTTCGCCAAAGTCCACGGTCCACTTCCCACCAATGCTCCTCCGGGATTGCCCGCAGCATTCGACGTATAGCTTGCGCTGTTGATGGCAATGTCGTCGTCAAATCCTGGACTGTCCTTCAGATCGTAGTCTCCGGATGCTCCTCCGGTATTCTTTACCAACACCTGGTAGCTCACTTCGTACATGTTGCCGCCAAGATCGGTGATCGTTGAAATTGATTTATCAACCGTGATGTTCGGCAAGTCGCCACACGCTTCGTCCTCGTCTTCCGGTTGGCCGTCGTCGTTGGTGTCAACACTGGCCTTGTTGTAAAGGCCTTCTCCGGCCTTTGGATCTCCGGGCGTGGTCTTCTCGCACTTGCTGTACACGTTGTCCCCGCTGCTTCCCGCACTGAGATCCAGGGTGACTTTTACTTTTAAGGTATAGGTGTGCGTTGCACCCGCTGCAATCACCTGGTTGTTCGCCAAAGTCCACGGCCCACTGCCTACCAAGGCTCCTCCGGGATTGCCCGCAGCATTCGACGTATAGCTTGCGCTGTTGATGGCAATGTCGTCGTCAAATCCTGGACTGTCCTTCAGATCGTAGTCTCCGGATGCTCCTCCGGTGTTCTTTACCAGCACCTGGTAGCTCACTTCGTACATGTTGCCGCCTAGGTCGGTGATCGTTGCAATTGATTTATCAACCGTGATGTTCGGCAAGTCTCCACACGCTTCATCCTCGTCTTCCGGTTGGCCGTCGTCGTTGGTGTCAACACTGGCCTTATTGTAAAGACCTTCTCCAGCCTTTGGATCTCCGGGCGTGGCCTTCTCGCACTTGCTGTACACGTTGTCGCCGCTGCTTCCCGCACTGAGATCCAGGGTGACTTTTACTTTTATGGTATAGGTGTGCGTAGCGCCGGCAGCAATCACCTGGTTGTTCGCCAAAGTCCACGGTCCGCTTCCCACCAAGGCTCCTCCGGGATTGCCCGCAGCATTCGACGTATAGCTTGCGCTGTTGATGGCAATGTCGTCGTCAAATCCTGGACTGTCCTTCAGATCGTAGTCTGCAGATGCTCCTCCGGTGTTCTTTACCAACACCTGGTAGCTCACTTCGTACATGTTGCCGCCTAGGTCGGTGATCGTTGCAATTGATTTATCAACCGTGATGTTCGGCAAGTCTCCACACGCTTCATCCTCGTCTTCCGGTTGGCCGTCGTCGTTGGTGTCAACACTGGCCTTATTGTAAAGACCTTCTCCAGCCTTTGGATCTCCGGGCGTGGCCTTCTCGCACTTGCTGTACACGTTGTCTCCGCTGCTTCCCGCACTCAGATCCAGGGTGACTTTGACTTTTAAGGTATAGGTGTGCGTTGCACCCGCTGCAATCACCTGGTTGTTCGCCAAAGTCCACGGTCCACTGCCTACCAATGCTCCTCCGGGATTGCCCGCAGCATTCGACGTATAGCTTGCGCTGTTGATGGCAATGTCGTCGTCAAACCCGGGACTGTCCTTCAGATCGTAGTCTCCGGACGCGCCTCCGGTGTTCTTTACCAACACCTGGTAGCTCACTTCGTACATGTTGCCGCCTAGGTCGGTGATACTAACAACCGTTTTGCTTACCGTGATGTTCGGCAAGTCGCCACACGCTTCGTCCTCGTCATCCGGTTGGCCGTCGTCGTTGGTGTCGATGCTGGCCTTATTGTAAAGCCCCTCTCCGGCCTTTGGATCTCCGGGCGTGGTCTTTTCGCACTTGCTGTACACGTTGTCCCCGCTGCTTCCCGCACTCAGATCCAGGGTGACTTTGACTTTTAAGGTATAGGTGTGCGTTGCACCCGCTGCAATCACCTGGTTGTTCGCCAAAGTCCACGGTCCACTTCCCACCAAGGCACCTCCGGGATTGCCCGCAGCATTCGACGTATAGCTTGCGCTGTTGATGGCAATGTCGTCGTCAAATCCTGGACTGTCCTTCAGATCATAGTCTCCGGACGCGCCTCCGGTGTTCTTTACCAACACCTGGTAGCTCACTTCGTACATGTTGCCGCCTAGGTCGGTGATCGTTGCAATTGATTTATCAACCGTGATGTTCGGCAAGTCGCCACACGCTTCATCCTCGTCTTCCGATTGGCCGTCGTCGTTGGTGTCAACACTGGCCTTGTTGTAAAGACCTTCTCCAGCCTTTGGATCTCCGGGCGTGGCCTTCTCGCACTTGCTGTACACGTTGTCGCCGCTGCTTCCCGCACTGAGATCCAGGGTGACTTTTACTTTTATGGTATAGGTGTGCGTAGCGCCGGCAGCAATCACCTGGTTGTTCGCCAAAGTCCACGGTCCACTTCCCACCAATGCTCCTCCGGGATTGCCCGCAGCAGTTGATGTATAGCTTGCGCTGTTAATGGCAATGTCGTCGTCAAATCCTGGGCTGTCTTTCAGGTCGTAGTCTCCCGATGCAGCTCCCGTGTTGCTTACCAACACCTGGTAGCTCACTTCGTACATGTTGCCGCCAAGGTCGGTGACACTAACAACCGTTTTGCTTACCGTGATGTTCGGCAAGTCGCCACACGCTTCGTCCTCGTCATCCGGTTGTCCGTCGTCGTTGGTGTCAACACTGGCCTTATTGTAAAGACCCTCTCCGGCCTTTGGATTTCCGGGCGTGGTCTTTTCGCACTTGCTGTACACGTTGTCCCCGCTGCTTCCCGCACTCAGATCCAGGGTGACTTTGACTTTTAAGGTATAGGTGTGCGTTGCACCCGCTGCAATCACCTGGTTGTTCGCCAAAGTCCACGGTCCACTTCCCACCAATGCTCCTCCGGGATTGCCCGCAGCAGTTGATGTATAGCTTGCGCTGTTGATGGCAATGTCGTCGTCAAATCCAGGACTGTCCTTCAGATCATAGTCTCCGGACGCGCCTCCGGTGTTCTTTACCAACACCTGGTAGCTCACTTCGTACATGTTGCCGCCAAGGTCGGTGACACTAACAACCGTTTTGCTTACCGTGATGTTCGGCAAGTCGCCACATGCTTCGTCCTCGTCATCCGGTTGTCCGTCGTCGTTGGTGTCAACACTGGCCTTATTGTAAAGACCCTCACCTGAGGCAGGATCTCCGGGCGTGGTCTTCTCGCACTTGCTGTACACGTTGTCCCCGCTGCTTCCCGCACTCAGATCCAGGGTGACTTTGACTTTTAAGGTATAGGTGTGCGTTGCACCTGCCGCAATCACCTGGTTGTTCGCCAAAGTCCACGGTCCACTGCCCACCAAGGCTCCTCCGGGATTGCCCGCAGCATTCGATGTATAGCTTGCGCTGTTAATGGCAATGTCGTCGTCAAACCCGGGACTGTCCTTCAGATCGTAGTCTGCAGATGCTCCTCCGGTGTTCTTTACCAACACCTGGTAGCTCACTTCGTACATGTTGCCGCCAAGGTCGGTGACACTAACAACCGTTTTGCTTACCGTGATGTTCGGCAAGTCGCCACATGCTTCGTCCTCGTCATCCGGTTGTCCGTCGTCGTTGGTGTCAACACTGGCCTTATTGTAAAGACCCTCACCTGAGGCAGGATCTCCGGGCGTGGTCTTTTCGCACTTGCTGTACACGTTGTCCCCGCTGCTTCCCACACTCAGATCCAGGGTGACTTTTACTTTTATGGTATAGGTGTGCGTAGCACCTGCCGCAATCACCTGGTTGTTCGCCAAAGTCCACGGTCCGCTTCCCACCAAGGCTCCTCCGGGATTGCCCGCAGCATTCGACGTATAGCTTGCGCTGTTGATGGCAATGTCGTCGTCAAATCCTGGACTGTCCTTCAGATCATAGTCTCCGGACGCGCCTCCGGTGTTCTTTACCAACACCTGGTAGCTCACTTCGTACATGTTGCCGCCTAGGTCGGTGACGCTAACAACCGTTTTGCTTACCGTGATGTTCGGCAAGTCGCCACACGCTTCATCCTCGTCTTCCGGTTGTCCGTCGTCGTTGGTGTCAACACTGGCCTTATTGTAAAGACCTTCTCCGGCCTTTGGATCTCCGGGCGTGGTCTTCTCGCACTTGCTGTACACGTTGTCCCCGCTGCTTCCCGCACTCAGATCCAGGGTGACTTTGACTTTTAAGGTGTAGGTGTGCGTTGCACCCGCTGCAATCACCTGGTTGTTCGCCAAAGTCCACGGTCCACTGCCTACCAAGGCTCCTCCGGGATTGCCCGCAGCAGTTGATGTATAGCTTGCGCTGTTGATGGCAATGTCGTCGTCAAATCCTGGACTGTCCTTCAGATCATAGTCTGCAGATGCTCCTCCGGTGTTCTTTACCAACACCTGGTAGCTCACTTCGTACATGTTGCCGCCAAGGTCGGTGATCGTTGCAATTGATTTATCAACCGTGATGTTCGGCAAGTCTCCACACGCTTCATCCTCGTCTTCAGGTTGTCCGTCGTCGTTGGTGTCAACACTGGCCTTATTGTAAAGACCCTCTCCGGCCTTTGGATCTCCGGGCGTGGTCTTCTCGCACTTGCTGTACACGTTGTCTCCGCTGCTTCCCGCACTGAGATCCAGGGTGACTTTGACTTTTAAGGTATAGGTGTGCGTTGCACCCGCTGCAATCACCTGGTTATTCGCCAAAGTCCACGGTCCACTGCCTACCAATGCTCCTCCGGGATTGCCCGCAGCATTCGACGTATAGCTTGCGCTGTTGATGGCAATGTCGTCGTCAAATCCAGGACTGTCCTTCAGATCATAGTCTCCGGACGCGCCTCCGGTGTTCTTTACCAACACCTGGTAGCTCACTTCGTACATGTTGCCGCCAAGGTCGGTGACACTAACAACCGTTTTGCTTACCGTGATGTTCGGCAAGTCGCCACACGCTTCGTCCTCGTCATCCGGTTGTCCGTCGTCGTTGGTGTCAACACTGGCCTTATTGTAAAGACCCTCTCCGGCCTTTGGATTTCCGGGCGTGGTCTTTTCGCACTTGCTGTACACGTTGTCCCCGCTGCTTCCCGCACTCAGATCCAGGGTGACTTTGACTTTTAAGGTATAGGTGTGCGTTGCACCCGCTGCAATCACCTGGTTGTTCGCCAAAGTCCACGGTCCACTGCCCACCAAGGCTCCTCCGGGATTGCCCGCAGCATTCGACGTATAGCTTGCGCTGTTGATGGCAATGTCGTCGTCAAACCCGGGGCTGTCCTTCAGATCGTAGTCTGCAGATGCTCCTCCGGTGTTCTTTACCAACACCTGGTAGCTCACTTCGTACATGTTGCCGCCAAGGTCGGTGACACTAACAACCGTTTTGCTTACCGTGATGTTCGGCAAGTCGCCACACGCTTCGTCCTCGTCTTCAGGTTGTCCGTCGTCGTTGGTGTCAACACTGGCCTTATTGTAAAGACCCTCTCCAGCCTTTGGATCTCCGGGCGTGGTCTTCTCGCACTTGCTGTACACGTTGTCTCCGCTGCTTCCCGCACTGAGATCCAGGGTGACTTTGACTTTTAAGGTATAGGTGTGCGTTGCACCCGCTGCAATCACCTGGTTGTTCGCCAAAGTCCACGGTCCACTGCCCACCAAGGCTCCTCCGGGATTGCCCGCAGCATTCGACGTATAGCTTGCGCTGTTGATGGCAATGTCGTCGTCAAACCCGGGGCTGTCCTTCAGATCGTAGTCTCCGGACGCGCCTCCGGTGTTCTTTACCAACACCTGGTAGCTCACTTCGTACATGTTGCCGCCAAGGTCGGTGACACTAACAACCGTTTTGCTTACCGTGATGTTCGGCAAGTCGCCACACGCTTCGTCCTCGTCATCCGGTTGTCCGTC
>JABARE010000015.1 GCA_019187365.1 Saprospiraceae bacterium | reverse complement strand
GTTCGCCCAAACCCGGCATCGAATTTTCAAACAGCGGCGGCTCATTGATCCAGTGCAATGGGATCAACTTTGGTACTAAAGGCCTTTTGTTTAACATATCTCCGGAAAATGATATTGTAAACAATACCTGTAATGCCAACGGGCTTGGCGTTCATTTCAACGGAAACTGTCAGGCTATCACAGGCTCTTTTATCGCGGAAAACAAATTTCAGAGCAACTCACAGGAAGGCTCTTTGTACAATGATATTGCATTGACTGGGATTCAACATCATCAAATGTACAATTCATGGCTGCCGGTAGTGAGCGATGTTAAGGCAAGGCATCCGGTTAAACAATTTGCGGAACAATGCCAGTTTCGGGCTCCGGTGAATGCTGTTAAACCTTCTGTGCATCTGCCGAAGCATTTTGTGGCTGAACTTTTCATTCAAGATGGCCCCCCTGCCGGATTTCCACAGGAATGTTCCATAGGAACAGGCGGCGAAAATTATCTGCAATACCACAGCAATGATTCCTTGGCAGCACTTACTTATGACGAACTGTTGGGGACGATCGGTTTGTTTGATAGCCTGGAGTTGCCTTTAGCCAATTGCATGAAACAATCCATTTACGAGTTGATCTTGTTGTGGCCGGCATGGATCAACAGGCATCCTAATATTGCAGCATTCTACACTGCACATACCAATGGATTCATCGGGCAAAGCTCAATATTGCGCAGGCAAATAAAGGATTTTCTTTTGGTACTCGAGTCACAGGCCATTGCATTGAATGCGCTGTATGCCCAATACGATAGCCTTGCCGGTCAATTAGCGGCTTTGGATTTGCAGTTGCAATTTGAAACCGATCCGGTGGTTATCGATAACCTGCTCAACCAGATGAGCAGTATCGAATTGCAAATGGAGGATTTGATCCAGATCATCTCAAGCCAGTTGCAGTCTAACGAGCAAACAAACCTGACAACGATCAACGATTTTCAAACGACCAACAACAATCTGTCTGCCACTACTTTGGATGAACTCAACGAAAAAAAGATCAATGACATCATCCTGAAGATCTGGAGAGAAGAGATTTTAACGGTGACTGAAGAAGATGATCTTCGGGAGATAGCGCAGTATTGTTATGCTTATGGTGGTCGTGCAGTATTTGATGCCCAAAATTTGTGTCTGAATTTGTTTGGCGAGTACTATGCTCAGGAAAACTGCAGCAATTATTTTGGAGGAGTACAAACCAGGCTCAGAAAGAATTTTGAACTGCAATTAAGTCCTAATCCGGTTCGGGATGAATTGATCATTCGTTTGGAGACTTCTGATGAGGAGCAATGGCCTGAAGGTCTGAAACTGATCAACAGTTTGGGTAAATCTTTAGATGTTGATCTCAAGCGATTAGACCCTCATGCAGCCAGCCTGCCGGTAGGGCATTTGCCCAGCGGGCTGTATTTTATTTCAGCTGAACAAAACGGACAAAGGAAATTGTTCAAGTTTGTTGTAAATCATTGATGAAACTTAGGTGGAGGTCAATATGCTTTGACCTCCATTTTTTAAAATTATCGAATTATGAAATATTTATTAAAACTAATGCTCTCAATCCAGATATTGCTCCCTTCTGTTATATGGGCTCAGCAGTTTAAATTTGAATGGGCTCGTTCATTCGGTGGTAGTAAATCTGAAATAGACCGCGTCATGAAAGTGGATAAGAAAGGAGACATCTATCTTTTTTGCGAAGTGTATTCCTCTCATTTCTCCATCGACAATAAATTTTTCTTTAAGTGGATAAATCCTGAAAATTATCCCAGCAATGCCGTGTTGCTGAAATACAATCCATCAGGTGAGCTCTTATGGGGCCGGGCGCTTAAAACAAATAATATAGGAATCGAAGCTTATGGAATTGCCATTGATCAGGACAATAATGTAATCATATCCGGCTTGCACCAGGGCAATGAACTTTATCTGGATACTGTGAAAGTATATTCGGATGTTAATATCGACAAATTCGCATTCATTTTGAAATTGGATGAATTGGGCCAGTTACTAAAATATCAAACATTTGCTGAGACCAAAAGCGGTGGCTTTAACAATGGAGGAGGTATTGCGGTCGATCAGTCGGGACATTATTACATGAATGCAAAAACAAGATATAGCATTATCGATAAAAATAAGGATACGATTTTCAAGTCGGATCTTAACACCAAAGGCAGATATTTATTATTATTCAAATTAGACCAGGATTTTAATCCGGTCTGGATCAAAAAGCATTATAATGTGGATGGATATTTTGGGGATGTCAAAGTAGATGGTGAAGATAATATTATAGTATATGGCATGTTTCGCGGGCGCGAATTAACGGTCGATTCATTTACAGTACGCAATGCGGAGACGGTTTATTTAGATGGAAATTTTGGCGAATCGGAGATCTATTTATTGAAGGTCAATTCAAATGGCCAGGCCATCTGGTTAAAGTCTATCCAGGGAAAGGATATAGAAGCTTGTTCAAAAAACGACCTGACATGTGATAAGGATAACAACATATACTTAGGAGGGCTGATGGGTAGCGATACGGTAGTATTTAACGAACAGATCACTTTGTATAAAGACCGAAGACAGTTGAACTATTGGGATATCTTTTACGCGAAGTACGATAAGGAAGGAAATTGTACCTGGGCAAGATCCATCATCAATGGAAACGATGCCATCGATGATATGTCAATACATGTACTTCCGACTGGACATTTGATCGTTTCAGGAAATTTTTCTAACAAGGATCTGTACGCGGGAAATACGACGGTAGGCTCTAAAGGCCAGGGCGATTGTTTTGTTCTGCTGACGGACAATAACGGGGAGATCATTTCCGGTTTTTCTTACGGGGGTAATCGAAATGAATTTGATGGAGAATTGTGGTCGGACGGCAAGAGTTTATATATACTGAGTTCATTTGGCAGCAGTGAGCTACAATTTGGCAATGTCATTGTTAAAAATGACACCACGGATGGTTCGCATGATTGCTTATTGCTCAAATACAGCATCGATTCACTCACGTCAGCAACTGATTTGCCGGACGATCAAATCGTGGTAGGAGTTTATCCCAATCCTGCTCACGAAATGGTGGGGCTACAACTGCCGGAAGATATCTCGCAGGGATTGTTGTTTTATAATCTGTATGATATGGGTGGTAAATTCATCAGCTCCGGATTGTTAAAATCAAATCAGACCATCCTATCTGTACAATCCCTTCAGGCAGGTAATTACATCATAAGGGGTGCTTCATTAAATGGAAAAAAATTCGTGGGACGTTTTGTGAAAACGGAGTAGTGAAATGTGTAATGTAAAGTAATGAATACAAAAGAAAGCTTATAGATTGATTTGTATTCAAGGTCAAAACGCTTTGACCTCCACATTTTTAAAATTATTTAACTATGAAATATTTAATTCAACTATTTTTTTGGATGATAGTATATAGTCATTCGATATTAAGTGCCCAACAATTTAAATTTGAATGGGCGAGGTCATTTGGAGGGAGTAAAGATGAAATTCCTCGCATCATGAAAGTGGATAAGAAAGGAGACCTCTATCTTTTCTGTGAGGTGTACTCCTCTCATTTCTCCATCGACAATAAATTTTTCTTTAACTGGATAAATCCTGAAAATTATCCCAGCAATGCTGTGTTGCTGAAATATTCCTCATCAGGCGAGCTCTTATGGGGCCGGGCACTCAAAACAAATGGAGGAATAGCAGCTTATGGTATAGCCATTGATCAGGAGAATAATGTAGTCTTGTCTGGATTGAATGTGGGCGATCATTTATACCTGGATACACTAAAAATTTATACAGATGCAAATTTTGGATATATAGCATTTCTGATGAAATTGGATGAATTGGGCCAGTTACTAAAATATCAAACATTTGCTGAGACCAAAAGCGGTGGCTTTAACAATGGAGGAGGTATTGCGGTCGATCAGTCGGGACATTATTACATGAATGCAAAAACAAGATATAGCATTATCGATAAAAATAAGGATACGATTTTCAAGTCGGATCTTAACACCAAAGGCAGATATTTATTATTATTCAAATTAGACCAGGATTTTAATCCGGTCTTGATCAAAAAATATTATAATGTAGATGGATATTTTGGCGATGTCTTAGTGGATGGTGAGGATAATATTATCGTATACGGGAGGTTCCGTGGGCGCGAATTAACAGTCGATTCTTTTACAGTACGCAATGCGGAGACAGTTTATTTGCAGGGAGATTTCGGGCAAGATGAGATTTATTTATTGAAGGTTAACCCAAACGGCCAGGCCATCAGCTTAAAGTCAATTCAGGGGAAGGATGTAGAACTTTCTTCAAAAAACGACCTGACATGTGATAAGGATAACAATATATACCTGGGAGGTTTGATGGGAAGCGACACGGTAGTATTTAACGAACGGATCACTTTGTATAAAGACCGAAGACAGTTGAACTATTATGATATCTTTTACGCGAAGTACGATAAGGAAGGAAATTGTACCTGGGCAAGATCCATCATCAATGGAAACGATGCCATCGATGATATGTCAATCCATGTGCTACCAACGGGACATCTGATCGTTTCAGGAAATTTTTCTAACCAGGATCTGTACGCGGGAAATACGACGGTCGGCTCTAAAGGTAAAGGCGATTGTTTTGTATTGCTGACCGGCAATAACGGGGAGATCATTACTGGTTTTTCTTATGGAGGTGATCAACAAGAGTACGATGGGCAGTTGTCATCGGATGGCAGGAATTTATATATACTCAGTTCATTTGGGAGTAGTGAATTGGAATTTGAAAATGTAATTGTAAAAAATGATACCATTAATGGTTCTCTGGATTGCTTATTGCTTAAATACAGCATCGATTCACTCACCTCAGCATCTGATCTGCCGGAAGATCAAATCGAGATAGGAGTTTATCCCAATCCTGCTAACGAAATGGTGAGGCTACAACTGCCGGAAGATATCTCGCAGGGATTGTTGTATTATAATCTGTATGATATGGGTGGCAAATTCATGAGCTCCGGATTGTTGAAATCAAATCAGACCATCCTATCTGTACAATCCCTTCAGGCAGGTTATTACATCATAAGGGGTGCTTCATTAAATGGAAAGAAATTCGTGGGACGTTTTGTGAAAACGGAGTAGTGAAATGTGTAATGTAAAGTAATGAATACAAAGGAAAGCTTATAGATTGATTTGTATTCAAGGTCTAAAACGCTTTGAACTCCACTTCTAAATTCTGGCACTATGAAATAGAGCTTGTAAAGAATTTTGCTTAAGTAAATGCACCATGTTTTGCGTTACGAGGTTAATCATTTTGTTTGGGGCAAATTGAACAAGATTGGTTTAGGATTTATTATTTCTGTAGTGGAGATATTCTTTATATTTACAATGTAGTTTGCAGATGTTATGATTGATAAAATGACCAGGTTATTTCAGGAGTTCTTTTTGTCTGAAAAGGCAGGTGGATTGCTCTTGCTCTTTGCAACGATCATTTCGTTGACCCTGGCCAACTCCGGGTTCGGTGAGGGATACCTGGCATTTTGGAATCACAAGTTTCTAGGCTACAGCCTGTTATTCTGGATTAACGACGGGTTGATGGCCGTCTTTTTCCTGCTGGTTGGACTGGAGATCGAACGGGAGATCTTTGTCGGGGAGCTGTCTGACCTTCGCAATTCCATGCTGCCGGTGTTTGCGGCGCTTGGTGGGATGGTCGTCCCTGCGGGCATTTACCTTGGGTTCAACCTGGGTACTCCTGACGCAGGTGGTTTCGGAATTCCGATGGCTACTGACATCGCTTTTTCCCTGGGCATACTCGCACTCCTGGGCAGCCGCGTACCGCTCTCGCTCAAAGTATTCCTCACCGCTCTGGCCATCATTGACGATCTGGGTGCTATCCTCGTCATTGCGTTTGCTTACAGCAAGGGACTCCAATTTCAATATGTGCTGATGGCGGGTGGACTGATTGGCGGTATGCTGATCATGCGTCGTCTCGGCTGGAACCATTTGGCTCTGTACCTGATACCCGGACTCGGTCTTTGGCACTTTATTCACGAAGCGGGTATCCACAGCACCATTGCAGGGGTCATACTCGCCTTTCTGGTTCCTTTTCGCAAAAACGACGAGAACTGTCCTTCACTGCGCTTACAGCATTACCTGCATAAGCCGGTGGCTTTTTTCGTCATTCCCTTGTTTGCACTTGCCAATACGGGAATCAGCCTTTCAGGAGAAATGTTTGGAGCGCTTCGGGAGCCTATGGCCGCAGGCATCATGGCCGGACTTCTGATTGGTAAACCAGTAGGCATATTCCTCTTTAGCTATATAGGTGTCAAACTTGGACTCGCCAGGCTGTTTCCAAAGCTGACCTGGGCAAACGTCTTGGCACTGGGCTTGCTTGCAGGAATTGGTTTTACCATGTCCATTTTTATAACCACGCTCGCCTTTTCGTCAGAAGAAAAGATCAACCTTGCCAAATTGGCAATCTTTATGGCGTCAGCAGTGGCAGCCATCCTGGGCTTTTCAATGCTTAGGTTTCAGCTTCGGGAACCGAAAAATTAGGACTAAGTCAGGTATTGCATCCGAAGTGCATGCACTCAAAGGGGTTTTCCGGGCGAATGGTCGAGGGCAGTTGATTCCCAGGTTCACTCCGACCTTCTACGGCGATCGCCGCTTTTACCTCCCGGGATATGATTCGTTTAAACATGTCACATCCGGTTCTTATATTTGATCCAGCCTGTCGCAAAATTGAATTCGCTTTGAAGGATATAGCCAATCGAATTGCAAGATGAATACCAGATTAAACTCCGCTTTATTGCCCGCCCTGCTGTCCCTCTCCATACTCAGCACCGATGTAGAATCCTGCCAGCCAGCAGATAAAACACCCTACGTCCGGTGTGGCCACCCGGATACTACGGTATTTCTCGGTACTCAGGCGTCGATTGACGGGTTTCAGAAATCCCTGCCCGAAGGCTGCAATTGTTTTTTGGGAAAGATCCAGGCGGCAGGAACGGCGCATCTGGATTTCCGGCCACTCAACTTTCTCAGGGGCCTGGGCCATTTTAAACTGTTTTTGTATTCCGGTACCGACACCTTGCGGGGATTCGAGCATCTGGATACCGTTTATGGCGACGTCCAAATTTCTTCGGTCAAACTGGCCCACCTGGATGCATTCCAACAGCTAAAAAGCATTGGTGGGTATCTTTTTATTTCCCGATTTGCCCGCATGGAGAGGCTCGATGGATTTAATCAATTGCGGCACGTAGGGAATTTGGTCCTTTCTTCTAATCCCGACCTGAAAGAAATACGGGGCTTTTCCCGGCTGAAAGAAGTGACTTTTGCTTTACTTGTCGTCACAAATCCTAAACTTCTGGATCTGGACGCATTCCATTCCTTGCGTAAGAATGGTGGGGTCATTTCGATACGCGGGAACGCCCTAATGAAGGATCTTGCGGGTTTTTCCAGCTTGCAGCGCACCGGTCTGATAACGATTGAATCAAATATGGCCCTTCAGCGCATTGCGGGTTTTTCGTGCGTCGACACCATGGAGACGCTGTCCATCGGGGATAACGCAAGCCTCCGCTTTGTGGAGGGTTTCGGAAAACTGAAACGGATCAATTATTTCGGACTCATCGTGCGGTCAAACCCCTTGCTGGAGCACATAAACGGATTCCGGTCTCTTGACCAAATCCACAACAAGATCCTGGTCGAAGAGAACCCCGCGCTGACGGGATGCTGCTGCCTGTACAAGGGCATCCAAAGTGCATCTGCCTCAACCACCATCACCATTGGCAGAAATGCCGCAGGCTGCCAGTCAAAAGAGGAGGTCATCGCACGCGGACCTTGCAAAAAGACCAGGTCTTAACTCCCTTTATCTAAAGGCCATCGATCAATTTGTCGTGAATTGAACCCAGCGAAATGGTGGGCCGGTTATAACAGTAGCAAAGACCTGCCTTTTATTGAAGATGTTTGTCCGGAAGACCGGCAACATCATAACGAACGATCGTTAGTTTATCAGGCAACCCGTTATGATTTGGATCTGCAAGCGAAGGTTCTTATCGCTGTGGTGCAGTGGCGGGCTCCTTTTCCTGCCGTGCGCGCTGCATCGGATTGAGCTGGCCGTCACCGCCAGCGCGGCGCCTACCCCTGCGGGGACCCTCCTCTGATTTGAAGAGCTCGAAGCGGGATGGGGCCTCCTGAACGTTCCATCCGTTGTTTGCCGTTTCAATGTCGGCCGTTTCTTCAAAGGGATCCAGTTGCAGGGCGATTGCGCGTTTGCTGCGCACGAATGTCTTGGTTACGCGCTGCTCGTTTTTGCGCCAGAGCTGAACGCTGAGCCGCTCGTCTTCGTATGTTCCGTCGTCGTAATACCAGCGCAGGATCAGGGGCATGACCATCCCGCCCTTATTGGAAAACTGTACTTCGACGAGGTACGTACTGTCTGTACGTCCCTGGAGATCCGGTCCCGCCTCTACCGGATGGTACCGTTGTATTTGGGTTGAGTGCGGGGGATTGTAGTAAAAATAAAAATCGCGAAGGGTTGTATCCGCATCGACGAGAAAACGCATGCAGGATGTCCGGTTGCGGTATTTGCTGATGGATTCCGTTACTTCCGGATGGTTCATGTAGTAGGTCACTTCCCGCGGTGGCGGGGGATGAGCGGTCACCATGACGATTGCGGTGTCGATGGAAAGATCCACCGGTTTGATGTCGTAGAACCACCCTCTCCAGAACCAATCGAGGTCTTCACCGGAAGCATCTTCCATGCTCCGGAAAAAGTCGGCAGGGCTTGGGTGTCTGAACGCCCAGCGTCGCGCATATTCACGGAGGGCCAGATCAAAGCGCTCGCGGCCGATGATGGTTTCTCGCAGGATGTTCAGACCAACAGCGGTTTTGGCGTAGGCATTTGAACCAAATTGCACGAGGTTTTCGCTATTGGTCATAATGGGCTCGAGCTGATCCGGATCGAGTTTCATGTAATCGACTATGCTCGAAGCTGGCCCTCTGCTTGAAGGATAGTCGTTGTCAAAGGCCTCTTGAGTCAGGTGCTGCACAAAAGTGTTCAGACCTTCGTCCATCCAGGTCCATTGTCGTTCATCGCTGTTGATGATCATGGGAAAGAAATTGTGTCCCACTTCGTGAATGATCACACCCAGCATTCCGTTTTTGGTTCCTTCCGAGTACGTGCCGTCCTTCTCCGTACGTCCGAAATTAAAACAGATCATGGGATATTCCATTCCATTAGAAGCCTCTACGCTGATCGCAACGGGATAGGGATACGGCACCGTGTGTTTCGAATAGGTGCGCAGGGTATGTGCAACGGTTTTTGTCGAATAGCGCCGGTACAGTTCGTAAGCCTCTTTCGGATAATAACTCATGCAAAGAATTTTGCGCCCCTCAATTTCAATGGGCATGGCATCCCAGATAAACTTTCGCGAACTACCCCAGGCAAAATCGCGAACGTCGTCGGCGCGGTACACCCAGGTTTTGAGCGTTGAAGACCGGGATAGCTCGGCGTCCACGGCCTCTTCGCGCGTTGCGATTTCTACGACGTCGCCCGAAGTTTGGGCGGACCTCCAGCGCTTAAGCCGTTCTGGAGAAAGCACCTTCTCGTAATTGAGGCACTGGCCCGTGGCAGCAACGACGTGATCAGAAGGCACCGAGATCTTAACGCGGTAATTGCCAAAGGGAAGCGCAAATTCGCCCCGTCCCGTGAACTGCTTATGCTGCCATCCCTGGAAGTCTGAATAAACGCAGAGGCGGGGAAACCACTGCGTCATGGTGAAGAGATGGTTACCATCTTCAGAAAAATATTCATAGCCACCACGGCCTCCGATGTCGAGCCGGTTGGGCAGTTTGTAATTCCACGAAACGCGGAAGCGGAAGGATTTCCCGGGATGCAGAACTCCTGGCAAGGAGATCCTCATCATGGTCTCGTGTATAAAATACTCGAGTCCCTTCCCCTTAGCATCCCTCACTTCGAGAATTTGGACGCCATGCCCTTTTAGTTTTGGCCTCCGGTCGATGTCGTACAGATTGCCTTCCGTAATGCGCTTCCCGGTCTTGCTCTCCACCGCAGCGTAAACACTGGTCGATGACGGGTTGTGCTCGTTTTCATCGAGCTGCAACCAAAGGTAATTTAGCGGATCCGGCGAACGGTTGAAAACGGTAACCCATTCGCTTCCGTGCAGGCGAAGGTCGGCTTCATCGAGCCGCGCATCGATTTCGTAATCTACCCGCATCTGCCAGTAGCCATGCCCCGGCGCACCGGAAGCCGTCCGGTAAACGTTTGGGTCCGGAAGTATGGAACCGAGCTGCTCGAAAGCGTTGCCGTGATTCGAACCTGGGTTGTTCCGGATGTTTTGTCCCTGTAGGGCAGAAATGGCAAGCGCCATGGATACCCATGCGCCCAGCCAGGTTTTTAATGAATGAAAAATAGCCATGTTCGCTGTGCGATGAAATACAAAGATAATCCCAATATTACGAAACTTGTCGTAGCAGTAAGTTTGGAGGCTGTAACCGGTGTGGATGCCAAAAGCAACTGCCGCGCGGCCAGGGTAAGGCACACAAAGACCAGCTGTCCGGCTTCGAGTCCCGTATTAAAGGCAAACAAAGGAACGAGGATGTCGCTTTCTGCGCCAAGCATGGACCGCAGCAGAATGGAGAAGCCCAGCCCGTGAATGCAGCCGAAAACGGCCGCCGCCACGTACCGCAAGCGCAGGGAACTGTCGCTGGAATCAGGCCGGAGCAGGTTCATGATACACGAAAATGCAATGGTCAGCGCGATGGCGAGTTCTACCGCAGAAGTTGGCATTCGGATCCACCCGGAGGTGCTGAGTGCCAGGGTGAGCGAATGGCCCAGGGTAAAGGCTGTGACGAGCAGTAACAGGCGCCTCCATTGACCGAGACCAAAGGGAATGACCAGTGCAATGAGGTAAACCATGTGGTCGATGCCCCCGGTGTCGAGAATGTGCTCCATTCCAATTTGAAACCACCATAAAAACTCCTCCATTGGCTAACTTCGCGTCGTGCAAAAATATGCATTGGCACGCTCCCGCATCAGGTACTTCCTGATAGCCCTTTTTGTGGTTGGGGCGTTTGCCGCTTCAGCGCCACACCCCTTCTACGTCGGCGTGACTGAACTGCGACACCAGGCTTCCCGGGGCGTTTTGGAAATCAGCATCCGCCTCTTTACCGACGACCTGGAAAAGGCCCTGTCCCGACGCTCCGGAAGTCCCGTCAACCTCACTTCCGGGCCTTTGATGGATGCTTCGGAGGAAATGCTGGACGTCTACCTGTCGGAGGGATTCGCCGTGTTCGCCAATGACTCCCGCCTCAACCCCCGCTTTCTTGGATACGAACAGGTGGAAGACGCCATTTGGTCGCATCTGGAATGCCCGCTGCCGCAGGTTCCGGACAGCATGCGAATCGTCAACCGCTTGATCTGCGAAATGTTTCCCTCGCAGACGCACATTGTTCATCTGAACCTTGCTTCCAATCGATACAGTCGCAAACTGGACTGCGGAGAACCCCAGTTTGAGTGGCGGGCGCCTTGATCCGGGCGCAAGCCTGACGTCATCAGGATACATTTAGTCACTCCCGCACCGAAGCTAACCAACGTTTGTATGGTAAACTAATACTTGTAAGCATTACAAACGTTTGTTGAGAATATATACGTGCAGAAATAAAAAATCCCGGCTTTGCAGGCCGGGATTTTTCTATCATCGAAGCATGGAAATTACATCATTCCATCCATTCCACCACCATGGTGGTGGCCACCTCCGCCTTTTTCCTCTTTGGGCATATCGTTGACAACGCATTCCGTCATCAGGATGACACCCGCTATGGAAGCGGCTTTTTCAAGGGCAATGCGCGTCACCTTGGTGGGGTCGATCACGCCTGCCTTTTTGAGGTCTTCGTACTCTCCGGTACGGGCATTAAAGCCATAAGCACCCCTCTTGGCAGAAACGTTCATGAAGACCACGGAACCTTCTACCCCTGCATTCTCAGCAATCACCCGGATCGGGGACTCGAGCGCCTTTTTGACGATCTCCACACCGATTTTTTCGTCCTCGTTAAGCACTTTTACCTTGTCCAGCGATCCGATGGTGCGCACCAGTGCCACGCCGCCACCGGTAACTATGCCTTCCTCTACCGCCGCACGGGTTGCATGCAGGGCATCGTCTACGCGGTCTTTCTTTTCTTTCATTTCCACTTCGGTTGGCGCACCCACGTTGAGTACTGCAACACCGCCTGCAAGTTTGGCCAGCCTTTCCTGCAGTTTCTCCTTGTCGTATTCGGAAGTGGTCGTTTCAATCTGCTGCTTGATCTGGTTGATCCGCGCTTCGATCATTTTCTTCTGACCCTTGCCCTTTACGATGATGGTGTTGTCCTTATCGATGGTGATCTTTTCGCAGGTGCCCAGATGGCTCAACTCCGTGTTTTCGAGTTTGTAGCCTTTTTCTTCGGAAATCACCGTACCGTTGGTCAGCACCCCAATGTCTTCGAGCATAGCCTTGCGGCGATCGCCAAAGCCGGGTGCCTTAACCGCTACCACCTTTAATCCACCGCGCAGGCGGTTGACCACTAGCACGCCCAGCGCCTGGGAATCTACATCTTCCGCAATGATGAGCAGGGGCTTGCCCGTCTGAATGACTTTTTCGAGGATGGGCAACATTTCCTGCATGTTCGAGATCTTTTTGTCGTAGATCAGGATCAGCGGATTTTCATACTCTACCGTCATGTCGTCGGCGTTTGTAATGAAGTATGCACTGAGGTAGCCGCGATCGAATTGCATCCCCTCGACCACTTCAACAGTGGTTTCAGTTCCTTTGGCCTCTTCAACCGTGATGACGCCATTGGTTCCAACCTTCTTCATGGCGCTGGCAATCAAATCGCCGATGTGCTCGTCGTTGTTGGCCGAAATGGACCCCACCTGTTTGATCTTTGAAAAATCATTGCCGATTTCCTCCGACTGTTTTTGGAGGTCAGCTATGACCTGAGCAACCGCTTTGTCAATTCCCCGTTTGAGGTCCATGGGGTTTGCTCCGGCAGCAACGTACTTCATCCCGGCTGCCACCATGGCCTGCGACAATACCGTAGCCGTTGTGGTCCCGTCTCCGGCAAGGTCGTTGGTTTTGGATGCAGCTTCCTTCAGAAGCTGGGCCCCCATGTTCTCAATGGGATCCTCCAGTTCAATTTCCTTGGCAACCGTTACACCGTCTTTGGTCACCTGCGGTGCGCCAAAACTCTTTTGAATGACCACATTCCTTCCCTTCGGACCCAAGGTGACCTTTACGGCATCGGCCAACTGGTCAATACCCGATTTTAGTCGCTCGCGGGCATCTGTATTAAAGCTGATTTTCTTAGCCATATTTCTTGCGTTTTAGTGTTTTAACAGATTATAGAATTACCAAAATGTCGTCCTCGCGCATGATCAGGTAGTCAACTCCCTTATAGGTAAACTCCTGTCCGGCGTACTTTCCATACAATACTGTGTCGCCTTTGTGGACGGTCATCATGTTGCCATCCTTACCGGGGCCAACGGCAACGACTTCTCCTTTAAGCGGCTTCTCCTTCGCGGTGTCGGGGATGATGATCCCTCCTTTGGTCTTTTCTTCCGCTGGTGCGGGCTTGATAATGACGCGGTCATTAATTGGCTTCATATTGAGTATGATTTTAAAGAATTGAAAAATTTTCCATTTGTCAGAAAGCCGTATGCGAACACCATGCCACACGAAAAAATTGGAACTTTTGGCAGATTTTGACGACAAAGTCGTCCTGTTGACGGCTTCACAGCCCATCCAAATGCGCCATTATGGCATAAACGGTTGCAGGCTAACCCGCGCGCTCATGAATTAAAAACTGGCTCGGGCCGAAATCATCAGGTTGCGCCCCGGAGCGCTGATGCCCGATGCGAACGAGCGGTAATGTCTGTCAAAAATGTTCTCGCAGCCAACATTGACCTCAAAAGTATGGGAAAGTTGAACCCCGGCCCCTACATTGAGGACCCACCATCCCGGCGTACCGGCCGGTGTCGCGTATTGAAAGTTGTCTTCACCAAACAGATTGGTGTCTTCTACCGGCTTGGCTCTGTGGTAATGGATCTCCACCCGGAACCGGGCCCTCCCGGCATCAGCCGCCAGTTCGGTTTTTCCAAATGCGGGGGGGATGTGGTCGAGCGGATAATCGGTCGTATCGGTGTGGATCCGGCCATAGGTGTAGTTGATGGTGCTGCTCCATTGCAACCATTCGAAAAAATGAACCGAGAGGCTCGCGTGAAGTCCGCAAAGGCTTGCCCGGGCGGTGTTTGACTGTTGAAGTACCGCACTCAATTCGCCATTATAGAATATGGAATCCCGACCTTCGTAAGTGGCAGGCTGGCTGGTAATGGCATTCCTGAAACTGCCCCGGTAGGCCGAACACTGAAGGCGTAGCTTCTTGCCATGTAACCAGCGGAGTCCGATTTCTCCACTGTAGTATTTTTCGGGTTCCAGTCCGGGATTTGGCAGGTTGACCATGCCCGGCAGCGATTCAAAAACCTTTCCCAGATCATCGACATTGGGCACGCGCAGGGCGCTCGATGCCGCCGCAAAGGCATGAAGTTGTTCCCAGAGCCGGGCTTTGAAGCTGATGCTTCCGTCAAAGGAAAGGTGCTCCTGCGTCACTTCCTTCACGGGCAATGGGAAGAGTGGAGCGTCTCCAAAATCAGCATCCAGCCGTGCGTATTGGAGCCTAAGACCCTGTTGAAGTTGAAACCGGGGGGTGATCCTCCAGGTATGGATGCCGTAAATGCCTGCAAATCGCATTCCGGCTCCTCCAGCCGGGTAGCGGGTATCCAGAATACCGGATTCTCCGGTAAAGCGGTTTTCTGTGTGTGCTTCGGAATGAACCCGTTGTTCGCTGAAGTCCATGCCTGCATGCAATTCATGCTTGGAAAAATGGCGGGTCAGGTCTAAACCAAGTCCTCCAATGTACACGCGCTCCCCACGATGGTTAAGCCAGGCTTGCCCAAACTTGCGGTCATGACGACTTTCTCCCAGGTATTGGAGGTCTGCGGTGATGACGAAGGCATCGTACCAGTCACCGCCCTGGCGCTGGTACTCATACGAAGCCAGAGCGCGGTCCTGCGGACCGTAATACCACTGTGCAAAGCGGGGCTTTCCGTCGGCAGATTGCTCGCTCAACCGATCGTACCGGGGGATGTCCGAACTGGTGGAAAACTGCAAGTTCAACTGGTGTCGGGCTTTTGCAGTGGGCATCCAGGCCCACTTTTGCATCGCGTTGACCTGCCGGTACCCCGATGGACTTTGTACGCCGGGGTCCGGATTGGGAAGTGCGGTGTCCCGGCTTTCCGAAGTGGAGACGACAAAGGGCTTTAGCCCCCAGGAGCCCTGCCCGCCCGGTCTCCAGGCACCCTGACGCAGGTCTCCAAAGCGCGAAGCACTCACCGCGGTGAGCACCGCCCATTTCGAACGCCCATAGTTCAATTGCAGGCTGGCCGTGGCTTCGTTGTTGGCACTCGAATACCGGGCCAGGGCCTGCCCGGAAAGAGATGCACGGTCCTGAAATCCGGAAAATTTTGGTTTGCGGGTCATGAAATGGATGGTGCCCCCAAGGGCATCGCTGCCGTACAAGACCGCCGCCGGACCAAAGACAACTTCCACTCGCTCCATGGCGAGCGGGTCAGTTGTAATGCTGTTTTGAAGATGACCACCCCGGAAGATGAGGTTGTTCATGCGCACGCCGTCGATGACCAGCAAAACCTTGTTGGCTTCAAATCCCCTCAAAATGGGGCTTCCACCACCCAACTGGCTTTTTTGAACAGCAATTTCGCCACTCGACATCAACAGGTCGGCCGTCGTCTGTACCATTCCCTGCTGGATCCGCGCCCGGTCGAGGACCAGTGTTTGTGAAGGGATGTCGGCCACCGCCTGGAGCGATTTGCTGGCAGTGACCATGACCTCCCCGAGTAAACGGGCCTCTGCCTGCAGCCAAATGCGGTGGGAATCGCGCTCAATGGCCTGGTGAGTAAAAACGGCGGGAGGGTAATCCGGATGTTCAACCAACACCCGGTCGCATAATTCGGGGAGCATCATATTCAAACTGCCGCTTTCATCTGACAGAGCGGTCTGCCCACCCGGAAAAAAAAAGGCGGTGGCCCCCACTACCGGAGTTCGTCGCTCAAGGTCGTATACATGAATGATTTGTGCCGTCCCCGGGAGCAGCCCGCAGGTGAACAACAGGAGGAGCAGCCAACATTCTTTAAAAAGGCCCATGCACAAGGGTGGTTTTATAGAGCGCCGCAGATGCCGGAGCAAACGCAGCCATACTAACATACGTTAGTTTGTTGAATATTAGGATGGAAATAGAGCCCTTTGATCCCGTTTTATGAACCAGCCAGGACAGAAACATCGGGTTTACAAATAATCGGGAGGAGGGGCCTCAGGGGCCTTGGGTACCTCATAGTGTTCCCCGGCGACAAAGCCGATTGGGGAAACCGGGTGGAAGGAGGCGTCTGTTATTCGAAGGCAGACCGGCGGGTAGAGAAGTTTTTCACCCCAAGGAGATGGTTCGTTCAATTGCGGAAACTCTTTTCCCGGAAGCAATTCAGCCAGGACAATGCCTGCCGCGCGCTCTTCTGCCCGGTCGCGGAGGGCCAACAGCTCCACGGAACCATCGCGACTTTCCCATAAAGAAACCACGTCAAACCATTCACCCCTGTAAACAAATTCGCGACCGTCCAGCCAGATGATATCTTCCGGCAGCAAGTCTTCCAGGCAGAAATAATGGAGATTTTTAACGGATTCGCGGTTGGTCAGGACCTCGACAACGCAGCTTTTCCACCACGACCGCATGATGGGATCTGCCTGTGAAGCTACCAACAGCATCAGGGCAAGCAGCATGCCGGGGATCGATACAGCCTTCCTTTTTTTTTGTACCACTCAGCGCAAAGCTAAACACAGACCATCAGACCCCAGCCTTGAGGGTACCTCGAAAAAAAAGACGAGAAAGGGTCTTATTGGGCAGGTGGTTCGGCGGGTTGCTCCGTCGGTTCAGCTTCCGGCTGGGTATTGCCGATGTTGCCTTCGGCCGAGGAGATCAGCGAAGCGAATACGCAAAGCAGCGCCAGAATGCCTGCCAGCCACCAGGTAATCTTTTCGATGTAGTCGGCAGAACGGGCGGCTCCAAACATCTGGTTGGCGCTCTGACCTCCAAAGGTGGCATCCACCCCTCCACCTTTGGGATTTTGGATGAGAACGGCACCGATCAACAGGATACACGTAAGTGCGATGAGTATGGTAATGAGGGTGAGCATGATCGTCAGGATTTGAGCTTTTCGATAGCGGCGGCAAAATTAGTGCGTTTGTTCGGATATTTCTCCATCAATTTTTCGTACATGGCGACTGCATCGGTGGTATGTCCCTGCCGGGCAAGCAGACGCGCAAGGGTTTCCGATACGACGGCATCGCCCAATACCGTACTGTTCTCCGCGGACAACAGCGCGGGAACTTCGGCGGCGGTTTTCGCCTCTGGCTTCCGGGTCTTTTTGAAGGCCTTTTCCTTTTTGGAAGTTTTTGCGACACCCCCATTGACGGGATGCATCCGAAGCCAGTCGAAAAAATCTTCAGCGTGGCCCTTCGGTGTTGCAACCTTCCTGGATTTCTTCTCCTTTTTGCGTTTTGCTTTTTCGGATTTCTCCGGATTCGACGCGGTGGTTTGGGTGTCCATGTTGCGGTCTTCTGTGGTGATCACGGGTTCATTTTTGGCAAGATTGGAAGCAAAAAAGGGTATATGGTCGCCATCTTCACGGGTAGGAACCCCCATCTGCTCCGGGGTGGGTGAAGAAAGCGGGAAGACTGCCAGTTCAGAAGCCGGGCCCGTGGATTCCAATGCATAAACAGGCCACTGCAGAGATTCGGTAAATGCCGGATCCGGCAACCTTCCGTACAGCGAGGTAAGGTCTGCCCCTGATCGCAACCACAGAGAGGCCGATGCGGGTTGTGCCTGCAGCAGCATGCTTGCTTCTTGCTGGTCCTGTTCCTTTTTTGTCATTTGGTCACCAGTTGGTAAAAGCCCGGTTGTAAATGTCCTCCGCAATCAACCGGTTGATCTCAGCCGTGAGCTGCTGTTCTACTTCTGAAAAGTTGGTGGCAGCATCAAAATCCTGATAACGGGTAAAGTTAGCTTTCCAGTTTTGCTTTTCGTCGCGCAGATTTTCCATTTCGACCTCGACGCCTACCGTGCACCGGTTAATCGCAGAAACAATGCCGGGCTGGGGGGCCTGACTGTTCACTTCAAATTGCACGATGCGGCAGCGGAAAACGAGGTCTGGCTGCCCTGAGTTGAGAATCAGCCGGGTATCCCGCCTGATCTTGTTGAGCAGGGTTTCCGACAAATCCACCGGATAAGTTGCCGGCGCTTTGTAATAAGGGTCCTCGATGGGTTCGATGGAAAAACTCCGGATTTCAGGGGGAATGCTGATGCCTTTGAAGCTGTAACAAGCGGCAAAATGAAGAAAAAATACGGTATAAGCCAGGAAGTTTTTCATGACTCCAGCGAATACTGTTTGATTTTGCGATAGAGGGTTCGCTCAGAAATGCCAAGTTCTTCAGCGGCATCCTTGCGCTTTCCGTTGAACTTCTTAAGCACCTTGGCGATGAGTTCTTTTTCCATTTCGTCGAGGGAAAGGGTTTCCTCCATGACTTCAACCGCATCGTATTTGCCCTTGTCCTGCCGCAGAATTACGGGAGACGGCTCCTCACGGGATCCGGCAATCGGAATGGGTTCGGCAGTCCAGCCGGGTGGGCTCACTTGTGCAAAGCCCGTAGCGGAACTTCCGGGAAACGAGGCCTCCATGGCTTCGGGCATCTCCAGGTCGTTGGCATGCACCAGTTGATAAAACATATTTTTAAGCTGGCTCAGATCCTGCTTCATATCGAACAGCAGCTTATAAAGGATCTCGCGCTCGTGGAATGGAGCCTGCTCGGCATGGTCGGGGCTCGCAACGGGAAGATTCCGGGTCCTTATGCCTGGAATGATCTTTAGGATGTCCGCTTCTGTAATGGTCCTCTGGTCTGAAAGCACGGACAGTTGCTCCACGGCATTTCTCAATTCGCGTATGTTGCCCGGCCAGTTGTAATTTTCAATCAGGGATCCCGCCTGTGCATCGAGCTCAATGGGAGAGGTGCGGTATTTTTCGGCAAAATCACTGGCGAACTTTCGAAAAAGTACGAGGATGTCTTCACGACGCTCTTTGAGTGGCGGCACATAGATGGGTACGGTGTTGAGCCGGTAGTAAAGGTCTTCCCGGAACTTTATCTTGCGCACCTGGTCGAGCAAGTCGACGTTGGAAGCGGCAACGACCCGGACGTTGGTCTTCAACACCTTTGAGGATCCTACGCGAATGAATTCGCCGGATTCGAGCACGCGCAATAAAAATGCCTGCGTGTCCTTGGGCATTTCGGCAATTTCGTCGAGAAAGATCGTCCCTCCGTCAGCAGTTTCAAAATAGCCCTTGCGATCAGACGTAGCCCCGGTAAACGAACCCTTTTCATGACCGAACAACTCAGAATTGATGGTGCCCGCAGGGATCGCACCGCAGTTGACGGCGATAAAGGGATTGTGCTTGCGCGGGCTGAGGTTGTGCAGGATTTTTGAAAAGATCTCCTTGCCGACCCCGCTCTCCCCCGAAATCAGGACGGTCAGATCGGTAGCTGCAACGCGTATGGCCGTATCCAGGGCCTGGTGGAGTTTTTCCGACCGGCCGTAGATCCCGAAACGCTGTTTTATGGATTGAACGGATTCCATTGGATTCTAATCAGGGAAGGATACTGCCCATCAGGGTAGCGCTGGTAGCATCTTGAATCAGCACCCGAACGCAATCTCCGGGTTTGCAAGCGGATACATCATCAAAAACGACCATTTTGTTCTGCAGGTTCCTTCCGCGCAGCCTTTCGTCCGAACGACGGGAACGACCCTCGACGAGTACCTCAGTCACCTGGCCAACATCCCTGCGGTTGTGGGCAAGACTGATTTCGTTTTGCAAGGCGATGATTTCGCTCAATCGGCGCTTTTTAACCTGCTCCGGAACGTCGTCGGCCCACTTTCTGGCTGCGAGCGTTCCCGGCCTTTCAGAATAACAAAACATATACGACATGCAGAAATCTGCAGAGCGCATCAGGCTGAGGGTGTCGGCATGGTCTTCCTCTGTCTCGGTGCAGAATCCGGCAATGATGTCAGAGGAAATTGCGCAGTCCGGCAGGATGGTGCGAATCTCATCGACCTTGGCCATATACCAGTTGCGGTCGTAGGTGCGGTTCATGAGTTCGAGGATGCGGCTACTGCCCGACTGACAGGGCAGGTGGATGTAATTGCAAATGTTGTCGTGGCGCGCCATGGTGTGCAGGACCTTATTGGTCAGGTCTTTGGGGTGTGAAGTCGAAAAGCGGATGCGCATGGAGGGAACTGCACAGGCAACCTGATCCAGCAAATCAGCAAAATCGCTTACATCCTCGTTATGATCAGGAGCCCAACGGTAGGAATCGACGTTTTGCCCGAGCAACGTCACCTCGCGGTATCCGTCGTCAGCAAGACCTCTTACTTCATCCAGGATGGTGCGCACATCTCGGCTTCGCTCTCGGCCACGGGTGAAGGGCACTACGCAAAAGGAACACATGTTGTCGCATCCACGCATGATGGAAACAAAGGCAGAGATACCGTTGCCGTCGAGCCTTAGCGGTGCAATGTCAGAGTAGGTTTCTTCGCGCGAAAGAAGCACGTTTACGGCGCGTTGTCCGTCTCCGAGGTGTTGAAGCAGGCGTGGAAGGTCCCGGTAAGCATCGGGCCCAACCACAAGGTCGACGAGTTTTTCCTGCTCGAGCCATTGATTTTTGAGGCGCTCGGCCATGCAGCCAAGTATGCCGATTTGCAGTGTGGGTCTGCTTTTTTTGAGCGCCCGGAATTCGCGAAGACGCCGGCGGATGGTCTCTTCCGCTTTTTCGCGGATCGAACAGGTATTTAACAACAATAGGTCCGCTTCTTCAGGCTGAGATGCCGAACGGTAACCCTCTCCGGCAAGGATGCTGGCAACAATTTCCGAGTCCGAAAAATTCATCTGGCAGCCATAGCTCTCCAGGTAAAAGGTCCTTGCCCCGGCAGCGGAAATGCCAGTCTCAAATGCAATCGGCTGTCCCTGCCTTTCTTCGGGCATCTGGGTTTTCAACGCGGTGGAAATCTCGTTGTGCATAATTCGGTGCGCAAAATTAGCAATTTTGAGGGGCGTGACAAAATGTCAGTTAAACAAATCGGAACCTGGCACCCTGAATGCTGCCAATTCGTACTTTTCCGCAGGGGTCGGCAAAAACTCCGCGATCGGAAAACTCCAATTAGCTTTGCCGGAAAGGGGATTGTGCACTTTGGGCGGAGCGGCCATTTTGCCACAAAGTTCAACGTGACAAACAAGAGCTTATGAGCCAGTTTGGTTTGACGGGCCGGAACTTAGAACACTCCCGGTCTCCCGAAATTTTCCGAGAGCTATGGCTGCAATCAGGCATAGTGGGTCTTTCCTACGAGTGCTTGCCCGTGGAGGTCGTTGAAGAATTGCCGAAAATATGGGAGCGAATGCCCGAACTGGTGGGTATGAATGTCACGATTCCTTACAAAGAAACCATCATTCCCCTTCTCTCGGGACTGAGTCCGGAGGCAGCAGCCATTGGTGCGGTAAATTGCATCGTCCGCTCAGGGAAGGGCTGGTTGGGGCATAACACCGATGGTCCCGCATTTTTGGAAAGCCTCAACGGATTTATACCGGAAGACTATGGCGAATCTGCACTCGTACTCGGTACCGGGGGAGCATCCAAGGCCGTTTGCTGGGCCCTGAAGACGAGGCGCTTCCCTTATCGGAGGGTCTCTCGCTCATCTGCGGATCTGCATTACGGGGAACTCCCACGATCATGGGATCCCGCGTGGAAGTTGATCATCAACACAACGCCCTTGGGGATGTGGCCGGAAGTGTCATCGGCACCTGAACTTCCATACAAGCTGCTCGACAAAAGTTTCTACTTGTACGACCTAGTTTACAATCCTGAAAATACGCTATTTTTGGCTCTCGGAGAGCAGGCTGGGTGCCGGACCAAAAACGGCCTCGAGATGCTCAGAAGGCAGGCTGAATTGTCCTGGCTCTACTGGAACGAATTTTACAACTATGGAAGAAACGGACGGGCAGACGCTCGATTTTAGCAACACCGAACTCGCTTTTTCTCACAAATCAGATCGCGAACTCAAGAAGACCTACTGGCTTTTCCGGTTCATGAACCAGCCAGCTATGGTGCGCATCGGAAACGTTCTTGGCAATTTTGCCGCACGATTCCCGCTTCGCCTGTTTGATCCACTCATCAAGGAGACCATTTTCTACCAGTTTTGCGGAGGAACCTCATTGCTCGAATGTCAGCACGTGGTTGACCGCCTGTATACCAAAAGGGCCTTGACCATTCTCGATTTTGGAGTAGAGGCAAAAGATACCGAGGATGATTTTAACCGCACCCTCGAAGAAAGCCTGAGGGCGCTCGAATTCGCAGCGTCCAATCCAAATGTACCGGGCATCAGCACCAAGCTCACGGGCTATGTGCCCACCGTGGTGCTTGAAAAGCTTCATGCGGGTGAGGTCCTCAGCGCCCACGAACAGATTGCATGGGAGCGTTTTGAAGAGCGATTTGTAAGCTTGTGCAACAAAGCCCAGGAACTGGGCGTAAGCCTGTTTGTCGATGCCGAGGAAAGCTGGATTCAAGATCCCATCGACCGGCTTGTCGATAAGTATATGCCATTTTACAACAAGGAAAAGCCCATAGTTTACAATACCTACCAGCTCTACCGCAAAGGCCGGCTGGAATACCTGAAAAATGGATACGAAAAGGCTGAAGCAGAGCAATTCATCCTGGGAGCCAAACTCGTCCGTGGTGCTTATATGGAGAAGGAGCGCCAGCGTGCGAAAGAAAAGGGTTACGAAGATCCCATCCTTCCCAATAAAGAAGCGACCGACCGTCAATACGACGACTGCGTGCGATTTTGCGTTGAGCATTGCGACCGGGTCAGCCTCGTCAACAGCACCCACAACTCGGCCAGCACGAAACTTCAAACGGAATTGATGGCTGCAAGAAACCTTCCCAACGACCACCCGCACCTCAACTTCAGCCAGTTGCTGGGTATGAGCGACAACCTCACGTTTAACCTCGCCCACCACGGTTACTGCGTGGCGAAATACGTCCCTTACGGGCCGGTGAGAGAAGTGATGCCCTACCTGACCCGGCGCGCGACGGAAAATACAAGCATCACCGGCGACATGAGCCGCGAACTCAAATTGCTCCATACTGAAATGGTGAGAAGGGGCTTGCTTAAGGCATGAAATAGTTTTTTACTTTTGACCTTCCTAAGCCCGTTTGGATCTGCTAAGGACTTGGGCACTAATATTAAATCAAGGCAAACACATTCGGCTCTATGAAAAAAATTGCACTGCTGTTCTTCGCTTTTTCCCTGGCTGGCGCTGTTCACGGCCAGAAAGTCTATGCCTGGTGGGATGCAGGCGTTCGGGTTGGATATGGCCTTACCGGACTGATCAACACCAACATCATCGACGACAAAAATTATGAACACCACATCTCTACAGGATATAGCCTCGGTGGTAAGTTTGGTATGTTTTTCGGGCTCTACAACGGCGTGACCCTGGAAGGAAACTTTTCGACCTACAACCAGGATTTTGATTTCTTCCGCGACAGCAAAACCTATGACCACTCGATCAAATGGAAGACTATAGACCTGGCCATGCTGTATCGCAATCAGCGCAACGGAGTGTATGTTGAACTCGGCCCTCAGCTTTCTTTGGTAAGCAAAGTGACCCAGGAGGATCAGTATGATCCGGAAAACAAAGACGTATCGGCATTCTACAAAAAGAACTACATCTCGGGTGTCTTCGGCATTGGAGGTTACATTATTAATTACGAGAACTTCACAACCATGCTCGGTCTCCGGATGGGTTACAGTTTTACCGATATGGTGAACGAGGATGGCAAGAATGCCGGCTATCCGACTCCCTCAAAGGATCCGGCCTACGGAAGTTACAAGACCACCAACCCGGCATTTGTTCAACTCAACCTTGAATTCAATTTTGCCTTGGGGTACTATGGCCGTTCTTCCTGCAGTAAGCGGGCCTCTTTGTTTAAAATGTAGCGGTTGATTGCGTGCGATCGTCCTAAACAGGCATGCTTCCAGGCGGCACGAACTGCGTTTATCGTCCATCACTTAAGGACACATGGCGTTGTTGAGCGTCATGCGGGTTTCGACCATGTTTTTATAATGAATGTTTCTTGCGGTATTCAATTGGAAAAGCAGTTCCATCAGACCAGAAGCTTCATCCAGACAGCGGTTGCTGATCATCGGATGCCTGTTCCGAATGAGCTGGTCATAAGTTTGCTGAAAATCTCCCAGATCCTTCCCGGTTGCTGCGATAAATAATTGGTAGGCTTCGTTGGTACGTGCTGAGTAGCGGCTCAGCGCATCCATGGCTTTGCGGATCTGATCGCAGCCGTGCTCAAATTCGTTGGGAACGACGAAGTTGTCATCGATCCCTGCAACCTGATCCTGAACATCCTGCCATTTTTGCTGGATGGACTTCCGGCTTACTGCCAATTGAGCTAACAAACGTTCGTTATCTTCAGAAATAGGCCCCGGCGCATTGAGTGAAAAACTGTTGTTCTCACTCGTCCGTTCGATGAAAGCCTGTACGCGTTCAAGACGCTCGATGTAAGCTTTTAGCTCGCCGCCGGGACCCCAGGAAGTTACCCTGCGGAACGTCGTTCCGTTGTCGAGCATTTCTTCAGCCCATTCCAGCTCAGCGGAGGCAAAGGCGCTGTCGCAGGTGATGGGACAGGCGGGCAGGGTTTGAAAGAGTTGGGTGTATTGCTGGGCGGCTCCACCCGCAGCAAGGAAAGCCATACAGATCACAAACGCGGTTTTCATGCCTTAAAAGTAGCAATTCCACGGCAGCTTGCCATAGACACAGACGCAGGTTGAAACTAGTACTGGTCCGTCTGAAGAAGCACCAGCGTGCAGGCTTCTTGTGTAGCAATGCCGTGTTGATCCGCGAGTGCCTGGAGCTCTGGATTTTCGGTGCCCGGATTGAAGAGAAGCCGGTGCGGTTGCACAGAAAGGATGTAGGGGTACCATTTTTTTTGTTTGTCGGGCCCCAGGTAAAGACTGATCGTGTCGATGTCGGAGAGCAAAGGCTTGCCTGTGTCAATGGAGATCTCGCCAATCATCCCTTCGCGGATGCCGACAGGATATACTTCATGGCCCGCGCGGTGAAGCCGTTCAACGGCCATGTAAGCGTACCGGCTTGGGTTGGGACTTGCACCCAGAACGATGGTCCTTTTATTCATCACGTCAATACCAACAAGGCAAAGCCCACTATGGTTTTACATTGCGCGCTGAAGTCCATTGCCCACGGAGTTTGCGGTATTTTTGGTGGGTAGCCCAGGCGGAGATGGCACAGATCTGGAGACCCCGCCAACCATCCAGCAGACCGAGTCTGAAAAGGAACATCCGCAAAAATGTCCATGCGGGATGTACCCACACATGGCGCCATCCCGGCCTGACTCCCTTGCTGTAAAGAGCTTGTGAGGCGATGTCGGTAAAATAACGCACCTGCCGGATGTGGTCGTCGACGGTGTAAAAACTGTAATGGAGGATGTTGCCCGGGAGGACCGGGGTCTTGGCTGATGGATCGTCCAACTGGAATTTGTCGTGTGGGTTGATTCCACCCCAGCGGCCTTTTCGGCGGTCAAACAGCCTCATTTTCATATCGGGGTACCAACCACAAAAACGCACCCAGTGTCCGCAATAATTGGTAAGCCGGCGGCACCAGTAGGCGTCGTGCCCGAATTGGCCGCCAAAACCGGCTACCGCCTTTCGCAAGCCATCGTCCAGGGCTTCGTCTGCATCGAGCGACAAGACATGATCAAAACTTGCCTGGTCGAGCGCGTAGTTTTTTTGCTGGATGTGGCCTCCGAATGGATGTTGCAATACCCGTGCACCGTATTGTAAAGCAATGTCAACGGTGCGGTCGGTACTGTAAGAATCGACGACGATGATTTCGTCGGCCAGGCCTGTGAGCGATTCCAGGCAACGTCCCAGGTTGTGCTCCTCGTTAAAGGTGATGATGACAGCCGACAGGGGCATGGAGCGAGGGTTTTGCTTGCAAAGAAAAGGCTTGGGACTATATTCGCGGCCAAAATCTCCCATGCGCATCCTGATGGTCTGTTTGGGCAACATCTGCCGCTCTCCCCTCGCACAGGGGGTGCTGGAAAGAGAAATTGCAAGTCGCCACTTGCCCTGGTCGGTAGATGCAGCCGGTACCAGCAGACTTCACGAGGGCGAAGCGCCGGACCTCCGGGCCATCCGCACAGCCTCCCGTTACGGAATGGACATCTCCCGCCAACGCTCCCGCATGATTTGTTCGACGGATTTTGAGCGATTCGACCTCCTGCTCGCCATGGACCGCCAAAATCTCGACAACTTGAAGTCTGTTTACCCTCACCCGCAATATTTTCCCAAAATACAAATGCTAATGTCTTACTCTGCGGATTGGCCGGGAGCCGATGTGCCCGATCCTTATTACGACAACCGTTTTGAACACGCGCTGCACTGCATCGAAAGTGGATGTTTGGGTCTGGTGACCCGGTTTGGGAACGGATGAACTTCGCAGGGCAGCAATTGTTTACCCCTGGCAAAATTAAATGAAAGCCATGCTCCATCCGAAAATTGAAAATGCCCTGAACGCCCAACTGGCGCGCGAATCGGCCGCCAGCTCAAACTACCTAGCCATGGCAGTCTGGTGCGACCAGCAAAGTCTTGATGGTTGCGCTCGCTTCTTCTATCGTCAGGCGGACGAGGAGCGCATGCACATGATGAAGATCCTGCACTACCTAATCGAATGCAATGCCGCGGCCGAAGTTCCGGGTCTGCCGAAACCTGCTGCCGCATTCCAAAGTGTTCAACAGGTCTTTCATTCTGCCCTGGAGCAGGAGCAGGCCGTGACGAGGTCTATCAACGAACTGGTTGAACTGGCCCAGGAATGTAGCGACCACTCGACACAGCACTTCCTGCAATGGTATGTTGGCGAGCAGCGGGAAGAAGAAGCTACGGTGACCAAAATCCTCGACCGGATCCGTCTCATTGGCGAGGGCTCCATGAGCCTTTACTACATCGATAGCGAGGTAGAAAAGATCAACGCCCAGGTCCTGGCATCGGAAACAGGTGCCTGAACAGGGTATTTCTCGAGGCAAATCCTGCGATGAGTTTTTCAATATGCCTATATTAGATTTTGAATAACAATAAGATATATATTAGTTAATCTAATATTTCTTTTTTGTTTTTCAAAGTTTTTCCACTGGGCCGAAATGGCCTATTTTTAGGTAAAATATTGCACATGAAAACCGTTGGATGTTCCGTCTTTCTCATTTGGCTTTTTTCCGTTTCGGCTTTCGCCCAACAGATCGTGCCAACGGTCATTGGTTCCGCCGGTAACTACCGCAAAACAGGCAATGTAAGCCTTGAATGGACCATGGGCGAATGGATGGTTGAGACGATTGGAAACCCCAACCACAAAATCACACAGGGTTTTCACCAGACCAACCTCACGGTGGTATCAACTTTCAATCCAACTCTTTCCGGACTGAGCGTCTATCCGAATCCGTTTTCAGCCTCGCTGAAAATCGATAACCGCACCGAGGGCAGCATTCGCATACATCTGATGGATCTTATGGGCCAGTGCATTGAATCTAAGACCATGCCTACGGGATCGCACGACCTCGATTTTCAAACGCTGCCAGACGGTTTGTACTTGTTGGAAGCCACCAGCGGCAATGCGCGTCAAACGCTGACCATTGAGAAAATTCGCACTAACTAAAATACACCGCAATGAACAAATTTTACTTCACCCTTTTGCTGAGCACCATGGCGTGCTGGGCTCTTGCGCAAAACGTCGCGTTCAAATATCAGGGCATCGCCCGAAACAACCAGAACGCACCGCTTTCCAATCAGGCCATTTCTCTGAGACTTACCATTTTGAATGCCAACAACAGTCCCGTGTACGCGGAACAGCACATGGTGACGACCTCACCCATCGGCCTTTTCAATGTCGAAGTATGTCGGGGCAGCCAACCTTCAGGTAGTTGCGATGTCATCGACTGGTCGAAAGGAGGATATCAACTCAAAGTCGATATGGACGTGGCAGGCGGAACGACCTACGCTCCCATGGGGGTTTCCCCCATTTTGATGACGCCTGTTGCAGCGTATGCCCTCAAGGCGGCAAGTGCGGCAAATGATGCCGATACGGATCCCCAAAATGAGTTGCAGAATCTGAGCTTCACACAAGCAACACAACAATTGTCGCTTACCAACGGCAACAGCGTGGACCTCAGTTCACTGGGGGACGACGACGATGCGGATCCCGCCAACGAAATCCAAACCCTTACGTACGATTCGACCAACAACGAAATTGCCCTGAGCAAAGGGGGAGGCTCCGTGATCCTGCCCACCGGGGGCAGCAGCCTTTGGAAAATGAACGGTACCAATATACTTCAGTACGTCAACGGAACCCAGTCTATTACCTTCGACAAGTCCGGCAGTGCTCCCCTGAATCAGGCTTACTTCGAGCTCAATTTCCGCCCCAATGCCAAGCATTCCATAATTTCCGGACCGACCGATTGGGCCAGTGAATTCTGGACGAAACCCGCCAACGCACTGGGTAAGATCATTGCCTACGGGTCGTCCGTGAAAGAATACCCTAGGACGTATGCTCAACATTACCTGCGCTTTGACGCCGACACCTTTACCATCATCCGCAATTCGAACACATTAAATGCGAATTCAAAGAACTCCGTGACCAACGAACTGGTCCTGCTAAACCAGGCGTACAATGGAAACACCGGACTTCGCCTTGTGGGCGTTGCGTTGACCGCATTCGAAGGCGTTGGTCAGATCTATAACGCCGTTGGTGGGCGTCCGGGTGGTGTGATCACGGCAGCGAACGTCAACAACACCGTGGTACCTTATGTAGGTGTGTTCAATCCCAACAACCCGAATCAGCTCATTGGAGGGATCTTTATCCAGGGAACTCAGAGCGTGGTCAATGCAAACGTAAAGAACTTCTCCATGGATCATCCACGCGATCCTTCAAAAGAGATCTGGTATGCCAGCGTTGAAGGTCCCGAAGCAGCAGCTTACGACCGCGGTACGGCCCAACTGGTTAACGGAGAGGCGTTTGTTCCATTCTCCGAGCACTTTGAACTCGTCATCAACCCTCAAACAATGACCGTAAGCCTGACTCCCGGCGCGGCTGAGTCTGAAGGGCTTGCCGTAGTAGAAAAGACAGCTCTTGGGTTCCGCGTCCGCGAATTGCGCAACGGCAAAGGCAACTACAGCTTTGACTGGGAGGCCAAAGGCGTTCGCAAAGGCTATGAAGATTACAAGGTTCTCCGCATAAAAGGTGTTGAAACCCCTGTACCCGTCAACCTGCCATCGACGGTGCGCGAAGTGCAGGAAGCCTTTCAGCCATCGGATCTGCCTATTCGTCCTAAAGGAGACAAATAATTAGGTCCTTTGACAATACAACAAGCCTTCCGGTGCACATCCGGAGGGCTTTTTTATTCTCTAACTGAGCCTCCCTCTGTCTCGGAAGAAAGCTTGTTGAATATTTATATATGAAATATTTAGCCATTTTTCATCAAAATAAGTCAATAGATATGAAAATAATTAAAAAATTTGTCAACGATTAGCCTGAATGTCCATCTTTAGAGTCAAAAAAGTATAGTTTTGTGGCGAATTATATTTTTAAACAAAAACGACCTGCTCATGTCTTCCAACAGGAATGCCGCCCTCAATTTATTTCTCTCCCGCCCAAAAATGAACCTGGAAAGGGAGAACAGAAAGATCTCCGATTATTTTGCTGAAAATGTATTTACGGACGCCAAGTTGCGGGCTTATTTATCGCACGAGGCTTACAAGGCCTACCATCAGCGTTTAGAAGACGGCCAGAAAATCAGCCGGGAGCTGGCAGACCAGATTGCCGCAGCGCTCAAGTCCTGGGCCATGGAGAATGGAACGACCCATTACACCCACTGGTTTCAACCCCTGACCGGAAGCACGGCAGAGAAGCACGATTCCTTTTTTACGCTCAGTTCTTCGGGTCAGGCCATGGAACGTTTCGATGGTGACGCCCTCGTGCAGCAGGAGCCGGATGCCTCATCTTTTCCAAGTGGCGGACTTCGCGCGACGTTTGAGGCAAGGGGTTATACGGCATGGGATCCCATGTCACCTGCATTTATTATGGACATTGCCGGATCCAAGACACTCTGTATCCCCACGGTGTTTATCTCGTTTACCGGAGAGGCACTCGATCATAAGGCGCCTTTGCTCAGATCCATTGAAGCGCTTGACCGTGCTGCAACCGGCGTAGCCCGGTATTTTGACCGGTTTGTTAACAAGGTTACGGCAACCCTCGGCTGGGAACAAGAGTATTTCCTCATCGACAAAGCCATGTACTATGCCCGGCCGGACCTGATGGCTGGTGGCCGAACCATATTCGGGCGTGGGCCTGCCAAGGGCCAGCAACTCGAAGACCATTATTTTGGTGCAATCCCGGAGCGCGTGTACGCTTTTATGGTTGACCTGGAGACAGAATGCCACAAACTCGGCATTCCTGTTCGCACGCGCCACAACGAAGTCGCCCCCAGCCAGTTTGAATGCGCGCCGATGTTCGAGACCTGCAACATCGCGGTCGATCACAACCAATTGCTCATGGATCTCATGGACCGCGTTGCCCGGCGCCACCACCTCATCGTTCTTTTGCACGAAAAACCTTTTGCCGGGATCAACGGATCCGGCAAACACAACAACTGGTCGATGAGCACAGATACGGGAACCAACCTGCTGAGTCCTGGCAAGACACCGCGAAACAATTTGTTGTTCCTCACCTTTTTCATCAACACCATTAAAGCCGTTCACGACCATGCAGACCTTCTGCGAGCCTGCATCGCATCGGAAGGCAACGATTATCGCTTGGGAGCCAACGAGGCGCCGCCGGCCATCATCTCTGTTTTTATAGGAGACTATCTCAGCAAAGTGCTCGATGCCATTGAAAAGAGGGCAGAAGGGGCACTGAATGAGGAGGAAGAGCAGGACTTGAAAATCGACATCCACAAGATGATTCCAGACGTCATGCTCGACAATACAGACAGAAACAGGACGTCGCCATTTGCATTTACGGGAAACAAGTTTGAATTTCGTGCAGTAGGCTCATCTGCCAACTGCGCCGACGCCATGATGACGCTCAACATGATCGTTGCCAACCAGCTCTCCGGGTTTAAGGAAAAGGTGGACAAACACATCCAGGATGGCGAAAAAAAGGACACCGCGATATTGCGCGAACTGGCGGTCTGCATCGAGTCGAGCCGCAACATCCTGTTTGAAGGCGACAACTACAGTGAGGCCTGGGAACGCGAAGCGGAGCGTCGCGGTTTACCCAACATTCAGACAACACCCGATGCATTGGATGTATATGGCACCGATAAAGCACGAAAATTATTTGCCGCTGCCGGCGTCATGAACGAAAAGGAGCTCGAAGCCAGACACGAGATCTACCTTGAAAAGTACATCAAGAAGGTTCAGATCGAAGTGAGCCTGGCGCGGGAACTGTGCCTTAACCAGATCCTTCCGGCCTGCCTGCGGTACCAGACGGAATTGATGGCCAATCTTGCCGCCAGCCGCGATTCCGGCCTCAGTACAGAAACGGTTGGAGAGCTGATCACCATTGTCGCAGAAAACATCGACGCCGTTCGCAAGGGTCTGTCAGAATTGGATGATGCTCTTGGACAAGCACACGAACAGCCCACCACGCGCGAACGTGCACAGTCTTATTGCAAAGATGTCAAGCCGCTCTTGCAGAACATTCGTTACCACGTAGACAAGCTTGAACTCTTTGTTGAAGACCGCAACTGGCCCCTGCCCAAATACCGGGAAATACTGTTCAATCGATGATGACTTCAGAGCAGCTCTGGCAACTTCCTGCTGCGTAAGTCAGCTCTTTACCAGGAAATTCCCGCGCAACGTCGATTACAAATTTCCACGGAGAGCCTGCTCTCGTTCGATGGCCTCGAAGAGTGCTTTGAAATTGCCCTTGCCGAAAGAGCGAGCACCTTTGCGTTGAATGATCTCGTAAAACACCGTTGGACGGTCCTGAACAGGTTTGGTGAAGATCTGCAACAGGTATCCGTCTTCGTCTCGGTCGACGAGAATATTCAATCGGCGGATTTCGTCGAAGTTCTCCTCGATGACTCCTACGCGTTCAGTCAGATTGTCGTAGTAGCTATCGGGTACGTACAGGAAATCGACTCCGTTTTTACGAAGCTGGTCTACGGTTTGAAGAATGTTGTCGGTTTCAATGGCGATGTGCTGAACGCCGGCACCCCGGTAAAATTCAACGTATTCCTCAATTTGCGATTTTCGTTTTCCCGGTGCCGGTTCGTTGATGGGGAATTTGATGTAGCCCGAGCCATTGGCAACTACTTTGCTCATCAGGGCAGAGTATTCAGTTGAAATGTCTTTGTCGTCGAAAGTGATCAGCAGTTTGAATCCCATCACATCCTGGTAAAAGCGAACCCACCGGTTCATTTGTCCCAATTCGACATTGCCAACGCAATGGTCAACGTGCTTTAGGCCGGTTGACCGCACAGCAACGAGACTTTTGCGCGGTTGATATCCCGGAAGGAATGCACCGCCGTATGCACTGCGTTCGACCAGCACGTGGATGGTATCCCCGTAAGTGCGAATGCCCGCAGTGACCACATTTCCATCGTGATCATCGGTCTTTCGGGGTTCAAAGACGGACTCAGCTCCCCGTTCAATGGCCATTTTATATGCTTCGCGTGCATCCTCCACGCCGATTGCCAGGGTCTTAACCCCATCCCCATGTCGCATGACGTGTTGTGCGATTTCGTGATCGGGGCGGAATGCTGACGTGAGCACAAAGCGGATCTTCTGCTGTTGCAAAACGTAGGAGCAGAAATCCGTACATCCGGTCTCTGGTCCTTTGTAGGCAACCCACTCGAAGCCAAACGCAGTTTGGTAATAGTGAGCGGCCTGTTTGGCGTTGCCCACGTAAAATTCAATGTAATCCGTTCCCAGTATCGGAAACGCATCCCGGTTTTCCGTTACGGTTCTTTCAGCAGTTGTTTGCATGGTGCGGCATGGTTAAGAATAAAAGATAGGTCACGATGTGATCTCGTTCATGGAAATGCCCCCTTCGGTTGCAGCGTCGTCGAGCCAGGATCTGTGGTAGTCAGGCAACTCGATGCCTGTAGCTTGCCGGGTCATGCAAAGCGGACGAAAGGTATCGATCATCACCGCGAGCTCGCGCGTTTCTTTTGCGCCTATGCTCTTCTCTACGGTTCCCGGGTGCGGACCGTGTGGAATGCCTCCGGGATGCAATGTGATCATGCCTTTTTCTACATGCTTGCGACTCATAAACTCACCATCGACGTAATAGAGCACTTCATCGGAATCGACGTTGCTGTGGTTATAGGGGGCCGGTATGGCTTGAGGGTGGTAGTCGTATAAGCGTGGCACAAAGGAGCAAATGACAAAATTTTTTCCGTCAAAGGTCTGGTGAACAGGAGGCGGCTGGTGAATGCGACCCGTTATCGGCTCGAAATCGTGAATGGAAAACGCAAAGGGATATACAAAACCATCCCAGCCCACGACGTCGAGCGGGTGGTTTAGGTAGTGATACGGATACAAGGCATCCTGTTTCTTGATGTAAACGAGATAATCACCGCGTTCGTCGTAGGTTTCCAGCTCTCCGGGTTTGCGGATGTCTCGTTCGCAAAAAGGAGAATGTTCGAGCAGTTGGCCATAATCGTTGCGGTATCTCCGCGGAAAACTAACCGGGCCCGCTGATTCTATGATCAGCAGCCGGTTGTCTATACCGTCAAACTGAAATTGGTATATGGTTCCCCGGGGAATGACCAGGTAGTCTCCATATCCGAATCGCAGGTTGCCGTACATGCTCCGCAAGACGCCTGAACCTTCGTGAATAAAGACAATCTCATCGGAATCTGCATTTTTGAAAAAATAATCCGAGTGCGTGGCACAGGGTGCGGAAAGCAGGATCTTGCAATCTGCATTGACAAGAATTGGAATGCGACTATTGAGGTGATCGCTTTGAGGCGCGATCGAAAAACCCTTCAGGCAACGGTGGCGCAACTGACGGTCGCTCACCAATTCAGGAGCCACAGAACGGGGATCTTCAATTTGAGTGATCTGGGTAGGCGGATGACAATGGTAGAGCAAGGAGTAGTTATCGGAAAAGCCTTCCGTTGAAAATAACTGCTCGTGATATAGATTGCCATCCGGTTTCCGAAATTGCGTGTGGCGTTTGACCGGAAATTTTCCCAGGTGGTGATAATGCATGATCGTCAGTAAATTTGTGTGGTAAAGATAGGAAAAATGCATGCCGAGCAATGCGTGGAAATCACCGTGTATGGAAAAGTGCAGGGTGTCTATTTCAGACAATCTACCCTTCAAAAAGCATTGGAACTTGGAGTAAGGGGTTGTGTGCGCAACCGCAGAGATGGCAGTGTGAACATCCTTGCTGCAGGTCCGGCAGATGCCGTGATTGCATTGATTGCCTGGTGTCGCACAGGTCCGGCGCTTGCACGGGTCTACAAAGTAGACATTGAGCCATTAGATCATATAAACGAACAGGGCTTTTCCATTTTACGCGATGCATGAGTACGAATAAAAAAGCCCGGAAGCGAGGCGCCTCCGGGCTTTTTATGTTTTTTAGTAAACGCGAGGTTTATCTGACCACTGTAAATTTCTTGGTAAGCGTTCCTTCATTGGTCGAAACGCGGATCAGGTAAGTGCCTTCATTCAGACCGGCCGTTTCGACCGGAACGATCTGCTGTTGAACGGCCTGGTGAGAGCTGAAGTTCAAAATGCGGCCGTCGAGCTGGGCGATTGTGATGTTGGCATCTGTAGGTTCAGCAAACTCAAGGGATACTTGCAAGGCATCGCCCGAAGCGATGGGGTTGGGATACAACTCCATGGCATTTTGCGGAAGCGGCTTGTCGTCAGTAAGTACGGCAAGCTTGATCAGCAATTCCATGAATGGAGTACTCACGCCTGTAAATCCATTGAACCATTCTCCGGCCTGGTCGATGACAAAGGTTGAAAAGGGCTGAGTGTTGTAGCTCTTTTCGTTGCTAATGACATGGAAAACCGGAACAGCGCCGGTTGCCGTGGCAGGGTGCTCTGCTCCAATAAAATATCTGCTTCCGGGTACCAGCGGAATGGTTGGGTCTCCGGTATTGAAATCCGTCAAATCCACCTCAATTGGATCGTAATTCTGCTCGGTTACTCCTGTAAAGGATTCTGCCGAAAGGATTTCAACTGAAAGCGATCCTATGCCCTGAGTACGATCAAAATTGGTAAATCCCGGATCGACATCATCCTTTACGCGAAGAAAATAAACCGACACCGAATAGCCGTTTAAGGTGCCTCCCGGGTTTGCCACCAAAGCAAAGCGGGCCTTTTCAGCTACCCACAGATCGTTGGCATTCCAGCAGGTCGAAGTGCGGTATTGGTTGCCGAAAATGTATCCTGCCCCACTGCCTGAGCGTACGCCACCCGTGTAACGAGGCGCTTTTGCAAACTCATCGAGGGACACTTCAAACGAGTCGAGGCGGATGTTGTCGAGCTGGTTGAAATCGCCCGTCGCATCCAGGCCATAAACGGTATAACGGAAGAAGTAACGTCCGAAACCCAATTGATTGGGCACAAAAAAGTTGGGGGTACGGAATGAAGTATCATCCTCTGAAGCCAGCAGCGTCGGGATGATGGTCGAATCGCGGAACAGAACGCGCTTGCGGTCGATGTCGATAATCTCACCCCGTAAAACGACGTTGGTCTGATTGAGTTTTCCTTTGTTGCTGATGTTGGCAGAGAACACCATGGTGTCGGTACAGATCTGCGATTTCGGTTGGCGGTATGCAGCAGGTGTATAGAAGTGGCTGTCGAAGGCGAGGTCGTAATCCGGAATTTCGATCAGTTGTACGTCGTCTATGATCCAGAAATAATATCTGCCATCAAAACGAAAGCGGATCTGGACATTGGCCTGCTGCGCTGCAACACTGGTGATGTCGATGGTCGAGACCGTATTGGGAGCAATTTCCTGATTTCCTGGTACGCCCCCGTTAATTTGAAAAGAAGTCCAGCTGGCTCCACCGTCGTTCGTTACATCTACGAATGTCGAAGACTGGAGATTGCGGTAGTACTGGCTAAACTTCAACACGATACCGGTAAAATTGGAGCAGTCGATCACCGGGCTGGTAAGTGCACCAGAATGGAAAGCAGGGCAAACCCCATTTCCAAAGTTACCCTGAATTCCGGCATTGTCGAGCCGGTCAGAATTGAACACCATGGCACCATTGGCGCGGCTCGGCGAATTGATCGGTCCGCGGGTGCCGTAATATGCCCCCCCTGCGGCACTTCCATTCGGGCTATAGTACCAAAGGGCAGAATCGGCCTTGGCAGGGTCATCAGAGCTCAGCCCCTGGGTCGTCCAACCGTTCAATCCTCCCATGAAAGTAGAATTGGGATCGTTGGGACCACCCCAGAGTATGGCCTGCGCATCAGCCATGTACAGGCTGAAACAAAGGAGGCCTAAAGTGGTAAAGATTCTTTTCATAAATGCAGATAGTTATTTAAAGTGAAGAATAATCATCAAAAAGCCCACAAAGATAATGATGAAGACCTATTGCGGGGCTATTTCCGCAGCATAGACTCCAGTTTTTGCAGCAACATGGACCGGTCAACCGCTACGACACCAGCTTTTTCACAAACCTGGCCCCCCGCTTCGTTGCAACACATGGCCATAAACTCAAGGGATAACGAACGAGCCATGCAAATCGCTGCCAGGCTGATCACGGTATCCCCCGCCCCGCTGACGTCGGCAACCTTTCGGGATTCTGTGGCGAAAACCCTGCCGGGAGTTTGCAGGTCACCCAGCCAGATTCCTCCTGCAGCAAGGGTGACCATCAGGGTGTTGCATCCGATGCGACTCCGGAGGTAGGCATCCAGTGCAGGGAGGTCGTCGGGAGAAAGGTATTTACCGGGGTACTGCAGGGTGGCTTCCCGGAGATTGGGTTTAAACAAGTCCACCCCGCGATAGGCAAAGAAGCTGCGTTCTTTAGGGTCTACGGCTACCCGGATGCCGTATTGCCTGCAGAGCCCGAGGATTTTACCGATCCAGGCTGCATGCAGAAAACCCTTGTCATAATCCTGCAGAATGAGCACTTCGGGTCGGTCGTTTTGGAAATGGGCTTCCAGTTGGTGCAACACCTTGTTCTGAATGGATTTGTCTGCTTTTTCAGCGCTTTCCCAATCGATCCGGGTCACCTGATAGCCATCGGCGAGTACCCGGGTCTTGACCGTAGTGGGTCGTCCGGGGTCTGCCATCAGATAGAGGAAGTCGCAGTGCGAATGATGGAGCAGCTCGCCCAGGGTGGCAGCCATGGCATCGTCGCCCGTCAATCCAAACAAACTGACCCTGCAACCCATCGCTTTGAGGTTGGAAGCTACATTGGAAGCTCCGCCGGGCATGTCGTAGGTGCGGGAACACTGAATGACCGGCACCGGAGCTTCCGGAGAGATCCGCGTTGCCTGACCAACGATGTAATGGTCGACCATCACGTCTCCCAGCACAGCGATGTGAAGTTTGCCGAGATTCTCGCTCAGCACTTCAAGTTCTTCGATCAGTTTCCCGGTTTCGGCCATTGTTCCAGAAGGGGTTTCAGCGTTTTATAAATCTTTTCCGAGGCGCCGGAATGTTGAGCAAAATACGCACGGATCTGTTGTCGGAGGTTGCGGTCTTCTGTTTCAAAACGAGTGAAAAGAGCCGCCAGATCGTCTGCAGTTTCAATGGAAAAACCAAACCCGGCTTGAACAAAGCGACCGGCTTCGGGAAACTTCCTATGCCGGGGCCCGAAACACACCGGCAATCCATGGACTGCAGGCTCCAACAGATTGTGTACGCCTTTTGAAAAACCTCCACCCACGTAGGCAAAATGCCCTTTGCGGTAAATTCCTGCGAGCAAACCGATGCAGTCAATTGCCAGCACCTGACAGCTGTTTCCAGGTTGGTAAAGACTCCATCGAAGACAGGTCCCGGCGAAATGGCGTTCGATGCGAAGGAGATCATCTTCGCTCACCCGATGTGGAGCAATGATGCATTTCCAGCCGCGCGCGATGGCCGAATGCATGGCAGGAACCAAACGGTCAAGGTCTCTTTGCCACGTGCTGCCAGCCACAAAAATCCGTTGTGCCCCGCAGAATGCATCCAGTTTTTCCGAAACGCCGGGGTCCAGCGCCTCCCCGGCCATGCGGAGCACTCGATCCACCCGGGTATCTCCCGCCAGCTCGTGGTTGTGATGACCACGTGCCGACAACAGCTTTCCCGATTCGGGGTCTTGCACGAAAATACACCGGGCACGCATGACCCGGTCCAGCAAGCGTTTAGCGAAGGGGAGCAGCAAGTAATGATTGGGTCTGAAAATCGCCGAAATAAAGAAAAAGGGTACGCGCCGCTGGTCCAACTGTTGCAAAAGCTCAAACCAAAAGTCGTACTTGATAAAAACGGCTATGTCTGGTCTCCACAATTCCAGCCAGGAATCCACTTCACTTTTAATATCGGAAGGAAAATAGGCTACGCAATCTGCGTTTGGGTAGTTTTTTTGCCGGTCATAACCGGAGGGAGAATAAAAACTCAGCATGATCAACCAGTCCGGATGCTTTTCCCGTACAATTTCCATCAGGGTGCGCCCCTGCTCAAATTCGCCGAGTGATGAAGCGTGGAACCATATTCTTGGCCTGGCGCTTGCCGCGTGCCGGTCGTTCCATTGCACGAGTTTTTCTCTCCAGTGTTTTCTGCCATCCCGCCAACGCCTGGCATCGCGCCGGCAGCAGGCAGCCAGATGAACCAGGGTAAAATAAAGTCGCACGGCAATGGTGTACAGGACAAACATGCGGATCAGTATTCAACGTCGTCAGCGTCGCCGAGGTGGAAAGGAAGGTAAAGGGCAATCCGCAACTGCCACATCAGGTCGAGGCGTGACTTTCCCAGTTCGCTGATCCCAAGGTCGTAATGATAACTTCGCTGGTTCCGGGTAAAGCCGAGAATCGTTTCAACACCTGCATAGTAACTTAACCCTCCGGATTTGGAGAGGTGTTCAAAACCTACCGCAGGAACGACAGCCAAACCATTGCTGAGGCGATCGAGTCCCTGAATCAGGTTCTCGTCGAACTGGGGTAGTGCGCTGGCATCGTCAACGAAACGAATGGAGTGCTCGATAAACCCAAGCCCGAGTTGCCACTTGAGTTGGGCATGCGAAGAGGGCGATTCTCGCAAAGCAATCAGCCCGCCACCATTGAGACAGAGCAACCAGGCGCGTTCTCGCAATTTCATTTCAGCCAGGAGCTGGTCAGCTCCGATCAGCAATCCGTATTGGGATGTACGGAATGGGGCGATCACGTCTTCTTTTACGGTTTGGCCAAAAAACACGGAACCGCGTATTCCAAGATGGAATTTTCGCTTTCCAGGGTGGAAACCCACACCGCCCCCGATGGCAAGGTGCGAGCCAAAGCGCTGGGCCAGATCTCCTCCCGGAACCCCCATCGCATAATTGAATTCTGCCAGCACTACCGGCCGCTGTTGCGCATACACGGGTCTCAACGGTAGACTGCACGCTCCCGCAACCAGCCATGACATACAGAATATGCGTTTCAGGCTGTAGTGCAAGTGCGGGGGGAGGGCTGCTGAAGAACGCATGGGGCGAGTGGAGATCAACGGGTCGTACACAGCCCAAAATTAACTACCGCTCCCAACTCCGGATATACAGTCGTCGAAATATCCGTATATATTAAAACTATTTATTATAAATAATTATGCTAATAATCAATATATTAAAAATTACATTTAATTAACATATATATTTTATGTATTATATTGATCATTGATTATCAATTATTTTATTTTGTTTTATTACATTTGCACGGCATGTCCAAAGAAAAAATATTGATTACCGGTGCTGCTGGCTTTATTGGTTCGCACCTCTGCGACCGTTTCCTCCGGGATGGGTTTCACGTCATTGGTATGGACAACCTGCTCACGGGGTCGCTCAACAACATTCAGCACCTGTTCTGCCTGGCAGATTTTGAATTTTACCACCACGACGTAAGCCGGTTTGTGCACGTTCCGGGCAAGCTCGATTACATTTTGCACTTTGCGTCGCCGGCTTCCCCCATCGACTATCTGAAAATGCCCATACAGACCTTGAAGGTCGGCTCGCTGGGCACGCACAATTTGTTGGGACTGGCACGTGAAAAGCGCGCACGCCTACTCATCGCATCGACCTCCGAGGTCTATGGCGATCCGTTGGTCCATCCACAGACAGAAGATTACTGGGGAAATGTCAACCCCATTGGCCCGCGTGGTGTTTACGACGAAGCCAAGCGATTCCAGGAGGCCATAACCATGGCCTACCATCGCTACCACGGGTTGGAAACCCGCATCGTTAGGATCTTTAATACCTATGGGCCGCGCATGCGCGTCGATGACGGCAGGGTGCTGCCGGCATTTTTCAAGCAGGCCATCCTGGGTGAAGACCTCAGCATCTTTGGTGACGGCAGCCAGACCCGGTCTTTTTGTTACGTGGATGACCTCGTCGAAGGCATCGTCCGGCTGTTGTTTTGCGATTACGCCGAACCCGTAAACCTGGGCAATCCACAGGAGATCACCATACGCGATTTTGCGGAAGAGATACTGGCTTTGGTAGACAAGACCGCGTCGAAAATAAGTTTCCATCCTTTGCCGGTCGACGATCCCAAACAGCGTCGTCCCGACATCGGTCTGGCCAGAAGTTTGCTCAACTGGGAGCCCCGGGTAGACAGGAGCGAGGGCCTGGCTTTGACCTTTGATTACTTCAAAGCCGTAGTGAAGCCATGATGGAGGCATCTGGTTTTAAAAGAAGCATCCTCATCACAGGTGGAGCAGGCTTCATCGGTTCGCACGTCGTGCGCCGTTTTGTGAAACAATATCCGCATTACCTGGTGGTCAATTTCGACGCGCTGACCTATGCAGGCAACCTCGAAAATCTGACCGACCTCGAACATGCTCCCAACTACCGTTTTGTCTGTGGCGACATCGCCAACTTGCAGGAAGTCCGGAGCGCTTTCGAAGCATGGCGCATTTCCGACGTCGTTCATCTTGCAGCAGAATCTCACGTCGACCGTTCCATTGCAGATCCAACCGCATTTGTTCGCACCAATGTTATGGGTACGCTCAACCTGCTGTTGTGCGCAAGAGACTCCTGGAACGACAGTACCGCTCATCGTTTCTTTCACGTCAGCACGGACGAAGTATTTGGATCTTTAGGACAGGAGGGGTATTTTATTGAAAGCAGTCCATACGATCCGCGTTCGCCGTATTCGGCCTCAAAAGCCGGAGCGGACCATTTGGTGAGGGCATTTTTTCATACCTACGGACTGCCCATTGTAATATCCAACTGCTCCAACAATTACGGACCGAATCAGTTTCCTGAAAAGCTCATTCCACTGATCATCAACAACCTCCTCGAAGGCCGGGACTTACCGGTCTATGGTAAGGGACTCAACGTTCGGGACTGGCTTTGGGTTATGGATCATGCAGCTGCCATTGACCTGTTATTCCATCGGGCTGCACCCGGCAGCAGTTACAACATCGGCGGAAATTGCGAAATGAGCAACATTGCATTGGTCCGTTTGCTTTGTCGGTTGGTGGATGAAAAATTTGGTAAGACACCAGGGGCTTCGGAACATAAGATAACGTTTGTTGCAGACCGCCCGGGTCACGACCACCGGTATGCCATTGACACCTCGAAAATTTTTGCTGATTTCGGATGGAAGCCAACGGTACCCCTGGAAGAAGGGCTGCGCCAAACGATCGAATGGTACGTGAACCATCGCGACTGGCTGCAAAACGTCTGTTCAGGCGCCTACCGGGAATACTACCGCAACCATTACGATAGTAAGTCAGGTTGAATGAATAATCTCCGCTCTCAATTGAAATGCGCATCATGAAGGAGTTAATGAAATGGAACCCAATACGCAGGAGTTTGCGTTCGTATATGGCAACCTTCCAATCGCTGCTGCAGTTGCGCTTTTATGGGTCATTGCCGCTGATGTTGTTGCTATTCCTGTTCCTTCGCGTTGCTACCGCGTTTACGCAGTCTCAGCAGCAGGCAGAGCAAGCAGCCAAAAGGGAATTGGAAGCCCGTGGAATCACCGAAGATGAGCTGCGGCAAAAACTTTCAGAGCGCGGAATTGACTTCAATCAACTTGAAAACCTGAATCCCGAACAGGCGTTAGCCATGCAATCGGAAATTGAAAGGGCCATTGAGGAAATCGAGGTTGAGCGCGGACTGCAAGCGCGCAGGAAGGAGGCACCTTCTGCTTTAGGATTGCGGAGGATGGATGGACCCAATCATCAGGATACCTCGAAAACTCCCGCACAGAAAGAAAGCACCTTGACTGCAAGTCGGGATACCACCAAAAGCAGAGACCTTGCGCCAGCCGGACCGGAAGGCATCTGGGGCCACCATTTGTTCCTGCAGGGTGCTGGTCCAGACCTTCGCACAGGCGCTGAGTCTCAACCCCCGGATTCATATCGACTGGGTGCGGGTGACGTCATCTCCGTCAGCATCTGGGGTATGAGCCAGCACAACGAAATTTACGAATTGGGCCCGGATGGGTCTATTGCACCGGAAAGGCTTCCCCGCATCTTTCTCAAAGGGATGTCCCTTGCAAGGGCAAGAGCTTTGTTGAAGAGTCAGTTCAGCCGGTATCATCGCTTTAATGAAAACCAATTCGAGGTCGCGTTGAACCGGGCGCGTGCCATCAACGTCAACCTGTTTGGGGAAGTGGTTCGCAGCGGCGGAATCTCCTTGCCAGCAACCAACACAACCGTCAATGCATTGGCATCGGCTGGCGGGCTCACCAGCATAGGAAGTGTGCGCAACATCACCCTGGTGCGCAATGGAAGGAAGACCCCGGTTGACCTCTACCGCTTTTTGTCGGATCCCGCTACCAACAGCGACGTTTACCTCGAGCACAATGACCTGATCCAGGTACCGGTAGCAGGGAAAGTCGTTCGCATCCAGGGAGCCGTGAATCGCCCGATGCGATACGAGCTGGTCGAGGGAGAAGGCCTCCTGAAACTGATCGCTTACGCCGGAGGATTGCGGGAAAATGCCATTACGCAAACCCTGCAGATCGAGCGATTTGAAAATGACCGGCGCACCTTGCTCGATGTTCCCCTGGGTGCCCTCAAGTCCAAAGGAGGCGACTTTGCCTTGCGGCATGGCGACCAGGTAACGATATACTCCATTCGCACAGATGCAGAGGAATACGTCTACGTGCGGGGGGCAGTTCGCGTTGAAGCCTCTTACCGCTTTGAGCCGGGCATGAAGTTATCGGAATTGCTCGACCGCGTTGCCCTGCTGCCTGAATCGAATACAGAAATTGCATTTTTGCGTCGAAACCACCCGGATGGAACAGCATCGCTTCTAAGGATCAACTTGCGCAAGCTTATCTCGGGCGATCCTTCAGACGACGCAGAACTCCGGGGAGGCGACGAGCTGATCGTTTACCGTGCTGCAGCGTTTGTGGACCAGGCGCATGTCAGCATTCAGGGAGCGGTACGGCAGGAGGGTACTTTTCAATTTGACCCGAACCAGGACACCCGGTTAAAAGATTTGGTACTAATGGCAGGAGGGCTCCGGAATGATGCATACCAGGATGCCTTGCTTTACCGCAGAGACGACGAAGGCTTACACAAGCTCCGGGTGATCCGGGTGGATGTACAGGATCTGATGTCCAGGGATACTACAGCGCAGAACCTGTACCTGCAACCTTACGACAGTCTGGTGGTGCTCTCTGAAGGACAATTTGAGGAAAGCCGTTTTGTGGAAATATCCGGGGCCGTCAGGCAACCGGGTCGCTACGCTTTTGGCAAAGGCATGACTGCAGCCGATTTGGTGGCACTTGCTCAGGGTTTTACGTATTTCGCAGCACCCAACCGGATTGACGTATTTAGAATCGTAATGCGTGACGATGTACCCACCCAAACAGTCGTAAAATCTTTAGCACTCTCAGCAAATTTGCAGACTCCCGTTGGCGACGGAGGGTATGCGCTTGTGCCATTCGACCTGCTGGTGGTGCGTTCACAACCTGAATTTCAACTTCAACAGGTCGTGCAACTGGAGGGTGAATTCCGTTATCCTGGCCCTTACGCTCTTATTAATCCTAACGAGCGTTTGTCTGACCTCGTCACGCGTGCTGGAGGACTGAGTGCAGAGGCATTTGCGGGAGGAGCAACTCTTTATCGTACTATGGATAGCATCGGATACGTAGTGATCGACCTTGCGTCGGCGCTGAATGACCGGGCCTCCAATGCCAATATTTTGCTAAAGCAAGGCGATCTGCTCTACGTCCCGAAGCAAAAGGACCTCGTTCGCATTGCCGGCGCAACCAATGCCGGCGACCTGTACCCCGACAAACTGCTGGCAGGAAACAACGCCATCAACGTGGCTTTTGAAAGGGGAAAATCGGCCAAATACTACATTGACCATTATGCAGCGGGGGTTTCAAAATCAGGAGACCTGGATAAGATCACCGTCGAACATCCCAACGGACGCATTGATCGCACAAAAAGTTTTCTGTTTTTCAATATTTACCCAAAGGTGTCAAAAGGTTCGGTCATCAACGTGGGCTACAAGGAGCAAAAGGCACCGAAAGCAAAAAAGGAAAAGAAAGACATCGATTGGTCAAAAGTGGTTGCCGACTCCATTGCCCAGGCCACTGCCGTACTCAGCCTCATACTGCTGATTGACCGCCTAAAATGAGATGAACGGGCGTTAGTGCAGAATGGCTGCAATGCCCGGAAGCTCTCGGCCTTCCAGCATTTCGAGCATAGCCCCGCCTCCGGTGGAGACAAAACTCACTCGCCCGGCTAAGCCAAATTGGTGTATGGCTGCAACCGAATCGCCGCCGCCTACGAGGGAATACGCACCGCGTTCTGTCGCTTCGGCAATGGCCTCTGCTACCCCGCGCGTTCCGCTGGAGAATGCCTGCCGTTCAAATACGCCCATTGGACCATTCCACAAAAGAGTTTTAGAGTTGCGGATCTTATCTGCATAGCGCTCGAGGGTGCGCGGCCCGATGTCGAGGCCCATGGATCCTGCCGGTACTTCCGGCCCAGCGGTTATTTTGCAATGGTCGCCTTCCTCGGGCGAAGGGGCGATGACTCCATCGGAGGGCAACATCAGCTCAACCCCTGCCATCTGTGCGCGATCCAATAGCGAGATGGCGAGTTCCAGTTTATCGGATTCGCAGAGCGAAGCTCCCGTTTCATATCCCTGTGCTCGCAAAAAGGTATAGGCCATTCCTCCACCAATGAGTATGGTGTCGCAAAATTGTATGAGGTTGTTGATCAGTCCGATTTTGTCGGATACTTTGGCCCCCCCAAGAATGGCAGTACAGGGCTTCTCGGGATTTTTAAGCACGCGCAACGCATTGTCCACTTCCTCCTGCATCAAAAATCCAAATGCCTTGTGGTCCGTGTCGAAAAAACGTGCGATGGTAGCGGTTGTCGCATGCTCGCGGTGTGCCGCGCCGAAGGCGTCGTTCACGAAAAATTCTCCAAGGGAAGAGAGCCGACGGGCAAATTCAGGATTTCCTTTTTCTTCTTCAGGCTGGAAACGCGTGTTTTCAAGCAAGAGCACTCCTCCTGGCGGTAAAAGTTGCAGCCTGGCCAAAGTATCGGGTCCCCCGCAGTCGGAAGCAAAATCGACCCGGGTGCCCAGCAATCGCGAAAGTTCTTCGGCAATGGGCTTTAGGGAAAAACGTGCGGTATCCAGGCTGCCATCGGGCAGCAGAGATTTGAGCGGTCTACCCAAATGAGAAAAAATGACCAGTCGTGCCCCTTTACCGGTAAGGTATCTTATGGTTTCAAGAGAACGGACGATTCGGGTATTATCGCGAATGACCCCGCCTTCCAAAGGAACATTAAAATCGACGCGCAACAAGGCGATGCGCCCATCCAGTTTCCAGTTTTTCAATCGAACAGTGCTTAAGAAATGGTGGCAAATTTATGGCAAAGATCGGCCAGCCGGGATGCATATCCCGATTCGTTGTCGTACCACGCCACAATGCGGATGTATGCTTCTTTTGATTCTGTAAGGAGCGAGTCGAAGATGGCACTGTGGGGATTTCCGATGATGTCGGAGGAGACCAGCGGTTTTTCGGAATATTCCAGGATTCCACGCAGCGACCGGGCTGCAGCTTTGGCAAACAGATCGTTGACCCGAGCGATGTCGGTGGGCCTTTCCGGTAGATAGAGCAATTCGATGAGCGACCCCGAAATGACCGGTACGCGATAAGAAGAGGCCATGAGCTTACCCTTTATAGAGGGCAGGACCAGCTCGACGGCACGGCCCGCTCCCGTCGACGTTGGAATGATGTTCTGGGCAGCAGCTCGGGCACGGCGCAGGTCTTTGTGGGGTGCATCCTGCAAGCGCTGGTCTTGCGTGTAGGCGTGAATGGTGTTCATGCTCGCAAACCGGAGGCCAAACGCTTTTTCGAGCTGACAGAGGATGACTGCAAGGCAATTGGTCGTACAGGAGGCGTTGGAAATGATGGCGTCGCTACCCTTAAGATTCCCGTCGTTGACTCCAAGGACATATACCGGAATGTCAGGATCTTTTGGAGGAGCAGAAAGGATGACCCTGCCAGCCCCGGCGATTAAATGTTTCTCAGATTCTTCACGGGACAGGAGTTTGCCGGTGCACTCCAATACGACGTCGACCCCATGCTCTTTCCAGGGCAGTTGGGATGGATCCTGGTGGTTGTAAGCATGAATGGCGTTTCCATCGACCACCAACTTTCCCCCCTCCGTGCTGATTTTAGCATCAAAACGCCGCTGGGCACTGTCGTACTCCAGCAAATGGGCAAGGGTATCTACATCGGTGAGGTCGTTTATGGCTACAACCTCAAGGTCCTTGCGGTTTTTTAGAGCCCGGTAACAAAGCCGGCCAATCCTCCCAAACCCGTTGATGGCAATTTTTTTCATAGCGCGTTATGGCACTGCAAATTAAAGATAAAAAAGTGGCAAAGGTTCAGGCAATTGGCAAAGCGCTTTATATTTGCACCTCGTTTTCCGGCCCGTTCGTCTAGGGGTTAGGACACAAGATTTTCATTCTTGGAACAGGGGTTCGATTCCCCTACGGGCTACGATAAACCCTTGTAAGTCTTTGATTTTCAAGGGTTTTATTTTTTTATGCATTGCCACCCTTTTTATTAAACAGGAGTAAACACTATTGAACGCATTCAAAGATAGAACAAATTGAATATTCTGAATTAGGACTATTTAATCTTAATTATATAGTCGTCCAAGTGAAATTAAGTATTGCTTCATAAAATGATTAAATTTTCGATATGAACATGCCAACCCTTTTTACTATTTCTCATGCCGGCAAAGAAACTACCTTTTAGTAGCTCCGGCAATATGTGGTTGGCCGGAAGGATACTGTGCATTAGTATAAAATACATCCCACTTGTAAGTTTACCAAAAGGGATACGGATTTCTTCTCCGTCTTCTTGCTGTTGTATTTTAAATAGCTACTTACGCAGTATATTTACCAAAGGAAGTTTCAGTTGAATCTCAAGTTTTCAAACATCAATCCACTCCTGCCATCTTATTCACCGGTGGCAATTCAGGCTTTTCCTTTTTCTTACATCCGTCGAAGATCTTAAAATCATAACTCACACGCAATCCTAAAGATTGAATTTGATGCAGGTGAAAGGAATGTATCTTATCTCCCTTATAGGGGGTGCCAAACCTTCTATAATAATACGCTTCAATCTCAAACTGATTATACGTAAGCCCAAGTACGAAAATCCATCCGTTTTCTGAATAATTATACTTTTGATTGCTGATGTAGTTTAGTTCTAAGTCTTCATAGTACAGTCTATTTACGAAATTATAAGTTATCCCTCCTCCAATCTTCCATTTGTTTTTCCAATAATAGGTAAGCAAGAAATGATTTTTTATATAGTTATAGTGGAAAAGTAAATATTCCGTAAACCCTCCATAAAAATTACCTCGGACCTGCTTGTGGCTGAATTCACTGAAAATCTGAAGTAAAAACCTATCAAACAGTTTTTGTCTAAAATTTATTCCTATCAATGGGCTTTCATATCCAAACCCCTTCTCACTAAAATCTATCTTATGAATAGGAATTTCTGTAGAAATAACCTTTTGAAAATCATAACCCACAGCAGGACTTATATAGGTTTGAGAGAAGGAATTGCTATTCAATGCACAGCTAAAAATAAAGCACCCAATCAATGTATTTAAATTATTCATTACACAGTATTTTCTGAATAACCAAATGAGCTATTTTAAATTGCTGTCGTGAACTAAACACCTCTTTTGCACTTTAATAGTATTATTATCTTTTGAGGAATATCTAAAGATCGCAATTCCGGAATATGGAATTTCCTGTTCCTGAATGAAACAATTATTACTTGTGAAAATGAGACGACCATAAATATCGTAAACGCTCAATAATGCACAATCACCATGCCTGGCTATAAAAAAAGATGCTTGAACACCTGGCTCCGTTCCACGGTATTTGCCCGCCAACTCAGAATAATAATCACAATTCGGATCGTCATTATTGCAGTCTTCCAATTTGATAAGCTTGTACATTACACAAGGCCTTATACCTGCATCGCATAATGTTGGCGAATACATGGAAACTTTGATGTACTGGGGATAGTAAGGATACTTTGGTATGTCTGTGATCGTCAAACATTGTCCTCCGGTTTGACTGTTTCCCCGCATTCCTAATTGTGAGGTAAATTCGGTACTTTTCGGACCAATGATCGTCCAATTAAAGGAGGAACCCATGGGAAAAGCGCCACAGGCGCATAGTTGAAATGCATCGGATTCTTCGCAGATAATGGGGCTGCCCGTTTGGCATATATTCGCAGAGCAATCAGGAATGGTTCCGGAATTTGCATATCCGGTGGGTACGCATATAAACTCCCAGGCTTGAGCAACCGAACTGAACTCATCTGAACATCTGCCATAAGTGTTTAACACATAAGCTAAAGTAGATTTCATGAGGTCTTTGTAATCGCTTAAGTTACCCAGGTTTTTAAGCGACGCCAAAACGATTTCAATGGCGCGATCCAATCCCAGAGCAGGAATCACCGGTGAGGTTTTGCCCTGGCTGATCAGATAAAACCAATATCCCAGAAGTTTCCCTCTTCGATGAACATTGGTCAGATCTCTTACCTCAGTAAAGCAATCAAAAGCGATACCAGGATATTGGAGATTTCGATTAAAAGATTGTTCAGTACGATAATCATCATCTCCTATTGCCCAATCAAGCGTCTGAATTTTTGACTCTATATAAGTCCCTATGATGTCACACAGTCCTTCGTGCAAAGAATGTGCCTTTGTTTTTTCAGTCGAAAAATAATTGCGCAAGAAGATATGCGTCAATTCATGACCAGCAATATCAAATAATGCCGTTGGCCCTCCATTCTCGGTAATGCCTAAAAGAATAGCTTGAAAATCGTCCCAGGGTTGTGCAAATGAATTAATATAATTAATTTCAGTCCCAACTCTAACATCGGTAAATCCTGCCCCAATCCCTAAGTTATCGAATTCGGGCAGTACTCTTTGCATTACATAAAATGCCTGATATGCTAAATTTGTTGCTTCTGAACCCCATAAAGTATTTGAATTTGAAGTGAAGGGAGATGGCTTGTCTTGCCAATTTGGAAAATATACTTTACCTCCTGAATGTGGATCGGTACTTGTGTTATCAAAATCGAGTACTCTAGTTCTTTGATCGGGTGACTTTAGTACATAATTATTTCCTGACATCAAATTATCTAAGTTTTGCGTGCCGTAAGTAATGGTAGGGGCATCGATATATTCATTCAAATCGATGGTAGTGAGTGAGTCTCCAGTATTGGCATCAATAAATATACATTTATTACCACCCGCGGTGTCGCTGTATGCAACTCTCCATACCAACAAATATTCACATTCATTTAAAAAATTATGCGTGATTATCAATTCCGAATCATAAACCGTATCGCTTTCAAAATATTCAAGTGCAGATTGCAGGGAAATTTCTGCTGCCGTATCTATGATTATTTCAGTTAAAATTCTTGGAGCAATGGAGTAAATATTATCACAAGGATTGTCCGGATCATCGGTTTGGTTTCTGATATATTCCACTGTATATCCTCCTCCATCTACCCTAATTCCCTTATAGTACTGCTGATATCTCGAATAATAAAATAAGGTGTCCTGGAAATCGTTTTCGGTGAACAATAATTCAAAGCTCGTATTGGAATCCAGACCCAGACTTGCGATAATAAGATCCAGGCTATCCTTTGCTGATAAATCCACATAGAGTATTCCATTTTCAAACGGCGCAATCAAATGCGTGCTATCAAAGATTGTTGAATCATTGACAAAGGAATTATAGCTTTCACAATCCGAAGAATTATTTGATTCCTGAGCATGCAGGCTGAAAATTGAGAAAAGATTGAGGTAGGTTAAGAGAAATGCAATTGCGATTTTAATATTTGGACTTAAGGACGTAGGAGCGTAGGAGCTTCATAATTACTATATTTTTGACGTTAATAATAACCAAAAATAATACACTGTTTCAAGAATTCCAAATTTTATTCAGGTTTCTAAACATTTTATTTTAACTTATGGCTATTTCGGTGAGACTGATAAACATGACGAACATTTTACGATCCTTTCAGCAAACTGTTTTCGTCTCCGGTTAAACATATGGCGTGGCTCATGGATGGCTGGATCATTCGGCATTGAACGCAGGTTCCGGGTGGCCTCCCACGACAGCTTTGCACCGTTGAACATTTGGCAGCCGATCATTGAATTTCAAGGACAAATTACATGCTCATCTGACTTTAGGGAAAATGAAGTGGCAAGAATTAAAAAGGCCGGTTTATCCCGGCCCGGTTGTTCTCATAGCGACGTTACTTCACCGGTTAACCGGTTAGGCAACAGGATTAAAGGTATTACGGCAAAGGCAACTCTAATAGGGAAAGCAATGGCTACTTATCTGCAAGGAGCAATCATTTATTCATTGAGCCATCTCTTTGATCGGCAGCGATGTTGAATTGGATGCTAAAATCACCTCGCGGTTTTGAGAAGGACTTGCAAAAGGAAGCGATTTCAATCTCACAAATGGTAAAAAGCCGCCGGGCTGCATCCCTGACCGGCTCCTTACCTGGCGACCGCATCAACAATCAGAATTTCATCAGGCGGAAAGCGTGCGCCCACTCATTGTGGAGTATGCCCGGAATGCACCAGAGCATGGCCAGTGGCTCGATCGCACGTGCAGCAGTGGCAGATCCCATATCGGCGACCTCCCAGCCAAAAAGTTCCAGTATCGGCGTTACAGTGGCTTTGGCCGTGGCGTCATTGCCGCAAATAAACATCGTTGGTTTGGTTTCAAAGGGAGGATTGACCATCAGGTGGCTGCCTACACAACTGAACGCTTTTACAAAACGCACTTCTGGAAACGCGTTTTGGTGTTGCTCCATCAAGGACCGGTCGTGTTGTGTGAAATACGGCAAAACCCCGTCGAGCGGTGCTGCGGCTTCAATGGGATTGGTTGCATCGATGACAACCTTTCCGTTTAGGTGGGCAGGCCCGGCCAGGTTGATGGCGTCTGTGGCAACCCGTCCGGCAACAGCCAGAACGACCACTTCTCCAAACGCCGCTGCATCAGCAAAGGATCCCACCAGGACGCCCTTTCCAGCATTTTCCTGCCATTCTTTTAGCTTCGATGCATCGCGGGTTCCGAGCATAACGGCATAACCGTGTTTGAGAAAACCTGCACCCAGAGACCGGGCCACGACTCCCGAGCCGAGAATTCCAATTTTTTGTTTCATGGTTTGTTGGTGTTTAAGCAATGACAATTGCAAAACTCAAACAACAGAATGCCCGGTACGGTTCAGCGAGAAAGGGCAATTTTAGATCCGCGTGCCGGCAACTTAGATCCCGGAAGGCTGCATTTCGACCTCCTGGTCAGAGTTTGATCAGCCTGATGGCCTCGTAGCGCTTCCCCGTGGCATCGTAGATCTTTACGAAATAAATTCCGGGCATCAAGCTCCGACCCAACTCAACCGACGCGTTGCTTCCTTCGAAACGGGTGCTTTCAACAACCCGGCCTGACAGATCCAGCAGGTCAATGTACATGGGGGACGTTTCACCAGGATTGCGATGCGCGGTTGTCCCTTCGTGAAAGATCGTCGGGAGGATCCGAACGGGTGATGACGCAAAGACTTGTTCTGAACCAACCGGCTGACCTTCCGTGATCAGGAAGGCGTCCAGCGCGGCTTCCACCAAATGTCCGGGATCAAAGTCACCTGCAACCGCATACAAACTAACGTTTGTTAGTGTGCTTAAATAATCTTTGATGCGGAGTTTTTCGATGCGTGTCCATTTCGGATCATTTTTAGACGCCGTGAAAATGTGTACTGTATCACCAGGGATGATGCCCGAGGTAAGCAGGTAAAGGCTGAGGCTGTCGTTCGGATTGTTGTTTCCACCGCTGTTGGCAAACCATACGGAAAGGTTTAGAAGGGGTTCACGGTAGTTGTTCAAATCCATAAATGGACTTGTCAGGCTGACGATACCGCCGTCGACGTCGTCTCCGGATGGATCGGAGGAACCGTTTCCGGTGACATAGCATTCATCGCCCAGGTCATTGGGCACGTCCGAATCGGTTTGCACCAATTGGTTGCCCCTCCGGGTTCCCAGAGGTTTTTCCCTGACCCATTTGCCGCTGTTTGCGCTTCCTTGTGCGCCCCAGCCGAGGTCAAACAGGAAATCATCCTGGTATCCGTCTTCCAGGAGCATGGTAACATCGGCTACCGGCGCCTGGGAATCAAGTGTGGAGGAAGCATGGAAGTAGGCCCATTTACCGGCTGCAATGGCATAGGCTTCCTGGTCCTGCAGAAGCGTTACGATTGCCTCTCCGCTACTGCCGGTCGTTGCCTCGACTTTGCGCGTCGAATTAAAAATTTTGACCGATGCGCCTTCTACGGGTTTCAGACTGCCTTTTTCAAGTACGATCACTCGCTGCTGTATGGTTTGCCGCTTAACGAGCTGGACGTCGCGCAAGGTGACCACGCCGTGGTCAAGTCTTGCCGAAATGGTTTTTGGAAAATAATCGGGATGGTTGAAGTGAACGGAATAGTCACCGGCCTCGGCATATCCCGTCTTATACAAACCCTTGAGGTTCGTTTCCTCGGCATTCTTCCTGGGAGCGTCGATGGTCACACCCACTTTGGCGATCACTTCGTTGGTCAGGCTGTCGGTTACTTTGCCTTCGAGGTAGCAAGCGCGGACATATTCTGGCTCGATCACAAAAAGCCCTCCCTCAATGTCGGAAGCGACTATGGTTCCACTGGGCAGGTAGGGGCTGACTCCCCAGCATCCGTGGAATCCCGACTGGTTGCCAAAGTAGGTATCGACGGAACCCACCTCGATGAGGTTTTCAGGGCGGTGTGCATCAACGATTTTAACCCCATCGGTATAATACGAGGTCACCAGGTAGCCATTGAGGTAGCGCGTATTGTGGGGAATGACGCCCGTTCCTTCGGTATCTTTTGGCCGCCACTGATCTACCAGACGGATGTCGGAATAATCGCTGATGTCGTAAGCTGCGACGTAAGCATTTTCGCGTTCATCGGTGGTGAACACATAGCGGGAATCATCAGAGGGCCAGCTGTTGTGCGTAAATTGGAAGGGCGTTGTAATGGTTGCCATTTCTACCGGTTTTTGGGGATTGCTCACATCCCAGAGCGAAAGCAATCCCTGGTAGATATCGGACGAATACATCGTGTCATTTCTCACGAAGTTGTCGTGGCAATAGCGCTTGGTCTCTGCACCCAGGAAAACAGGGTTTTCCGGATCCTGGTTCAGGTCAAAAAACAAGACTCCTTGCCAGGGCGAGCAGCCGTTGAGACTGAGGATTCCCTTTTCATCTACAAACAGGGTATGACAGGTGTTGATGGAGTCCGTTTGGTTGTTGGCGGTCACGGTAGTGCTCCAAAATGTATGCCTTATCGTGTCCGGGGCCTTCCGCATATCGATGATGATCAGTCCGTCTGAGGAGGCATCCGTAGCGCCGTAGATGTAATCGCCATAGCTGAATACTTCGCGCCAGGTAGTCGTAACGCCGGTTGCTCTGTAGCGTTCTATGGGTTGCGCAGGATTTTCCAGGCTATAAATAACCAGCGCGCTGCGCGTTCCAATGGCGGCGTATTCAACGCCATTGCGATCGACGTAATGCCAAATCCCGCTGCCGCCTTCGGGAGCGGGGATGTGCGCCACGATTTTCATATTGAGGTCTCCGTCCTGGGCGAAGATTCCGCCGGCCAGCAACAAAGCAACCAAACAAAGACTGTAACGAATCATATATTGGTGTTGAAAAATTCGGGCAAAAATAGCTTTACCTAAGTGGACTTTGTCAAATTTAACGTTTAAGCAGCCTAAATGTCCTCAGAAGCCAAACATTTCCAGTCATTTGGGGATTCAACCTCGCGAAACGAGGCTTTGGAATATATTTGCGGCTCATTTGGCGGGCCATGAAAGAGGTAATTTACCAACTCGAAGAGGGCATTTGCACTCTGACCATCAACAGGGAGCAAACGATGAATGCCCTGAACCACGACGTAATCGACGACCTGTACCAGGCAGTTGACGAAGTCGAACGCAACAGCGAAAACATTAAGGGGCTCATCATAACAGGCGCCGGCCCTAAGTCCTTTGTTGCCGGCGCAGACATCTCGGAGTTTGTAGGACTGAGCCGCAAGGAAGCCATTGCGCTGGGGCGCAAAGGCCAAGCCCTGTTTTCAGAGATCGAAAAGCTCAACATTCCGGTCATTGCCGCCGTAAATGGCTTTGCCCTGGGGGGCGGCTGTGAACTCGCCATGGCATGCCACATCCGGGTCGCTTCGACCAACGCTTTTTTTGGCCAGCCGGAAGTCAACCTCGGCCTCATTCCCGGTTACGGTGGCACCCAACGGCTTGTCCATTACATTGGGAAGGGGAAAGCCATCGAAATGTTGATGACCGGCGACATGATTGCAGCAGAGGAGGCCTACCGGCTCGGGCTGGTCAATCACGTTGTTGAGCCAGGCAAGGTGCTTGAGAAATCCCGCGAGATCATTGTGAAAATCTCAAAAAAGGCTCCACTCGCCATTCAGAAGGTGATCAAAATCGTCAATTCTTATTTTGATTACGAGATGCCGGGGTACGAAGGGGAGCTGGATTCTTTTGGCAACCTCATGGTTACCCGGGATGCTCAGGAAGGAGTTGACGCCTTTCTCAACAAGCGCAAACCCGACTTCACCGGAGTGTGAACCATGTTTGAATACCACCGTGACAAGGAGAGGTATTTTGACATGCAGTATCGCACTGCACGTGACTTCATCATTCCCTTTATAGAATCGCACCATGCCCTTGCGCCCGGTCAGCATGTCCTGGAGATCGGATGTGCTGAAGCTGGAGTATTAAAAGCGTTCCGCGAGCGTGGAATGCCTTGCACCGGAGTCGACCTCAATGCCTCGAGGATTGAATGGGCCAGACAATTTCACCAAAGCGGGTTCGACGAGCCAGAAATTGAGCTCCATGCCGGAGATGTATTCGCCTATGCCGCCGATTTTCCGGGAGAAAGGCGTTTCGATTGGATCATCCTGAAAGATGTCATCGAGCACATTCCGGATCAGGAAAAGTTCCTGGTGAAATTGAAAACTTTACTCAATCCCGGCGGACACATCTTTTTTGGATTCCCCCCCTGGCAAATGCCTTTTGGGGGCCACCAGCAAATGGCCCGTTCCCGCTTGGTGAGTCGCATTCCATGGCTGCATCTTCTTCCGCGAAACCTGTACAGGGTTATTCTGGAATCTGCCGGAGAAGCGAATGAAGTTGTAGAAGAATTGATGGAGATTGCCGCCACCGGCCTGAGCATCGAGCGCTTTGAAGCCATCCTCATCAAAGCTGGAATGGAGCAATCCGGTCGCAGATTGTTCCTCACCAACCCGATCTACGCGTATAAATTTGGCATCCACCCGCGTCTAGTCCCTTCACCATTGGCCAATATGCCCTGGATTCGGAATTTTTATTGCACGGCTGCATATTACCTCGTTCAAGCCGAAAGATCACGTTAAAAGCTTGAGCAGCAACCCGGTTGGGCCTAACCTCCGCAGGAATTTTTCAATTTTTTGATGTATTCTTCCCAAAGATCGCGCTGCTCTTTTACTTCGTCGTCGTCGCAAAAGTCGGTGACTTCGAGTATGGTTTCATTGGTGATGTCGGTCTTGTAGATGCGGAACTGCAGGAACTCACCTTCGCGTTCAAGCCAATCGTATTTAACGAGTTCTTCTTCGATATCGACCGACAGGGTTGCCTCTTCGTGGTCGCCTTCCCAATCGAAGTAATAACGGTCGCCAATGTTATCGACGCGGTCGCAAAACCATCGAACCATGCACGTAGGCTGGGTAACGAAAATGTACACCGTAGCCGGCGATGATTTAAACATGAAATCGATCTGGATCTGAACTCTCGCCATTGGTATACTTTAACTGAGGATTGGTTGCGTAGCGCTGGACATGGGGCGGCAATATTAAAATTGTTTGAATATTTTTTTGCAAATTGCTGAACTTTTTTTATTTACAAATCATTAAGTCTATTTGGACCGTTCTTGTTTTTGGATGGCATTATTTTCGCACTCCATTGTGGAGAGATGGCTTTTATTTCATGCAATCCCTTGGTTAGTAAATAATTACAATATAAATACCGCTCGATGAGGCAACTAAAAATTACAAAATCGATCACCAATCGGGAGAGTCAGTCCCTGGAAAAGTACCTTCAGGAGATTGGCAAGGTCGATTTGTTGACTCCGGAGGAGGAGGTGGATCTCGCAAAAAAGATCAAACAAGGTGATCAGGGTGCCCTCGAAAGGCTGACGAAAGCAAACCTCAGGTTTGTCGTTTCGGTGGCCAAGCAATATCAAAACCAGGGTTTGTCGCTTTCTGACCTCATCAACGAAGGAAACCTCGGATTGATCAAAGCGGCACAGCGCTTTGACGAAACCAGGGGATTTAAATTTATTTCCTACGCCGTGTGGTGGATCCGCCAGTCTATACTGCAAGCCCTCGCCGAGCAATCCCGCATCGTGCGTCTCCCCCTCAACAAGGTCGGGTCCTTGAACAAGATCAATCGTGCTTTTTCAGAGCTCGAGCAGGAATTTGAAAGAGAGCCTTCGGCAGAGGAACTCGCCACGGTGCTCGAAATTCCTACCGAAGAAGTAGAGACGACCATGGGGGTAGCAGCACGCCACGTGAGCATCGACGCACCTTTTGTAGAAGGGGAGGACAACTCCCTCATCGACGTACTGGAGAATGACAGCACTCCTGCAACAGATGCCAAATTGGAGTTTAAGGACTCGTTGCGAATGGAAATCGAACGTGCGCTGGGCACCCTCACCGACCGTCAGGCAGATGTCATCAAACTGTATTTCGGCATTGGCGTGGAGCATCCCGAGTCCCTGGAAGACATCGGTGACAAATTTGGGTTGACCCGCGAGCGCGTTCGCCAGATCAAGGATAAGGCCATCAATAAATTGCGTTCGGCCTCCAGAAGCAAACTGCTCAAACAATACCTCGGCTGATTTTTAGATACCGGCTTTTGTCAGCCGCGGGCTTTTTAAGACATTTGCGAAAATTTCCATATGAATCTTCAAAGCCTGAATTTATCTACGGATGCCGAACTCGTTGAATGGCGTTTCAAGGAGAAAGCAGCATTGGAGTTGTCGAAGATCGTCGGGGAGCTGCGATTTGACCGCGGCATAGAGCTAGTACTCTTTCGCAAAGCGCTATACGACGCACGCCCCAGCCAGATCATCGGCGACCACCTCTTTGCCAAAAATTACATCGACAAACCTCTGGATATATCGGTCAGCCTTGAAATATGCCGCACCATACAAAAGGCCGACTGGTTGGGACCGGCGCGCATCGATATCGGAAAACTGGCCTCGGAATGGGAGACCAACCACGGGGGATTTCAGAATTTGGAGGCATTTATCGGATCGAGGCTGGCAGGAGCGGGGAGGAATGTCAATGGAAGTGTTGAGCCACGCGACGTTGTGCTGTTTGGCTTTGGCCGGATCGGCCGCTTGGTAGCACGCCGACTGATTGCCGAAACCGGGAGCGGAGAACAGCTTCGTTTAAAGGCCATCGTCGTCCGGGCAGGGATGAAAGATGCCCGTGAGGAAGTTCTCAAAAGACTGGCTTTACTCGAGACGGATTCCATTCACGGAAATTTCCCGGGTGCTATCGAAGTGAGTCAGGACGGAACCGAGGCAATCGTCAATGGAAACCGGATTCGCATCATTTTCGCCGACCATCCATCTTCCGTTGATTATTTGGCCTATGGCATCTCCAATGCGCTGCTGATCGACAATACCGGCTTGTTCGATACCCGTGAAAAATTGAGCGTCCACTTGCGTCCGGGCATCTCTGAAATCATTTTAACCGCCCCCGGCAAGGACATTCCCAACATCGTCGTGGGCGTAAACCACGGCGCCGTGAATTACGACGATGAGAAAATCGTCTGCGCAGCGTCCTGTACGACCAATGCCATCGTTCCGATTATCAAGGTCATAGACGAGCAGTTTGGTCTTCAAAAAGGACATATTGAAACGGTCCATGCATATACTTCCGACCAAAACCTGCTCGACAATTTTCACCGCAAGCCACGAAGAGGACGCGGAGCTCCGATCAATATGGTCATCACGAGTACTGGGGCAGCAAGTGCAGTGGCGAAGGTGTTGCCCCATCTAAAAGGCAGGCTGACCGGCAATGCCGTGCGCGTCCCGGTACCCAATGTATCCCTGGCCATTCTAAACCTGAGTCTGAATTCGGAAGTGACCCTCGATGCCGTTCTTGCCCAACTTCGGGGAGCAAGTCTTCACGGTGAGCTCGTCGAACAGGTCCAATACTCCACATCAAACGAATACGTATCGAGCAATGCGGTAGGCACGAGTTGCGCATGCGTTGTCGACGCACCATCCACCATTCTTTCGGCTGATGGTCGCACCGTAACGATTTACGCCTGGTACGACAATGAATTTGGTTATGCCTGCCAGGTCGTCCGGCTCGCCAAGTACGTCGCCAAAGTGCGCAGGTACACTTATTATTGACCGGCCCCATGTCACCGGAACAGTTAGCCCGCTACCGTATGTGGCAACCCTTGTTACTGGGCATTGTCGCCAGTATGGGTTTTTGGGCAGGGCTCAAAGTGCGCGTTCCCCAGTACCCGGGTGAACCGGTCAGGAGTTCTACGCCGCTACCCGCCGATCAGGGGCAGAAGATCCAGGATGTGGTTTCTTACGTTCAGGCCCACTACGCAGACTCAGTAAACCTTTCCCAACAGGTAGATAATGCCATTTCATCCTACGTGACCCAGCTCAACCCTTATGCGGAATACCTCAGCTCCGAACAGATGTTAGTCTATGGCAACATTCTGTCTGGAAAGGTATCCTCCGTTGGTATGGAACTCCTGCTCGTCGATTCAAATCTATACGCACTCAACGTGAGTCCGGACGGGCCTGCGGCCAAACTCGGCATCCGCAACGGCGACCAGTTTGACCGGCTTGACGGGTGGGAGGCACCTTTTGCCTTTGATGCGATAGCCAGCCGTTTAGACGAAATCGCCAAAGCCAAGCGCGATTCAATCGTGTTTCGCCTCGCTGATCACAAACGTGCAGGGAATGAGGTGAGAATTCTTCGTTTTGAAGAACAACAGCAACCCTCTTTGAGCAATGCATTTCCCCTGGATGAAGCCACCTGTTATCTCGCAGTCAGGCTTTTTACCAAGGGTGTTTACCGCGAATTCATGCAGGCGCTTGAAGCATGCGTCTCCAGTCGCGGCAGACAAAATATTGTAATCGACCTGAGGGGAAACCGCGGTGGAATGGTTGGCGAGGCGGCATCTATACTCAACCAGTTTGTAAAGAACAAGGGGGAATTGCTCTTCTTAACGCGCGGCTTCCACGCTGGCGAGCGCGAATACCTGTCGCTGGGAAATGCTTTTTTTGAACTTGACCGGATCGCCGTGCTAACCGACAGTGTGACGGCCTCTGCAGCAGAGTTATTTGCCCAGGTCTTGCGACGGAGGCGCGGAGCCGTGATCGTCGGCGATACCACCTACGGAAAGGATGCCGTTCTGGAAACCTTTCGGCTGGGTGACGGTTCGGCGATTGTGATCCCCGTAAGCCGTTACCTGGTCTCCCGCAAACCGGATTACGAACAGGGCCATAGGGATACTGCGTCGGTTGGGGATGCACACTCAAACCCCGGGTTTCAACAAAAGTCGGGCGCCCGGCTGGTTCCGGATAGTACACTTCTTCCCGCCAATCCTGACGAAGTCTTGTCTGTGGAAGTTCAAAAAGCGATCGATGCCGAGGTGGCCCGGGGCTTCTCCTTCTTTCAATACCTGGTTCGCAACGACATCAATAAAATTTTCGCAGATAAACGCATTGGAGACCGCATCCTCACCGCATACGAACAATTGGATCCTACCATACAACAGGATCTGAAATACACCCATTTTGAAACCAGGTTTCGCTACAGACTCTGTCGATGGCTTTTCGGTAGGGAATCGGAGCAATCAGCCCGTCTTGAGAGGGACCCGGTTGTGAAGGCGGCAATGAGCCTGTTGAAACAGCCGAAGCTGTAATTTCTCTTGCAATGGTGCCCAAGACCTGCTTTGTGCTGGTAAGGGCAAAGGGAACCCTGAAGCCCTCCACCTGACATCTACTCAGGGTCTGAGGACTTCGATGTTTCCGGCGTGATTGTAACGGATCAGGGTGCTGGCTTGGCCAGACTCCCGTTCGTCCTGTCGATAGTGCACAACATAATCTGCCTGTTCCAGCAAGGTCTTCGGGATCTCTCCGAAATGAGTAGGTGAAGGCTGGTTCGAAAAATTCGCAGAGGTTGAAAGCAGGCAGTCATCCAGTAATTGGATGACCCGCCGACAAAAAGGGTCAAAGCAGATGCGGAGGGCCACCGACCCATCTTCTGCCAGAACGTCGTCCGGTAGGTTTTGCGGATCCGGATAAACGACCGTGAGGGGGCGTATGTGGTGGCTGAGCAAGGTCTCAATCCTGGGGTGAATTCGACGAACAAAGCGGTGGAGCATGGCGATGGAATCCACCAGGAGGATGGGCGATTTGCCGGGATCGCGACCCTTTATCGTGGAGATTCGAGCCACGCTTTCAGGAAAACGCACGCAACAACCGATCCCCCAAATGGTATCCGTAGGATAAACCAGTATCTTGCCCTTTTGCAAAAGTCCGGCAGAAATTTGGGCTTCTTCCTCGAAAACAGCTATCATTGGGTGGGTTGGCAGAGGCAATGGGCGTAAACGAATTTGCGTTGAGACTGTAAATTTACATAACCATTGCTACCGATGTTTTGTTATCCCCCTTGTATTGCATGAACGTGATCCTCAAAATACTTGCAGCATGTTTTCTCCTGGTCTGGTGCGCAAACCCGGTCAAAGCAAAGCACATCGTAGGGGGGGACATGTCTTATGTTTGTTTGTTATCGGATACGGTCAATCGCCTGGTCAATTACAGGATCACCATGCACTTGTACCGCGATTGCAGCAATCCGGAAGGAGCGGCCTATGATACGGATGCCAAATTCGGAATCTATGAAAAAACCATCGACGGTCGCTTTCGTTTTGTAAGACAAATTGTCGATCAACGCTACCTTAACCCTATACGAAATATCGATCCCACCGCCAACAACCCTTGCCTCATCGTTCCTCCGGGAGTTTGTGTTCAGGATGCCGTTTACCAGTTTATTACCGGCCCTTTGCCCATGTTGAATGCTGGCTCCTATTACATCGCCTACCAACGCTGCTGCAGGAATGAAACCATCAGCAACATCATCCGGCCGGGTGATGCCGGGGCGGCCTTTGTAATAGAAATTACTGCGGCTGCACAAAAGAACTGCAACAACAGCCCGGTTTTTAAAGGCCTGCCACCGGTGGTTATTTGTGTTAACAGCGCATTGACCTACGATCACTCGGCGGTGGATGCCGACGGTGATCTTGTCACTTACGAATTCTGTGATCCGCTGACAGCAGGGGGGCAGGATGGTTCACAAGGCGGAAAAAATTCCTGCACGGGCGTTACACCAGACCCGTCGGCATGTCTGCCGCCTTTTGTTCCTGTGAACTTCAGGGCTCCGCTGTATTCGACCATCAACCCGATGGGAGGAGATCCGGTCATTTCCATTGACCCCGTGACGGGAATGATTACAGGAACTCCAAGAGTCCAGGGACAATTCGTCGTTGGCGTTTGCATACGCGAATTCCGAAACGGGGAGCTGCTCACCGAGACGCGACGCGATTTCCAGTTCAATGTGGCATTTTGCGAACCACAGGTCTTTGCAAAGGTGCAGGCCGATTCGACGATCCAGGGCAAAGTTTTCGTTGTGAATGCTTGCGGAACGCTCGACGTCGATTTTGTAAACCTCAGCACCGACGTGAAATTTATCCGGAAATACCGCTGGGAGTTTGATGTTCAGGGCACAAAACAGGTGCAAACTTCGCGGGATGCGCGATTTAGTTTTCCGGACATTGGGAGCTTCACGGGAAAAATGGTCCTCAACGAAGGAACCGAATGCTCCGATTCCCTGGACTTGCTGGTGAATACCTTCCCTGAAATCGTGGCAGATTACCAATACGCATACGACACATGCGTGGCAGGTCCCATAGCGTTTGAAGACTTGTCCCGTTCCGGGTCGGGGCAGATACTCAACTGGAACTGGAATTTCGCCAATTCGGGCAACAGCACGGTTGCAGATCCCTTGTTTCAATTTGCGACACCAGGCAGAAAGGACATCCTTCTTCGCGTCAAAGATGTGAACGGGTGCGAGGATTCCATTAAAAAGCAAATTCCCTACTATCCCGTTCCGCCATTGCTCATTGTCGATCCGGACCGCAATGCGGGTTGTTCGCCGCTCGACGTATGCTTCCGCAACCTTTCGTCTCCAATCGATACAGCCTATAAAGTCACCTGGGATTTTGGGGACGGATCCGGATCATCGGCGATTTCTCCCTGTCACCGTTTTAATGATGCAGGAAACTATTCGGTTTACCTTGAAGTCGTTTCCCCCCTTGGGTGCAGAACAGACCGGATTTACCCCGGGCTGATCGACGTATCGCAGTCGCCCAAAGCCGCCTTCGAAATGAATCCCGACCGGCTAAACTCCCTGAGCCCAATCGTCCGGATCACTGACCAGTCTCAATTTTCCAACAACAGGATTTGGCAAATTAACCGTTCGGAACAGTTCAACCAAAGTGACTTGGAGTACACGTTCCGGGATACAGGCATTCAACAGGTGCAGCTCATTGCACTGAGTACCAACGGTTGCCGGGATACTTTGACGCAATACATTGACGTTGAGCCAATTGTTAGCTTTTTTCTCCCAAATGCCTTTACGCCAAACGGCGACGCGAAGAACGATGGCTTCCTGGGTGTTGGCTATACCCTCGGCATGATGGATTTCGAGCTTGCCGTCTGGGATCGCTGGGGAAGCCTGCTTTTTTCAACCGGTGATCCGGACCTGGCTTGGAACGGTCGCCGCAACAATTTGGGCGAACTCCTCCCCGGCGGTGTCTACGTTTACACGCTGCAGTACCTCACCCCTCGACGGCAACAAGTGCGTACTACGGGATACGTTACCCTCATCCGGTAGAATAAAAAATTCGTTCACCCCGGTATTTTACCGGGTTTTTACTAAATTTGCGACTCTTTTTTGAAAGGCCTAAACCTATAGCCATGGATTTGATCAAATACACCCAGGACCAGTTGATGGACACCAGCCGGATGGTGGAATTCGCCCCCGGCGATACCATTGTCGTCAGCTACCGGATCATCGAGGGAAACAAGGAGCGTATCCAGGACTTTCGTGGCGATGTGATCAACATCCGCGGTGAGGGAAAGAACAAGACGTTTACTGTTCGCAAGGTGTCCAGCGGCATAGGCGTTGAGCGCATCTTTCCTTTTTCATCTCCAAACATTGCTTCAATCAGCATTCTCAAAAAGGGCCGCGTTCGCAGGGCCAAACTCTTTTACCTGCGGGAACTTTCGGGCAAGAAGGCTCGTATCAAGGAACGCAAGGTCGGTGTCAGGGAGCAAGCACCCGCAACTCCATCTGCGGAATAACTCCGCAATGGCCTGGAGCGTTTAACTCCCTTCTGCATTCTTCCTGTCACCAGCACAATCCGACTTATGGGCCGGATCTGCCGTTATATGTTTTCCCTCAAATTTAATGTTCAGGGCAGGCAAAAGGATGGCAGCCTGGAAGCCTGCGGTGTAGATTATGGTTCGCAACGAACCAATGCCTGCGCATTCACGGCCTTTACGGATTTGAATGCACGACTGAACTCAATATTCTTTTCCCGGGTGGTCGCGTCGAGTTGGATGGTGCGTCCGTCCAGACTGATCTCAACGGGAAGCTCCAAACCTTCGACGGCGTTCACCAGGCGATAATAGATGCGGGTTCGGTGGCCGCTAGTATCCGTTTTGAGCTCAACCGCAGGGATCTCGGTGCGATGAAGGTATTGCTCGAAAAAGGGGCCAAAATCTTTACCGGTAAATTCGTCCACAAACCGCTTCCACTGATCGGTGTCGACGATCCTGTAGCGGTTTGCCTCGTAAAATACCCGTAGCAGTTTGAACCAGGAGGCATCGTTTTTGAGCGCAAAGCGCAGCGTCTGCAACACCCAACTTCCCTTATAATAAATATCAGAATCGGGATAGGCTGTAAAATGCACGCCGCGGGGACCTACAAGGGGATGTGCGTTGCGGATTGAAGAACGCTGGCTTTCGAGGTACCGGAGTGAGGCCTTTTTGCCATACATGCACTCCACATATATGGCTTCGAGATACGTAGTAAGCCCTTCATGAAGCCACAGATCAGCGTTGTCGCCGACCGACAAAGCGTTTCCAAAATATTCGTGGCCACTCTCGTGTATGATGATGTAGTCGAAATTAAATTCCTCGGGGATCCTTCCGCCCAGGTAGCCTCGCTGGTAGCCATTTCCATAGGCAACGGCGCTTTGGTGTTCCATCCCGAGATAGGGTGCTTCTACCAGGGCATAGCCGTCATTCCAGAAGGGATATTTTCCAAAATACTTTTCGTAGCAAGCCAACATGGGGCCCACTTGCCGGAAATGAGATTTGGCTTTTTCTTCATTTCCCCTCAAAACGTAGTAATTCAGAGCCAGTTTTGAGCTGTCACCAGCGGTGTAGCTGTCCTGAAAATGGACATAATCGCCGGCATAGATGCTGACGTTGTAGGTATTGATGGGGTAACTCACTTTCCAATGCCAGGTTTTCCAACCGGCTTGTTCTGGCTGATCAACACCGACCAGCTGCCCATTTGAGATCCCCATCATATTCTCGGGAAGGGTAAGATTCAGCGCAATTCCCTCGTCGGGTTCGTCCGACAGGTGGTCTTTGCATGGCCACCAGATGCTGGCGCCGGGTCCCTGGCAACTGACGCCAACCCAGGCATTTCCCTGTTCATCCGTTTTCCAGATAAAACCGCCGTCCCATGGAGGTGTTTTGGCTTGTGCCGGTTTCCCGCGATAAGAGATCACCAGTTTTTCCCGGGAACCTTCTTTATAATCGACATCAATGAACACCGCGCCAAACTCCCGGGTAAATTTGAGCAACTTTCGTCCGTCGCGCACCGCGGAAAGCTCCATATTCGAAGCGAGGTCGATCTGAAGCCTTTGCATCGCCTGGAGCGGTATAAATTCCATTTCAACGCTCCCTTCGAGGCTTTTGGATGATGGGTCCACTTTCAGATTGATCGTGTAGTGCATGACGTTGTAGGCCCTTTCCGGTCGCAGGCTGCCTTTGAGGCTATCCCGGCGTGTAAACGAGGTCTGGGCTGGTAGGCACTCGCCCCAGATGACCGCAAGGATTATGAAGAAGATTCGGATAGACATGTCGTGTATTAAAATGGTCTGATGGCCCGGTGGCCGGCGCGGATTTTGCGCACCACCAGCCGATCGACAAAGGTAGTGGGCAAATAGTGGACCAACAGCCGGATCAGCCATTTCTTTGGGTGTACCAGGTAGCGGGCACGTGGGCTGGAAGATTCGAGCGCGTGCAACAAGCTGGGGAGCAGGCACTCAGGACCTTGGGCCTCGCGCTCCATGGCTGCGATGCGCTCATCTGCAGACGTGACATAAGCAGCGTAGGGGCTGTTAGAAAAGCGGTGACCAATTCCAAGCTGCTTTTGCCAAATCGGGCTGCGAATGCTTCCCGGCTCGATCAACACGACCCGGATACCGACCAGCGCGAGTTCTCGCCGCAGGCTGTCTGATAAGCCCTCGAGTGCAAACTTCGAACCAGCGTAGGCTCCGATAAAAGGGGAAGCAAAGAGGCCGGAAACTGAACTGATGTTAATGATGCGTGCCTGTGGAGCCTGCCTTCTCAAAAGCTCGAAGCAACACTGCACAAGTCGCAGGGGTGCCATTACATTTACCTGAAATTGCTGCCGGACTTCCTGCATGCCGATGTGACTCAGTGGTCCTGCACTTACGATGCCCGCGTTGTTGATCAGGGCGTATAAGCCCTTGTCGTCGCAGTATTCGTGCAGCTGGAGAAATGCCTGGTCAATGGATTCGTCCGAGTCCAACGACATGGCTACAGCATAAAAATCAGGAAGGGCGAGTAACCCGGGATCCAGCTTTTCCGGTGACCTGCAGGTCCCGATCACACGATAGCCCCGGCGGGCCAGAGTGCCTGCAAAATAATGGCCAATGCCGGAATTCACGCCTGTGATCAAAATGGTTTTCAGAACTGTTCTTTAAGTGGTAAATGTAACCAATCCACAATTGCCTGGTAGGGTCCCCCAATCCGGATATTGGCCGGATGGTTTATTTTTGTATTCGCTTATGCATTCATCCAGCCCCTGGTATTTCATCCTTTGCCTTTTAATTGCCGCCTGTAAAGACGAGCGAACCATAGATGCAGAATTCCTGCGCGGAAAATGGGTCGTGTATGAGGCATACAGGAATGAAAAAAAGACCAACACCCTTGAAGGTGCATATTTCTTTTTTGAAGGCCAGATCATGAGTTCCAACTTTCTGGGACAGGACCAGCAAGCCGAATTTAAACTTGTGAAAAACAAGCTCCATCTGGTCAAAGGCCTGAAATTGGACCTGGACCTGAAAAAGACCGGACCTGCCTCAATGGAAATGAAAGTAGAGATTCAGAACACTCCCTTTGCCTTTTACGTTAAAAGAGAGTGAAGCTTCCATTTGCACTCTATCTGGTCGTTCATTGCCTGGCTGAAATGCCTGAGGGGCGTTGCCAGGAAATATTTGTACAAAACTGCAATTTTTTTTCTCCGGAAGGCGATTCTTACGTCGAAAGCAGGATTTACATTGATAGCAAGTCCTGGACCGCTTCTATGCTGGAGGATAGCATGGTTCAGGTCGAGGTGCACCTTACTGCAATACTGCGCACTTGGCAGCAGGAACTCGTCCAGGTGGAGCGCGTGGCGCTCCTTTCGCCTCCCTCACGTAAGCCAGGCCCGTTTTTGCACGTTTTTCGGTGGCCGGTCTTGCCTGGAAACTACCTCGCCGAGATCAACGCAGTCGACGGGCAAAATCCCGAATTATCCATTGGGGTGATTGACTCTGTGGCTGTGCGGCCTTTTTTCGGAGAATTGATATTGTCAGACCTACAACTCATGCAGGGTGTCCGTCCGGGTGATTCGGGTTCGAACCCCTTCGAAAAAAATGGAATATACGGGGAACCAGTGCCTTTTGACGTAGTTGACCGGATGCAGCGCATTCTAAATGTTTATTTTGAAAGTCATTCAGCAGACAGCATTCCCCCTAAAGCAGTTTATCGGTTTACATTGACCAGGCTCCGGGATGGATCTCCGGTCGAGCTCCATTCAGAATGGTTTCGTCGCCGCAAACAACTATCCATCGACCCCTTTTTACTTTCGCACGACATCAGTGAGCTGACAACCGGCGATTACCGGCTAACGGTTGAATTGCAAGACGAAAGAGGCCATGTGGTCGATTCGAGACAATGCGACTTCCGCCGGGAGAATCCTTTCTGGGACCAGATTGCCCGCCAGATCGAAGGAAGAGTTGCCGAACGCAATTATTTCGACAGCCTGCCTTTAGACCGCGTCGAATACGGGATCCGCGCATTGCATCCACTCATCGAAGGTGCAGAGGGGAGTGCAGTGAACCTTTTGCTCAAAAGGAGCCGGGAGCGCGACAAACGCCTGTTTTTGTTCAGCTACTTTGCCGAGCGCTACGATACGGCAGTACCTGCTTTTGAAATTTTTATCCGGCGTGCAGAGTACGTTGATAAAACCTTTCAATCCGGCTTCGGTTATGGATTTGAATCCGACCGTGGCAGGATCTATATGCGCTATGGCATCCCCGACGAGGTGATCCGTGAAGAAAGGGAGCCCGGTGCGTTCCCCTACGAGATATGGAAATACAATAAGCTCACCCACAACGGACAAACGAACGTTCGTTTTCTTTTCTACAATCCCGATCTGGCTGGAAGCGACTTTCGCTTGCTGCATTCCACAGCAATCGGCGAGCGGCAGAATCGCAGGTGGGAAATCGAACTTTACCGCAATGTACCCAACGAACAAAAGGGAAGCGATTTTTTTGAAGCCACCGAGATGCTGCCAGGTTTCAACCGGAGGGCCAGGGAGTATTTTGAAAACTAACCCGGAGGCAATAATACAGGGGTGCCGGGGAGCCCGGCTTCGCGTATCTTTGCAGCTTTCTGTTTTGTGAGAACCAACGATCTGCTATGCTGCTGCTTGATGGTAATAAGTTGTCGGCCCTGATCCGCAAAGAAATTCAGGATAAAGTTCGCCTCTTTTGTCAGAACGACGTGCGCCCTCCGCACCTCGCTGCTGTGCTCATAGGCGACAATCCCGCAAGTCAAACATACGTGCGAAACAAAATCCGGGCCTGCGACGAAGTAGGTTTTGCCTCGACGCTGATCAAAAAGCCCGCCTCCACCACACAGGAAGAGTTGCTGCACGTCATCGACAACCTCAACCGGAACCCGGAGATAGATGGTTACATCGTCCAACTTCCGCTCCCCCGCCACATCGACGAGCACGCCGTTAATCTGGCCATCGATCCTGCCAAGGATGTTGACGGATTCCATCCATTTAATTTTGGCAAAATGGCACTGGGATTGCCTTCCCTGTTGCCTGCAACACCAATGGGCATCATGATGATGCTCGAACGGTATCACATCGAAACAGAGGGCAAACACTGCGTGGTGTTAGGGAGGAGCAACATCGTCGGTACACCCGTGGCCCTGCTGCTGTCAAAAAAAGCCAAGCCGGGTAATGCAACCGTGACCATTGCTCACAGTAAGACCTGCAATCTTGCCGGTTTGTGCCGGCAGGCTGACATCATCGTAGCCGCACTCGGCATTCCGCGATTTTTGAAGGCCGATATGGTGCGCGAAGGAGCCGTGGTCATCGACGTTGGCATTAACCGGATTGACGACCCGACGACAAATCGCGGGTTTCGCCTGGTGGGCGATGTCGATTTCGAGGAGGTTTCGCAAAAGGTAAGCGCAATATCTCCCGTACCGGGTGGCGTTGGGCCGATGACCATAACAGCCCTGGTTGAAAATACCTGGAGGGCTTTCTCCAAAAAATCCTGAGGAGCTTGGCCTGGTTGGCGTATCGCATTTTATCGCCAGGGGAAATGGCGGATTGTCACCTTGCCATGCTCTATGACCTGGGCGTGGAGTCTTTTTTACAAGAAGCCGATTTCATCGAAGCCTTTGTACCCCGCGACAACGACCTCCTGCAAGGTGCGGTTGTCGGATACCTGAATCGGCAAGGATTGGGTTATTCCACCACCATTCATGAAGATACCGATTGGAATGCCGAATGGGAGGCGCATTTCGAAGCGGTGCACATTGGGGATTCGATTACCATTCGTGCGCCATTCCATCACAGGAAAGAGGGAACTGCCGTCGACCTGGTGCTATCGCCGCGTATGGCTTTTGGAACCGGCCACCATGAAACGACCTATATGCTGCTCGAATGGATGGCTGAAATGGACTGGAAAGGGAAGGAAGTGCTCGATTTTGGTTGCGGTACCGGCATTCTGGGCATTTATGCCTTGCTGTGCGGTGCTGAGAGTTGCTGCTTCGTCGATTGTGATCCCGTTTGCATAGAAAACGCGGTGGAAAACCTGAATTTGAACGAGCTTGGCAAGCAGCTATGCATCCTGGGTTCATCCCCGGAGCTGCCGACGGCTAGTCGCTATGACAGAATATTGGCCAACATTACCCGGAATGCCTTGTCAGAACACCTCCTGGCGCTGCAACGCGCTTTGAAACCTCAAGGGATGATGGCCCTCTCCGGGCTGCTCGAAGCCGACCTGGAGTCCATTTTAAAACAAGCTGCCAGCCTGGGTTTTTCTGTCCAGGCCATTAAGCGGCGGGGCGAGTGGCGGGCGGTTATTTTGGGAACGCAATCGCTCCGTTGAAATGCCGCAGTGCCTCGTACACGAGGTCGGTAGGAAGCCCCATGACGTTGGCATAGGTTCCTGATATCGATGAGACTTTGCACAGCCCGATCCATTCCTGAACGGCATACGCTCCGGCTTTGTCAAAAGGTTGGTAGTGGTCGACGTACCAGCAGATCTCCTGGTGGTTCAACTCGCGAAAGAATACGTCGGTCCTGGCAGTAAATGAAATGAAGTGATCAGCATCGCGAAGGCAAACACCTGTGTCCACGCGGTGCATTTTTCCGGAAAGGGCGGCGAGCATGGCATAGGCTTCCCGTCCATCCACCGGCTTCCCGAATATCCGGTCGCCAAGTATCACGACCGAGTCTGCCGTAAGAAGTATGGCATCACCAACGATCAGTGGCAATGCGGCTGCACCCTTTTGTTCTGCCAGGTGACAGGCTACCTGTGCTAGGTCCATGTCGGCGGGGAAAACTTCGTCAAAAGGGACTTGCACGACCTCAAACCAGAAGCCGGCTTCCTCTAGCAATTGCCTGCGCCTGGGCGAAGAGGAAGCAAGCAGTATTTTTCTGGCGTTGACAGTGGGTTTCATCCAAAAAAAGTCCAGTAGATCATGCCGAGGAGCATGAAGTATTTTAAATCGCGGCTCAAAGATGAGGGATTATTCCAGCACGCGACCCCAAAGATTCGAACGCTCAAAACAATTGCGGGCAGCAGCAGGCAAGCTGCATAAAGCAGCCAATCCAGTGCGGTAGATGGGCCTCTCGCACTGAATAGAATGAGAAAAAGCAGTGCGGTCCAGATCACCCGAACAAAGCTGCCAGCCATCCGGGGGCCAAAAAACACCGCGGTACTCATACAGCCCTCTGCATGGTCGTCTTCCCGGTCTTCGATGTCTTTGGAAATTTCCCGAACCCAGTTGACGAGAAATGCCAGCAGGGTAAGCATGGTCAATCGGTAAACGAGCATTTTCCAAACGGGATAATCATGGTCGAACAATTGGCCTAATGCATCGCGGTAGGCGTATGGTACGAGCAGGATGACGCAAGCGATGAAAACTGCAACGACAAAATTGCCAATGAGTGGAGTACACTTTAATCGCACGGCGTAGAGGAATAATATAAGTGCGGCAACCGGATAGAGCAGTAAGGACGGAATTTCATCGGCGCGGAGGGCAAGCCAAAACGCAACCACCATCCCTGTTCCGGTAACAGCAGCGTAAAATTGCCATACCCGGGAAGGCGAAAAATGGTTTGGAATGATCGCCCTGTCGGGACGCAATGCGTCGATGTTGCGATCGAACAGGGCGTTGATCAGGTACCCCGAGCTTGCGGCACAAATCGTTGAAACACTCAACCCAAGAAAACCCAGGTCGCCCATTGCGTTGGAGCCGACCCATGGCCGGATAAGAAAGCCATAAACTAAACTCTGGGCCAGGAAAATCATAGCCAGATTGGGAAAGCGGAAAAGCCTAAGCCATGCTTTCAGAACCATTGGTCACGGGCCCGAAGTAATTTCTCGATGAGGTCGCGCACACAGCCTTTGCCACCGGCGAAAGGCGAAATGTACTGACATATCCGCAGGATCTCCGGTGCGGCGTCGCTCGGGCAGCATGACAATCCGGCAATCTGGAGCACCTCCAGATCGGGAATGTCGTCGCCCATATAGGCGATTTCTTCAGCCGGTATGCCCCAACTTGCCATCATGCCTTGAAATACCGGAAGTTTGTCGTCAATGCCAAGATGGATATCGCGTATGCCCAGGAGCTGAAATCGCTGAAGGGTTCCTGCAGAACGTCCACCGGAAATGATCCCAACCTGAATGCCTCTTCGTACGGCCGTTTTGATGGCAAATCCGTCGCGAACATTCATCTGCCGGAGGAACTCACCGTGGTCGGTGACCAGGATGAGGTTGTCCGTGCAAACCCCGTCGATGTCGAGCACAATGCCTCGGATGTGACGGAAAAGTTCGTAGGGATCCATAGGGCAACTCAGGCTTGATTGTCGCGGTGTTCATAAACCCATCGGGCCTGGATCTGTTCCAGATGGGATTCCGTACAATCCTCCCGCTTGCCGGAAAAATTGGGAATTTCAAGTATCCATTCGACCAGGTCGGTGAACCGGATGCGGTAAATCTTTGACTCGTCGAATTCGCTCCCAAAACGCTCGTAGAGCGCCATGGCAATGTCTTCGTGGTCCGGCCAACTGATGGGGAGATTATCAATTTCTTCAAATGGCATGTTGCGATGGAGATTAATGTTCGTGACCAATAATCCTCCGCTGGTCCGGGATGGTTACGTCGATCACTGCGCGGTCGTCTAAGACGATGCACTGGCAAGCCAGACGGGATTCGAGTTTGGGGTTGATGGCGCGGTCGATGAAATCTTCTTCCTTATCAGAGATCTCCTCAAGGTATTCTCCTCCGCCGTGGACGTAAACATGACAGGTTGAACAGGCGCAAACACCTCCACAGTTGCTGCTGAGGTGGATGCCACATTCTTCAGTTACTTCCAGGAGCGACTTTCCCAAACAGGGGTGTTCCACTGAACGGGGCAGCATGGCGGGGTCCTCAAATTGGTAATTGATACGTGCCATATTCAACGTGCAAGGTAAACAATGGCGGTCGTCTATGGTTCATGGATGGGTTAGGCAGATTTTTTTCAAAAATTGAAGGCGCTTTAAACAGGAAGCCTTACATTTAAATTTCAATCCAGCCGATCTATGGAAGAACCGATCAAACCCAGCGACCCAAGAAAATATAAGTTCCGAGAAATTCGCGTGTATGCATCAACGGAGTGGCTGGCGGAAAACAAGAAGAAATACCGCCAGGTTTTCGATCGCTTTTCCACATCTTATATCTACGTCGAGTTGTCCTTTATCAATAAATGGTTTGACAAGGAGCCATGGGAAACAGAGATCGAACTGCGTTGTTTTAGCCTGATCAAGACCAAAAAGGAAGTCTGCAACCTCAGTTTCCGCCGCAAAATTTCAAAATTTGACCACACGGTCTATATACGGGAAGGGTGGGGCAATAAGAGGGAAGGTTCGTTCTGGAAGAAGGGGACGTATTGCTGGGAGGCCTACCTCGACGGCGAAAAGGTTGGAAACCGGTATTTCTACGTAGAAGAACCAGGCGTCAGCGAAGGAGAAATTCCAAACCCCTACCTCGAATTGCAGTCTCTCAGGCTTTACGAGGGGCCGTTTGAAGACATAGCGCTTCAGGATCGATTGTATCTCAAAACCTTTGAGGGTGAAGAGACGCGCTACGTCTATGCAGAACTGGCGTTGAAAAACAATAGCAATCAGCCCATGTGGCAGTGTGAATTGTATGTCAAATTTCTCAACGAAGCCCGCGAACTCAAGGGACAGGTCGTGCGACTCATTCAGGTGCGACGCGAAGACGAATCGATCCAGCTGACAGCGGGGTGGGGCTCTAACGTCAAAGGATCCTGGTGGGACGGCCGTTACACGGTGGAGGTGGTATTCATGGACCGGCTGCTGGCCGTCATGCCTTTCGAAGTGGGCTTTTCATTCGACGAAGGGGTGCCGCCGATCACACTTCCCTACCAGAGCGATCCGCTGCTCCTGCCGGGACAGGCACTGCCGGAGGAATCGCTCGAAGAGGTGCTCGCCGAGCTCAATCAGCTCATTGGACTGGACGAGATCAAGCGCAAAGTGCGCGAACATACCCAATACGTCAAATTCCTGCAGCTCAGGGAGGAAAAGGGCATCCACGAGCTTGAACGGCTCACCCTGCATTCTGTATTTTACGGCAACCCGGGAACGGGAAAGACAACCATAGCAAAGATGATGGGCAAGCTCTATCGCAAAATGGGCGTATTGAGCAAAGGCCATGTTTACGAAGCCGACCGCGCCGAATTGGTAGGAGAATACATCGGTCAGACAGCTCCCAAGGTCAAGGAAGTCATCGAGAAAGCACGCGGTGGAGTGCTTTTTATCGATGAAGCCTATGCTTTGGCCCGGACCAACGACGACAGCAAGGATTTCGGACGCGAGGTCATCGAAATCCTGGTAAAGGAAATGTCGAATGGCGAAGGGGATCTCGCGATCATCATGGCGGGTTACCCCAAGGAGATGAAGTTTTTCCTGGACTCCAATCCGGGATTGAAAAGCCGGATCAAACTCTACTTTGAGTTTGCAGATTACCTGCCCCAGGAGCTCCATGAAATCGCACGCTTTGCCATGGAGCGGAAAGGCGTTTACTTCGACGATGATGCTTTTGATGAGCTGCAGCGCATCATACTCGATGCATACCGCAACCGCGATGCAAGCTTTGGAAATGCCCGCTTCGTTTTTGACCTTGTCGAGAAGGCCAAGATCAACCTCGGCATACGCATCATGAGCGAACCCAACCCGGACGATGCCGACATGGAAGCCATCCGGCGGGTGAAACTAAATGACGTGCAGCGCATTCGCCTGGAACAAACCCGCTTTAAACCGCAAATCCCAATCGACGGTGAGCTACTTGCACATGCCATGGATGAACTCAACAGGCTGGTAGGAATTGAGAATGTAAAGAAAGAGATCCGCGAACTGGTTAAAATCGTACAGTTTTCGCGCAAATCCGGAAAAGAGGTGCTCAACCAGCATTTTCTGCATACGGTTTTTCTCGGAAACCCAGGTACCGGAAAAAGTACGGTCGCACGCATACTGGCCAAGATTTACAAAGCCCTGGGCATTCTGGAACGGGGACACATGATCGAGACCGACCGGCAGGGACTTGTTGCAGGCTATCTGGGACAATCGGCGCTGAAGACTTCCGAAAAAATCGAACAGGCCATGGGAGGCGTGCTGTTTATCGACGAGGCGTATTCGCTGACGGGTTCCGGGCCTCATACAGCAGATTATGGCAGCGAGGTGATCCAAACGCTACTCAAACGCATGGAGGACCAGAGAGGCCAGTTCTTCGTTTTCGTTGCGGGGTACACGGAACCCATGGAAAGCTTTCTCAAGTCAAATCCCGGCCTCAGCAGCCGTTTTGATAAAATGTTAAAGTTTGAAGATTATTCAGAAGAAGAACTCTTCCTGATCGCGTTGAAAATGTTTGCCGACGCAGGGCTTTCGACAGACGATGCCGCTGAAACCCACTTGAAATTATACCTTTCCTACCTGTATCAGTCGAAAGATCGCTACTTTGGAAATGCCAGAGTGGTGCGCTCCCTGTGTGAAGAGATCATCCGCCATCAGAGCATCCGCTTGTCCAATCTCGACGAATCCGAATTGACAAAAGTAAACCAACACCTGATCCAACTTGAAGACGTACAGTCGTTCGTGCCCGGAAAGGACCGTCGCGACGTATTCAACCGCCCCCGCATGGGCTTTATGAAGTAGAACCAGGAGGTGTTAAAAAAATTTAATGACATTCTTCCCAGGCCTGAGCCCAGGGAGCGCACCGGGTCCTTCTGCTGTTCTTTCAAATGAGGTCAACCGAACAAACCAATCTGCCAGGGCTTCCAGGCAAGCGGGACCCAGGTGAAGTGACCCGGTGTCAAAGCCTGGTTGGCAAATAGAAAGCCAAGTCGAGGCGTTTCCAGGCTACAACGGATGCTTTGTTCTTTTGTGAGCTGCTCCCAGGCCAGGTACATCTGGGGCGAATGGTGAATGTCGTCGAGAACCAGGCAAAGATTGTCAGCAGACTGCTCCAGCAGATTCCGGGCATATCGCAGGGTGGGCTCCAGTTGGTGGTTGCCGTCGAGGAAGACCAGGTTCCACGGGTGCAAAGGAGTATCAGCAAGGAATTCGTCGAATTCAGCATTGACAACGCGAACCCGATTCAAACCAAGCGTTTCAAATTGATTGGATGCGAACTTTGCCAACTCGCGATTGCCTTCCACGGTAATCAACGAGGCTTGATTCGGGCCCATGCTGAGTGCGTAGGTTGCCATTCCGCATCCAGTCCCCAATTCGAGTATAAAGTGAGGTTTAAGCCACTTCACCAGCCGGTACAACCGTTCACATTGTTCCGTGGGTGAAGAGGCCCTTTGGGAAAAGCGAGCGACACTGAGCCCGGCCTGGCGGTGCCCCAGGGAATATTGCGATGCGGAAAGACAGTTTGCTGAGCAAGCGTTTAACGATGCCCGGTACGCCAGCAGGCGTCGACTGACTTCATCTTCTGTTTTTCCATAAAACACTTCGGCCACCAACCTGCTCAGAAAGGGTGAATGCAATTTATAGCGCGTCCTTGCCTTGGCATAATACCTCATTGCAATGCGGAGGCGCTCCAGTGTCAAAATCAAGGTCGACATTTCTTGACCGGAATGCGTTAATTTTGTAAAAAAAATATGCATAAAAGTATTGCAAACCATGCTTTTATCTTTTGTTTTTTAATCGGGGGGCCTGCGGCCTATGCGCAAAACGACTGGGAAGTCCGACAAACGGGTCGCGATTTCTTCTCAGGCATCCCCGTCTCCTGTGCCGATGTAAACGGTGACGCACTGGATGACCTGCTCGTGCTCGATCAGGCGAAACACCTGTGGCTGGGTTTGCAATATGGCACTTCTAAATTCCACTGGGTCCCTTTGAACTACCACCACCATTCAGCCTCGTGGTCGCTGAACGTGGCGGATCTCGACCGAAATGGGTTCAACGACCTCATCATCAGCAGCGAGCGTTCCTCTATTGTCGTTTTATACCAAAATGCAAACGGGTTTAGTCAAATGGCATTGGACGATCCCGCATTTTTTTCCCAGGGCGCCGCAGCCTATGACATCGATGCCGATGGTTGGACGGATTTTACCATTTGCGATGATAACCATGCAACCCGCATTTATCGAAACGATCGGTCCGGTAGCTTAATCAGAGACCATAGCCTGATTGATCTTCGTCTGGTCGATCCCGATATGGAAGCCGGCAATTACGGTTGCATCTGGACCGATCTAGAAAACGACGGTGACCCCGACCTCTACATTTCAAAATGCAGGCCGGGCGTCGAAGACAGCACCGATCCCCGGAGGGTGAACATGTTGTTTGTCAAAGAAGGTGCGTCTTGGCAGTCGCGGGGGGAGGAATTTGGTCTTGCCGACGGCAGCCAAAGCTGGATCAGCCTGTTTGAGGATTTCGACAACGACGGACTCAAAGACTGCTTCGTATTGAACCATTATTCGCCCAACCGGTATTTCCACCAAAGAGCGGATCACCGGTTTGAAGACCGCACGTTAGATTCTGGCATTGACCATCCGGGTATTGGAATCCAAGCCATTGCTGCTGATTTTGACAACGACGGGGACCTAGACTTGTTGCTGTCGGGAACGTCCGTTGGTTTGTGGGATAACGACGGGAACGGCCGTTTCGATTTGCAAAACAATGCGCTGAAAACCGCGGGTTTCAGCTCTTGCGCGGCCGGCGATTTCAACGGGGACGGATTTATAGATCTTTATGCACTGTATGCCGATTTGCTCAACCTCCCCAACAACCAGCGGGACCAACTCTGGCTCAACCCAGGCAACGGCAACGGGTCCGTTACCATCCAACTCAAAGGCATTTCTTCCAATCCCAACGGAATCGGCGCACGCGTAGTGCTTTACCGCAACCAGCAGATGCAAAGTCGTGAACTGCACGCAGGAGAAGCATACGGAATACAGCATTCCCTCAACCTGCATTTTGGACTGGGCACCCACCCCAAGGCAGACAGCATGGTCATATACTGGCCTTCCGGCAACATCGATGTTCATCGGGACCTTCCCGCTGGTTACCGATACCGGGCAATAGAAGGGGGCTGCCTGCAATCCTGGCCTTTGGACGCAAAAGGCATTGCACATTATTATTGTAAGATCCCCGACACCTTGCTGCTAATACCTACCGGGATTGAAAATCCGAAATGGAATACGGGCTGGCTAGGCGATTCGCTTGCCCCGTCAGGGGAAGGGATCTATTACTATACTGGCATTGGGCCTGACCCGTGCGAAAAACTGTCTTTACCTGTGGCGGTCATCCGGAATCCACAGGAAGTACTGAGATTGACACACCGGTTCGACGAGCTGCTGTGTTCCGGAACCTCGATTGAGCTAGGGGTGAACCCTCCGGGCAGTGTCCAGTGGTCCACGGGAAAAAATTCGGAATCCATTATCGTGGATCACACCGGATTCTATTTTGCCGTGTCACAAGGCTTCTGTGGGCCGGTTCATTCAGATACTCTCCGTTTGCTCATGGCCCCACGCATCGATGACCCCGAAGTCAAACCCGATACGCTGCGTTTCCGCCGGCCTGCTGTGCTGACCAGCCAGGATGATTCTACTCGTTGGTACAATGCCCCGAGCGACAGCACTCCGATACATACCGGCAGAGTTTTCATCTCGGATACCATCGGAGAAAGCAGATCCTTTTGGGCCGAAAACCATCAATCGTTCGAATACCCCTCGGTACGTGGGGGTCTCCTGATTCCAGAATACGAAAGTTCTCCTTACCACGCTTCCTTCCTCAACAACCAAATGGTCTTTGACGTCTATGAAGACCTGGTGCTGGATTCAGTAACGCTTTACACCGGTTTTCCAGGAGAGCGCACCATCGATCTGCTCGACGCACTCGGCAAAAGGATCGCCACGCGCGATGTGGTGCTGTCGTCGGGGAAGAACCAGGTGTACCTGGGTTTTGCCATCTCTGCTGCACCACAATCCTACCTCCTGACCACCAATCAGGAGAAAAACCTGCTCGTTTTTGGCGAAAACAGCCCCAGGCTCTATCGCAGCGACAAGGGCTTTTACTATCCTTTTTTTATTGAGGACAAACTCCGGATCGTGAGCTCAGATAAGGGGGATTCCTACTATTATTATTTCTACGACTGGGTCATCAGGTCAAAGGATCGCAAGTGTGTGGGAGAACGGGTAGAGGTTCCGGTGATCTTTGCGCCGGTAGGAACAGAGGAGAGACCACAAACCAATTGGACCGTGCGAAGACAGGGCCGGATGCTGATGCTGGCTGCGCCGGGAGAGGCTTCAGTACAATTGGATCTGATCGCAGGTGACGGCCGCAACGTTTACCACACTAATACCAGGACAAACCAATGGCATGAACTCGCGGCTCTTCCAACAGGCCTTTACCTGGTGCGGTTTCACGTGCGGGGCGTGGGAGTATGGAGCAACAGGCTACTGATTGACTGAACTCCCTCTGCAAAACTTGGGAATCGGGAAAAGATGGGTGGCTAATGGGACTCGAACCCACGACCCTCGGAACCACAATCCGATGCTCTAACCAGCTGAGCTATAGCCACCAGGCGTTTTGAAGGGATGCAAAGGTATGCATTGCGTGCGTCTCCGCAAAAAAACGCAGGCCCTTATTGCTCAGGAGATGGTTGAAGGGAAAACGTCCTTTCAACGGGATTGAGTGGTGCTTGTACCAGCACACCTGAAGCGTCGACCAGCGACAATTTGCAGCGGTGTTCGCCCATAGGCAAGCCTTCGATGATGTATGGCTGCCATTGGTCCAGAAGAAATTCCTGACCGCCAATTTCCACTTTGACTTTGTAATCATTGCCCAGATTGCAATTCACCAGATAGAAGTCGAGCATAATCCTGCGGGCATCTTCACCGAGGTAAACGCCCTTGGGCCTTGAGTAAAACAACATGGGGCTTGTGACGGGATCGAGTTTTTTAAAGCTGCTGTCTTTGATCTCGGCTTTTACGACCACATGGGCGCGAGGGGTTTTAATGCTTTCATGGTATGACCTTGAGAGAAATGCAAGAAGGTAATGCGATCCGTCGGGGATCAGGTGCCTGAACGTGCTTTCGTATTTGGCCTCGTAGGGCCGGTCGTTTACGATGAGGTGCAGGTGTTGTCCCTGTGCGGAGTTGGCACACATCTTTTGGGGAGCATCCGGTGTTTGTTGGCCGAGCGCGAATCCCCCGCCTATTTGAAAATTGAACTGGCCATTTTGGTAATCCATGCTGGCTATTGCGGCTTCGGGAAAATCTGTGGATGGTTCCATGGCTGATATCGAAGGCAGGCCTGTCGTCGCCGTGGCTGCTTCGGAACCTGGCTGCTTACACCCAGTGGCGAAAACCATTGTAAACAGGCAAATTGCGCCCAAACGGATGGCTTGTGTCATGTATGCTGAAAATTGAACGTTCAATTGATAAAAAATGCAAAATCTCGTAGTAAATAACATTTGGGACCTCCAGTTGTTTCGACGTTGAGGGGAAGTACGACACAGGCTGAGTTTCCGAATTGGCTGGGCCGCCTTAACTTTGCGACCGCGCAAGCGCCCTATACCACGGAGGAATGGCAGAGCGGTTTAATGCGGCGGTCTTGAAAACCGTTGACTGTAACAGGTCCGGGGGTTCGAATCCCTCTTCCTCCGCAACTCAGTCGAACGGCATGCCACGCAGAAAGGGCCTTGCGAAGTCCGGGGGGTATTTTGCTCCATTTATTAAGTTCACAAGCTGATTCTGCGTTTGAGACCCCTGTTTCCAAATTTTCTACAAAGCGGCCGGTCAGGGCCAGCACCCGGAAAATTCCCCGGGGTTTTTTCCGGGTCACCCACGGGTGAGATTTGACGCCCTCGGGAGAAATTTCCCTTTTTTATAATATGCTTTTAAGTGATTATGAGCACTTTATTAAAATAATTAACAAAAAATTCAAAAATATATTGATGGTCTGAAATACTTTTGTATAAAATACATCCATCGCTATATGAAAAAGCATTCGATTTGGTTCAGGTCCATGTTGCCTGTAGTTTTTGCGCTCTTTTTCGGTATTCTTCCGAATCAGCAGGTTTTTCTTCAGCCGGGTAACGGCAACGGTGGCGGCAATGCCAACGGAAATGGAAATGGCGGGCAAAATTTGCCACCATTTGTAAAAGTCCCTTATAAAGAAATGCTGCGCATGGTAGCAAAGTACCGCGACGAGCGGCAGGCCGTGATCAACCAGGAATTTTCCGGTGGCAATCCAGGGCAATACGGAGTTGGGTTTGCCGACAGCCGGTATTTTACCCTTGAGCTGGACAAGGTCAAGAGTTTCATTGCTGCCATAGAAGATCAGATTAAAGAAAACCGTCTGAATGTCGAGTTTACCGGGCTGAGGATCTATCCGATGGTCTATCCGGCAATTGGCCAGTCCGACTACTCCGACGACATTCCTGCCAGCCATCGCAACCACCAGACCATCATGCTGGTGCCGACCTTCAGCACAGAAGGTGGAGACATGATCGATTTTGATCCGGACCTGTTTGAGCCCATCCCCGGGACCAACCAGAACCGTCCCAAGTCACTCTTCAAACCTATGGGAATGAGTGAGGAAGACTTTCTCAACTGGTTGTTTGGCATTAACGATCCCATCCGGGCGTTTTCGGGATTGAATTATGCGGGGTTATGCCCGCCACCCAATCCGTGCACCACATCTTCTTTGCTTTACAATGCCGATGTTCTTTGCCCTCCCAATACCTGTCCCTATTGATTTCTACTGCTGAGATCCGGCGGTGATCAACTGGATGCAGATCGGAGTGTTGACCTCCGAGGCGATATGTTTTTCGACAAGTTTGGTTTTCCACAAATCCCTTACCCGGGAGGGCATGAGATTGCTCCCTGCAATCCTGGGTGCAATTTTTATCAGCGATTCCCTGGGAATCCTGCTTACACAGTATGTATTTACACGGGATCAGTTGGGATTTAATTTGCCCTATTACAATATCGTCACCACGTTGGTGATCGTTTTGTACGGCTTGTTATATCTCAGGAACCTGAAGCCTTCCCTCTGCAGGATGGTCTTCGGATTCGCCATGGGCCTTTTTGTAGCTTTTTTTATAGTGAATGTCCTATGGATCCAGCCATTGTTTTCGACCCTGCATACCTTTAGTTTTACCATGGGTTCGCTGAGCTTGTGCTTAGGTGCAGGATGTTACCTCCGGCAGCTCGTTCAAAGCGAGCGCGTAATTTCGATGCACACGGATCCCTTTTTCTGGATTTCCATCGGCCTGTTTGCATTTTACATCATCAATGCGCCATACATGGCCATGTACAATTACCTGCTCGCCACCAGCATCGATATGCTGATTGCATTGAGAAATGTCAACATGGTATTGAATTACTTTATGTATTTGTGTATATTTTTGGGTTTGCAATGCGCGAACAGGAAGTGATATTCAGCATCGTCGTAGGCGGCTTTGTCGTCGCGGTGCTATTCGTTTTGCTGTTGTTGTTTTTGTTGTATTACGTGCGCAACAAAAACCGCTACATCCGGGAGCGCGAGGAGCTCCGGAGCAAGTACCAGATCGAATTGGCCAGGGTCGAGCTCGAGATTCAGGAAGAGACCCTGCGCCAGGTGGGGCTAGAATTGCACGACAACATAGGCCAGCTGGTCACGCTGGCCAAGATCCAGACGCAGTCTTTGGCCAAGGTCGTAAGCGACACGCGGCTGCCGGCGTTGCAGGAGGTGATCAGCAAAGCACTCGAAGAGGTCCGGCGTCTTTCAAAGTCCCTTAACCAGGAAAACCTGGCCCGGAGTACGCTGGCCGAACTCATCGGCAAAGATTGCGAGCGCGTCAACCAGCTGGAGGTGGTCCGGATGAATCTGCTTGAGCGAGGAACGCCTGCCGACCCCGGACAGCAAAGAAAGATCATCCTGTACCGCATCGTTCAGGAGTTGGTGACCAATGCCTTGAAGCACGCGCAATGTAGCCAAATTGATGTCGAAATAGAGTATTTTAAGGATGCGCTGGCAGTCTCGGTGCGCGATGACGGCATAGGTTTCGATGCGGCGACGGCCAGTGATTCCCCCAAGGCGGGGGTGGGTCTTCACCACATCCGGGGCCGTTTGCAATTGATCAATGGAACGATTGAGCTATCTTCGGGTCGTCAAAAGGGAGCAGCGTTTTACATGCGCTGTCCGATGAATCAGTGAGCATGCCGGTAAAAATTGCCATCGTCGACGACCACACCATGATGGTTCAGGCCATTGCTTCCATGATCAGCCAGCACCCGGGTTTTGAAGTGATCCTCACTGCGCGCAACGGGAAGGCATTTATCGATGAACTCACGGGCAGGGATGAACTGCCTGACCTGATGCTGCTCGACATCAACATGCCTGTGATGGGTGGCGTGGAGACGGCCTCCTGGATTCAGAAAAATTTCCCAGCAGTGCGCATTCTCTGCCTGACCATGAACGACGACGAGCTCTCCATCATTCGCATGTTCAGGAGTGGCGCCAAAGGATACCTTTTGAAGGATGCCGACGAAGACGAGTTGCTCTTCGCCATTGAATGCGTGATGACCAAGGGTTTCTATTACTCCGATTTTGTTGCCAGGGTCATGCTCGATACCTTTAAGACGGAATCCCGGCAGGCTCCTCCGGAAGTGGTAGCTTCTATCCGAGACCGCGAAATCGAATTCCTCGAGCTGTGCTGCTCCGACCTGAGCTACAAGCAAATTGCCGACGAAATGCACCTAAGCCCTAAGACCATCGACGGCTATCGCGAGGCCCTTTTTGCCAAAACCGGTACAAAGTCCCGGGTGGGGCTGGTGCTCTATGCGATTCGACACGGGATCGTAAAGATTTGAAATAGAGGGTATTGTGATTTTGCGGCACAAAATGTGAATGCCGCACACCGGAAAAACACCCCCTCAAATACCGGAAAAACACCCTTTTTCACCGATGGTGCCACACTTATGTTTGCAGAGCCATTTAGGTTATTTGAAAGCAATACCCTTGGCAATGTTTTAACCCCAAAAAGTCACAGACTTTAGCTCTGAATGTCGTAGAAAAGGTTCTCAACAGCCTTTTCTACGAACTAGGAGCGAAGATAAGGAGAGAGGACCGGCGAAAGCTTGCCGGAGACCCTCTTCGTTTAAGACCACAAAAAACCCGAAAAAAACCTCGGATAACCCCAGGGAACCAATTGACAACGAGTTCCTGAGTCAGCATAGACCCCGTGTTTTGCTGACTTTTTTATTTTAGGGCATTTCCTTCCAACATGAGGAATGATAAAGTTGGTTCGCAATCGCAAACGAACCGCAATCCACTGGAACAATAATAGGGTGATGGCCTTTTTGCCGTGCTGACCCCAAGGCCGGTCTGATGCAGCCAAAGTGGGCGGCCCAGCCATGACCCCTCCGCGAAGCACGTGCAACTGAAAGGCTGTAACCTTCTGATAGGCCCTAGTTTATATCGACCCCTCGCGGTGAGCGCGAAAAAATTTACCCCGAGTAGGTAGCGGTCTTATGTATAATATAATTCTTTAATATAAAAATTACCCTATTTGTGGGGGGTGGACTTATGGAATCTTGCTAATTTTGTACCAGCCTAAGGGCATGGTATGCCCGCGCTAAACCAGGACTTATCCATCGATCGTGCATGCAGGGTCTGACTTGGTAAAGCATTAGGTCGCTTTTTATCCAATCAATCCTGCGAATGGTGCTCTGTGCACAAAGGTTGCTCTATTGTCCTTTCCCGGGTTGTATTGGTTCGTGTTCACCAATTTTTGTTCACATATTCTAAACCAATACCATGAATAATTTCATCAAATTGTTTGCCTTTGTCTGTATGATCTTTTCGGTCAGCATGGTCAATGCGCAAGCCAGCAAAACCGCAACGGTTGCACCGGACGGGTTGATCGTGTTGGATGCCAGCACGGACCTCGCCTCTGAATACGTTGCAAACATTTCCCGATTCAATTTTGCCAGTTTTCAGGAAGCCAGTACGTATTTTGACAAGTACATCTCCAAAACTGCTGGCAGGGGTATGTCTTTCTTTTTTGATATCCCCAACCAGAAGATGATCATTTACATCGACGCCGCAAATCAGGGTCTGGTTCCGAGAAAGGCTTCCGGTCAGGTTACTGCTGCCGAACTGAACTTCTTCCTCAATGAGGTCCACAAAGGCCGCATCTGATCACACATCCCATTTCAACAACTCTCTAAAATTTGAATCATGAAAAAGTTAGCTATATTGTTCTGCTTCTTCTCTGCAGGAACGCTGTTTGCCGCTGGCGGCGGGGGCGGTTCGATCTTCCCCATCCGCACCAGCATGAACGGCCAAAAACCTGCAGCATACACCTGCGATACGTTTAAGTCAGGCGCTTTTACCGGACAGACCGGCGTGCCACTGACGACAGGCGCATCGGCTTGCCCCGGCGGTGCTTGCACCAACCCCGGTTACTTCGCCCCTTACTGGGAAACTTACCAGTTCAAAAATACCCTGCTCCAGCCGCAGTGTATCACGATCAGCTGGACTGCCCAAACGGCTGCTACTTGCAACATCTCCTTTGCATACACCGGAACGGGACCCATTCTTCTTTGGACACCTACTGCAGCTCCCTGCTATGGTCCTCCCATCAACATGGGTTCCCCGGGAGCAGTTTGCATGGGTACCAACGTAAGGTACTCCCTGACCATCCCCGAGTGTTCTCCGTTCACGGTGTTCCTGGCCAACAACAATGGTTCCAGAAATACCTACGACCTGAACATCTTCAACGACAAGGGTGATCCTGCTGCCATCGGCTGTTTGGGTGCTGAGTGTAAGAAACTCATCACCATTGGCGGTACTCCGGTGCCAACCATGACCCAGTGGGGCCTGTTCATCTTTGGACTGGTGCTTCTGACCTTTGCTTCGGTAGCCATCTACAACTTTGCGCAAAGAGCTTCCGTAAAGGAATAGTCTGACGTACACTGAATATACCTGTAAGGGCAGTCCATTGGGCTGCCCTTACTATTTTATGCCCTACCTCAATCCGCTGCAGCCAACCGGAGGCTCCAAACCGGATTTACGTTTAACTTTGCCGGTCAAAATCCAGTAATCCGGTGATGCACTTTCCCTTTAACCGCCCCGTATACGACAAGGCATTCGTAGTGTCCTGTCTGCTGGCCGTACTCGGCTGGGTCGCCATTTACCTGATCTGGAAGGAATTTACAACGGCCGACATCGTCTGCATGATCGTAACCGTTCCTATACTGGCTTATTTTATCCACGTGTTGCTCCTGCTCAATCAGCGATGACGGGCCCTCAGGATAAGCGAACACACCCTAAGGATCCGGAAGGGTTGGGTAAATCTGCCCTGGCCATCTGGTGGCAGTCGAAGAGCCCTATCTTTCGCTTTCTTGCTGGCTTTGTTTCTCTCATGGTCCTCTTCTATGCTTTTTACTATTCTCCACTCTACGAGCAATTCATCATGGAACGCTTGCTTGGCTTGCAGGCCAGGCTCGCCAATGCGATGTTGCACCTGATTGGTCACAAAACCGAGGCCATTGGAGACCACCTCGTCGGCCCCGATTTCCGGGTGAGCATCAAAGGGGGCTGTGACGGACTGGAAGCAACTGCACTTTATATGAGTGCAGTCATGGCTTTTCCCTTTGCATTGGCCCGGGAAAAATGCCGCGGATTGCTATCGGGTGTGCTCATCCTATCCATACTCAACCTGTTTCGCATTGCCGGACTTTACCTCGCTGGAATATATTGGAAAGCAGGATTTGAATTCCTCCACCTTCACGGCGGGGTCATTCTGTTTACATTGATCGCCATTTCCATGTGGCTGTTCTGGGTAGCGCGCATCCGGTCGAAGCTTTTATCCTGATATGCCTGCGATCTACCGATTTCTCGCTGTCTTTGGGGCGACTTACCTGGTTGCAAACTTGCTGCTGGCTTTGCCAGCGGTGCGCGAGCCGTTCCTGACCACTTTTCGGGAGCTGTCGGCTAAGACCATCGAATGGGCTTTCTCTGATGCCCACATTGAGACTCAGGATGCCTTCGACGCCTCCGGAAGGGCAGACCCAAACACCTTCTACCTTGTCTATGGAAATCCGGCGACCTTGCGCGCGGAGCAGGAGCGCGCAGTGCAGGCAGGTCTTTCCGAATACCGCGCCTCCACTTTCTCCTTCCAGATCTTCCTGTTCCAGCTCTTTGCGGTACCTTTTTTCTTTCTGATTTCCCTCTTTGTCGCCAGCCCGATGCGCATGGCAGAACGCCTGAAATACGGGACCCTTGCCATACTGATCTTGCTGACCCTGCTTCTGACAAAATGCATTCTGCTGGCGGCTTTCCACATCGCGTCATCCGGTATTGGCATTTACCCGCTTTCAGAAAGCGAACAGTCGTTAGTTTCCCGTTTGGTCTCCATGATGAGTATGGGTTTCAGCATTGCTTTTTCTTTTGTGCTTTGGCTGGGCCTGGGCTTCCGCAACAGCCGCTTTATGGAGCTATTTAATGAAATCTTCAAAGAGATCCGCCGATGAAACAGCTTATTCTATTTGTCGCCTTCATCTCGTTCTTCAGCCTGTGTTCACGGCAGCCTGCCCAATGGACACAGCTCAGTGAAGAGAGTTGTGCACGGTATGTATTCGGACGCGTTGAAGCCAAGCGCCTCCTCACCGACGAAGACAAAGCCGCACTGCTCAAGGAAGGGCTTCGCATTCAGGAATACGTCATGGAGACCCAGTACCTCGGAAACTGGGACAAGCGATGGGAGCGCAAATCCCTCGACGAAACACCCTTGCGGGAACTCATGCCCATTGCGCCGCATGAAAAACTTGCTTCGGGGATGACTCAGTCTGAACTGGAAAGGATAGGGTCGACGCCCGGAAGCGCCATGGTTTTACTACAGACATTTGCCCCCGTCGATTCACTCGAAATCAGGCGATTTGGCAAAGTGGTTTTTAGCAGGGATCACTTCTACCGCCTGGTAGTTCCCCACCCACAACTAACCGCTTTGATGAATTATTCCTGTCTCCGCTTTATGAGCATCGTGAAAGCCGATTACGAGCCGGATGCGAAGCCTGGGCACCGCTGATCAACGGCCCAATATATTGCCGGTCGCACCCATTGGTTCAGCAATGGTTTGCGGGGATGCTCATTCACCAGGGTTTGAAGGGGTGAGCTATCTTGGGCTTTTGCGTTAATTATCCGGAGCGGTCCGCTTTTCGCATTAATTTCGTTCTTCAACCACATTGTAACTCGATGAAATACCTTTTTACGGCACTCTTTCTGACCCATGTTCTCTACCTGATTGCCCAGGAGCCCAATGCGGTATTCTGGCACAACGGCATGAACTTTACAGCAGCCGAACGCGAACCACTGACCAGCTTTCGCCCTGCTGCAGACTTTGAAGACCGCTCTTTCCGTTTATTGGCCTTTGATCACCTGCTGGGTCAACGGGAAGTTGCCGACCTGGCTACTGCCGGCATCGAGATCCTGGAATACATACCGGATCGAAATTACCTCTGTGCCATCCGGGCAAAGCATTTGCGCTCCGACCTGCCGGTATCAGGCCTTGTAAGTTGTTTTCGCTTGGACCCTCCATTCAAAATGAGCCATGAGCTGCTTTATGGCAGTCACTGCAGCCGCGAAGGAGACCGCTTGCGGATCGCCGTACAGTTTTACGACCGGGAGGCCATGGAAATTAGCCTGAAAACGCTGGATGACCTGCGGATCTCCTATACCACACCCGGTTCCGGTCTGGTTGATATGGCCTACATCAGCCTTGGCGAATCACAACTTGCAACCCTTGCGGCCTTGCCAGGAGTCAAATACATCGGTTGCAGGCCGGAAATGGGAGAACCTGAAGACCGCGAGGGCAGGGCACTGCATCGGGTCAACATGATCGGGTCAAATCCGGCGCAAGGGCTGCAACTCGACGGTTCCGGAGTACGTGTGATGGTTCGCGACGATGGCTGGGTAGGGCCTCACATCGACTTCCAGGGCAGGCTGACCAACGACACCTACAACGACATCGGTACCCATGGCGACGGGGTATCCGGAGTGCTTACCGGTGCGGGCAATTACGATCCCGTGGTGACAGGCATGGCACCTGGCTCACAACTTTTCGTCATCAACTACCAGCCGGATTTTCTCGACAATACCCTCGACTACCACCAGCAGCAAGGTGTAGTCATTACCAATTCTTCATACAGCAACGGTTGTAATGCGGGGTATACCATCGAGGCGCAGGTCGTGGACAAACAACTTTTTGAAAACAGGTCCTTGTTGCACGTATTTTCTGCTGGAAATTCCAACAACCAGGATTGCGGATACGGTGCAGGCAATCAATGGGGCAATGTGACCGGAGGGCATAAGATCGGTAAAAATGCTTTTACCGTAGCCAACCTGCGCATCGACGGTACACTGGAAACCAGCTCCTCGCGAGGGCCGACGCGTGACCGGAGGATGAAGCCGGAGATTTCTGCAAGGGGAACGAACCAGTTATCCACGGCGCCCGACAACGGCATTTTGGTATTTGGCGGGACTTCCGCTGCAGCTCCTGGAATTGCCGGCATTTGTGCATTGTTGTATCAGGCCTACAAGCAATTTAACCAGGGCGTTAACCCGGAATCGGCGCTCATTAAGGCAGCAGTGATGAACACCGCCACCGACATCGGTACTCCCGGACCAGATTATCAGTTTGGATGTGGCGTGGTCGACGCCTATCGCGCATACCGTTTGCTTGCGGATCGCCGATTCCAAAAGCTTGTCGTCCGGCATGGAGAACGCATCGATCTGCCCTTTGCCATACCACCGGGAACGGTACTGGCGAAGATCATGATCTACTGGCCGGAACATGAGGCCTCCCTGCTGAGTTCAAAAGCCCTCGTCAACGATCTCGATATGGTGGTGACCAGTCCATCGGGCACAACGCATCAACCCTGGGTGCTCAATCCGAGCCCGAATGCACAGACGCTGGCAGCTGGTGCATCAACAGGCATCGATACCCTCAACAATTTTGAACAAGTCAGCCTGTTCAACCCGGCTCCGGGTAATTATAACCTGGCCATCGACGGAAAATTCCTTCCTTCCAACGAAGTAGAATGCTTTGTTCTGTTTGAGTTTGAAGACGAATCCTTACGCCTTACCCATCCGGTCGGCGGGGAGCAATTCAACATTACCGAACTGGCCCAGGTGCATTTAACCGCTTATGGAACCGACAGCATCTCGGCGAGGCTTTCCTCCGATGCAGGAAGGACCTGGACCCCACTGGGTGTCGTACCTGCGGGTTCGAGGTTGGTAAATTTTCTCATGCCCAACGGGATCTCATCAGACTCCTGCCTGGTCGAAATCAGCCAGGGCAATGAAGTTCGAACCAGTGGTTTGTTTACGATTACTTCGGGAGTATTGGGCTTTAAGGTAAGCAAATACTGCCCGGGGGCATTGGAACTTAGCTGGCAGGCCGGAAGCAAAGACAGCTTTTTGATTTACCAATTGGGCAACCGTTACATGGATTCCATTGGATCGGTAGCCGGCAATTCCCTTGAGTTGCCCAACAGCAACCCCAACGAACGCAAGTGGTTTTCGGTGGCAGGATGGCAGGGCAGGGCGCTGAGCCGCCGGGAGGTTGCCATTTTTACTCCGGACACCCTCGTGGGCTGCAATCTCACCGCCGATCTTGGACTTGACTTTGGGCCTGAAAACCCTTCAAGCTATTATAACTGTACCGAAGTAACCGCTACGCCTACTTTTCTCGTTGTAAACCGGACCGCAAACCCGGTCGAGGGATTCAGGATTCACGCCTTGTCTGATACCGGTCTTGTTTCCGAACATTATACCCATCGACTTGATGCCTACGATACGGTTACGGTGCGATTTGAGCGCGGGGTGTTGTTCCGCAACCGTACATCGGCGACGCTCACCGCATGGCTTGAGCATATGGGTGACGAGAACCCATTTAATGATACCCTGGTCCAGGATCTTGCACTGGTTCAACTCCCCGATGTGCAGGCTTATTATCCGCTTACAGAGCCTTTTAGCATAGCGGGCATTCCTTCAAACTGGCTCATTTCCAACCCGCTGGACAACTCCATCTGGCAAAGCGTCCGGGTTCGCGACAAAAATTCAGTTATGGGCAATGCCCTGATGTTTGAAAATCCCAATCCGGTCTTTCGAGGCCAGCCCATTGTGCTGACTTCCCCCATTGCCGACCTTGCCTCTGCTGTTCAGCCCTACCTCTACCTGGATTTTGCCCATCACCAACTGGAAGATTCTCAGTACCCTGACAGCCTGCGCATTGTGGTCCGGGAGGTTTGCGACCGGTCTCACCGTCAGCAGTTGCTGCTGAATGGCCGTACAGAAGAAATCAAAACCGTTGCAACAACGCTTACCCAGCAATGGACGCCAACAGACACCTCCTGGTACTGGCTCGCCTACGACCTGTCTGGCTTTATTGGTTCCAGGGTCGTGGTAGAAGTGCAAATCTTCCGGGGCCATAACCACCGGACACTGATCAACAATTTTGAAATCAGGGAGAAGCTCCCTCAAACTTCCACTGCGGGACTGAACATCACTCCCAACCCCGGCTGTTACACCAAACCAGTCCTGTTCACGCCTTCTTCGGATGCCCCCGACGCGCGCATTTACCTGGATGCGGCCGCAGGTGGTAGTCCGCGTTTCTCCAGTGGTGCCGGTCCGCATAGCGTCCGGTATACCCAGCAGGGAAAAAAGCGGGTCAACATGCACGTCAAATCAGCCGTGGGAACGGATGCGATTCTCATTCGCGAGCTGGAATTGGCCAATCCGGTGAGCATCAATTATTCATTCGCCATTGTGAGCGGGCGCACCGTGGCTTTTACCAACACGAGCGTAAACGGCGAACAATATTTGTGGGAATTTGGCGACGGGTCGAAATCGAATGAGTTTAGTCCCGTGCACACCTACGACTCCGCAAAGGTGTACCGCGTCAAACTGACCGTGACCAGCGGTTGTGGTGTTTACACGCGCTCGGTTGTGGTCGACCTCACAATTACGGGTACCGGAGAGGTAGAATCAGCATACAACATCCGGCTATACCCAAACCCCGTGCGCGATTGGGTGCACATCGCAGTATCTGGCCGATTCGAACGCGTTACCGTTATTGATGTGCAAGGTACAGAGCTGATTGTCGATGCTAACAAACGTTCGGAAGTCATCGAAGTCAATTTGGGAAAATTGCCTTCCGGACTTTACACCATCTGTCTTCACGCAGGGAATGGAATAAAGCGATACGTGCGGGTGAGCAAAATATAGACGGAATTTGCAGCAACGAGCAGGTGACGGGCCTTAGCCGGTAGCATCAGGATGCACGCGATCACCTATATTTTTTATGGTGAATTAATAATTTACTAACAAACGTTTGTTAGTAAACAAAGAAATGGCAGAAAGGGGGAAGCGCTGACAGCCGCCTTCAGAAATGAACGCTTGTATCAGGCATGCAACCGCGCCTGACGGGCAAGAAGGATGGATTCACTTTCACGGCGATCAGGATCCGGTACACAGCAATCGACCGGGCATACTGCGGCGCATTGGGGTTCCTCGTGAAAGCCCATGCATTCTGTGCATTTGTCGGGAACGATGAAATAAAATTCGTTGCTGACCGGACTGTTCCGCTGGTCGGCATCCACCTCCACACCGTTGCCCAGGGTGAAAGGGCCGCTGAGGGTGGTTCCGTCGGCCATGGCCCACTCGATCCCTCCTTCGTAGATGGCGTTGTTCGGACACTCGGGTTCACAGGCCCCGCAATTGATGCATTCGTCGGTAATGATGATTGCCATGGATAGCGCTTTTGGATATTCTCGCGCAAAAATAGCATACCCCGCTCTTCATAGGCAAAATCCCCTCAAAATTGTGCGCTTGAATACCCGGTATGGGTAAATGTCCCTCCTGTCCTGCAGATCAGCGGACCCGGAATGCCTGGAGCTGGTCGTTGTTGTTGGCAGCCACAATGCGCCAGCTCGCATCCGCTCCCCGGACCATGCGGAGTTCGCGCAGGTCGCGGTTCAGCTGGAGTCCGGCTATGGCATTGACAACGGGAATGAAGTCCGGTCCTCCGGTATTGAGCAAAATGAGCCCGACACTCGCATCATTTCTTGCGGTTTCCACCTCGCGGTTGTAGAAATTTCCGCCAAGGAGCAGGTCTGCGCGTCCATCCTGGTTGAAATCGTGAAAGGCGATGCTCTGTAGGGTAGAGACCTGTGCTTCCGGGGGCAGGGGTGCTGCCTGAAAAGCCCCGCCTCCCGTATTCCAGAGGACCATGCTCCGCAATTCCGTTGCTTTTTTGATGGTTGCTCCATCCATCCGCCCCTCCAGGATCTCTTCGATGGAGGCACGGGCAAAGTGATCGTAGGTTTTGAATTTATCGGCAATAAAGGGCATCTGTTCGGATGAACATTGGCGGCCGCGCACCGGATAGAGCTTTCCTTCGCTGCCTTTGGAAGCCAGGTAGGTGTCCCAACTCCCGTTGCCGTCGAAGTCGTTAATGTAGAGGAAGAAAGGCTTCTCGGCAGTGGCTTTGAATTTTGAGTTCAGGCCGAGGTTGCCCAAAACGAGGTCAACCCAGCCATCGCCGTTGAGGTCTGCCGCTTCGACCGCATTCCACCACCCATAAAGCTGGTCAGTACCCAAAGAAGCGGACTGTTCGGAAAACGCGTTGCGCTCGTTGCGGAAGATGCGCACCGGAGCCCATTCGCCCGCCACAACCAGGTCGGGATCTCCATCCCGGTCCAGGTCTGCAAAGCAGGCGCTGGTAACGCATTCAAAAGCCTTGGCCAGGGAGGGGAGCCACGTTGCAGTAGCATCGGAAAACTTTCCGCCTTCATTGAGGAGCAGGCTGCTTTGCTCAGAAAGACCGTATTTGCCCGGGACGAGCCTCCCTCCCAGAAACAGGTCGAGGTCTCCATCGAGGTCGACGTCGGCTGCACGGGCAACACCTTTGCTGAAATACAAGGCAGGCAATCTGCTGGTTCCATCCGAAAAACGGGCTTTCCCATCGTTGAGGTAAAGGTGGTCTCCATATCGTTTGTCGCCCACAGGAAATTCGTTGCTGCCCGAAATCGTTAGAACGTCGCGGTCGCCGTCTCCATCGGCATCAAAGAACAGCACATCGAGCACCTCAGAGGCCGAATAGGCCTGCCAGGGCCCCCGGTCTGAGGTCTGGAATTTTCCCGTTGGCGTCTGGAGGAGCAGTTTACAGGAATGTCCGGCGGATCCTCCCAGAAAGAGGTCGTCGAGCCCGTCCCCGTTGAGGTCTCCCGATTCCAGGGCAGGACCCAGCGTCGACTGTTTGTAAGGGATCAGAACCTCCCGTTTGTAATCGTCAAAAGCATTCTCAGTATGTAAAATTCTGCCAAAGCTGGCATCGGTTTGGTCTTCCGACAGAATGAAGGGCACCAGTTGCAACAACTGCTCGGCCATGTGCTCGCGGGCGTCATCTTGCCGGACCACCAGGGTCTGGTTCACTTTTAAATTGCCCAGCCGCGTGAATTTTCCACCCGGCCAGCGGACAAAAACGGAATCGACGGCCTGAGCGGCTCCCATGCCAAAAGTCAGCACCGGCTCAGAACTCGACATAAAGCCACGCGTACCGGCGATTTCGCCCATTTGCATACCCTGCTGGCCATAACGAATGAGGACCCTCGCACCAAAGCTCCGCGAGTTGCCTTGGATGCCCTCAAGGCGAATGCGGAAATAATTAGCAGACCCCTGATCTACCGTGCGGTTTTGATATACAAAGGCCTCCTGGTTCATGTTGTTAACGACGAGGTCAACGTCTCCGTCGCCGTCGAGGTCTGCATACGATGCACCCTGCGAGAAGGAACGGTCTGCGAGCCCCCAGCGGGATGCCACGTTTTCAAAATGCAACTTGCCATCATTGCGGAACATGTAATTGCTCAATGGCATGCTCGGCCCTTTGGATATAATCTCAAGTCGCGGAATGCTGTTGTCGTGAAACGCTTCAAATGCATAGGCCGTGAAATCGCGGTTGCGGATGTCGCGGAGGATGCCGTTCGTTACGTACAGATCTTTGAATCCATCGAGGTCAAAGTCGGAGAACAGCGCACTCCAGGACCAGTCCGTTTTGGCAACGCCGGCCATCAGGCCGATCTCACTGAAAAGTCCGTTGCCCTGGTTGAGCTGCAGAGTGTTGAACATGTATTGAAAGTTGTGTCCCGTGTTGGCAAACTTCCAGAAGGTCTCCGGACTCATCGCGGCCATGTTGGTCTTATTCCGGTAGTGGTCTTCCGGAGTCATGTCGGCAACGAATAGGTCCAGCCAGCCGTCGTTGTTGATGTCGGCTGCGTCGGCCCCCATGCTGAAATTGCTGATGTGCCTTAGAGAATAGGTCGAAACGTTGCGGAAAGTCCCGTCGCCGTTGTTGACGTAGAAAAAGTCGCCATAGTCGTAATCGTTAGCTACATAGATGTCGGGCCAGCCGTCGTTGAAAAAGTCACCTATCGTCGCACTTAATCCGAACGCAAAATTCTCAACGCCGGCAATGCGCGTAACGTCTGTGAATTTGCCATTTCCATCGTTGCGATACAGGCGGTCCGTATATTGAAAATCGGGTGTTCCCTTTGCCATGATGGGGTTGCGCGTGGTGTTGTGGTTCGGAGGCTGGTTGATGACGTACACGTCGAGGTCTCCGTCGAGGTCGTAGTCGAGAAAACTCGCGTTGATGCTAAATCCCGCGTCGTCGAGACCGTATTCTGCCGCACGTTCGGTAAAAGTGTTGTCGCCGTTGTTGATGTAGAGTTTGTTTTTGCGTCTGACCGGATCCAGGTACATGTGGCAGCACAGGTAAATGTCGTCAAAGCCGTCGGCGTTGACATCGGCGACGCTTACTCCAGCACCCCATTCGGTGTCGCCTTCGACTCCTGCAGTTTTCGAAATGTCTTTAAAACGGAATCCACCTTCGTTGAGGTAGAGTTTGTCAGGACCCTGGTTAGAAGCAAAAAACAAGTCGGGGCGACCGTCGTTGTTGATGTCAAGAACCCCAGTCCCGGCTCCGGTGTAAAAACCATCGTAAATCAAAACGTTTTCTTCTTCCGTTTCATGAAGGGAATTGGCAAAATCAATGCCCGTTTGACTGCCGTCGAGACGGACGAATGCCGACTGCACTTCTCCGCCTTTTGCGCTCTGTTGTTTGTCGCCACTGCATGACGAAATCATAAAGAGAAGCAGGAGCAGGTTGAACGGAATCCCTGCATGAAAAAGTGCCTGGTGGCAATGATTTGCTTTCATTCTTAGAAGTTGACCATACGAATTGATTCCGCATTCAAACCCAGCGAACGCGGTTTCGCCGAAACCGGCCCGCCAAGATAAGGAATTTGCAGCGAAGCTCCGACGGTAGTAAGGCGCGGATATGCAGTTGCGGCGAATCGGTCAGAGGGGAATGTTGCCGTGTTTTTTGCGGGGGAGGTTGTCCACTTTGTTTTCAAGGCTGGCAAAAGCCCGGATGAGTTTGCCTCGCGTAGAAGCGGGTTCAATGACTTCGTCGATGAAGCCCCGGGCGGCGGCATGGTAGGGGTTGGCAAATTTTTCAGCGTACTCGCGTTCGCGCTCTGACTGGGCGGCAATGGGGTCTGACGAGGATTCGATTTCTTTTTTAAATATAATCTCGCTGGCTCCACGCGCACCCATCACGGCAATTTCTGCGGTTGGCCATGCATAGTTTACGTCGGACCCGATGTGCTTGCTGTTCATCACGTCGTAGGCACCCCCATAGGCTTTGCGTGTAATGACGGTAATGCGCGGCACGGTGGCTTCGCTGAATGCAAACAGCAGTTTGGCACCGTTGCTGATGACGCCGTTCCACTCCTGGTCGGTACCCGGCAAAAATCCGGGAACATCTTCCAGCACGAGCAGTGGGATGTTGAAACAATCGCAAAGGCGAACAAAACGGGCACCTTTTCGCGAAGCGTTTACGTCCAGACAACCTGCCAGGTGGGTGGGCTGGTTGCCAACAATGCCAATGCTCCTGCCAGCCAGCCGAGCAAAGCCCACCACGAGGTTTTCAGCATAATCTTCGTGTATTTCAAAAAAGCTGCCGGGGTCTACGCATTGGGCAATGACAGTTTTTATGTCGTACGGCTGCGAAGGCGACGCCGGGATCATATCGTTGAGTGCCGGCCGGTGCTCATCCGCGGGGGTGTAGGCAAGACTTGCAGGTTTTTCTTCGCAGTTCTGAGGAAGGTATGCCAGTAACTGGCGGATCTGATCCAGGCAATCGCGGTCGTTGGCCGAAGTGAGTTGGGCAACTCCGGACTTGGTGGCGTGGGTGTGGGCGCCTCCGAGGTCTTCAGCACTGACTTCCTGGTTGGTCACGGTTTTGACCACGTTGGGTCCGGTAACAAACATATAACTGCTGTGCTCCACCATCAGAACAAAGTCGGTGATGGCAGGAGAATAGACCGCCCCTCCGGCGCAGGGTCCCATGATGGCAGAGATCTGGGGAATGACCCCCGATGCGCGCACGTTGCGGTAGAACAGATCCGCATATCCGGCAAGTGAACGAACCCCTTCCTGGATGCGCGCACCCCCGGAGTCGTTGAGGCCGATTACCGGGGCCCCGTTGCGCAGGGCGAGGTCCATGATCTTGCAGATCTTTTCTGCATGCGTCTCTGAAAGCGACCCGCCAAATACGGTGAAATCCTGCGCAAAGAGGTAGACCAGCCTGCCTGATATGGTTCCATAACCCGTCACGACGCCATCGCCGTAGTGCAACTGGTCCTGCATTCCAAAATCTGAACTGCGGTGTGTGACCAGCATACCTAGTTCCTCAAAGCTGCCGGGATCGCACAGATAATCGATCCGTTCCCGGGCGGTCAACTTTTTCTTTGCGTGCTGCGCATCGATGCGCGCCTGCCCGCCACCCAGAAATGCGGCTGCCTTTTTTTTGCGGAGTTGTTCGAATTTTTCTGAATGCATTGGAGCAAAGGTAGCAAGCATATTCCGGTACGCAAGAAGGGCTTGCAGCACAACACATCGCCGACTCATCCGCGTGAACTAACTTTGCAGCCAAGCTGATCCAGCCATGAATTTTTTCAACCATACCAATACCCTTCCAACAAAGGCATGCCCGTTGGCCGTTCTCATCCTGGTGCTCGGTGCATGTACTCCGAGAGGAGAAGGTGGCAAGGTCGCGGATGAGGCGAAACCTGCGGGAGCACCCGCACCCCGCGAAATGCCCAAAACCCTTCCCCTCCCTGATCCGGAGGTGGTGGAGCGGCAACAAAAGGCAACCGACCTGTTGGAGGAACTCCATCGGCAATTGCAGGATCAAAAAGATATGCAGCAGTTTGCCCTCCTCGTAGGAAGGCTAAAAGGAAAGCAGTTGATGGCAAATGCCCACCGACAGGGCTACCGCGTATTTGCCCTGACCGATGCGGCCATGCAGCAACTGCCGCCAAGGGAAAGGGCCATGCTCACCAGTGACCGTCCTGAAGACCTCGGCTACCAAATGAAGTTTTTCATCCACCACGCCTGCCCTCAACCCGACCAGCCCTACCCGGGTTTCGCATTCCGGACCCTTTCCGGCATGGACCTCAGGTTTTCGAAAGACAGCGTGGAAATGCCACACACCCGGCACAAAGTTCGAGTCGGCGACGAGCGGACAGAGGCCGGGAAATTGCACGTCTTTCCCGTTTCCGGGCCACTGTTTTATTAAAATTTCTGGTCCGGGCAAATTTTAAATGGCTCTGGGATCCGGGCTGCGGCGCAGGTTAAGAGGATCACATAAAATTTTTTATTAATGTTTGTTCGCAAATCCGGATAGACCCTGTAAATTCGCAGGGCATTCGAAACATCAAGCTAAAACAGGAACTCATGAAAAAATTCACTACTCAATGGAGCGCTGCCTTGCTGGCAGCAATTGTATTCTGTTGTATGTTGCCGGAAGGCGCATGGGCACAGGTGCCGCCCTGCGATGGAGGCTCCGGAAATACTCTGACCCAAATCGAGATGTCTGAAATTTACGTCGACGTCAATTCAGGCAATTGTAAAGTTTTGGTTCCGGATTTGCTTGGCCGCTGGGTTGCTTCTCCTGGACCTGGCTTCCAGCTCATCAGCGTGAGCCAGGCGCCATCGTCGAGTACACTTGTTTCTCTGACCGGCGGAAGCTTATGCCCGGAAGGGGAGGTAGAAGTCGTCATTACCGCATTGTTCTTTTACTTTGGCGATCCGGTGGACGATAGCGACGACATTCTTTGCAGCGTGATTGGCATGGACCATTTTAACATTGTGGAGAGTACGCCGCCGAGCTTCATGGGACTGACAGATATGACGATTTCTGTGACTACAGATTGCGATATCGACGGGGCCGACATCAAGCCATTGCTCAAAAAGGCCAACGTCAAAGACAACTGTACCAGCAAAGACTACCTGGTTGCAAACAGTTGGGTTACTCGCTGCGATATGATGGAACCCGCGGATCCCGAATGCCCTGAGGTAGTTCAGTGCTGGACCTTCCACATCATCGACGCATGCGGCAACGAAAATGAACAGGACGTCAGCATAACCGTCACTGAAGACATGCCTCCGGTGATCACTTTGCCGGCAAGTTTTACCCTTAACGCCAACTCAGATTGCGAAATCACGGAAGCCCAGTTGCTGGCCCTGGTCAAAGCAGCACATGTGAGCGATAACTGCACCGGAGATGCCACCTTGTTGGACAACCTCACGGTAGAGTATTTTAGTGAAGAAGGCTGTGCGGTCTATCCGGCACCAGACGGCATGGTCGTTTGTCCGGAAAATCCCTACGGTGCCTATTGTGTGTCCTATCGCACGACGGATGCCTGCGGAAACGAATCGGCTGAAGAAACGGTGAAAATCTATGTAAAGGACGTTACAGCACCGGTATTGACCCCTCCATCCAACTTCACGGTATGCTGGCCTGACCCGAATTATCCTTTTGAGAATTTTACATCAGAGCCAACGGTTGTTGAGGCTTGTGATGCCGACTGCGACATTACCTGCCTGATCTACAGCCAGCGCATACTGGCCTTGACCAACCCGCCCAGAGGAGCCTATGGAAACAACGTCTATCCAACGATCAACATTGCCCCGGGCCCGAGGGTCGCAACGGTGCGGGTTTGTGCAAGAGACCTTTGTGGCAACGGCAACATCAACCCTTCACTCGCTGCACCCCTGCCGACCAATTGCTGTACGTTTAACATTACCCTGGTGTACGACGAGGGATGCAGTCCGCCAATCGCCGTCGACAAGAAGACCGGAGCGCAACTGGGCAATTTTGAGCTTGTGAGCCCTGAAACGGGTTTGGTCGAGATGGATGCGGATGATGAACTCTACCTCGGCGCTTTTCCCAATCCTGTAGTTCACCACACGCAGGTTTATTTCAACCTGCCCAGGGAGCAATCTTACCAGCTCAGCATGATTTCACAAGATGGAAAGCCGTTGTTTAAGTCAGTTGCCAAGGGCTTGGCGGGCCGGAACGTCGTCAACGTCGACAGGAGGTCAATCCAGGCGAGCGGAGTGGTTTACTGTACCCTGGAGACGGAAGACCGTTCCCAGACCATGATGCTGCTCCTGTCGAATTAGCATTTATTGAATATGTAAATAATGAGAAAAAAGGCGGTTACATCCGCCTTTTTTTTTATATATGATAGAGAAGAGCCATGCGCCGGAACATCTTAACAATAGGTGTATATATAAAAAATTTATTTATTATTTATTGATATATAGAGTTTTAAAATTTATTAAAAAAAATATATGTAATTTTCTTCAGTCTCTGTGCGGCGAGTGAAAACCACAATTATATTTGCAGGGAATTATAAGGGTTGACGAAGCCACCCCTTACGAAGCATTATATAGGTCTGGTTGCAGCGTAGTCTTGAGGAGGATGTAAATCATTCATCGGACGGCTGTTGCCTGCCTGACCAAACTTGAGGATGAAAAGACGCGGAAACAGAACGGGCGTTTGCCTGTTGTTCAATTTTTCATGGAACGTAGCCATGGTTGTGGCTATGGCGTGCTTTTTATCCTGTGCCTGCCGAAGCAAAGTGGCTAATCAGGCTTCTCCTTCAACCCAGTCAGCTAAATCACCCGCACCAGCCACCCAGGAGTTCGTAGCCAAAGACGTGCTCGAGAAAACCTACGCCGACCTGACCGAAGCCGTTAAGGCGCGAGAGGGGTACAAACATTACGGCGAATTTTTGGATCGCGGGCGCTATCTGAATTCTTTCATGCGGCTGGATATGTTCCAGTATCTGGTATTCATTCCTTCCGATGCGGCACTTGAGCAACTCGGAAACGACCGTTTTACCCAACTTATCTATCCTGAGGTGGCCACCAAGGAACATCTCGAGTTTTTCCACCGCCACCTGGCTTTCCGCTCCAGCGGGGCAGGGGCAGCCATGGTTTACCGCACCATGGGCAACAAAATCGTAAAATACGAAGCAAACCATACATCCGTCGGCATTGGCAATATTGAGGCTTCCCTTGAACATGACGCAAGTCTTGGTCCTGCCATCCGTCTGCTGTTTATCAATCAGATCATCCAGTGAGTTTAAAAAAACAACAATAAAACTAATCTCATGAAAAGCGATTTTACATTCCAAAACCGGACTTTAGCCTGGTTCTTCGGCCTGGTGCTGATCCTGGCTACTACCAACCTGGCGCAAGCGCAAATCCCTGCGTGTGCTCCTGGATCTGGCAACACGCTCTCTGGTCCTGTTGGGCCCCCATTGACTGCCGGGCTAAATGCTGGCTGCAACGCCGTGATTCCCAACGTGCTGCCTCGTTGGACGGCCGCTGCTAACGTGCCGGGAGGCTGGGTGCTGATCACCGTCGAGCAGGCGCCGCTCGCCGGAACCCTGATCGATTTGCCCCGTTCGTCATCTTGCCCCGGCGACGTGATTGATATCAACGTCGTGGCAGTGTTCTTCTACCTCGGGGTGCTTACCGACCCGAGCGACGACATACTCTGTTCCATTACCGACATTGATGAATTCACCATAGTCGACGGTACTCCTCCAACCATCGCCCCGGGTGACGTGACCTTGCAGGCCGGTCCGGGTTGCACGGTGACGGCGGCGGACATCATCGCCACGATCACCAACGCCGAGGTGAACGATAACTGCACCGACGATGCCACCCTCAGGGCCAACGTTGTGATCACTGCCGGACTTCCTGCAGTGCTGACCTGCCCGACCAATAATGACGTGTTCCCAATTACGGTGACTACAGAAGATGCCTGCGGAAACATTTCTGCACCGGCAACTTTTAACGTAACCCTCGAAGACACGCGACGGCCAATCCCCACCTGCCCCGCCGATCAGACTCGATATTTCAATGCCTTCTGCCAGTATACCGTTGAAGATTTTCGCCCGCTGGTCACGGCAGTTGACGATTGCGGCGCTCCTTTTACCTTATCTCAGCGGGTAATCGCCCCGGTACCTTTCCCAAACAATACCTTCCCCATCATTACCGGAGGTGGTTGTCCTTCCCTGCGCACCGTGATCGTGCGCATCTGTGCCCAGGACTGCTTTGGCAACGGAAACCTCAATCCACCATTGACCAGTTCTCCACCGAACTGTTGCACCTTTGCGGTTGCGGTTTACGACAATACCGATCCCACTCCGGAACCTGGCGATTGCCCGGCACCTGTGTTGCTGACTACCGACGCCAACTGCGAAGTCATCATCCCGGATTTCCGTACCAGCGGTCTGTTCTCGGACAACTGCGATCCCCTTCTGGATCCCACAACCATCACGCAAACACCGCCCCCCGGTCCGTTTGACGCCTCCGCAGTCGTTTGTCCGCCTTTGGCATCCCTGGACGTCAGCTTTAGCTTTACGGATTGCAATGGCAACGGCCCGGTTGAGCTCGTTTGCCCCGATGTCATTCAGATACAAGACCTTCTGGCTCCCAGTTCAATCACCTGTCCAACTCCAATGGACACGTTCAACCTGGCCATAGACCCCGTCACCTGTCAGTACACCTTTGCGACGGTTCCGGCCGATTGGTTTGACGATAGAGCGGTCGCTACCGATAATTGCGATCCCGATCCAATAGAACACAATGCTCTGGCCACCTTCGATTGTACCGAATTGGGCATACAGTCCATTCCGGTCTGGGCCGAAGACTGCAGCGGCAACGTAAGTGGCATTCTGGCCAACTGCGACGTATTCATTCGCGCAAATCCTGCCGATGCCGGTTGGGATAACCCCGGCCCGGTTTGTATGACCGACCTTCCTCTCGACTTGTGTGCCTTTATTACGGGAGTAACTTGCGGCGAATGGAGCGGTGACCAGCTCACCGCCGGCCGTTGCTCAGCCGGAGGTGGTATTTTTAACCCTCCTGCTCCAGGCGCTTATGCCGTTACCTACACCGTCGGAGATGCAGACTGTCATGTCGAGTTGACTCGCGTCATCCAGGTAGAGCAGTCTTTTGCTGCACCCTTCCTGATCAATGATTTTGGCATTTGCTGGTGTCCTGATGAGCTGCTGGATTTGGAATCCCTGTTGTTGGGTTCTGCTCCTGAGGGTGGCGTTTGGACGATTTCAAATTCCCCCGGCCTTGCCTTTGCATTATTGCCTCCTGTAGGTCCCGGCAACTCCCATTTGGCTCGCTATGATGCCGGCTGTGGGGTTTCGTCCATCACCTATACCTATAATGACTGTTCCGGCGGTGTGATAACAGATCAAATTGCCATCACAATCCGGAGATGCCCCGTATTGGATTTTGACGTCCCAACCAACATGTGTCAGGACGATGCTCCTTATTCAATTAACATTTTTAACAGAACGCATCTGGGTTGTGCTGACTACCTGGTTACATACACAGCGGTAGGACCAGACGGAGCAGCAATCATTGGCGGCCCGGTCATTGGCCCATTGTTAACCTACCCATCGGTTACCATCAACCCATTGGTAACCGCTGGTTCATATACCATCATTGCTACCATCGCCGACCCCCTGGGCATTTGCCTGCCGGTTGTTCGCGAAGAGGTGGTAAGGATCTATCAGGCAGTGAGTCCTTCATCAACTGCAAATGGAATCATGAACCCCGGCATCCTGTGTGAAACGGATACCTGGCCGCTGATTTTAAATCTGATTAATTTGAACGACCTTGCTGGAGATCCCCTAACGGCAGATAACGTCAGGTGGTTTGGCGGTGGAGTCACCGACAATGGTGTAACGGGTTCGTTTACGCCGAATGATTCAGACGGCGACGGTTTCCCGGGTCCGGGGTCTTACACAGTTTGTGTAAGCGTTGGTGATCAGCGTTGCGAGCAAATTTATTGTACTACGATACTAATTGAAGATCATGTTCCAGGATCCTGTACGCTGCAGTCTTATGCAGCCTGTCTAGAGCCTGGTGCGACCATTTCGTTTGCAGATCTGTTGGAAAGTGATGCACCGATGGGAGGAAAGTTCACGATAGCTGGGATTTTGGGCAACATTGTTGAAGATTTTGAGCACACCGGAGCCATGCAAACCTGGGTTGTGCCAGATGGAGTGACCCAAATCAATATAGAAGCCTGGGGTGCACAGGGAGGTGATGGAAGCTGGTTTGGCTTCTGTGGAACCGGAGGACTGGGTGGATATGCAAGCGGAACGATGAATGTGACCCCGGGCCAGGTATTAAATATTTTCGTCGGAGGACAGGGCGGCTCCAATAATACTGATCTCTTATTTACAAACCCAGGAGGGTTCAATGGCGGAGGTGATGGTGGTTTTGATGCTGCTGGCCAAATCGCTAATGGCGGCGGTGGCGGAGGAGCTTCAGACATCAGAGTTGGTGGAACGGGTTTAGCAAACCGCGTCCTGGTCGCCGGTGGCGGAGGAGGTGCTTCCTGTAATTCAAATGGCGGCAATGGTGGAGGCTTTTTGGGTGATCCAGGTGGAAGCTATATCAATTCCATTGGAGGAGGTGGCGGTTCCCAGATTGCCGGAGGCCTTGCAGGCTTGCTAGGTCGTGGCGCAACCCATGGTGCACTTGGCCTGGGTGGCCTTGGCGGCACCAACGTCCAAGCCCACGGTTGTGGTGGCGGCGGCGGCGGATACTACGGCGGCGGTGGTGGTACTTCCACTTCTGACCATGGCAGTGGTTGGGGTGCAAGTGCAGGCGGCGGCTCTTCCTATCTTGGAGGTGTTGCAAGCGGAAGCACCACGCCTGGCGTTCAGTCGGGTAATGGCCTCGTCCGCATCACCGCAAATAACCCAGCCTTCAACGTAGTGGTAGGTGATATGGTCACCGGAGTGGTTTACAATGGAGGCTGTGGTTCCATTCTCTATGAATACCGCGTGGAAAGTTGCCCGGATGATATCGTATGCAGAGGTCGAATTGACATCAATCAAAAACCACATGTCGACTTGACGGGCCCACAGACTTTCTGTGCAATTGACAGAGTAAATTATACACTGAGAAATAACGGGGATGCCATTATTTGTGGTGAATATGGTGTTTGGTCTGGCCCCGGTGTGACCGATCATGGCAACGGCCTGACTGCCGATTTCAACCCAGCGACAGCCGGAGAGGGCGTTCACTATGCCGTATATACCATTGGCAATACAGAGCCTGTCAACTGCCAGGTCATCGATACCCTGGAAATCGTGGTGTACGCAGCCAGCGATCCTTCCTTTACCATACCACAGAACACCTGCGAAGATGTAACCGAGGTCATCCTCGTGCTCGACAATTCGGATCCTTCGGTTGACGAAGGTTCGCCCGACGGCGATTCCGAGGTATATTGGTCTGGTCCCGGAGTAACCGACTATACAGGCGATAATGCAGGTGGAAACTTTGATCCTTCTGCTGCCGGACCTGGCTACCACCTGATCTGCGTGATGACCGGTGAGGGTCCGTGCATGAAATTTGCATGCCGTCTGATCCATGTTCACGAAGCAAGAAATGCAAGCCTTGTAGCTGACCTGGCAAGGGGTTGTTACGATTTCCAACCCAGCGGCGGCGGTCCTTTTGTCGATTTCAATTTGGACGAACTTCTCACACCAACTACCACCCCAGGTGGTACGTGGACGCAACTCAGCGGTACCCCCATCACCATCCGCAATACGGCGGCGAGTGTGGCCCCAGGTTGTCATGAACTTCAGTACACCGTTCCGGCTGCTTATGCCGGTGCAGTAGGGGATTGCGCCGAAATGTCGGATATCGTCTATCTGCTCATCGTCGAAGAACCCAAGCCAGAGTTCGATATGGCGGAAGAGGCCTGCTGGGATGGCGTTGACGGATCTCTCAGCCTGCCAATGGATTACACGGGAGAAACCTTTGGCAACGCAGCAACCAGGACTTACTCATGGACTGCAAGCTTGATTTCCGGTGCCGGACCTGTTCCTACGTTCGACATCAATACCCTGCAAAATCCAATCATAACCATCCATGGAGCCGGTGTATTTGAGATTTGCCTTACCGAAACCCTAACATACGGTGCATGCGGAGCTACGGATGCAGGTGTTAGTTGTTCTCAGACCTATTGCGAGCGGATCACCATTCACGAGACCAATGTCGAAGTCGATCCAAGCTGGACGCGCCCGGTTCCTTATCGCTTCTGCACCACAGACGACTGCATCGACCTCGATGCCCTGGTCACGGGAACCCCTGGTGGTGTATTTACAGGGACAGGCGTAAGCGTTGAAGGCAGCCACCCGAATTATCAGTTCTGTCCTGAGGATGCGACTCCCGGCACACACGTCATCACCTACACGGTGCAAAATGGTGCAGGTTGTACAGCGGTAATGTCGCATAACGTAGAAGTTTACGCGCCGGTGAATGCTTTTTGCCTTGAAAATCAGTTTGCACTGGCATGTGGCACCCGTCGACTTGGTACATCCCAGGTGTATGGAGGTTTCCCAAATGCAAGTGCATTCTATATACCCGTTTACATCGAGAGCTACTATACGATGGGAACGTTTGATCTGGAGACATTCCTCTGTCCCGGTGCAACACGGGGGGGAACCTGGAACCTGATTTCCTGGCCGGCAAATGCGCTGGGCGGAGGTCTGACCGGTGTCGTTCAAAGCAATACGCTGGTCTTTACGGATCCGGGCTGTTACGTTGTAGAATACAGGGTTGAAGCATGGCCTGGAGCCTCTGACGGTTGTATCGACATTTATAACTATCGGCTGACCGTCGGCGAGGAACCTTCTCCCAAGTTCAGCATGCCCAATGAGATTTGCTGGGCTCCGGGAGTTCCAACCATCTCCTACAACATTCTTGCGAACTACCTTGAAAGTCTTCCGCCGCATCCCGAAACGAACCTCTATCTGCGGGCATTCAGCTCCAGCAATCCTGCAGTTGCAACCGTCACCGCAGGTGGAATTGTGACGATCGTTGGTGCAGGCACTACTACAATTTGCATGCACGAACATTATGACAACGCATCTTGTACGTTTGTCGAGTGCCGCAAAGATTATTGCCAAACCATAACGGTTACCAATACCACCACCGCAACGAGCGCCGAATGGACCGGCTTTGGTCCTATCTGTGTAGATGCAGACTGTGTGGACCTGGACGACCTGGTCACCGGTACGCCCGGTGGCGTATTTAGCGGCGAGGGCGTGGAAGTCGAGGGCAGTCACCCGGACTACCAGTTCTGCCCGGAGGAGGCCGGCCCCGGTACCCATGCTGTGACGTATACAGTCAACAGCCCCGACGGCTGCACCAACGTGCTGACGCGCAACATCGTCGTTGCGCCTCTAGCCAATGCAGAACTCGTCAACAAACGAATTGAATGCATCGTCGAACCGGGTGGGGTGGTGCCTTTATCGGTGCTGTTTGCAAGCAACGCCACGACGCCTGGAGGTTCCTGGTCGTTTGCCGGAACTTCTCCATCAGGAGCCGTGATCATGGGAGGTAACCTGCTCTTTACACGGGCAGGATGCTATTGCTTTACCTATACCGTTTCTACCATACCCAATGCAACGGGAGGAGGCTGCTACGCCCAGGGTTCTGCCTGCCTGCAGATATCCGAACAGCCAACCCCTAACTTCAACATGCAGAATGAGATCTGCTGGTCGGCCAACGATCCGGAAACGACTTTCGTTCCACATCTGAATAGTGTGTATTATGACGTCCCTGTAGAACGCGAGTGGTGGCTGTTCCCTGTGCCTATATTGAGTGGAATCACCATCGATCCTGATTTGGGAATTGTCACGGTTACCGATCCCACCATCCCTGCCGGGGGCTTGCACTTCCTCGTCTGTTTGACGGAAACGCTCGTTACACCAGAATGTGGCCCGGCCCCTGGCCCGAACCCGGCTACACCGGCTATGGGTGAATTCAGGTGTGAACAGGGCTTTTGCCAAAGGATCGTCATCCGCGATGGCACCTTGCTCGATGCCAGCTTTACGATTTCTCCGGTAAACCCATGCCTGGGAGAAGAAGTTACCCTCATTCCAAACACTCCGGGAGGAACCTTTACGGGCAATGGAGTAACCGATGACGGCAACGGCGACGACGGTACCTTTGTTGCCAACGAATGCGGCATTTACGCGGTGACCTACATACTCGATGATCCAAATGGATGCAACAACTCCTATACGCTGAATATTTATACCGATACGGTAGCTCCTGAGATCAACGTTCCCGGTGACTTTACCGTTGATTGTCAGTCTCCGCTTATCCCCTCCATGGATGCATGGGCATCCGGAGCAGATGCAGTGGACAACTGTGGAGCCCCGGCCATTACCTATCGCATATTCGACCGCCGGTCTGGCTGCAGCCCGGGAACGGGAACGTATGTGTTTGAGTTTACGGCCACAGATGAATGCGGCAACACGGCAGTGGACTATGCAAATTATGTCGTTCGCGACATCACTCCACCTGTGATCACTGGCGGCGGCAATCTGTCTATTGAATGCGGTTCCGATGTGTATGCACGGGTTTACCAGTGGATCAACACCAATGGTGGCGCAAGCGCTACTGATGCTTGCGACGGTTCGCCATACCTTATCTGGACCAACAACTGGAGCGGCCTTATTAACAACTATTGCGGCGGTCAGATTCCCGTAACCTTTACGGTAACCGATCGCTGTGGTAACTCTGCAAGCGTAACCTTCACCCTGGAGGTACTCGACCGCACCGCACCGGTGTGGAACATCCTTCCGCAGAATGTGGTGTTTGAGTGCGATAATTCCACCGATCCCTATTCTCAGGTGAGTGGCTGGTTGCGCTCAAACGGAAATGGCATTGCACTTGACTCTTGCTTTACCTCAGTAAACTACACCAACAACTTTAATGGTCTGTCAGGTGGTTGTAACCGGAATACGGGGTCTGCTTTGGTGACCTTTACCGCATTCGACGTTTGCGGCAATTCATCCACAGCGCAAGCAAGCGTGAGCGTTGTTGACCGCACACCTCCGGAAATCACCTCTCCTGCCAAAGACACGGTTGTAGAATGCGACGGTCAGGGCAACACCCGCGAATTTGCCGTGTGGATAGCCAATCACGGTGGCGCACGCGCCATTGACCTGTGCAGTGGCGTCAGTTGCGGACCAATCCCTGGTGCAAGAGCAGCGTTTGTAACGGGAACCTCGCTTCCATGGGGAGGAGGGCTACTTTACGATGACTATACGACGTCGATGAACCAGGTATTCGGAGCCGGGAACTGGGATCAGTTCAATTTCGGAGCACCTGCAGCAACCATATTTTCTCAAAATTACCGGCTCATTTACATTGACGGAGGGGACAATAGTGCTGACGAGTTCAACAGTTTTGTCAATGCAAACCGCAGCCTGATCGAATCATGGGTTGCATGCGGAGGCAGATTGTTCCTCAACTCAGCTCCAAATGAGGGCGGAAACATTGACCTGGGCTTCGGCGGCGTTCAAATACAATTCACTCCAAATTACCCGCCGTCTGGAACTTGGATTGCCAATGTTACCGCGTCCGGAGCTATCCTGAACGGCCCATACCAGCCTACGGGTGCGGCTTACTCGGGGACTGTATTTGCACATGCTATCGTTGGACCACCTACTATGACCGTCATGATTCGCGAGGTAGGAGGTGCAACCAGGCCGGTATTTGCACAAAGTTTATGGGGATCAGGAGTGGTCATGTTTGGCGGTATGACGCCATCGGGTTACCATTCACCACAGCCGAATGCAAGAAATCTGAAATGGAATATTCTCGATCGTCTAAACAGCATTCCGCTTCAGAATGATATCAACCACCTTACAGACGGAATTTTCGTTTGGGATACCACGCTGATGCGCACCGAGGTGACCTGTGGCCAGAACCGCATCCTCACCTACATGTTCAATGCGCTGGATTCCTGTGGCAACATCTCCAACGCAACCATAGCCAAATTCATCGTTCGCGATACCACACCGCCGGTATGGATCAACGAACCGAGAAACCTGGTGGTGGAGTGCGATGGTCTAGGCAATGTTGACGAACTCAACAGGTGGCTGGCCGCCAACGGAAACGGAGTGATCCTTGAAGATCCCTGCAACGGAACGGTCACGTACGAGCACGACCTGGTGCGCGAATACGACCGCTGCAGCAATACCGACAGCGTAATTTACCGGTTTACGGCAAGGGATTGCTCTGGCAACACCTCAACGCGCGAAGCTTCCTTCATCATTCGGGATACGCGTCCGCCGACCATCGTTTCGCCGGCAAGGGATACCACATTAGATTGTGCCAACCTGTCCGGAAACAATGATGACGAGCTGATCTCGTGGCTGAACCAGCGCGCAGGATTCAACACGACCGATGAATGCAGCGACATCATCAACTACAGCAACAATTATGATGTGAACAACTGGGTGCTTGGCTGTGGCAACACAAAATACATCGACGTGACCTTCATCGCTACCGATGACTGTGGAAACGTCACACGGGATTTGGCCCGGTTTGCCATCGTGGATACCGAACCGCCTGCATTCCTCAATTGTCCTCCGCCGATCGTTCAGAATGCGGAAAAGGATCATTGCGATGCATATGTAACGGTACCTAAACTGGTAGCGACCGATAACTGCACGCAGTCAGACAGCATCGTCATCACACTGATATACGGCCCCAATCCGACGCAGTATCGTTTCCCTGTGGGAACGACCATTCTGAAATATGAGGCCGTCGACCTCTGCGGCAACCGCGATACCTGCACCATCAAAGTGGTCGTCAACGACTACTGGGATGTTCCGGTGATCACCTGCCCTGCAGACCTCGATCTGGAAAATACTCCCGGTGTTTGCGGTACGAACAATGTTCGCGACATCGGCCCAACTTCAGTGACGGATGTTTGCCCCCATACAGCCGTATTGTACGCCATCACCAACGAGGCGGGAGATACGATCAAGAAGGGAATCAACGATGCCAGTGGCAGCAACTTCCCGAAAGGGCTGAATAAGGTATGTTACACCGTTCAGGATCAGCCGATCCTGCTCATTACCGAGGTTACCCAGCAGTTGGGTGGAGCGGTTATTGGGCCCAGCACCTCGATGCCTTCCTTCTCGTTGGCAGATGTCAATGGCGATTATCTTGAGATTACCAATTTCGGACCTTCGTCCATCGACGTGAGTTGCCTGTCTATTCAGATTTTTGAAGGAGGGGCGCTCCTCGGCACGTATACCTTGCCGAATATGCCTGGACCGGTGCTTCCTGCTGGCGGAGTGCTAACGCTGAAAGTCGGATCGGCAGTTGTCGGATATCCCAACAACCCGGCCCTGTTCTTCTACAACATGAACCTGCCGGAAGCTGCCATCAACACGCCTCGCGGTTATGTGCTCAACCACCTTGGATTGCGCAACCTCGACGCAGTGACGACCAACGGCTACAACCTGACTGGACAAGGAACGCCGGCCATGACGGCCGCAGGCTGGAGTGGAATCAGCCCGACGAACACGAATCGTGCGTCCTATTATCGCTGGTGCATCTTCGACCGCAACATTGCCGACGACTGGAGACTTGCCGAAGCCTGTGATCCAGCTTCCATTGGCCGCATGAATCCCATCCTACAGCAGTATGTGTTCCCGTCGAATGGTCTGAGAACTTCCGTGCAAACGATTGCCGCACAAAAAGACACGTGTTGCTTCAATGTACTCGTGAGGGATGTTGAAATTCCGATGTGCGCAACCAACGATACCTTGCGCCCGACGGGATCAACCAATACGTTTAATGGCCCGGGATGCTATTCAGTCAGCCTGTCTGTTCCGGCAAATCCTGCGACGAAAATCATCGACGTGTGGGTTACCAATCTGAACATCAGCGCTACCAACTTTGCCAATACCGAAGCCACCCTGATCGCTCCCGATGGAACGCGCGTCAGACTCTGGAACGACGGCAACTGCAACGGCTCAACGAGTCTGGTTTCAACGCGCATATCCGACCTCGACCTGGTGAAACTGTCGGGTGCGAACTGTGCCAACCTGGCATCGGGTAACAATTATCTTCCCGATCAGCCACTCGCAGTCTTGTGCCCGAAATCGGCAGCAGGGGTCTGGAGGCTGGAAGTTGAAAACAATGCCTCCGCTCCGTCATCTGTTACGGTAAACAGCTGGGGCCTGACGATCATCTCGCAAAGAGCTTACGCTCAGGGCGACACAACCTTCAACAATGATCCTGGTCAATGTGGTGCCAACTTTATGTGGATACACCCGACGGTCATGGACAACTGTTGCATGGGAACGGTTGACGTGGAATACATCCCAGTTCCGACACCGGGATGTCCTCTGCACGCTGTTCCTCGCGGTGGTCGCGTTGACGGTGGTACGAAAACAACTCAGTACTTCGCTGTGGGCACTACGCGCGTAGTTTACACGCTGACCGATATGTCCGGAAACACCGGAAGTTGCGAATTCAGCGTGACGATCATCGATGCTGAGGATCCTGTCTTCACCAACTGCCCGAAAGATTATACCATCAACCTGCCGGGAGGAGATTGCTTTGCCTTCCTGGAAATCAATCCGGCTTTGTGGGCTGACGACAACTGCGATTCCGTTCTCATTGAAGTTAACCCGCCACTGAATACCGAACTGGGCATCGGCAGTCACAAGATCGTTGCAACTGCAACGGATAAAGCTGGCAACAGCACGATGTGCATGTGGACGATCACCGTGGTTGAAAGCACTCCTTCGGGCAACGACCTGTCTTGTGTCGATCTGATCAACTTCTCTTTGGGACCGGATTGCCGCGGTGTGATCACTGCCGACGAATTGCTTGCCGGTACGGATTACGGATGTAAGGACAAATACACCATCAAAGTCGAAGACTGGATCACGGGTCAGACACACAGCAATGTGTTTACGACGGCAGACATCGGCAGGTGCTTTAAAGTCACTGTAATCGATCCTGTAACCGGAAACAGTTGCTGGAGTATGGTTTGTGTTGAATACAAAGCCACACCGCAAATCGATTGTCCTGACGACCTGACCATCACGTGTAATTCGTCGCTCGATCCTTCTGTTCTTGGATACCCGAGCATTACCAGTTGCGTCATCAATTACGACGTGCATTGGGATGATACGATCCAAAAAGCAAGAGATTGCGATACTCCGTATGCCTTTATCATCCACCGCACCTTCACGGTTGTCAATGAACTTGGCAACAGCTCGAGTTGCAAGCAGGTGATCTGGGTAAAAGCGTTCGACCTCAACGAGATCGAGTGGCCTAGGAATTATGACAACCTCGACCTTCCGGCGCTGAACTGCGACGAGAAGATATACGACAAAGATGTTACGCCTCATATCCTGCCCTCGCCATACTGCGTAGACGGATACCTGCTGGATAGCGCCTACTGGTTTGCAACGGGTGGTGATCCCACCATTGTGGATCCGTTTGCGCGCGACCTCAGCGGTGACCGGCTGCCGATGACCTTGGGCTGGAATTGCCTCGATGCTGGCATCAATGAAGGTCATCCTTCTCCTTACCCGGTCTATTATGCACAACACCCGAACTGGGTACCGAGCAGGTCCTGCTGGGGTCCCAACCAGGTTGTGATGTGGCATGGAACGGGCGCACCAAGTCTGAACGGAATTCCAATCAGCGTCGACAATAAGAATTGCAACCTGTCGATCCGCTACGATGACGAAGTGTACGATATCTGTGAAAACGGATACGAGATCCTTCGTTACTGGAAAGTACGCAACATGTGTCTGCCGCCAAAAGCTGGTGTAAACCCGGTTGAATGGATTCAGGTGATCAAAGTACTCGACCAGGAAGGGCCTAAAGTTCTTTATCCTGATACGGTGATCGTTGGAACGGGCCCATGGACCTGCACAGGTACCTGGGAAGTTCCAAGACCCTGGATTACGGACAACTGCGCAGACTCCGTCCGCTATTCAGTTCGTACCTGGACGGGTTCGGCCATTCAGCAGGCTGACGGAAGCTGGATCATCATCAACATGAAACTTGGCGTACATCCCGTGGTGATCACGGCTGAAGACGCTTGTGGTAATAAAACGGAGAAGGTGGTTAAAGTCAATGTCATCGACAACACCCCACCGACAGCAGTATGCGACCGCAACATCGTGGTGAGCATCAGTGGAAATCAATCGCCGGGTGAAAACTTCGGTAAGATCTTTGCTGAAGACATCAACGACGGCTCGTTCGACAACTGCCAGCCGCACATCTTCTTTAAGGCCATCCGCATGGAGCACCTGCGCGGAACCAACAATGGAAGCAATGCAGCTCAACCCGATGACGGTACCAACTGTGCGGGCGCAAATGGCGACGACAATGCGGTACTCGATGGAAACCAGATCTATTTTGACGACCACATCAAGTTCTGTTGCTCAGACGTTAACCAGCGCATCATGGTGGTAATGCGGGTATTCGATGCAGATCCGGGACCTGGTCCGATCTCCCCGACCCGCATGAACCAAAATGGTAACCTGTTTGGTAAGTTCAGCGATTGCATGATCGAAGTGGAAGTTCAGGATAAAGGAGTTCCTACGGTTGTGGCACCGCCAAACATCGTAGTGAGCTGCTGGTTCTGGTTCGACGTTGATAAACTGACGGATCCCAACGACCCAACCTTCGGTAGGGTGGTAACGGATTTGAGCGATCGTCACAAAGTTGTGACCACTGACCTGGTCTGCCATAACTATTGTGTTCGCAACGACATTACTGGTTATCCCGGTTATGTGCCTGGAGCACCGCCATCGAATCCGCCTGCATGGAACCGCGCCTGCGATTACTACTGGCAGTTGTTTGATACAGCACACGCAGATCGCAAATATGAATTGACCTGGGGCTTTGACGGATATGTCTTGAGCAATTGCGGTAACACACCGACGATCAGCGTCAACGACAATCGCGAATGTGGCCAGGGCCAGTTGACGCGTACCTTAGTAGCACGTGGACCGAACAACATCAGCATCACCCAAACCCAGACGATCTGGGTGGTTGACTGCGATCCGTTCTACATCAACCGTGCTGACAACTGCGACCCGGATGACGACATTACCTGGCCTGGCAACTGTACAGGTCAGGCTACGACGATCGCCGGATGTGGTGCTGACCTCAGCCCCGACAACCCATTGTTAGGCCGCCCGGTTGTTGAAAACGGCGCCGACGACCTGTGCGCGCTGATCAGCATCGAATACGTAGACGAGGTCTTCACCATCGAGCCGGATGCATGCTTCAAGGTGCTCCGCCACTGGACGGTCATCGACTGGTGCCAGTACGATCCGAACCTCGATCCGAACAGAGGCCGCTGGGAATACCTGCAGATCATCAAAGTCACTGACAAAATCAAACCAGTGGTTAGCATCAACATCGGCGACTGCGAGCCTGCTGTGAAGACGAATGGCGTATGCTATGGCCACTTGTCCATCACGGCTACGGCTACCGACGATTGCAGCCCGCTGGATTGGCTGTTCTACGAATACAAAATCGATGCGTTCAACGATGGTCAGGGCAAGTATCCCGGATTTGACTTCATCGTTGGTCCTCTGACACAGAAAGAGTATGCTGCAGGCCGCACGCCTCAGTTCAACGACAATCCTTTAGCCGACTTCCCGGGCAATCCGTTCGACGCAAGTGGAACGTATCCGGTGGGTGTGCACAAGATCTGCTGGCACGTAGAAGATGGATGCGGAAACGTAGGCATCAACTGCCAGTTGTTCGAGATCAAGGATTGCAAAGCACCGACACCGTACTGCCTGACGGGCGTGATCACGGTTCCGATGCCTACGAGCAAATGCGTGACGATCTGGGCTAAAGACCTCGATCGCGGAAGCTTCGACAACTGCACCGAGCAGGAAGACCTGCTGTTCTACTTCAACGGCGATCCGTCTCAGACGGGCATCACGATCTGCTGCGATGACTTCGTAGCTGCCGGTGCCAACGACGAGCTGGTAGTCGACGTGGAAATGTGGGTTGAAGACGAAGAAGGCAATACGGACTACTGCAAAACGGTAGTGATCGTACAGGACAACCAGGATGTGTGCCCGAATACGAGTCCGGATCTGGGCCGCATCACGGGTGATCTGCGTACGGAGAAGGGTGACGAAACCGAACTCGCCAATGTTCAGATGTACGTTGGAGCGCAGATGATGCGCGAGGTGGTTACCCGCACTGACGGTCAGTTCCTGTTTGGTGACCTGGCAACGGGTGCTTCGAATGAGTACCTGATCCGTCCACTGAGAAATGACAACCACATCAACGGAGTATCTACGGGAGACATCGTGAAGATCCAAAGGCACATTCTGGGTATCGAATACCTGAATACGCCTTATAAGCTGATCGCTGCTGATGTAAACCTGACTGATAACCTGACTGCTTCCGACGTTACGGAAATACGCAAGCTGATCCTCGGTATCAATACTGAGTTTACCAAGGTTCAATCCTGGACCTTCGTTCCAAAGGCTTATGTATTCCCGAACCCGAATGTTCCCTACAATGCACCGCGCGAAGTACTTGTACCAATGCTCCTGCCTGGAACGCATACTGAAGACTTCGTTGCGATCAAGATGGGTGATGTGACTGGAAATGCCATTGCACATAATTTCAACGGATTTACCACACGCCACGACAAACAGCTGCACTTTGAAGTTGAAGAGGCAGTACTTGAGGCCGGTAAAACGTACGAAATTGCCTTCCGTGCCAGCAACTTCGCCGATGTGATTGGATACCAGTTTACCTTGAACTTTGATCAGTCTGCGTTGATCTACGATGGATTTAAAGCAGGCGCACTCGAAATGGATGAAACCAACTTCGGGCTGAAGTTCATCGAACAGGGCAAAATGACGACGAGCTGGAACAACCGCATTGCGTTGAGCTTTGACGCAGATGAGGTGCTCTTTACACTCCGTTTCGTAGCAATGAAAGATGCCAAAGTGAGCGAGTTGTTTGCTGTTACAAGCGACATCACCTTTGCCGAAGCATACAATGAATCGCTTGAAACCAGCGGAGTCGACCTCGGCGTGCGCTCGGATAACGGTGTAGTTGAAGGTGGTGTCTTTGAACTCTACCAGAACACACCCAATCCGTTTGCTGACGAAACAGTGATCAGCTTCAGGCTGCCCAATGCTTCGCCTGCCGTACTGACGGTTTACGACGTTGCAGGTAAGGTGATTCGAGTTTATGAAATTCAGGGCACGAAGGGCATGAATACCCTGCGCATAGGAAAGGATGATCTGGATGTTTCCGGTATGCTTTATTACCAACTGGATGCTGCAGATCACAGCGCTACAAAGCGCATGACGAAACTGAAGTAAATTTTATTCCTAGGTTAATTAAAAGGAAAAGCCCTTCCAATTCGGAAGGGCTTTTCTTTTTATTTATAGATGACATGGGAATGGGTCATGGGTGAGGCTTTCTATGGTGTAGCTACTCTCGCTTTTACTCTTCTGAGAATTAAATGGAATGCTTAGCTGCGAATCATCCTTTCCTCCGGTTTGCGGAGTGTATGATGACCGAAAGCCACCGGGGCGATCAGGCTTTAGGGAAAGAAGCCTGTGGCTAATTGAGGTCCCGTTTCAATGAGAATGTCTTGACGATTGATAAACCGAGGAAACGGGCACTCATGCCGGCTGGCCATGGAGTTATACGTTTTGTGTACCTACGCACGAACAGTTTCGGTGCATTGGCTAAAACACCGTTAGATTATAGTGGCTAATTCACATCGTGTCGTCGCACTAAAGCATCGTACGGGGAAGAAACGCGATGCTCCGGTTTGACAAACTATTGGGAACGCAGATAGTTTGCAAAGAGTTTGTTCAGGATCCTTGTGCGGACTGCAACAGAAGCGTCAGGATACTTTCTGCTGCGGTAGTTACGGGAGTGCCGGGGCCAAAAATTGCCGCAACGCCGCTATTCCGCAGGAAATCGTAGTCTTTTTCGGGGATGACGCCGCCGACGACGACGAGAATTTCACCGGCTTGTTGGTTGCGAAGTGAGTCGATGAGTTCCGGAACCAGTGTTTTGTGGCCGGCAGCAAGTGAAGAGATGCCAACCACATGAACGTCGTTTTCTATCGCTTGTTTGGCCGCCTCCTCGGGCGTCTGGAACAGCGGACCGAGGTCAACGTCCCATCCGAGGTCTGCAAAGCCGGTGGCTATGATGCGCGCACCGCGATCGTGACCGTCTTGCCCAAGTTTGGTAACGAGGATCCGTGGCCGGCGTCCGGCAACTGCCTCGAAGCGATCTGAGAGCGCGCGCACACGGTGTATGGTTTCCTGATCGGCAAAGCTTCTGCTGTACACTCCTGTTAGTATTTTTTGGTCTGCCTGGTGTCTGCCAAACACTTTTTCAAGCGCAAAACTGATTTCGCCAAGAGTTGCCCGCACTTTTGCTGCTGCCACGGCCAGCTCCAGCAAATTGGCGTTGCCTGAACGGGCAGCCTCCTCCAGTTGTGACAAAGTTACCGCAACTGCGTGGCTATCCCTCCGCGCTTTTACTTGCTCCAGGTGGCGCACCTGTTCACTCCTGACCGCCTGGCTGTCGACGTCGAGTATGTCGAAATCAAGTGGACGGGGCTCCCGGTAAACATTGACACCGATGATCTGGTCTATTCCGGAATCTATCCCTGCCTGGCGTTTTGCAGCTACTTCTTCAATGCGCAACTTGGGCAGGCCGTTGCGGATGGCCTTCGTCATGCCACCTAAGGCTTCGATCTCGGCCATTAGAGACTTGGCGCGATCGTAAATGGATTGGGTTAGGTATTCAATGCAGTGGGCGCCCCCCAGAGGGTCAATGGCATTGCAAAGACCGGCAGACCCCTGCAAATAAAGTTGCGTATCGCGCGCAATGCGCGCACTAAAATCCGTGGGAAGGGCTATTGCTTCATCCAATGCGTTGGTATGGAGCGACTGCGTACCGCCCAAAACCGCGGCAAGCGCTTCGATGGTCGTGCGTACGATGTTGTTGACGGGTTCTTGTTCCGCCAGGCTCCAGCCCGAGGTCTGGCAGTGTGCCCTCAACGCAAGAGATCTCGGATTCTTGGGAGAAAAAGCCGACATGCATTCAGCCCACAACAAACGTCCGGCGCGCATTTTTGCCACTTCCATGAGGAGGTTCATTCCTATTCCCCAAAAGAATGAAATCCGGGGAGCAAAATCATCAATGTCCAAACCGGCCTTTAGTCCGGTACGCACGTATTCGATCCCGTTGGCGAGGGTGTATGCCAACTCGAGGTCGGCACTTGCCCCGGCTTCCTGCATGTGGTAACCACTAACGCTGATCGAATTGAACCTGGGCATGTGACGGGCACAAAATGAGAATATGTCTCCTACGATGCGCATGGATGGTTCTGGCGGATAGATGTAGGTGTTGCGAACCATGAATTCCTTGAGTATGTCATTTTGGATGGTTCCTGTCAGTTGTTCGCGTGGAACGCCCTGTTCTTCTGCCGTGGCTATGAAAAATGCTAAAATGGGGATGACCGCTCCATTCATGGTCATTGAAACAGATACGCGGTCGAGGGGAATCTCATCGAAAAGCAGTTTCATGTCTTCGATGGTGTCGATGGCAACACCGGCCTTACCGACATCGCCGCTGACCCGCGGATGATCGGAATCGTAACCGCGGTGGGTTGCCAGATCAAATGCAACGGATAGTCCTTTCTGCCCTGCGGCCAGGTTGCGCCTGTAAAATGCGTTGCTGTCGCGGGCATCGGAAAATCCGGCATATTGGCGTATCGTCCATGGCTTGTCAAGGTACATGCTCGCATAGGGGCCGCGCAAAAAGGGGGGCACCCCGGCAATCATGTGCCCTAACTCTTCATTTGAATCCGATGCAGAAAAAACACTTCGCATGGAAACCTGCTCCTGGCTGAGGTACAGCAGCTCTGAATCCAATGATGTCTTATCCACCTCAAAGGGACGTAGTTGATGCAGTATTTTCCAATCCAACATACCTTAGCCCAGCTTAATTTTTTCGACGAAGCCTCCAGTTGGAAGTTCCTGCATGTATTTCCCCTGCCTTGGTCAAGGCATCCCGGTAGATGCTGTAGGCAGCGTAGGCGAGGTCTTCTCCAAGCTGTGAATCTTTCAGGGAATGTGCGTACGCCTCGGCATGTTTGGCAACGAAACCGGTGTCGAATTCTCCACACAGAAAATCATCCTGGCCAACTGCAAAGTATCCGTAGTCCAGCGTGGTTTCAATCCCTTCGACCACGAAATCTTCCACAGCACTTCTCATGCGTAGGATGGCATCCCTTCGGTCAGAACCGTGGACGATGAGTTTTGCGACCAGTGGGTCGTAGCTCAGAGGGATGTCATCGCCTTCGACGTATCCGCTGTCAATGCGTATGCCCTTTCCAACGGGAGGGCGGTATCGATCCAGACGTCCCGTACTCGGCAGAAAATCATTTGCAGGGTCTTCTGCGCTGATGCGCAATTCGATGCTGTGTCCATCGATTTTTAAGTCTTCCTGATGGAATGGAAGGGGCCTCCCCTCGGCGATTTCTATCTGAAGGCGTACGAGGTCCAAACCGGTGATGGCTTCAGTAACCGGGTGTTCTACTTGCAACCGGGTGTTCATCTCCAGGAAGTAATAATTCTTCTGGGAGTCCACGAGGAATTCAACGGTACCGGCACCCACGTATCCGCAGGCCAGGGCAAGACGCAAAGCATCTGAACCCATGCGCTCGCGCGTAGCGGGATCAAGACAAGATGAAGGGGCTTCTTCGATGATCTTCTGATGCCGTCGCTGGATGCTGCATTCCCGTTCAAACAAATAGACCCCATTGCCGTGAACATCGGTAAGGATTTGAATTTCGATGTGGCGCGGCTGAAGGATTTGTTTCTCAATGAATACGGAACCATCACCGAAGGCAGAAAGCGCTTCGCTGGATGCAGATTGGAGCTGGGATTCCAGGTCACTTTCTGAAGCAACGGATCGCATGCCTTTTCCTCCTCCTCCGGCGGATGCTTTAATGAGCAAGGGGAACCCCGTATCTCGCGCGATGCGCAATACCTGTTGTATGTCGCTAAGCGCCTCGTCGGTGCCGGGAACCAACGGGACATTCAACTGCCTGGCCAGTCGCCGGGCCTGGATTTTAGAACCCATCTGTTCCATAGCATGGGCGGGCGGGCCAATAAATCGCAATCCGGAAGCTTCTACGGCCCTCGCAAAATCTGCATTTTCACTCAGGAATCCATATCCCGGATGGATGGCATGGGCATGTGCTGCAACCGCGACCTCCAAAATCCTGTAACCACGCAAGTAGGATTCACGCGATGGGGCCGGACCGATGCAATATGCCTCATCTGCCAACTGCGCATGCAATGCGTTGCGGTCGGCCTCGCTGAAAACGGCAACCGTCCGAATACCCATTTCTTTTGCAGTGCGAATGATTCGAACGGCTATCTCACCCCTGTTTGCTATCAGGATCTTTTCAATCATGGCTCCAATGCTTTAAGTAGTTCGGCCCAGATGCGATCGGCGCATTGGCGGGTCATTTGTTCGATGTAAGGGGCTCCCGCCAACACATCCCGCATTCCCTGAAGGCGTGCTTCGCGGATCAGGATGTGTTGTAAATGAAGACTGGAACGCAACCAGCGGTCGTGATCTTCCTGATGCTGGTACGATGCCGAGGGAAGGGACAAAAAGTCTATCTCTGCCAGGACAGCAGAGACCGCTGCAGTGCTCAGGGCAATCATGTTCTTATAGGGGTCCTCCGCCAGCTTCTCTGCAACAAAGTGCCCTTCCAAATAAAACAGGAACAGACCTGGATAGGCTATGTCGATTTGAATCAGAACAAGCCGAATGGCACGAATGAGGTATAGGTTGCGGAGAAAATCCTCGCCAAGTTCAAGTGAAACGATACAATTGATGGGCTGAGGCGAATCATGCTGAACTAGCCGGAGGTAGGTCGAAATCCCTTTAGCGATGGCAACAGGATCATCCAATACCAGCCGCATCTCCGTTGCGCAAAATGGATGCTGCAATAATCCGGGGATAGTGGCAAATGCTTGCCCGGGAGTTGTACGTTCTTTCAGAAAACCAAGTAGTTCGCCGGGATCTTGCTGCGGATTTGTACACGACCAGCGTAAGGTGATGTAACTGAGGTGGACCCCTTCAAATAAACGTTCGAGGCTAACTAACGTTGGTAAGTATGAAGACCTTACTGAAAGATATTCCACTCCGTTTGCAAGACAAATGGCGAGCGACCGCGCAAACACTTCCTCGTTATCAAGAAGTAAATGCACACCGGGTTTCCATTGCAATGCAGCGCCCGGGGACAGACAAATATGACCTGATTGTGGACGCCCCGCGACCGTGGTGAAGGGATCTGAGATCACCCCTTCAAAAACAGACTTTAGATAATCACTGCAATCTTTGCCGGGATTCTCCTGACGGAGTTGCGCACACCATTGATCCCTGGTCTGCCGGGGCCAATCGCCCAACGCGTTAACGGACATATCAGGTTTTTTCAAACAGGATAAGCGTCTGGTTCTTCTCCACCTTGTCGGCTGGTTTTACCAGCACATCGCGCACGCGGCCGTCGTGGTTGGAACGAAGGATATTTTCCATTTTCATGGCTTCCAAAGTAGCCAGATGTTCCCCTTTATTGACGAACTGGCCCACTTCAACGCAGATGTCCAACACCAGTCCCGGCATGGGTGCCACGAGCGCATCGTCGTAAAGGGAAGCAGCATGGCTGTATCCAAGTTGCCGAATGCGCTGTGCGACCGGAGACGCAATTTCAAAGCTCATCTTTTTGCGACCGCAGCGCAGGCGGACGCGGGATCCGGCTATGTCCAGGTGGAGCAATTCAATATTGTAGTTTCTTCCCTGGCGGCTAAAATGGAAATGCGTCTCGTCCAGTCTTTTAATAACACAAGCTGAGAAATAATCTTCCGGGTCGATTGCCAAGGAATGCCCTTCGCCCTCTACCCGCGGCTGAACCATCTCTTGATTATTAGCTGTCACGGCCCAAAGATAAGCCCTGTCAGGCGAAATGCATTCGGACCCGGTTGGCCCCAGTCAGAACGGCGACACTTTCAGGAATGCGTCTCGAAATACATGTTTGCTATCTGTTTGCCGATGGCAAGACCGGCGGTCGCTGCGGGGGAAGGAGCGTTGCAAATGTGAATGCTGCGGGCTGTTCTGAAATGGACAAAGTCTTCCACTAGCATACCAGAGCGATCGACGAGTTGGGCACGTATTCCCGAACCAGCATACTCCAGGTCGCCCGGATGAATGCCCGGGGCCATCTCAGATGCTTTTTCGGCGAAATACCGGCGTGAATAATTTCTGCGGTATTCCCCCAGGCCGGTGCGCCAGTGCCTTGCAATGAGTTTCCAGAATCCTGGAAAACTGAATATGTCGCGGGCATCCGGGATGCTAAAGGAAGATCTATGGTATCCCTCCCGGTAGAGGGCGAGAATCGCATTTGGCCCCAAGATCTGGTTTCCGTCCATGGTGCGCGTAAAGTGAATGCCCAAAAAGGGAAAGCGGGGATCGGGAACCGGGTAGATCAGCCTCTCGACCATGGATTTTTTAGCATCGCACAAACGGTAGTAAACGCCTTTGAAGGGTATAATGCGGTAGCGGTCGTCTTTTGACTCCATTCGCGCAATGCGATCAGACTGCAAGCCGCCGCTGTTGATCAAGAAGGATACTGAATATGTAGCCCCGTCAGAACAGATGACTGTGGTCTGGTCTCGTTTTATGAACAGACCGGTTACCTCTTTGCTGTAATGAACCTCGCACGAATAATTTGACAAATTCAGGAGGAGGGCTTGGATCACCGCACCGTAGTCGATGATTCCAGTCTGAGGAACGAGAATGCCTCCCCGCGCGTGTACGTTTGGCTCCAATTCCCTGACGGAGGCGGGTTCGTTCAGCCAGGCCAGGTCGCTCAGCCCATTGGCCAGACCGTTCCGGTAAATCTTTTCCAGCGACGGAATCTCTTCATCTTTCGTCGCGATGATCAGCTTTCCCGTCAGCTTGTATTCCACGCCTTTGGAGCGACAAAATTCGAGCAACATCCTGTATCCTTCCAGGCAGTTGATGGCTTTGTACGATCCGGGTTTATAATAGATGCCCGAGTGAATCACTCCGGAATTGTGTCCGGTTTGGTGCATTCCCGCGCGGACTTCCTTTTCTAAAACGAGGATCTTCAACCCGGGTTTGCTCTGCAACAACTGGTAGGCTGTAGAGAGCCCTACGATGCCCCCCCCTATGATGCACAAATCGTAAGCCATGAACTTTAGCTCAGCGCTAGAGTTTGACCCATGTTGCAACCAGGCTTTGACTTCCCGAGCGGATCCGGAGGTAATACATTCCTTCCGAAAGTAAGGATGTATCAAAATGCAAGGCATCCCTTCCCTGAGTTCGGGCGACAATCATTCCGGAAGCATGGGTGAGCTCAGCAGAAGCAAAGAGACCCCGACAGGAAATATTGAGCTTGGGAGATCCCGGGTTGGGGTAAATATTAACCAGATCTGCCAGATTTTGCTCCGTGGCGATGATCTTTGGACAAAGGATGGGTTGTGCCTGGGTCAGGAAATAGTCCAGAACCGCGTTTTCATCGTGCAGGGCGTGGTCCTGACCGGTATAGATCCAACTGTCCCAGTATTCATCCGGCAAGCCAAGGTGCGTCAACCGGTCTGAAATGGCGCAACTGCCGTAGGCGAGTGGATAATTTTGCGAAATCAGAGGAACCGGATAATAGGGCCTGTCTACCTTACAGGGTACAATGGGGTCGCCCGTCTGGTGATAGGAGAATACGGCGATTTGGTCGCCCGGAGAAATGGCAGATGTGTCGAGCAGCGCACCGAAAATATTGAAAACACCCTGCACACTGTCATCGTAGCCGTTGAGGTTTAGCGTTCCTTCAACCGGTCCCAGGTCAGGGCGGGCCCTGTTGTTAACGGGTGTGATTTCACCGGTTTCTTGTGGCTTTTCCGACGCGTTGTTCAGAAAGGCAGCGTTGAGTGCAACGATGGCACCTGCACTAGCGCCGCCCAGCCAAACTCTTTTCAGGTCGATGCCGTACTCTTTATGGCGGGCTTTGAGGAAGCGGATGGCACCTTTCATGTCGGTAGCACCCCGGTATCCTGCCCGAAGAACTTCTGCTGCGTCGTAGGCGAAGGGAGGGTTTAAGCCGAAGCCGGGACCTTCAAATCCAAGCCGGTAGTCAATGGTTGCGGACACCATTCCTTTGCGGGCCATGTCTTCACAGACGGGGGCAAAATCTTCACGCTTTCCCTGGAAAAATCCGCCTCCATAGGCCCAGATGATCAAAGGGCGTTCCGTTTCAGTGGTTCCCTCGGGCAGATACACGTCCAGAAATAGAGAATCCATAATGCCGCGATAGTCCGGCAACACACCAAAAAAAATCTTTTTGACGCTGGTAAAAGTGTAGAGGTCCTGTGTGTAGTCGCATTGAGCATGAGCAAATTGACTAAAGAGAAAGGCCAGCATCAGGCATTTTAGCAATGATTTCATCGTAGGTACTTTGCGACAAAAATAAGGCCCCCGCAGCACTCCTGAATTTGTATTGCGGGACTTGCCTGAAATTGGTTTTAAAATCGATTACTCGGTGGGTACGGGTGTGTTGTGCAGGATATCCTCAAGTTCTGCCGATAGTTGGTCATCAAATAAAGGAAGGAGTTCCATTGACTCTAGGTTGTCGGACAATTGAGTGATACTGGTCGCTCCAAGAATGACCGAACTGACGTTTGGGTTGTTCAGACACCAGGCAATTGCCAGGCGGTTCAGGGGAATGCCGTAACGCTGGGCAAGAGCGTTTAATCGTTCAACTTTTGCGATTTTTTCCGGAACGAGGTTGCGTTCGCGCAGCCAGGAGTATTCCGGGAAGGAAAAACGCGATGATTCAGGAATGCGGTTGTCGAGGTATTTTGCCGTGAGCAGTCCTGAGCAAAGAGGCGACCAGGTCGTCGTTCCCAAACCAAGGGTCTTGTAAAGTTGGCTGTACTCGCATTCGACCTTGTATCTGGTGAGCATGTTGTACTGAACTTGCTCCATAACCGGGCCAATGAGGTGATTTTGTCGTGCTACCAAATGCGCCTCGGTGATCTCCTGAGCAGACCATTCCGAAGTTCCCCAGTAGAGGATTTTGCCCTGCATGATGAGCTGGTGCATGGTCCAGACTGTTTCTTCAATGGGTGTACTCCTGTCTGGTCTGTGGGCAAAGAACAGGTCGAGGTATTCCAACTGAAGCCTATGTAAGGCTTCGTTGCAGGCCTCTGTCAGATGTTTGCGGCTGAGTCCGGTCATATTGGGCCGTTTGTCCCCCCGGCCAAAGTAAGCTTTGCTTGAAACAAGGTAGCTGCTGCGGTCCCATGCCAGCTCTTTCAAGGCATTGCCCATGATGTATTCCGAACGTCCGTGAGCATACACTTCGGCGTTGTCGAAGAAATTCACGCCGCGCTCATAGGCAAAAGACATGAGTTCCATGGCCAGTTTTTCATCCACCTGGTGGTTGAAGGTAATCCAGCTGCCCAATGATAGCGCACTGACTTTTAGGCCTGATTTTCCAAGGTTTCTGTATTGCATGGATGGTGCCAATTCTAGAGGTGATCTATTTTACAAACGGAAATGATCCGCATTGGTTCTCAGGAAAATGGCGGCCAGAGAGGTCAAAACGAAACCCACCACTGGACTCCTTTGTTATCCAATGGATGGCAAAGCATCCCATCGTACATTGAGCCATGGATCAAAAAACGCTGCTGGTAACGGGTGCAACCGGATTTGTTGGGTACCATATTGTGAACCATGCCGTACAGCAGGGATTTTCCGTTGTGGCAACCTGCCGTACAAACAGCCCCAAGGCTGACCTTGACCATCTTCCCATCTTCTGGGCGAATGTCAGCCTTTTCGATGAATCTGCGCTTTCAACGCTGATTGCGGATCGCAACGTCCAATACATAGTGCACAATGCCGGCCTTACCAGGGCAAAGCGATCGGAAGATTATTATTCCGTCAATGCGCATTCTACACGCATTTTGGCCCAGGCTGCCCGGCGTGCTGGGGAGCAGGTCAAAAAATTTGTTCTGGTGAGCAGTCTTGCCGCGCAAGGGCCCGGAAAACACCCTCAGCAAGTTTTGTCTGTCATGGACCCGGAGGAGCCAGTCACCCATTACGGCAAGAGCAAATTGATGGCAGAAAAGTTGTTGTTGGAGAGCGGTTTGCAACAACGGCTCGTATTCAGGCCGACGGGTGTTTATGGTCCCCGCGACCGGGATTTTCTGGAAATGATCCGGTTGATCAACAGGGGTATTGAGCTTTACCTGGGCAGAGGACCGCAGAGCCTCAGTTTTGTTTACGTGTGCGACCTTGCGAGGCTGCTGGTGGAGGCCCTGGAGAGTCCTTACCAGCAAAAGACCTATCTGGTTGCCGATGGCCGGCAATACGACCGCAGCGATTTTGGCAGGGTGGCAGGAGAACTGATGCACAAAAATGGCAGGGTTAAAATCCAGTTGCCAGTGGCCCTTGCCCAGTCTGTAGCAGCTCTTGCCGAATGCTTTGCGATGGCATCCAAGGGAAAGCCTCCCATCCTGAGCAGGGAGAAGATCATTGACCTGGTTGCCCCAAGTTGGGCATGCGATCCCGGCGATTCTTTTAAAGATTTTAATTTTACGCCTCAGTTTGACCTTCAGGGAGGGCTTGCACAGACGATCGCCTGGTACAAATCCAATGCCTGGCTTTAATGAATAGTACAATTGACAAGAATCATGAGTTACGAGGGAATTAAAAAACCTATTGACGCTAAAGGCAGGCTGGGCATTCTGATCCCCGGTCTTGGCGCTGTGGCCACGACGTTTATTGCAGGAGTAGAAGCCGTAAAAAAGGGGATGGCCCTTCCGGTAGGATCGCTTACTCAGATGGGGTCGATACGTCTTGGAAAAAGAACAGAAAACCGCATGCCGTTGGTACGCGAATTTGTTCCACTCGCCAGCCTGGACGACCTGGTTTTTGGTGGGTGGGACATTTACGAGGACAACGTGTACGAGGCAGCGCTGCAGGCTGAAGTATTGGATGCCCACCAATTGCATGCTCTGAAAGCGGAATTGGAATCCATTCGCCCGATGTCCGCTGTATTCGACCGCGACTACGTGCGCAACATCGACGGCCCAAACGTAAAGAAGGCGGCTAATAAGATGGATCTCGCGGAGCTTGTTATGGACGACATCAGGCGGTTTAAGGAGGTGAATGGCTGCGAAAGGGTCGTCATGGTATGGTGTGCATCGACCGAAAAGTATGTAGAACCCTGCGACATACACCAGCAGATTGGTGCTTTCGAACAAGCCCTTCGCGACAGCGACCCACGCATTTCGCCCAGCATGATTTACGCTTATGCATCGTTAAAAATGGGCGTACCATTCGCCAACGGTGCACCCAACCTCACTTGCGACATTCCGGCACTGGTAAGCCTTTCACTGGAGAATGGGACTCCCATAGCAGGAAAGGACTTCAAAACCGGCCAAACTCTGATGAAAACCATTGTCGCGCCAGGGCTTCACGCCAGGGCACTGGGCGTTTCGGGTTGGTTTTCGACCAATATTCTGGGCAACCGGGACGGCAAGGTGCTGGATGACCCGGAGAATTTTAAGACCAAGGAAGTCTCTAAACTCAGCGTCCTCGAAGAGATATTTGACCCGGAAAGACACCCGGAACTGTACGGCGAGATGTACCACAAGGTTCGCATCAACTACTACCCGCCCCGGGGCGACAACAAGGAGAGCTGGGACAACATCGACATTTTTGGCTGGCTGGGTTACCCCATGCAGATCAAGATCAACTTTCTTTGCCGCGATTCCATACTGGCTGCTCCCATTGTGCTTGACCTCGCTCTTTTTCTGGACCTTGCTCAGCGCTCCAACATGCGCGGCATTCAGGAGTGGCTGTCTTTTTATTTTAAATCGCCTCAGGTAAAGGAAGGCCTTCGTCACGAGCACGACATCTTCCGCCAGCTGATCAAATTGCAGAATACCCTTCGTTACCTGATGGGTGAGGATTTGATCACCCATCTCGGACTCGACTATTACGAGGAGTTGATGGAATCGCTGTGATAAGGTTTTGGAAACTTGTGGCAAGCTGTTTTGGCCTGGGTTATGCCGGAAGAGGCTCTGGCACCTGGGCATCGATGGCCACGGTTCTTAGTCTTTGGCTGGCCGCACGCTGTTTTCCGGGGATAGAAGTGAATTGGCCCCTGGTGGCATTGGGATTGACGGCAATCGGTGTGGTGGCTTCTCACAACGTGCAGGCCATCTGGGGCAAAGATCCTCAATGCGTTGTCATCGACGAAGCTGCAGGAATGGCCATCGGATTGTGTTGGATTCCGGTAACCGGACCGCATTATGCATTGGCGCTTATTGCATTCAGATTATTAGATATATATAAACCATTGTTTATTAATAGATTAGAAAAGCTTCCGGGCGGTTTAGGGGTTATGGCCGATGACGTGCTTGCAGGTATCTACACCAGCATGATCCTGCAGTCCGGCACCTGGTTTGCCTCCCAATGTATGGGCTGAGGAATTGGCCTTCCGTTGGGTTGACCGCGCACCGGTTATTGAATTACCTCCCATGTAAAAACTTTATACCGAAGTATTTGTTTTTCGAGGTTGTAATGAGGCGATTTTAAGCGCCTGAAGCCTAACCAGATCACAGGAAGTGTTGAATCCCTTTTCGATTGCTTTTCAGACGATACGTCTCTTCAGGAATGGCCTCATGGCACCCCAGCTTCTTCTGATCCTGGCCGTCAGTATGTTTTTCTCAATTGGGGGAATGGCCCAGCGGACGGTTATACGTGGTACCGTCACCGATTCGCTGACCGGTGAGCCACTGCCGTTTGCCAACATACTTTTTCCGGGTTCAACTCTAGGGACAAATTCCGATTACGACGGCCGTTTCAACATCGAAACTTCGAAAAAGTTTGCGAAACTGGAAGCCCGCTACCTGGGTTACGAAAGTCAGCAAGTGGCTATTCGTTATGGCAAGACACAGGAGATCCATTTTAAGCTCAATCCCGGTAACAGTGTATTGAATGTGGTAGAAGTCAAGTCCTCCAAGCAAAAGTATACCAAAAAAAACAACCCTGCGGTTGAATTGATTGAAAAGGTCATCGACCGGAAAAAGTATAACCGCAAGGCCAATTTCGATTACTACGAATACGAGAAGTACGAGAAGCTCGAATTTGCGTTGAGCAACGTTACACAGGATTTTAGGAACAAAAAGATCTTTAAAAGCTTTCAGTTTCTTTTTGAAAACCTCGATTCTTCGAAGATGAACGGAAAGCCGTTGTTGCCGCTTTATCTCAAGGAAAACATTTCCGATGTATGGTACCGAAAGGAGCCTAACGTTCGTAAGGAGCTGATGAAGGGTGAGCGCCTGGTCAATTTCAGTGACTTTATGAACGATGCTTCCTTAAGTGAGTATTTTGCATACTTGTACCAGGATATCGATATCTACGAAGCCAACATCCCCTTATTCGGAAACCTTTTTATGAGTCCCATTGCCTCGCTGGCGCCGACTTTCTACCGTTTCTATCTCAAGGATACAGTGCAGATTGCCGGAGACAGCTGCTACCGCCTGCTTTTTTACCCCAAAAACCGCACTGACTTTTTGTTCCAGGGAGAGTTGTTTATTTCGGCAGACGGGTCTTATGCGGTAAGGGAAGTGAGCATGACGGTCAACAAGGACATCAACTTGAACTGGGTGAACGACTTGGCCATCAGGCAGCGCTTTGTGCGTGCCGATACACTTGGATACATACTCGAAAAGGATGAGATCATGGCGGATTTTGGTCTGAGCGATTCCAAGATGGGTGTATTTGGTCAGCGAAATGTTTCTTATACAAATTTCAAATTTAACCAGCCGCGGCCTGTGCAGGATTATGAAGGCCCCTCTAAACTGGAAGAGACCCACGAAGCGGCGGGAACAGACAGCTTTTGGGTTTCGCGAAGGCATGATACCCTGACCGCTGCTGAAGCGGGCGTCTATGTCGCCATGGACAGCTTACAGCAATTGCCGGCATTTCGCAGGATAGTGGATATTGCCACGATTTTGCTTGCGGGCTACAAGGTCATGGGACCGGTTGAATTGGGGCCAATTAATACCTTTTACAGTTTTAATCCCGTAGAAGGATTTCGCTTGAGGGCAGGGGGACGCACGACCCTTGATTTTAGCGAACGGTTGCAACTGGAAACGTATGGTGCGTATGGTTTTAAAGACAAGCGGTTCAAATTTTATGGGGGAGCCACCTATTCGTTTGCAAAGACCAGCATCAGTGAATTTCCCCGGAAGGAATTGCGTATGAGTTATCAGCAGGAGACCAAAATACCCGGTCAGGAGCTGCAATTCATTCAGGAGGACAATTTTCTTCTTTCTTTCAAGCGCGGTGAGAACGATAAATGGCTTTACAACCAGACCTATAACCTCGATTTTACCCAAGAGTTTAAGAACCATTTTTCATATCAGGTCGACGTCAAAAACTGGGTGCAGGAACCCGCGGGCAGCCTGATATTCAGCAGGCCGAGTGGAAAAGATTCGACTGAATACATTGACGAACTGCGAACCATGGAAATGGGTTTAACTCTTCGCTGGGCGCCCAATGAGCAGTTTTTTCAGGGAAAACTGTACCGCAAACCATTGCCAAACAAGTATCCTATTTTTACCTTGCGATACGGAATGGGATTTAAGGACCTGCTCGGCGGTGAATACAATTACCAAATGGTGACCTTGAATGCTACAAAGCGCATTTTCTTTCCGCAACTGGGATTCGCTGATCTGGTTTTCGAAGGAGGAAGGATCTTTGGTCAGGTACCCTTTCCGTTGTTGTTCATTCACCGGGCGAATCAGACCTATTCCTACCAGTTGCAATCCTATAACCTGATGAATTTTCTGGAATTTGTCAGCGACGAGTATGTGACTGTACATTACAATCATTTCATCGGGGGATTTTTCTTTAATAAAATTCCGCTCTTCAAGCGACTGAAATGGAGGGAGGTATTTTCAATTAAAGTGCTCTATGGGGGCATTCGCGACGAGAACGACCCTGCAATACATCCGGAGCTGTACCATTTTCCTCAAACAGCGGGTGGGAGTCCTCAGACGTTTTCCCTCGAAGCAAAGCCTTACGCCGAAGTGAGCGTTGGCATTTACAACATCTTCAAATTGTTTCGCGTCGACTACGTCAGGAGGTTAAATTACCTTGACAACCCTACGGTTTCGCAATCTGGCATCCGCCTTCGCGTGCGCTTTGAGTTTTAGTGACATGGCAGCAAGTGATGTGAGCGGACAATCAAGGGGCTTTGGTCGCTTCCGCGACGCGATCAAACGGGGATTGTACCGCGCTCTGGACCCATTGGTAAATCTGCTGGTGCACGCCGGGGTAACCCCCAACCTGATCACCTTTGTAGGTTTTGCCATGAATATTTTTGCTGCGGGCTGGTTTATCTGGAGTGCAGAAACGGCAACGAGAATGGACCTTGGAAAAGTTGGCTGGGGTGGGTTCTGGATCCTGGTTGCCGGTGTTTTTGACATGCTCGACGGGCAAGTAGCACGCAAAACGCGCGCTGCCTCCCGTTTCGGGGCGTTGTTTGATTCTGTGATGGACCGCTACAGCGAACTTGTCATGTTTCTAGGCATCTGTTACTACCTGGTTTCCTATCATTACTTCCTGAGTTCACTTTTTGCATTTATCGCTCTCATGGGGTCTATGATGGTGAGCTATGTGCGTGCCCGCGCAGAGGGGCTCGGCATACAGTGCAGCGACGGATTGATGCAGCGCCCCGAGCGCATCATCACCATCGGACTGTCCGGAATTCTTTGTGGGGTGGTGGCGGAGGTATTTGGAACGTTCTATTGGAAGGTTGAGAGCCTGCCATTTCACCTTCTTGAGAACATGTCACTTTTTACACTTCCCATTGCCCTTCTGGCTGTTTTAGCTAACTACACCGCCATTTCACGCCTGCTTCACTGCCGGCGTCAGCTTATGGAACTGTAATTTCTTCCATACAAACGATCGTTCGTATGTTTGCAAATCGGTTAATTTTGTTCTTCAATAAATCGGACTGCTTTGCATCCTAACTTAATATCGATATGCAGCTCCCTGTTCGCAAAGAGGGGTTAGCCCTGTTTTCATTGCTGGCGGTTTACCTGGTCGCTTTCGAATGTATGATCGGGTACCGTCTGGAGCACTTCCTGCTCGTAGCGCTTTGCACCGGGCTCTATCTCAATGAACCATATGGGCGAAAATTCTTGTGGGCGTATTCAGCATTTATTCTTTACTGGATCATTTGGGACGGAATGAAGGCATTTCCCAATTTTGAATTTGCGAGGGTACACATCCGCGACCTGTACGAATTCGAGAAGCACATTTTTGGTGTGGAGGTTGAGGGCCGGATGCTTACCCCCAATGAGTGGCTCGCACTCGATGCCAGTAAGGGGAAGGACTTCCTTGCCGGATTGTTTTACATCAACTGGGTGCCCGTCCCGCTTGTTTTTGGGTTTTATCTGTTTGTAAGAAGACCCTACGTGTTCCTGCAATTTGCCTTTTGTTTTTTACTGGCAAACCTGATCGGATTTGTAGGGTATTACCTGTATCCGGCAGCACCTCCCTGGTATGTAGATCACTATGGTTTTGATTTTGATCCGTCAACGCCTGGGAATGCAGCTGGACTTGCCCGCTTCGATGCCATAGTGGGTGCGGGAGTCTTTGAAGGACTCTACGCGAAGAGTTCCAACGTTTTTGCTGCATTTCCTTCACTTCATGCTGCCTATCCACTTGTCGTGCTGATCTGGGGAATGAAGGCCGGATTGCGTTCCGTCAACCTGGTCTTTGGCATTTTTGCACTTGGGATCTGGTGGGCAGCAGTGTACTCAGGGCACCATTATGTGGTCGATCTTCTTGGGGGTATAGTTTGTGCCCTTCTGGCCTGGGTATTGCTCGAATGGGCACACCACCGATGGCCTGCCTACCGGAATGTGTTGGAGCGCTATGCTTCATTGATCTCGTTTTCAGCACGGGAACAGTGATCCTGATACACGTTCTAACTTTTTTGCTGCTGCATTTCGCTAGCATCCAATGTCATGGACAAATAAAAACCGCTCCGTTGGGGGAGCGGTTTTTAAGTGTATAAAATTGTTTAAACGCTTACCGTTGGATGGCGATCTGTTTACCCACCCTGTATTTGGCAGTTTGGGTTTGCAACATGTAAACGCCGGCCTTGAGTTGGTGACAAGGAACCACAAAGCTCGATGCATGAATGTCTGTATGGGCTTTGACCAGACGTCCTTCCAGGTCGTAGAGGTAAACCGAGCGAATGGGATGTTCCTCTGACGTCTCGATGCGGAATTCGTCGATAGCAGGTACCGGCGAAACAGACAACCCGATGGTGCGGGCATCCGTCTCTTTTACTGCAACGGGGGCACAGCCAAGATCCAGAGCAGCGCATAGGCGGGGAATGGTCAGCATATAAATGGTGTCGAGATAAGCTCTTCCCTTTTGAGCGCTCATGTCCGGATTCGTGGCAAGTCCGTTGAGGTGAAGGGTATCCGCGTTGAAATTGGTTCCACGCTGCTGGTTGATTAAGTCTACGACGACTTTAAGTGTGTTGTAGTCCCACCAGTCCCAGGGAGAGCCCTGTGGAGTAACCTTGCCATTGTATATGAGCGGGATGTCGAATGCGTAGAAATTGTCTGTGCCGAGCAGTATATTTTGTCCGGTGAGCGGCAGTGTGACTGCATTTGCTTTCTGGGCGTTGATCAGGGGAGCCAGCACATCGCGGCCGGGATCTACACCGTTTAGTACGTCGTTGCTTCCAAAATTGTTGGTGACTTCCATTACCCTGCGGGTGCCGGTTGCGTAAACGACAAATTGGTTGGTAGTAGGCACAATGACAGCGCCCTCATAAAAAGGTGCGAAAAAATCATTCGGGCAGTGAACTCCAGTATAGGCAGGTTCCTCCGGTGTGCCGTCAAGCCAGGATGAATCTCCCAAAGCACCGCCCATGTTGATGCTAAGCTGGAAGCCAGAACCATAATCCGCGTGGTTCGGCAGACACAAGGGCTTTTGAGTCGTTGCATCCAAGTTGCCCAAAAGGGTTGAATCGACGTAGGGTTGCAATGTCTGGGTATTGATGAATTTGTCCAGCGTGACTTCTCCCCAATCGTGCAAACTTGCAGCACCCAATGAAAGGTATCCGCCCGTTCCAACTCCCCAGGCACAAATTTTGTTTGGATCGATGCCGTATGGATTGCCGTCTTCTGCTGCCGTTTTCTTAAAAAAGCGTATGCAGGTTCGGGTGTCCTGGATACCGCGGAATGCTGCCTGCAACAGGCTTCCGGTACGCTGATTTTGGTCTGGCGACAATGGCAACCATCCCATGCGGTAGGTGTATGCGCCGACAACGAAGCCCCGCGAAGCCAGGTACGCTGCAATGGCAACCACCGTTGAGTCGCTGCGCGATCCGGTAATCTGTCCATTGTAAAGCGGTGGCAAAAAGCTACCAGTATGCGAAAGAAGGATCAGGGGCCGATCCGTTTTTGTGTCTCCCACTGGTTGGTAAATATCCACTTTCAGGCCTTCCGGAGCCGGAGCTCCCGTAATTATGCCAATGTTAGTGCCATAAACGACGTCGGCTGTCCGTTGAACGGGAAAGATGGCATCGTAATAGCGGTCCTGAGCCTGGGTAAGGAAGGAGCAGAAAATGGAGATAAAGAATAGAGCGTACATGTTTTTCATAAGCAATGAATTATGGTTTACAAATCAAGATTTTTTAAACTCGTACAGCACGGTAAAATAGGCAAGACGGCCAATGAGCGGACCACCATAAGTTTGATAACTCCTTTGGTTGAAAACATTGGAAGCACCAAATTTTAGCGTGGTGTTCATCGACTTCCAGTTCCAGTTGACCTGGGCATCCGTGAGGCTGTAACTGGGGATGAAGCCGGTAAACTGAGGAGATCCTTCAAACACAAAGCCCTGGATCCACTTGTAATTGATGTTAAATCCAAGGTTGCGGATCCCTAAAAATTCAATGTCCCTGCCGCTTAAGCCGATGTTGTATTTGTGCTCCGGGGTGTTGAAAGCGGGAATGATCGGATCGTCGGTTTGCGTATTCAGTACATTCCAACTGTAGTTGCCCCTCAATTGATAATAGCGGTTGAAAAAGTAGTTCAGTCCTATGGAGAATCCCTGGGTGGTCACCACGTCCTTTGCATTGGCGCTCACGCGATACGCCTGGACCGTTGTAGGCAATACGCTTCCCTGGGGAATAAAAGCGTCGACGCCTATCTGATAACCGATAAAATCCTGGTACCGGCTGTAATAAAATCCAAGGTCCGCATAAATTGCATTGAAAAGACTGGTGCGATAGCCAATTTCAAAGGTGCGCACCTTTTCCGGCCGGATGGGAGCGATGTCGAAGTATTCGAGGGTGTCGCGAACACCGGAATTGAGAAAATCGACAAATGACCCCACGGTGATCAGGTCTTTTATGCCGTTGATGTTGCCGAGCAGTATGGCCCGTCCGACGTTGTAATGCAGGTACTGGTCTGTGAGGGTGGGGTTTCGGATGGCAGACGAAAAGGAAAACCGCAGGTAATTGTTTTTTGAAGGCTGGTAGACGACCGATGCCGCGGGTGAAACGAGATAGTCGAAATTCTCATGCTTGTCCAGACGGGCCGTTACGTTTATGCGGAGGCTGTTTCCGAGGAACCCAAAATTTCCACCGGCATAGACCCCGTATTCGTAGGTGTCAATGTTGGCGGAACCGGTGTCGAGCAAAATGGATCCTTTGGAATCCGGATAATAGATCCGGGCGCTGGCTCCTGCTACGACGTCGAGGTCACTGAGTACAGCGCCATTGACCAAATCGGCAAACTGGTATTCACCCTGGCCGTGTACCAATGCGGATCGGTCATAAAACTGGGTGCCCCCTTCAGAATAGGCAATGCGAGAGGTGATGTCGTCAAATTTGGCATGGAACCGGTCCGTACCCGGCTCGTAAAAAGAATTGGTTCGCAGAATGTTATTTCCCGTATCTGCGGCCATGCGGGCCAGATCATGCCAATAAAACAAGGAGTCCTGCAGATCCAAAAGAAAACCGTTTACTGCATTCTTGTAATCCTCGGGCCGGCCAATGTAATCCGATATGCGTGGATACGATTCCTTGCTTTTGATCTGGGGGGCCACTTTCAAGGTCCAGAAATTGGAATAGGCCGTCACCCAATTGAAATCATCCGAAGCAGACTGTTGCAATTGAAGAGCAGTGAAATAGGGGTCGTAGGATTGCCCGGAATGTTCATGGGTGGCATAAAATCGCAGGAAGAAATGGTCCCTTTTCAATAGTTCGAGCCGGTGCTGGTAAAACCGGATGTTCTTCAGGCTATAGCGGTTGTCGCCCTGGTAAACCGTAGTTCCGCCGCCCATGCTGGTCGACAAGATCAACTCCGGAGAAGTAAAGGTTTTGGAGGGCTGAAGCCTGAAATGAAATGCTGCATTCGCTTTAAAATTGCGCGAGTCGTAATCGACGAGTTCATTTTCGCGGTATCCGCGCCGATGAAAAATTCCAAGTCCGGGGTAAGTGATCACCGCGTCGCGGTAATCGAAGGCAGCCTGATACTCGTCGCCGTAAACGTTTACGGCATCGTACCCTCCGGGATTGTCCAAACCGGTTTGGGTGTCGTAAACGGGGTTGAGGTTATCTGCAGCCCAATCCTCAGCCGACAAGTAAGACAGGTTTAATTTGTATGCAAAAAAATCATAGCCTGCCCTGTTATGAAATGCATCGGCCCAACGCAGGCATCCATCAAGCAAGCGACGCTCGCCTGTTTTAAATTGAACGCCCAGCCCCTGGTGGATGAAGGGGTTTTTGGTTTCCATGCTGATGACGCCGTTAAATGCATTCGGCCCGTAAAAGGCGCTGCTCGCACCGACGATGAGGTCAACTTTGTTGACGTCGAGTTCGCAACTTCCAAGAAAATTGCCCAGCGAGAAATTGAGCCCGGGCGACTGGTTATCAACTCCATCGATGATCTGGAGCGAACGCACCGGACTGGTACTGTTGAAACCCCTGGTGTTGATAATGGTAAAACCCAGACTGGCCGTAGTCAGATCGACGTCTTTGAGGGAACCAAGGCCGTCGTAAAAATTGGCTGACGGGGTTTCCCGGATGGCAATGAGGTCCATGGACTCAACCGTTAGCGGAGATGCTTTTTGTTTGTCGCTGATGCGCTGCCCGCTGACCTCAACGACATCGATCAGCACGGATTCTTCTTCCAGGAAAATCTCCGGTTTGCTGTCCGGTCGTTCGATTTCAAAGGACTTGCTGGCATAACCACTGTAACGGCACTCGATCGTAAAAGGGTACCGGCCGTCATGTTTTAACAGAAAGCGACCTTCAAAATCCGTCGCCGTTCCCTGGCCAGTCCCTTTGAGCAATACGGTTGCACCAATCAGTGGCTCACCACTGCGTGCATCTCTCAAAGTACCTGAAAGCGTGGCTTGGGCAAAGCAACAGCATATAGTTGTGAAAAACAACAATATATATAGTATAATATTGTTTAATATATACTTAGAAGACATGCTTTAACCGTTTTGTTTGGTGTGCTTCGCAGCCAATTGGTAATGCAAGTTAACCAATTGTTCACTTTTATACCCGTTGCGCAGAAAATTTAAGATTTGCTACGCTTCAATGCCGACCTCTGCTCTTTGCGGAGACTCAGGCCAAGTTTGTACATGCCCAACATCCAAAGATTTGGGTTTTGGCCTATGAGATTGTGGACAATTCGCCGTTCACACCTGCGATAAAGATGGTAACACAGGCCTTTCAGCTTTAGTCCGCCCAAGCATAGCCGCACAAATTTGAGCCCGCCGGGTAGGCTTTGGCCTTTTGATTCGAGGGTGAGCGCGTTGGAGACTGAAGAAGCCACGTTCCTCAGAAAATGAACGTGCGTGTTCAGGCCCAGATGGACGACCGGGTTTTCGATGTGGGCCATGGGGACTCCCATTTGCGAAAGGGCAGTGGCCCAAGCACTGTCTTCGTGACCATACCCTTTCAGGTGCTCGTCGAACGGAAGATGCAACATCAGGGCTTTGGGAACCATAAAATTGACGGTGTGAAAATGGCGATGTGCCTGTCTTTTGCGTTTTGCCAGTCCGGGATTTTCTACGCGGCGGCCATATTCCCAATGGAGGCGCAGTCTTGGATCTTCGGGCCTTTCTTCCGGGTACTGGCATCCTCCATAGATCACCCAATGATCGTCCGGGGGTATGGCTCTGAGATAGTTGTGTAAAAAATCAGGCTGGGCAATGTATACGTCGGCATCGAGGAACAACAGGATGGGGTATTGAGCCTGAGCTGCCAGACGGTTGCGGGTAGCAGCACGGCCAGAATTGACCGGTTGATCAAGAATGCGCACAAAAGTTTCACGGCCAGCCTCTTGAAAAAGTGGTTGCCATTCAAGTCCGGAACCGTCGTCGCAAACAATGATCTCGCAGGGTACCTCAAGCATGGATGCCAGCTTGCTCAATTGCCTGGTCAACGGGCGGACATCTGTCCGGTATGCGGGTAACAGAATGGATAACACCGCTGCAAAGGTAATGCAGCCTCCAGCGGGTGGAGCTCATTCCCCTAAACCAAGGGGCCGGGCAGTTGTTGTAGTTTTGCAACCCATGAAAGCATTTCCTGACGCAGCATTTCCGGAAAAGGCAGCGACACTCGAGCGCATCCGCGAGAAGGTTCTCGACGGGCAGCGCATCGATGCAGCAGAGGGCCTTGTTTTATACGAATGCGCCGATCTTTCCTTTCTGGGAGCGCTCGCCAATGCGGTGCGGGAACGCAAACACAGAAACCACACCTACTTTAACCGCAATTTTCATATTGAGCCGACGAACCTCTGTATCTATACTTGTAGTTTTTGTTCTTACAGCAGACGCATTAAGAAACGCGAGGAGGGATGGGAGCTCAGTCTGGAAGAGATGCTCGACCAGGTGAAGGCCTTTGACGGGCAACCTGTCACCGAAGTACACGTCGTTGGTGGCGTTACCCCGCGCTATGACCTGGATTTCTATTGCGATTTCTTCAAGGCCGTCAAATCGCATCGTCCGGAACTGCACCTCAAGGCATTGACTCCTGTTGAGTATCACTACATCTTTCACAAGGCAAGGGTGAGTTACGAAGAAGGCTTGGAGCGGGTGCGCGATGCGGGAGTGGACTCCCTTCCAGGTGGGGGTGCTGAGATTTTTGACGAGGCGTTGAGGGATCAGATCGCCGGGGGAAAATGCACTTCTGAGCAATGGCTGCGCATCCACGAAATCTGGCATGGCATGGGCATGCGATCCAATGCCACCATGTTGTATGGCCACATCGAACAATATGAACACCGGATCGACCACATGCAACGATTGCGAGAGCTACAAGACCGCACACACGGATTTCAAACATTCATTCCGCTAAAATTCCGCAATAAGAACAACGAGATGGCACACATTGAAGAAGTCTCGCTGCTCGATGACATGAAGAACTTTGCCGTTGCGCGAATTTTTCTTGACAATTTCGACCACCTGAAGGCCTATTGGCCCATGCTGGGGAGGCAATACGCCCAACTGGCCCTTTCCTTTGGAGTTGACGACATCGACGGCACCATTGACGATACGACGCGGATCTACAGCATGGCGGGCTCCGAGGAACAACGCCCATCGCTTCAAACCGCTGAGCTCATCCACCTGATCCGTCAGGTTGGCCGGATTCCCGTTGAGCGCGATTCATTGTATCATCCTTTGCACATCTATGACGGCGATGGCCCGGAACCGAAAACGGCGATCTTCAAAGACAGCTTTTTTCCACTCCCTGTTGAATCAGCTTCTCAATGATGAATCCTCGGGTATTATATTTATTGAGGCATGGTGAGACCGATCATAACCGTTTTGGGATCATACAGGGCAGAGGAGTCGATTCAAGTCTTAACGAAACGGGTCTCCGGCAGGCAAAAGCATTCTATTCGAAGTACGCAGGGGAACCCTTTGACTTGTTGATGTGCTCCTCGCTGCTGAGGAGTTACCAGACCATCGCTTCGTTCGAACGCAACGGATTGTCTGTTTTGCGGGACAGCAGGATCGACGAGATCAGTTGGGGTGAGCACGAAGGGCAACCGGGCATCCCGGAGCGTCTGGAGCGTTTTCAGAGCATTGTCGAAGGCTGGAGCACCGGAGACTTTGACCAGAAGGCTGATGGGGGAGAATCGGCTAGAGAGCTTGGACACCGGCTTGCTGAATTTCTGGACGAACTTCGAAGACGTGAGTTTTCAAAGGCTTTGATCTGTACCCACGGCCGAACGCTTCGTGCATTGGTATGTTTGCTGAAATCGTGGTCGCTGTCCGATATGGAAAAGGTGGGCCACGCAAATACGGGCCTCTACCTCCTTCAGTTTAATGGACGTAGCTGGAACTTCCTTAGAGAAAACGATGTAAGCCACCTCAACATCGAAGTCCAGGGATGATGGTTCGAGTTGCCTCTGTCGAATACCTCAACTCCCTGCCGTTCAGCATGGCATTGGACTCGCTGCAGCAACAGGGAATTGTCCGATGGAAACGGGCGGTCCCATCAGCTTGTGCGCGAATGCTGCTCGAAGGTGAGGTGGATATGGCACTCTTACCGGTTGGGTCACTGGGAGATTTTGAGGACCTGCACCTGGCCTCGAGGTTTTGCATTGGGTCTGTCGGGCCCGTGCGCACCGTTAAATTGTTTAGCGAAGTGCCAATCGAAAAGCTTTGTTGGATTGAGCTCAATCCCGCTTCGAGAACTTCCAATTTGCTGGTGCAATTGCTCTGCCGCCATTGGTGGAAACTCAAAGAAGTGGTTTTCCTGCCTGTAGGCCGCGATGACAAACCTGCAGGACCGGGGGCGCGGCTCATCATCGGCGACGATGCGTTTGCTGCTGAAAAACGATACCCGTTTGGTTATGATTTGTGTGAAGCGTGGATCGAATGGACGCAACTCCCGTTTGCCTTTGCGATTTGGTGTTCGCGAACTCCTTTGGATCCTGCATTGGCCAGGCAGATTGACCGGGCTTTTAGTCAGGGAATTGACGCCGTCAGGCAACTGGAGGACTATCCAGGCGGCATTGACCCCAGTGTACTCAAAGACTACTTTTCTACCAACATCTCGTATTTGTTCGATGAACCCAAGCAGATGGGCATCGATCGGTTTTTGGGGCTTTGCGGAATCCGGAATCCCCTTCGAAGGCCCGCATATAGAGCTTGAGCCTTCTCTTTCACTATTTTATATATCAATTCTATGTCAATATTTAGTATGTTGACAATGAGTTCAATACAAGATAAAAAAAAATACCTGAATGAGCCGGGTAAGCATTGGATTTTTCGCAAATTTGCAATCCTTTATCCCCGTCCCGAAACGGTAGCCTTGAAACCAACTTTGCAACATAGCGCAGTAGACCACGTGATGGCCTGGAACAACATCCTGGATCTCATTCGTGCGGCCGTTCCCCGTGAAAATTTCCGCAAATGGTTTGAGCCCATTGTGCCCGTGCGCCTGGTGGGCGAGGCTTTGACGATACAGGTTCCCAACAAGTTTTTTTACGAATGGCTGGAATCCCATTTTTTAAACCTGTTGAGAAGTTGTGTGCGGAAAGAACTGGGTGACAAAGGCAAGTTGGAATACCACATCCTCATGGAAGATTACCAAAAGCCTGGTTTCCGAAAGCCTGGAACCCGTGAATCTGAAGTAAAGAAGGATGAGGATGAAGGAATGCCCAATCCATTTGTCATTCCGGGAATCCGGAACCTCCGGGTTGACAGCAATTTATCGCCAAAGTACACTTTTGACAATTTTATCGAAGGAAGCTGCAACCGCGTTGCCCGCCAGGCAGGGCTTCACATCGCGCAGATGCAGAGCAACCTCTTCAACCCTCTCGTCATATACGGCAGCGTTGGATTGGGTAAAACGCATTTGGTGCAGGCGATCGGCAACGGCATCAGGCTAAAGAGTCCTGAGAAGGCCATCGTGTACACCAATGCGGAGAAATTTACCAACCAGTTTATTCACTCCGTAAAAAACAACAGTGTTTCAGAATTCTCCAATTTCTACTCTGGTCTGGACGTTTTGTTACTCGACGATATACAGTTCTTTGCGGGGAAGTCTGGTACGCAGGAAATTTTCTTCCACCTCTTCAATCAATTGCACCAAAACGGCAAGCAGATTGTGCTTAGCGCCGACCGCCCGCCGAAGGATTTGCAGGATATCGAAGAGCGGCTCATCAGCCGCTTCAAATGGGGTCTGAGTGCAGACCTTGGAAGTCCCGATTTCGAGACGCGTATGGCGATCCTGATGGCCAAGGTCGAACAAAACAATATGGACATTCCGCAGAATGTCATGGAGTTCCTATGTGTAAACATAAAGTCCAACATTCGCGAACTGGAAGGAGCGTTGGTATCCCTTTTGGCGCAATCCTCGTTGAATTTTCGCAAAATTGACCTCGATCTTGCCAGGGAGGTGGTGACCAATACGGTGAGCCAGTGGAGCCACGAACTCGGCATCGACACCATTGCCCGTCTGGTGGCGGAGCAATATAAGGTCCCCATCGAAAGGATGGTGGGGAAGTCCCGACAGCGCCAAATCGTAATGGCGCGTCAGATGGCCATGTACTTTGCCAAGCAATACACGCAGCGATCGCTCAAGCAGATCGGTGAATTTTTCGGCGGCAAGGACCACGCAACAGTCCTTTATTCATGCAACATGGCAAAATACCTGCTCGATTCCGATCCCTTCTTCCGGGATTCTGCTGAAGCCGTCGAAAAGAAGATCCAGAAAGGCCAGCGGATCAAATAGTTTTTCTATTTTTGCGTGCCCTGAGAAAGGGCCTCCGATAGACTTGAAAGTCAAGGGGTTGAATTGAATTTTTTGCCTGTATCGGCTTTTTGATCTCGAAAGAGGGGCTTAAAAAATTGCCGTAATTCATATCGACGGTGAGGTGGGTGAGTGGCTGAAACCAACGGTTTGCTAAACCGTCGTACCTCGAAAGGGGTACCGAGGGTTCGAATCCCTCCCTCACCGCGAATTCGGCATGGGTGTGGAATTCAGCATGGGTGTGAGTGTGACTGGATGGGGATGCGGAGTAATTTTTGTGGAGCCATATGGTTAGAGATTAAAGTGTGATTTGAATGTTTGATTTTGAAAAACTGGAAATCTACCAGGTTATAAGGACGAATAACCACAAAGTATTAAAGTATATTTTTAGTGGTGAGGTCAAGGACAAATACCTGTACGACGAACTCAAGAGAGCTACGTTAAGCATCCAGTTAAATCTGGCTGAAGGGACAGGACGTTTTAGCCCCAAGGAAAAAAAACACTATTTTACCGTAGCCCGCTCTTCTGTTTTTGAATGTGTAGCAATTTTAGATGTTCTGAAGAGCATGAAAATGATTGAAGATGATCTATATGAGGATTTATATGGATCATATGAACAAATTTCTAAGATGTTGCTCGGTATGTACCGCAATGTCCGGGAAGATTGAGTAGCAATGTTTTAGGCAAACGATCTTTGCCCACACTCATGCCGAATTCGGGGCGTAGCGCAGTCCGGTAGCGCACCTGCTTTGGGAGCAGGGGGTCCCAGGTTCGAATCCTGGTGCCCCGACACAGAGTCATGAAAGAGTATTCATGGCTCTTTTTTTGGGGGGGTAGGGTGTAGATAGAAAGAAAGCTGGTCGGAAGAAAATTACGGTAGCGCATGGCGCCGCAGGCGCCAGGGTCCCAGGTTCTCCCGCCTGCGGCGGGACAGGCCCCGCCTTTGGCGGGACAGGCAATCCTGGTGCCCCGACACAGAGTCATGAAAGAGTATTCATGGCTCTTTTTTTTGGGGGGTAGGGTGTAGATAGAAAGAAAGCTGGTCGGAAGAAAATTACGGTAGCGCATGGCGCCGCAGGCGCCAGGGTCCCAGGTTCTCCCGCCTGCGGCGGGAAAGGCCCCGCCTTTGGCGGGACAGGCAATCCTGGTGCCCCGACACAGAGTCATGAAAGAGTATTCATGGCTCTTTTTTTTGGGGGGTAGGGTGTAGATAGAAAGAAAGCTGGTCGGAAGAAAATTACG
>JABARE010000020.1 GCA_019187365.1 Saprospiraceae bacterium | reverse complement strand
AGAATGATGTAATTTCCTTTCTAAAGAATACAAAGTCAGATAAGGAAAAAGTAAAGCGGTATTTTAACGCGGAAAAAGTCCAATATGCATCTTAGGAATTGTGCACTTTTAATTGGTCAGAGTAATACAACTGATAAATTTAATTTAAATAGCGACATTGATTTAGTTGTTGATATTGACGAAACAGATCCAATTAATTATTCTGACTGTTATTTCAGTCTAAAAACCCAACTTGAAAATCTGTTTAGAAGACATATTGACTTGTTGGAACAAAAAGCAATTAAAAATCCTTACTTAAAAAAAGAAATCGATCAGACCAAAGTACTTATCTATGTAAAATGAACTTAAGGTTTGGCTTAACGAAATTAAACAAGCCATTCGGGAAATTAATGAATTTCAACCAGACAAGAATAATTTCTCAGTATTTCAAAATGATCTTAAAACTAAAAGAGCTATTGAGCGCAATATTGAAATAATTGGGGAAGCTGCAAATAGAATATTAAAGGTATATCCCAATTTTAAATTGACGAATGCCAGAAAAATTGTGGACACTAGAAATCGAATTGCCCATGGTTACGATAGTGTCTCGGAAGATATAATTTGGTCAATTATTGTGCGTGATATTCCAGAGCTTGAAAAGGAAATTGATCAGCTTAGTGAATCCTAAGATACAACACTAGCTCTAACAAAGTATTGCCTTCATGCCACATGAAAAGATTTCTTTCGCGCTTGGCAGATAAATTATTCTCTTACCGTTGACATAGTGGCAGATGAATGTGGCACGGCGGCAATACCAGACCGATCATTGCGCACCCATCATTGCTTCATCGCCGCTTTGGGCAGGAACGTAAAGATCGCGTCGCATGAACGAACGTATGTACGTCAGTCTGAATGGATGAATGGGAAAGAGCGGGAGATCAGTCCTCGTAAACGACGAGACGCAGGAAGCGGATGTACAGGCTCAGTTCGATGGTGGTATTGACCGTCGATTGCTCGTAGCCCGGGAGCGGCTGTCCCGTCCACGGGTCGAGGCGGCGGATGCTGGCCGGCACGTAAACCTGCTTCGACAGGTCGGGGGCAATGTTGAGTTCTACACCGGCAAGGACGAGCTTGCGCAAACTGAATTCGGAGCCGAGCCTCAGGCTGATGCCGTAATTCCACTTGCGCGTCCACTCCTCCATCTCCTGAAAGACTTCGAAATGGGTTCCCATCGTGTACTCACCACGAAGCCCAAATGCATAGTACGGCTTCCACCGGGCCAGCCGCAAAAAGCGCTTAAACCCCAGCTCCAGCGACAGGTTGTGGAACTCCATGCCGTAAGTCGCCCCAGGGTAACGGTTGCCGTTGACATCGTAAAAGAAACTGAATTTTAACGCTCCTCCCTTGATGTGGTAGCCCAACTGGCCGTAAACGATGTTCTTTCCGTCCGAACTCTCCGAATCCATAAAGGCGGCAATGTGCCCCTTCAACAGGGGGTCGCGCTGACTGCCTCCACCCCACTTCTGAAACCCCAGCGAGGGACCGAGCTTCAAACCAAAGCCTGAGGTCTGGGCCGCCAGTCCGGAATTTGCTCCCGGCAGCACCGCTCCCAACGCCAGCCAACAAACCAAAACCGATATGCCAAAACGCTTACTCATTCCAATGCCAAATATACCGCTTCCACCAACGCCCTTCTGCCAACCAGGGCAGAATGTCTGCCTACACATACAACACTTTTGCCATTTTGGCATGAATCCAGAGGGGAATTATGCCAATATGGCCGAATTATTGGGCTGGTACGGCAATTGATCCGGGTAAGGGACAAACAAATTAAACTATGATGTACGCAAAGAATTACTCCACCTCCCCTGGTTTGTGCAAACCGCGGGTCGCCTACCGGGCAGGAAACGCCAGCGCGCCTGCCTCCATTCGTCCGATGATGAATGCATCGGAACATGCCGATGGCCTATTGTTGGAATTTGCCCTTCCGGGCGTCCAACGCAGCGACATCCGGCTCGAACTCAAAGACGAAGTGCTCTGGCTGGAGGCCAAACGCCCCGACACCGACGACGCGGCAAGGTATCACCGCCGGGAAATGTCACACCTGCCCTTCAGGCGCGGTATACGCCTCGGAGAACGGTACGACGCTGCCAGTTGCCAGGCCAGCCTGGTCCACGGCGTTTTGCAGGTGCGCGTTCCGCACCGCAACGGCTACCGCAAAGAAGTCGATGTAAAATAATTTTCTAACCTAAAATGCTATACGATATGAGAAATGCTTTCAATTCACTGGTTCCCTTTGTTCAGATCGTCGACGATCTGTTCTCCCGCAACATGGGCGATTTTTCAGGTGGCTCGCTTTTTAAAGCGCAAACGCCGGCCCTAAACATCCTCGAACTCGAAAAGGAGTTCAAACTGGAAATCGCCGCGCCGGGTCTGGATAAATCGGATTTTAAACTCCACGTCGAAAACAATCTGCTCACAGTATCCGTTGAGAAAAAAGAGGAGAAGAACGAAGAAAAGGAAAACTATCGCCGCCGCGAATTCAGTTTCCACTCTTTCAAGAGATCTTTCGAACTTCCCCAAAACGTAGACGCCGATGCCATCACGGCCAAATACGAGAACGGCGTTCTCTCCGTTCACGTGCCGAAGGTGATCGAGCTAAACAAAAACGGAAAGGTGATCGATATCGCCTGACCAAAAAAAGCAACTTACGGGGATTAGTTGAGAAGAGGGGGTCATGCTCAAAGGCATGGCCCTCTTTTTTTCATTACCTCCCCCCGATGGCGGGGCGTTGCCTTCTATATTATAACTCGCTATTGGCCTACTACAGGATAGTGGGTGGTGCACTTTCTGATTTCCGAACCAGGAACAAGAAATTTCTTTGCATCAATTTGGCTTGTTACTTTCTTTTGCCGCAAAAGAAAGTAACCAAAGAAAGCTCGTCAGTATGCTAAACGCTCACGCTGATCTCATTCATCGCGTTTTGCTAACCCTAATGGCAAAAGATAACCCGCTGGCTTCGACTCCGCTCAGCCAGCGGAGTGACTGTCCCAATGCAGGAATGAGAAGTTACCTTCTGGCATCTGCTATGCACCGTGAACGTGTCGCATCTTATCCGCTGGCTGAGCATTAGCATGGAGAAAGCCACTAAATGTGGCTTTCGCCGCAGCGAACCGAGAAAACACCCTAGCTCCGCTGAGGGTGTTTTTGAGGCATATACTGCAGCTGCATAAGAGCTCTGCCCTGCTGAAAGCGAGGCCTGTCCTGCTAAAAGCAGGAAGTGTGAGTGTGAGCAAGGAGAAAGCCAGCGGAATGACTGTCCCAATGCAGATCCGTGTGGATTCAGCATCTTGGTTTCAATGGAAATTTGATTTCGTCGAGGCTGAACCTTTACACCTTCCGGTCAAGCTGATGTTTTCCTGCATGTTGCAGGTTGAATTGCCAAAAAACTTGAGGGGGCTGCTACAGGCGAATGCGGACAACGGAACCCGGGCGGGGCTCGGAACGTTCCTGCCATTCGTTCCAGCTCAGGAGGTCCTCCAGGCTGACTTTGTTTTGCTCGGCAATTTCGGAAAGGGATTCGCGGCGACCGACGATGTGGTAGCGGAAGTTTTCCTTCTCCCGGGTCTCGGGAGTGCTTGGCATTGCGCCATTCCAGGGCCGGAAGTCGTAGTCGAGCAGAAATTGCACCACGGGTTTTACCGCAATGTTGTCGGGACTCGGAATGAGGGGCCTGCTGAAGGATATAATTTCCAGAACAGTAGCTCCCGCCCCACCATCTGCCCCAAACCCGGGTCCGCTCATGGCCTGGTTCTGCTCGTTGCCGAAGGTGTAATAATCGATGAATTCGACCATCAGGCTATCGGGCAGGCTGATGAAATGCCCTGCAGCGCTGGCGGGTATGTTCGCCCTGCGGTATGCGGGGTTGTAAGCTTTAAACACTTCGGGTGCAATCGAGGTCTTCTTATAGAGATCCGCCAGACGGACTTCCTTGTAGATGCGTGCAAAAGTCAGCTTGTTGGCATCCATCCACTCTTTGTCTGTTTCCAGCTCGTGGTCCAATGCAAACTCCATGAGGTAGGAAGCGCCGATAAACGCCGGCACGAAGAGCTGGGTCTGCCGGGGAAGGAGCTTGCGGATGTCCCAAAAATCGCCTTCCGGTGCTTGCTGCAGCAGCCTCTTTATCTTGTATTCCCCGCAGTTGTAGGCCGCCAAAACCAGCGACCAGTCTCCAAACATCTCGTAAAGCAAGGTGAAATATCGCGCAGCCGCCTGGGTCGACATAACGGGGTCGAGCCGCTGGTCCACGCGGGCGTCGACGCGAAGTTTCAAGAGCCTCGCCGTCGCCGGCATCAACTGCCATAATCCCGCCGCTCCGGCATACGACTTGGCGTTGAGCACAACACTGGACTCCACAATGGTCAGGTACTTCAACTCTGAGGGAATCCCGTACTGCTCAAAGACCTGGTCGATCATGGGAAAATACACTTCCGCCCGGTGCAGCAACTCCAGCGACCGGTTGCGGTCGCGGCCAATAAAACGCCTCACCTGGTCGAACACGTCCGCATCCGCCCTGGGCTCTACCAGACAGTCCATCGTTTCCAGACGCTCTGCGATGAGCTCTTCGGAGACTCCGCCGGACAGGTCCCGGCCGCCGGCTTCCGAGCCGCGCAAGGGCGACACAGACAAACCAACCAACAGGATGGTGGCAAACAGAATGTTGAAAATGGATCTTGCTTTGTTCATGGGCCGAAACGGATGGTGTCCACTTCTTTTCCCCCTTCGATTCAGAATGCCTTCAAATATAATCAAAAAGGCTCATCTGTGCCGGAAAGGAGGACAAAGATCGGACAAAAAAATGAAAACAAAAAGTTAACAGCCTAAATATACTGTTAATACATATAATTATTTTTTTTAATATGTATTTAAGCCGGTGTTGTTCAAAGCGTTGAACCGGGGGAAAGGCCTATGCGGCAAAGGCGGATTAATAAGATTTTAACACCAGCCTCCGGCCATTGCAGCCTTCGTCAGGCCCTTTGCTGACAATGGGAGCCCCCCTACCGGCGGTACCTTGCTCAGTTCCCAGATTTGCGGAGGAATCAACGCTGCTCGCCCAGGGTTCCCGGTTGTCTCCTTTTCAAAGTACCAGGCGAATCACTTGGAGGTCTCGGAAATCATTTGTGCGCAGGCTGGTCAACTGACCGGAAGCATGAAACCAAAATTCCTGCTGAATCAACAATGAACATCCAGAGCGCATTTCCAGATACTCTCTTTTAAAATCTTGCAATCTAAACCAAGGACGAAAATCTCAGTCCAAGGTCCGTATTCGCCTCCATACCCCGGTAAATGTGGTGGACACGTCAGCTTCATTTTGGATCTGTTTTCTGACGGGATTTTCAGCTTTATGCATCTTCTCCTGCATCTGTCCTTGTACCCGTTTGCACAAACAACCAGGCACCGACAACCGGTAACGTCGAGGTGTGCAGAAAATTACAAAAAAAAACAATCACTACTCGTCAACTAAACCAAGCCATGAAAATCAACATGTTGCTCTTCGCACTCTTCACGATCACCACAGGTGTCGCTCAGACAAAACTCGTTACCGTCGACTGTAGCGTTCCCGTCGGTTCGGGAAAAAAAATGACGGGCGTCAATACCGGACCTCAGAGTGTCGTTTCCGGCACAACCGCAGCATGCCTTGAAACCATAGGCAACGAACTCATCCGGACCCATGACTACCACGGTCCCTGCGACTATTGGGCCTATACGGATTTTTTCAACTACACCCTTCAAAAATTTAATTACGCATTTCAATCGCACCTGCCGACAGGATATCATTGGGCCAGTACAGACGATCAAATTGCTGAAATTATCCATTCAGGGTTTCAACCCTTCTTCAGACTGGGGATCAGTTTTCCCGGTGGCGGCATTTCCCCTGCAAGTCCCATGCCCAAAGATTCGGATGCAATCAATTTTAAGACCTTTGCGGGAATTGCCAAAAGAACCGCAATGCACTATACTGCCGGATGGGATCATGGCTTCAACCATTCCATTCCCTACTGGGAAATCTGGAATGAGCCCAACCATAAAGCTTCGTGGGATTTTGATTCTGTAGAGGCCTATTACCGGCTGTACAGAGCGTGTGCGGATTCCATCAAATCGTTTGACCCCCATCTCAAAGTCGGTGGCCCCGCCGCAGCAAAGAATGCCTTTTACAACGGTGGAAATCAATACACTCTAAATCAAAATTACCTTTCCAATTTTCTGAAATACTGTAAAGAAAATGAAACACCGTTAGATTTTTATTCCTTTCACATGTACGACCGGCCCAACCCGTACAATTTGAGAATGCTCGCAGATACGCTGAGCTACTACCTCAACTTGTATGGCTTCGCAAATACCGAGTTAATCCTTTCTGAAAACAACAACAATACCGGAGGTTACACCAACACGTCAAAAGGATGTTCTTACCTGACCTCCGAACTCATTTCACTTGTCAACTCCCGGCTTAGCAAATTCATTTGGTACAGGGGCGTAGACCTGAGTCCGCTTTGCGATGCGGACGACGGCACCCATCCCAACCTGACGCTGAACGGATATGCCTACAAATTTTTTAATGAGCTGAATGATTCTACGCCCATACTGATCAAATCTGCCGGAAACGAATTCAACGCCCGCAACTTAAGCGATTCTTTAAATAACGTGATGATCCTTTCAGGTAAAAATACTTCGGATACCGAGGTCAAGGTGCTCGTTTCAAACCATGAATCCGTCTATTCTGATTTAAGCATAACGCTCAACAATTTGCCATGGCATTCTTCGGATCACGTAGCGATTTTTACAGAGACGGTCAGCGCTTCGGGCTATCAGACCAAAACCACGTCGACCGCGGGTGGATCTTCGATCACTTATCACGTACCCGACATCCGCGATGCGTCGGTCTTTCTGATCAGTTTTAAGAAATTAACCACGACATCGACCACATCGCCATTACAAACCGTATCAGGGAAGATCTATCCAAATCCTGCCCATGACATAGTCACGGTTCAATCGAATTTTGACCATTACGATCTGACTATGATGAATGCATTTGGGCAGGTGTTCCTTCAGCAAGCTGATCTGAAAGAAATTGATTTGAGGGCCTTCCCCAACGGCTTGTATCATCTGTGCCTCCGGAATGATGTGGGTCTGGTTGAAAATTACCGCCTGGTGGTTCAAAAATAACGGGGCCATCTGTAGCACCTCTCATAACATGGCATAGACGCTACACCGCCAAGCATCAATAATCATTCTCTCCCGCCATGCGGAATCTTCGCGACGCTTCGATCCTAATTTTTCCCGTAATGTAAAATATATTTTCTACTTTTGGTAACCAATGGATTGGCGATGCAGCATTTATGCCAATTACGTTACCTGCTATGTTGCAAATACAGAACGTTAAAAATGATACATATGGAATACGACAAATCAAAATATAAAGTTTGGACTTGGAGAAATCCAGTAATGTTGCATTGGATTATTAACCCAGGACTTGTAATCAACGAATTACTATTAGGACAACGAGTTCCTAAAATTGTGTTGATCGAAAAAGATTCTCCAAAATGTTTACAAGAAAAAACGAGAATCCCTTGTACTCATTGTGGGATTCTTCACTCAGGACTTAAATGGTCGAAAAGAAACAACGCATTTAAAAATTGGTTTGGATTATACTGCGACAACTGTGGAAAGACCATTCCGTGTATGACTAATTTAACAAGTTTGCTTTTTCTTGGTTTGACATTTCCAATTTGGGTATGGTTTAAGGATAAATGGAAAAGCAATTGGTTACAAAAACAGCCCGACAGATATAAGAACCTTGACTTAGAAAATGTTCCAAATCCATTTGAAGGCTATGGATGGGTAAGACATGGACTTACTTGGGGTTTATTTATGTATATTTTTATGACTGTAATATTTCAATTAATTGATGGAAGAGGCATTACATTGAGTAAGGCTCTTATTGAATTTCCCTTATGGACAATTAGCGGACTTGGATATGGCTACACAATGAAATTAATAAACGGAAAAAGTAAACCAAAAACACAGACGAATTGAAAACACAGCTGGTAATTGCAGTTACGCACAGGTGGGTGTTTCATAATTCTATGAAAGTGAAGTGCTAAATCTAAGTTCTATGCTTTTAATTCATTTCCTCCCCCGCGACCAACACAGCAAGACAGCAAAACCCTTTGCAGAAAAGGACCGCAACGCCACGACAGACAGATTAACCTCCGACACTAACGGGGTTAAGAAATTTATAGCTCTGTGGTTAGATATAATTCGGTTTTCTCCCCACTAATTCGCACAGGCGAACGGGTTGGCTCCAGGCAGGGTTCGATAAAGCTCACCACAAGAGCTTAGGGCAAGTAGGGCCAACATTGCCAACAGAGGCAAACGCGACAGGAAAACAATCCGGTTTCAGGGAGTTTTCGGGCGCTATATCCCACCTCGTAAGCAGCTTTTCCCCGCGCCCCCCCCCTGCCCCCCCGACCACCCTCTGGTTCCCCACGTTTCCAGGCTGACGCATTTTTTTGTCCGGACGTCGCATCCTCCGTCCCATGCGACATTTTTGAAAACAATTGCGGCACCATTGAAAACTCCCAGGCCCCGCCTGCCCGCAACTTTGTCACATCGAATTCAAGCTCATTGTTTCACCCCCTTAACATTACATGAAATGAAAAAAACATTCTACACCATCTTACTCCTTCTGCTCGCCTATACCCTGATGCCCGGACAAACCATCACCCCGATCGCCTTCAACCTCGCTGCTCCCATTGACGTGTGCCTCGACTTAGATGGCAACCCCTGGATCACCCAGTCCGGCACGGGAATGAACGATGGCGTGGTTCAAAAAATCCGCCCCGATGGTTCGAAGGAGACCATTATCGCAGGGTTGCCATCCTTTTTTAATGCCGCAGCCAAAGAATTGCAGGGCGCCCTCAGCACTCTGGTACTTTCCGATGGGCGCATCCTCCTTTGCCAGGGCGAGGGCATTGACAGCCTTTCCTCTTCCATCCTGGTATTTCACTGGGACGATTACCTGGCAAAAGGGGCGCCACTGACCCCAGGCGACCAACGCTCCGCCATCTCTCTGCACGCCTTCGCAAAAAGCAAGGGATTTGAAAAAAGCAACCCTTATTCCATGGTGGTGGATGCAAATGGCAATTTTCTCATTGCCGATGCCGGCGCCAATGCGATTTTTAAATACCTCGTTGGTACACAAGAACTTGAGCTGCTAGCAGCTCTCCCCTCCTTTCCAAATCCATCTCCGGTTGGGCCGCCTTTCGTTCAATCCGTGCCCACCAAAATCCTGGCACACCCGGGCGGTGGCTATTTGGTCTCCACCCTCACCGGGTTCCCATTCCTCGACGGTGCAGCCAACATTTTCCGGCTGATGGACGATGGCTCGCTGACGGTCCATGCCTCCGGAATGACCTTGCTGACCGACATGGATTTCGATCCATCCGATGGCGGACTGTTGGCCCTGCAATTTGCCAGATTCGGCCCGGTGGACACCACGTTCGGCTTTATCTTCGGCAGCGCACAACTGGTGAAGGTCCACCCCGACGGCAGTCTGGACACCCTGCTTGCCGGTTTTGGCCCAAGCCCGGGACTGGCCATTGCCGCCGACGGAACCGCCTATATGACCCACCTGTTCCTCGGCCAGTTGCTGAAGACGGATGTGCTAACGGGCTTGCTGGATTTCCGGCTTCCCCAGTTTAAACCCCTGACCGTTTTGCCAAACCCCAACGATGGCCGTTTTTCTGCCACATTGCTTGTGGAAAAACCGGGCAAAGCAAACTACCAGCTCACCAACCTGTTGGGCAGAGAAGTAGCCTGCGGCTCGACGGGCATTTTGCCTGAAGGCGAAAACCAGTTGCTGCTCGATTTTTCAAATAGGCCGATCGCAAACGGCACATACCTGCTTACCCTCAGAACGGATAAAGGCAACTATGTGTCGAAAGTCATTTTCCGGTAATCAATTTACAGCAGTGATGTGTCAGGCGATCTGCTCCCCCCAACTGCCCGGCCGCATCATCTTGCTAAAATCATGTCAACCATGAGATCGAACAATTTGAAACTGCTTTCCGTGCGCAAGCTTCATGCTGAGCCCGTCGCTCATGATGAACCTCCCTTTGGTTTTGCCAACGTGAACACACGGGATCGACGGTTCTTCGAATGCGCTCGGGGCAGCGCTCTGCAGATTTTCATACCCGTCAGCCTGGCTCTTTGCTGCAAGGTGACCCAATCCCGGATGAAATCAGTTAAAACCACAAACCAGTAACCCAATATCTTAAAATAGTTTAATCATGAAATCAACGAAATTTTTCCTGATCCTCACACTCTGCACACTACAGACAACCCTTGCCGTTTCACAGACCAAAACTTCTCTTGATGAGAAGGCCATCCGCCAGATCGTTTCTGACATGGAGAAAGGCTGGAACACCAAGAGTGGCGAGGCTTTCGCCGCCCATTTTGCACACGACCACTCCCTCGTGGTATGGAACGGCTTGTATATGCCGCAGGTCAACAGGGCCTTAAACGGCCAAATTCATCAGGGGCTGTTCGATGGCATCTACAAGACCATGTACCTGCAAATGAAAGTTGACAAAATCAGCTTCGTAAAACACGACGTGGCCATGGTGCATACCTTGCTCAACACGAGGCAAGGGGAAGCGTCAGCACCTGCTTTCCCCCAACTGCTCATCACCATGCTCATGCTGAAAAATGGTGGCACCTGGGAAATCTCCTCCTTCCACAACCTCAATATTGAGTACGACGAGATTTTGCACAAACCGGAACCCACACAGGAAGAGATTTTAGCCTGTGCAAAACAGAATTTTCCCGGCTGGTACAGGTAGGTACAGGTAAAGTTAGCGTAACATCGTGGTGAATTGTAATTTCACCACGATGTACACCCCAGATCAACCATCCCGCGATTTATCTTTCACATGAGGGCTCCTCGAACAATGCCATGCGCCATGAAAACACAACTCGCTCTATTGCTCCTTTGTTTGGCACCGGCACTCAAAGCGCAACCGTGCTGCATTGTGTCCGTCGAAAACGCACTGCGCGCGTACCCGCTAGACCCGCATACGCTGGTGTTTGCAGATAGCACAGAGGCGCTGACTTTTGAAGTGGTGCGCAAGCTGGGTTTTCAGGAAAAATTCCATGCGCTGGAAACGCCGGTTGTACGAAAATCGCTCCACAGAGTATTTTGGCTGAAAACGCAAATCGCCGCACTGGACAGCCTGGACGATTGGATGCTTTTGCTAAAAAACCCCTTTAACAAAAAATTGCCGGGCCGCTCAGAATATGCAGCGGGAAATGAATACGTGGATGTCTGGTTCACCCTACAAAACGGCGAGACGACTCACCACCGCGACGGCTTCCTGCTGCCAAAAAACCAGCGCAAAGTCTATTTGCAGCCGCTGACCAACGCCCTGCCCTTTGCCCTGAAAAAAGGCGATACGGCAACGGTATTCGTGAGGGTCCACAATCCAAAAGGCAACCCTGCCGCGCTTTCCCTCGAATTGCGACCCTCTTCCCTGGAAATCCCCTTTGGAAAATCGAACATGTCTACACTCATGGGCACCCACATGGGGGTAACGGGCATCCTGGCCATGTTGTGTTTTTTCTTTTACCTGGCTGGTCGCGATTCCGCCAACCTGTTTTTCAGCATTTTCTGCACATTACTCATGGCGCATTACAGCCTCATTCACCCGGAGCTGCTTTTTGTCAGTTGGTTTATCCCACAAAGCCCATGGCTCGCAGAGTACATCTGGATTTTTCTGACCATCGGAACTTTTTTCTGGTTCATTTTGTTTGGCAGGGCCTTTGTCAACCTCCGCCAACATTCCCTTCTGCTCGACCGCCTGATGCTTGGGTTGGCTGGGGTTGCCGTCCTTATCATGGTGTTTTCTTTCCTCAATTACGGCCTGGGGTGGGAACAGAAAACGGGCGTTTGGCTGATAGCCTTGGTGATCGCAGTGCTGACCCTGGTCATCCGCATCGGATTTTATAAAAGCACCCTTGCCAAAATTTATGCGGCTGGAGCAGGATGGCTGCTCTTATTCACCATCCTGGGGCTTTCGCTGGAAAGAGAAGTTTTCGCCCTCTTCAATCCCTGGTCAATCGGACAAATGGGATTGATGGTCATTTACACCTTTGGTCTCGCTTATAAAATGCAACTCAATGAACGGACCAAATCGGACGCCCTGAGAGTACTCGAACTCGATGCCGTGAAGAGCCGCTTTTTCGCCAACATCTCGCACGAGTTTCGCACTCCGCTCACCCTCATCTTAGGCCCCTTGAAAAAAGCAATAGAACAATTGCCCGCCAGTGAGCAGGATGCCTTTTCCCAAAACGAAAAAGTGCTCGAAGCCCCCTCCCACCGGGATCGGGAAGCGGCCGAAATCAGTCTGCCAGCCCGCCATGTCGGCATGATGCGACGCAACGCCGAACGTCTTGGCCAGCTCATTGATCAACTGCTCGATTTATCAAAACTGGAGAACGGCCGGTTGAACCTGCAAGTGGCAGAAGGCGATGTAGTGAAGTTCCTCCGTGCGATGGCCTTTTCTTTTGAAAGCCTTGCCGAACGGCGGCAAATCCATTACCAGACCACCTTTACCGAAGAAGGACAAATGGCCTTTTTTGACAAAGACAAACTGGAAAAAATCATCGTCAACCTGCTTTCAAATGCCTTTAAGTACACTCCCGTAAAAGGCAGTGTTAGCGTGAAAATACTTTTGGAAAACGGCCGCTTGAAAATAAGTGTGGAGGACAGTGGCCCAGGCATTTCCAAAGAGGATCTGGATAAAATTTTCCAGCGCTTTTATCAGGTAGAAGGCATGGAGGACAAGGGCACGGGAATCGGCCTCAACCTCGTCAAAGAACTCGTCGAACTGCACCATGGGCAAATCAGCGTTGAAAGTGCACAAGGCAAGGGTACGATGTTCAAAGTAAGTTTGCCCGTAACACGAGAGGCTTTTGCCGGAAGTGAAATATCCACCAGACCGTTCGCTGAAATGGGTGTGGCCACCCTTTCGCCAACCCATTTTCCCACTTGTGAAGCAGAAACGGAAGACCTCGCCCCTCACAGCCTCGAACCCACTAACCACCCACTCCTTCTCATCGTCGAGGACAACCCCGACCTTCGCAGTTTCATTGGAGAAAATCTGAAGGGCGAGTACCAGATCCTGACGGCTGAGAACGGAAAGAAGGGCCTCGAAACCGCCCTTGACCGCATCCCCGACCTCGTAATCTCCGACGTGATGATGCCTGAAATGGATGGTTTCAAGCTTTGCGAAACGCTGAAAAAAGACGAGCGCACGAGCCACATTCCCGTCATATTGCTCACCGCGAAAGCAGGTCAGCAGCAATTGCTGGCCGGTCTCGAAACGGGCGCCGACGCCTACATGACTAAACCCTTTGACGAACAGGAGCTGCTCGTGCGGGCGAGGAATCTGGTGGAACAACGGCGGGAACTGCGGAAACGATTTTCCAATTTGGCAAACGCACAAAGTTTCCTCAGCCTATCCCCCTCAGAGGTTGCCGTAACGTCCTCCGACCATCGCTTCCTGGAAAAAGTTACCACCGCCATCGAGGAGAATATGGATAACGAGTTTTTCTCGGTGGAAGACCTCGCCAACGCAGTAAGCTTCAGCCGCAGCCAGTTGCACCGCAAATTGAAGGCCCTTACAGGGAAAAGTCCCAACGAACTCATTCGCGACTTTCGCCTCACACGTGCGAAAGAGCTTTTGGATAAGGGTGCAGGAAATGTGTCGGAAGTGGCCATGGAGGTGGGATACAGCAGTTTGTCGTATTTCACGAGGAGCTTTAAGGAAATGTTCGGGGTCCTGCCAAGTGAAATTTAAAGATTCGCACACGCCTTAAAAGCATCTCGCATAAATCCATTTTGATGACAGAATGGAGCTTGTAAAGAATTTTATGTAAGTGATCGGATCCCTGTTTTTGAACCGACGTTAGTTAATAAATTGGATTTGTTTTAACCTTTCCTGAAATAATATAATAATTGTAAGATCTGTGCCAATTTGTAGCTTTGCGTCCTAAAATCCGCTCAATCGTTTAGTCCATAAGCTTTCTGCGCCACTGCAGGTTAAACCCATTCCTATCAATTTATGAAAATTCAAACCCGAAAACTGTTAAAATTAGCTGGGTGGATAATCGGGGCCCTGCTGCTGATTGTCGCCGCAACGGGGATATACATATGGTCCCTGATGCCAAAACCTCTTGGCCAACCGCCAGTTCTTCAAGATGAACTTTATCGCAAGCCTGAAGTTGATTCTCCGGTTGAGGGAAAATACATATTCAAATCTGCAACGGAGATTGCCTCTTTGATAAGAGACAAAAAAGTATCCTCCGTCGAGGTAACTCAAGAACTTATTAACTATATCAAAAACAACAATTACAAAACCAATGGCTTCGTATGGCTATTTGAGCAGGAAGCTTTGGAAGCAGCCCGGGAAGCTGATAATAAATTGGCCCGGGGCGAACCACTTGGTTCTTTGCATGGGGTACCAGTATGCATCAAAGAGGAATACTGGGTAAAGGGTAAGCCTTGCACATGGAATTCTGAAAATTTCCAGGGGTTCATAGCGCCACGTAACGCCCTCGCTGTAGATGCGTGGATTGATGAAGGTGCAATTATTTTGGGAACGACCAACATCCCCAGAATGCTGATTGACATGCAAACCAACGGAGACATTTATCCTGAGGCAAGCAATCCGTATGATGCAACACGAGTGCCAGGCGGGAGCACAGGAGGTGGTGCTGCTGCCGTTGCATCGGGATTTTCCCCGCTCTGCCTCGGCAGTGATATGGGCGGAAGCATTCGCATTCCAGCCGGCTTCTGCGGCATTTACGGCTTGAAAACGACAGAAGGAAGTATGGGAAAGAATTATGGATCTTCTCCGGATACAGCAGGAAACCACCAATACTTCGCTATGGCCGTTGCTGGACCTCTGGCAAGAACCCTTGATGACGTCGAACTTGGATGGGAGGCTATGATTAAGCCTTGGTACAATCAAAATAAATGGCTTAAAGTGGATGAGCTTAAAAGCCTTTCGCAATACAAAATAGCCTATTTAGATGAATGGCATTTCGGAAATGATAAGATTCCCATCTCAAATACCGTAAAACAGAAACTGCAAACCCTTGTTGATTCATTGAAAAGTAGCGGTGCGACGATGGAAAATGTCCAACCGGGGAATTTTGCAGAAATGAGACAAATGCACATGCTCCTGATGGCATATATGGTGTTTGCAGAACAACCCTGGCTAATACGTCAATTGATTAAACGAGAATTTGAAAGCGGCACACCGCTAAAAATTGATCTGAGTGAAGGGCTTGAACGCATCGGTGATATTGATAAAGCTGAATACGATAGAATACTCATGAGGCGGGACACGCTAAGGGCAGCAATGGAACGGTTTTTCCGAGAGTATGACTTCCTGATTCTTCCTATTACACCAGGCCCGGCGTTTGTCAAAAATCCCAACCATGAACCTATGGCGGTAGACGATGTCAAAATGGAATACTGGGACCATTTCCATTATACTATGTGCTTTAATGCAACAGGACATCCGGCGCTGTCCATCCCCTTAGGTTTAAACTCTGACGGCCTGCCCGTTTCTGTTCAGGTGGTTGGGCCAATGTTTTCTGAGGAGCGGCTCATTCATTTTGGCAAAATGATCCAGCACTTACACGAGGGATTTGTTGCGCCAAAAGTTCAATAAGGGAATGCAATAAACTTAAGGGTCCCTCGAATAACCCATTTTTGATGCTAGAATGAAAAGGGCTGCCTCTCTTCACTCCCTGTTGATGCCAGAATGAAAAGGGCTGCCTCTCTTCACTCCCTGTTGATGCCAGAATGAAAAGGGCTGCCTCTCTTCACTCCCTGTTGATGCCAGAATGAATTTAGGGAAACAAGACGAGGCGTGGTGAAGGAAGCTATGTGGAGCAATAACTGACTGAACCGCAACGAAGTATTGTGAAGCTAAATTCATTTCGCGCGCAAGCCAATGCGGTCTGGCTGGCGCAAGAGTGGGTTATTAGAGGTGCCCGTAAGAATTGGTTCTTATACAAAGACACCGTTTTGCAAGAATCAATCCTCGGTGGTAAATTTGGTATAGCCCAGGCCAAAAACAATATTAGAATTGGGAAGCACTTCTTAGGCAAAATAGATGATGTTCGATTTTGCCATCGCTCACTTGACTCCAATGAAATGGAACAAATTTTCAAATTATCCAGTTCCTGCCAAGTCACCAAAGCGAAAGATATCGGTCGTCACGTGAGGAGCAATGCTTTTCCAAACCCATTCCATTCCACGTTTTCTTTATCTCTTAATAATTCAACTGGACCAAACAGTATTTCCGTATTTGATTTAACGGGGATTGAGCACTTTAAAGATATTTTCTCAGGAAACCATACAACTTTAGATTTATGCAGTCTTCAAAGTGGCTATTACCTCATTGCCATCCATACCAACGGAATGATGGAAAGGTGTGTAATAGAAAAAGTATTTATAATTAATTTTACACACAGATTCCAATGAACCGAAGTTGAGCATTACCATCAAACCACGGCATCTCTACGAAAAGGACAGCAGAAGGGTGTCCTTTAGCCATTCATATGACAGTGCAACCGATAAAAACGTCTTGGCTAAAATTAAATCGAGCCTGGCCCACTCGTATAACCGATACCATAACGGGCATCCTCCTCGGCATTCCAATTCCTGCCGGGCAATTCTCATGCACAACACTTAGCTGCAACAGTTAAATTCCATTTAACCATACTTATTCAAACTTCAAACTTTCGATTCGCCCGATTTAGCTACAAAGACCTTATATGTCGAATAATCAAAGCATTCTCCTGTTCGCCTTGTTGTTTGTTACCCCGCAACTACTGGCCCAAACAGTTACCGGAAATATCATAAACAAATCGACCAGATTCCCCGTCGCATATGTTAACATTGGCGTGCTGGGTAAAAATTTGGGAACCGTTGGAAATGACCAGGGTAAGTTCACTCTTAACATCAACTCCACTTACGCAAAAGATACTCTTTTGTTTTCCTGCATAGGTTACGCCCCGGTTTCCATTAAGATATCGGATCTGCTCAGCGGAAACCAGCTCGTGGAAATGCAGGAAACTCAATACGAATTAGACGAAGTTGTGGTAAAACCTGTCCAATTTACGGAAAAAACATTGGGTATAACAAGCACAGCAAAATATCTTCAGGCGGGGTTTAGCGAAAACAAATTGGGATATGAACTGGGCGTGCTGATAAAAAATAAAAAGTCCGCTTTCATCAAATGGATATGCATCAACATTGCCAAATGCACGTACGACACGATATTTTACCGCCTAAATGTGTACACGGATAATGGAGATCATGAATTTGAGAACATATTAAAACAACCCATTTACATCAACATTCCCAAATTGCAGATTCAGGAAACGGTCTACATCGATTTGAGCTTAAAAAACATTGTTACCCCGGGCAATTTCCTGATCACCCTGGAGCATGTAAAAGACCTGGGAGAAGGCGAATTGATGTTCTGTTGTGCCTTGGGAAAAAGGACCTACTACCGAAAGACAAGCCAGGACCTATGGACCTCTGAAGGTGCTGCGGGTGTAAGCATTAGCGTCATTGCAGATGTTGAAAAATGAAAAGATTTATTGAAACGGCGCCCCCTTCTGCCTCGCCGATTGGCCATTAGCAAAAAGGTCTGGGGGCTAGCCCAGGTGTCCGGCAAGCTGGGCAGCGGGAATGCAATGCTGTTCGCCCGTTCGCTGGTCTTTGACCTGAGCCGTTTCCGCTTTGCACTCGTCGTCGCCGAGGATGACCACGTAGGGCACTTCCAGCCTTTCGGCATGTGCAAACTGCTTTTTTAGCCGGGCAACTTCAGGATAGACATCCACCGGGATCCCCTGCCTGCGCAGTTCCGTTGCAAGGCGGAAAGCATAGAGTAGGGCGCCTTCGCTGAGGGGTGCCAGCAGGGCCCGGGGCATTCCACCCAATTGGGCAGGAAAGCGTTCGAGTTCGGTGAGCACGTCGTAAATGCGATCGGCGCCAAAAGAAATCCCCACTCCGGAAACGCCGGGAAGTCCGAAGATGGCCGTGAGCTCGTCGTAACGCCCGCCGCCGCCCAGGCTGCCCATCTGCACACCCACGGGCTTTACCTCGAAAATGCACCCGGTGTAGTAGCTTAGTCCCCGGGCAAGCCCCGGATCGAAAACCAATTCATTCTTCAGGGGCGTTCCGCTCAAAAACCGCTTTACGCTGAGGATCTCCTCCGCACCGGTGCGAGCGAGATCGTTGACGGCTATTCTCTCCGGGTCATTTGCAGCTAAATGCCCCAGCACGCGCCGCACGGCCGCTTCTTCCAACCCAAGACTCCGCAGGGCCTGCTCAAATGCTTCCGGACCCGTCTTCTCCAGTTTGTCGACCTCCACGGTAAATTCGGCAAAGCGACCGGAAATCCCGGCTTCCTGTGCAAGGCCCTCCAGGACCTTGCGGTGGTTGATGTGAATTTTCACGGGGATGCCCAATTCGCTAAAGGCCTCGTCGTAAAGCTGGACGAGCTCGGCCTCGCACAGCAGGGATCCCGAACCCAGGACGTCTGCGTCGCACTGGTAAAACTCGCGGTAACGCCCTCGCTGCGGCCTGTCGGCCCTCCAAACGGGCTGGATCTGGTAACGCTTGAACGGCAGGGCAATCTCGTGCCGGTTCATGGCAACGACCCTGGCCAACGGCACGGTCAGGTCGTAGCGCAGACCCTTCTCGCACAGCAACAGGCTAAGCTCGCGCAGGCTCTTACCGGAAATGCCTCCCTCGCCCAGGGCCCGGGTAAAATCTCCGGAGTTGAGCACTTTGAACAAGAGCTGGTCCCCTTCTTCGCCATATTTGCCCATTAGGGTATCCAGATTCTCGAGGGCAGGTGTCTCCAGTGGCTGAAACCCGTAACGCTGGAAGCTGCGCTCCAACACGTCGAAAATGTATTTGCGACGGCGTGCCTGTGCAGGTAAAAAATCGCGGGTTCCCTTGGCCAGTTGTACTTTTTTCATGGGTGGTGTTGCATTCGCCGACCGGCCGACATCAAAACTGTCGCAGGAAGCGCAGATCGTTCTCGAAGAAATAGCGGATGTCGGGGACCTTATACCGCAACATGGCCTGGCGCTCGATTCCCATGCCAAAGGCAAAACCGGAATAGCGCTCCGGGTCAATGCCGCAGTTCTGCAACACGGCGGGATCGACCATGCCGCAACCGAGGATTTCCAGCCAGCCCGTACCCTTGGTAATGCGGTGGTCGGTTTCGTCGCGAAGCCCCCAGTATATGTCCATTTCGGCCGAAGGCTCGGTGAAGGGGAAGTAGGAGGGCCGAAGGCGGATGCGGGCATCCTTTCCGAACATCTCCCGGGCAAAAAACAGCAAAGTCTGCCGCAGGTCAGCCATCGAAACGCCCTGGTCGATGTAGAGGCCCTCGACCTGGTGAAACTGGCAATGCGACCGCGCAGAAATGGTCTCGTTGCGGTAAACCCGCCCCGGGGCCAATATGCGGATGGGGGGCTGATGCTTCGTCATGTATCGCGACTGCACCGATGAGCTGTGGGTGCGCAGCAGTCGTCCCGGAAAATCGCGAAGGTAGTAGGTGTCTTGCATGTCGCGCGCCGGATGGTCGTCTGGCGTATTCAGCGCCGTAAAATTGTGCCACTCGTCTTCAACCTCGCGGTCCTCCACAACGGAAAACCCGATGCGCCCGAAGATCTCGAGTATGCGATCCATCACCTGGGAAATGGGATGCCTTCTGCCCTGGACCAGGGACAGGGCTGGCAATCCCAGGTCGGGTATGGGCCCCACGTTTTCAGAGGCAGAGCCAAATCGCTCTTTCGCTAAGGCGTAGGTCTCCTCTGCGAGTTGGCGCGCCTGGTTGACGCGCAGCCCGTAAGCCTTGCGCTGCGCGGCCTCAACCTGACCGATGGCGGCAAGCAGAGGTTTTAGCTGGCTTTTGCTACCCAGGAACTGCAGTCGAAACGGCTCCAGCGAAGTGGCGTCTTCCAGGGGGAAAGACTGGATCTCCTGGATGATGCGTTCTACTTCTGCAAAGTGGTCCGTGGACATGTGCGTATTTTTACCAGGCAAAGGTAAGGCCCGGGGCAAAGAATTTCGCTGCGCCTGCTCGCTCATGCACAAACCGATATCCATTCGAAGCGGTGTTAACCCGGGCGATGTCCTCGCCGTTGGTGGACTTTGCCTGGTAGCAGCAGGCATCAGCTGGTCGAATTTTCTGGTGTCGAACGGCGTCATCCTGATGGGGCTGTCGGTTCCGCTGGCTCGCACCCATGATCCCGGAGGAAGACTGATCAGTACGGTCTGGCGCAAGGACCTGTCCACTTTGCTGGAAGACCCCCTGCTACAGGCTTTCTGGCTCTGTTTCTTCTCGATGTTGGCATCCGGTCTGTGGTCGGAAAATCTAAAGGACTGGGTGTGGTTTTCCCAAATGCAACTGCCTTTTTTGTTGGCTCCTTTGGTCTTTAGCGGCCGACAGATCGTGCTCACCCGCTGGTTGGGGCCGGCACTCTACATTTTTCTGGGAGCAGCCCTCGCCACCTCTCTTTGGGTGCTGTACGACTTCGCCCTGCACTCACAGGAATACCTCCACGGACTGCTCAAGGGCAAACCCATCGTTACCCACATTTCGCACATACGCTACAGCATGGTCATTGCACTGGCTACCCTGCTGTGCCTGCATGCCGTAGTGCAGAAAATACCGCTGCCTTTGCGACACGGGCCTACGCTGGCAGCCGTTCTCGGACTCTACTTTTTTGGTTTTACCCACCTGCTCAGCGCAAAAACCGGATTGCTTACGCTCTACGGAGGTATCTTCCTGTATGGCTTATTGGTGGTGCGCAAGCCTGGTGCGCGAACGCGCATGCTGAGAATCGCCGCCGTGTTGCTGGTGGCTGCTGTTGCGTTGGCCATGCTGCTTCCCAGTCTGCAGAACAAATTTTTTTACACGATCTGGCAGGTTGGCGAGTACCTGCGCGGCAAATGGCTGAATTACTCCGACATCGAGCGATGGGTTTCCATCCGCCTGGGGCTGGAGATGATCCGCCAGGAACCGCTGCTGGGCAGCGGGATTGGCGACCTCTATACTTCCACCGCCCAGGTGTATCAGGAGTGCCTGGCCAGCGAATTTTACAAACTTCCGCACAATCAGTTTGTCTTTACCTGGGCCTTTACCGGCCTGTTTGGGTTGGGGAGCCTGATGGCGGCCATCTGGCACAGTGCGGGCAGCCGCAACTGGTGGTCGCTTCCGGTGCTGCCGGCCGTACAATGCGTATTGCTGGGATCCTTTATGGTAGAATACACCCTTGGCACGCAGATCGGCTGCACCCTTTACGTTTTTGCGACCCTGCTGTCGTGGCTGTATGTAAGAAATAATTAAACTAACTAACGTTAGTTAGTTAACTAATGATCGTTCGTTAGTAAATTTTGATTTAGCCCGAAGGCTAAAGATGGTCTCCGGAGGACTGCCCCGGGCGAAGGTAGCGGTAGCGCAGGCGGTATTTGCGGCGGGCCATAACACCCGCAACGACGCCAAACAGAAAACCGCCGATGTGTGCCCACCAGGCAACGTTGTCCTGCTGTCCGGAAGCACTGAACGAGCCGACGCCGGACAGCGTCTGCTGCAGCATCCAAAAACCCAGGAACAGTAGCGCCGGCACGTACACCGTCGTAAACAGGAATACGATCCAAACGCGGATGCGCGAAGCAGGAAACATCACCAGGTAAGCGCCCATGACCGCAGAGATTGCGCCGCTGGCGCCGATCACCGGCAATTCGCTGGTCGGGTTGAACAGTCCGTGTGCAACCGTGGCGGCGACACCCCCCAGCAGATAGAAGAGCATGAAATTGAAGGTTCCGATGACCGCTTCGACGTTGTCGGCGAAGATCCATAAAAACAGCATGTTGCCCGCCAGGTGCATCAATCCGCCGTGCAAGAAAAGGCTGGTCAGCAAGGTAAAGAGGTCCTGGCCGGACCACAGCTCCACCGGAATGTTGCCGAAAAAAAACACCAGCGATTCGTTCTGGTAATCGTTCAGGCTGAAGGCGTAGGCCCCGGCGAGGATGTTGATGACCAGCAACGCATGTGAGAACAGCGGCTTGTGTCCGCCCTTTACGTTATCGTCGCCAATTGGAAAAAACATAATCCCTGGTTCAAAGTTACAAGATCCCTTCGCGTAGAAGGTCGTGGAGGTGAATGACGCCCGCGTAGGCTCCGTTTTCCACCACCAGTACCTGAGTGATGTTGTTCTCGCGCATCAGCCGGAATGCATCTACGGCGAGCGCGTCTGCTTCGACCGTCTTTGGATCGACTGTCATGATGTCTGATGCCCGAAGCAAATCGATGCCCTCGGTGCGGTGGAGCATCCGGCGCAGGTCGCCGTCGGTGATGATGCCTGCAAGGTGACCGTTCTCGTCAGCCACCGCGGTCATTCCCAGGCGGTTGCCGGTCATCTCAATGATGATTTCCCGCAGTCCGGCCCCGGAAGTCACCAACGGCCTTCCGTGCATGGGGTAAATGTGGCTGACCCTAAGGTATAGCTGTTTACCCAGCGAGCCGCCGGGATGAAATTGCGCAAAGTCCTGCGGACTAAACCCGCGCAGGGCCAGCAGGGCCACGGCTACGGCATCGCCCATGGCTACCTGGGCTGTGGTGCTCGCCGTGGGGGCGAGGTTGTTGGGGTCTCCCTCCTGGGGTATCGGCGTATGCAACACGCAGTCTGCTCTCTGTGCCAGGGTGGAGGCCTTGTTGGAGACCATGCCGACCAACATGCAGCCAAAGTTGCGGATCAGCGGGATCAGCACCTTGATCTCTTCGGTCTCTCCGCTCTTGGAGATACACCAAACGATGTCTTCACGTCGTATCATGCCCAGGTCGCCGTGAATGGCGTCGGCAGCATGCATGAACAGGGCTGGCGTCCCGGTCGAATTCAGGGTCGCCGCAATTTTTTGTCCGATGAGCGCACTTTTCCCGATTCCGGTCAGCACGACTCTGCCCGTGCAGCGGTACATGGCTTCTACGCAACGCTGAAAGTCGTCGTCAAGGCTGTTCAATAACTCACCCACGGCGCTCTGCTCAATTTCGACGCACCTCCGGGCAGCGTCAAAGAGCGTCTGTTTCTGTTCCGGTGTCAGTTCAAATGAATCCAATTCCTTAGCACTTTACAGGCAATCCAAAGGAAGTGGAAGTTTAGGTTCCCGAATTTCCCCCGTCGCCGCTTTAAAAACCGAATGTACCAACTTTGCCGCTAAGTTCGCCCTCTTTGGCGACAAGTTATGCCAATTCAATTCCAAATTCCCCAATCCATCAAACCTCTGAAAATATTTCCCGCCAGAACTACCCTGGTAGATTCTTTCAGAAATAGATCTCCGAAATCAATTTCACCTGCATTCTTGGAATGTTTAACGATAAATTGCAATGCGAGAAGGAATGTTCCTGAAATGATTTGCCATGATTGGAAATGTGAGCGATCAAAATATTTCTACAGCCAACACAGCAATCGCCATGACAGAAACCAATGGGAGTGTTATGCTTCATCCGGGTCCCTGATAAAACCATGACCCTGAAATTCCAGTTCCCAAAGTTGCATGTTTCCCTTTCTTACCACATAAGCAGGCTTTCACAAAATCCTCATTCATTGCATTCCTGGCGAATACACGCCCATCACACGATCATCCCCGCCTGTACAGGGAGTTAAAGTCAGTGAAAAATGACCAAACAGTGCATAACATGACCTAACGATGTAAAGATGCTGCAGCGACAATAACAACGTTCCATTGAAACCAGAATGCTGAATCCACATGGATCTGCATTGGGACAGTCACTCCGCTGGCTGAGCGGAGTCGAAGCCAGCGGGTTGCCTTTTACCATCAGGGATAGCCAAGCGCGATGAATGAGATCGGCGTGAGCGCCTGGCATACTGACGAGCTTTCTTTGGTTACTTTCTTTTGCGGCAAAAGAAAGTAACAACCCAATTTGCATGGGGCAATCAAGAGATGAAGAAGAAATATTCCAACAGCGCAGAAACCACTGTGCCCGTAGGAATAGCCAACTGAATTTAACCAAAGCAAAACTTCATGGCCAAAGTACACAGTCGCGCTGCAAAGCAGATGCCAGTAGGGAACCCCGCTCTTCCCATACGCGAAAACCAAACGCATAGAATGACAATTCACACTCAATGAATCCCCCTCACTCCCTTCATTCCCGATTCCCTCCATAAAACATCCCGGAACCGGATCACCCGCTGTGTGGCTCTAGGGCACCTCTAGTTTGGGCGGCGGCGGTTATTGGAATTGTTGTTTCTGTATTTGAAGTTGCCCTTCCTACCCTTGTTGTAATTCTGCTTATAATTGCTTTTGAACACCCGCCGCTGGCTCTGGTGTGGAGAATCCTCCACCGTGGCAAACTGTACACCTTCGTCAATCGCGAGCTGGCCATTCGACATTTTGAGCAAATCGTTTTTGATCATATCGTCGCTGACGTAATGCTCCCGGTTCCAGTTCTTGTACGCCATCTTCATGTAGGAGCCGATGATCTGAGCAAAGGCGTCGCGCTTGGGGCCCGGTTCCATGGCAGAAGCCATTCGGATGAGCTCGTTGACGTAATTTCCGTAGTGCCGGTATTTGTCGGTTCCCGATGGGTATTCCACTTTGTGCGGATTCAGCCTGTCCTCTTCCGGTGTTGGCTTGATGCCGTTGGGAGGCATCACGTCGATGTCGTAACTCACAATGCGGAAAAAGTGGTGCCACAATTTCTTGCGATGCTCCTCAAGGGTCTTGTTGTAAGGAGTAATGATGTGCATCAGGTTGACGACCTCTTCGGCAAACTGCTGCCGGTACACGGGATCTTCAATGTTCTTGCAATAATAGATCAGCTCCTGAATGTTCCTCCCATATTCTGGCATCGCCAGTTCGGACTGGGAAGTATTGTACACGAATTTAATGTGGTCCATGAACGTTTGATTATTCAACAGTAACGGATTTGGCAAGGTTGCGCGGCTGGTCGACATCGCACCCGCGCAAAACAGCGATGTGATAAGACAGCAACTGCAGCGGGATGACCGACAGCAGCGGCGTGAGGGGATCGATTGTCGGTGGAATTTCCAGACAGTGGTCGGCAATGCGTTTGATCTCTACGTCGCCCTCGGTGACAATGGCTGTAACCACACCACCTCGGGCCTTCACCTCCTGAATGTTTGAAATGATTTTCTCGTACGCGCTCACGTTGGTGGCAATCGCGATCACCGGCATCTTTTCATCGATGAGGGCGATCGGACCGTGTTTCATCTCCGCAGCAGGATACCCCTCTGCGTGGATGTATGAAATCTCCTTCAGTTTTAGTGCGCCCTCGAGTGCTACCGGGAAATTGTATCCGCGTCCGAGGTAGAGTGCGTTGTTCTTTTTCTGGATCTCGGCAGCCAGGTATTTGATCTGGTCGTTAAGACGCAGCAGGCGTTCGATCTTGCCGGGTATACTCGACAATTCGGCAATGAGCTCGTGGTATTTTGAATTCGAAAGCGATCCATTGCGGTGCCCCAGCACCAGGGCCATCAGGGTCAGCAGGGTCACTTGCCCGGTAAAGGCCTTGGTGGAAGCAACGCCGATCTCGGGCCCACAGTGAATGTAAGATCCGGCATGAGTGATCCGGGAAATCGACGACCCGACGACGTTGACGATCCCGTAAACCAGCGCGCCCTTTTCCTTTGCCAACTCCGCTGCAGCCAGCGTGTCGGCCGTTTCCCCGGATTGCGAAATGACGATTACTACGTCTTCCTCGGAAAGTATGGGGTTGCGGTAGCGAAACTCGGAGGCGTATTCCACTTCTACCGGAATGCGCGCCAGCTCCTCAATCAGGTATTCGCCGATCAGCGCGCTGTGCCAACTGGTGCCACACGCCGCGATGACGATCCTTCCTGCATTGCTCACGTGGTTGATGTGCTCTTCCAGTCCACCGAGCCGGACCCAGCCTTCCGTTGCGTTGAGCCTTCCCCGCATGCAGTCGGATATCGTCTGTGGCTGCTGGTAGATTTCCTTGAGCATAAAATGCTCGTACCCTTCCTTCTCCAGTTGGTCCATGCTCATGTCGAGCTCCTGGACCAATGGCTCCTGCACCTCGTCGTTGCTCAGGGTCGAAATTTCAAGCCCCCTATCGCGGGTGATCACAGCAATTTCCTCGTCTTTGAGGTACACCACCTTGTTGGTATGCGAAACAATCGGACTGGCGTCGGATGCAATGAATATCTCCTCTTCGCCAATGCCAATGACCAGTGGACTGGACTTGCGCGCACCGACGAGTTTCTCCGGCTCGTCGACGTCCATGACGACGATGGCAAAAGCTCCCACCACCTTGCGCAAAGCCTTGCGAACGGCCTCCTCCAGCGGCAGGCCCTCCCGCTTTTGAACTTCCTCGATGAGATGAACCAGCACTTCGGTGTCGGTTTCGCTTACAAAGTGGTGGCCCAGTCGCGACAAAGCCTCGCGCAGGGTTGCATAATTTTCGATGATCCCGTTGTGAATGATAGCCAGCTTTCCGTTTTGGGAACGGTGCGGGTGCGCATTGACGTCGTCCGGTTTTCCATGCGTAGCCCACCGGGTATGTCCCATGCCAACATGTGCAAAAAGCCCTTTACCGGAAGTAAAATCGGTGAGTTCCTGGACCTTTCCCTTCTTTTTGTAAATGTCCAGGTCGCCGTTCAGCAGGGCGATGCCAGCCGAATCATATCCCCGGTATTCGAGGCGCTTGAGCCCTTCCATGAGAATGGGGTAGGCATTTTTTTTGCCAATGTATGCGATAATGCCACACATATTACGTGTAAATATAATTTGTTTTCTCCTTATTCAGAGAAAGTTAACTCAAGTTTTGCTCCATATTGGGCGTTGTTGCGGCCGAACCATACCAAGCGGGCCGGAGATTCGAGCTTGGCAAAAGGTGACACCACCAGGTCAAAATCAGTTCCGGATTTAAGTGCTTTTTGAAAATGCCGGGTTACGTTCATCCGGTAGATGTGGCGCGTTTGTCCATTGTCTTCCACTTTTTCAGGGGCTCCCCCAAACACCCTGAGGTAACGGGAGGAAGATCCACTGGCCAGGGCCACGTCGTCAATGGCAATGCGAGTTCCTGTACTCACGTCGAATATCTGCAAAAGCGAAGGTAGGGGATAATTTTCCAGATCTACGCCCGGGATGTCTGCAACCGCAAATTTTAAAACGGCGTAGTTGATGAATTTGCCCTTCCACCTCTGTTCCACGGGCATTTTTAAACGAATATCGCGCCCACCAGCCCCTTGCATAACCAACAGACTGTCGCCGGGAATGGTTCCATCGTAGCAGGCTGCAGCCAGCGAGCCGGCCGGATCTCGCCGGTAAAAAGGTGTCTTGACCGCAAAACTGCTCATGATGAGCTCCGTGCGGAGCTGGCGGCCGGAAGTATCCTTGTAATAAATGCTGAGCTTGCTGTCGCTGTGTTCGGGCATCAGGGAGAGGTATCCGTTGCCCTTCTCGCATACTACTGCGATGCCGTTAAAAACATTGGAAAAACTGTCCACTACGTAATAAACCGTATCGGGATAGCTCCTGAAGATGCCCATCAGCAGACCGGTATCCAACGGGATGCGCAACTGCGGGTAGAGTGTGCGCTCCAGGGTGTCTTCGCGAATGATGATGCTGTCTGTTTTATTGACGACATAGTTGCTGAGCTGCCCGAATTTCAGAGTAGGCTCATACGGAAGCTCGTCGTTGCTGAAGTACGTGGTGTTGATGTCGTATGCATTGCTGAGTCCGTAGACTGCGATGTCCATGGGTTCCAAATACTTACCATAAAACAGGGAAGTATCAAAGCGGAACGACAGCACGATGGAATCCAGGGTGCTGTGGAGGAAGCTGAGATCGTTGGTAGGGATGAAGCGGAGCTGGGTTCCTAACCCGGCTTCCGAATGCCCGAAGAGCGGATCTTCCATAATGCCAAGCGGGAATGCCGTATTCACAAAACCGGGGGCTCCCAGGGCGGTGCTGCCGTAAAAGCTTATGATGGAGTCGGGAGCAGCAGGCCCGGCATCGAGGTCGACTATTTCGTCGGCTTTGGCGTTGATCCAGCCCGTGTCGAGCAGGTCCGAGCCAAAAGAATCAAAATCGTTACATCCCGTAGCGGAAAGGATCAAATACAATGCCGCAGCCCAACCGTGCTTTTTCATAGCGCCCTGGATTTTTTTTGCAAATCCCATCCGGTTCAAACGCGCTACTGTACGAGATTCTTGTAAAACTCCATGTAGCTGGGCAAATATTCTTCCCCTTCGGTTCGCAGGAACGGCTTTTCCGAAGCCTGGATGGCTGATTCCGCGCCTTGACCGATCTGCGGACTTCCCTGGATGATGCCGTCGGCGTATTGAATGGCTCCTTTATCGAGGGTGATACCGGTTCCGTTGCGATACGCAAGCAGTTGCTCGGGTTTGAGGTTATTGATGGCGGCTTTTTTAAGAAAGTCTTCTGTAAAACTCGATTCGATGTTTTGGTCGTATACCGAGAATACCACTTTGGAATGCTTGAAAACCGGGTCGTTCTTGTAGCTGGTTTTCAGATAAAAGGGGATGAGGCTGGTCATCCATCCGTGACAATGCACGATATCGGGAGGCCATCCAAATTTGCGCACCGTCTCGAGCGCCCCTTTGCAAAAAAAGACCATGCGGTCCTGGTTGTCGGAGTGCAATTGTCCCGCTTCATCGGCGAATACGGATTTTCGCTTGAAGAATTCGTCGTTGTCGAGAAAATAGACCTGTATGCGCGAGCCTGGAAGCGAAGCTACTTTGATGATCAGGGCGAAATCGTCGTCGTTGATGATGATGTTCATTCCGGAGAGCCTGACCACTTCGTGGAGGCGGTGGCGGCGCTCGTTGATCACCCCAAAGCGCGGCATCAAAATGCGGATCTCCATGCCGTTTTCCTGCGCATACGCCGGTAACTTCTGGATGAGGGACCCGATCCCTGACAAATCGAGGTATGGATCCATCTCCTGGGTAATGAAAAGGATCCTCGTTTTATTCGTCATACGCCAAATTCCTTTGAATTTCCAAAATGGAGTGCAAAGGTAAGGAAATTTGGGCAACGGCGGGCCAAAACTCCCGTTTTTTGCAACAAAAGTTTGTCAATCAATGATTTACAACTCTGCACTCAGAAGAAGTTCCCGGTCGTCGAGGTCGGCGTCCACCAGCTTGACATGAATCTTGTCTCCAAAAGTCCATTTGCGGCCGCCGCTTTCTGAGTGGGCGTGCATCCGGCTGCTGTGCAGCGACATCTCTCCCGCCATGGCACCGTAGGGTAAAACCCCCTCGCAATGGGTGTCGCCAAGACTTACATAAAGGCCCCGCTCACTCATCCCGCTCACCTGCCCTTCGAAGACCTCGCCGATGTGCGCCTTCATAAACAAAACTTGAAAATAGCGGTTCGAAGCCCGTTCCGCCTCCATGGCCTTGCGCTCCTGATTGGATATGTGCAGGCAGGTCCGCTCAAGCCCTTCCTGCTCTTCGCGCTGCACGGTCTTCAGGTTCTTTTCGAGTATGCGGTGTACGATGAGGTCGGCATATCTCCGGATCGGGGAAGTGAAGTGCGCGTAATGCTCAAAGCCCAGGCCGTAGTGACCGATGTTCTCTGTGCTATACAATGCCTTGGCCATTGCCCTTATCCCCAGTGGCTGAAGTACCTTGTATTTTGGGTCCTGCCTGGCCAGTCCGGCAAGCCGGTTGAGCGACGCAGCCACTTTCGCGGGGGTGCTGAAATCGAGGTAGACCCCCAATTCGCGTGCATAGGTTTGAAACAATTCGAGCTTTTCCGGATCCGGTTTGTCGTGTACCCGGTAGACGAACGGTATGCGCTGTGCTTGCGCCTGCTTGCGCTGAATGAACTCCGCAACCGTCCGGTTGGCAAGCAGCATGAATTCTTCGACGAGCATGTGGGCTTCTTTGCGCTCCTTGACCTCAAGCGCAACCGGATTCCCTGCCACGTCCAGGCGGAATTTTACCTCCTCGGTATCGAAGTCGATGGCACCCTGGGCAATCCGCCTTTTGCGGTGGCTGCCTGCGATGTCGTTAAGCAGTTGCACCTGTTCTGCCAACGGGTCGCTTTGCCCTTCTATGAGCTGCTGGGCCTCCTCATAAGTAAACCGCCGGTCGGAATGGATCAGCGTTTTGCCTATCCAGTGGTGGGTAACGCGGTAGTTCTCGTTCAACGCAAAAACAACTGAAAAACAATGCTTGTCTTCCCGCGGGCGGAGTGAGCACAACTCGTTAGACAATTTCTCCGGAAGCATCGGCAACACGCGATCCACCAGGTAAACGGAATTTCCCCGGTAGCGGGCTTCCAGGTCGAGGGCGCTCCCTTCCGGAACATAATGAGAAACGTCGGCAATGTGCACGCCAATGTGCAGTTTGCCCTTTTCGTCGCGGTGGACAGACAGGGCATCGTCGAAATCTTTTGCGTCGTAAGGATCGATGGTAAACGTGGTCCACCCTCGCAGATCGCGCCGTCCGGCTTCGGGCAAAACCACACCGGGTATGGCTGCCACCTGTGCCATGATCTTTGGACTCCACTCCAGAGGGAAGCCCTTGTCTGCCAAAATGCTTTGCATTTCAACGTCGGTCGAATGATCTCTTCCCAGATTTCGGATCACCACGCCTTTCATGACATCTCGGGGCTTTTCCTTGTAATGCGTGATCTGCACGATCACCCGGTCGTATTCTTCGACGATCAGGTTTTCGGGAATCTTAACCTGAACTTCATACAACCTGCGCCCGTTCTGCGCAACCGCTACAGGCGCCTTGGAAAAAAAGCGCACGATTCCAACGATTTGGGTGCGGGCACGCTGCAAGACCCGCTGAACAACACCCTCGGGCCGGGCAGCCCGGCGACCCGTAAGCGCAACTTGCACCAGGTCTCCGTCATCCGCGCCACGAAGGTTTCCCGGCGCCACGTAAATGTCGCGCGCGCCATCCTGGCATATGATAAAGGCAAAACCTGCCTTCGCCATATCGACATAACCTTCAACCAGCTTTCCCGAACCTTCTTCCGTCTGCGGAGCACGCATGGCATATCGCTGTTTGGACGTCTCTTTCAGTCGTCCACTTTTTACCAGCTTTCCCAGCTGCTCGATGACGCGCTCAGGGTCGGGGACGCGAAGCCTCTTGGCAATTTGGTAAGGGGTGTATTCCTTGGTCTTGTGGATGGTAAGAAACTCCAGGATCTGCTCCCGCAGTGGATTGCCTTTCGGCTTTCCATTCCTCTTCTTGCGACCTTTTTTCGATTTTTTTTCGTGCATTTCTATTTGTTCGGGTGTGTAGCTACTACCATTCGACCGGAATTTTGCGGATTGCTCCGTCCGGCAGAATGTGCAGTTGCCATTTAGTCGTGTGGTCTATGGAGATGGTGCTCTCCAGGGTGCTGAGGTTGGTCTCAACAATGGAAATTTCGCCTTCTTCTCCGATGTGCGCCATCCGCTGAAATACATCTTTGTCCACCGCATAAAACCCGGCGATCTCCGCCTGACTGAGAAACTGCCCGTGGGATGTATAATTCATCACATAAAACGAGTGGCGCATCAGCCTGCCGGACCAGATGACGCAATGGATCATGCCCCCCTCACCAATAAAGTGAAAGCAAGGCATGAATTCCGTCATTTCGTCGGGCACAAAATCGAGATGGGGTACCAGAAAAACATCCATCAATCCATCGGGAATTGCGTCGTTTTCCCGGTTGTACCGGTACAGATCATCGTATTGCACGGTTACCGGCAACTCCATCGGTGGAAAGTAACTGAGGTATTTTTCAAATGGCGAATTGCCCATCATTTATCAGATTCAACCGACATACAAAGCTACGACAAGTGCCGATCAACCCGCGTGCTCCGGAAAATCCCGAGGAAGCGTTACTGCGAGTTTGCAATTTGCCGGCTGCACCTGCAGCCTCGACGATGGTTGCATTTCTGCAACCTGCTCAATCAGCGGACTGGGTCATTGGATAGAACGCAGACGAAGTTCATTGGTTCATGGCTTTTGCCCAAGCCGGAGAATTTAATTTTGAAGCCACTTTGCAATGTCCATCATGTCGGGAGAATACCAGAACCACCTGCCCATCAAGTGTTGGGCTGAGGACGAGCGGCCAAGGGAAAAGTTGCTGACGAAGGGGAAGTCGGCTCTTTCGGATGCTGAGCTGCTCGCCATCGTACTCGGCTCCGGAACCCGGCGCACCAGCGCAGTGGACCTCGCCAGGGAATTGCTCGAGCATAGCCAAAACAACCTCATCGAATTGGGCAAACAGGACCACGGCCAGCTCACCGGCATCCGGGGCATCGGACCGGCGAAAGCTCTGCTCGTGGAAGCGGCCCTCGAACTTGGCCGGCGGCGGCAATTCTCTGAAGCCCTTCAAAAAGCCCAGGTATGTTCCAGCCAGGATGCCTACCAACTGGTCAAATCAAAATTGCAAGATCTCAGCCACGAGGAATTCTGGGTGCTTTTCCTCAGCAAGTCCAACAAGATGATCGCACTCGAGAATTTCAGTAAGGGCGGACTCACCGGTACGGTGGCCGATGCCCGCATCATCTTTCGCCGGGCACTGGACTGCCGCTGCACAGGGCTCATTCTCATACACAACCACCCCTCCGGAACGCGCAAACCGAGCAACCAGGATGTTGAGCTCACCCACAAAATGAAACAGGCGGCCCAGCACCTCGACCTGGCCGTGCTCGACCACATCATCGTCGCCGACGATAAATATTATAGCTTTGCGGACGAAGGGTTGCTCTGATCTGAAACGCCCTCCCCCCTTGCTTCCATGTCGGGTTACCAGGTACTCAAAAGACTTGCCGTTTTTGTAAGGCCCTACCGCGGCCTCTTCTGGACATCGGCCCTGCTGGCGGTGGCCATGGCGCCGCTCAACGCCTGGATGCCCTACCTGGCCAACGTCATGGTCGACGAGCACATCCTGAAGAGGGACCTTCCAGGGCTTCAACGCCTTGCCCTCTACTACCTTGGCGCACTCGTGGTCCTTTCGGCCTTCCGCTACGCCTTTACCCTGATGACGAACTCCCTCGGCCAAAACATCATCCTCGACCTGCGCAGGCGCATTTACGACCACCTGCTCGGACTGCGCCTTTCGTATTTCGACCGGACACCCGTCGGCACCAACACCACGCGCGTCATCAACGACCTGGAAACCGTAAACTCAGTCTTTTCAGAGGGCCTGATCACCATCCTGGCCGATGCTCTGGCCCTGTTCACCGTGCTCGGACTGATGCTGTACACCAGCGTCAAACTTACTTTGATCTGTCTCGTATCCTTTCCTTTGCTGCTGATCGCCAGCTACGTTTTCAAGGAAAAAGTCAAAGCCTCCTTCCAGCGGGTGCGCAACGAAGTAGCCAGGATGAATGCCTTTTTGCAGGAACACCTGACCGGAATGAAGACCGTACAGATCTTTGCCGCAGAGAACCGTGTATTGAGTAAATTCCGGAAAATCAACCGCGAATACACTCAAGCCAACATCGACGGCATTTTCTACTACGCCGTTTTCTTTCCGGTGGTCGAGATCATATCTGCTGCTTCACTTGGATTCATGGTGTGGTGGGGAGCCCAAGGCGTAATAGGCGGAGAGGTCACCATCGGCCAGCTCGTCGCCTTCCCCATGTACCTCACCCGGCTGTTCCAACCGGTGCGGACACTTGCCGATAAATTCAATACGCTTCAAATGGGCCTGCTCGCCGCCTCCCGCGTTTTTGCTTTGATGGACGTCGACGAAAGCCATGAAGACCAGGGCACACGCGAAGGCCCTCACCTCAAAGGCGACCTCGAATTCCGCTCGGTGAGCTTTAGTTATGACGGCACGCGCAATGCTCTGCAAGACATTTCTTTTATCCTTCCCCAGGGCAAAATGCTCGCCGTGGTAGGCACGACGGGGTCGGGAAAAACCAGTCTGATCAACTTGATCAACCGGCTTTATGAAATGAGCGACGGAAACATTTTTCTCGCCGGCAGGGACATCCGGGAATATCCGCTTTCGCAACTGCGCAGCAGGATCGCCGTCGTGCTGCAGGATCTCTTTCTGTTCCAGGGAACGGTACTCGAAAATATGACGCTAAAAAATGCTGACCTGCCCTTCGAAAAAGTTCTCGAAGCAAGCAAAGCGATCGGGGCCCACCCATACATCATGCAGCTTCCGGGCGACTATGGATACGTGCTCTCCGAACGCGGCGCCAACCTTTCCGTGGGCCAACGCCAGCTCATTTCCTTTGTTCGCGCTTTGCTCACCGATCCAGACCTGCTCATACTCGACGAAGCGACCAGCGCCCTGGATTCTGAAACGGAATCCATTTTGCAAGCCGCATTGGGCAAACTCGTCGAGCACCGCAGCTCCATTGTCATCGCGCACCGGCTTTCGACCATCCAGCAAGCAGACCTGGTACTTGCACTCGAAAAAGGCCGCATCGTCGAATTCGGGCCACCGGATGAACTTTTGCGCCTTCCACAGGGTTTTTACAAAAGGCTATTTGAAAAATATTTTCAGACACCAGCAGCCCTGTCCTGAACACCCTGCCTGTCTTTAATACATATTATTATTTTGTTTAATACATTTTTTTAATTTTGCGTTGAACATGGGCGCATTCAAAACCTACCACTACTCCAGCGGCAGAACATACGGGGAGCGCCTCCTCGGTGGACTGATGTTCCTGTTGCTCATCGCCCTGCTCTTCTATCTGTTTTTCCAGCTGTTCCTTCTGCTGTGGTACGCCGTTCCCATATTGCTCATCGTCCTGCTGATCATGGACGCGCGCGTGCTCAAAGCCCATCTTCAAACCATTGGCCGCCAGATCGCCCAGCAGCCTGTCAGTGGCTTGCTTGGCGCCGCCATCAACCTGCTTGGATTGCCCATCGTCCTCATCGGGCTCATCCTGAAATCCTGGATCTTTAAACGCTTTGGCCGCGTTGCCCGGGAAACCGCATCTATCGGTCAGGATCCGCAGTTTACACCGTACGAAGAAATTGAATCCAAAACAGAAGAAAACCCTACGCGCCAACGCCAGGCCGTTGCAGCCGATCACCGCTACGACGACCTCTTCGAATAAGCCCTGACGTGTTGACGCTGACCGTTCTACCCTTGCTGTTCTCCCTGTTGTATTGCGGTGTGCTCGTGCGGCTCCTGTTCCGCTGGTGCAAAGTCGATCGCACCCTGCCTGTGAGTTCAGGTCCCGCGCTATCCGCCAGCATCGTCGTCGCAGCGCGCAACGAGGAAGACCACATTCTCGCCTGCGCGCAATCCTGCCTCCAACAATCCAACCCTTTCGGTTCGCTCGAAGTCATCGTCGTCGACGACCAATCCGACGACGACACCTGCGCAGTGCTGGAAGCCATCGACGATCCCCGGTTTTCGCTGATGCAATTGGGCGTATATCGCCGCACCACCATCAAGGGATCAAAGAAAAAGGCGATTGCCTACGGGGTCCAGCACGCCCATGGAGACATCATACTCACCACCGATGCCGATTGTACCGTTCCGCCGGGTTGGGCAAAAGAAATGCTCGAACATTTTTGCGAACCAGGTGTGCAACTGGTTTGTGGGCCGGTGCGCATTGCAGCACCCAAAGGTCTGCTTGGATATTTTCAGGCGCTGGACCTCACCGCAAATGGTTTGGTCAATGCAGCCGGAATGGTACACGGATCTCACGATTTGTGCAGCGGGGCCAACCTGGCATACCGGAGGGAATCCTTCCTGCTCGCCGATGCCTACGAGCACAATTACGACATTGCCTCCGGCGACGACGTGTTCCTGCTTCGCCGGATGCGCGAACTCCACCCGGAAGGTCTGCGGTTCGCATACAATCCTTCGCTGGTGGTGGATACACGGGCAGTTGGTGGATGGGGTGCGCTGATGAGGCAGCGGCTGCGCTGGGCCGGAAAGCTGCGCTGGATGGGAATGAACCGCATCTTTGTTCTTGCGGCCTTCGTCTGGCTGCAACGCATTAGCTGGCACGCCGGATTGATCGCCGGTATGCTCACGAATTTTCGCCCTCTCCTCTTCGTCTCACTGGCAGCCATGCTGCTGCAATTCGCAGCCGACGCCCTCCTGCAATCGCACGCAACAAAATTTTATCACCTCAAGAGCTGGCATCCCTATTTTCTGCCCGTCTGGCTCTTGCACAACCTGTACTTTATCGGAACGGGACTCTCCGCGCTTTTACCCGTTTCCACCGAGTGGAAGGGCAGAACCGCATGAAGCCATTGCAGAGAAGGTACAACGCGATTCAAGCCATGCCATTGTATTTTTGCCGAATGCGCCCTTTGAACCGTCTGAGGCTTTGCTGCCTCGCCTTGTCTCTGCAAGCCTGCGCCAACATCCAGAACATCACCGGAGGTCCGGAAGACCTGGCACCGCCACAGCTTGCCTCCGCGTGGCCTGGAACCAGTCCGCACCTCAATTTCTCCGGTCGCGAGATCCGCCTGCAGTTTGACGAATGGATCAGACTGGACAATCCAATTGGAAACATCGCCATCTCTCCCCCGGTCGAATTTCCCCTGAAAACAAAGCTCCGCGGTAAAGTGCTTTCCATTGCGTTCGACGACCGCGAGGTGCTCCTGCCACAGACGACCTATACCCTTCAGTTTGGCGAAGCCATCCGAGACATCACCAAAGGCAATGTCCAGCGGAAACTGAACTACGTTTTCTCCACCGGAAACTTCATCGACTCGCTCAAGTTGCGTGGCGCCGTAACCGAGGCATTCAGCGGAAAACCTTTTGGAGACATGCTCGTTGCCCTTTTCCGGGAGGGAACAGACAGCGCCTTGCTCCAAGGGAAACCCCTGTATTATACCTGGACAGACGAGAAGGGTGAGTTCGCATTCGACTTTCTGGCAGGCGGCCGCTACGAAGTCTTTGCACTCGAAGATAGAAATAAAAATTTCCTACTGGACAGAAATGCAGAATCGGTTGGTTTTTCATCGGCACCGGTCGAATTGAAAGGTGAAGAAGAAGCCCCGTTTCAATCGTTGGCGATGAGCCTGCAGGCTCCCTTGCTGCGCACCGCCGGCAGCAGAATCCGCTCTGGCGTGGTGCAGGTAAAATTTACGCGGCCACCGGCAGGAGCACCTCAGATTCTGGGAAGCGGACGTCAATACTGGGAGTGGATGCGCGAAGACAGCCTGGTGATCTGGAATGGAGACGGGAACGAACAAACGTTCGTTATTACAGCAGAATCGCACACCGATACATTTGTTTCCGGTCCACTGGTGGTTTCCGGCACGGATTTCGCACCGCTCCTGTTGGCGAGCCGCCCCTCTCCGGTCGACAGCCTGGTGCTGTCGGCTGTGCTGCCGTTGACCTCGGTCGATGCTTCGCGCATCCGCTGTTCCGATTCGCTGGTGGTGATCCGGCGAGTAGAGATCGACACAGCCGACCCGCGCAAGACCAATGTTTTTGCGAACTGGCCTCAGGGAAAAGAATGCGCGCTGATGCTTGATTCGGCGGCAATGCGCAATGCTGGCGGACAATTTAACCGGCCCGATACATTTCGCATCATCGTGCCTCCTGCAGGAAGTTTTGGAAGCTTGCGCATCAAACTCGACTCCGTCGCCGAAGGCCGGGCTTTCATCGTACATTTGCTGCTCGAAGACCTGATCATCCGGTCTGCTGAAGTCGCCTTGGATACCTGGCCGGTAGACCTTTATTTTAGTTACCTCCTGCCCGGAACATACCGGCTTCGCCTGATCGAGGACAGAGACCGCAACGGGCGCTGGGATCCGGGCAACTTTCAGCAGAAGACCCAGGCAGAGGCCGTTTATTATTTTAACCTGCCCGAGTTGCGCGCGGACTGGGAGGTCAATGCAAACATCCGCTGACCACATGAAATTGCGAACCCATTCACTGGTAAAAATATACGGACAACGCACCGTCGTCAACGGGATTTCCATTGAGGTCAGCCAGGGAGAAATCGTCGGACTGTTGGGCCCCAACGGCGCCGGAAAGACGACTACCTTTTACATGATCGTTGGCTTCATCACCCCAAATTCAGGAACGGTATACCTCGACGACCGGGAGATCACGCGCGATGCCATGTACGTTCGCGCACGCAAAGGCCTTGGCTACCTTCCACAGGAACCCTCGGTCTTTCGCAAGCTGAGCGTTGAAGACAACATTCGCGCCATCCTCGAAATGCGACCGCTCACCGGGGCGCAACAGCGCGAAAAACTGGAACAGCTCATTTCCGAATTCAACCTCGGCAAAGTGCGAAAAAACCAGGGAGACTCCCTTAGCGGAGGAGAGCGCCGCCGCACCGAAATTGCACGTGCCCTGGCGTCCGATCCGGCGTTCATCCTGCTCGATGAACCGTTTGCCGGAATTGATCCGATTGCCGTTGAAGACATCCAGTCGATCATCGACAACCTGAGGCTTCGCAACATCGGCATCCTCATTACAGACCACAACGTACACGAAACGCTGTCGATCACCGATCGTGCCTACCTGATCGTCGACGGTAAAATGCTCATGTCGGGAACGGCCGAAGAACTCGCCGCCGACGAAGCGGTGCGTCGCATTTACCTTGGTCAGAACTTTGTTTTGCGCAAAAGATCCGCGGCCCATGAAAGTTAATCACTGTTGCGGGATGCTATTACTGATGCTGATGACCGCATCCTGCGACAGCAGCAATGCAGAAATCGAAAGGTTGACGCGCGTTGCTGCCGACAGTTTGTTTCACCAGATGCAGCCCGTCCTGGAGCGCGAACTCGATTCAATTTGCTCGGTGCGCACACAAACGACCATTGGCAGTCAACTCGATTCCATCATCGAGGCCCGAAAGGCGGAGATCCTCAAATTGCGCCAAAGCCTGTGAAAACAGCCGACTTCCTGTCCGTTCTGCTGCTGTGCAGCATCATAACCTCCTGCAAGCAGGACGAGGACCTCGTTGCCCGGCAGACGGAAGCAAAACTGACCGCCCTGGTACAGCAGTTTACCGAAAAAAAAACAGAAGAATGCACGCGCAGAATGCAGCAGGACATCGAGCGGCTCGCTGATTCGGTGCTCATCGTACTTTCCAAGCGCATCAAATACGACAGCCTTACCATCCCCATCGATTCCGTGCGCCCGGAAAAACCGGAAGTCAGTTTTCCGGAATACCGACCGCCTAAAAAACCCGACTGAGCTTTGCACATTTTTCAATAGACTAACAAACGTTTGTTAGTTATCAGACAAATAATAAATGAGAGTTCTAAAGCGGATCCGGATCTCAGGATCCGGCGTATTGCAGCCGCGGCCCGGCTGAGCGGATCTCCTCACTGGCTTTGTCCTGGTACTTCTCAAAATTTGCTGCAAACAACCCGGCGAGTTTGGCGGCCATGCGATCGTACTCTGAAGGATCTGCCCAGGTGTTGCGCGGTTGCAAAACATCGGAAGGCACGCCCGGACATTGCAGCGGATGCTCGAGTCCGAACACCTGATCTCTTGAATATTCCACCCCATCCAATTGACCGGTCATGGCTGCAGTGATCAACGAACGGGTGTATGCCAACCGGATGCGGCTGCCAACGCCGTAAGGGCCACCGGTCCAACCCGTATTTACGAGCCAGATCCGCGGATCAAACCGCCCGATACGCTGGCCAAGCATCTCTGCATACTGCGTGGGGTGCAACGGCAGAAAGGGAGCACCAAAACATGCAGAAAACGTAGCCTTGGGTTCCGTCACCCCGGCTTCGGTGCCGGCGACCTTGGCGGTATATCCCGAAATGAAATGGTACATGGTCTGCGCCCGGCTAAGCCGGCTGATGGGAGGAAGAACACCGTAAGCATCGCAGGTCAGGAAAAAAATATTCTGCGGATGCCCGCCCACTGACGGCCGCAGCGCATTGGATATATGATCCAGAGGATAGGATACGCGCGTATTTTCGGTGATCGCCGAATTGTGGTAGTCCGGAACGTGAGTCCCCTCCCGGAACATTACATTCTCCAACAGGGCGCCGGTTCGTATGGCGCGAAAAATATCCGGCTCCTTTTCTTCGGTCAGGTCAATGCATTTTGCGTAGCACCCTCCTTCAAAATTAAATACACCCTGGTCGGACCATGCGTGCTCGTCGTCTCCTATGAGTTTGCGCTGAGGATCGGCCGACAAGGTCGTTTTGCCCGTTCCCGACAGCCCAAAAAAGATGGCGGTATCACCCGAGCCGCCCACATTTGCCGAACAGTGCATGGGGAGAACTCCCTGCTCGACCGGCAACAGAAAGTTGAGTATGGTGAAGATCGATTTTTTGATCTCGCCCGTATAGGCTGAGCCGCCAATCAGGATCTTCTTTTCTTCAAAATCGATGATCGAAAAATTGTGCTGTCGCGTGCCATCCCCTGCGGGGTCGGCATGGAAACCGGGAGCGCAATAGATGGTCCATTCGGGAAGGAACCCCTCCAGATCAACCGCTTCGGGGCGAATGAACATATTCCCCGCAAACATGGCGCTCCAGGGATATTCAGCTATGACGCGGAGGGTAATCCGGTAGCGTGGATCGGCACAGGCATAAGCGTCCCTCACAAATACATCCCGCTCCTCGAGGTAACGGCACATCTTTTCGAGCAGCGCTCGAAATTTGTCTTTTGGAAAAGGCTTGTTGAACTTGTTCCAGTCAACCTGATTCCGGGTCGTATCGTCCTCCACGGTAAACTTGTCGTCCGGGCTACGCCCTGTAAATTCTCCGGTGCGGATGACCAGCGCCCCGGTATCGCTAAGGGTCCCCAGATTCCTGTTTATACTCTCCCGGACGTATTCCTCCTGGGGGAGGTTGCAATACTGGTTGGCTTTGGGATGAATGCCGCAATGTTCAAGCGGCCACCTGGCAGATATTTTGCCGTACAGACTCATCATATTTCGTTTTGAGCGGTTTCAGGGTGGCAAAGGTAAGGGGAATTGCAGCTCAATGGATGCACGGCAGCTCGCAAATCAAGTCATGACTCCGTCAAATCGGGGCAATTGAATGGCCAGGGTGGTGCCTTTTCCTGGTTCCGTCGATTTGACGAAAAGCTTTCCCCGGTGGTAGTTTTCCACAATCCGCCTCGAAAGGGAAAGGCCGAGCCCCCAGCCTCGTTTTTTGGTCGTGAACCCGGGTTTAAAGACTTGCTTTCTAATGGCTACAGACATCCCGCGGCCGTCGTCGCTGACTTCGATGTGCAACCAACGCCCGTCTTCAAACAACCGGATGATGATATTCCCTTCCTGTTCCATGGCATCCAGTGCGTTGCGCAGCAGATTTTCGATGACCCAGGAAAAGAGATTTGCGTTAAGCAGGGCATTCGGCTTTTCGGCTGAGGCTTCCAGCCGGATGGTGATGTTCCTGCTGGCTCGGGCAGAGATGTAGCGGATGCTTTCCTCGAGCAGGGGGATCACGGGCATGGCTTGAAGCTCAGGCACCGAGCCAATTTTCGAAAAGCGGTCCGCCACGCGTTGCAGCTTGTCGAGGTCCCTTCCCATTTCTTCGAGCACAGCTCCCGTTTCGGGGTCCCTGGGGCTGCTGCGAAGTGCCTCCAGCCACCCCACCAGTCCTGATATTGGGGTTCCAAGCTGGTGCGCCGTTTCTTTGGCCATGCCCACCCAGACCCGGTTCTGTTCCTCGCGGCGAGAGGCATTGAACAAACCGTAGCCTACGGCTGCATACAAAAGCAGCAAGAGCAACTGGACGAGCGGGAAATAGCTCAGCAGGGTCAGGGTAAATGGATAACGGTAGTATATGAGGTAATCCTCCGAATCGAAGGGTTCTGGACCACTCTGCTTCAAATCGGCCAATACCTTTACCGCATCCGTTTTTTCGGGAAAGTTGTAGAGGTCGATCACTTCCTCGTGTTTGTTGATGACGACGAGCTGCAGGTCTTCGATGATGGACTGCAGCATGTCCATTTCGTAGGTCACGTCTTCACCGGCATCCAGGTTGGAGGTGTTTGTAATCTCTGCAAGGGTCTTTTCAAACAGCTGGATTTTCTTCAGTTCCAGTGCCGACAACTTCTTTCCGAGGTAATTGGAATAAATCAGCGGCATGAGCATAAACGCCAGCCCTGCAATCCACCATGCGGTTTTAATCTGTGCCGGTTTGGAAAATCCTTTCACAATCCCTGTTAACGCGATGGGCCGCAATAAATTGCCATACAAGATACGCAACCTTGACGCCAACAGAACCGGATACAAGCCGCTTGCACTCCTGGCAGTTCCTGCAACAGGCGTTCAACATCAATCCCCTTCACCGCCTCCGCAATCACTTGGCAAGGTAGAGCTCCGCTCCGGGACCCAGTGGAAGGCCGATGAGTATCCATACGACAAAGAAAATGATCCACCCGATCAAAAAGGTAACCGAATATGGCAACATGGTGGCAATTACCGTTCCGATGCCGGCGTTCGGCTGGTAGCGCTGGATGAAGGCTACGATCAATGCAAAATACGACATCATTGGAGAGATGATGTTGGTCGTGCTGTCGCCAATGCGATAGGCTGCCTGCGTAAACTCCGGCGTATATCCCAGCAGCATGAACATGGGAATGAAGACGGGAGCCATGATCGCCCACTTGGCAGAAGCACTGCCCATAATGAGGTTGATGGTCGCAGATACGAATATAAATGCCACCATCAGTGGAATGGGGCCGAGGCCCGATGCCTTGAGCATTTCGGCTCCCTGGACAGCCAGGATCACTCCGATGTTGGTCCAGTTGAAAAAAGCCACGAACTGCGCTGCAAAAAACACGAGCACGATGTAAGACCCCAGTGTTTCCATGCTCTTGCCCATGCCCTTCATCAGATCGGCGTCAGATTTCAGTGTCCGCGCGCCTATACCGTATGCCACACCTACCAGCGCAGCTCCAAAGAAGAGCAGGGACACGATGCCCGACATAAATGGAGACTTGAGTATATCGCCGGTTTCGGGATTTCGAAGATAGCCGTTTGACGGGATGAGCCCACCGGCGATCAGGGCTACAAACAGCAGCGATGCGTAAAAGGCATATTTGAGTCCTCGCCGCTCCTCTTTATTCAGTGGCTTGATCTCATCGGCACGAGCATCCCCCGAGTATTTTCCCAGCCGCGGTTCGACGACATTTTCAGTCAGCCAGGTGCCGAGAAAGGTTATGAGAAAGGTCGACGCAAACATGAAGTAATAGTTGCACATGGGATTCACGGAATACTCCGGCTGCAGGATGCGGGCAGCTTCCTGTGAGAGCCCCGAAAGCAAGGGGTCAATCGTACCTAAAAACAAGTTGGCACTGTACCCGCCCGATACGCCGGCAAATGCCGCAGCGAGCCCGGCCAGCGGGTGCCTTCCCGCTGCATGAAAGATGATGGCCGATAAGGGCACCAGCAAAACGTAGCCCACTTCACTGGCCGTATTGCTGATCACGCCGCAAAAAACGATCACCAGGGTGAGCATCCGAGGTGGGGCTTTCAGGACCACCAGGCGCAACGCAGAACCGATCAGGCCAAGCCCTTCGGCTACTCCAATTCCGAGCAGTGCGACGAGCACTGTCCCCAGCGGTGCAAAGCCGGTAAAATTGGTGACCAGGTGGGTGATGATCCGGTGAAATCCGCTTACGGAAAATAAGTTGACTACCGAGACCTGTTCACCCGTTCCGGGGTGGGTCACCGTTACACCGATCATGCTAAACACCCAGCTCAGCAACACGACCAGGAGGGCGAACAAGGCGAAAAGACTGGCGGGATGCGGCAAGGCGTTGCCAATGCGCTCTACTACACTCAAAAACCGGTCGATTCCACTGCGTTGTTGTTTTTCCATATGCTGTTGCTTGCTTTGGCCAAAGATGCTAAAAATTTGGATGCGGTTCCCCCATCGAACAAAAGCATGGCCTCACAGCGGAATGTCATGCCGCGGATTCGATTACCTTTACAGGGTATGCAAGCCATCACGCCCACAGCAAAACCCCGCATCAGCTCCATTGACGTTGTCCGCGGCCTGGCGATGATCTTAATGGCCCTGGACCACGTGCGCGACTACTTTCACATTGACGCCATGACCGGCGATCCACTCGACCCCTCCACGACGAACGCTGCGCTGTACATCACCCGGTGGATTACCCACCTCTGTGCTCCGATCTTTATCTTTTTGTCAGGGACATCCATTTATCTGCAAGGGCTTCGAAAAGATCGCATGGCGCTTGCCACCTTTGTCATGCGCCGGGGTCTTTGGCTCATCGTCGCCGAGGTTTTCATCATATCGCTTGCATGGACGTTCAACCCATTTTACTATGCCCTTCCGCTGCAGGTGATTTGGGCCATCGGCATCAGTATGGTCCTGCTGGGCTCATTGCTTTACTTCGGCGCGACGTCGAAATGGTTGCTCGCGCTGGGAGCCGTGGTGTTGTTATTGCACAATGCATTGCCGGTCGTCGAAGGCGACAACGGACCGGGATGGTTCATGGACCTTCTGTTGCATGGCCATTTTGTTCCCTACGAATTTTTTCCAAACCACTATTTCATCATCGTTTACCCATTCCTTCCATGGACTGCATTGATGATGGTGGGTTATGCCGCCGGGAGTTGGTTCGCGCCAGACTTTGGGTTCCAAAAACGCCGCCTTTACCTCTTGAGAACCTCTGGATTATTACTCGTGGCGTTTTTTGTATTGCGGGGGCTGCGCCTTTACGGCGACCCAAGACCCTGGGTGCCGGGCGATTGGTCAGCCCAAAGCATTTTTTCTTTTTTCAACGTTGAAAAATATCCGCCTTCTCTACTGTATCTCTGCGCAACCATGGGCATTGCGCTGTTGCTGCTGCGCTTTGCAGAGAACATTCCGCACAAAGCTGAACGAGTGATCACCATTTTTGGGAGAACGGCCTTTTTCTATTACATTCTCCATTTATACCTTATACACACGCTGCGTACCATCGCCTTCTTAGCTTCCGGGAAGGACGTGCAATCCGCAATAGATTCCATGTCCCAAATTCCCTTTCTCTTTGTCATCCCTGGAGACGGATTTCCCTTGTGGACGGTATATCTGGTCTGGTTGCTGGTCGTTGGCCTGCTTTATCCTGTATGCCGCTCCTACGACCGATATAAAACGCAGCATCCTCAAAAAAAATGGCTGCGATATCTGTGATCCATCCTAACCTCAGGGTACGATTTCCAGTTTAGCATATTTAAGGATGATCTTGCGTTGCGGATTGTCGATCTCGCCAAACTGTATGGTGGCAACGCGGTTTTCTTTGCTGCCTTCGATGAGCAACACTTTCCCTCTTCCGAATTTCTGATGGCGTACGACCATGCCCGTCTGGATTTGTTCGGGTGAGCAGGGAGTAAAATTGCTCATGTCCTCCCGGGTAAAACGTGGACGCGATTCAACCCATTTTTTGCGGGAGTTGTCCTCTCCCCCGGCCAGGTCGAATACCGCTTTTGGCGTACGGTCGGATTCAATGCGCTCTGCGGCGATTTCGTCGATGAATCTGCTGGGTTCGCACATCCGGAAATTTCCAAAAACGTACCGGGTCTGTGCGTAGCTGAGTATCAGGTGATGCCTTGCCCGCGTAATGGCTACATAAAACAGTCGCCGCTCTTCGTCCACCTGCTCCGGATCGCGGATCGCCATGTAGCTGGGAAATAAATTCTCTTCCAGGCCACAGACGAGCACGGCGTCGAACTCCAGCCCCTTTGCAGAATGCACCGACATCAGGGTTACAAAATCTGACGTTTCGTCTGCACCATCCAGGTCGGAGATCAAAGAAATGGTCTGCAGATAAGCTGCCAGCGAGCGGTCATCTGAAATCTCTTCTCCTTCCTCGTCCTGTTCTGCAAACGCGCGAATGCCGTCGAGCAGAGCCATCGCATTTTCAAAGCGCTGGATGCCTTCGCTTGTAATATCTGATTTTAGTTCGGCAGAGAGTCCTGAGAGCTTGAATGCGCTGTTCGCAACCTGATAAGCGTCGCCCTTGGCCGAAAGGCGCTGCAGCTCGAGAACCATCGACCGGAAATGGTTAATGGTCTGCATGGCCTTTGGCGTCGCCTGCAGAAAACCGGTCGCATCCCAAAACGAACAGTTGTTAGTTTCTGCAATTTCAGCCAAACGATCTAGGGTCGAATTGCCGATTCCTCTTTTGGGATAATTGATTACACGCCTGAACGCTTCGTCGTCGAGAGGGTTGACAACGAGCCGCAAATAAGCTACAAAGTCCTTCACCTCCTTGCGCTGGTAAAAAGACATGCCACCAAAAACCTTGTAGGGAATGTTGTGCCTGCGCAAGTGCTCTTCAAAAATGCGGGACTGTGCGTTGGTGCGGTAGAGAATGGCAATGCCGCTGTTGCGCAGGTGATACCGGTTCTTCAGCTCGAGTATGTAATCGGCAATTTTCTTTCCCTCTTCAATATCGGAGGCACACCGGATCAGCCGAATCTTGGTACCGCTCTCCCGGTCCGTCCAGATCTCTTTTGGTATCTGGCGGTTGTTGTGGGTAATGACGTCGTTGGCTGCCTGCACAATATGCGGTGTACTGCGGTAATTCTGCTCCAGCTTATAAACGCGCGTATCCGGAAAGTCCTTTTGAAAATCCAGAATGTTTTTGATCGTCGCACCACGGAAGGAGTATATACTTTGGGCGTCGTCGCCTACAATGCAGATGTTACGCGGGCTGTCAGGGTACACGACGAGTTTCCGTATGATGGCGTATTGCAGAAAATTGGTATCCTGGAACTCGTCTACCAGAACGAATCGAAAGATCGTCCGGTATTTCTCCAGTACCCCGTCCGGATTTTCATGCAAAAGGCGGTAAAGTTGCAGCAACAGATCGTCAAAATCCATTGCGCCGGCCTTCAGACAGCGCTGCACATACCGTTTGTAAATGGTAAACGTCTCCGGCATATTGTTCTCCCGGTCCTGTTCGCGCACGTCATCGTTGTTTTCGTAGGCAGCAGCCGTGATGAGGTTGGCCTTTGCCGACGAAATCCTGGCTCGTAGGGTGTTGGGGTTGTAATTTTTGGGATTGAGGTCCATTTCCTTGATGATCTGTGCTATGGCACTACGCGAATCATCGGCGTCGTAAATGGAAAAATTTTGTGGATAGCCGATCCGGGGAGCCTCCACGCGCAGAATGCGCGCGAAAATGCTGTGGAACGTTCCGCACCATACTTTTCTGACCTCCGGCCCCACCAATTCACCAATGCGCTCGGTCATCTCGCGGGCCGCTTTGTTGGTAAACGTCAATGCAAGAATGTTGTGCGGGCGGACGCCCTGCATCATCAGATGCGCAAGGCGGTAAGTGAGTACACGGGTTTTTCCGGAACCCGGACCTGCAATTACCATCACGGGACCTTCCAGATCGGTTACGGCGCGTCGCTGCACTTCGTTGAGGCCCTCGAGGAATGTCGTCATGTGTCTTTGCAAATTGCGGCCGAAAGATAGTGAAATTCATTCGGGCACATCGATGACCTGTAGCAAACCCATTACAAATTTTCGCCAGGTTGTCTCCACCGTCAACGGAAATCTGCAACTACTTTTGCGGTCTTGCACCATACAACGCGCAGTCACCTGGCCCTTCTGACCGTATCCATCATCTACGGAGCAAATTACAGCATTGCCAAAATCCTGCTGGATCCCAACTGGATAGGTCCCAATGCCTTTATTTTCTTCCGGGTTAGCGCTTCTGCCATGCTTTTTTTCCTCGTAGTTCGCCGCTTTCCGCGCATCGACCGTCGCGACGCCGGCATCTTCTTACTGTGCAGCTTTACCGGCATCATTGGCAACCAACTCCTTTTTTTCAACGGTCTCAAGCGAACTTCACCCATCCATGCAGCACTGCTCATGGTGTGCACCCCACTGCTGGTTCTGATTTTTCGTGCGATGCAGGGAACGCGCCTGAACCACTGGCAATGGCTGGGGTGCTTCGTAGGAATGGCCGGTGCGGCATACCTCATTGTCTCCGTCCCTTCAGCTGGCCAGCAAAAAGCCAGCCTCATGGGCGATCTGATGGTTCTTTCCAATGCCCTGCTCTATGGATACTACCTTTTACGGGCACCCGAACTCATCCGCAAATACGGCAGCCTACCCATGCTGAGTGCGCTGTTCGCATTGGCAGTGCTCCCCGTTTTGGCCGTTTCCTGGCAGGAGATTCTGCTATTTGATGCCGCTGGTTTCGGTTTGCGCGAATGGCTCGCGTTCGCATTTGTATTGATCGCTACCAGTTTCCTTGCCTATGCCCTCAACGCCTACGCCTTAAAACATACCAACCCGGAAACCGTCAGCCTCTACATCTACCTCCAACCCCTTTTTGCCACCCTCATCGCGCTGGCCTCCGGCAAAGACAATTGGACAGCTACCTACCTGGTGGCAGCCTGCCTGATCTTTTCGGGAATTTTCCTGTCCGGGAAAAAAAATCCACCCTCCCCTCAAAAAAGTTGATCTGGCGGCTTGCTGGGTGACAATTAGGCACTTACAATGTGATCATTTTATACATGCAATTTCAGTATAAACTGTAAAGACTTGTACCTGTGCAACATCCTCAAATATCGGGATTTTTGATGTGTTGGCCTGGCGGCAAAAAAGAAATGGGCGCGGATGGTTTTTTAACATTTCGTCTTACTTTTACAACGCATTTAATAATCCCCTGAGGAAGCTATGCCGAAAAGGACGAAGCCAGATCACATCCTTTCTAAACTCATTACTGAATTTGAAGAGCAAGGGCAACTTCAAAATCGCGAATTCTGCGAAGAAGCCTATTACCTCCGATTGATTCAATATTACGAGCGCCACTTCCAGCTCGACAAAGCCCTTAACCTCGTCGATCAGGCACTTCTTTTGTACATGTACAAACAGGACTTTTACCTCATCAAGTCCAAACTGCTCATGGCCACTCTCCGGCCAGCAGATGCCCTTGAAGTGCTAGACCAGGTCTACGCCATCTCCCCGATGAATCAGGACATTCCCCTGCTCAGAGCAAGGGCCCACGCACTAATGTGCCACTACAGCGAAAGCCTCGGGATAATCATGGATTTGAAATGCAACATTCAGGAAACCGATTTGCCGGATGTTCTTTTAGTTGAAGCTTTCATCTATGAAACCATGAAGGATTTTAATAAAATGTTCGATACCCTGCGCGAGGCGCTGCTGATCAATCCAAACAATCACGAAGCCCTCGAACAAATATGGATCAGCGTAGAGTTTTCCAAAAAATACGAGGAAAGCATACGCCTTCACCAAAGCATCATCGACCACAATCCATATTCCTACCTGGCGTGGTACAACCTTGGCCATGCGCACTCCTGTCTGGGAGAATATGAAAAAGCCGTTGAAGCACTCGAATATTCCTTTCTGATCAACCCACAATTCGAACAGGGCTATCTCGATTGTGCAGAACTGTGTCTTCAGATCGGACAATACGAAAAAGCTCTGGGGTCCTACCTCGAAGCCAGCGAAATGTTCGGCCCCGATCCGGAACTCGTGGTCTATATGTCTGAGTGCCTGATCAAGCTCGGGCGATACAAAGAAGCAAAGCTGCGTCTTCAAAAAGCGGCCATCAACGACCCCTATAACGAAGAGGTCTTCTATTACCTCGGCGAATGCCATTTGCAAGAAGGCAATTTCAACAAAGCCATCAAGTGCTATCTCAATGCCATAGACCTAGACGACTGCCGAGAAGAGTTTCACGCCAGCATTGCCCGAGCCTATGACATGAAGGGACTCATTAAAAAAGCGGAAATCCATTTCAAACGCGCCGCGCGTTGCGGCCAGGAGCAAAGCCAATACTGGACTATGCTCATCACCTTCCTGCTCAGACAAAAAGAATTTGCAAAAGCTGAAAAATTCCTCGAGCGGGCAGACAAATACAGTTTCGGTGCCGACCTGCTCTACTGTAAATCGGCTTTTTACTTTCTGTCGGACCAACGCGAATTCGCCTTTGAGTGTTTGGAAGAAGCCCTGAATGAAAATGCACCTATGTCCAGCATGCTCCTGGATATGGTGCCTTCACTCCAACAGGACAAAGACGTTCAAAGCATGATCCGCTACTTCAGCCTCTGATGCTGAAGCACCCATCCTGCACCACATAGGCTCATTGCGATTTTTTCCTCTACAACTGAACGCACTTTTACAGGCAAACAACGTGCGTCAGTTTCTTCGCGGACCCGCTTTCTGCACCTTCAATGTACAGCGCGGATCTTCATGGTAACATCTGCCGCTGGTCGATCTCCCCGTTCGGTCTTGGTAGCCGCAATCTTGTCTATAACTTCAAGACCGTAAACCACCTCTCCGAATACAGTATAATCCATGTCGAGAAAAGGCGTTCCTCCCAGGCTTTGGTAGGCTGCACGCTGTTCGGCGTTATACCGGATGCCCTTGCGTTCTTCATTCTGAGTCAGGGATTGATCGGACTGAACGTTACCCTGCACGATGTAAAACTGCGATCCGGAAGACTCTTTCTTCGGATTGACCTGGTCGCCCGTGCGCGCAGCTGCCAGGGCCCCCTTTTTGTGGATCAGTGCCGGATTGAATTCTGCCGGTACGGTGTAGCCCGGGCCTCCACCGCCCAACATCTTTGATTTATCCGCCCCCCGGGAATTCGGGTCGCCGCCCTGTATCATAAAACCCGAAATGACGCGGTGAAACAACAAATCGTCGAAAAACCCCTCTTCAACAAGTTTAAAAAAATTGTCCCGGTGCTTCGGCGTCTGGTCATACAATTTGGCCACCATGGTCCCCATTGGGGTTTCAATGCTGACGACACACCCTTCAGGAGGAAGCACGTCAATTTCGTGTTGTACTTGTTTCATTTTTTTTCCTTTGAATGCTTTGAGTATGACCACATACCTTCCCGACTTCAGGTAAAGATGCGAAGGGGAGACTTCGGTCGATTGGGCGCCGTCTCCAAAACTCCACTCGTAGCGATCTGCACCTTTGCTTTCGTTTCGGAAAGAAATGGTGGCCGGTATGCGCACGCTGGCATGGTCAGGCCTGAATGCTGCCTTTTGTGCAAACGCGCACTGGCAGCAAAAGAATGCTATTAGCATTAAAATCAATCGGTTCATAGGACACTATTTTAAAAAATCAATGAGTAGAATCTCAACGCATCCGGATTTTCATGGAAACATCCTTCAACGGACGATTAGCCGGATCGCAAGGCTGGCTGCAGATCGCGTCGATGACTTCCATGCCTTCGACCACTTCGCCAAATACCGTGTAAGCTCCATCCAAAAACGGTGTGCCACCGCGTTGTGCGTAGGTCTGCATTTCTTCCGGTGTGTAATGCACCCCGCTGGCAGCAGCCATTTGCTGCAAATCTGCAGAGCCAACGGGCTTACCCTGGACGATATAAAATTGTGATCCGGAAGATGCCCGTTGTGGATTCGCCGCGTCGCCCATCCGGGCAGCAGCAAGAGCTCCCTTGAAATGTTTTCGGCCAATTTCAGCAGGCACCGTATATCCCGGACCGCCATTCCCAAGCATTGCTCCCGCCGGGGCATTTTTCGAGCCGGGGTCGCCCCCTTGCATCATAAATCCCTGGATCACCCGGTGGAACAACAAACCGTCATAGTAGCCTTCCCTTACCAGTCGCACGAAATTCTCCTTGTGCTTTGGAGTACTGTCGTACAACCTTACCGTGATCTTGCCAAAATCGGTCTCTATGACCGCCATGGATTCTTCCGCAACACCCTTCTTGCCTGAGCAAGCACCCAGGACAAAGACCGCTGCTGCAAGAATGAAAATCGATTTATTCATGACATGCCTTTTATTTACTTTGTATCAACATGGTCCTTCATGACTTTCCAGCGCCGCGAGCTCATCCGCATATTCGCGCTTAAAATAATCAATGATTTTTTCGCGCAAATATTGTTCCTGCTGTTCGACACCCCGTAAACGAAATGGCTTCAGCATTTCATAATGAGGCCAGCCGTCCTGATCAAGTCCCTTAAATGAATAGTATCCGTCTTCGCTCAGCAGCCGGCAGGAAGCCACGTGCATCAGATCGGTTTTCTCCTCTTTTGAAAAACGCTCAGCACGTGTTCGACCCAGTTCCTGTACCCCGATGAGCAGCAAAATTGCGTTGAGCTCGGGCAGGGATTGCGACCCTATGCGCTTCTTGACAAAATGCCGGATGCGCAACCACTCAAATTCGAATTCCCACAATTCCACAGGGCGCAAAATTAGAAATTATTCCTCACGAAAAACGGGCTGGATCTCTCCAACCTTCTGCGCCGGCATTGCGGAAGCCAGAAAGCCGATGAGTAAAACCGTTACAGACACCAGGAAAAAATCGAGCAAACGCAACTGAATGGGGTATGCGTCGATGATGAATTCCGCTGGCACCCCGATCAGTCCGTATTCCTTTTGCAAAGCATAGAATCCAAGGGCTATCCCAAAACCGATCGTCAGCCCTGCCAGGCAGATATACCAGGACAACCAGATAAAGATGCTCTTTGCAGCACGGTTCTCCATTCCTAAGCATTTCAATACGGAGATGTCAAAGCGCTTCTCCAAAACCACCATCCAAAGAGCACCTACAATGGTAAAAGAAACCAACACCAGCGTAAGCGAAAACAGTGCGTAAAACAACCATTTTTCCAACTTCATGATCTTAAAAAAAGCCTCATCTTGCCGGTAGCGGTCTTTGGCTATGTAACCAGGGCCTGCCATGGTCTGAACTTGACGGGCAACCCCTTCGGGATTGTACCCCTTTTTCACGCGCAGGTCAATGGCGCTTAAAACTCCATTCCGGTTCAGCCGTTCCCTCAGGTAGTCGAGGTCGGTGATCGCCGTGTTGTAATCGCTCTCCTGCTGAAAACTGTAGGTCGACTGCACCGTGATGGGGAAATCCTGGTATGCCTGGAGCGACGGGCCATCGCCCGGCGAGGCATCGGGTAGAAACACCCGAAGGGGTTCTCCAAAGTCACTCACCCTTACACCCAATCTGCCGCTTAAACCACTTCCAAGGTTGGCCAGCGCACGCTTACCGGATTGGGTGGCAAAGCTACCCTCAACGGTGGCCTCTCCCATGTCGATGGCCTTTGAAAATGATGAATCCACTCCCCGGATCATTCCGAATTCCTGAGCATCTCCATATTGAAACATGGCGACTTCCTCAAGAGAGCGGCTCAGGGCTTCCACGCCATCCAGGGACCGCAACCGCATCATCAACAGGCTGTCCTCGTCAAAGAACTTTGCATTGCTGGCAACGAGCTTCACATCTGGATTGAATCGGCCGAACATACCGGAAAGCAGGTCCTCAAAACCATTGAACACCGACAACACCAGGATCAGCGCAGCAGTTCCCACCGCTATTCCAAAGACGGAAATGCCCGTAATCCAATGAATGGCCTGCGAGGATTTTCTGCTAAACAGATACCTGAAAGCGATGCGTGTCGTTAGCAACATTGCGGTAGTGCAATATTATACATTAATCCAATGGCCGCTGTCATGGGTAATTTTGGTATACCGTCTGGGCATGCTTCATCAGAGAACGGTAAATCTGATCCTGAATTTTGGTGCGGTAACGCTCCCGGTGCAACAGGTTTACCGACGCATCGGGGTACGTCCGGTTTGACAAAAAAACATAGTTGATACCCCAGTCGGGATCTGCCCAAGCACAGGTGCCTGTAAAACCCTGATGACCAAACGTTCGTATGGAGGCGCGGGGCGAAACATAAGGAGCAATGGTGTCGTTGAGGGCCGGCATATCAAAGAATAAAGCCCGTCGTCGCCTTTCCGGATCGCGACGGGTCATCGTAGCCACAGACGACGCCTGCAGGATCTCTCGCCCACCCCATTGCCCTCGATTTAAAAAGAGTTGCATGATCGTTGCAACTTCCAGGGCATTTGAAAATAACCCTGCGTGAGCACCAATGCCACCCAACATCGCCGCCCCCATATCGTGAACATATCCCCTGATCTGCCCCATGCGCCAGTACCGGTCTTCTTCTGTGGGTGCTATCCGCTCCCTAGAAAATCCCTTCGCCAATGGATTGAAAACGGTTCGTTGAAGACCGAGCGGTGCTGCAATCTCACGTGAAAAATAGCGATCAAATGACACACCCGTTCTGCTGCGCACGAGCCTGGGCAGGTGGTAAAAGCCTACATCGGAATACAAATATCCGCGAGCCGGAACCAGCGGTGCCAAAAGGATGTGATCAAAAATGCTGTCCAGATAATTTGTTCGGAGGTACATCGAATCGCATACGGGAATTGCAAATTCGCGGGAAGCAACCTTGTCGTAAAATTTTGAAGAAGTGCTGTCTCCCTGCCCGGGCAGTGGCAGCGTGCTCTTGTAAAATGGAATCCAGGCAGGCAATCCTCCCTGATGCAGAAAAACATCCCTGAAACGGAGGTGGTGCTTGTCTCCTGCACCAAATTCTGGAAAGTAATCAGCATATCGGTCAGAAAAGGAAAGCTTACCCTGATCCTCAAGCTGCAGCATAACGGGAGCCGTACAACATACCTTGGTGAGGGAGGCAACGTCGTAAATTGTCTGATCAGTCACCGCTTGCAGGGAATCCCAGGCCAGGTGACCAAATGATTTCAGGTAAACGATTTTGTTGTTACGCGTAACAGCGATCTGGCAGCCAGGCGCAGCACCCGCAGCAATCAGCGACCATGCGATCTGATCGATTTGCTGCAAACTGTCGCGGTCCATTTCCTGAGCCTCCGGTATGGAAAAACCCATGCGCTGCAGTGAGGGCCTGAAGACACCACGCCCCTGCACGAGCACGGGTGCTACGTCAACCGGGGCAATACCCCGGAATGGATCCGTGCCAAAAAGCATCTGCGCCGCAATGTCCATGCTCGTCGTGTTTTCTTCATGTGCAAGTACCAGACTTGCATGTGCCGGAAAATACCTCGCCACATATGGGCAGCCAAACAAAACGACGATGCAGCGCTTACCCCGCAACAACGGGTTGATCCTTTGCAGCCCCTCAAGGTCCATTCCGTAATTTGCTTTCGCCCGGTAATGGAGGCCGTGCACGTGAATGACGACAACATCCGAAGCGTCCACCAGCATCTTCAGGGAATCGGCCGTTTGCTCCGCAGTGATCACCGACCACATCGCAGTTCCTGCATAATGGCGCATGCGGTCTGTAAATGGGCTTGCATCACCCGTACCGAGTTGCAGACACAGCAACTGGCCGGGCAACTCGCGTATGGGGACATTCTTATCGGGATCTCGCGCCAGACACATGGCCTTGCGGTATAGTCTGTCGTTGATAGCCTCTATCTTGCGCTTCGCGTCTTCCACAAACGATCTCCCGTTTGCGGCAACTTCTTCTGCATTTAAAGCCACACGCCATTTTGCAAACAGAACACGACGGAGTTTTTCTTCCAGGGCACGGAGGCCAATACGCCCCGAAACAAGAGCCGCCTCAATGGCGTCAATTGCTGCCGGTACGTTCCGGTGCAGCAGCAAAACATCACTGCCTGCTTCAAAAGCTCGAATGGCTATTTCGTCATCGGTGAAATTGCGCGTGACGCCCTGCATCTCAAGCGCGTCGGTTACGATCAGGCCTTCAAAACCCAGCTCCTCCCGCAGCAGCGCACCGGCAATCTCGGGAGACAGACTGGCCGAAAGCTGTGGCGTCGCGTCAAGTTCAGGAATGTGCAAATGACCCGTCATAACTGCAGCTGGTTTAAGGGCCAGCAAAGCAGCAAAGGGATAGAGTTCCAGACTGTCCAACCGCTGGCGTGTATGCGCAAGCACTGGCAGGTCGGCATGCGAATCAACGTCCGTATCGCCGTGACCCGGAAAATGTTTCAGACAGGCCAGAACGCCTCCGTCTTCGAGTCCCCGCAGGTAAGCAAATACCTTTGCGGTCACCTCTTTCCTGCCGGATCCAAACGAACGTTCGTTAATAACCGGATTGGCCGGGTTGTTGTTGATGTCGGCCACCGGTGCAAAATTCATATGAAGTCCTATGGCTCGCATCTGTCGTGCGATTTCTTTCCCCATCGCATATATGGGGCGATTGTCGCTCAGGGCTCCAAGGCAGAGCTGCTTCGGAAACGCTGGGATGTCGGTCATCCGCATACCCAAACCCCATTCGCCGTCTATGCTCATCAGCAGGGGGACCCTCGCTGCGCGCTGGTAATGCTTCGCCCTCGCTGCAAGATTTTCCGTCGTTCCCTTAAAAAAACAAACACCGCCAACGCCATATCGCACAATGAGGTCTTCCTCCAGACCCCCTACCTCCGGCGTGTCCCGGGCAAACGACCGAATGACAAAAAGTTGTCCGATTTTTTCGCGCAGACTTAAGGCAGACATGGTCGAATCAACCCACCTCCTGGCTTCAACGGGCTGCGCAACAGCCACCCCGGCAAACCCTGCTAACATCCATATGAGCAGGCCTTGCCTCATTGTTCCGGCATCCCATTGCGTTTGAATACCTCCGGATCCAGTGCTTTAGCAGCGGCAAACATCGAATCCGCCTTTGCCTGCTGCCCATCATTGCGCATGGCGATGCCCAAGTTGAAGTAGGCTTGCGAATTTTTTGGCTCCAGACCTATGGCCTTCCGGAAATAGGATATGGCCAGGGCACTGTTGCCACTGGAGCCCTCGGCAACCCCCATGAGCATGTTGGCTTCCGCATCGGCAGGATTCAGCGCCAGAGAACGGAGAATGTACTCCCTGGCTTCCGAAACTTTTCCCGATTGCCCCAACTGACGTCCGCGCTCACGAAGGGCAAATTGCATATTCCGCTGACCGTTTTCGTCTTCGGGCAGTCGCTCCAGCAACAACTGGTATCGCTCGATGGCCCTTTCGTAGTCGCCTTCGTAATAAAACGCATTGCCCATCTGCAGCTGTGCTTCGAGGTATCCGGGATGAATGGCAAGCGCACGCTCAAGCCTGGGCTTTGCCTTAGACGTAATGGCGCGTATACTCGCGCTGTCCTTCATTCCGGGTACTTCCTCGAGCATCACCCCCGCAATGGCATTGTGTATCTTTGCACTGTTTTCAGATACGCGCACGTCCGTCTCAAACAGGGCCTTGTTGTTGGCCCATGCCGGGTTGCGCATTGTCGTGAGGAAACAGAAAATGGCCACGACCGGTCCCAGGATCCACATCGTCCTGCCGGGGCGCTGTCCCGCAGCAGTCCATACCAGTAAAACTGCACCGATCAGAAAACCGGCAGACGGCATAAAAAGAAAACGCTCCCCCATGTTGGTGCCCACCGGAAAAAGAATATTGGAAACCAAAAAGAGCGGAGCAAAAAATGCAATGGTGGCAAACGACAGTACCGGCCACCTGCGCATGCGCAACATGGCCATGAGCAACATTCCCGAATAAAGACCAAGTGCAACCAAACTTTTTACAGAAAACATCCCCAGCATGGGAATGTGTTTCGGATAGTAGTCGTGCGTGAGGGGATGTGGCCACAACATCAAACGCAGGTATTCAAACAGACAATACGTGATGATGCCCGCCTTCTCACCAACCGACATCGGAACCGATTGCCCCTGCTCATACTTGAGAAACGGATTATTCATCAGCTCGGAACTGAGCTTGTTAAACGGATTAAAGCCCAGCGTCTGAGCACGCATCAGCAAAAAAATCACCGCGGCAACAGTAAGCCACAAGGTCGCACGCCCCGTTGCAGAAACCGCTTTCCCGTAAACCAGCACCGCAGCCATGGGGATGAGCAGGGTGTACGTGATGGCATTTTCCTTTGATAGCATCCCAAGCAGGAGTAAAATTGCTGAAACGAACACCTGCCAGACTTTGCGTTGATCGAGGTAGTTCAGAAAAACCAGACCAGACAACGCACTGAATAAAAGCGCCAGAGTCTCGTCCATGCCCTTGATGTTTGCCACGCATTCCGTATGCACCGGGTGCGAACAAAACACCAGCGCAAAGAAAAAGGCAACGGTTACAGCATTCCCGCCGAGTTTTGGGGTCAACAACTGTTTGACAAAAAGGTAAAGAGAATAACAGAGTGCTGCATAGGCAAGAATGGAAAGTAAATGGAAGAAAAACGCACGGGCGCCAACCAGTTCGTACGCAATGGCGAAAACGATCAGGCTCATGGGGCGATAGCGACCACCCGCAACGAGTTTTTCCTTTCCCTCCTTTTTGAAAAACCCGTAAAACGAATCGTGCAACAACAGATCCGGTATCCCGGAAATACCCTGCTTTACAAAGCGGTTCTCGGTAATGACTATGCCATCGTCGAGGACAAAGCCATGTCCCAGGGTGTTTGCATAAATCAGCAGAGGAAGCAAAAACAAAACCAACCGGTGAAGTCCTGCGTCACTGAAAATGCGTTGCCCTATGGTCATTGCCTTGTGCATGAACCGTCTGAAAACTTTACTCCATCGTGCTGTAAACGTTCTGCACGTCTTCGTCCTCTTCGATCTTCTCGAGCAATTTGTTGACTTCTTCTTCCTGGGCCTCCGCTAGTTTTTTTGTCATCGTTGGGATGCGGTCAAACCCGGATGAAACGATCTCTACACCATTCTTTTCAAAATAATCCTGCAAACTTCCGAAGTGGTCAAAATTGCCATAAACGACCAGCTCTTCACCATCGTCATTGAGTTCTTCACAACCGTGGTCAATCAATTCGAGTTCGAGCATTTCTGCGTCGACACCCTCCCCTTTGCGAATGCGGAAAATGCATTTGTGTTCGAACAAATAATCAACAGATCCCGAAGTACCAAGGCTACCTCCATATTTATTGAAATACGATCGTATGTTAGCTACGGTTCTCGTAGGGTTGTCCGTTGCCGTTTCCACCAGCACCGCAATTCCATAAGGAGCATACCCTTCATAGGTCAGCATTTCGAGATCTTTCTCATCCTTGGACGTGGCCTTTTTAATGGCAGCCTCGACGCGATCCTTGGGCATGTTGCATGCTCTGGCATTTTGCAACGCCGCACGCAGACGGGGATTGTTGTCCGGATTGGTACCGGATGATTTCACCGCCATAAAAACTTCCTTGCTGATGCGCGCAAACTGTTTGCTCATCTTGGCATACCGGGCAAACATCTTGTGCTTTCTGACTTCAAATATCCTTCCCATCGTGTTTTATCGATCCAGGTAAAATGACTAAATCGCTTTGCAGAGACCGCAACATTACGTACGCAGTCAAGTAGAATCATCGCGTTGCTCAGACAAATCTCCCTCCGCCGTCCGGCCAACTCCCCCTCAATGGAAGGACCGATTACCGGCTTCGGTAAAATTTCCGCCCAAAGATAGAAAAACCGCTCTGTTCCATCACTAAACAAACCAATTGCAGGGCTCGTGGCAACCGTCCTTCATCAGACCGCCCGTGCCTGCACCAGGGATGGCTTACTGGATCGCCGCCTTGCAAATTCCAGGAAAAATCATACTGCCTGCGTAATTCACCCGGGGGCCGAAGGCTGACCTTGCTCCGTGTAGATCAACCATCAATTCCAGCTCCCCGTAAGGCTAATCCTGTGGAAAGCATCTCGCTATCGGGTAAAGCATATAGCCCGGCTCTGCATATTTTGAACGGCTGTATATGAATTCCAGCATGGCGTGGGGATCCGCAGCAAACGCGGGCTCTCTTGCCTTCCGGATTTGAAAATCAGCTTTAAGCGTCGGATCCTTGTCAAGGATCGCACCGGCGATTTCTTCGAAAAGGAAGTCGCTGAAATATTCCTTTCTCTGCAGGATGCCATCAAAAAAGTTCCAACGGAAAAATGAATCGTGGGCATCGGGTTCGAGGGTCTCCACCACGTAGCGGATGGCATCCTGGCGTACCGGAATGAGGTAGTCGCCCTTGAAATACGGCCTTTGGCCCTTGACCCTTTCAAGCGCAAATTCTCGGTGGGGAAAATGCCCTTCGTAGGGCTTAGCAGCACTCCGCAACTCACCGATCCGGTAATATTCCGCCTCGATAAGGCTATCCCTCTCCAGCCGGCGCATCCGGATGCCGTTGGCACGAAGTCGCTCAATTACGGCTTCATATACTCCCGGAACCACATAGTATTCCGGCACTTCGACGCTGGATACAGGACGGCTGGTGTTGTAATGCGGGACTTTTTTGGTGTACGGTTTCGAATGGTCAAAATAGTAACGTTCAAACCCCGTGACGCTCGAAGATTTTCTGCCAAGCTCGTAACCGGAAAACAGCAGACTGTCGACAAATGCTGTATCGAGCTGCCACCGGATGTCGTGAACCTTTCGCTGGACGGCCGCCTGGCGGGCTTCTCTACGAACGGCAATTACGTCGGATGCCTGCCCGGCAAGGGTCTCGCTGAGTTTTGTCATCAGCAACCGCTGTGCACTCACCCGCGCTGCAAATGGCTTGAGCATATGTGATTCCGCCATGATGCCCATGCAGTGAAAAAGCGCAGCATAGCCCGTGGAGTAACGCGGATAATCCAGAAAATCGTAAATCCCCGTCGCGGGATCACCCGCCGAATGGACGTAAGGGATCATCTCCAGCCGCTGTTCGCTCACCGTGCGATAGAGCTGTGGGAGCAATCGCTTGTAAAAATAATTGCCCAGCTCCGTCTGAAGTTTGTGTCGCTGACTGGCGATCAGTGTCAATACATATGGGTAATCCGCACCGTCCGTCGTATGCGTTTCGAGCAGGACTTCGGGATCCCAGTAACGGAACAACTCCGAAAAACTCAGCGCATTTCTGCTGTCGCATTTGATGAAGTCACGATTGAGGTCAAGGTATTGCGCATTCCCCCGAAAACCATAGACATCGGGACCATTCTGATTCACCCTCGTGGTGCCGTTGCGCAATAAGGAACCGCCGACATTGTAAACCGGAAGGATGACGACGGTGATCCGGTCGAGCAAGGCCACCAGCCTGGGATCGGTCACCATGTCTCTCGCAAACAACATCGCAGCCTCTATGCCGTCGGCCTCTCCGGGGTGAATGCCACCATTGATGAGCAAAACGGCCTTCCCCGCTTTCCGGACCTTTTCCGGGGTGAACTGCTTGCGGCTGCTCAAAATCACGGTGCTCAGAGGAAAAGACGGAACGTCGGAAGGCCCCGCTTCGACGAGCTTTACGTTGGCATGCTTCCGCGCAAGCTCCCGGTAAAAGACCATGACCTCGTCATAACGGCCGGTGTAATTGTTGTTCCTTTCAAAGGGGGTCTGCAGCCGCTGAGATTCCATCGTTTCGGCGACCATCGACAACAATAAACTAAAAATAAATATGCGCATCCACAGATGATTTTTCCGGGTCTGCCGGATCACAAAGCTAAGGGCAAAAAACCATTCCCCCGCCGACGGAACGGGCAGACCCGCTCCCGCGCGTTTGAACATTATTCCTACCTTTATTCCTCAAAGCGATTTTGCAATGGAAATTCGAAGACCCTTCAACGTATTTCATTGGCTGGACACACACCGCGGGGAACTCAAACCCCCGGTTGCCAACCGGAACCTCTTCCCCGATGCAGAAGACTTCATCGTAATGGTCGTAGCAGGACCAAATGCCCGGAAAGATTACCACTACAACGAAACAGAGGAATGGTTCTTACAGCTGGAGGGCGACATCACCGTGCGCATTCAGGAAAATGGCAAACCCGTAGATGTTCCCATCCGGCAGGGGGAAATTTTCCTCTTACCCGCACGTACGCCCCATTCTCCCATACGCCCCGCAGGAACTGTCGGACTGGTGATCGAGACCCGAAGACGACCCCAAGACCAGGATGGCCTGATGTGGTTCTGCGAACAGTGCAACGAACCCCTTCACGCCGACTACTTTCCACTCGAAAACATAGAAAAAGACTTTCTTCCAAGGTTCAAATCATTTTACAATTCAGTCGAACAGAGAACCTGCCGGAAATGCGGAGCCATCATGGAAGCCGATCCCAAATTTATTGATCCTTCATAGTCCGGCTGTTGGCTTCCGTTTACTTCGCTTCTGACTTTCACCTGAAGCCGGACAATGCCGGAAGCAGGTCTCGTGAAGAGTCCATCGTGCAGTGGCTCGACCAGGCACAATGCGACATGAGCGCACTCTACCTCGTCGGAGACGTTTTCGACTTCTGGTTCGACTACAAGCGCGTCATTCCCAGAGGGTTTACACGCATCCTGTCAAAATTGCTGGAACTGCGCCGCCTCGGCATCCCCATCCATTTTTTCACAGGCAACCACGACCTGTGGATGAACGACTACCTCACCCACGAAATGGGCATACCCATCTACCGGGAAGCAATCCGCACAGAAATCCAGGGGCGGCAGGTTTTCATCGGTCACGGCGACGGCCTGGGGCCCGGAGACCACGGATACAAACTGATGAAACGCATTTTTGCCAATCCCCTGGCCCAGAAATGCTACCGTTGGCTGCACCCCGACGTCGGAGTGGCGCTCGCACAATACCTTAGCTCCCGTAGCCGGGAAGCCCAGGATGCCGTCCAACTTTTTCTTGGCCCCGAAAGGGAATGGCTCGTGCAATTTTCAGAAGACCTCATCGCCAGGGAGAACAAACTGGACTATCTCATTTTTGGTCACCGCCACCTGCCCATCGACTATCTTCTGTCGAACCAGCGCACGCGCTACGTCAACCTCGGCGACTGGATACATTTCCGCTCTTTTGCGCGCATGCGCAACGGCGAACTCGAATTGCTGTTTTATGAAAATGAACATGCAGTGGTTTACCCTTAGTCGCTTGGCACTCGCCGGTCTGCTGCCAACCGGCATGGTGGCACAGACCTTCTCCCCGGTGATCGACACGCCCGTTGCCGCTGCCAGCGTGGTCCTCGATCCACTCGACAACATCTACCTGTTGAATGCCGTCGACAAATCCATCGCCCGATTTACTCCGGAATTCCAGCCGTTGGCCCGTTCCAGTTTCCGGGAAGGATGGGACCTGCTCAAACTCGACGCAGGAGACCCCTTCAAACTACTGCTCTACTATCCCGGAGCCTTCAGGATCGCCGTCCTCGACGCCCAGCTCTCCACGATCTCCCAGGTCGATGAACCCAAGCTCGGAGACCAGGCCCTCATCTGCCATTACGATGGAAACAGTTACGTCCTCTTTGACGGAACAACCCTTCAAATTCAGCACATCGGCAACCCGCGCACACAACCCATGCCCTACCGGATTCCCGATCCCATGCAAAGGACTCCACAGGGATCCCTGCTCAAAAAAGTGGGCGAATTCCTCTACCTCTTCCGGCCGGGAAGAGGCATCAGACGCTATACTGCCGATTTGTTTGAGGACAGATCGTGGACGGACCCGCAGATCATGCACGCCGACGTCGACGGAGAATTCCTCTATTTTGCAAAATTCAAAACTCTGTATCGCCAGGACCTGCTTACCGGTTCTGTCGAGGAACTCTACACAGCCACCTCATCCATACACAGCCTTTCCGTGGGAAAACAACGCCTCTCCCTGCTGGAAGGAAAACGCTTACATACCTGGAAACTGCATTGACGGTAACCCGGCAATAAACAAGTGCCTGTTTAAGGCGTTATATTTTGAATGCACCTCGAGTAAGTCCATTTTGCTGCCAGAATGAATTTAGCAACACGGGGCGTGGGAAAGGAAGCTATGTGGAGTAATAACTGCCTGAACCGCAACGAAGTATTGTGAAGCTAAATTCATTCTCGCCTATGCTTGGGCGGAACGCAGACGAAATTTAGGAGGTTATGGTAGGTGCCCTTGATTCAGAAAATTAACTTCAACTTCATGATCAGAAATTTACTGCTATTATCGATTTCTTTCGCCCTTTCCGCCAGCACACATGCTCAGGCACAACGCTTCATTTTCATGGAGCATTTTACCAACACCCGTTGCGGGATATGCGCGGCCACCAACCCGGGCTACTACCAGCTCCTCACCAACTACAAAGGACATTACCATCACCTCTCCATACATCCGGCGATCCCCTATTCGAGTTGCCTGCTCTACCAGGCCAACAAAGAGGACCAGGATTTGCGCACTTCCCATTATTCCATCATCGGAACGCCCACCGTTGTATTCAACGGAACGACAAAAAAATCCGCCAGCTCGGTCACTGCCGCCTTCCTCGATGCAGAGCTGAAACGCGAATCTCCCATACAACTGGAGGTTTCGGAGAATGGAGGTTCCCCACGGGCTACCAACATCGTCATCAGCACCCTCGGGGCAAAGCCTTCCGGCAAGCACCGTCTGTATGTCGCCCTTGCAGAAAGGGTTCTTGACTACGCCTCCCCTAATGGAGAGAAAACTCACTACGACGTCTTTCGCGATTTTATGAGCGCCCCCGCCGGTGATCCCATCGTGCTTGCAGATCAGGGCGGAAGCGTGGTCCAGGCATATTCCATGGACCTTCAACCCTCGTGGAATCCCGACCAGATCTACGTCCTGGCCTGGGTACAGGATGAAACGACGAGGGAGGTACTCAACAGCGGAACGAAGCTGGATCTGGCCAGCAGCCTCGAATCCGTTTCCTCCCTGGCTTTTGGAATACACCCCAATCCCGTTGGAGATAAACTGCTGATCCGGTTTCCCGGCCGTATTCCCGCAAACGCCCGTCTGGTCGTCACCAACCTGTTGGGCAGGGTGCTTCACACGTCCTCGCTTCAAAACAACCAGGTTGGCGTCATCGAATTGGACGTTCAGCGTTTCGACCGGGGAATTTACTTTGCCCGGCTCGAATCGGGCAACAAACGCGTTACAAAGAAATGGGTGAAACAGTGACCGGTATTGTTCCGCCATTTATTCTTTACTTACAAACGTTTGTTAGTAAATTATTGAATGGGCACCTGTGCATGACATGATTTTCTGATATTGCGACCCTTCATTGAAAATGGTTCATGCTGACGACCCTCAATCTCCAATACCGATACCCAGATAACGAACGTTCGTTCACGTTTCCGGATGCGCGCTGCGATGCCGGTGCATCCCTTCTCGTTCACGGCCCTTCCGGCTGCGGCAAGACCACCTGGATGCACCTCATAGCCGGCCTGCTGCGGCCCGAAAAAGGAGAGATCGTCGTCGCCGACACCGCATTGCACGCCCTCTCCCGAAAAGAACTCGACGCCTTCAGGGCCTCCACGGTAGGACTGGTGCTCCAGCGGCCACATTTCCTGGCAGCGCTCACGGTACTGGAAAATCTGAGCCTGTTCCAGCAGCTCGCCGGACTTCGCGTAGACAAAACCCACATCGCCGGCCTGCTCGAAGCTCTGGATGTCCGTGACAAACTCCACGCCAAACCCTCGAGCCTCTCCCAGGGACAGTCTCAGCGCATTGGCCTGGCCAGAGCCCTGGTCAACCATCCGCGGCTCCTGCTTGCCGACGAACCGACCTCCGGTCTCGACGACGAGCGGACGGCACTGGTCGCAAAAATGCTTCTGGATCAGGCAAAACAACGCGGAACCTCCCTGGTCCTGGTTAGCCACGACGCCCGCCTGAAGCCATTCTTTACCAACGAGATCGCCTTTTCATGAATGCCCTGCGCCTCGCCTGGAAAAACCTTCGCCACCGGCCGCTGAACACGACGTTCAATATGCTCCTGATGGCCTTGAGCGGAGGACTGATCACCCTCGGCTTTCTGGTGAGCACCCAATTCGAAGACCACTTCGGCAAAAACCTCGGTCCGGCGGAACTGGTTCTCTCTGCCAAAGGCAGCCCTCTCCAGTCGGTTTTGTGCAACCTCTTTCACCTCGACGCACCCACCGGTAACATCTCCCTGGAAGAGTGCCGACCCTTCCTGAATCCCCGCCACCCGGTGATCGCCCAATCCCTGCCGCTCGCACTCGGCGACCAGGCCATGGGGTCCCGCCTGGTAGGGACCACCACCGAATACGGCCCCTGGTACCGGCTCCAACTGGCCGAAGGCCGCTGGTTTGAGGGCGATTTTCAGGCGGTACTCGGATCAGATGTCGCACGCAAGAGCAAACTGCGCATCGGCGACCGCTTTGTTTCGGACCACGGTCTGGCTGCCACCGATATTGCAAGCCACCAGCACGCAGACGATTCCTTCGTCGTCACCGGCATTTTGCAGTCGTCGGGTACGGTTTCTGACAGGCTGATCCTCGTGACGATATCCTCCTACTGGTCCCTGCACCACGAGGAGCACGCAGAAGGCGGCGAGCCCCACCACCACGGCCCGCCCTGTCTGACCAATGAAGACCTGGCGGCCACCGATGGAAAGATCACTTCTTTGTTGTGCTCCTTCCGGGGAAGGAATGTGCAAAGTCTCAATTTCGGCCGCAACGTAAACGAAAACACCGGACTGATGGCCACCAGCCCGGCCATCGAAATCAACCGCCTCTACGAGATCACAGGCAACGCAGCCAGCCTCCTGTCGAACGTTGCCTTCCTGCTCGTTTTTCTGGCCTTGCTCAGCCTGTTCATCAGTCTCTGGCAGGCCATGGAAGACAGGCGCTACGAGCTGGCTCTGCTCCGCTTTGCCGGTGCCCGGCCCGGTCAACTCCTTCGTTGGACCATGGCAGAATCTGCCATGCTCAGCCTCCTGGGCATACTTTCCGGAATGATCGCCGCCCACCTCCTGCTTGCACTGCTCAACCCATCGCTCGGGCTGGAAGCACGCTACGGGATACGGCCCGACAGACTCTTCCCCGGCGAATGGTTGGTTCCCCTTGCCGGACTGGTAGCCGGAATGCTGGCGGGGCTGCTCCCGGCACTCCGCGCACTGCGCACCGACATCCATCACACTTTGAGCGAAGGTTGATCCGTTGTAATGGAACTTCAATCCCTGCAGACTTCCCTATGAGATACCCCGTCACCATCCTGCACCTCTGCTTGAGCATCATGATCTGCAGCCAAAGCTTCGGACAATCGATGTGGCCGGCATTGGCAAAAGTGAGCTATAAAAAAGAGTACGACGACCTGCTCGGGATTAAAGTTGACAAGCCCGTTTTTAGCGCCGACGTAAAGCGACTCGAAGGAAAAGTCATCTCCCTTCGGGGGTACATCATACCTACCGACGGGTTCAAGAGCCACACCGAATTTGTCTTTTCGGCCTTTCCGTATTCGAGCTGTTTTTTCTGCGGACAGGCAGGACCAGAAACGGTCGTCGAAGTGAAAGCGCGAAAACCCATTCCCTACACTTCCGAACCAATCGAAATCCAGGGCAGGCTTCGCTTGAATGCTCAGGACGTCAACCGGCTGATGTTCCTGCTCGAAGACGTGGAAAAACGGTAAGGATCTCTCGGGAAGGTGCCAACCAATTCTATTCCAGTTTGGCATCAAATGGATACCTCAGGTTGGCGTAATTGCTTAGAATGGCTTTGACCGACCCCACTACGAGCGGTGATTCAATCAAAACCGGTACGCGGTTCCTGTCGTCAGACACCCACAGCTTGAGCCGTGCTTCTTCGTCGAATACATGCCCGCTGATGACATCTGCCACTGCCTCAAAGGTGTCGTAGGTTCCGCTCTCCTTGACTTCGTGGCGCTTCTTTTCCCCTTTGTAACGGATGCCGAGTTCGTATTTCTCGTCGTCGAGCAAAACGTTAAACGGGGTTTTTACCTTCTTCCCCTGTTCCTTCAAGGGCAAATTCCGAAGGTGATACATGACGGAAACCATATCGAAATAATGCTTGTCGAGCTGAACGATCGTTAGTTTGGCACTTTCTTCCGTCTTTCCGGTATAACTGTACGCCAGCTTGCGCGGATAGTCGAACACAACCCTTTCGTACCTCCGGTAAGAGCCCTGTTGCACTTTGCGGATGTACAGGTTGGGCAAACCCGTCTCCTTGTCGATGTAGGAATGGTACTCGTCGCGAACCTTGTAAAACCAGTCGTAGGAGGCAAAGGTCTTGCCCTCAACAGATATGTGGTAAGTCTCTCCTTCGTCGCGCAGGTCAAAATGGACTTCCCCCGCCGTGAGCCAGACGAAATTCCAGTTGTAATACACCCGGTAACTCAGTCGCTCGCCTGCACCATAGGCATGGTCTCCGTTGCGCGGATGGCCATCCCGGTTTACACCCAGGATGGTGGTAAATGCGATCAGCAAGAGCATTTTCATGTTACAGCTTCCGGTGTTGTAGGCAACAAAAAATAGACTCCTAAAATTGCAGGGATGAGATTGTTTAACAAAAAAATGAGCATGGCGACCGATGCAGCAAGTCCGGCATCCAGACCGAGAGGACCAAAAACAAAAGGAGCAATACCTCCCCTGACTGCGAGGGCCATTCCTGAAGGAAGGACCACCGCCGAAACCAGGAGGCAGTAAAATGATACTGCGAAAAAGGTACACCCCGCCTCCGCTGAAGAAAAAACGTCTACCATCATGGCCAGTTGGGCAAAATAAACGAGGTATCGCAGCAGACTCCATCCGGCAGCCGCAGCTATGGCCAACGCGGGCCAGCGAAAAGCTTCAAGCCAGTCATTCAAAATCTTCGATACGAATGGCCGGATTTTTCGCCCTAAACCATAAACGCATAGCGCACCGGCTACCACGACCCCTCCGGTCATCAACAAGCTCGTCAACAGCCCAGGGGTTGGCATCCATGGAAAGCATGCTCCGTGATAAACCAGGATGACCAGGATAAAACCCAGTGCGTTGCAGAGGTTTTGCAAAACGCCTCCGCCGAACGTTGCAGCCAGGAGGTCTCTCCTCTTCGACGGCAGGGCCCCGAGTACCCTGCCGGCATAGGTCCCCGCTCCGAGAGGCAGTATGCTTTGCAGGGCCATTCCCCTGCAGGTGTGCATAAAATGCTCTGCAAACCGGCCCCTACAGGCGCTCAGCGCCTGCAGCTTGGCGGTCTCAAAAGCAACGTTGAGCGGCACCAGGAGTGCTACAGCGACAATTTCCCCTGCGTGCTGCCGCCAGAGGGCCGCACTTCCCTTTGCGGCTGACCCCTTCAACAGAACATACCAGGCTGCAATGGCAGCAAGGGTCAACACCAGCCGCAAGGCACACGACAGCATCTGCCGGTCAACAACCCGCGAATGCATAGACAGAGCCAATCGGTCCTTCCGGAGTCTGCTCCGGTGAAGCCATGCACAAATTGTACTTTTGCATAATGCTCAAATTGTTGACCGCTATATGAATGTGCGTATCCTTGGCATCGACCCGGGCACGGTCGTGTTGGGCTACGGCATCATCGAACTCAAAGATACGCTGCCCCGGCTGGTAGAACTCAACGTGCTGCATCTGCAATCCCTGCCATCGCAACAGGAGAAGCTCAGAGAGATCTTTCTGCGGGTGCAAGAGCTCATCGAGCATCATCAGCCCACTGCACTATCGATCGAGGCTCCTTTCTATGGCAAGAATGCACAAAGCATGCACAAGTTGGGCAGGGCGCAGGGAGTTGCCATTGCTGCTGCCATCCTCATGGGGCTGGAAATACACGAATTTTCGCCAAAAACAATCAAAAAAGCCGTTACTGGCAATGGAAACGCAAGCAAAGAGCAGGTTGCCGGCATGCTTGAATCGCTGCTTGCGTTCAACTTCAACACCCGCCATTTCGACGCAACCGATGCCCTGGCAGCGGCGCTCTGCCTGGCCAACCAGCTTTCCACCCCGGATAAAATTCAGGGCCCGGCATCCAGTTGGAAAAAATTTGCCCGCCAGCATCCCGATCGCATGCTGTGAAGCATTGGTACCCACGCCAGGATACGAAACGCTTTAAAATGCATTAGCGGACTGCTGAAAACGCGGCTGATATCTCTGCGGCCAGATTCTGGTACTCTTCCTCTGTAAACGAAAGGCGTGGGTTGCTAAAATTGAGATCATCCATCCGCTGCAGCGGCACGAGGTGAATGTGTGCATGTGGTACCTCCAGCCCGATCACGCTCACTCCGATCCGCTGACACGGAACCACCTTCCTGATTGCGAGGGCCATGCGTTTCGAAAAAAGCATCATTTCGGAAAGCAGCTCATCGGGTACATCGAATAGGTAATCGATCTCCCGCTTAGGTACGACCAGTGCATGGCCTTTGACCAGTGGCCGGATGTCTAAAAATGAAAAGCAGTGCTCGTTTTCGCCCAGGGTGTAACAAGGAATTTCCCCCTGAATGATTCGCGTAAACAGGGAAGGCATCAGACGGTAATTTCCAAAATTTCCAAAATCATCTGACCTGCCGGCGTATTGATGACGGCCTTCTCTCCAACTTTTTTTCCCAAAAGCCCCTGACCGATGGGCGAGTTTACCGAAATGCGGCTTGCCTTGAGGTCCGCTTCTGCTTCAGAGACGATTTTAAACACCATCTCCTTATTGACCTTGTGGTTGCGTATGCGTACATTGGTCAGCATCACCACTGAGGAGGTGTCGATTGCCTGCTCGTCGATGATGCGGACGTTGAGTAACTTCCTTTCCATCTCGCTGATCTTCAACTCGAGCATCCCCTGATCGTCTTTGGCGGCGTGGTATTCGGCATTTTCCGAGAGATCACCCTTTTCCCGAGCTTCTGCAATGGCCCTGGCTGCTTCCTTTCTTCCGTCGCTTTTCAGTAAATCCAACTCCCGCTTGAGCCTGTCGAAGCCCTCCTGGGTCATGTAATTCTGTTGACTCATAATTGTCATTTTTGCTGTAAAAAGCAAAAGAACCCTTGTCACCTTGAGGCAACAAGCGTTCTTCAAAACTTTCCGTTAAATAATTATAACACCATAACGGGGCGGTTTGGTTTCCGCCTCAACTAAAATTCCAGGCGAAGTCCGAACTGGTGGGTACCCTGGAACGGATCGGAATGGCGGTAGCTGTAGTCAACTGCCAGGCGGTTTTCCGATTTCTTTTTAAGCGGAACGCTCACAGACAGCCCTGCAGCCAGACCGGTGTGGGCCGTCTTGGTTTCGTTTTCCGTGATCTCGCCCAATTCGCTCTTGTAAGACACCCTGAGGCCCAGGTAATCCGTCAGGCGGGCATCGAGTCCAAGGCCTACCTCGTCGCGGCCAAAGGAGTTGGACGTGAAATTTGCGATCGGCGTCAGGTTAAACTGGTCTGAAATCAGAAAGTCGTAGGAGATCCCAATGTTCAACTGCGACGGGAGTTCAAACCTCGTTAGGCGGATGCTGTAGGTCAGGTCCGTGTTTTCCGGGCTTTTGAGTTGGGCAGACAGACCGTCTCCGCCAAAGCTCATCGGTCCCCCGATGTTGCGCAGCGAGATGCCAAATTTAAAATTGTTGTTCTCTCCCGTTACGTATTGAACTCCGGCATCGATCGACATACCGAAAGCACTCAGATCCTGTATGGATTCGGAAATACCCCTTACGAGAAATCCCACCGAGATCCGGTTGCCAAATAGATGGGAATACCCCAATGCAATGTTGCTGAACGTTGGGGAATACGTTGCCCCCGTTCCTTCCGGATTGGCTGAGGTCGTTACGCGCAAGTCACCAATGTTCAGACTCATCAGAGCAATGCCGAGCGATCCGTTTTTGCCTACCCGCGTGACAAAAGCACCGGAGCTGAGCGAGATGCCACTGGGCTCCAGCCACTTCCCTTGTGCAATGCCGAGTTCCCATCGGTTGATGCGGGACAATCCGGCAGGGTTCAGCATCATCGCCTCAATGCCGCCTACGCGAGAGCAGTTGAGGCTGTTTAGGGCCGCGCTGCGCGGCCAGGGATTCATCAGCAACTCGTATGCACCGGCCTCCCCCTGACGATCGGGGTTTCCGGCAAAGCAGGTCCACGCAAAACCCACGGATACGAAGAATATGAGTAGTTTTTTATGCATCGCTAGCGTTTTTCAATTTTTAATTAACCCACCCGGAATCATCCGGGTGGGCCGTTTACTTTAATTACAATCCGGATGGGTCAAATTTCCTGGCTACGCCAAACCATTTGACGATTTTCTCTGCACCGGTTCCATTTTCCTTGATGTGTATAATGTACGCACCACTCGATACGGGAATGTTCTTGAAGTTCGTCAGGTCCCACTCGAGGTCGGGCAGGATCTGCCGCTCCACAATGCCAGGGTTGGAACCTATCCTCCTGACAGGCACTTCGTCGCGTTTGTATTGCTTGATGAACTTGCCGTCGATGGAATAGATCGTCACTAAGCAACTTGCAGGAAGATTGGTGATCTTCACTACATTTGAAAACTGACCGGTTTCGTAGTTCGAAAATCCATAATACGGATTGGGAACCACGTTAACGTTATCCAGAGCGTTTTCTAAATCGTCCTTATCGACGACCACACCCGCCTCATAACCACTCACCGTGAAAGAATAGAAATTGTGTCCCTTGTTCTCATTGGTGCCAATTGCGTGTTGGTAGGCATTGTCAACTCGCAGCCGCACGGTCAGGTCGTTGGGGATCAGCCCTTCGGCATAGGATTTCATCCGCGCTCCTGGGTACCCTGCAGACATGGAGCACCAGGTAAAGTCGCGGAACAGCCGGTTTTTGTCGGCAATCTTCGATGAATTGAATCCAAGACGGAACGATTTGCACGAATCGTATGGCGTCTTGGTGACGTATATGTAATGGTGACCTCCAAGCGGGACGCCCAGGTCGGAATTGAAGACGTTGATCGGACAGGCCTGATTGAAAATGATGTATTCATCCGTGGGATTGTACATCATGTCGTTGCCGGTAAAGCCATCGGGGTGCTCTGAGCACCCGCTCATCAGCGGATTGTCTTGAGAGTAAAACGAGTTTTCCCCAAATAAGATGTTCAGCCGCTTACCGGTTTCCACGTCAACGGCATAGCCCGGAAACCATGCGTAGCCCGTGCTGTCTTCGTTCGGGTCGATATCCGGAAGTCCGTTGTTGTCGTTATCGTCTTTCGTCACGGAAGGACTTCGCTTGATTGCAAAATTCTTCACCCCGCTCACAGGCGATGCCGCCTCAATGCCCGCGTTGGAATTCCAGGTCTCTATGACCAGGCAGCGGCTCCACTTGCTCTTATCAGAAGTGAAAACAATGTCCACATTGTTGAGATCCGACATCTTCATGGTACCCTGCGTGACCTTCGAAAGAGGATCTATCCATACAGGGGTCAGGAAATTGGTATCAGAAGGAAGTTTGTATGGATACCAGGTTCCTTCGATGTCTCCGTCCCCAAGCTTTGAGAAGCACTCCTTAGGGTCAAGAGCATAGCGGGACTGTCCAAGGCTTGTGAGAATGAAATCCGTTTGACCAACGTTGTTATCGGGCTGGCCGATAAGCCACTTCACACCACCCGGGTCCTTATAATCGTAATACAATCCTTCCCCGATGATGCCACAGGTATTGAGCGAATCGCTACCGGCTTCAATGCTTTGCCCAATGGCAATGGACAAGCCAAATTTATTCATGACCTGCTCGGTAAATTTGCTGATGTCGTTTTCTGATCTGACGGTGTCATTTGAATTTTTGCGGATGATCATCCAGTTTACCGGATCGTCCAGCTTGGTATTGTTGAGATTCGCATCCGTAAACAGCAATTCGTAGTCACCGTCTTTCACGCGCAGAGGGTCGTACACCTTGATCTCAACCGGACCTCTGCCAGGAACATAGGTCACTTTGCCGTCAAAGCCGGGATTCAACATCTTGTCGTACATGTCCGGACGAACCATCAAGTCTGTATTGCCAGCTCCAACGCCATCGTGTCGCGTAATTTCAACGCCTTCGCCGTAAGCCGAACTCAGGTTCTCATATACTGCAGGGCGTGGAATGGCGGTATAAGGCTTACCATCTCCGTTCGGACCGATGTTCAACCTTCCAGGACAATACTGCGTCCGTTGGCCAACATTGTCGATCAGGTCGTAATCCTGGAAGTTGTTGTAGCCATAAGCGAGTACCACAAAGTAGTACTTTTTGTGGTTGACCAACCGGCGGTCGCCTTTGGCAAACTGGTCTTCGGTGATGCTGAAGGTGTGCCGTATGCCGAGGTTGGGACCTGCAACTTTCTCCACCGGACTGTACACGATGGGGTGAGTTGTCTGGTTGGGGTTTGGATTTTTGACGCCCACCCAGTTGTATACTTTCGATATTTTATTTTTCAGGTCAACCGTAAAGATCTCGCGCACCTTGGTTGGGTCGTTTATGATGGACTCTGACAGGGTAATGGAAGCATCTGCAACCTGAAAAATGCGGTAACCCTCAAAACGGTAAAGACTGTCTACTCCGGGAGGCAAACCAATTCCCTCTCCGGCATAAGCTTCCTGGTAGTTGTTCGATCCGATGTCGTTGGTCAACACCATCACAAGTTGCTGGTCGAGTTCAACGAAATCGACGTCGGGAGCATCCGGTCCATCTTTTAGCCGAAAGCACTGGTCAAACAAGTCCTGCGCAAGATTGTCCGCAGCGTAAAGCTCGTCGAGGTTGGGGCAGGGATAATTCTGGTCGGGTACAAATACAGCTCCTATGATCAGTTCGTTGATGGCTCCCGGCTTCAGGAGCATGGGGCCTGTAGCCTGCATCGTCCGGCGGTCGCCTTCCGGAGCCTGAACGGAGCACATGCTCCAGGTAGAAGGATCGTCAGGCTCTCCCGAGAATGCATATCGCGTCGAATCGACCGAACCCGGGTTGTAACCCGTACCGCCGTTTGTGAGAGGGGTTCCATCGCGCCAGCGACCGGTCAGGTAGCGGTAATATTCAATGGCCGTTCCTGGGTCGGTAGTCGCTGCCGGATGGTTGCCACCGCCGCTGGGATTGTTGTAGTACATAAATGATGACATTCCGATCTCGCGACCAGCCGTGTCGAGTGGGCCACGGAAATAGTCCACGCCCAGCACAGGGATCTCTGTACAGTAGGTGTTCACCCCGCGGTCGCAATTGCAACCATTGTTGCCGTCGGTTGCATCGATGTTGTAGATAAACATCAGGCTGCGGTCGATGTTACAACCGATGTAGTCGTCGGAATAACAACCGAGGTCGGGGTCCACCCACATCGCAAAATAACAGTCAATCAGGTCCTGAGGGGCGCGGTTAATCAGCTTGTAGCGCTGGAACGTCATGTCGTTGATTTCGTCGCTCGTCGTAAAGGCAAAGGCCTGGACTTGCACCTCCATCCGGATGGGTTCGCCGTTGGAATTCGTGTGGATCCCGCCGTTGTCGTTGTAAATCCAGAAGATCATCTGGTCCGGATAAACCGGATCAGGACACCCGCGGATGTCGATGATGGGAAATTCTCCCTTTTCGGGCTGGTAAATTCCATCTTCCGATTCGGGCTGTTCATGAAACAATCCCAGGCCCTGGGGGTAGAGCACCGGATCAGGCAATTCGAAATTGTATTTCTGAGAAAAGAACTTATTGCCTCGAGCAGGATAGTACAATACGTCTTCCGGTATTTCGTCGAGGGTCAGGTCGCGGATTCCCTTGACTAAGCGAAAGTTCTTTTGCTGTTCGCGGATGCTGCTCCCGTTGACTACAAAGAACTGGTCCCATTTAAGGCAAATGTCCATATCCGTTTCGCCCAGGTTGGTCAATGGACCAGGCCAGCAGTCATTTGAACTGGAGCTGCGGAAGGTTTGGCCCATCATGTGCAGGTTGCGGGCGGGGTCGTAACCGCCAACCCAAACGGCTCCCGCAAATATGGCGGATACTTCCTTGCGGTTGGATCCCGGCACGACTTTAGGTACGATGTAGCTCCCGCGGTTCAAATCCCACCAGCAGTCTCCGCCGTTGAGCAATCGCGCGCGCACGTTGTTGATGTCGAGGTCTATTTGCTTGGTTGCGGGAGCGCAGGCTCCACCGCGCGTTTGCAGCTTCTTTTCCTGTTGGTCCTTGCGCAGATTCTGTTCTGAAGGTTTGTGTGCCCACAGTTGAGTGGACAGGCCGGTCAGGCAGATTGCAATGAAAAGTAAATATTTCATGTCAAGCGTTTAGTTCCGTGAAATTGATTAAAAGCCCACGATAGCACCAATAAAGATCCGTCTGGGCAGGGTAAAGTGATCGGGATTCAACACCCGGTAATTGTACTGGTCGACAAAGTAATCGATGTAATCTTCGCCGTATGTCGAAGAGACGTTGTTGATTTCAGCCGCGCCTCGGTCCGAATTCAGGTACCCGTCGTCTTTGGCATCTCCCGATCCTCGATAAACGGCGATCACATTTTTTGTGTCAAATACGTTTTGCACCCTCAGATAAATGTTCAGGTCAACCGGATTGCGTCCCTTTACCAAAGTGAAATTTTTGTCGATGCGCAGGTCAACTCCAAAATTCCAGGGAAGCCTTGCTCCGTTGATGTCACCGCGGAAACCCGATCCGTCAAAACGCACGATCTGCGTGCCCGGAGAATACGGCCTTCCGGAAGCAGTGATGATCTGGAGGTTGGCCCCCGCATTGGCCAGAAGATCCAAACCGCCGATCCTTGGACCATTGTAGGCTTTTCCGGAACCGTAACGGTAGTCGACCGTAAATGCAAACCGGTGCCGCTCGTCGTAGTTGAAGGGAAAGATGTTGCGGATGTTGATGCCTTTTTCGGTGAGACCCGCCTGAGATTCCGGGTCAGAACCCGTACCATCGGCAAACTGCAGGGTATACGCGGCAGTAAATTCCAAGTTGCCCGTGCGCCGGAGGTCATAGGTGAAGTTGAAGCCCTTCACCGTACCGAAATCGATGTTTCCGTAACTGTTGTAGGTACCGATGGTCGCCACCCTGCTGTAGGTGATCCTGTTGATCATGTTGCGAAGCTCTTTGTAATAAGCCGACAACTTGATCGCAGAGGAATTGGAGATTTTTTGCTGGAAGCCCACTTCGTAGTCGATCGTTTTACTTGGCTTCAGGTTGGGGTTATTGGCCGGTGTGCGCCCCTGATCGTTGAAGTAATAATACTCCAGCGGCGACACATACGAGTTCGACGTTGGACGCTGCACGAGGATGTCGTAATGCGCAAAGAAGTTGGAGTTATCGGAAATGGGGAAAGAAAAGGCCAGCCTGGGCATGAAATTGTACTGGGGCTTGTAATCTTCAAAAGAATCGTCGAGCTTAAACGTTGACCGCTTGATCGAGCGGATGGTGTCTTCCGGTTCGATGTAGGCCGGAAAAACGAGGTTGCTCGTAAAGATCTGGTCGGAAGAATTCACCTGCACACCGGAGGAATTGTACCAGACATCTCCGTTGCGATAAGCCTTAACAGAGGTTGATCGTTCTCCCGTTACATACACTTTGTAATCGTCTCCAACGGATCCGGGTTTGGTAGTTCCCGTGATCCCGTGAAACGTCGAAGCATTCATGATTCCGTACAGCGAATAGGGGTCCTTCAATACTTTGGTATTGGCATCGTAGTAGTCGACCCTTAATCCGAGACGGAAGATGATGTCCTTGAATGTAAACTTGTCCTGAAGATAACCTCCGGCATAGATCGGCGAAAAAGGTGATACCGTGAAGGCTTTGTTTCCCTGAGCATCGACCTTGTAGAAATCTTCGAAGTTGACGTTGCCGCTGAGCTTATTTCCAAGATAATCAAATCCGGAATATCCTAACACCCGTTCGTCGGTGAGTTCCTGAGAAGAGAACATATCCAGGCTCAGGTCGTTGTTGGTCAGTTCGTTGACGTTGGCATACAGGTAGACTGCCGAATCGACGGGGATATTGGGCATCAGTTTTCTGCGTACCTCGCGATAGAATTTGGATTCGGTGCCGGGGGTTATGATGTTTTGATACAGATCGCCGCAGTTCTCGTCGAATCCGACAACGATGTTGGTATCAACACCGCTGATGTGTCTGTTGGTGTATAGCCTCGCGAGGTTCCACAAGGAGAAAGGTGCCAGCGTCCAGGAGCGGTTCACGCGCTGCTCGTACACAAAGCCCAGCTGTATGTTGTGACGTCCGCTTTTTGATCCTCCTGGAAGAAAATCAAAACCGCTCGTCACCTGAAGCGTGATTAGGTCGTTGTCTGTTTTGTTGTAGCGGTTGTAAATTCCGCCAACGTTGTTGTGCAGATTCGACCAAAGGTTGTCGTATGACGAGCTGACCAGGCCGTTGAAAGCGCGATAGCCGTCGAGGATCTGCGGGTCGCTTACCGGAATGTTGTTCAGCGCGGCATAGGCAGGGTTCGGGCTGTTTTCTCCTTCAAATCCGGTAATGAGCAATGCGTATCCGGAGTGCACGCCGTCGCGGGTGGTGCACAGGTATTGTCCCGGGAATCGGCCAATGTACCCGTAGTCAAAATAGCGGTCCTTGTGTTTCCAGTCCTGCGTTTCGCTCTGTGAGTTCTGGATCCCTCCCTGCAGGGTGTAGAAGGCGTTCTGTATGTTGGAAGCTGCTGACTCCCCGCCAGCATCGGCTCCCAGGTCGACCAAGCGGCCGAGGCGGTGTCGCATGCGCAAATTGAGGCGGAGCACCCTGGTGTCGGAAACGGGGTTGTTGATCCAATTCAACAAGGTCCAGGCTCCTTGGCCAACAGTGTTGTCGTCACCGGGATTGAAGCGGTTATTTACCGTTGAATAGTTTCCGGAAAGCGAAATATCGACGTTCTCGATGGGGCGGATATCAATTTTGCCCGTAACGTCCAAAGCAGCATTCTGCTCGTTGGGGTTGTAGTCGAGGCGCTCCACGTCGCCGTCTTCGAGAAACTGGCCTGCCACGGTGGGCGTTTCGCCAAATCTGAGGAGCGGATCTTTGGTCAAACGGTCGATGGTGCTCTCCGTTGCCCGGTAAATGGGGTACGCCGGAGGATCGTCATCCTTTTGATAGGTATATTGACCGGCAATGCGGTATCCGATGATGGTCCTTCCAAAAGTCGAATCGGTGAGCCGTTTTTTGAGGATGGGCCCGCTAAAATTAACATTGGCCAGCGTATAGCCATAGGGATCCAACAATTCCGAAGTTTCGAATTCGGCACCTCCTGAAAATTTTGAAGAAGGGCCTTTGCTCGTCAGCCCGATGATGCCGCCCGTAACGTCGCCGTACTGGGCTTCAATGCCTCCCGTGACCACCTGCAATTGCTCGAGTTCCGATACCGGGATGAGACGTCCTGTAATGCGCAATCCGTCGAGGTAATAAACGGTGGCATCCGACCGCCCTCCGCGAATGTATGCAGAACCACCATCAACACTGGAGAGTCCCGCAGACGTCGCAGCAACCGCCGTGATGTTTTTGACGGGCATGTTCTTGATTTTTTCGGCCGTCAAAACCGCTCCCTGGGTCGTGTTGTCCTTTTCAATCAGCGGCGCCTTGTATTCCACTACATCGACTACGCCGAGCTCCAGTCCAAATGACATCCTGACATTCAGCGAGTTGACCTTTCCCCCCAAAACGTTTATGCCGGTGACCTTCTGCGGGTTGTAACCGACGTAACGGGCTTCCACATCGTATTTTCCGGGATCGAGCTGAACGCTGTAGTTACCATCGAAATCGGTGACGACTGTAGTGACCTGTATGCCGTTCTTAAAGATCAAAATTGCGCACTGGATGATGGGCTCGCCATTGTCCCGATCGGTCACTTTTCCCGCCAGCGCTGTTTGTGCAGAAGCAACTGAGCTGAGCAAAGCCACAAACAACATTAAGCCAAGTATCTTCTTTACCATGGTGTGAAATTGAAGGCTTCGTTTAAAATTTTCGCAATGTTAAGGATTTCCTAAAGGATTTCGCAGTACCTACCGTCGGTGGTCCAACGGCAAAATTTTTCCACAAAAGCTCCTTACTTTATAATACATTGTAAATCAATTAATTAATAATTCAGTTCGGCTGCCAGGTGGTCGAGCTTGGCGAGCAGAACTTCCGCTATGCGCCGCAGGGATTCGTGGGTCCACCCGGCGATGTGCGGGCTGACGACAACTTGCTCGAAACCGTACAGCGCATCGTAGCACTTCCCTTCTTCCGTACTGAACCGCTCCGGAAATTCGTTTTCAAAGACGTCCAGACAGGCCCCGCGCACTTTGCCCGACCTCAGTCCTTCGACGAGGTCCTGAGTGCGCACCATGGATCCCCGGGAAGTATTGACCAGGAAAAAGGGATTCCTGCAGGCTTGTATGAAATCTGCGTCGATCAGGTACTTCGTTTCAGGGCTCAACGGGAGGTGAAGACTGATGATCCCTGCTTCCCGTTGGATGGACTCCAGGTCCGGCACTTGCAAATAACGGGGTGGAAGTTTTAAATGCTGCTTGTATTTATCAAAGACGAGGACTTTAACATTTGCACCTTCCAGCAGGTGGCCGAAAGCAGGCCCGGTGTGACCGTATCCGATGATGCCCACGGTCATCCCACTCAGTTCGATTCCCCGGTTTGCTTCGCGCTGCCACTGACGCATACGCACCTGCCGGTCGGCGCGGCACAGGTTGCGGAAGAGGCAAAGCAACATGCCCAGAGCATGCTCCGCGACTGCCTGGCAGTTGGCTTCCGGAGTGCTGATCAGTCGGATGCCGCGCGCTTCCGCAGCCGGTATGTCGACGATTTCCATGCCAGATCCGAGGCGGGCAATCCATCGCAGATTCTTCGCACGGTTGAGCAGGGGGGTATAGGCCTTTACCTTGGTGTTGATGACCAGCCCGGAATAATCCGGGATCTGGTCGATGACCTCCTCCAGGCGGATGTCCGGCTGGTAGTCCACGGCAAAACCCCTCGACTCCAGCCCCTTGAGCAGCAAAGGATGAACCCGGTCGGTGACGAGAACCCTGTATTGCATCATAGGCTGCCGGTTTGGTCCCGCATGCCCGGATGCGAGGGCTTTTGAATATAAAAATACTTGGTTTTCAATCTGTTAGAATCACAATGGCGTTCGACGAGGATGGATTATCTTTGCGCCAAATTTACGATGCAATGCCAAAAGACAATTCGATACAATCTGTCTTGATCATTGGCAGCGGCCCCATCATCATCGGACAAGCCTGTGAATTTGATTATTCGGGCACCCAGGCGGCCCGTTCCCTTCGGGAGGAGGGCATAGAAGTCAGCCTGATCAACTCAAACCCGGCCACCATCATGACCGATCCGGTGACGGCAGATCACATTTACCTGCTGCCGCTCACGGTAGAGAGCATCGTTCGCATTTTGGAAGAGCGCAAGATCGACGCCGTCCTTCCGACTATGGGAGGGCAGACTGCCCTCAACCTGGCCATCGAAGCCGAAAAGCAGCAGGTGTGGGAGCGCTTCGGCGTGCGGATGATCGGTGTAGATACGGCGGCCATTGAGCTCACGGAAAACCGGGAGCTCTTTCGCCAACACATGCTGACCCTCGGCATTGGCGTGGCCGAATCGCGCATTGCCAATTCATTTTTGGAAGGGAAGGAAGCCGCTCAGCACATCGGCTTCCCGCTGGTGATCCGCCCTTCCTTTACCCTCGGTGGAACCGGTGGCAGCTTTGTACACAAGGCATCGGATTTCGACGAGTCCCTGCGCCGCGGCCTCGACGCCTCTCCCACCCACGAAGTGCTCGTGGAGCGGGCCGTTCTGGGGTGGAAGGAATTTGAACTCGAGTTGCTGCGGGATGCCAGCGACAACGTCGTCATCATCTGCACGGTGGAGAACATGGATCCCATGGGCATCCATACGGGCGACAGCATCACCGTTGCCCCGGCCATGACTTTGTCGGATACCGGTTTCCAGCGGATGCGGGATACGTCCATCCGCATGATGCGCTCACTCGGAAACTTTGCCGGCGGCTGCAACGTACAATTCGCCATGCATCCCGAAACGGAAGAGATCATCGCCGTGGAGATCAACCCACGGGTGTCGCGCTCTTCGGCACTGGCCAGCAAAGCCACCGGGTATCCCATTGCCAAAGTCGCCGCCAAGCTCGCCATTGGCTATCGGCTCGACGAATTGAAGAACCAGATCACCGGAACGACTTCTGCCTATTTTGAGCCCTCCCTCGACTACGTCATCGTCAAAATGCCCCGTTGGAATTTTGAGAAATTCCACGGCGCCGACCGGAGACTGGGCCTGCAGATGAAATCCGTCGGCGAGGTCATGGCCATCGGCCGCAGTTTTTGCGAAGCGCTCCAGAAAGCCTGCCAGTCACTTGAAAACGGCCGTCACGGTCTGGGAGCCGACAAGAAAGAGTGGATAAATACGCAAGACATCTTCAACCGTCTGGAAGCCGTCAGCGACGACCGCGTTTTCAGGATCAAGGACGCATTGCGCCTGGGCGTTCCCGAAAAGACGATTTGCAAGCTCACCGGCATCGACCCATGGTTTATCAAAGAGATCCGTTCGCTGGTGCAGCTCGAAGACCATTTGCACAAGTACAACCTGCCGGAAGACCTTCCGGAAGAACTGTTTCGCGAACTCAAATGCAACGGGTACAGCGATGCACAGATTGCCTGGCTGATGCGGGTCGAAGAGCGCGATGTCACGCGGCAGAGGCGGGCACTGGGCCTGCGAAGGGTGTACAAACTCGTCGATACCTGTGCTGCAGAATTTGAAGCCCGCACGCCCTATTATTATTCGACCTACGACCAGGAAAACGAAAGCCACCCCGGATCCAGGAAAAAGATCCTTGTGCTGGGATCCGGGCCAAACCGCATTGGCCAGGGCATCGAATTTGATTATTGCTGTGTACATGGCGTGCTCGCCATACGGGAAGAGGGGATGGAAGCCATCATGGTCAACTGCAACCCGGAGACCGTCTCCACCGATTTTGACATGGCCGACAAGCTTTACTTCGAGCCGATCTACTGGGAACACATCGAAGACATCATTGACCACGAGCAACCGGAAGGCGTCATCGTCCAGCTGGGGGGTCAGACCGCACTCAAGCTCGCCGAAAACATCCATAAAAAGGGCATTCCCATCATTGGTACCCCGTATCCGGACATGGACGTTGCCGAGGACCGGGGTCAGTTTTCAGACCTGCTCAAGGAAATGGGCATTCCCTATCCACAATACGGCGTGGCGACGGATGCCGACCAGGCCCTTGCTGTGGCACGCAGGATCGGTTATCCGGTGCTGGTGCGGCCCTCTTATGTCCTGGGAGGTCAGCGCATGCGCATCGTCATCAACGACGAAGAGCTCGAGCGCCACGTGCTGTCCATTTTCAAACACCTGCCCGACAACAAGGTGTTGATCGACCAGTTTCTGGAACGTGCACAGGAGGCGGAGATCGACGCGATCTGCGACGGAGAGGACGTGCACATCATGGGGATCATGGAACACATTGAGCCGGCCGGCATTCATTCGGGCGACAGTTCGGCTGTGTTGCCAACCTACAGCCTGAGCGAGGCGGTCGTACAGACCATGGTTAAATATGCGCGGGCCATTGCCTTCCGTCTCAACATCCGGGGACTGATCAACATCCAGTTTGCCATCAAAGGCGAACAGGTGTTCGTCATTGAGGCCAATCCGCGGGCATCGAGGACGACGCCGTTCATTGCCAAAGCCTACCAGGTTCCCTACCTCAATATGGCCACCAAGGTGATGCTGGGTACGAAAAAGCTAAAGGACTTTAACATCGAGCAGCGGCTCAACGGATACGCCATCAAAGTTCCCGTATTCAGCTTCAACAAGTTTCCCGGAGTTGACATCAGCCTGGGCCCCGAAATGAAATCCACCGGGGAGGCCATTCACTTCATCCGCGACCTGCATGACCCTTACTTCCGGGAAATCGACGCGCGGAGATATATGTACCTGTCCCGCTGATGATCCTGTTTTTGAGTAATAATTTTACTCATTATTGTGGAAACGATTGGGGCCGGTTCCGGAACTCTTTGACGGCGTCGCCTTTTCGAATGTGCTAAATTTGCACCACACCATGAAGACCAAGCTCGAGATCGTCGAAAACTGGCTGCCCCGGTACACGGGCGTGCCCCTGTCTGAATTCGGACAATACATCCTGCTCGTCAATTTCAATGCCTACGTCGACTGTTTTGCCAGCTGGTTTGGCGTTCCCGTTCGCGGACGCGACCGCACCATGCCCAACGCAACCGCCAACAACATGACCATCATCAACTTTGGCATGGGCAGTCCCAACGCCGGGACCATCGTCGACCTCCTCACCGCCATCCAGCCCAGGGCGGTGCTCTTTCTGGGAAAATGCGGTGGACTCAAAAGTGGAAAAAATAAAGTCGGCGATTTCGTATTGCCCATTGCTGCCATACGGGGAGAGGGGACCTCCAACGACTACCTTCCTCCCGAGGTCCCGGCTTTGCCCGCCTTTGCCCTCCAAAAAGCCATTTCTTCCACCATACGCCAGTATGAACTCGATTACTGGACCGGAACGGTGTACACCACCAACAAGCGGCTGTGGGAGCATCGCACCGACTTCAAAACCTATCTAACGGGATTGCGGGCACTGGCCATCGATATGGAAACGGCCACCCTCTTTGTGGCTGCCTTTAAAAACCGCATGCCCGCCGGAGCCTTGCTGCTCGTATCGGACATGCCCATGGTGCCCGAGGGTGTCAAAACAGAAGAAAGCGATCGCGACGTAAACGCAACCTACTTGCACACCCACCTGCGCATCGGCATCGACTCGCTGAAAAAACTCATCGACAATGACATTACTGTAAAACACCTGCGCTTCGAAGATTGAGCGCAGCTTAGCCCCTGCTCAGGGCTGCAGTTTGCTGAATACTTTTGAAAAAATGTCTTCGCTCTCCCTGAAATACAACAGGCCTGCCGAACTGTCAAAAATAAAAGCGTAGCCTTCTTCCTTTGCCAGCGCTCGAATGACCCGCTCGATCTTCTCCAGTATGGGCAATTTTAGTTCGTTTCGCTTTTTATCCAGCGACTGGCGGACGGATTCGCGGTAATTTACAATGGCGTTTTGCTCGACCTCGAGCTCAGCTTCCATATCCTTTTGCTGACGCCCGGTGAGGTTGCCCTTTTTCATTTCGTCCTGGTAAGCCTTCAGCTTTACCTGAAATCGCATGACCATGGTGTCTCCACTGGCCGTGAGGGCTTTCTCATACTGGCGAAGGGTCACCGTGGCCTGGCGCGCCTCCTGCAAACTGTCGATCAGGTTGGGATAATGGAAGTGGCCTACTTTCTGGGCCGGCAATAGAAGCGGCAACAGAACCATGGCAAAGCAACTCATGCGAAGGGTGCAATTCATAACATGGGAAAATTTAAGAAGGGATCCTGGGTTTACTGGTCTCCATCGAGGCGTTTGCGGTCAGTATCCCGCATGCCTTCCCGGATTTCGTTGGAAATGTCGTTCTTCGCCCGGTTGAATTCCCGGATGCCCGAACCCAATCCGCGCATGAGTTCAGGGATCTTCTTCCCTCCAAACAGCAGCAGCACGATCAACAAAATGACGATGATCTCCGTCGCCCCCAGGTTTCCAAGCAATAGCATTTTCATATCCTGATCTTTAAAAGCCCAAAGTTATTGGAATAATCCGAATCCGTTGCCAGCACCCACCCATCCTGGTCCAATTCCACCTTGCTTCGCAGAATTTTCGCCATCCGATGGTCCGGGCACCTCAATAGAATTAACCCTTACAGCCCATTATTCGTTCCTGGGCTTAAACCGTGCCTCCTGCAAAAAGGTCTGGCTTTCCGTCTCTTCGAGCAGGTCGCTGAGTTTTTTATCCGGATTTCGCTCCATGTAAGAACGAACAATTTCATAGCCGATGTAGCTCCCCGTTCGGCCAGGGGCCTCTGCCGGCATACCGGGCGAGGTGGGACTGGGGTTGATGTATTTGTTGAACTTTAACAACTCAGACGAATACAGAAGCTTTCCGTTCAGGAAGAAACTCCAGATGTCGACCTTGTTGCTCCTGCACCATGCCAGTTGTGCCTCCGGAAGGTCGAAAAGGGCGGTATCGGCCACTTCCGGCAAAAGTTTGGTGAGTATGTAAAGCTTTTTGCCACGCTGGAGCATGAAGTCGATCAGCCTGGAGGTAGCTGGCACCGGGATCCGGTCTTCGAGCCATGCATCCCAGGTTTTTGGCAAAATGTGGTCTTTGTTGAAACTCCGGATGAGGTAATCCGAAAATGCCGGATTTTCGGGGTCAATCGAACGGTAAGAAATTGCGTCTCCTGCAAAAAACTCTACTCCAATCCCAAGGCCGTCGCCCCCCGCTTCGCGTGAAAAAATGAAGTTGGCATAAGAAAAATCGCAAAACGCCAGGTAAAATGCAGGCTCCCGCTCCTGCGGAAAATAGTGTTTGAAGTATTGCAGTGACTTTCCGAATCCCTCATTTAGAATCCGGTCTCCCGGTAGCTGGGCGAGGACCTTCCCGATTGCTTTTTTTCGCTCCTCCTGGTTGAAAAAACGGTCCAGGGCAACCGACGCTTCTGCACCGGTGCTGTCTTCAGGCAACGGCAACCCCAGGATGGTATTGAAATACAAATCGCAGAATTCTTTGTGGTCACGGCAAAGCCGGAGCAGCCGGACGCCAGGACCCTCTGAAGATCCCGGATCGCAAGCCTGGTCAAACCGGATGAGCTCCAGCTTGGACTCAACGTTCCGGACGTCGGGAGGTCTTTCAGCGCCATCCCTGCGACAGGCCATCAGGTGCAGCCATGCGATGGCCCATATGACCAGAACCCTGGATTTACCGATCATGGTTTGTAGTATTGACATCATTCTTGTTCAGTGCAAACGACTCGAACCCCTTCGACGGTTCACTCCTTGCGGTGAGCGCCATTGTGCCTGTTTTGTAATAGATTTACCACAATTTGTAAATTTCATCCAACAAACGAAAGTATGAAAGGCATATTGTTTTCTTTTGTGCTGATGGCGCTTTCTCTGGATGGACTCAGCGCACAGGAGTTCCATTTTACCCTCCACGCCGGTCCTGCGTACAGCTGGATGAGCGCCAATAAAAACACCATAAAGCGCTTCGACACCCGATTTGCCTTCAAGGCACACCTCCAGGCAGAGTATTGGTTCAATCCGAAAATGGCCTTTGTCGGCGGACTGGGGTTTTCGCTTGGTCAGGGCGGGGCACTCGAATTTAAAAAAGGAGGAGACCTGCTCAAAGAAGCCGAGCTCAGCGAGCCCATCTACCACGACCTGCCTGCCGGAACGCGCATTGTTTATCGCATGAACTACCTGGACCTCCCTTTCGGTCTGAAGCTCAGAACCAACGAGTTTAAGGGCTACCGCTACCACCTGGTGGCACCTGAAGTCATTCTTTCCATGAGGACGAAGGCGCGGGGAGACATTGCTGCCTCGGGATTGCCTTTCACAAAAGACGAAGACCTTCGTGGAGCCATGCAATTCTTCGTATTGTTTTACGGCATTTACGCAGGTTTGGAAAAAACCTTGTCGGAAGATCTTTCCCTGGTGGGGGGCATTCGCTTCAGCCAGTCTTTTACCGACATCACCAAAGATTCCGGGCAATATTCGGATGGCTCCAAAGAAAATTCAAAGGGCATCCTGTCCAGTCTCGATTTCCGCATTGGCGTGATCTTCTGAATATGGTGACCGGTTTTGACATGGAGCGTTTTATCGAAATGGCTTTGGACGAAGATGTCCGGGATGGTGACATCACTTCGATGGCGTGCATTCCGGAGAAACAACGATCGGTGGCCATCCTCAAGGTCAAAGAGGACGGTGTCATTGCCGGAGTGGAAGCTGCCCGTACCATTTTCGGCAAGGTGGATCCCTCCCATGATTTTGATGTATTCAAGGGAGATGGGGCCGTCGTTCATTTTGGAGAGTTTGCATTTGAGGTACGCGCCAATACCCGTGCCCTGCTGAAAGCTGAACGGCTGGTGCTCAACCTGATGCAGCGCATGAGCGGTATAGCCAGTATGGCCAACCGATTCAAAGCCGAAGTGGAAGACCTTGCTGTAGTTCTTCTCGATACGCGAAAGACCACACCGCTCAACCGCTATTTTGAAAAGTGGGCAGTGCGGCTGGGCGGCTGTGCAAACTACCGATATGGGCTTTTCGACCGCTTTATGATCAAGGATAACCACATCAAGGCGTGTGGTGGAGTTGCGCAGGCCATACAGGCTGTAAATGATTACGCCCGGGCCCACAGGATGCGCGACCGCGGAATCACCATCGAGGTAAAAAATCTCGTCGAAATTGAAGAAGTATTATCTGCCGGCGGGGTTGACCAGATCATGCTGGACAATTTTGCGCTGGCGCTGTTGCGGGAGGGGGTTGAAATGATAGGGAATCGCTATAAAACCGAAGCTTCCGGAGGTGTCAGCCTGGAGTCCGTCCGCAAAATCGCCCTAACAGGAGTCGATTTCATTTCGGTTGGAGCCCTGACGCACAGTGCCGGAAGCCTCGATCTTAGCCTGAAGATACAAGGCTGATCAGGCGGGATAGCTGGCGACCAATAAGACGACCAAAAGTATGGTCAAAATGGTTACCAGCCAGAACCTGACGTCCTTGTACAAAACAGCTGGGGTCTGATTTGTCTTCATACGCTTTCTGAAATTAATTAATGAGCAATTAGTGGTTTCCAGTTCGTTAAGTGGAAATGGACATCGGGTCCCTTCTCGGGTCTTCTGTCGCTGCGTTCGTAGTTATACCGGTCGGCTCTTTACCTGAAGTGCAGATTCAGGTTCAAAAACCATACCATAGCAATAAAGGATAATATGATGGTCTGTTCGGACAGATCGCCCGCAAGCCCTGCAAAATGGGTCTTGTCAGGCATACCCTGTTTACAAATTACCCTGTTCGGGCAAATTGTCAAATGATACAAAAATTTAATGCGGCAGGTAAAACAAAGTGCTCCGGCTGCAGGACAAAACCCTTATCATTGCTCATCAAATCGCCAGGGTCATGGATAAATTGCTGCGCATTGCCAGTTTGAACGTCAACGGATTGCGGTCTGCTCTTGGAAAGGGTTTCCGCGATTGGTTGCGCACCCATGACTTCGACATGGTCTGCCTTCAGGAAATCAAGGTCGATGCCAGTCTTGCCGACGCGTCAATGTTTTCAGAGGAAGGGTACCATACTTACTGGAACTGTGCAGAAAAAAAGGGCTACAGCGGCGTCGCCATACTGACCAAATTCGAACCGGTTGACGTCGTTCGCGGTTTTGGCATGGAAGCTTACGACCGCGAAGGCCGCATGTTGATGCTCGATTTTGGAACGTTTTTGCTTTGCAACAGTTATTTCCCCTCGGGATCTTCAGGCGAGGAACGGCACGCTTTCAAGATGCAATTTCTCGAAGACGTATACCCCTATTTTGAAAAACTGGTTCAGCAGCGACCGGAGCTCATCGTCGTGGGCGACTACAATATCGTCCACCGCGACCTCGACATTCACAACCCGGAGCGAAAGGACAACCCGAGCGGTTTCCGGCCCGAGGAACGGGCCTGGCTGGACCGGTGGTTCGGAAATTTGTTTTCTGACAGTTTCAGGATTCTGCATCCCGGCCAGGTAGAGTTCAGTTGGTGGAGTTTCCGGGCGGGGTCTTATGGCAAAAACAAGGGCTGGCGCATAGACTACCATTCGGTTGGCCCAGGATTGTGGGAACGCGTGGTTTATTTCAAACACCACCGGGAAATCCGCTTTTCCGACCACTGCCCCCTGGAAGGGCACTATAAAATCCCCTGGAATTCTTGAACAAGGAATGGACCTCGTTTGTCATTGTCAAAAAATACGCGCATGCAATCCAAGCCGCTCAACAATACCGTACTGCTGGTCTATACCGAACAGACTCCCAACCCGGAGTCCCTGAAATTTGTCACCAACCAGATGCTCTACAAGGGCGTTGCCGATTTTAAGGATCGGGAGATGGCCAGGAGGTGGTCGCCACTGGCCGAAAGACTTTACGGTGAGGACTACGTTCAATCCGTTTACATCTCCAACAACTTTGTCACGATCACTAAAACGCAACAGTTCGATTGGAGTGAGATCATGCTTCCCGCAAAAGAATTGGTGAAATCGCTCGTCGAGGCGGGGACGAAGATCGTCGACGAGGGATATGCCGAATTTGCCCAGTCGCAACTTCAACCTGCCGGGGGCGGACAATACAGCGAACGCGACAGCGAGATCGTACAGCGCATTCGCGATATGATCGACACCTATGTGCGTCCTGCCGTCGAGATGGACGGAGGCAACATTGAGTTCAAGCACTATGAAGACGGCATCGTGACCGTCATGATGCAGGGTTCCTGCAGCGGATGTCCCTCTTCCACCGTTACGCTGAAAGCGGGAATTGAAGGTCTGCTCAAGCGCATGGTTCCGGAAGTTCAGGAAGTCGTCGCCGAAGCTGAGTAATTTTTTTACTCAATGAATTGATTTTGCAAAGGCCCTACTTTGCGTGCATCCGCGGGAATCGCGGGCGAAAAAAGAAGTTTCCAACGGTCAGGGGAATCAGCAAAGGTATTTGCCTTCAATGGGCATGCGGCGGCCAAGACCGAAAGATTTTGGTGAAACGCGCAATACAGGGGGAGCCTGGAAGCGCTTGAACTCAGCGCGGTTGACCATGCGCAGGATGCGCCTTACCTGTTCCGGGTCGTAGCCCATGGCGATGATCTCCGATGGTCCCTTTCGTTGTTCGATGTAGTGCTGAAGCACCGGGTCGAGCAATTCGTACGGGGGTAGCGAATCGGTGTCCTTTTGGTTGGGGCGCAGCTCGGCAGAGGGTGGCTTTTCGATGGAGCTTCTCGGAATGATCTCCCGCTCGCGGTTGATGTGAGCCGCCAGCCGGTACACCTGGGTTTTGTAAACGTCGGCAAGTACGGCAAGTCCCCCGCAGAGGTCGCCGTAAAGCGTTCCATACCCTACGGCCATTTCGCTTTTATTGGTGGTGTTGAGCAGGATGTAGGCGTACTTGTTGGAAAAGGCCATGAGCAGCATACCTCGTATGCGCGCCTGCAGGTTTTCCTCGGTTACGTCTGGAGGCAAGTTGCCAAAGTGCGGGCGCAACGTTTCGTTGCAGGTTCCGAAAACGGATTCAATCGGAATGCAGGCGTATTTCATCCCAAGCGCATCTGCCAATGCAACGGCGTCGTCTACCGAAGCGCGGGAAGAATAGGGTGAAGGCATCATCAAACCAAACACATGGTCAGCTCCAAGGGCTTCGCACGCCAGCGCGGCCGTGAGCGCGGAATCAATGCCGCCCGACAATCCAAGGATGGCTTTATCGAATCCCATTTTCTTAAAATAGTCGCGGATGCCCATCACCAGCGCGTCGCAGATATGCCTGGTCTCGTCGCGCGGCAGCGCCCCCCGGCCCTGTTCTCCAGAAACCTCGCAGAGATCGTAAACGGCAAAAGCCTCTTCGAAAAAAGCCAATTCTTCATGGCACCTGCCGTCTGCACCGAACACCACCGAGCCGCCGTCAAACAACACATCGGTCTGACCTCCCACGCAATTGACGTAAAACATGGGGATGCCATAGCGCATCACGTTTGCGCGTATGACCGTCAGGCGGTCAGCAGCGTGACGATGATCGAACGGCGAAGCCGACAGGTTGAGCATGAAATCCGGTTTCTCACCGATCATTTCGTCCATCGGGCAGATGGTGTACATTGGATTTTCGTTGCCGAGATTCCAGATGTCCTCACAAATGGTGATGGCAATGCGTTTGCCCTTCAATTCGAAGGTTTTGAAACTGCGGCACGGTTCAAAATACCGGTATTCGTCAAAAATGTCGTAATTGGGAAGCAGTGCTTTGTGAGCCAGGTGCAGGACCTTACAGTTGTATAGTACGAATGCGGAATTGAACAAATCCTTGCCTTCTATTTCGGGATTCACCGTTGGGGCGCCCACGACGATGGCTATATCCTGCGACAATGCGCACAGCCGGTTGACGACTTCCATCGACTTCCGGATGAAATCTTTGAACTCGAGAAAATCGCGCGGGGGGTAGCCGCACACTGCGAGCTCGCTGAAGCAGATGAGGTCCGCTCCGGACTGACGCGCCTTTTGCACGGCAGATTCCATGCGCTGAAAATTGGCATCAAAATTTCCGATGTGGTAGTTGAGTTGGGCAATGGCAATGCGCATGTCGTGAAAATTTTGCGAAGCCCTGCAAAGATGACAAGATGTTGGCTTTGCAGGTATCCGCCCCTGTGGAAACTGCACCCGCTTCCTTCCTCCGGCGAACCATTTTTTGCCTACATTTGGGCCCTGTACACATGAGCGAATTCGTCGTATCGGCACGCAAATACCGCCCACTCCGTTGGGCGGACGTCATCGGTCAGGAACACGTGGCCACGACCCTCAAAAACGCCCTTGCAAAGAGCCAGATCGCCCATGCTTTTTTGTTCTGCGGTCCCCGCGGGGTTGGAAAGACGACCTGTGCGCGCATCCTGGCCCGGGTTTTGAACTGCTCGCAGCCCAGTGCAGACTGGGAGCCCTGCAATGCCTGTCCCTCCTGCCTGGCATCTATGGAAAATGCATCCTTCAACATTTTCGAACTCGACGCCGCGAGCAATAATTCAGTGGACGACATTCGCGAACTCGTAGACCAGGTTCGGTACCAGCCCCAGGCGGGTAAATACAAGGTCTACATCGTCGACGAGGTGCACATGCTTTCTACTCAAGCCTTCAACGCCTTCCTCAAAACACTTGAAGAGCCGCCTCCCTTTGCAAAATTCATCCTGGCGACGACGGAAAAACACAAGATCATCCCGACGATCCTCAGCCGCTGTCAGGTATACGATTTTCGCAGAATTGGAGAAAAGGACATCGTCCGGCAACTCCAACGCATCGCCGAAGTCGAACACCTCGGCACCGACGAAGAGGCCTTGTACCTGATCGCTCAAAAGGCTGACGGCGCCATGCGGGATGCTCTTTCGATGTTTGACCGCATACGCAGTTTTTCCGGAAACGCGCTTCGCTACACCGACGTATTAGAGAACCTGAACGTACTCGATTACGACTACTTTTTCAAATTCGCAGACGCCATCCTGGAAGAAGACGTCCGCCAGGCCATGCTGCTGGTCGACGAAGTGCTGCAACGGGGCTTTGATCCCGATGTGCTGATCGAAGGACTGGCTGGCCATCTGCGCAACCTAATGGTGGCTAAAGATCCCGCGATGTTTGCTTTGTTCAGCGGCAGCGAAAACCTGCGGTTGCGCTATTCGGAGCAGGCCAAAGCCTGCAGCTGGTCTGGTCTCACGGGTTGGCTCGACCTGGTGCACGAATCGGATGTCAACCTCGTGCGTGCCCGCAACAAGCGACTGCATGCCGAGATCCTGGTGATCAAGCTCTGCCACGCCGGCCGCAAAACGACCCGAAACGCATCCGAGGAGCTCATCCCGGTGGAAAAAAAAAATGAATTGAGTCAGGGGAGCAGCCCCATTTCCCCACCGGAACCCGAAACCCCATCACCGGCAAAGCCTTTCGCTCCGCCAAAGATTGCCCCTCCACCTCCAAAACAGGAAGCCCAGCCAGAGATACCACGTCTTGGCAGCCTTGAAGATTTAAAAACGAAGATTCTGGTAAGCGAACAGAAGCGACGCGAACAACTCATCCCCTTCAACCCGGAAACGGCCCAGGCATTTTGGGATCAACTTCTGGAAAGCGAGCTGCCTGCCTCGCTCAAAGCATGCATGAAATTGGCCCAATACGTGGTTGAGGATCATGCCGTCCGCATTCTTGTCGGGGGCGTCATCGCACGCGAAACAATCCGTTCGGAACTTCACCTCGACGACCGGTTACGAGCAACCTTCGCCGACAAAAACCTCCGCTTTTACGTTGAGATTGATCCCACCATGGCATCGGCGGAGGCTAAGAAGCCGGTGAAATATTACTCCGGAAAAGAAAAATACGAGCTGATGGTGGAAAAGAATCCTCATCTCGCAGCCTTCCGAGAAAAGATGCAGCTGAGGCTCAACGAAGACTAGATCATGTGGAATATCCTTCGCCGGGCTTTTTTTATGCTGGATGCCGAACGCGCGCACGTGCTGGCCATGCAGGCCATGTCGATTGGCCTGCGCGTTCCCGGTGCGGCATCTTTGTTGAGGCGCTGGTTTTGCCTGGAGGACGATCGCCTGAAAACGGATGTGTGCGGGCTGGTGGCGCGCAATCCCGTTGGCCTTGCGGCCGGGTTCGACAAAGACGGGCGGTGGCTCGATGTTATGGCCTGTTTGGGATTTGGACATGTGGAGTTGGGAACCGTAACTCCCCGGCCGCAGCCCGGAAATCCAAAACCCAGGTTGTTTCGACTGCCCCGCGACCGTTCGATCATCAACCGGATGGGATTCAACAACGAGGGCGCTCAGGCTCTGGCTTTACGGCTCAGGCACTTTGTGCGTCCCGAAGGTTTTGTCGTTGGGGTCAACATTGGAAAGAACAAGGATACGCCGGAAGATCTTGCTGTTGACGATTACCTCACTTGTTTTCAAACCCTGGCTCCCTACGCAGATTACATAGCCGTAAACGTCAGCTCGCCCAATACTCCGGGGCTGCGTAAGCTTCAGGAGCGCGAACCCCTCGACCGCTTGCTGGGCTCGCTGAGCGACGCAAACCGTCAACTCAAGCGGCCATTGCCGCTGTTTTTGAAAATCGCCCCGGACCTGGAGCCTTCTCCTCTATGCGACGTGGCTGAAGTCGTTCGCAACAACGGCTTTTCGGGCATCATCGCCTGCAACACCACCATTGGCCGTCCCGCCAGTTTACTCGAGCAACACGTCGCCATGGAGACAGGAGGCTTGAGCGGGCAGGCGCTGCGAGAAATGGCACAGAGCCGGCTGGGCTACCTCCAATCCATAGGGGGTGAGTTGCGGTTGATCGGTGTGGGCGGCATTGCCACTGCCGAAGACGCACACCGTCGCATGGCTGCGGGGGCCAGGTGGGTCCAGCTCTACACCGGGCTGATCTATGAAGGGCCGATGGTTGTACGGCGCATCAATGCGGGTTTGCTTCAAATGGGCTACAACGGAGGGGTCAATCCTAAAAATACAAACGTTAGTTAGTTTTTATTATTAACGTTAGTTAGTTTAACTAACAAACGTTAACCTATAGAGGCCAGGAGTCGTGCAGCCCATTCGGCATCGCCGGCACGAATCAGCTCAGAAGCTTTCCGGTGGATTTCTTCCAATGGCCAGGTCAGGCATGGAGCCAGGATGGGGTTTCCCATCACTTCCAATCTGGCCTCATCGCGGCCAGGAAAGGAGCGCCCTCCCGCCAGCGTCGCTACGTCGTTGGCGCTGAGCTGAAGGCTTTGGCGCACGTGTTCCGGAAGTCCCGGGTACCCAACCACCGGCAGTTTCTGCGTTTGGGGCATGGCCATTACGGCGTCTCCGCTTGCCCGCACGTAAAATGCACGGCCCATGCGTCCGACCAGGTCGATCCGGTGCGGGTCAATCTTTCCGTTGGCGTCGAGCACGTCTTCGCGGATGTGAATCCGCAGCACCTCGCAGACGATCAAGTGTCCGGCACCACCGTGCTCGCCCAGGGTGATGATGTTGGCCACCTTGCACTCCAAGTTTACCGGCGACTCGGCAACCAGCGGAGCTGCAACGACCTCACCCCGCACTTCCGTGAAACCGGACCAGTCGAATTCCGACACTCCGGCGGGCAGCTCCACCGAGCATAACATCATCTGCCTTACAATGGAATAGCTCACCGCGTTGACCACGCATTCTCCCGTCGCCCGCACATTGTGGAGGGTATCCTTGGTGGTATTGTCTTCAACGCGCCGGTTTGAGGAAAATACCAGTATGGGAGGATTGGAACTGAAAGCGTTGAAAAAGCTGTACGGAGCCAGGTTGCTTCTGCCTTCCGCGTCCACTGTACTCACCAGCGCAATGGGGCGCGGAGCTACTGTGCCGAGTAAATACTGGTGCAAATCCCCCGTCGGAAGCGTTCCGGGAACAATGACTCTCTTCATAATTGGGCAAAGTTAGGGGTCTGTTCGAAACAGAAGGGCATCCTCTCCGCCAAGTCCTGAGATAGAGGGGCAAGCCTTAACTTGCGGCGTGAACGACCGCCATCATCCCGTTTACCCATGAAAAAGTTCCTGATAAGCTTTGCGCTGACTGGCCTTTTGGCCTTTCTCGTTCACTATTTCTATTTCAAGCCCATGCTGGTCTTGGGCCAGCCGGCCCCGGTCTTTTCCACAACCGACATTCACCAGCAGCCACTTTCCCTCGGCGATTTCAGGGGAAAATACCTGCTCATCGACTTCTGGGGATCCTGGTGCGGTCCTTGTCGCCGGGAAAACCCAATCCTGGTCATGATGTATGAGAAATATCGCGACGTAAAATTCAAACAAGCCGATGGCATTGCATTTCTGAGCATAGCACTCGAAAGTGACGTCGAACAGGGCCTTAGAGCCATTGCGGACGACCGGTTGATCTGGCCACATCATGTCATTGAAACCAATCAATTGCAGAGTCCCGTGGCGCGGCTGTTTGGCATCCGTTCCATTCCTGCCAAATACCTGGTTGGCCCCGACGGGCGGATCGCCCTTTCTGATCCTAACATTTCCGAATTGGACGCATTTTTGGCTTACCAAAAGTTGAAAAACTGACAAATTGGCCTGTTTTCTCAAATGGCAGCATTCTTGCGCGTGCATTTTACCAATTAAACGCAGAGACCTATGGAAGATAAACGGCGACCGATTGAGGGGGAGACGCCCATTGAGGAGCAAGGCCATTCCGGCTTAGATGACGGCGCACAAACGGCAGAGCTTCCTGCCCCCGATGCGCTGGATCTGATGCGAGAAGAACTGGCAGAGCAGAAAGACAAATACATCCGGCTCTATGCGGAATTCGACAATTTCAAAAAGCGCAGTTTGAAAGAAAAAATCGAGTTGATCCGCAATGCAAGTCAGGAAGTCATCCAGGACCTGTTGGTGGTGCTCGACGATTTCGAAAGAGCGGAGAAACTCTCTCAGGAGCACCAGCGCAACGACATTTACCCTGAGGGCATGCGTTTGGTTCACCAAAAGCTGGTGGGAATATTACAGGCAAAGGGGCTTGAGTCTGTTGAATCAACGGGTCAACGTTTTGATCCTTCCGTTCACGAGGCCGTTACTGAAATTGCTGCCCCCACAGAGGCGATGCGTGGCAAGGTGGTGGATACACTCGAAAAAGCCTACCTCCTCAACCAGAAGATCATCCGGTTTGCCAAAGTCGTCGTGGCCAAACAATAATAAATTGCATTTCTGCAAGATCGCACCATGGCAAAAAGAGATTATTACGAAATACTGGGAGTAGCGAAAAATGCGGACGCTGATGTCATCAAGAAGGCTTACCGCAAAGTTGCCATGCAGTATCACCCCGACCGAAATCCCGGAGACAAGGCTGCAGAAGACAAATTCAAGGAAGCTGCGGAAGCGTATGAAGTGCTGAGCGATGCCGATAAAAAGGCGCGCTACGACCGCTATGGGCATGCGGGGGTCGATCCCAATGCCGGATATGGCGGCCCCGGTGGCCATGGAATGACGATGGACGACATTTTTAGTCAGTTTGGCGACATTTTTGGCGACAGCGGTTCTCCCTTTGAATCCTTTTTCGGGCGGGGAGGGGGAGCCGCTTCCTCCAATAAAGGCAGCAACCTGCGCATTAAAGTCAGCTTAAGTCTGGAGGAGATTGCAAACGGCGTAACCAAAAAGATCAAGGTCAAGAAGCAGTTGGCCTGTAAAACCTGCAAGGGTTCCGGAGCGAAAGACAGCAAGTCGGTCAAGACCTGTACGACCTGCCAGGGACAGGGGTACGTCCGCCAGATCAAAAATACCTTTCTCGGCCAAATGCAGACGACCACCGCATGCCCGAGCTGCCACGGTACCGGGCAGATGATCTCGGCGACTTGTGCCAGCTGTAAGGGATCCGGGCACGAAGTGGGTGAAGAGACCATTGAAATCCAGATTCCCGCCGGAGTCGAAGAAGGAATGCAGTTGTCGATGCGAGGTAAGGGCAACGCCGGAAGTCATGGGGGGCCTGCAGGCGACTTGCTGATCAGCATCGAACAAAAGCCACACGAAAATTTCAGTCGCGATGGTCTCAACATTTACTACGATTTATACCTCAACTTTGCCGACGCAGCCCTGGGTTGTCAGGTAGAAGTACCTACTTTGCAGGGAGCGGCGAAGATCAAAATTCCACCCGGAACGCAATCCGGAAAAATGTTCCGTCTCAAGGAAATGGGCTTGCCATCCGTGCATTCCTACGACAAAGGAGACCAGCTCATACACGTTAACCTCTGGACGCCCAAAAACCTCAGTGCCGAAGACCGCGCATTGCTCGAGAAAATGCGATCCATGCCCAATTTTCAGCCCAACCCGACCAAAACGGAAAAGAATTTTTTCGAGCGCATGAAGGAGTATTTTAATTAAGATGAGCAGCATGCTGCCGTTGAGTAACTCCCGCCATTTTCTGTTTGCCCTGGTCCTGGTCGCCGGCGTTTTATCGTCGTGCAGTGAACCGGTTCTTTACGAATCCAATCTGGAAATCCGGGAGGGAACCTGGCGCGCTGAAGAAAACCTTGAATTTTCCTGGTCTGTTGGTGACACTACCCAATGGTATGTCATGGAACTTGTCGTTGAACACGATGCAGAATTTCCTTTTCAGAACCAATACGTAAAAACAGTGACCCGGTTCCCGGATTCAAGCAACCGTGAGCAGGTGTTGAGTCTGGAACTTTTTGATGATGTTGGAAGACCATTCGGAAAATGCAGGGGGGAAAATTGTTTCGTCACGCTCACGCTTCAGCCCCGCTTTAAATTTCCTCAGCCGGGCGAGTACCGGCTCAGCCTATACCAGAATGGGCGAACAGCATCGATCGTGGGAATTCGCCACATCGGCCTACGCATCTTTCCGGAATTGAAAAAGTAATGGATGCTCTTCCGCTTCAAAACGCTCTTTGTAGGCGCCAGAGCATAGTCATACCAAACCGCTGAATGAGACCCCGCCTCACTTCCCTGACTTTCCGGCAGGGCGAATTGCCTCCCTTCGCCTTTGTATGAACCTCAAGGGCAGCTCGAATTTCTATTATAAAGCAGGCAGTTCCACCTGGAGTTGCCATTTCCGATACTGCCTTTGCGCTTCTGAATTGCCAGGAAGCAATTTACAATAATCCCAAGACTTGGTTGCCATGTTCCCAAGTGGTTCCCTATGGACTCTCAAAGTGCACTCAAAAGAGTTGAAACGCCCAAGGGATGCCCGCACTCCGACTCTGATTTGTTGCTTGAAATTTGCTGGTTTTCGGAGAACTGCCTTGCATTCGATGTGGGTGTCGTGGTCTGGTTGATAAACAATATCCAGTTTGCACACCCTACAGGCCATTTCCAAATGCATGCGATTGGTTTTCTGGGAGAATTGCTTAACCTTGCCTTTAAATAAAAGATATGGCAATAGATTACAGAAACGACATAACACCTCTGACTGGTCAGATCATCGATTTATATACAAGTTCCGGGATCAACCGGCCGGTAAACGACCCCGATCGCATCGGCCGCATGTATGCTAACTCCAATCTCATTGTCAGTGCCTGGGATGGAGATGTACTGGTTGGTATTGCACGGTCGATCACGGATTTCTCGTTTTGCTGTTATCTGTCAGACCTTGCCATCAGAAAAGATTATCAGCATGCCGGCATTGGCAAAAAACTCGTCGCGCTGACAAAAGAAGAAATTGGCGACCAGGCCATGCTGCTGCTGCTTTCGGCTCCGGAAGCCATAAACTATTACCCCAAGCTAAATTTTTCGCGAGTTGAAAATGGCTTCATCCTTCCCCGGACCCGTTAGGCTTGTCCGTCCGCAACCCATTCTCTGCCCTTCAGCGAACCCGTATCCATTCGCACGTTGATCCCTTACAGGTGGTTTCACTGCAGCCCTTTCCTTAATAGCCTGCAGCCCTAAAGTTTTGTACAGGCTGATACCTTGCTTGCCGTTTCACCGCATCCCTTCCCTTGATGGTTTGCAGTCCTAAAGTCCTTCGCACGATGATTCCCTGCATGTGGTTTCATTGCATCCTCTGCCTTGATGGTCTGCAGCCCTAAAGTCCTTCGCGCGTTGTTCCCTTACAGGCGATCTCACTACATCACTTACCTTGATGGTCTGCAGTCCTAAAGTCCTTCGCGCGTTGTTCCCTTACAAGTGGTTTCAGCGCAGCCCTTTCCTTAATAGCCTGCAGCCCTAAAGTTTTGTACAGGCTGATACCTAGCTTGCCGTTTCACCACAGCCCTTCCCTTGATGGTTTGCAGTCGTAAAGTCATTCGCGCGTTGTTCCCTTACAAGTGGTTTCAGCGCATCCCTTTCCTTAATAGCCTGCAGTCCTAAAGTCATTCGCGCGTTGTTCCCTTACAAGTGGTTTCAGCGCATCCCTTTCCTTAATAGCCTGCAGTCCTAAAGTCATTCGCGCGTTGTTCCCTTACAAGTGGTTTCAGCGCATCCCTTTCCTTAATAGCCTGCAGTCCTAAAGTCATTCGCGCGTTGTTCCCTGCTTGAGCTGTTTCCGCAACGCTTTATCTTCCGGAAGCAATTTTCATTAGCATTTGCGGAACGGACCTCCGTCAAATCGCCAGCCCCCAGAAGCACTCATTGGCATCATCTTGAGCGATCAACTCCCTCTTTTACTGATCATCCCCTCCACAAAACGGTCTTCTAAGACAAAGAGGACTGACCATACTATTTCAGCCAAATCTTTGACACGCCTTTCGGCAAAGATTTACACTTTGAAGCGGCCCATCCGTTGGGTTAACCCCGTGCCTGCAATGCTGGCCTCCCTGCATTGCTCCTGCTCAAAGATTTCCAGGGTTCCTCGAATAACCCAGTTTTGATGCCAGAATGAAAAGGGATGCCTCTCTTCACTCCCTGTTGATGCCAGAAGGAATTTAGCAAAACAAGACGAGGCGCGGTGAAGGAAGCTATGTGGAGCAATACCTGACTGAACCGCAACGAAGTATTGTGAAGCTAAATTCATTTCGCGCATTAGCCTGTGAGGGCTGGCTGGCGCAAGAGGGAGTGAAGAGAGGCTGCCCCCGAGCAAAACAAGACGAGGCGCGGTGAAGGAAGCTATGTGGAGCAATAACTGACTGAACCGCAACGAAGTATTGTGAAGCTAAATTCATTTCGCGCATTAGCCTGTGAGGGCTGGCTGGCGCAAGAGTGGGTTATTAGAGGTGCCCTCCATATTCACCGGTTAATGCATTCCCCAATAATTCGCAGAAGACTTTTGGTTCAAACGCAATATGCAGCTTTCCCGAAGGGCATTAGATCGGTCAATGATTGACCAAGCTGTCTCACGCCAGGTACACAGCATAATATCATTGAATCATCAAAATGGAATTGTCAGACTCGGAAGTCGAAAGAAAACAGGAGACCGGTTCCCTGCAGAACGCGGTCTCCGTGCAATGGTCTCAGGATTTCCTGCCAAGCATCAGAAGTTCGTTCAGAACGATTTCTGTAACGTACTTCTTCTCACCGTCTTTAGCCTCGTAATTGCGGGAGGTCAGTTTGCCTTCGATGGCAACCTCGCTTCCCTTCGCGAGATACTCTTCGACGATATCGGCAGTCTTTCCCCAGGCCACCACACTATGCCACTGGGTGTCAGTGACCTTGTTGCCATCCTTGTCGTGGTAGACCTCATTGGTGGCAATCGAGAAGCGTGCCATTTTGTTGCCCTTGTCCAATTGCTTGACTTCGGGATTTGCGCCCAGGTTGCCGATCAGGCGGACGCTGTTTCTAAGGTGATTCATACGTGTTAAAATTGTAATGGTTAAAAAATCAAATGGTGTTTGGCAGACCGATCGGATCGCAAAACGCTGCAATTTGGAATTCCTTCAGAAAATCCGGGCTATAATAACCGTTTATATGCGTTTAAAAACATTTAGTGCGGGATACAATGCCTAGGTCTTAATTTTGTACAGAACACAATGCTCTGGGCGCTATGAAAACCTGCCAGTGGTGCAATGCCGGCATATTCGGAAGATCCGATAAAAAATATTGCGACAACCATTGCCGGAGTGCGCATTATCAGCAACGCCAACGAACAGATGCGGCGCTCCTGCGGCGCATCAACCGCAAACTCCGCCAAAACAGGAGCCTGCTAGCCAGGCTCCATCCGCAATACCGCAGCGCTCCCATTCCCCTGCAAGCTTTGCGCGACCTTGGCTTCGACACCAACTTTCATACCCATATGGTGGTGAGAAAATCCGGCTCTGCCATCAAAATGTTTTACGATTACGGCTTGAGCGCTTGTGATGACCATACGGTGCGCATCTGCAAGCCGCGCTTTCCAGTGTACTTAATGCAAACTCATGATCCGATTTCAAACTAAATTGGAAAAATTCGAAAAGAAAGGCGAAAAATCGGGTTGGACCTACGTTGAGATCTCACAGCAACTTGCCGATGCCCTTCATCCTGGTGTTCGCGTCTCGTATCGCATCAAGGGAATTATCGACGAGGTCACCCTCGCCGGTCAGCCCATTCTTCCCATGGGCAATGGTGGTTTCATCCTCCCGGTCAACGCAACTCTCCGGAAATCGCTCCACAAAAAGCCGGGAGACCTTGTAAAACTCGAATTGGAAGTCGATCCCGCTCCCTATGCTCTCGACGGTGAATTGCTCGACGCCCTTTCAACCGAACCCGTCGCATGGCAGCATTTTCATTCCCTGCCCGGTTCGCATCGCAACTACTTTTCCAAATGGATTCAGAGCGCAAAAACCAATGAAACGCGTCAGGATAGAATTGCACGCACTGTCAACGCCATGTTGCAGAAAAAGGGCTTCGCCGAAATGATGCGGGAAGGCCGAGAACATCTCAAAAATGATTAGCCCGGGGCCTTAGTGCCCTTCCATATTAAAGCCTGTTAATCTCTTCACCCGGGCACTCCCGGTGCTACTCCGTTCCAGTCTTCGAAGCGTCCTGCTCCCCGGTATTTGTCCTCAATTTGAAAGGCAGATACGCAGGGCAGAACCGCAACAGCGATGTCAACGCCATCAATGCGGCGATGACCAGCAAGATGATTGCCGGAACACCTGTGAGGTATCCATTGGCATAGACAAGCAGGATGAGGGCTGCAATGGACAGCCTTATCACCCGATCCAATCGACCTACATTCTTGATCATGTGTCTGGTTTTTGTAAAATTAGCCCCTTTCTTATTATTCTTCTCCTATATGGATAAATCCCTTCCCAATTCTAACTTGGCAGACTCTCCAACGTTATGGCTGAAATACCGAAGGGAATGAAACGAAAACATATAATTACGGAAATCATCCGCATTCTGTTCTCCCCGCAGATTGTCTGTTATACCCCAAAGGGTTTCGCCCAATTGTTGCAGGGCTAAATGTATCTTCGTTCTATTTGGGTTTCAAAAATATATCCTTATGCCACCTGGCCTGATTGTTTACACTATAATCAGAAATGGTTTGAAGGGATCGTTTATCGCGAATTATATGGTCGTAAAACCGCGCTTGCCATTAAAATTCCGGATGAATGGTTCGCGCCTGAATGGTAAAGGGTCCCTCGTATAACCCAGTTTTGATGCCAGGTTTTTTGATAGCGGACCATATTGGTTCGTAGAATGAGGTGTATTGCGGATTATGGCATAAAAATGACTGGGCATTACCATGTAATCACCCATCCTTAATTTCATGTCGGGTCGCATATTGAATGTTTTTAACCATTCGATTTTTGCAATTTCCCCAATTGCAGACAAATGCATAACCGCGTCTCACATTTTTTCAATTAAATGAACCCTGCTCTGTGTACAAATGGTGATGAAATAAAAAATAGCAATTATTTTCTGACCCTTTTTGCCTTCCCTCATTCCTGAGTCTTCACCGACTGTTGAAAATGATCCTTCACCCGGAATGCATGAACCGGAGATGCATATGGGGCGGTGGGGTTAGTGCCTGTCATTCAAATCAGGCCTGGTCTGCACTCTTTTCCAGGATCTGTGCCGGGATGGGCGCTGTACCGGTCGCTTTGACCGTCTTTGTCTTAAACAGCTCTCCCACCAGTTGGTCGAGTCTTTCGCCAAGTAGCTGGCCCAAGTCTATGCCCTGAAAACCCCTGAATGCAGAGGCTCTTGCCAGGTCAGCCGGAAGGTCCAGGTCTTGCTGGTCAACGCAGTGGAAGAGGCCCTTTCGAAGCAGTTCTCTAGCCAGGTATTCCTGTTCTGGCTGACCCGGGGTCGGGATCAAAAGGGCGTTTTTGCCGATGATGCATAGATCGAGCAGGGTTGAATATCCGGAACGGCAGACGATTTGCCGAGAAGAACACAAAATTGCATTGAGCTCCCTTCCATCGACGAGATCGCGCACTTCAAGGGATGTTTGCACGCGGTGCTCCTCAATTAGCAAAGGCGGTGCGCTTTTGGACCCCCGCACGAGGATGCACTTTGCAGGCAATAGGGCGACAAGTTGGTCAATAAAACTTCGTTCGAGGTAGCTGCGTTGGGGCTCCGGTCCGGAAAGGACAAATGCGCAATCGTATTGCTCTTTATCCGGCATGGGGACGAAGCGCGAGAGTATCCCGATGAAGTGCCTGTTTCCAATGTTGACCCCGTGCGAAAGTTCGCCGGAAAGATTCTTTTCTCCTGCGATGTCCGGTATCCAAACCTGTGTGTAGCGTCCGTAAAAAAATTTCAGCCAGACGTCAGAGACCCACTCAAAAAACCGGTTGCCCAATGGAAAATGGAGGTGGTGTGCGATCATGACCGAGGGAATGCCGGGTTGTGCAGCACCCAGGCGGGTGTCTGATACGACCAGATCGATGGCTTCGGCCTGACAAATCCTGCGTATGGCAAAAAACTCCCGGGCAATTGCTAGGTGCATTTGGGCTATTTGCCGCAGCATATTGAGGTACATGCTGCGATGGGGATAACGCATCCCGTAGTCGGGCAGGTTATAAAGTTTCAAGTGTGGGAATTCCATTGCGAGCAGCTTGCTGCCGTCGCCCGAACAGGCCAGCACAACGCGATAGCCCCTGTCAATAAAATACCGGATCACCGGGATCGTCCGCGTCACATGACCCAGACCCCAGTGCTGTGGACAAATTAAAACGCCTTTCCCAATTGCCATCGGTGGCAGGATGCTTATCGGGAGGTAAAGATACCTGACTGCGTATTGCCCTAAGTTTAAATTTTAGGGTACCTCGAATAACCCAGTTTTGATGCCAGAATGAAAAGGGCTGCCTCTCTTCACTTCCTGTTGATGCCAGAATGAAAAGGGCTGCCTCTCTTCACTTCCTGTTGATGCCAGAATGAAAAGGGCTGCCTCTCTTCACTCCCTGTTGATGCCAGAATGAAAAGGGCTGCCTCTCTTCACTCCCTGTTGATGCCAGAAGGAATTTAGCAAAACAAGACGAGGCGCAGCGAAGGAAGCTACGTGGAGCGATAACTGACTGAGCTGCAACGAAGGATTGTGAAGCTAAATTCATTGAGCGCACAGCCAGTGCGGGTAGGCTGGCGCAAGAGGGAGTGAAGAGAGGCAGCCCCCAAGCAAAACAAGACGAGGCGCGGTGAAGGAAGCTATGTGGAGCAATACCTGACTGAACCGCAACGAAGTATTGTGAAGCTAAATTCATTGAGTGGGTGAGCCTGTGCGGGCTGGCTGACGCAAGAGGGAGTGAAGAGAGGCAGCCCCCAAGCAAAACAAGACGAGGCGCAGCGAAGGAAGCTACGTGGAGCGATAACTGACTGAGCTGCAACGAAGGATTGTGAAGCTAAATTCATTGAGCGCACAGCCAGTGCGGGTAGGCTGGCGCAAGAGGGAGTGGAGAGAGGCAGCCCAAAAGGGAAACAAGACGAGGCGCGGTGAAGGAAGCTATGTGGAGCAATACCTGACTGAACCGCAACGAAGTATTGTGAAGCTAAATTCATTGAGTGGGTGAGCCTGTGCGGGCTGGCTGGCGCAAGAGGGAGTGGAGAGAGGCAGCCCAAAAGGGAAACAAGACGAGGCGCAGCGAAGGAAGCTATGTGGAGCGATAACTGACTGAGCTGCAACGAAGGATTGTGAAGCTAAATTCATTGAGCGCGTGAGCCTGTGCGGGCTGGCTGGCGCAAGAGGGAGTGGAGAGAGGCAGTCCAAAAGGGAAACAAGACGAGGCGCAGCGAAGGAAGCTATGTGGAACGATACCTGACTGAGCTGCAACGAAGGATTGTGATGCTGAATTCATTGACTGGGTGAGCATGTGCGGGCTGGCTGGCGCAATAGGGGGTTATTCGTGGTGCCCTTTAGCCTTTGAGGCGGATCTCCCCATCCGTTCCATCGAAAAACTTATACCGCACTACCGGCATGTCTGCATTTTCCCGGATGTTGATCCATTTCATATATTTCATAAACCACCTCACAGGATAATTTCTCAAACCGCGTTTGAGGTAAGAAGCGACAAATGGATGCACTTCCAGGGTAAGCCTGGCCGTGGGTCTCGTGCTCAATACGAAGTCGAGCGACTTTTCCAACTCTTCAACAACAAATATGGTAGCCGAAACTTTGCCACTGCCGGAACAACACGGGCAAACCTCTGAAGTATCGATCTTGAGTTCCTGGCGTTCGCGCTGGCGCGTGATCTGCATTAACCCAAACTTGCTCAGGGGCAATATGGTGTGTTGCGAACGGTCGTTCTGCATGTATGTTTTCATCGCATTGTAGAGCTCTGCCTTGTTTTCATTGCTCTTCATGTCGATGAAATCGATGATGATCAGTCCACCGATATCACGCAGCCGGAGTTGGCGCGCAATTTCCTCCGCAGCTTCTTTATTGACCTGGATGGCGGCATTTTCCTGATCGGTCCGCTGGGACTTAGGGCCACTGTTGACATCGATCACGTGCATGGCTTCCGTGTGTTCGATGACGATGTATGCTCCGCTGGGAAGGGTGGCTGTGTTGCCAAAGGATGATTTGATTTGGCGCCGCACGTTGAACTGGTCGAAAATGGGTTTGGCTCCGCGGTAGTGTTGCACGATCCCTTCCTTTTCCGGAAGGTTGTTTTCCAGGTATACCCGGATGCCCTCGTAGATGTCTTTGTCGTTGACGACGATGCGCGTAAAACTGGGGTTGAGCAGGTCGCGGATGATGCTGGATGTCTTGTCCAGCTCACTCACCAGTTTGGCGGGAACCTTAGACTTGAACATCTGCTGGTGCAGGCTCTTCCACTTCTCCACCAGGCTATTGATCTCCTCGTGCATCTCAGCTACCTTTTTCCCTTCAGCAGCCGTCCGGACGACGATTCCAAAATTTTTAGGACGGATCGACTCGATCAGATGAAACAGGCGGTTGCGTTCGTCGGAATTGGCGATCTTCTTTGAGATTGCAATGGTGTTGTTGAAGGGGGTGAGCACCAGGAATCTTCCGGGAATGGTGATCTCGCAGGTGAGCCGGTGGCCCTTGGTGGAGATGGGCTCCTTAAGGATCTGAACCAGCACGTTGGTTCGGCGCTCCAGAATTTGAGATACTTTGCCGTTCTTGGGAATTTCCGGCTGCAACGGAAACTGGTCGAGCAATGGGGAAGTATAACTCCCTTCCATGGCCTCGTTGGTATACTTTAGGTTCGAGTTGAACAGAGGACCCATGTCGGTATAGTGGAGGAAGGACTCCTTCCGGTGACCTATGTCGACAAATGCGGCGTTGAGGCCCGGCATGAGCTTCTTAACCTGGCCGAGGAAGATATCCCCGACGTTGAATTGCATATTTGCCTTCTGCCGATGAAGCTCAACCAGCTTCCTGTCTTCGAGCAGAGCGATCTCCACAGAACCCTGTTGGGCGGAGATGATGAGTTCTTTTTCCATGCACCATATATGTATGATGCGAAATGCGAGCGAACATCACAGATTGGAACGGGAACACCCCGCCTTTGCGAAGCAATGAACCACAGGTCTCCGGTTATTCTTTCTGAGCTTGTGGCTCGAACGGTAGGCCCGGTTCTGTTCCCGAAAGTACTGTTCGGTTTGGGTAATTCAAGGCCGTTGCCAAACGGCCGCCATTCCAGCCTTACAGCCGGATGAAATCATTTTGAAGAAGCGTATTCCATCTGTTGAAATCGCAGACATCGCGCAGAAATAAAATTCTACTTGTTCTTCTTCTTGTGTCTGTTCTTTCTCAACCGCTTTTTGCGTTTGTGCGTAGCGATTTTATGTCTTTTTCTCTTTTTACCGCAAGGCATAATTCAACGTTTACAATGTTTTATATACTTTTCCATTTCCCCCGTTCGACCCGTTTGCTCGAGGAGGCTTGCCATAAGGCAATTCGCCTGAGCCTGCAGCGAGTCTTGCGACAGGATTTTTTGCAATCTGGCTTCCGCTTTTTCCATTTGTCCGGTCTGAATTCCCAACTCGGCCAGTTGTAGCTGGACGGGCATGTAATCCGGGTTTTCCTTTTCCAATTCGAGGAGCATCTGAATGCCCTTCATCGGGGTGTCCTCCTCCGGAAACTTTACCCAGGCCATGGCCCGGTAAAAAGCGTATGCCGGTTCTTCGGGATCCAGCGAAAGCGCCTGTTCAAAACAGTTGGCCGCCATCTGGCGGCAAAACAGTTTCTGCTGTTCGGCAGCATCGCCTTCAAGACCATATAAAAAGGTCATTCCCGCGATGCGCCAGCTGTCGGCAGATGTTTCCAGTTCCGCCACGTCGCGGGCATAACTCCCCGCCAGGGCATGGTGCCCCAGCCGAAACCAGAATCCCGATAATTCTTTGAGTGCTGATGCCTTCAGCAAATCATCTGCTGAGGCAGACAGCACCTTATTTAGAGCGTCCAGTTCAGCTTTCTGAACCGGGGTCAGGAGGCCCGTGGCATCGGCGAGCAGATTCTCTACCCCCGTCACCTCGAGTCCTTTGTTTCGGAGCTCGTTTGCCCTCCGGATTTCCGGAGACTGGGTACTGAGTCCAAAATACACCAGCAATCCCAGCGCCGCAAACAGCACAAACAAGCGCTGGGGGCTCACCGGGTGGGATTAAATTTCATCGCCCTCCTCGTCATCCTCATCACTTTGTTCTGGCTCCTTGCCCAGTTTGACGTGGTCGACAAATACTTTAGCCGGCTTGAACGAGGGAATAAAATGCTCTGGTATCTCGATGGCCACGTTCTTTTTAATGTGTCTGCCAATCTTGCGAGCACGCTTTTTGACGACGAAAGACCCAAAACCCCGGATGTAGACATTCTCTCCTGATGCCAGGGCGTGCTTCACTTCCTTGAAGAACATTTCAAGTGAGACGAGCACATCGACCTTGGGTACCCCCGATTTTTCGGAGATCATCGACACCAAATCAGCTTTTCTCATTTGCTTGATATTTAGACAGTTACAAAAGATGGCCCTCAAAGAGCGTGGCAAATTTCGCAATTTAATTCAGTCCGCAAAACTTTTGCCCCTTTTTTCTTCCATTTTTTTTACTCTAACTTTTTCTATATCAGTAAGATACAAATGTACCACGCATCCGGAACGCAGAAAAGTCCATCCGGGAAATAAATTCTAACTTAGCCGGTCAAAAAACAGCCATGCTTTTATCGATGACGGGATTCGGCAACGCCAAGGGCCATTTTGAGGGGAAGGAGATCGTCATCGAGATCCGATGCATCAATTCAAAAGTCAACGACTTCCGGTTGAAACTGCCCAACAGCTACCGGCAACACGAGCTGGACCTCCGTAAGATCCTCAACGACAAGGTGGTCCGCGGCAAACTGGACCTGTCGCTGTTCGTCGACTCCAGCGGGGCAGAAGATTTCGTCCTCAACCGCGAACTTTTTCTGCGTTTTTACCGTCAAATCCAGCAATTGGGCGACCAAATTGACCTGAGTCAGTCTGATATCCTCAATGCTCTGCTCAAGTTTCCCAACGTCATTTCGGCTCAGGAGACCCTCATCAGCGAAGGTCAATACGCCTATACCGTTGAACTCTTGCTGGAAGCCGTGGAAAAACTAAACGATTTCCGGTCGATCGAAGGGACCATCCTTGCCAACGATATGGTGCTTCGCGTCAACAACATCTGTGAAAGCCTCGATCGGATCGAGGAGCTGGACCCGGAGCGGATGTCCCTGCTCAAAGACAAACTGCGCCGCGCGGTCAGCACCAACGTCGATTCGGAGGCCATCGACCGCAATCGATTTGAACAGGAAATCCTTTACTACCTCGAAAGGCTGGACATCACCGAGGAAAAAGTGCGGCTCCGCCAGCATTGCGATTATTTTCTTGAGGCCCTCAACGCCAGCGGCGATATCAAATCCCGCAAACTCAATTTCATCAGTCAGGAAATCGGCCGGGAGATCAATACCCTGGGCGCCAAAGCCCAGTACTCGCCGATACAAAAGCTCGTCGTCAGCATGAAAGACGAACTGGAAAAGATCAAAGAACAAATGGCCAATATCCTGTGATGGACCTCCGCCGTGGCAAGATCATCCTGCTGACAGCGCCATCGGGGTCCGGCAAGACCACGCTGGCCCGCTACCTGCTCGACACCATGAGCGATCTTGCCTTTTCGGTTTCGGCCACCACGCGAGCACCCCGCGCCGGCGAGTGCAACGGAAAGGACTACCATTTCAAGACCCAGCAGGAATTTACCGAGGGCCTTCGTCAGGGTGCCTTCTTTGAATACCAGGAAGTCTACCCCGGGCAGTTTTATGGTACGCTGAATGCCGGACTCGCGGCCATTTGGTCAGCGGGAAAAACGCCTTTGCTCGATGTCGACGTAAAAGGTGCGTTGAACATTGAGACCGGCGCCAAAAACAAGACCCTTAGTCTTTTTATCAAAGCACCTGGCCTGGAAGTATTGCGCAAACGGCTGGAAGACCGCGGCACCGACTCTCCGGAAGCCATAGAGCACCGCCTGGCCAAAGCCGAAGAAGAGCTCTCCTATGCTCATCACTTTGATTATGTTATAACGAACGATCGTTTGTATCTCACAAAAGAATTGCTGCGACTGATCGTAACCGATTTTCTTTCCTGATCCCTTATTTTGGTCAGCGGCTGAAGATCCATATGCATTCGGTGGCCAGTTTCCGGAATGGCTGAGGGGCATGTGTAAGATCCCATACGCGCTGACAACGGGGTATTTTCATCAGCAGGCGAACATCCGGTTCAAACCCGAAAAATAACTGCCCAACCGGAAGCGGCCTTCCAGTGATGTGCTTTCGCGTCATCAACCTGCCAAGCGGTGTTGCCTGGCTGACGACGAGTTTTTTGGAAAATGCTGAGCGGCATCGTTCCAGCACCTTCATTGCGTCCTTTTCAGCCAGGTGGTCAATTACACCGAGCAGAAAAATGTAATCGCTGGGGGCCTCGTCCCAGGCAATGTGGCGCATGTCCCCTACGGTGAACTCAGCACTCAGGCTTGCGGGCCAGCAGTCGATGCCCCGGTAACTGGTAATGTCTGCCGGCAGCATGGAGCGCAGCAGCATCTCGCCACAGCCAAGGTCGAGAATGCGCGCCCCGCGGAAATCCATCCCGGGCAGCAACGCACGCAACCGGTTGGCGTAGTATCGCCGGTTTTTCTGCACGGTTGCCGGAGCCACCATCACCCCGGAACTCACCTGCATTGATTTATCACTTGAGCTAACAAACGTTCGTAAGCATCGCAGATAGGTGTATCTGCGTAATGATCCAGCACCCGTTGTCTTGCTGCGCGGCCCATTTCCAAACGGGCCATCTGAGGTGTTGACACCAGTTGCAACATGGCTTCTGCAAGAGCAGTTGCGTCGCCTGGGGGAACGAGCCGCCCCACGCGACCTTCATCAACCGCCTGCCGGCACCCGGGCACATCGGCCACGATGCAGGGCAATTCCATGGACATCGCTTCTAGGAGTGCCCTCGGCATACCTTCCCGATGAGAGGGCAATACAAACGCATCCGCTCCATCGAGCAGGGCCCATACGTCGTCCTGCGGACCGAGTACCTGCATGCCCGGATGACGGTAGTCTCCTGGCAGCGTTCCACTGCCGGCAATGCGGCAAACGACGTCTTCTCTCGTGGCCAGCACACGCAATGACGCCTTGAGAAATTCGGCGATCCCCTTTTCCGCTTCAAGCCGGCTGGCAAATAAAAATACAAAAGTGCCATCCGCCCTATCCTTTGTCTTCCGCCGGAATTTATCAGGGTCCACACCGCTGCCCGGAATGACCAGCGATTTTTTCTGCAGCTTCGGAGAAGAACCTGCAAACCAATGGAGGTCGTCGGCATTGTGAAAGACCACTGCTGCATTGGAGGTAAGAGCCCGCCGGTAGGCTGCAACCAGCATCCGGCGCAGGGGGTGGCTACCGGTCGCCACAAAGCCCAGACCCGTCAGGTTGGAAACGGCAGGAATCCCCAGCATCCGCGCCGCGATGCTGCCGTACAGGTTGGGTTTAATCGTAAACTGAAGCACCAGATCCGGACGCAGCGACTTATACGCTTTCCACAACTCCAACATCAGTTCGAGTTCACCCCAGGGGTTCATCCTTTTTGGCGACAATCTTTTGAGTGCAGTTATTGAGGCGCGCAAGTCCGTTGGCAATTTATGGAGGTAGACGTCGTCGGGAGAGATGATGTCCACCCGGTGTCCTGACTCCATCAAACGACGTATCAGGGGGATCCGGTAGTTGTAGATATTCCACCCTGAGTTGGCGACGATGGCAATGCGCGCATTATCCATGACCTGTGCGCATCACCTGACAGATCGAATCCGCCATTGCCTTTGCGATCTGTTCTCTTCCGAATTTTTCCAAAAACCAGGGCCGCGGCTGCAGCTCCAGGGGCATTTCGCGCAAACAGGCTGCTGCCCCCTCTACGTCGCAAGGATCGAAAACGCACACATTGGTCCGGATTTCCTCCAACGCAAAAGTCCTGGCACAACCTGAAACTCCTGCCACGATGGGCAGATTTCCAGCACCGTATTCAAACAACTTAGAGGGTAAAACTTTCCCGAGGGCAGGGTAATCATTGAGGTGGAGCAGCAGGCAATCGGATTGCCTATAGTAGTGCAGCAGTTCGGAGCGTCCAACCGGTGGTAGGAGTTCTACATTTTCTACGGAAAGTTGCCGTAAGCTGCGCTCGAGTTTCTGCCTGGCAGACCCCCCTCCGATGATCAGAAACCGGTGTGTGTCGGCAAAGAGTCGGGCCAACGCAGGCACAATCCTGTGCAGGCCCTGGGCTTCGCCGATGTTGCCTGCATAGCAAACCGTCAATTTTTGCCCTGGTACACCGGGATCTCGACGCCAGTCGCTGAATTCGCGATCAATCCCGTTGGGAAAAAAGCTCACCCCTCCCCCGTATTTTCGTGGTATGGCATCTTTAAATCCGGGTGAGTTTAAATTGATGTGCGCTGCGTGATGCAGACAGGGTTGTTCAAAGAAATGCCGGACGATCAGGCGCACCAACCGGTTGATCACCGGGATGCGAATCATTTCACCTACATTGTCGGCAAACAGGTCCCGGATGTCGAGGTAATAAGGAATCCCGCAGCGGCGTGCCAGCCGGTATGCCAGGTGAGCAGTAAACAATTTTGAGCTCGAGGCAAACACAAAGTCAGCTTTCATCGATTTCGTCGCGGCAAACACCTGTCTGCGGTATGCCAAAAAGGAGATCACCTGCCGGATAAAGCCGTTCCCATGCTGCGGAACTTCCATGCGATGCACGTGAACTTTGCCTCGCAACTCTTCTTTTTGAGCGCGGTCGGAAAATTGCAAGTAACGGTTGGGTTGGGTGCAAAAAACATGCAGTTCAAACGGTTCTCCAAGTTCATCGAGCCTCTCGGCCAGCGCCTCAGAAAGTGCTGCATTCCTGAACGAGCCGGCGCTCAGATCGGGAGGGTAGTGGTAACTCAGGTAGAACAGGCATTTCAATGTGACCAGCGTATGCGGGTGACGAGTTCATTGCAAAAATACACCGTGATGCGGTGTGCCGGCCGGCAATCGCCGAAGTTCAGACACTGTTCATACTCCTCCTCCGTCCTTTGCAAGGCTCCCTCAAATTCAAAAGTGATCTTGCCCTCCGCAAAAGTGTATTCCTTCTCCGGGATCGCGGCGTGGTGGAGTCCGGCGTCGAGGTGGAAATGTGCCATCGCCACAGATTCTTGGTCACATCTCTCAAATTGCTCGTGGATGATCAGTTCACCTTCGCTCAACTCCATGAGTCGATGGTGCCGGTGTCCACGATACCAGCTGATCTCGGCATCAAGGCGGAGGGGTCCCTCGCTCGCTTTCAGGAGGCGGGCCCTTCGTCCCATTCTGAATGCTCTCCAGAGTTCGGATTGGTCTTCGCCCTCGATCGATACCACATTGTGCATGGCCGTAGAGCGCTCGCGAAGTCGCCGCTTACTCCCCTGATAGGTGGATATCCCCGGATCGACGATGCATGGCTGCCCATTGATCGACAATACAAAGTGCAACATGTCTGCATGGGAGTGTCCGGGCTGATGGGCGGGTTGCACCTCTCCGATGTTGACGATCAGCTCCGCTCCTTTGCACTTGAATTTGCGGTAGCCGCTTGCTGAAAGTCCGAGTCCGGCGTCCCGTACTTCGAGTTCAGTGGCCACTCCGGAGAGCTTGTCCAGAGAACCCTGAGGCCACCGCACGCAATCGTTGAAGAGCGGAAAATGCTGTAGTTTTCCCGTCATGGCGTATAGCCAGGAAAGCATGGAAGAGCAGCGGTTGCGCAATTTCGCGGCTTCGGCAAGGCAAATGCCCTGGCGTTCGAGTGCTCCCAGCAGACACAGCAGCCGTCCAAGAAGAGCCGCATGGTAAGATAACGAACGTTCGCAATGGGCACCATCTGCTAACAATTGTTCGTTTAATTCTCCTAACAGGTACTGCACCCATTTTCTGCAGGAGGTGTCTGAGCCGCAAGCCATAGTTCCCAGGCTGAGTGCAATATAATTTTCCAGCAGGTGGTTTCCCATCAGGTGGAATTCGAGATTCGACATTAAGTAGTTAACCTGCGACCTGAACGCACGTTCGGATTCTGGATCCTGTATCCCATGCGCTGAATGGAACGCCAGTATATGCAAGATGCGCTGAGAAACGGGGTAGGGTTCTGCGGGAAGACTGCCCCGGCACCAGGCACGGGAGATATCTTCAAGGATGCCCCTCCTGAATGCAGGATCCAGCGTCTCGTCGAGCAAGAGATCCAGGTACTGAAGGTGGTAGTTCCACAGTTTGCCGTAGCGCCCTATGCGCCAGTCCCACGCCCCCTTTGCGAAGTTTGCCGTATGATTAAAAATCTTTGCGCTGTGGTCATTCCGGCATTGCGTCCATATGGGAAGGTGTTGCCAAGGAAAAGACAGGATGCGAACCGGAGCATTGCGTGAAGGACACCGGGGCCTGCCACGGAAAATGCCGGCGGTCAGCACGCGATATTTGAACAGGTAGATTAACTGTTTGCCTTTGAGATAACGCAGCGTATGCACGACCCGCAACCCTCCCTGCCAGGTGTTGCTTAGCCCTTTCCAAAACGCATGTATGTATTGCCCGGACATGAAATCAGCGCTTCCCCGGACTGCATGTGCGTCCCGGTAGCGGCCCCAAGCGCAAAGATCGTCATCGCCGACCACTTTCCGGATGCTACAGCAGCCCTCAATGTGGGATCCTGGCAACGGACCTCGTATTTTTGCATGTTTGGTAGAGTACGAGCATGGAGCGAACTTTTGAACAAGTCTGGGAGGAATACTCCAAACGGTTGGCGTCCTTTGTAACGCAGCAAACTGGCGAACCGGAACTTACACGCGACATCCTGCAGGAGATCTTTCTAAAAGTGCATTTGCAGATTGGCAGCCTGAGGGACGCGAGCAAGTTAAATGCCTGGATCTTTCAGCTCACCCGCAATGCCATTGCAGACCACTACCGCAGGGCACACCGGATGGTCAAGCCACCGGATGAAGATCCCCCAGGTACGGGCTTTGAGGAGAATTACAACGCCGTTTTCCAAGATGCAGTCCGCCCCTTTGTTGCTGCTCTTCCGGAAAAATACCGGGAGGCTCTTCTCCTGACAGAATTTGAGGGCATGTCGCAGGCTGAACTCGCCAAACACCTGGGGATATCCCTGTCCGGAGCCAAATCGCGCGTACAGCGAGCTCGTGAGAAACTGCTCGAGCGGTTCAAGCAATGTTGCCACGTTCAACCCGACCCCTTCGGCAACATCCTTCACTACTCGGTAAGACCGGGATGCTGCAAGCCCTGCAAAAAGTAAAACGCTGCTGGTTAATCGAAATTAAATGGTTGCCCTTCCGCAAGAGCCTGCCCGGTTTCCGGGAATTTTAAGAACCACCCCTCCCCAATGGCCTGCTCCTCCTGGAGGGTAGCATTCCCCTCTCGTATGAAGATGCCTCCAGGCGATTCCTTTGGTTGCGAGTCGCCGGATTATTCTGGGTGCTTAAATAAATAGAACAATCATGCGTCCATTTTGACAAATCTGCGTCTCCCAGGCAAACCAAATTCAACGCATGAACATTTTATGGACACTTTTCGCCTGGATGATCCCGGTCTTCGCATTCAGCCATACTCCAACGGTTGATCCTGGCCCTCCTTCGCCTTACCTTCCCATTCATTGTTTTCCAGTGTCTTCCCACCCCGTTCCCTTTCAATACGTCAACCGCTTGATCCGCATTGAAGCAATGGTAAACCGGAGCAATGCGGGCCACCATTTTTACCTCGACACCGGAGCGCCGACCTTCATCACGCAGAATCTGGCTGACCTACATGCAGTTTCAGGAAGCCTTGCCGGTCTGGCAAGTGACGTGGAAGGCAACGTGCAGCGCGTACAGGAGTACCTGCTGAATTCTTTGCATCTTGGATCCTGGGAATTGAAGAACTTGCGCGTTGCCAGCAGCGAGGGCGTGGCACAAATGCCCATTCTCCGTGGCACTGCATCGGGAGGCTTGCTCGGAGCCGATGCCATGCAGGGCGCAGTATGGATGATCGATTATGCCAGCCAGACGCTTTACGTGCAGCACCATCCCGAACACCAATGTTTACCCGAAAACGCGCTGGTCTCGAAAATGTACACCGATCGCACCGGGAGCCCCATCATCGAACTCGAACTGCAGCCGGGCATTCGCGAAAAATTCATCATCGACCTTGCCTTCAACGGGTCCCTGCTGGTCACCGACAAACTTCTCTCCCGCCTCGACCTGGTGGACTCCTTGCGGTTCACGCGCACCGAAAAATATTCCACGGGGTTCCGCACAACGTACCGCGAAGTGGTCTACGACTTCCTGCCATCGCTGCGCATCGGCAATGGCACCACCGGGATGGTCAAACTCAGTTCAGGCGGGAAACGAACGAAAAAACTGATTGGCAATGAATTTCTCGAGCAATTCATCCTGACACTCGATTTTCGGAATCGTATGGTGATCCTAATTCCGAATGGGAGGGAGGGGGAGCTTGAATATGCCAGCCCCTGCGACATAAGCGAGTCCGGAAGTTCTTGCACTATTTCACCTGGGTAAGACAAAAAAACCGAATCCTTTATAATACAAGGAACTTCGCCAGGTGACCATTCTCACTCTTTCCTCCGCACCGGGCTGCCCATTCTTGGGCCATTATTTAAAGGATTTCAAAAAATAATTTTTCTCGAAGCACTTGGAATCATTATTTAACCTTAAATTTGGTAAAGCAATTTGATTGCCCTTTCTGCAATCAGATGAATTTGGGTGAGTCGCACGTTGAAAACTCAGGGGTGCGATGCTATCCTGTGACTTGTTAGGGTTATCACGTAGTACATTTCATTCAGAAAAGATTGCTTATGCTATGAGCGCAATTGCGTTTTAGACCAAAGCAGTAAAACGACCTTTAGAGGATGGATTTGTGCAAAATACCCTTGTAGTGTCTGCGTTTTCCTCTTTCCATTAAAAGACATTTATTCGCCAGGGACTGCACTTATCGTCGTGTAACGAACAGAAGGGCTGCCAACAATTCCAGCTTCCCAAGTAGAATTGACCATAAATTCATGGCTGATGCAATCCGATATGATTCAATGTCCTTAAAGTGTTAAACTTTTAAATGCATTTCTATGTCACCAAAACAAGTTCAATCCTTTTCCGATTTCAAGGACCTGCTTGCAAATGATCCCGCGCTGCAGGAACAGTTCAAAAAAGATCCCCTGGCTGCTGCTAATCAGGTTCCGCAAAGGAGTCCATTGGCTACAGACAGGTGGATCTATCGGATTGTTGTTATGTCTCTTGGGCTGGTAGTTGTCATTATTTCTGTTGGAGTGATCTTTTTAATGGCATCACCGCCTCCTTCAAATCAGGACAGCACGCTTCCGACCCTGCTCACAGCCCTTGGCTCCGGCGCCATTGGTGCTTTGGCCGGGCTGCTTGCCCCTTCTCCACAGTCAAACGCATAAAGTTCCCTTCCCCGGATGTTCCAAATCAACCGATCATGCAAAATATTTTCGATCACAGTTTGAACAGCCCTCCCTAAAATTTTGGAGATTGGTTTGAATTACCGCTTTTTTGTATTACATTTGAAGTCTCTTCGGTCCTGAATTTTTACGGTTTGAGTAAATAGAGTTGTTGATTGCTGATGATTCAGCATGCAGTTTACATGTGTTTCGCTAGTGGCATAGTATTGGGGTGAGTCGTATCAAGCTGCCCATTCAGTATTGCCTTTTCCGCTGCGAATTTAAAGGCAGACAAAGCAATCGAATACAAAGGCAGCCTCTCATCACCTTGCCTATACGGTTAATGGTGATGCAACATATTTGTAATGGGCCAATTCTACTTTGGAGTGGTCCATTTTGAAAACAGAACTTCCCAAAATGCGATCCGGTCCATGTGATTATCTAACCCTCTAAATTACTTTTTATGTTGGTACAGTTAGTTTATTGGTCTTTAGTAGGCTGGTGTGGTACACCTCCTCGGCCCTGGCCCTTTCCCCCTCCTCCCCCGGGTCCTCCAGATCCATGGTGGATGAAAATTGGTCTTGGCATTGCCGGAGGAATTGCAGGCGGATTGCTGGTAAAATCAGGCCTCGGTTTTGAAGACATGGTGGCAACCAGTTTCGGCGCCTTTGCCGGCGGAAGGATCTTTTCCGATGTCGCAGGCATGGTAATGAGTAAGCCTACCGCTTGATCGTAAGTGCGCAAGTTAATTGCCTAACTTTTCTGTTTATTGTTTTGAGGTGATAAACCCCAATGGGAACACCTTGAAAAAGGCATTCCATTGGGGTGTTTTTATTATTTTCGGAAAATTAATTTAAACGCATTATGCTCGTCTGATGCATAATGGGGTGAATTCTTATTCCCCTCTTGGGTTGTTACCCAGTAATGAAGAAGCTGCCAAAAAGAAAAGCGCAATGAATAAATTTCAACCTTCACATCCCTTCACCCGTTGTTCCCTTTAAATATACCCCCCAATGCCTCCCCATACCAAAACCATCACCTGTCCGCGATGTAAGGGCAGCAGACAAATCAAATGTCCGGGTAACAACCCGCCTGTCAGGGACATCCGGGACTGCCCCAAATGCCAGGGCACAGACCGAGTGGTTTGCACCCAGTGTGGGGGAATTGGTTCTGTGACGACCAGGGTTAATTGATCGGAAGTTATGCAGCTGTCGCGCTCGGGCCTTGACGTGTAGCGTTTCAGCCAACGGCCTGATTCAGCACGGCGGCAATGCGCTCCGATGCATGCCCGTCCCAGCCTTCGGGAATCTCGCCGCACTTGCTGCGTCCTTCGAGTATGTCCTGAAAATGGGGTTCAAGTTGCTGAGCGCTCAGGCTGTCGATGAGCACATTGGTTCCCTTCTCCACGGTAATGGGCCTTTCCGTGGTTCGCCGGAAGGTCAGGCATGGAATGTGGAGGTAGGTCGTCTCCTCCTGCACGCCCCCGGAATCGGTAAGCAGCATTCGTGCACTGCGCATCATGCCAATAAACTCCAAATATCCCAAAGGATCCGTACAATGCAATCTCGCCATGCCGGCAAGCTGATTCCACAGACCAAAGTGCATGAGCCGGTCGCGCGTGCGCGGATGTACCGGAAACACCAGTGGCAACCGCGCGGTGACCAACCGAACGATCTCGATCACCCGTCCCAATCCTTCCCGGTCGTCGACGTTGGAAGGACGGTGCATGGTCATCAGCGCATAAGCCCCGGAAGTCAGCCCCATTCCCTGCAGCAGCGGTCCTGCGTCGGCGAATGGCAGACAATTCTGCAAGCTGTCGATCATGCAATTGCCCACAAAATGGATCTTATGAGCGGGGATGTTTTCGGCTATCAGGTTTTCGTTTGCGCTGCGCTCCGTGGTAAACAACCAATCGCTCAGCTGATCGGTGAGCAAGCGGTTGATCTCTTCCGGCATCTCCCGGTCGCGGCTGCGCAAACCGGCTTCCACATGGGCGACGGGAATTCCGCACCTTACGCTCGTTAGTGCACATGCCAGGGTGGAAGTGACGTCACCTACCACCACAACGAGATCGGGAGATTCTTTGCTCAATACCTTTTCAAATTCCAGCATGATGGATGCTGTCATTCCGGTATGGGTCCCGGAACGGATCCCCAGAAAATAAACCGGCCCGGGCATTCCAAGTTGGCGGAAAAATACTTCGCTCATTGCATAATCTGCATGTTGCCCCGTATGCACAATGAGCGAACGAACGTTCGCATATTGCTGAAGCGCACTGTGTACCGGAGCCACCTTCATAAAATTGGGTCGGGCACCCACAACGTGAAGGATCTTCTTCATTTTTGATGGCTTTGCATTCCCGCGCCGCGCAGACTTTCTGCCAGTGCAAAGCTCAGGGAACTCACCTCAAACAACTGCTCCAGGTAATTATCGCTAAAGGCCCCGCTGCGAGGGTCGAGCAATTCGCGAAACTGCCGCTCATGTCCCTTGTCGAAATGACCAAAAAACTGAGGTGCCCGCGGAATTCCCCAGGTCTGCAGTCGACGGAAATTGTCGATCGCCGCAGCCTTTCCCCCGAAATAAGCGGTGATGCGCTCTTTCGGAAGAGAGGCGGGTCCGTTGCAGATGTAGTGCAGTGCCGTCAGATTTCCATTGTTGTGGCGCAACAGCGCGCTGAAATTTTCTGCTGCTGCCCCTCCTTTGTATCCCATTGCTCGAATGCTGAACGATTCCACAGAAGATCCATTTAAAAAGATCGCCAGGTCAAGGAAGTGACCGCATTCGCCGATCAGCCTTCCACCCCCCTGCCCGGGATCCTGTATCCAGTGATCGGCTGGAATGTATCCGGCATGTACCAGGTAATGCAGGTGTACCCCGCCATGGCATCCGCTTATGTAATCCCGCAATTGCCTGGCATATCTTGAGTGGCGGCGGTTGTACCCCACCACCAGCCTAAGCCCGGGTTGCCATGCTTCCCGGATGGCCTCCAGTTCCTCCCGGTTGAGTGCCGGCGGTTTCTCTACGAACACTTGTTTGCCTGCTTGCAGGGCCGCTACCACCAACGCCGCATGCCGGTCATGCCTGTTGGCAATGCATACCAGGTCGACCTCCGGATCTTCGATGCACTGCATGGGATCCGACATCCACTGGCGAAAGCCGTATTTGCGAACGAGGCCTGCACCTTCCGGCCTGCTGCTGCACAAGGTGTGTAGCGAAGCCCCAGCACGATGGAGTGCCGGCAAGGCCACCGCACGGCTAAAAGCTCCCGATCCAATGTATCCAATGCGGCAGGTTTCCTCACGAGCCGGTGCGGATGGAACGCTTATGCGGTGGAGTTCCTTTTTGGGAAGGTCCGAAGACCCCTCATAGCGAATGACATTTCCCCAGCGCAAGCGCGAAGGATCCGAATAAAACATCTCCACAGCCTGGTCGAGTGTTGCACTCGCATTTAGCAGGTCAGCCGTCGGCAACTTGCCCTCCGCCATGATACCGAGAACGGCCTCGACGTTGCGCTGCTCCGTCCACCGTACAAAGGGCAATGGATAATCGTTTCCTCCTTCTTCGTAGGCCGGATCGTAGCGCCCCGGACCGTAGCTGCAGGAAACCTGAAAGCTCAGTTCCTTTTTGTAAAACAAGTCCCGCGAATAGTGCCCGCTTTCCACACCTACGAGCACGATGCGTCCCCGCTTGCGGCAAAGGGTAGCGGCCTCATCCACGAGGCGGGCATCTGTTGCGGCAGCAATTATTACCGCATCAGCACCGATGCCACCGAAAGCGTTTTGAATCAGTTCTTCTGCCGTGAATACCCCATTGTCGTAACATACCATACCCGTCGTCGCCGCCTTTTCGCGAGCCTCCTGCGATGGATCCATTCCAATAACCTTACAACCGTTAGCTTGTAACAGTCGTGTCGCCAGGATGCCGATCAGCCCAAGCCCCAGCACAGCCACCCTTTCGCCCATTTCCGGCCGGAGGAGCCGGATTCCCTGGAGGGCAATTGCGCCAAGTTGAGCGAAAGCTGCCTCGTCGTCTAAAACCGGATCTGGTATACGGCAAATGAGATTTTTGGGTACCAGGTTGTACTCAGCATGGTAACCGTTGCTCACGACGCGGTCGCCAATGGAGAAATGTTCTATTCCTTCTCCCATGTCGGCAATCCTGCCCACGCAACTGTAACCCAGCGGCACCGCCTGCTCCAATTTGCGCTTTGCCTGCTCCATTGCGCTCAAAATGCCTTCCTGACGAGCCTTCCGCAACAACTGCCTGAACTTGTCGGGCTGTTGCATGATCTTGCCCAAATATCCGGCTTTGCCAAATTCAAGCAACATTTTCTCTGTTCCGGGCGACACTGTAGAGCACACCGAACGAACGAGGCAGTGGCCTCTGCGCACTGGGGGAACGGGCATCTCTTCGATCGCGGTCTTCCCTCCCTTCAGGTCCTGCATCAGGATCTTCATCGCTGCTGGTTTTGCATCAGGAACTCCGCAAACCGAAGATCCTGAACCGAGTTGATATCTAACGATCGTTCGTTAGGCATTAGATACGCAGCACAAGGTTCTTCCAGCAGGTTACCACACTTAATCGCTGCAATTGTGCTGACGTATACCGAACCATTGCGCACATAGGCAGTCCGCAATTCGTGGTGCGCACGCCGGTTGCCCTCTTCTTCGAAATACGGTTTGAGCATACCCTGGTCGAGTACTTTGAACTTGGAAGGGTGGAGGTCATGGCGCACCTCACAGACGCTTGCTGAGGAAAGGGCGCCGAGCGCGAAGAGCGCTTCGACTGTGGCGTCGATGTCTTCGCCTTGGGTAAACGGACTGCTGGGCTGAATGATGGCAACGGCATCGGGAGTAAACCGGCAATGCTGCAGTGCATGAAGTACGTAGCCGATGGCGGGTGCTTCGTCGGTCGAGAGTTCCGCAGGACGCTCCAGTGCGCGGACTCCTGCGTAGGCGTCTGCACAGGCGAGAATGTCTGGTGCGTCTGAACTGAGAATGACACCCTCCAAACTTTTGGCAGCCAGCGCGGCCTCGATGGCATGGCAAACCAGGGGTTTCCCCGCAAGGGTGCGCAGGTTTTTGCCTACCAGCCTCTTTGATCCCGAGCGTGCCGGAACGATCCCCAGTACCCTAACCATGTTGCAGGGCTTTGATCAGTTTTGTGGCAATAAAAACCTCTGTTCGCTCGAAAGATTCTACCGTATTGCCGCCAATGTGCGGTGTAATGATCAGAAGGTCGCTTCGCTGGTGGTATTGCAACAGAGGTGCATCGATGCATACATCCGGTTCTCCTTCGACGACGTCGAGGGCGGCGCCGCCGAGATGTCCACTGTCGAGTGCTTCGACGAGTGCCGGCCCGTCGACCAAAGCACCCCTCGCCGTATTGATCAGAAATGCGCCGTGCTTCATCCGGGCAAAAAAGGAAGCGTCGGCGAAGTGGTGGTTCGCTTTGTTATAGTCGATGTGAAGGCTGACTACGTCGCACTGCGGAAGCAGGGTGTCGAGCTCGCAAAATACGAGACCCGCCGAAAGATCTTCGCGTTCCTCGTCGATGTCGTTTGCCAGCACCCGCATCCCAAAGGCTCTTGCGTAAGCAGCCACCATGGATCCCAGCCGTCCGTATCCTATGATGCCGAGGGTCTTTCCCGACAATTCTGTACCGCGGAACAGGTCGCGGTCGAAACGGCCTTCGCGCACGTGCCTGATGGCCGGAACGATCTTCCGAACCAATGCGAGCATCAGTGCGAACGTGTGTTCGGCAGTAGCCGGGATCTTCGAAAGGAATTCCCGTTCGCCACGAAGGCTGATGACGGCAATTCCCATCTCGCGGCAGGCGATTTCGTCGATGTGGTCCGTGCCCGTGACGGGAGTTGCAATATATCGGCATCGCTGGTTTGCGGAAAGGTCTTCGCGCCGAACGCTAAATCCCAAGCGGAAGATCATCGCATCGCAATTCCCGAATGCTTCCCGCAGAGACAGGTCTCCGGGAGGTCTTGCCACGACGTCTGCGTGCGCCTCCAAAAGCTGAATGGCCTCATCGCAAAAGCCGTCGGGCTCTGCAATCCAGATCCGGGGTCGTTGGTTCAGTAACATATTTTCTTTTCAAAACGGAGCGGAACTTCGCTGAGCACATCCGCTATCCGGGACCCTGCACAGCCGTCGCCGTAAATGTGTTCGCGGTTGTAAGGTCCGTGGTCTATTTGACGGAGGATGGCACTGCGGATCTGCGTTTCGTTGCAGTCAACATCGCTCACGTTGCTGCCCCGGGCTCTGCCCTCCTGGCGGTTGCCAATATTGACGACCGGTATGCCCAGGAACGAACATTCCCGGATGCCGGCACTCGAGTTGCCAACGAGGCATTTGCTGCGGAGAAGCAAACGCAGGAAGTCTTCGGGCTCCATGTTTTTGAAAAAATGAATGTTTGCCCCGGGTTCGCGCTCCCGGAAAGCGCGGATGCCCTTCGAGGTTCCGTCTGAACCAGCGTCGACATTGGGCCAGAACCATAGACAGGGCAGATCCAAAGCGTGCACCGCCCGAAGGGTAGTTTCCACTTGCTCCCGCGCCGCTTCGTACTGCGTGGTTACCGGGTGCTGAAGGACTACAATGAAATGGTCAAGACGGAGTGCCGGTGTGCCGACACCGCCGTATTTGCCGATGGGATCGAAGGCCTTTGCCAGATCGCCCTCTCCGGCTATTCGTCCGGCCAGGTCGAGAGACGGACAGCCGGTTACGATCACTGCATCGGGGTCTTCTCCCATGCGCACAACGCGGTCGCGGGCATCCTGCGAAGCTACAAGGTGAAGGTCGGCCAATTTGGTGATGGCGTGACGCACCTTTTCGTCGATGTTCCCGGTGACTTCTCCTCCCTGGATGTGCACCAACGGAATGTTGAGGTAACTGGCTGCAATGGCGGTGGCCATGGTTTCAAAACGGTCGGCAATGGTGACGACTGCGTGCGGCCGCAATTGCTCGAAAACCGTGGTCAGTTCGAGGATTCCGAGTCCGGTGGTCTTGGCCTGTGCAGTCAGGTTTTCTCCTTCGAGCACGTTGAATACTTTGGCAACAATGCGAAATCCGTCTTCTTCAATAAAGCGGTAGGCGTTTCCATAGCGATCCAGCAGGGCCGACGCTGCCACGACGAGCTGGAGTTCGAGCCCGGGGTGCGCTTCAATCGCTTCGAGCGCCGTTTTGATCCTCGAATAACTTGGTCGCGCGGTGACGACCACACAGATCTTTCTTCGATTATTCACCGGCAACATCATCCCATTGAATAAATTCCCAGGCAGCCAGATCGCGGATGAGCCTTTTACCCAGGACACGTTCGTATTCGGAGACGGGAATGCCCCTGCCTGCCGGTTTTTTTGCTTCGAGGTCTTCGAGCCCGATGGATTGCCCCGTCTGCAGATTTTTATTGGTTGCGAGGGATCGCCCAAACACCTGTTTCAGGTTTTGCACATCTGGTGCTGCCGGTTTGTCCTGGCAGGGTGCTTCGGCACGGTCGAGCATGTCGAGTCCTTTGCGCAACGCAGTAAGCTCGTCGATCGTCAGCGATGCTTTTACATCGGGACCAAACATGCGCCGGTCAAAGCAGACGTGCACCTCGATGATCTCGGCACCAAGCGCCCTGGCAGCAATTCCCGCATGAATGCATCCACTGTGGTCCGAATATCCCACGGGAAAACCGTAACGACGGGCAATGACGGGGATGCAATGCAATCCCCATGCTTCCGGCGGACAGGGATAAGCGGTTGTGCATTGGAAGATGGAGATTGCGTCGTGGTATCGCTTGACCCCGGCAACAGCCCGGTCGAGACCGCTCCAGTCGCTCATGCCGCTCGATAACAGGACCGGCTTTCGCGTCCGGGCTATGCGGTCCAGCAGCAGGGAATTGCACAAATCTGCGGATCCCAATTTGTAACGCGAAAGCCCAAGGTGCTCAATGCATTCGACAGCTGCCAGGCTGAAAGGCGTGACCAGGCATTCGATTCCCTTTTCTTTGCAGTGGTCCCGAAGGCCAACCCACTGTTCCTCGGTGAATTCCATTCTGCGCCAGTAGTCCTGTCGCGTTGTATCCTCGTAGGAAAACGGTGTGCGGAAGGGTTCCCACGGACTGCTTTCCGCATGGGCCAGATGCATTTGGAATTTTGCGACCTGCGCTCCAGCCGAAGCAATGGCGTCGATGAAAGCATGGGCCATTCCGAGGCTGCCATCGTGAGCTTGTCCGATCTCCGCTATCAATTGGCTTGCCATGGTGCGTTGATCAACCGGTGGTAGCAAGCGGGTGTACATCGCCCTTCAACCCTATGGGTTTCATGTTGCGAATGTCGTGTACGGTTTGGATGCATGCCCGTGCCTCCTCGAGTCCGAAACCTCGGCCTTCAAGGATTTCCCGGTAAGATACGGTGTGCAGGTCGGTGAAGCCTTCGCTGAATTCAAATTCTGAACCGTCTATCTCCATGCGCCGGTAGGTGCGTTTACCGGAAGCCCTTACCGCTTCAGGCAAGGTGTGCTCGTCGATGCTGAGGAAATAGCGCACGCGTGCCTGCTCGTATTCCAGATATCCCGCCACGCGGTCTGCTTCATGGAGGTGCACGATGTTCTGAAGAACCTTACCAAACAACCAGCCAAGCAAATCGTAAAAATGCACACCGATGTTGGTCGCTATGCCACCCGACTTGCTGATGTCTCCCTTCCAGCTCGTGTGATACCATTTTCCGCGCGAGGTGATGTACACGAGATCCACTTCGTGCTTCTTGCCGGTTGGTGCGTTCATCAGCGAATTGCGCAGTTCGATCACTTTGGGGTGGACGCGAAGTTGAAGGATGTTGTATACTTTTTTTCCGGTTTCGTCTTCCATTTCGCGCAGAGCATCGATGTTCCAGGGATTGAGCACCAGTGGTTTTTCGCAAATGACGTCTGAGCCAAGCCGGAGGCCAAACCGGATGTGTGCATCGTGGAGGTAGTTTGGCGAGCAAACGCTGAGGTATTCAATTCCGATGCCCCTGCTTCGCTGTTTGTAGAGGTGGCGGTCGAAGCGCTCAAATTCGGTAAAGAAATCCGCTGCCGGAAAATAGGCGTCCATGATTCCTACCGAGTCGTGTCTGTCGAGTGCGGCGACCAGCAGGTTTTGGGTTTCCTGGATGGCCTTCATGTGTCGGGGTGCGACGTAGCCCCCGGCTCCGATCAGTGCAAAGCGCTTGTTCATTGCATTTTGGTTACTCGTCCGTTTTCGAGATGGTAGCGGTCACCTGATTCGGGGCAGATGGCCTCTCCCTGGTTGTCGAAGGTCAGTTTGTGTCCGTATTCGCTCATCCAACCGCGCTGCCGCGCCGGATTGCCCACGACCAGGGCATAGGGTGCCACATCGGTGGTCACCACGGCACCCGCGCCAACAAAGGCGTAGGATCCGATCTCGTGCCCGCATACAACCGTAGCATTGGCCCCAATGGTTGCTCCCTTACGAACGTTTGTTAGTGTATATTGGCCCCGACGGTTGACTGCGCTGCGTGGATTGATCACGTTGGTAAATACCATCGAAGGGCCAAGAAAGACGTCGTCTTCGCAGGTAACGCCCGTGTAAACTGAAACGTTGTTCTGGACTTTAACGTTGTTGCCGAGGGTTACGCCGGGCGAGATGACTACATTTTGCCCGAGATTGCAATTTTCCCCGATGACAGAACCCGCCATGATGTGCGAAAAATGCCAGATGCGCGTACCGGCACCGATGGTGCAGGGTTGGTCTATGACGGCGGTGGGGTGTGCAAAATACGTTTCGCTCATTGGCCGAGGTTTAAAAAATGAATGACCTCTCCGGCGATGTAATCCATTTGAGCCGGTGTTAATTCGGTGTGCATGGGCAGTGAGATGACTTCGCGGCACAATTGCTCGGTAACCGGCAGGGGTTCAAGTCCTCCTTTTGGGGTGTACGCTTTTTGACGGTAAAGGGGCACGGGGTAATAGATCGCGCAGGGGATCCCGCGCTGGTCGAGGTATTCCTTGAGGGCGTCGCGGCTTCCGTTGCTTACGCGCAGCGTGTACTGATGAAACACGTGGTCTGAATGCTGGTTGCGTACGGGGCGGATCAGAGCGTCGATCCCTTCAAATGCTGTGTCGTAATGCGCTGCAGCCTTGCGGCGCGCATCTGCATAACGATCCAGGTAGTTGAGTTTGACGTCGAGTACGGCAGCCTGGAGTGCATCGAGCCTGGAGTTCACCCCGACGACGTCGTGGTAGTAGCGAACACTGCCTTGTCCATGGTTGGCGATGGTCTGAAGACCTTCCGCCAGGATGTCGTCCGCAGTCATCATCGCACCGCCGTCGCCGTAGCATCCCAGGTTTTTAGAAGGAAAGAACGAGGTACAGCCGATGTGTCCTATGGTTCCGGCCTTTTTGCTGCTGCCGTCTGAGAAGTGATAGCTGGCGCCGATGGCCTGGGCATTGTCTTCCACCACGTACAGCCCATGCGCTTCAGCCACGTTCATGAGGGGTTCCATATCTGCACACTGCCCAAACAGGTGAACGGGAACAATGGCGCGCGTGCGCGGTGTGATCTTCTTCTTTACTTCTTCTACGTCAATGTTGAAATCGTCTGGGCGAACATCGACCATAACGGGGGTCAGTTTTAGCAAGGCTACCACTTCTGCGGTGGCCACGTAGGTGAATGCCGGAAGGATGACTTCATCTCCCGGTTCAAGGCCCAGCGTCATGAGTGCGATTTGAAGCGCGTCGGTCCCGTTGGCGCAGGGTATTACATGGCGCACATTCAAATAGTCTTCCAGATGTCTGGCGAAGGCGGCAACGCGAGGCCCGCCGATGAACATGGCGGATTGAACCACTTCGGTCAGCGCGGCGTCGATCTCTGCCCGGATTGCAGCATATTGCCCTTTCAAATCTACCATGTGCAATTTTCCCGGAGGTATGGTCTGGTTTGTCATAGTCTTGTCATTTTTCATGTGCGGCGTCCGATGCTATAATATTCAAATCCCATATCGTACATCCTTGCCGGTTCGAAAACGTTTCTCCCGTCGAAAACAATGGGGGAGGCCATGCGACGCTTCATTTCCTCGAAATCGGGTGATCGGAAAACATTCCACTCCGTGATCAGTGCGAGCGCATCTGCACCGTCGAGGGCGTCGTACATGTCTGTTGCGCAATAGAGTTTTCCACCAAAGAGTTCGGGGGCGTGGGCCATGGCTTCGGGATCGTAACAGCGCAGGCTTGCTCCGGCATCGAGGAGATTTTGCATGATGTCGATGGCGGGGGCCTCGCGGATGTCGTCGGTGTTCGGTTTGAAGGCGAGTCCCCACACGGCGATGGTCACGCCGGAGAGTTTTATGCCGAAGCGGTCAATGATCTTTTCGGGCAGGATTTTTTTCTGCGATGCATTGACCTGCATGACGGCGTCGAGGATGCGGAAATTGTAATTGTGTTCTTCTGCTGTTTTGTGGAGTGCGCGCACGTCCTTTGGAAAGCAGGATCCCCCGTAGCCCACGCCGGGAAAGAGGAAGCGCTTGCCGATTCGGGTGTCTGAACCGATTCCTTTGCGGACATGGTCGACGTTGGCCCCCGTACTTTCGCAGAGGTTGGCCAGTTCGTTCATAAAGCTGATGCGCGTTGCGAGGTAGGCGTTTGCGGCGTACTTGGTGAGTTCAGCGCTGCGCAGGTCCATTACATAGACGGGGTTGCCCTGGCGGACGAAGGGTTCGTAAAGGGCTTCCATGACGGCGGTTGCGCGCGGGGCGTTGCTGCCGATGACCACCCGGTCCGGCTTCATAAAATCCTCTACGGCGACGCCCTCGCGGAGAAACTCCGGATTCGAAACGACGTCGAATAAACTTTGATCAATTTTTTTACTCAATATTTGACGCACTTTTTCGGCAGTTCCGACGGGTACTGTGCTTTTATTGACCACTACGGTGTAGTGACGAATGTGTTCGGCGAGTGCATCCGCGGCGCCGAGCACGTAGCTCAGGTCGGCTGATCCGTCTTCTCCGGGCGGGGTCGGCAGCGCCAGAAAGGCAATCTCCGCTTCGCGCATGGCATCTGCAAGCGAGGTCGTAAAATGCAGTCGCCCCTCGCGAGCATTGCGCTCGAAGAGCTGCTCGAGGCCGGGTTCGAAGATCGTCAGTTGCCCCCCCTGCAATCGCCGGATCTTGACGGCATCGATGTCGAGACAGGTCACCTGGTGACCCGTTTCCGCAAAGCAGGTTCCCGTCACAAGTCCTACGTATCCGGTTCCGATTATGGTGATCTTCATGTGATTACAGTCTCCAATAGGTGAGTGAGTCGTCTGTGGGTCTTTCGTAAAGCCCTTTGAGGTCTATCAGTACGGGGCCCGGGCCCATACATTTCAATAAATCGCCGAGGGTCTGTTTGCGAAAGGCGTTGTGCGCAACGGCCACTACGACCGCGTCGTAATCTGAGCCCGGATGGGTCACCATCGGAATGCCGTATTCCTCCATGACCTCCGATGCATCGGCGTAAGGATCTACGACGTCTACCTGCACGGAATAACCGCGCAACTCGTCGTACAGGTCAGCCACTTTGGAATTCCTTATGTCGGATACATTTTCCTTAAACGTGATGCCCTGGAGCAGGACTTTGCACTCGCTGGGATTCTTTCCGCGCGCGATCAACAGCTGTACGAGCTTCTTTGCGACGAACGCGGGCATGCGGTCGTTGATGCGGCGACCACTCAGGATGACCTCCGGGTCGTAACCGAGTTTTTTCGCCTTGTGCACGAGGTAATAAGGGTCGACGCCTATGCAGTGACCGCCGACAAGGCCGGGAGAAAATTTAAGGAAATTCCACTTTGTCGCGGCGGCTTCGAGCACCTCGCGCGTGTCAATGCCCATTTTATCGAAGATGATGGCCAGTTCGTTGACAAAAGAGATGTTGAGGTCTCGCTGGCTGTTTTCGATCACCTTGGCTGCTTCGGCCACTTTGATGGAAGGTGCCCGGTAGGTCCCGGCGGTAATGATGCTGCCGTACACACCGGCAATGCATTCCAGCGCGTCTGCGTCGTTGCCCGATACAATCTTGGTAATGCTCGCTAGGGGACGCTGCTTATCGCCCGGGTTGATGCGCTCCGGAGAATACCCGAGCATGAAATCGCGGCCCACCTTCAGACCCGAATGGCGCTCCAGCAGAGGAAGACAATCTTCCTCGGTGCAGCCGGGATAAACGGTTGACTCAAACACGACGCAATCTCCGGGTTTTAGCGCTGCGCCAATGGTTTCCGATGCAGCCAGCAGCGGTCGCAAATCCGGTACTTTATGGCGGTCAACGGGCGTGGGGACGGCAACGATGAAGAAACGCGCTTCTCGTAACCGGCCCGGATCGGATGTAAACTCGATGTCTGCATCGCGGAAGTCGTCATCTGAGAGCTCGCGGCTGGGGTCTTGTCCACTGGAAAGCAGGTCCACGCGGCCCTGGTGGATGTCGAAGCCCAGAACGCGCATTTTGCGGGCAAACGCCAGGGCAAGGGGTAGCCCCACGTAGCCGAGGCCCACCAAAGCAAGTTTCTCCCTTTTTTCAATCAGCTCGTGCAAGATCATTTCAGACTAAGGCTATGCGTTTACATTCCGGCTCCACAACAATAAGGCATCTTCCTCGCGCACCATGCGCTTCAGTTGCCGGTCGGTCAGGCTTTCGAAGAGGATAAAACGTATTTTGCATTTCATCCATTGTTCGGCGCGGGCAAGCCGCCGCAACAGGAGTCGCCGGTCCGGCCGGCCGACAAGAATGAGGTCTACGACCTCTGTTTCGAGCCCCCTGGAAAGATCTCCTGTCAGGTAGATGGCGTCCGGTCCCCCGGAAGGTGAGGTGAGCCTTTCCACGAGGTCTTGCAGGCCAAGGTGCTTGCGCAACATGCTGTTCAGTTCCGGGAACAGGGGATGGCGAATGTTTGCCTGAAAATACTTCCGGTTGCCGTTGCGGCTCGTCAGCAGCATTCCTGCAGAGACGAGCCGGTTGAGTTCGATGCGGATGCCGTTCGTCGAGTCGCCGAATTCGGCCTCCAGTCCGCGGAGGTAAGCCTTTGTGGTTGCGTTCAGGAACATCCGCTGTAGCAACTTCAGCCTCGTGCCGGATCCGATGAGCGTCTCTAACATAAATGAGCAACAAAATTACTCAATTTTATTGAAGCTGACGCCAAATGCTTCGACCCCAAATCCAGGCGCTTCCCGTCAGTAACCCGGCCATCAGTCCGAGGGCCAGCGCTGCGGGCCAGCTCCTCTGCCGGCTTTTGAGTGGCATCAGAGGCAGGTCGAGGGCCTGAATGAAGGGGGTCCTGCTGACCAGAGAGAACGAGGCGATCTCCCGGTTTTTCAGTGCTTCCGCATAAACGGCCTGCAAGGCGCGGATCTCCTGGTCGAGGATAGACTTTGGAACCTCCCCCGAAAACGACCAACCACCTCTGAATTGGTCGCGCAATCCCGCCAAACCAAATTGCTTTTGCTCGAGGAGGGCCTTGAGCGAATCTGTTTTGTGCAACAGCCCGCGATAGGTTTCGTCTTGCTTTTCGACGGTCTTGCTGATGTAAAACGCACTCATCTGTTCAAACAAGCGCGTCACCAGCTCAAACGCCAGTTGCTCGTCGGTCGAAACCACAATGAGCTCCATGATGTTGGTCTTCTCGCTGAGCTGCGTGCTGAGCATGCTGAGAAAATGTTGGTGAACTTGTAGTAAGGCCTGATTCTCCAGACGGGAAAAGTTTTTCAGGCTGTCGTGTCTAAAGCGAAAGTCTTTGAGGGGATGGGCGCTTCTGTAGAATGGGGAAGGGGCCCACAAACCCCGCGCTTCCCGTTCGGCAATGAGCCGGTTGGCAAGCAATTCCTCTTCACCCGATGGAGACTGGGTGCGCTGAAAAAATACCTTCTGGGCAATGTTGCGCGTGCGCGCCAGCTCCAGGATCTTGAACAGATTTACCTGATCCGGGCTGCCGAGCAAGCCACCTATGGACCCTATGGCAGACGCAAGTCCCAGGGGTTGGTCCTCATTGAGCATGAAGCTGAGGCTGGCCTCGTAAGTACGCCTGGAAGTCATTCGCAGGACCAGGCCAAGCAACAGGCCCATGAATGCAAACATCATCAGCAAGCGCCAGGCACGGACCAACTCTGCGACATAGCCGCGGGCGATGGTCACCAGGTCCCGCAGGCTGTAGGATTCAGACGCGTGGCTTTTCTCCGGATCGATCACATGCAAAAATAATTTAATTTGTTTGAATTCTCTGCGCAAGCGTTAGCATGAGGAATGGAATTCGATTTAGGATATTTGCAGCGACATGTTCCGCGGCTCTACATCAACGGCAAGCTTTCATCTGCTTTGCTCCGGTTTGCTGCTTGCCTTACCGGTCACTGCGCTCATTTCCCTCTGTCTCTTTGCTTTGGCCACCCCGGTCCGGGGCCAGGACCCGGCAGGCTTCCCGGGAAGCCTGGCGGTTGAACGCGCCATGGCCATGAACGACCGCATCCGCGACCAATACCTCTACCAGCAACCCGACAGCGCCATCCTGCTTGCGCGAGAGCTGCTAAGCTTTGCCAAAGAGCATCAACTGCGGGAAATGCAGGCAAAAGCCTACAACCTCATGGGCGTGGCACTCTACCAGCAGGGGCTTTTTGCCGAAGCCCTGGGCAACCACGAAGAAGCGCTCACCATCAGCCGCAGTTCAGGCCTTCTTCTGCAGGAAGCGACGGCACTCAACAACATGGGGTCGATCTTCCAGGATCAGGACGACCCGGTGCGTGCGTTGGACTGTTTTAGCTCCAGTGCGGCATTGCTCGAAAAATCGGAAGACAAAAGAATTTATCCAGCCGTCCTCGCCAACATCGGCATCATTTATTCCGGTACGCGGGACTACCTGCGTGCCATAGAATATTTCACGCGCAGTCTGGAAGCGGATCGCGCTGAAGGAAACGACATAGGTGTCGCCAGCAGCCTCAACGATCTGGGCCTGATCTGGCTGGAGCTGGGAGATGCCCAAAAAGCCCTGTCGATGTTTGAAGAAGCCCGAAAAATCCACGACCGGAATAAAAGCGATAAGGGAACCGCACATTCTATCAACAACGCAGGTTTGGTGTTCCTCAAACAGGGCGACTACGCCCGCGCACTGTCGCATTTTCGCAACGCCCTTTCCCTCCGGCAGAAGATCGACTACCGTCAGGGCGTGGCCAATACCCTGGCCGACATCGGAAAGACGTTCCGGTCGATGGAGCAAACCGACAGCGCCATGCACTACCTGCACGCTGCACACGATCTGGCCTTGCGCACCGGACTGATTTCACTGGCCGGAGAAACGAGCCAGGCCCTGTACATGTTTTACAAAAACCTGGGGAAGCCGGGTAAGGCGCTCGAAATGCTCGAAATTCACCGGCAGATGCAGGACAGTCTTTCGCAACAGAAGATTGAGGAAAAACTTGCACAGCAAAAATTCCAGGCAGAATACGATCGCAGGGAAGCGCTCTTTGAGGCCGAAGTCGCAAGACAGAAACTGGAATCTGAATTGTCTGCCAGCAAGCGCTCTCAGCAACTGAAATTGAGTCTGGCCATTCTCACAGGCCTTCTTCTGGTAACGGGGATCCTCATTGTACAACGAAACCGCATTGCTAAAGAGAAAAAGAAAAGCGACGAGTTGTTGTGCAACATCCTCCCGGAACAAACTGCTGCAGAGCTCAAGGCCGCCGGAACGGCAGAAACAAAAAGTTATGCAAGTGCAACGGTGCTGTTTGCGGATTTCAAAGATTTCACTACCCACACCCCGAAGTTTACACCCAACGCGCTCGTTGCCCGGTTGAATGATTATTTCTCTGCCTTCGACGAGATCGTCGGGCGCCATGGCGTCGAGAAAATAAAAACCATTGGCGATGCCTACATGGCAGCGGGAGGACTCCCTCAGGAAAGGCCCGGGCACGCCTGCGACGTAGTTGCCGCCGCTTGCGAAATGTTGAATTGCGTTCAGAAGAAAAAACAAGAACTCGAAGCGCGGGGAGAGATTGCCTTTGAACTTCGCATTGGGATCCACACAGGCCCGCTGATCGCAGGCATTGTTGGAACGCGCAAATTCCAATACGACATCTGGGGTGAGACCGTAAACATTGCGAGTCGCATGCAAAGTCACGGCACTCCCGGAAAGATTAACCTTTCGGATACTACCTATGTCCTTGTGAAGAACGCCTTCTCCTGCAGCTATGCCGGAGAAATAGAAGCAAAAGGTCTTGGGAGAATGCGGTTGTACCACGTCGGTAAGGAGGGTAAAACGTGATGCTCGGGTAACTGGACCTACTGGCTGCAAATATTGCTCAGCACCTACACTAACCGTAGGGTTCTACGTGAATGGATATGTGTCCGAGTTCCTGGATGGACTGGTGAAGGTGGTCTTTCAGAGCGTGTGCGATTTCGTGTCCCCGGCGCACAGACACTTCTCCGTCCACGTGCACATGCAGGTCCACGTGAAATTTCATTCCAGCCTTGCGGATAAAACACTTTTCCGTATCGCGTACCCCTTCAACACCCCTGGACGCTATGCGGATCTCTTCCACGAGATCTTCGAACGAGTGTTCGTCCATGATCTCGCCCAGGGCCGGTCTGAAAATGCGGTACGCGTTATAAACAATCACGAAAGAAGCAAGGAGTGCGGCCCAGTCGTCGGCGGATTCCCACCCTTCTCCCATGATGATGGCCAGAGAAATGCCGGCGAATGCCGCCAGCGAAGTGATGGCGTCGCTGCGGTGATGCCACGCGTCGGCTTTCAGTGCGCTGCTCTTCGTTTTGCGGCTGGACCGAAGTACCCAGCGATATGACAATTCCTTCCAGAAGATGATGGCACCAAGGATTGCGAGGGTGTATGGTTCAGGAAGGGTGTGTGGGCGCCCAATGTTGATGATGGACTGGTAGGCAATGATGGTAGCGGAGGCTACCAGAAACCCAACGACGAGAAAAGTGACCAGCGTCTCTGCACGTCCGTGTCCGTATGGATGATTCAGATCGGCAGGCCGCTTGGCATAGGCAAACCCCAGCACAACCAGCAAAGAAGAGAAAATGTCGGTCGTCGACTCGATCGCATCTGCAATGAGAGCAAACGAATTGCCGAAATACCCCGCAAACCATTTGATTACAGCCAGCAGGGCGTTTCCCGCCATGCTCATCCATGCTGTTTTCATTGCCAAATGTTCTCTGTCCATCGCTGCAGGAAATTACATCCTTTTCGCCGTCTTCTGTTGATTTGTCGCTTGTCTGTTTGACCCGGCACGGGCCCTTCAGAGACCGACCAGCCTTTGGTCAATCCTTTCTACCGCATCGCAGGGGCGACCCGTTCCGTGCGCACGGAAGCCCACAAGCCCCCGCCGCAATGATTCCCCATGGATCGTGGCGGAGGCCCCTTGGCGGTCGGGAGTCCACAGAATGCGCTCAGTCTCCCGGCCAAACGATTTAGAACTCTGCACGGCAGGATTGCTCATCCCATCCAGCGGTTTCGCAATGGGTTCAGCCTTGCGATGCAATCCCTTGAAAATGAGGCTAACGAACGTTTGTTCGTTTGGAACATCGTTGGTGGCGGGGAAAACGGAAGTCTCAGGTGCAGCGTCTCCCGCCAGGGCGTCTGCCGGTGCATTCAGCCATTCTGCTATGGCGTGGCTGCGCGCCATCGGGCGTTCGCGGACCGGAGGGTCCATCCGGCAATTTGTAAATTGCTGCCGGGAAGGGAATTGTAACCCCTGATCGAGGCAATCTATCCACGTAAACTCTCCTTGCTGTCGTGCTGCATCCCGCTCGCCAATGGCCTCAAGCTCTGTTTTTGCAGCCGTTACGCTGTCGCGCACCCAGGTTGTGAACGCTATCCCGGAGCCTGCGAGGGATGACCAAAATGCCACCCGCAAAAGGAGCCTCCCAAACGATTCCAGAGAAGTACCGAGCCAGTACCCGTTTACCATCAGCAGCCCGCCAAATAGGGCCAAGGCCGGCAAAAGCCAGGCAGCGATCTCCACAATGCGTCCTGACATTGCGGTTCCTGCCGACCCACTCAGTTTGTAAAGTGCCGCCATGGCTGAGGCAAAAATAACCAGAGCGTACCCTGCGATAACCCAGGCCCAGCGCGGTCCCGCCGGAGGGGTGACCCAATTAAAACCGCCCCGGAAATAGACCCAGGCCACGAACGCTCCCATAAATAGCAGAAATCCAAGAAAGAGATGGACCATGCTCCACACTGCTCCTGCCAGGGCATCGGCACCCGGGACGTTCTCCTGCTTCCCAAAAAGAATGAGTAACATACCCATCCACATGATGGAAGCCAGTGCGAGTAAGGCGTTGTCGACCAGGTTCATGTTCCAAAGGTACGCCACAACATTCCAGGTATGGATTGTGGCGGAGAAGCATCATGATTCAGATCACTGCCGGCACCCAAGATCTACTTACGGCCAATTAGCCAGCGAATTTCTCTTACATACCAAGTTCCTGTAACAAACAGCAGCAGGGGAAGGACGACGAAGGAAAGGGGGTTGTATTGCCAGGCAATTGCAAAGTCAAGGTGGATGAGATGCATCAGGGCGCGGGTCATACCGCAGGCGTAGCAGCGGTAGCCGGAAAGTGCGGTAAACAGGCAAAGCGACCGGCCATCGTCAAAAAAACCGGCAGGCATGAGCAGCAGCGCCAGGGCCAGCACACTCGCACCTGCCAGTTTTGTCTTGCGCCATGCATTTCGCAGGCCAGACATGGATGAATGCTTAAAGGGTCTCTGTATAGTTTCCGTTTTTCGGCTTGAGGTCGCCGGTAACGATTCGGATCAGGTCGATGAGCGCCCAGATGCCACAGCCCCCGAGCGTCAGCAACTGGATGATACCAATCGTAGTATAGCCCAGGTAAAAGCGGTGAATGCCCAGACCTCCGACAAAGATGACCAGGAGCAGGGCCACGAGCTGGCTCTTGCCGCCCGAGGAGGGTGCTGCGTCGTCGTCGTCAGAAGAGGAGATCTCCTGTTTCTGCTCAATCTTTCGCAACTCCCTTTCAATGGCCTTTTTAGCAATGTAGCTTTTCACCTTGTCGCCCAAGCCTTGCTTTTTCTTCTCCACGACGGGCTTTGCCGGCATTGCGGGAGCCGTTGGCCTTTCATAAACGGGCAAAGGGAGTTCTCCTACCGATGCCAAAGTGCCGGTGAGGCTGGGCTCCAGAGAGGGTACTCCGGTCACAGCGAATTCCTCGTGGTAAAAATTCTCTACAGCGGCCTGGCGCTGTTCCGCAGAGCGTGGTTCAGAGACCTTGCGCGCGGAGTGTTTTTTTGCACGGGAATAATCAACGCTGATCGATTCACTGCGCTTGTGTTTAAAACTCGGGCAGGAAATGTCCCTGGAGGAACTACAGGATGACAATACCAGCAGAACCAGCGGAAGAGAGAGAGAGGGAAAAAACCATTTGCTTTTCATAAATGCTTAATTGGATTAGTAAAACAATTTTTATGATCGGTGCCAAAGGTATTTTGTTCATTCCATGATTTCACCAACTGCCATGCATTATTCTTGAGAGGGCTCAACCACCCATTTATAGTCATTCCATCGAATCGACGATGCTGCCGTAGTCGAGGAGAAGTTCCTCTCCCTCCGCAATGTCGCGGAGCGCAATGAAAACAGCTCCTTCGTCCAATGAACCGACGTTGGGAGTCTCGCTGTGGTTGAGAAAAAGCGACAGGTCCATCTCCTTAAAGCCCCTGGCAGGAACAAAATAGCCTTCTCCGTCGAACAGGCAGTAGGCTTCGACGAGTTTGCGGGCATGAACCGGCAGGGCTTCTACGTCGGCATAGCCCAGGTGAACCCATTCACCGGGGTCTCTAGAAAACAAGTCCGCACAACCACAGGGGATATCCCGCAGGGCAAATACGCCCACGCCGTGCAGTGGGGATGGCTTCAGCCCCACCCAATGGTTGGCGGCAAGCTCGTTCAGGAGGGCCGTTGCTTCCTTCTTCATCATCGCGTAAACAGCGCCAAAAATAAGCCGAAAAGCCATTGCCCATCCCCGATCAATGCCCTCTTTCCCGGGTGTCATGTACTGTGGGTGCCCCAACGTTGAAATAATATTCTGCGAATTAAAATTTTGTACATTTGTTTCGATGGCCCCGGCACAATCCGTAAAAATTTCCAGCCCTTTCCGGCTGGGTGGGATGCGTGCAAGGGCCTCAACGATTCCGCATTAACTCACTAACCCTCGTGTTTATGAAAAAACTGATCGCATGTATGCTGGCCGCAGGGCTCCTGCTGGCAAACGAACTGATGTCGCAGGACAAGAAAACGCTTCAAACGGCCAAGACTTACTTTACCTGGGTGGACCAGGGGAAGACACACCACCTGAATAAATTGCTGGCCGAAGACTTTTCAGGGAACATCTCTTTTGACGTCAATCCTCTGGACAAGGCCGGCTGGAAGGCTATGATGGAATCGCTCAAAGCGGCTTTCCCGGATATGAAACACGAATTCCAGGCTGAGATCTCCGAAAAGGACAAAGTTGCACTCAAAGGGCTACTAAAAGGCACCAACAACGGCAACTACATGGGGCAGCTCCCCACCAACAAGGCCATCGCCCTGCCATTTAGTGCTGTCCTCCTCTTCAATCAAAAGGGAAAACTTTCCACAATTTCGATGAGTTTTGATCCCAGGGTTTTCGACATGCAAATGGTGGGAGAGGGAGAAAACCGCACCGGGCGTGCCAAGCAAACGATAACCGGTTTCTTTGCCGCCATTGACGCCGGCGAGACAGACCGATTTTCAGAATTCTGTGCCCCCAACTTCAAAGTGACATCTCCCCTGCTCTCCGGAGAATCCGATCTGGCGGTATTTCAGAGCAATTCCTCCATCCTGCGGCTGGGCTTCCCAGACATGAAGCACGAGATCACGCGCATGGAATACACAGGCACCCACGTCATGACGACCGGTGTTTTCCGGGGGACCAACTCTGGTCCCTACAGCGAAAATCTGGCTACAAACCGCAAGGTGGAATTTCCGTTCCTCGTGCTCGACGAACTCGATGCGAAATACAAGATTTCCAACCGGTGGATCATGTTCGACGGGCAATCGTTCAATACGCAGTTGTACGAAGGGTACTCACAAGTTCTCGAAAACCTCCTGCGCGAAATGTTTGCAGCCTCAGATGCCGGCGACGTTGACAAGGTGGTCAGCTACTGGGATGAATACGGGAAGAGCAATTACAACGGCGCCGAACACAGCATGGACGAGCTGAAAACGCGACTGAAAAATTTCAAAAAGTCGTTTCCCGACATTCAGCGCACCATTGATGCTGTGACGGTCTGCGGAAACCGCGCCCATGTCCGCGGAACGGTTAGCGGAACCCAAAGCGGCCCTTACATGGGCAAACCGGCAACAAATCGCAGGGCAACCATCGGATTTATGGCTGAGTACCTCTTCAATGGCAAAGGAAAAATTGAAGCAGGCTGGACAGAAGTCGACTTCGGGGCCCTGAACGACCAGTTGTTCGGAAAAAAGCGCTAACGCTGCAACACCGGATGTGAGGCCTGAAATAACGGCCTTTCCATGAGTGCGTGGTTTGCATTCTGCTTTCGCTTTTTAACGCAGTGGCAAAGCACAAGCCGGGCATACCCTTCTGTGCTCTTGCTATTTGTTACTCCTCAATTAAAAAAAACAAAGAAACTCAGGCTTAAAGCTGAGCAACCTGTCGTTCTGAGCCTTTGTCCCAACCCGTTTAATGGCGCACGAAGCGCGCGTAAGCAGGATTCCCTCCGGGAACCCACACAGAAATGATGTAGGTACCAGCTAACAAATGTTCAACCTGGAGGTGAACGGATTCTCCCTGAATTTTTTGCTTGAGACGGACCCGGCCTTGCAAATCCGAAATGTGCAAAGTGCTCCCTTCTGGTAGTACCCGAGAAAGGTGCACGTCGACGTGGTCTCCGGCCGGATTCGGGTAAATGCGGAACTGAATGGTATTGGCTGATTCGTTTGTAGAACTATGGCAGATCCACCGGTTCAGGAAGCCTTCTCCCGCAGCGTATAAATCGCAGGGAAAGGTTCCGCAGGAATCATAGGCGGCAAGGGCTCTGACTAACTTATGTGTGTGCCCAGTGGTATTCCATCCTGTGCCAGTCCACTCTGCGACGCCCAGTGCGGGAACCAATCCCACCTGGGTAAACTCTCCTCCGACGTACAACTTATTATCGAAAGGCAGAAAATCATTGACGATGGCAAGCGTGTCAGGAATGTCACCACCAGGCATTGCGCTCCATGCAGAGCCATTCCAGCGCGCTATGTTTTGGGTCGTAGAGACATTGTCTGCATGTTTGTAATGGCCACCCACGATCAGCGCTCCCCCGTAATCAACCTGGCTTGCAACCCCGTTGTAGTTTATTTGGTAAAACAAGGTGATACCCCCCGAAAGCGGATTCCAGGCGCTGCCATTCCAGGATGCAATGTTGAGGTAAGGCGTCGTAAAGGTTCCCCCTGCCACGAGCTGTCCACCATACTCTCCCAATGTGTAAATGGGTCCGTTGAAGGTAGCGTTGTAGTTATTGACAAACGCCGCCCCATTCCACAATGCAATGTTCTGGCAAGGTAGGTTTGATGTGCTACCCGCCGTTTGAAAATTACCGCCAACCACCAGCCCCGAAGAAGTGCTCAACAAAGCAGTGACGTATGCCCCGGTCGTACCGGTCACGCCGTTGTCGACCTGAAGCCAGGAAGACCCGTTCCACGCGGCCAGGTTGTTTACATTGCTGAGGCTTCCCGCCGTTTGAAACATGCCTCCGGCATAGAGCAAGCCGTTGTGCACCGCAAGTGCATACACGGTTCCAACAACGCCCTGAGCAAGAGGATACCAGTTGGCGCCATCCCAAGCTGCTATGCTATTGACCGGCAAAGTGCCCACCTGGGTAAACTGACCGGCAACGATCAGACGGCATTGATATACGACCATATCGTAAACCTGCGACAAACCGGTTGCCAGATTCTGCCAGCTTCTCATTCCCCCGGGACAAGCCTGGGAGAGGCAAAGGGTGTCCGGCAAGAATGGGCAGTCGAAGGTTTTCTTAAAAATGCATGTATCCTTCATGCCCCCACTGTTGATGTAATAGGTGGCGCTGATCTGATAGGTCGTTGCTCCCGCGACACAGAAGTCGACCGGGTGAATGTTGCCCGCAGGCAGAAATCCCGAAGCATGATGGATGCTGATGCTTTGCGGGTTGTTGAGTGTGGCTACCCAGCCTGTGTGAGTCTGAACATTTGCAAAACTACCATTCGTTAGTTGAAGGTCAATGTGGGTAAAGCAATTGGCGGAAGGGACGCTCCCGTTGTGCGCGTAGCAGCAGACCCCCGGCGCTGACGACAAAGGTGTGAATGCATGTTGAAGCGAGTCGCAGCGGCAGACAGGTGGTGGCGGTGGGCAATCAAAAAAATACCTAAACGTACAGGTATCGATCCCTCCCCCCGCCGAATAATAAAAGTGTACGGTGATCGTGTATACGGTTGCACCCATAACGCAAAAGGAGCCGGGCATCACATTCCCCTGTGGAAAGAAACCGGAAAGCGGCGTAAAACAAATGTCCTGTGGACCATTCGTCGTAAGGGTGTAGCCAGGCCCCGCCATCGCGTTGGCAAAGTTGCCAGCGCTAAGTAGCACCTGGGCTTTTTGAAAGCAGTTTGTTGAAGGAATTGTAGCGTTTAGATCATAACAGCACTGCCCCGGTAAAAAACTCGTTCCGACTACGCTTGCTTTAAGCGAATCACAGGAACAGGGCGGCGGACCCGAGAAGCACTCCCGCACGCCCCGCTGTTTGCAGCTGTCGTTCAGCTTTCCGTTGAGGTCGTAAAATTCGACTACGAACGTGACGGGAATGGTAGCACCGGTCAGGCAAAAGGAACCCGGGGCGACCAGGCCCGTGGGAATGAAAAGCCCAACAGGAGTAAAACATATGCCATTTGGGGTCTGCGACGCAGTCCATCCCGGGTTGGCAACGATGTTACTGAATGTTCCGCTGCTTGCACTGATGCAGCATTTGCTGAAGCACTTTGGTTTATTGGATACCAATTCAAAATCCCAGCAGCATGCAAAGGGCTGTGGTGGAGCATCTTTGAAAATCACAAAAAGCGAATCGCAGCATTCCGCGTCGGAAAGGTCCGGACAATCGAAGAAGAAACGAAAACCGCAACTATCCGATACACCCGCAGCGCTATAAACGTAGTACACATCAAGCTGAACCGGATTGGTGGTTCCGCTGAGACAAAACCATGCAGGAAGGATAACCCCTGCCGGAATAAAACCCGAATTGTGAACTACGGTCAGGGATTGCGGCCCGGCATTCAACAGGCTGAAGCCTCCGAGCTGGTCAGCCTGTGGGTTTACAAAATTGCCCGAGTTGAGGTTTATGTGAATTTGCTGAAAGGTGGTCGGGTAGGGGTTGTCAGCATGCAGATTGTAGCAGCATTTGGTCCGAATGGTGTGCTGGCGTTCGAGAAAGGAAAACAGGGAGTCGCAACGAACGGGATCCGGAGGCCAGGGACAATCGAATACATAGCGGAATGAACAACTGTCTGCAACGCCCGCATTTCCAAAATGATAATACACATCGATGGTATAGAATTGTGCCCCGGTCACGCAAAATGCTCCTGCATTGAAGTTGCCAGGAATGATAAAACCTCCAACTGGTTGAAAAACCAGCACCTGTGGCGACGGCGCAGAGACCGACCAGTTGGGAAATGCGGCAACGTTGGTAAACGTACCTGAGCTGAGGTGAAGTTCTACTGACTGAAAGCAGCCCGGAGAGGCGACGTGACCACCCACTTCGTAGCAACAGCCACCCGGACCGCTGCTGATGTTCTTGATGGAGTTGGTGTTGAAGCTGTCGCAGGTGCACGGTTTCCCAATGACGCGTAACGTATCCACACACTGGCGGATGCAATTTCCCTCCCGGGCGACCAGGCGAACGGAATAGGTACCCGGCAGCGTGTATAAAAGCGCAAGCGAGTCGACATTAAAAAAGCGCAGGCCGGGGAACTGGTCGACGTCGACGATCCAGGTGAGGGTCAATGCCGGGCTCCTGCTACCCAGATAACGGATGTTTACAGAATCCCCCGTGCAAATGTCGTGGGGTAGGGAAAAAGCACAGCTCAGGTCGCAAATGTATTCGAAGCAAACTGTGTCGGAACAAAGGTCATCATATACTTCGACGCAGTAGCACCCGTCGGTGTCCGGTGCATAACAGCTATCAGAAGACAGGGTTCGCGATCCTCCACACAGAAACCAACGGTACTTCTTATTTACAGGAGTCGCACACAAGACGTTGTTCTCATTCCGAATTTCCGCTATAAAAGGTGGCACTACTGTCAATTGCGCTTTTGCATTTGGAGCGTCGTTGGTGCAGAACTCGTCGGTAACAACGGTAATTTCGTAGCTTACGTGATCTTCCGGGCATACTTCTATGGAGAGTGTATCCAAATCCGAAAGGTGGCGGGTGATGTCGTTGTTTGCCTTGAGGAAAAAAGTATATGGAGGGGTCCCGGTAAATTTTACGTTCAGCCTGGTGCATGTTCCTTTACATATAACCGGTTGGTCGAGGTTCAGCGAGGCCTTCGGCTTGGGATAAACGACCACTTCGACGGTGCAGGAATCGGGGGCCTGACCACGCTCCTGCCAGATGACTTTTATGGTGCAGATCCCCGACTTGTCAAAGCAGGCTATGTGAGGGTTGTATTCGTTGGGGTTTGTGATGGTTCCGCAACTGATGCTCCACTGATAGCTCGCCGTAGGGGAACCGGCGCCAATGTAGGTGACCGGATGGCATTCTCCTACACAAGCGCCGGAAACCACCTCAATGCAGTTGGTCTGAGCGCACAACGAAGTCGCCCACGCCAACATAAGCAGCGGCATAACGCGCGCTGCGAGGTCAACAAACCTTTCTAAGTGCCTCATTTGATACGCAAATTCTTTTAAAAACTCTTTTATGTTGGTTCGCAGATACCCGCAGGGAGTTTAGCCCCCGCCAGTTAACTCATTACTTTGGGATGTCAAATCCCTTAAAATCGCCCTTCTTATCCGTTTGGAATGGTATCATATTCGGAGCGTTCCACCCACAGGGTTGCTGCAGCTGAGCTTCGCAACCGTTCTCCGGAGTCTTGCAAACCATGTTAATGGTAGCAGTGTAGCCCTTATTGGGCATCAGCCCGGAAGGGTTTTTAGGAAATTTGGCAATGCCGCTCTTCTCGGTTTTGGCTACCAAAACCGGTGCAGGAACACACTTTCTATCCTCACATTTGCACAAAGGCTTGGCAGGGTCAAAGATCATAACTTCAATACCGGGAACGCCGGTGCCCTTTTTATCCCGCACAGCGATTTGGTTTTTACCTTGTGCGGCAAGGAATGAAGGCAAGACAAACACAAAAAGCAGGAAAGCGCAATACGGTAGGTGGGATGTTAAAAGTACTTTTTTCATGGCAAAACTTTTAACGGGTGAATAAATGATCATTCCTCCCATCCTCTTCAGCGTCCTTGAAGGGATTTCAATTTCAACCTATAAATATACAACTTCCCTATGGGTAAAGCAAGGAAAGCTTTCTAAATTAACTAAATTTTTTAGTGCTTTTGGCAAGGGTTGGATTCCCCTTGGTGTTTTGTCAGATGTAAACTATTTTACTATATTCTTTTTGCAACGGGTCGCTTCATGGGGTTTTGTTGAAAGGGGGTAATCGTCACTTGAAGGGCACCTCTAATAACCCAGTTCTGATGCCAGAATGAATAGGGCTACCTCTCTTCACTCCCTGTTAATAGCAGAATGAATTTAGCAAAGCAAGACGAGGCGCAGCGAAGGAAGCTATGTGGAGCAATAACTGACTGAACCGCAACGATGGATTGTGAAGCTAAATTCATTGAGTGGGTGAGCCTGTGCGGGCTGGCTGGCGCAAGAGGGAGCTTTTAAGTGCCCTAAATTTAGTTGGCTGTTGATAGGGGCTCAGTGCTTTTTGCCTTGTTGTAATGTTTCTTCTTCATTTCATGTTTGCCCGATGTAAATTGGGTTGTTACTTTCTTTTGCCGCAAAAGAAAGTAACCAAAGAAAGCTCGTCAGTATGCTAGGCGCTCACGCCGATCTCATTCATCGCTTTTAGCTATCCCTCTTGGTAATAAGACAACCCGCTGGCTTCGACTCCGCTCAGCCAGCGGAGTGACTGTCCCAATGCAGGAATGAAAAGTTACCTTCTGGCATCTGCTATGCACCGTGAACGTATTGCCTCTTGTCCGCTTGGCTTCGACTCCGCTCAGCCAGCGGAGTGACTGTCCCAATGCAGGAATGAAAAGTTACCTTCTGGCATCTGCTATGCACCGTGAACGTATTGCCTCTTGTCCGCTTGGCTTCGACTCCGCTCAGCCAGCGGACTGACTGTCCCAATGCAGGAATGAAAAGTTACCATCTGGCATCTGCTATGAACCGTGAACGTATTGCCTCTTGTCCGCTTGGCTTCGACTCCGCTCAGCCAGCGGACTGACTGTCCCAATGCAGGAATGAAAAGTTACCTTCTGGCATCTGCTATGCACCGTGAACGTATTGCCTCTTGTCCGCTTGGCTTCGACTCCGCTCAGCCAGCGGACTGACTGTCCCAATGCAGTATCGTATGGATTTTGCCATCAGGTTTCATAGTATATTTAAGGGCCCGTCTAAAAACTCCATTTTGATGCCAGAATGAATAGGGCTACCTCTCTTCACTCCCTGTTAATAGCAGAATGAATTTAGCAAAGCAAGACGAGGCGCAGCGAAGGAAGCTATGTGGAGCAATAACTGACTGAACCGCAACGATGGATTGTGAAGCTAAATTCATTGAGTGGGTGAGCCTGTGCGGGCTGGCTGGCGCAAGAGTGGGTTATTCGAGTTGCCCTAAAGGCAAGACAAAAAGAAGTGGCTGCGCATAAACGAACAAAAAACAGCTCGTTGAGTCAGAGGAACTTTAAATAAAAAGACATTATTTGCATCTGGTTTTGTTGTGAGTTGTTGCCGGCGGGTTCTAATGCAGATCAATTATTTTCTTTGACTCAGGCATCCCTTCTTTTCAATTTCATTGCTCACTTCCAAAGCCTCGAAGATTCGGTACAAAGGTGCGACCCCGACGGGTTCGGTAATTCTTATACACGTCATTCTACAAAGGTGCGACCCCGACGGGGTCGGACATACCTATTATCACCTTGCTACAAAGGTTCGACCCCGACGGGGTCGAATATTTAATAATTTTCAGTCCACAAATTAATAACCTCAACGGGGTCGGCAATTCTTATTAGCATCACCCCATTCATGTTCGACCTCTACGGGGTCTCTCTTGGCAACAAGCATCGCGGAACAAATCTGGGATTCAATCCTTCCAATGAGCTTTTCGCGAGTTGCAGATGGTGACCAAAAAAAAGGAAGCGAACCTGATTGGCTCGCTTCCTTTATTTCAGTATTTAGTTGCGCCGGACTTAACGCTCGATGATGAGCTGTTCGGTCCGTTGCTGGTAGCCGTCGGATACCTGGATGAGGTACATTCCGCTGCGTGCTTCCAGCACATTCATGTCGAGTTCGAGGATGTTCTGGTTGGGCTTCAGCTTAACGCTAAATACCTTCTTACCCAAAAGATCCATCATGGTCACTTCCTTCACCCGCTGGTCGAAACCAGTAATGAAGACTTTCGTCACCACACTTGCCGGGTTGGGTACCAACTCTACGTCAACCGGGCGATAAACGTACTCCTTCTGGTCATCGTTGCGATCGCGCTCCTCCGTACCAGCAAAAGCCGTCAGCGTGAAGAACCAGCCGTTTACAATGTTAGAGTATGTTGTACCGCACTTCGAGCGGATCTGGTAGTGGTAATACGAACCGTCGTCGAGGCCTGTAAACGAATGTTTGTTTCCAGGTCCGGAAGCAGCCGTCCAGCTACTCCATGGACCCCAAACACCGGGGCTGATCTCCTTGCGGATGCGCAGCTGATACGACGTTGCGCACAATCCTGCACTCCAGGCGATCTTGGCGGAGCTGGTTGTCGTGTCGTAGTGGTACACATTAACCGGCTGGCCACAGTTGTATGCGATCACCGTTACCTTCTGGTTGCACGTGTTCTTGTTGTTGCTCGAGTCTTTCACCGTCCATTTAACCGTTGTGACTCCAACCGGGTAGGAAGCCGGAGAATTGTTGGTGATCGGGTATTTCACACCACAATTGTCGGAAACCGTTGGTGTGCCCAGCGATACCGACCCAGCCGGTACAGAACACTGTCCGGGGAGTGTGGTGACCGTAATATTCGGCGGGCAGGTGATCGATGGCGGCTCGAGGTCTTTCACTTCCACCATAAAGCTGCAGGTCGTAGAATTGCCTGCGGCATCAGTAGCCGTCCACGTTACGGTGGTTACCCCTTTCTTCCAGAGCTGTCCGTCGAGGCTGCCAGAACCAGAGCCCGTTTCGACTCCTGTCAGTACCCAGGTTTTGCTGACCACTCCACAGTTGTCGGATGCAGAGCCATCAAACTCACCGGGTCCACCAGAATACGCTCCGCCCACCGTATAGCGGCAAAGCCCTTCATCCATTCCACGCATCAGATTAGCCGGACAGGTCATTGTCGGATAGGTCACGTCCTTGCCGGTGAGCACGGTCGTGCAGGTAGCCGAATTGCCGTTGCCATCGTCCACCGTGACGGTGACCGTATGGGTCATGTTGTGTGCAGAAGGCAAGGATGCGCCTGCGGCCGGAGATTGAGCCCAGGTAAAGCTGCTGGAGCAATTATCCGTTACGGTAGCGCCATCGATCAGGTTCAGCACCACCAGTTCACAATCCACGTCGAGGGTGACATCCTGTGGTCCTTCACAGACAGGTGCCGGAGGTGTGGTATCGTCGCCTGTCAGTACGACGGTGCACGTTGCTGTATTGCCGTTGGTATCATCTACGGTTACGGTTACGGTATGTGTCGTACCCTCCCCTGATGCCAACTCCGTACCGGCAGTTGGCGACTGACTCCAATAGAAGCTGGTCGCACAGTTGTCGTCTGCGGTAGATCCATCGGTGACATCGGGCACCAGCAAGTCGCACTCGGCATCGAGCATTATGGTCTGAGCCGCTTCGCAGGTCGGTACCGGAGGTGTCGTATCGTCACCCGTCAGCACCACCGTGCAGGTGGCAGTATTGCCGTTTCCATCGTCGGCTGTTATGGTAATCGTATGGGTCGTGCCTTCACCAGATGCCAGCTCGGCGCCAGCAGTAGGAGACTGACTCCAATAGAAGCTCGAAGAACAGTTATCCGTAGCGGAAGCTCCGTCTGTAAGATCGGGCACCAGCAATTCGCATTCTGCATCGAGAACGATGGTTTGTGGTCCTTCGCAGGTCGGCACCGGAGGCGTCGTATCGTCGCCCGTCAGTACCACCGTGCAGCTAGAAGTATTGCCGTTGCCGTCATCTGCCGTTACGGTTACCGTATGCGTTACGCCTTCGTCTGAAGCAAGTATGGTACCAAGTGTTGGCGACTGGCTCCAGCTGAGGCTTCCGCAGTTGTCGCTGCCGGTAGAACCATCCAAAACATCCGGTACTACCAGTTGGCACAGGGAGGTGAGGCTGACCGATTGAGCAGCTTCGCAACTGATCGACGGCGATGTGTCGTCGTCGCCCGTCAGCACCACCGTACAAGTGGCCGTATTTCCATTGCCGTCGTCGGCTGTAACCGTCACGGTATGCGTCACGCCCTCACCCGATGGGAGTTCAGCACCAGCTCCAGGCGATTGGCTCCAGGTAAAGCTCGAAGAGCAATTGTCGATGGCCACTGCCATATCCGTCAGATCCGGAACCGGCAGTTCGCAGTCGCCGTTGAGGCTGACCGTCTGCGGTCCTTCGCAAATCGGAGTTGGAGGCGTCACGTCGTCGCCCGTTAGCACGGTGGTACACGTGGCGCTGTTGCCGTTGCCATCGCTTACCGTTACGGTAATGGTGTGCGACACCCCTTCACCGGAAGCCAGAGCAGATCCTGCGATCGGACTCTGTGACCAGGTGAAACTGGAAGAGCAATTATCGGTTGCAGAAACCATGTCGATGACGTTGGTGACCACAAGGATGCACGCGGCGTTGAGTGAAATGGTTTCCGGCCCTTCGCAGACCGGTACCGGAGGCGTTGTATCGTCGCCGGTCAGTACTACAGTGCAGGTCGAAGTATTTCCGTTGCCATCGTCAACTGTTACCGTCACGGTGTGGGTCATGCCCTCTCCGGATGCCAGCTCGGTGCCCGAAGTAGGCGACTGGCTCCAGTAGAAGCTCGTCGCACAGTTATCTGTTGCAGTAGCGCCGTCAGTCAGATCGGGTACCAGCAGTTCGCATTCAGCATCGAGCGCAATGGTTTGTGCCCCTTCGCAGCTTGGTACCGGCGGGGTCACGTCGTCGCCCGTAAGTACCACTGTGCAGGTGGAGGTGTTGCCGTTGCCATCGGTTGCCGATACGGTCACGGTATGCGTAGTCCCTTCTCCGGAAGACAGCAGTGTTCCCATAGTAGGTGACTGGCTCCAACTGAGGCTGCTGCAGTTATCGCTGCCCAGTGCACCATCCGTCAAGTCCGGAACCGCCAGCTCACAGCTTGCGTTGAGCGCAATGGTTGCCGGCCCCTCGCAACTGATGGAAGGCGCAGTTACGTCGTCGCCGGTTAACACCACCGTACAGGTCGAAGTATTTCCGTTGGTGTCATCAACTGTAACCGTTATTGTGTGGGTCGTACCCTCTCCGGAAGCCAGTTCGGTGCCCGAAGTAGGAGACTGGCTCCAGTAGAAGCTCAACGAACAATTATCTGTAGCGGAAGCGCCATCGGTCAGGTCGGGAACGAGTAGCTCGCATTCAGCATCGAGGGCAATGGTTTGTGGCCCTTCGCAGCTTGGAACCGGCGGGGTATCGTCATCACCCGTCAGCACCACTGTGCAGGTAGTCGTATTTCCGTTGCCGTCGTCGGCCGTAACGGTAACAGTATGGCTTACCCCTTCGCCGGACGTTAGCAATGTTCCCATTGTAGGTGACTGGCTCCAGCTTAGGCTACCGCAGTTGTCGCTGCCCGCAGCATCATCTGTCAAATCAGGTACTGGCAATTTACACGTGGCATCCAGGCTCACCGATTGCGGGCTTTCGCAACTGATAGAGGGTGCTGTTACGTCGTCCCCCGTCAGTACGACGGTGCACGTTGCACTGTTTCCGTTTCCATCGTCGGCCGTTACCGTCACGGTATGGGTCGTCCCCTCGCCTGAGGCAAGTTCGGCCCCGGCAGCAGGAGATTGACCCCAAGTAAAGCTAGAAGAGCAATTATCGAGCGCCGAAGCCATGTCGGTAAGGTCAGGCACCAGCAATTCGCATTCGGCATCGAGTGTGATGGTCTGTGCACTCTCGCAGGTCGGTACAGGAGGCGTTGTGTCGTCGCCTGTAAGCACCACCGTGCAGGTAGAAGTGTTGCCGTTGCCGTCGTCGGCCGTTACCGTCACCGTATGGGTCGTACCTTCTCCTGATGCCAGTTCTGCACCAGCTGTAGGTGACTGGCTCCAATAGAAGCTCGAAGAACAGTTATCCGTAGCAGTAGCGCCGTCTGTCAGATCGGGCACCAGCAATTCGCAATCTGCATCGAGAACGATGGTTTGTGGTCCTTCGCAGGTCGGCACTGGAGGTGTCGCGTCGTCACCCGTCAGCACCACCGTACAAGTAGAAGTGTTGCCGTTGCCGTCGTCGGCTGTTACCGTCACCGTATGTGTTGCGCCTTCTCCGGAAGACAGCAGCGTTCCCAGTGTCGGGGACTGACTCCAGGTCAGGCTTCCGCAATTGTCGCTGCCTACGGAGCCGTCGAGTACATCGGGCACTGACAATAAGCAAAGTGCTGACAAAATAACGGTTTGGCCTGGCTCGCAACTAATCGAAGGCGAAGTTGCATCATCGCCTGTGAGGACCGTCGTGCAAGTCGCGCTGTTGCCGTTGCCATCTGAAACGGTCACTGTCACCGTATGGGTCGTGCCTTCGCCTGAGGCCAGCTCACTGCCTGCTGCAGGCGACTGGCTCCAGGTAAAGCTCGTTGAACAATTATCTAAAACAACTGCCCCATCAGTCAAGTCAGGAACCAGCAATTCGCAATCTGCGTCGAGTGCAATCGTCTGTGGCGCCTCGCATACAGGAGTAGGTGGCGTCACGTCGTCGCCGGTCAGCACCGTGGTGCAGGTTGCCGTGTTGCCATTTCCGTCGGAAACCGTTACCGTCACGGTATGGGTTGTCCCTTCTCCGGAAGTCAGGCCTGTTCCGGCAATGGGGCTTTGAGACCAGGTAAAGCTCGAAGAGCAATTATCAGTCGCTGTAGCCATATCAACCAAATTGGGAACGGTCAGTATGCAAGCCCCAGTCAGTGTGATCGTTTGAGGGGTTTCGCAGACTGGCGTTGGAGGGGTTGCATCGTCGCCAGTGAGGACCACGGTGCAGGTAGCAGTATTTCCATTTCCATCGCTGGCTGTAACCGTTACGGTATGTGTAGTTCCTTCCCCGGATGCCAGGGCAGTTGAGGCGGTGGGCGATTGGCTCCAACTCAAGCTACCGCAATTATCACTGCCCGTTGCTCCATCGGTCAGGTCGGGCACGACTAGTTCGCATGAGGCATTGAGCACAATGGTCTGAGGTCCTTCACAGGTCACGGAAGGTGGAGTCGTATCGTCTCCAGTGAGCACTACGGTGCAGGTAGCAGTGTTTCCGTTGCCGTCGTCAACCGTCACAGTAACCGTATGAGTTGTGCCGTCGCCGGAAGCCAGCAAGCTACCGGAAGCCGGGCTTTGGGTCCAGGTAAACCCTGCAGAACAGTTATCCATTGCAGAGGCTCCGTCTGTCAAATCCGGAACCAGCAGTTGGCAACTGCCATTGAGCACAATGGTCTGTGCAGGTTCACATGAAATTCCGGGATCCTCGTTGTCTTCAACGGTCACGTCGAAGCTACAGGTGGTTGAATTCCCGGCTCCGTCGGTTACGCGGAAGGTATTGGTCGTCGTTCCCAATGGGAAAGACGATCCGCTGGCCAATCCGCTGGTTTGTACCGTCGATGCGCCAGGACAATTATCGGTTCCTACCGGAGCGGTATAGCTCACAACAGCCGTGCAAACACCCGGATCGGTATCGACCGTGGTGCTCGCCGGGCAGGTAATGGAAGGTGCCTCGTCGTCTTCCACGGTCACGTCGAAGCTACAGGTGGTTGAATTTCCGGCTCCGTCGGTTACGCGGAAGGTATTGGTCGTCGTACCGATTGGGAAGGTCGCCCCGCTCGCCAGTCCGGCAATCTGCGAGGTGCTTGCACCCGGACAGTTGTCTGTGCCCACCGGAGCGGTATAGCTCACCACGGCGTCACAACTGCCGGGATCTGTTCCAACGGTCATATCGGCCGGACAGGTAATGGCGGGATCCTCTGTATCCTCAATGGTTACGGTAAATGAGCATGTTGCCGTGAGGCCACCTGCATCCGTTGCCGTATAGGTGACCATCGTGGTCCCTATTGCAAAGAAACTGCCCGGGAAGTGTGTGGTTGCCAGGGATACGCCCGGACAATTATCCGAAGCGGTTGGTGCCGTCCAACTCACTGTCCGTCCGCACAGGCCCGGATCATTGCCGAGAGGTCCGATGTTCGACGGGCATCCCGTAATGACGGGATTTTCAGTATCCTTAACGAGTACCGTAAACGAACAGGTGTTCGTATTCCCGTTGACATCGGTGACCAGGTAGGTCACGGTGGTCGTGCCGACCGGGAAGAGCGCAAAGGAAGACGTCCCTATGGTGACGATCACCACCGAAGGGTTGCTGGTGGAAACCGTCATGGAGGCCACGCCGCAGTTGTCAGCCGGAACAGGCACTGTCCATGAGTGGATCTGCTGGCAGGTCCCACTGGTTGCTGTCAGGGTAACATTGGGCGGACAGGTGACTGTAGGCAGCTCGTCGTCGACTACCACCACGTCAAACGCACAGGTTTTGGTGTTGCCGCTCATATCCGTAACCGTCCATTCTACCGTCGTCGTGCCAACCGGGAATACCGCGCCTGCAAGGGTCGAGGCATTGTTGTAGTCGTTTTCAATGGTTGCCATCGGACAGTTGTCTGCAAAGGCCGGATCAAACTCCCCACCTACCGTAGTGTAATCACATACCCCCGGGTCGGTTGTGCGGTTGCTGGGATTAGAAGGACAGCTGATCGTCGGCAACTCCACATCGCTCACTACTACATTGAAGGTGCAGCTCGCCGTGTTGTTGCTCATGTCCGTTACTGTCCAGACGACCGTCGTCGTTCCCTTCGGAAAATCACTTCCGTCAAGACTGCTCGTCATGTCATAGTCATTGCTGATCGTCTCCATCGGACAGTTGTCGTCGTATCCCGTAGGATCAA